>JBAYGT010000007.1:0-120870 GCA_041666525.1 Negativicutes bacterium
AGATGCGATGATGTTCTTTTTTCCTTCGCTCATTGGGGTTCTGCGCTTAGCCATAAAAAACCTCCTACGATTATTTAAATTTTATCATAGTTGGCTATTTACAGACTTTTTTTCACAGACCCTAAAGTTGAAATTTCTCTATTTTTTTATCATTTGCTTCGATTGCCGCCTGATGTTCGTCAGCGCGGTCGAGGAACCAGCGACCGTGTTCTTCCAACAGAAAAATTATCGACCGATTGACCCGGCATTTATACAACATGCCCAATGCACCGTGCTTCAGGCTACAACCGGGCTTCCGTTCAAGAACCCGATCGATATCATACCAAACATCATCAATCCATTGAAACGCAAGCGGCGTAGAAATTCCTTTCGAAGAATAGAGTACTTTTACCGGGAGCGCTTGTTTTGGCTCGGTAGTCTTTAGCATCATAGCACCGCCTTTATGAGAAAATTTATTCGCTATAATGTTACTCTTATTACAAACCGGATACAAGCGAACAGAGAAATATTTTCCACAGTCTTCAAAAAAAAGGAATAATCGGCCGATTGTCGAATATACACAACGTCAGATTTTTTAACTGAGGTAGTTGCAATGAAAAGTTCAGATGGTAAAAACGGCGGCATCAGGTTGCGCAGAGAGTTGTCGTTTTGGAACCTGTTAATTATCGGTGTTGTTATTGTACAACCAACTGCGCCGATGGGAATTTTCGGAGTAGTAAATAATACCGCACATGGTCATGTAGTGACTGCCATACTGATTGCCATGGTCGCAATGTTGTTTACTGCGATTAGCTACGGCAAGATGGCACGGATATATCCAAGTGCCGGTTCGGCCTATACTTTTGTTGGCAAGGAAATTCATCCGTTTCTGGGTTACGTTACCGGCTGGGCGATGGTAATGGATTATATACTTAATCCATTGACCTGCGTGGCGTTTAGTGCGAAAATCACCATGAACCTCGGCACGATTCCTTTTGTCGGTGCAAGCGCCCAGTTCTATTGTTGGATTGTCGTATATGCGTTGTTATTTACGACGCTCAATTTACGCGGAGTACGCACTTCAGCGCGGCTGAACCAGTTGCTCTGCGCGGCGCTGACCCTGGTCGTGATTGTCTATTTTTTCAACACGATTCGTTATATAGTCGATATGCCGGTATATCCGAAAAACTTCTTTTTAGTGCCGTTCTATAACGCATCCAGCTTTAGTTTTTCAAATGTTTTTACCGGAACTTCGGTGGCGGTGCTAACCTATATTGGTTTTGATGCCATTTCAACGATGTCCGAAGAAGCGAAGAATCCGCGTCGTGATATTCTGCGTGCGACGGTGTGGGTTTGCCTGATAGTGGGAGCGCTTTCTGCGGCTGAGGTGTATTGTGCGCAGTTGTCCTGGGGACCGGCACAGTTTCCGGCCAATCAAGTTGAGTCGGCATTTTCCTTAAGCGCCCAAAAATCCGGCGGTGTGTTTTTGTATCAGTTGCTGAACATTGCTTTGCTGGTTGCAACAATGGGCTCAGGCATGGGGTCGCAATTGGCTGCCGGCCGGATGCTATATGGCATGGGCAACGGCAATGCGTTGCCGAAAAAGTTTTTTGGCAAAATTGATCCGGTCAAACAGATTCCCAAAAACAATATTATTTTTGTCGGTACGATTGCTTTGCTTGGCGCCGGAGCTTTAGAAATATCTTCGAGCATTCTTAATGCCGGTGCTTATGAGATTGGCGCTCAAATGCTGAATTTCGGTGCATTACTATCATTTATGGGGGTTAATGCCGCGACATTTACGCATTATTGGTTGAAGTCCAATCATCGCAAATGGATCAATGCTGTATTACCGGTTTTGGGATTTATTGTTTGCTTGTTTATCTGGTTTAATCTTAAACTTCCGGCTATGGTTCTTGGTGGTACCTGGTTGTGTGCGGGCTTGTTATACGGATATATTCGGACCAACGGTTTTAGCAGTTCATTAATGACTTTTGAAATACCGCCTGAGAATTAAAACATTTCGCATAACATTTAAATAATGTTTCACGTGAAACATTATTTAAATAACCAAAAATAAGTTCGTTAAATAGTTTTTGATTGTTAAGCGTACGCAAAAAATATCGCCGGGTAGCTTGAATTGTTTTGCAGGAATAAATGAATAATTGTCGAATTATTTATTTAAAGGCATTCTGCTATGTCAGAGCGCTGATTTTCGGATGGTGTGGATAGGCCAAAAAATTGAATGGTGAGGTGTCACAATGTTTTACAACTTCGAATTAACGGAAGAACAAAAAATTTTTGTAGACGCAATCAAACATTACAAAATGGTAATCTGTAATGCACCGGCCGGTAGCGGTAAAACACAAATAGCGCTTGGGGTGGCAAAAATACTTGCGCAAAAAGGTGATTTTGATAAATGCTATTTTATCGTTAATCCTACTGAAGAACGGAAAATGGGTTATCGTCCGGGCAATCAAACAGAAAAAGAGTTGTCATATTTGGCGCCGTTGTTTGATGCTTTGCCAAAAATTAACGAAGATTCGCGTTGTATGCATTTTGAACAAGGCGATATGGCCAAGCAATCGGCGATTAATGCGAAAAACGGACATGTCTGGCTGTATCCCAAGACGCATATTTTTATGCGCGGTACCAATATTGAACATTGCATTGCGATTTGTGACGAAAGCCAAAATTACACGCTCAATGATTTGCGCAAAGTGTTAACCCGTGTGCATGATTCAGCTAAAATAGTTTTGATCGGCCATACCGGACAAATTGATTTGCCGGACGAGAATCTTAGTGGATTTTCACGGGTCATCGAACATTTTCGGGATGAACCATACTGCAAAATTTGCACCTTGACTAAAAATTTCCGCGGTGAGGTAGCAACACATGCCGATCATATGCGCTAGCCAGCTGAAATCGGCGGAATATTTTTTAAAATAATTGCTTATGGAAATAGTTTTTGCTATAATACCCTAGCGTTGTATAACAACCCCTGCTCCCGTGTAAATCGGGGGCCGAAGCAGCAATGTTTTGTAGACTTGGCTGTAAGCCTGTTGACTACAGTTCTAGTGCTGACTAAGACCATAGGAGGTAAAGAAAAGTGATGAAAAAGTACGAAGTGGTTTTCATCTTAAAGCAGTTGGAAGAAGAAACAATTGAAGCGAACATTTTGAAGTTCGAGACGTTGTTGAAAGATTCCGGCGCGGTTATCGAAGAAATCAACCGTTGGGGCAAACGCCGCCTTGCTTATGAGATCAAGAAGCACCGCGAGGGCTTCTACACTATCGTAACATTCTCGGCTGAACCAAAAGCTGTATTCGAGCTTGAGCGTGTTATGAAGATCACTGATGATGTATTAAAATACATGGTCATCAACCTTGACGAATAGGCCATAAGGCGGAGGATAGGATGAACAAAGTGATTTTGATCGGCAATATGACCCGTGACCCTGAAGTTCGTTATACCACTGGCGGCAAAGCGGTAGCAACATTTTCTATCGCAGTTAATAGTGGTTTTGGCGATAACAAGCGCACGGAATTTGTGCCGATAGTAACATGGGAAAAGCTGGCCGAAGTATGCGGTAACAACCTTACAAAAGGTAAGCGTATTTTGGTTGAGGGCAGATTACAACTGCGTGAGTATGAAACAAAAGAGGGCGAAAAACGCAAAGTGGCCGAAGTGGTCGCGCAAAATATTGAGTTTTTGTCCCCGCGTGATACTGCTTACGAAGGAAAACCGACCAGCGGAAGTGCAGGTTCTGCGCAGTCCGGTTTTGGTCAGGAAGTTTTGCCTGAAGAAGAAATCCCATTCTAATTAGTTGAAAGGGAGGTAGCGATGAAAAATTTTAGAAACAGACGACCGAGAAAAAAAATATGTCAATTCTGTGTTGACAAAACTATTATCAATTATAAAGATTTCCGACGTTTGGAGCGTGTAATTACAGAGCGTGGCAAAATACTGCCTCGTCGTATTACCGGTACTTGCGCAAAACATCAACGTGAGATTACTCGTGCGGTCAAACGTGCACGTAATATCGCTTTGTTGCCATTCCAAGCAGACTAACTGTGTTTAAAACAGCGGATTCAAATCCGCTGTTTTTTGTTTATTCTGGAGGTAGATATGAAAGATATTAAAGAGCGGATTCTAAAAGACGGAAAAGTATTGCCGGGACAAATTGTACGTGTAGATTCATTTTTGAATCATCAAATTGATCCGGTGTTGATGAAAAATATTGGTGACGAAATTAAACGTCGTTTCAAAGGAACCAAGATAACACGGATATTAACGGTGGAGGCATCAGGGATAGCGATTGCCGTGATGGCCGGGTATGCGATGAATGTTCCGGTAGTGTTCGCGCAAAAACGCCGTACGGCCAAACTTGGACCGGCGGTCTATAGCGCCCGCGTGCATTCATATACGCATAACAAAGATTACGACATTGCGGTCAGTAAAAATTATCTCAATGAAGCTGACTCAGTTTTGGTAGTGGACGATTTTTTGGCGATGGGTAGCGCATCGTTGGGGTTGTGCAATATCGTCGAGCAAAGCGGCGCAAAATTGGCAGGAGTGGCGGTAGCGATTGAAAAATCATTTCAGCCGGGCGGGCAGGTATTGCGAGCGCAAGGTATTCATGTTGAAGCGATGGCGCGGATAAAAAATATTAGCGGCTTGGAAATTGAGTTTGAAGATTAGCTAATTAGTATTTTTGAGAGGTAAATTGAATGTTGAAATTAATTATAAATGCTGATGATTTCGGAATGAATGCCGGAGTCAGTCACGGAATCTTACGGGCGCTGACAGAAGGAATTGTTTCTGATACGACGTTGATGGTAGGAATGCCGTATGCGGAACAAGCTGCAGCGCTGGTTCTTGGAGCCGGTATCAGTCGTATCGGAATTCATTTGACACTCACTTGCGGGAAACCAGTTTCTCCGGCAGGTGATGTGCCAAGTTTAGTGGATGAAAGCGGCTGCTTTTATCCCAAGACCGCGCTCATGTTAGAACACGCTACAGCCGAAGATGTTGAAAAAGAATACCGGGCGCAAATTGCCAAGTTTTTTTCACTGGGGTTGGGAATGACGCATATTGACAGCCATCATCATTCGCATTTCTATGGCGGCAACTTGGATATTGCGATAAAATTGGCCAAAGAGCTGAACGTGCCGATGCGCCATCATAATATTGTTGCCGGGCGGGATACGAAAACAGCTATTATTGCGGCTGGTCTGAGAACGCCTGCGGATTTCACTATCGGATTTTATGAGAATGGTGTATCAATTGCGCAACTGCAAGCCGAGATACTCAGACATGTTGAGTGCGGCATTCAGTCTTTAGAAGTTATGTGTCATCCGGCATATGTCGAGCAGGAACTTATCAAGTCCAGCAGTTATAATGTTTGGCGTGCAAACGAGCTCGCGGTGCTGACCTCCTACGAGATGAAAAGATTTATCCGGGACAATGATATTCAATTGACGAACTTTGACCGGATATAATGACAAGCGATTTGTCGTTAAGTACGGTAACTATTGGTTTGCTGCGTAAAAATTAATAAGATTGATTGTACATTGACAGGGTATAATCTATAATGATGATAACCGCGTTTGACGCGGTTATCTTTGCGTAACGCAGGGATATAAATAGTAGGAGAGAGTATGAAAAAATTATTAGCGCTGTTGCTGCTGATTGCCTTCGCAGTTTCAATCAGCGGTTGCGGAAGTTCGACAACCGGATTGGAAGACGATCAAAAACAAGCAGTGGAGCTGGTTTGGTATTCTATCGGTCCGACGCCCAAAGATTTTGCTAAAGTAATGGCAAAGGTTAACGAGTATACCAAAGAAAAACTCAACTGCACGGTTAAACTGGAAATGATTGACTTTGGCGATTATGAAAAGAAAATGCAAACTATTGTCGCTGCCGGTGATGCCGACATTATGTTTACTTGCTCGTGGGCCTTTGATTACCGGCAAAACGCCATGAAAGGCAACTTCTTTCCGCTTACTGATTTGTTGCCGAAATATGGCCAGGATATGATAAAATTAATGAATCCGTTGCTTTTCGAAGGAACCAAGATAAAGGGTGTTAATTATACGATTCCTGCAGCAATGGATGCATATCAGCAAGGTTATGTTTTCAACAAGAAATTGGTGGATAAATATGGCTTTGATTTTGCTGCCGTTAAAAGCGAAACTGATTTGATCCCGCTGTTTAATAAGGTGCGGGCAGATCACCCTGAACTAAAATCCTTGCGCCATCCGGGTTGGATTGAGGGACGTGATAAATTTGATTTTGTCACCAAATCAGAATTTCCCGGAGCGGTTAGATTCGGTGATGATAGCTGCAAAGTAATTAATCAGTTTGAAGATGCTGAATTCATTGCTTATATGAAAGCTGCCCGAAAAATGTATGAAGGCGGTTATACCTATCAGGAATACCTGAAAGAAGCTTCGGATAGTGAATTCAGATCCGGCAAAGTCGTGTGCGAAGTTTACTCGATAAAGCCGCTTTCATCAGTTCAAATTGAGCGCCTCACCAACTTTCCGGTTATTATCCAACCGGCATTTGCGAAACCGATAATTTCGACAGACGTTATTTCCGGTTCGCAAATGGCAATTGCGGCTAATTCCAAAAATCCGGCGCGTGCCATGAAATTTCTCAATCTGTTCAATTCGGATCCGTATCTGCACAATCTAATCTGTTTTGGTATTGAAGGCGAATATTATACCAAAGTTAATGACAAGCAAATTCATATTACTCAAGCCGGGAAAGATAATTATGATATGCAGACGCAGCTGTTTACATTGGGCAATCAGTCAATAAACTATTTATTGGATGATGAACCGATAAATTCACCGGAAATATTGAAAACCTTTATTGATTCTGCCGTAATTTCACCGTTGTTTGGTTTTGTATTTGATCCTTCCCAGGTTATGGATGAAATTGCAGCGATAAATAACTTAAAAGAACAGTATGTCCAAGGCATGAAATATGGCGCGGTAGACATCGACTCAACCTTAAAAGAATATAATGCTAAATGCAAAGCGGTTGGCGTAGATAAACTTTTAGCTGAAATGCAAAAACAAGTTGACGCTTGGAAAATGACCAAAAAACAATAATATTACCTTGAGCGGAGCTGCAGTCGCAGATAAATTGCAGCTCCGTTTTTTTGTCGAAAATATAAGATGGACAGGAGCAGTATGAAGTTATCAACAGAAATTGAACGAAAAATTGACACATTGCTTGCCCAAATGACACTGGCTGAAAAAATCGGCCAATTGGCGCAATATACTAACGGGGCTGAATTGACCGGACCGGAAGGCGAGCCGGTAGATCTCAATCGATTGGCACGGGATGGCGCGGTCGGGTCGGTGCTAAACTATACCGGTGTTGCTGATACCAAAAAAATTCAGGATATCGCCGTAAACGAGAGCCGGTTGGGAATTCCGTTAATGTTTGGTTACGATGTTATTCATGGTTATAAAACCGGCTTTCCTATTCCGCTGGCGCAAGCCGCGTCCTGGAATATGGAGTTGATTGAGAAATCCGAGCAAATCGCGGCGCGTGAAGCGAGTGCCGCCGGCGTCAACTGGGCGTTCACGCCAATGCTGGATATCGCCCGCGATCCGCGTTGGGGCAGGGTCATTGAGGGCGCGGGGGAAGATACTTATTTGGGCTCGCGGATTGCAACGGCGCGGGTGCGTGGGTTGCAAGGCGACAATCCCGCAGCAAAAGACCGGGTGCTGGCTTGTGCCAAGCATTATGTAGGTTATGGCGCTGCGCAGGCCGGGCGCGACTATTTCACTTGTGATTTAACTGAACGGACGTTGCGCGAAGTGTATTTACCGCCCTTCCAAGCGGCAGTTACTGCCGGAGTCGGTTCGATTATGCCGGCCTTTAACGAGATTGACGGGGTGCCGATGACGGCAAATAAGACGCTTATCAAAGATGTGCTTATCGACGAATTTGGTTTCAACGGTTGTCTGGTATCAGACTGGACGGCGGTGCATGAGCTGGTAGCGCATGGTGTGGCTGCAAACGATAAAGAAGCTGCAACACTGGCGATTAACGCCGGTGTGGATATTGATATGTGCAGTGGCAGTTACAGTAAATATCTGGCGGAACTGGTAGCTGAAGGAGCGGTTGAGGAAGCAGTAATTGATGATTCGGTGCGGCGGGTGCTGCGCAGCAAGTTTGCACTAAATCTCTTTGAACTGCCGCACAAAAATACTGATTTAGAGCTGGAGCGGCGAGTGGTCGAAGCACCGGAGCACTTTGAATTCTCCCGACAATTAGCGCGCGAGTGCATCGTATTGTTAAAAAATCAAAACGCATTATTACCGCTAGCCAAGGATATTACGTCAATTGCGGTCGTCGGACCGTTTGCCGACAGCAAGCAGGATGCTTGCGGCGCCTGGCGTGCGCAGACTGATTCGAACAAAGCAGTAACTGTGCTCGCAGGCGTGCGGGCAGCAGTTGGCAATAATACTGTGGTGACTTATGCAGCCGGGTGTTCTGCAGAACACAAAGATTTAAGTGAGCTGGCAACTGCGGTACAGGCAGTCGAGCAGTCCGATATTGCAATTGTTGTTCTCGGTGAATTTGCCGATAGTTCGGGCGAGGCGGCTTGCCTGACGGATTTAAACTTTTCCGGCGGTCAAGGCGAATTGATTCGCGCTGTTCACGCTACCGGAAAGCCGGTGGTTTTAGTTGTGCAAAGCGGACGGCCGTTTACAATCGCCTGGGAGGTGGAAAATATTCCGGCAATCATTCAGGCCTGGCATCTTGGTTCACGCGCCGGCAATGCGGTCGCCGATGTATTGTTTGGCGATTTTAATCCGTGCGGTAAATTGCCGATGACGATGCCGCGCAGCATCGGACAAGTGCCGATTTTCTATAACTGCAAGAACACTGGCCGCCCGTTCGATGCCGATAACAAGTATTGCTCGAAATATCTCGATTCGCCCAATACGCCACTGTATCCGTTTGGTTTTGGACTGAGCTATTCGCGGTTTGATTATTCTAATTTGCGTTTGAGCAGCCCGGAAATGGCGATTGACGATATAATTACTGTCAGCGTTGATGTGACCAATAACAGTAGTCGAACCGGAAAAGAAGTTGTGCAGTTGTATATCCACGATTTGGTAGCTTCGATAACACGTCCGGTTATGGAATTAAAAGGATTCCAAAAAATTGAATTGACAGCCAGTGAGTGGAAGACGATTGTATTTGAAATCAGTGCAACGATGTTAGAATTCTACGGTGCTGATATGCAAAAAATTGTCGAAGCCGGTGAATTTACAGTTTTTCTTGGCGGCAGCTCGCAAGAATGTTTACAGACGAATTTCATACTTAAATAGCAAAAAGTTCCTCCGGATAATTTTCGGAGGAACTTTTTGTTTACAAAACAAAGAAGGGTTTTAACTGGTTGCGTCGAAAATAAACATATAAGTGCAATAAAAAAATAAGAGAAAAAACTTGTAGAGGGACTTGGATGAAATTTGCAAAAACCGAAGATATGAAACCGGTTCGCAACAGACGAAGGTTTGACAAAGTCTGGCTCCTCGTTATCCTGTTTGCCGCTTTGTTTCTGCCGTCGGCTGTTTCGGCTGCAGACCAAGAGAATTCGAGCGATATGGCATTATCTGCAGGGCGCTGGACTGTCTCGGCTGAAGTTATTGCCTTGAATCGCATAGGCGGCGTAAATCAAACCCTGGTCTCGCTGGTTCCGGGCAACTACACATTCACTCAATCGGCATATAAATCTGGCACCGAAGCCTTCAACAGCAATCAATTTCAATTTGGGTTTTCTGCCGGACCGAAAATCTGCCTGACATACCAGTTAGATCCAAGATTCGGTGTGGAGTGCGAATATTTTAATATCGCTAACCAGAGCGCCAGCGTTACGGTCGGTCCGAACGGCAACTGGTTGGTGATGAAGTCGCCCGGTGGCTTTTGGCAAACTCAGGATTTTCCATACCAGGGATTGACTTGGGGAAATACCACAAATCTTTATAATGCGGAAATCAATGGACGAATGAATATCTCCGACCGACTCACGCTATTTGCCGGATTTCGCTGGCTGCAGTTGAATGACAACCTTCAAGGGACAATGACACCCGCTGATCAACACGATCCTGTATGGAAAAATAATTTGGACGTGCTTGATCCCAATGTTAGCCAAATTCCACTGGGTGAGAATCCGCCAGACAATTATCCGCCTTTTTGGAATACGAACACTACGAACAACCTTTATGGGTTGCAAATCGGTGTGGATGGAAAAATTCTCAAATTAGGTAACTTTTCTTTGGACGGAGTCTTAAAAACCGGAATATTCGACAACTATGCTACACAATCAACCGGAGTCAGTATCAAGAAGACTGTATATCCATCTGAAGCCACTACCAACCAGTTCGCATTCGTTTGTGAAGTCGGGCTTACGATAAAATATCAAGTTGGCTATGGTGTGGAGTTGAAAGCAGGCTACGAAGTGCTCTGGCTTGACGGTATTGCTTTGGCGCCTGGACAGATACAGAAAACTTATGCAGCTCCTAACGATGTGCATGCGCTCGGTATTAATAGTGGCTCAAATGTGCTTTTCCAGGGAGCCACATGCGGCTTAGGGTATTCGTTTTCGCTATGAGCTTCAGAAAATTTGAGTTAACTGAATTGTCTGAAGCCAATTGAGTTTAGATCATTGTCCCTATAATTTTTGTACTACTGAGTATTGACGATTCACGCTCTGTGTCAACAAATCAATATACTCGTTGAGTTTATTGATAAAAATTTCCTTATTTTATAAATCGAGATTTTCTTATTGTCGACCACATAAAGCAGGTGATTAAGAGTAGCAGTGTTAATGGCCAACCGCATTCAATATCGCTTATCCGGCGAGGAATACCGGCAAAAGACAAGGTCACGAAAACTTTAGAATTTATTAAACCCAAAAAGAAATTCCAGCCAAAATGCCAACCGGCACAAATCCAGATTGAGCCGGTATCAAAATACATATATGTCAGCAAACCACCGATCAAAATTCCGTTGATTACGCCTACAAAAGTAAAATCGGGATGAACCAAATGCAACAAGCCGAAAATCAACCCGACGACCAGTGCTGCTATTCGTGCCGAGAACAACTGGCGTAATTTGTAGGGAATGTAGGTGCGAAACCACATTTCTTCACTAAATGTTTGAAAAAATGCTCCGCAGATATAAAGAAGCAGCAGCGTTATTCCACACGTCCAGTTCCATTGCATGGTCAGTCCGGTATTATAGATACGGATAGCAGCCGCAATAAAAAGCGTCGGTGCGCCAATTGCAATTCCAAGCAACCATTGTTTTAGTCGTTTCGGTGTCGGTGCCAAACCGTAAACAGCTACTTCTTTTTTTCTCCGCCAAGAAAAAGCATACAGCAAAAGCAATATTAATAACGTTACAACCAGATAGCGAATGTCACTTAATAGTGAAACTGCTTCGGCGCTGGTAAAATATTTTTCCAACGCCGTAAAAAGCTCTGAAAAAATAAGCACGGCAAATCCGGCAATTCCAAACAACAGAATTTTCAACAGCTTTACGACTGTTAACATTGTTATGTTCCTTTCTCTAGCTGATGCATAGAAAACATTCGTTTATCACAATGAAATTGTTGTTGTTAGGTCATTTGATTAGAAACATTCATTTCCATTGGTGTTGAAAGTACACTGTTGCGCTTTCGTTCGGGGCCGGTACAGACAAAGCCCAGTTTTTCGTAAAAGGGAATTGCGTATTTCGAGGAGTTGAGAATAATTGTTTGCAAGTTGGGATTAATTTCGCGGAACCGGTTTATCGCTTGAAGCATAAGTTCTTTGGCAATTCCTTGACGGTGGTGGCTTTTATCAATGAATAACATGGAAATATGGTTGCCGTCTTTGGTTTCGACTGCGCCGACTATGCCCGTTTTACATTCGGCAACAATAATTGAACGTTTTCCTTCAATTAGTCGCTGGATAATTACTTCCGGTTGGATTGCTTTAAGAAAGTTTTCAACACCCTCTGGTTCAATAGCCGGATCCATGAATTCCAAAAAAGTGTCTTTGTATATTTTATTTAGTGCGATTTCGTCTCCGGGACGGTAATCGCGGTAAGTATAGTTGCTCATGTGGTATTCCTCGCTTCTTAACATTAATCTTGCGATATTCATCGTCGTGCCTTTTTCTTAATCAAGTGCAAAACCGCAAGTGTCGAGAGCGTCAGTAATTGTGTTAGGCTCATTTCAACGCAGCTTCAATCCGTTCCAGCGCTTCGAGTAAAAGCGCGCGCGAACAGGCGAAATTTATGCGCATGAAGCCATGACCTTGTGTTCCGAACGCCATACCGTTATTGATGCCGATTTGTGCCTTGTTCACAAAAAAATCTTGTAACACTGCCGGGTCTTCGCTGATTGCGCGGCAATCCAGCCAGGCAAGGAAAGCTGCTTGTGGACGGATAAGTTTGATTTGCGGAATACGGGCACTGAGAAAATGTTCCAATTCAACGAGATTGCCTTGCAGATAGCAGAGCAAAGTGCTGAGCCACTGTTCACCCTCGGTATAGGCTGCGGTTAGCGCGGCAATGCCAAAATTATTAATCTCATTTAATCCCAATCCCGCCAACTGGTAACGGAATTGCTCACGCAATTCGGGATTAGGAATTATTGTGTATGCTGTCGATAATCCGGCAATATTGAAAGTTTTACTCGGCGCGCTGCAGAGAATCGTCCGGTTTGCAATTGCCGGGTTGAGGCTGCAAAGCGGAATATGCTTCTGTCCGTGAAAAATCAGGTCGGCAAATATTTCATCGCTTATTACAATTAAATTGTGCCGGACAATTATTTCGGCAAACTTTTCCAATTCTTCGCGTTTCCAGCATCGTCCGACCGGATTGTGCGGCGAACAAAAAATCACCATTTTGGTTTTTGCTGTGATTTTTTGCTCCAAATCTTCAAAGTCGATTTGATATTGTCCGTCATTTAATACCAGCGGGTTTTCAACAACCGTGCGATTGTTTTTTTGTACAACTGAGAAAAACGGCGGATAGATCGGCGGCTGAATGATGATTTCATCGCCCGGTTGTGTGAACGCCAGCACGGCTATCGCTTCAGCCGGAACAACACCCGGAGTGGTAGTTATCCAATCAGGGCTGGTTTCCCAACCATGGCGCTTATTTTGCCAGTTGACGATGCAATTGAAAAAATTTTCGTCTTTGTGAGCATAGCCGAAAACGCCATGCTCGGCACGTTGACGAATCGCAGCTTGTACTGGTTGCGGAGCGGTAAAATCCATATCCGCTATCCACATTGGTAAAATATTTTCATTGCCGAAAACCGACTTGACGTCATCCCATTTTTTGCTGGCAGTATTTTTGCGGTCGACCTCCAGCGAGACACTTTTACAATAATCGCATTTTGCCTGCGGTACAGGGTTGCGTTTTACCAAGATGCACCTCCGAATTTTTGTAGAACAATTATTATGGATGGCTTATAATCTATCTAAAATAAATTATAACGATACAGCTATTAATAATCAAATTAGTTTGGCAAAACAAGGATGTTATATGGAAAAAGTTGTTGCGGCAATTGCCGGCGATTATCAAAGCGGCACTGTCGAACGGGCGCTGCGGGAAATCTTCGTGGAACATGGCGGTCTGAATAAGTTTATCGATGCCAACGACAAGGTGCTGTTAAAAGTAAACATGGTGGATGCAGTAAGTAAAGAACATGCAGTTACTACCCACCCGGAGATTGTGCGGGCGATGATCAAGCTGGTGCGCGAATGCGGCGCCGAACCTTATGTTGGTGATTCGCCAGGGTTAGCATCAACCCGCAAAGCTGCCGAGCGTTGCGGAATACTTGAGGTATGCAGGGAGCTGCAGGTTGAATTGTTGGATTTTTCGGACGGAGTAGAAATAAAATTACCGCATGGACGGGCAGTGAAAAAACTTTTTGTTGCCAAGGCAGTAGTGGCTTTTGAAAAAATAATCTCGCTCGCCAAAATGAAAACCCATACTTTTATGGGGACGACTGGCGCTGCGAAGAATATGTTTGGGATTATACCGGGAACGAATAAGGCAAAATGGCATTTCAATATGCAACAGCAGGAACAGTTTGCCGAGTTACTGATAGATATTTGTAGTTGCAAGCGGCCGGTGTTTTCGATAGTTGACGGTGTCATTGGCATGGAAGGAAACGGGCCGCGTAACGGCACCCCTAAGTTTGCCGGAATGATTTTAGGCGGTAAAAATCCCTATGCCGTAGATGCGATTATGACTGAAAAAATGGGCTTTTCAAATATAATGAATTCACTTTATGAACGTGCGTTAGCCCGTGGCGAAGTATGTCCGGTAACCGATATTACCGTTGTGGGCAGTGCCCACGCTTTTCGTTGCGAATTCGAACCGGCGAAATCTTACACGAGCACCAGTGAAGCTTATCCGCCCTGGTTAATCAATATTTTGCGCCGGTTTTTGACTGCCCGTCCGGCAATAAAATATTTGGAATGTGTGGGCTGCGGTGAATGCGGCAAAATTTGCCCGGCAGCCGCGATAACTATTGTCAATCAGGCGGCAGTTATTGATAAACACAGATGCATTCGTTGTTTTTGTTGTCAGGAATTTTGTCCGCACGACGCAGTTAAAGTTAAGCAAGGGCTACTGGCGAAGTTGATTTAATTTTTTTAATATATAGATATGTTGAAAAGCTAAATTGGAGGAGAGCGGCAATGAAAATTAAGTCCATTCAAATCGGGGCGGTTAGCATTCCCTTGAAAAAACCTTTCAAAACGGCGTTACGGATCGCGACCAGTATGGAAGACATAATTATCAAAGTTATTGCTGATAACGGCGCAATCGGTTACGGTACGGCAGCGCCAACCGCGGTAATTACCGGCGATACCCGCGGTTCGATAATCGAAGCCATTCAAACCTTTATCGGGCCAAAACTTATTGGTGAGCGCATTGATGAATTGGAAAACATCATGGCGATTATCAACAAATCAGCGTTGCGCAATTCTTCAGCCAAAGCGGCATTGGATATGGCGTGTTATGATTTGTTTGGCCAGCAATTTAAGTTGCCGTTATACAAACTGTTTGGCGGAGCTTCCAATTTTACTTATACGGATATCACCGTTAGTGTGAATTCACCGGAAGAGATGGCACAGGATGCGAGTGAGTATGTGGCGGATGGATTTACTGAACTTAAACTGAAAGTTGGGACTGATTCCCGGGTGGATATCGAGCGAGTACGAGCTATCCGCAAAGCTGTCGGTTACGATATCAAAATTCGCTGTGACGCTAACCAGGGGTGGCAGCCGAAAGAGGCGGTACGAACAATCCGCGCGTTTGAAGATGGCGGATTTGCTATTGAGTTGGTGGAGCAGCCGGTTGTCGCACACGACATTGAAGGGTTGAAGTTTGTCACGGATAACGTGGCGACCGATATTATGGCGGACGAAGCAATATTCAGTCCGTGGGATGCAATGCGGGTGTTAAATACCCGGGCCGCTGATTTGATTAACATAAAGTTGATGAAAGCCGGCGGTTTGTACAACGCTCAGAAAATCGCAGCGATGGCTGAAACCTTCGGTATGGAAGTAATGGTTGGTTGTATGATGGAATCGGCGGTTGGTGCTGGTGCGGCGGCAGCCTTTGCCGCCGGAAAACGTTGTGTTACCCGTACGGACCTGGATGCACCATTGTTGACAAGCGGCAATCCGGTGGTTGGCGGCGCGACGTTTGCCAGCCGGACGATAACATTACCCGATGCTCCGGGAATGGGAATCACCGATATAGTCGGTTGGGAGAAAATTGCAGAAATAAATTAATTAGTTACACGGTTAACTAAAGGGAGAGAGAATGAGTAAGAAATATCCAAAAGGGTTAGTGTTCCTGTTTTTGACCGAAATGTGGGAGCGGTTCAGCTATTATGGAATTTCGGCAATTTTAATTCTATATTTGACTACCGGTCTGGAAATTACCGACAAAGAGGCAGCGCTGGCATCGGGAACATATATCGCATTTACGTTTATGACGCCGATATTAGGCGGTTTTGTTGCTGACCGTGTGCTTGGTCTCCGCCGTTCGGTTACGCTCGGCGGTATATTTATTTTATTAGGCAATTTGCTGCTGGCAATGGGCGGCGGCGTAGTGTACGTATTCTCCGGTTTGGCGCTGGTTGCCATTGGCACCGGTTATCTAAAATCCACAGTATCGGTAATGGTCGGAAAGCTGTATAAAGACGGCGATACGCACCGTGACAGCGGTTATACGTTGTTTTATATGGGTATTAATGTGGGAGCGTTGCTCGCCGGATTAATTGTAACTTATGTAGCCGAAAAATATGGCTGGACCCAGGGGTTTTATCTGTCGGCTATCGGAATGTTTGCCGGGTTGATTATTTTTCAATTTGGCTATAAATATTACAACAATGCCGCCGATGGATTTCAACGCAAAAACCTGTTTAAACGGCCACTGATTCTAACCAACCTGACATGGACAATTATTGGTACTATCGCTGTATTTGCGGCGATGGTTTATTTGTTCCAGCACTCCGGCCAAACCAAGGTTGTCATTACTTATTTGAGTATGATTATTGTTGCCGGTATTTCAGTGTTGGCATTGACTTGTAAAGATAAAAAAGAGCGTGATTCAATATTTGCAATATTGATAATTATTCTTGCAGCGATTTGTTTCCAGGCGTTGTTCAAACAAATGAATAATTCGCTTACGTTGTTTGTCGATCGTGATTTTAATAAGAGCCTGTTTGGTGCAGATATGGCCTCATCCTTTTTCGCACTTGTACCAAATGCATTATCGGTAGTTGTGTTTGCGAGCGGATTTACCTGGTTGTGGGCGAAGCTTGCCGACAAAAACCGAAATCCGTCGATTCCGAGCAAAATTGTTATTGCCTTGTGTTTTGCGATTACTAGTTCCAGTCTGCTCGCCTGGGTGGCGTCCGGGATCGCTGAGACCGGCGTCAAAGCTTCGGCTTGGTGGGTAATATTGGCTATTGCCATCCTCACTTTGGGAGAGCTGAATATTCTGCCGATGGGCCTGTCGGCCGTCAGTGCTCTTGCGCCCAAACGCTATAGTGCGTTGTTGATGGGGTCGTGGTTCTTGTGTAGTTCGGTTGGCGGTTATTTTTCCGGCTTCCTGACCAGCCTTGCCGAAATCCCTAAAGACAAAGTTCAAGATGTGGTATATACGTCGAATGTGTATTACGGATTGTACTGGAAATGCGCACTGGCTTTGGTTGCAGTGGCAATAATAATGTTGCTGTTAACACCGTTTGTCAAAAAACTGATGGCGCAAAAATAAATATGAAAAAAAACTGCGCAATAGTTGTACTATTGATTTGTGCATTGTTATCCGGTTGCGGTGTTTCTGATACCGCCAAGGCTGACAAGACGAAAGTTGGCTTGATACTGAATTTTTGCGGATCGACTGACAAAGGCCGCAACCAATCGGCCGACGGTGGATTGCATGCGGCGTATCGCGATTTTGGTAATAATATCGAGACTAAAATGTTTGAAACTGCGGCAAACAATGAAAATGAAGAATATTTGCTCCGCTTGCTTGCGGCTAACGATTACAAATTAGTGTTTTTGTTTGATAATGAGCTGGGCGGGCGATTGCCGCAGATTGCTGCTGTTTATCCCAATACCCGGTTTGTGCGCTTGGATAGTATTTATCAATCGGCGATTGGCAACCTGCAAGAGGTTGACTTTGACGAGCAATCAGCCGGATTGGCGGCGGGAGTTTTAGCCGGATTGACAAGCAAGACCGGAAAGATCGGTTTTGTTGATTATAGTGCTGAAAACAACCAGTCACGTTACGAACAAGCTTTTCTGCGCGGGATAAAAGAGACGAACCGAACTTGCGAGTTAGTAGCAATAACCAAAGAAGAGCTGGCAGCGCTGCAAAAACCCGAACCGGCAAAAACTAAACCAGCTATAGATCAGAAGTCCAATGCTGCCAAAAAAGTTGATGTTATCTTTGTAAATGGTATGTATGCGGATCAACTGGCGCTAATAAACAGTTATCTGACGCAGCCGGTCAAAATAATCACTTGCGGTGCAAATCCGCTTGCGGACTTGACGAAAGCGCAATCCCGGTTGGTACTTGCAGCGGTGTTTAAAAATACTGGAGCAGTGTTGTATAATATCGTCAAACAAAATTTGAACGGAAAGTTTCAAACCGGAGTGGTGCACTACGGTTTGGATAACGGTATGGACGTTCAAATTAACGATGATTCGGGCGGGTTGACGGCAGAGCAGAAAGTTCTTTATGAAAAAATCCGCAAAAACCTTATTAATAATCAGCAAGGGGCAGTAAATAAATGAAATATGTGGTTACTACCGGGTTTTCCAAAATAAACGCTTTGAAAACCGAGGGCGTAAACGCGGCAAAGCGCAATGACTGGGTGGCGGCGCGCAACTGCTTTGCTAACGCCATCGCTCAAGGTGCGAGCGACAGCGAAACGGTGCGGAATTTGGCAGTAAGTTGTTTGCGTGTCAATGATGTTATGGAGGCTACACGCGCCTACAAAAAATTGCTAGAGCTGGTTCCGGATAACGTACAATACCTGAGAGAGGCCGGCTCGTTGTTTTTTGATGCCGGAATGTTTGTTGATGCTGAAGCGGCTTGGCGCAGGTGTCCGGTAGATTTGTTGCAGCAACACCAATTGTGCAGGGCGATTCTGATGCAGGAAACGGCAAGTGCGGAATTGTTGGCAGAAGCCGACAATTTGCTCAAGAAAATTGTCGGCAGAATTGCAGGATTTGACGAAATAATGCTCAAGGGGACACTCGCGCACCGCAACAAAGACAATGAAAATGCTGCTAAATGGTTCAAGATGGCGGCGGACCTGCGGCCGGGAGATATTTCGGCGCTTAGTAATCTCGCTAAAATTCAAAAAGCTGGCCGCGATGCGGCGGGATTTGCGGAAACTGCGCGCAAAATTTGCAAAATTCAGCCGGATTGCGAGTGGTTATGTGAAGATCTTGGCGAAGAACGCCCGGGACCGCTGCCGAATGACGAAATTGAGCTGATGATTCGAAGCGCGATTGAGCATCGGGCATCGGCTGCTAACTGGAACGGCATGGCGAAATTCTACCAGAGCCGACTGCAATTGCATGCGGCACGGTTGGCATTTGACAAAGCGCTTGAAGTTGCTAAAGGCACACCGGACGAAGTAAAGCTTTTATGGAACTGCAGTTTGTTAATGTTGTTGATGGGGAGTTTTGAAGAGGGCTGCAAGTTATACGAATCCCGGCTGGAGTTAAGCGGGATGATTCACGTTTCCAAAATTATGCCGCAATGGAATGGTGAGCCGTTGTTCGGGAAAACGCTTATGGTATATTCCGAACAGGGGATGGGCGATATTCTCCAGTTTGTGCGGTTTGTGCCGCTGATAAAGCAAATGTTTGGCGGAACGATAAATTTGGTGGTGCAAAAACCGTTAGTACCGCTATTTAAGAATATTCCTTATGTTGACAATGTTCTGGAGTATATTCCCGGAGTGCAGGCACAGGAAATCTGCCGCTATGATTATGCGGTGGCAATGCTCAGTTTGCCGCTACGGATGAATTTGCCTTATGTTGCCTATCCGCGGGATAAGTATATCGATGTTTCCGGATTGGAATGTAGCGCGGACATAAAAAAAATCACTGCGGACATTCGCAGTGATAAACGCTTGAAAATTGGTTTTTGCTCGAGTGGTAATCCGGATTTGCCGCGTACCAAAATTCGCGACTGCCCATTGGAACACATTCAGCCGTTGTTGGAAATTGAAGAAGTGCTGTGGGTAAATCTCAATAAAAATCTGGCCGATTATGATTTTGGCGCGAATACGATTAATCCAATGAACGCGGTACGCGATTTTGTGGATACTGCGGCATTAGTTGAAAGCTGCGATGTGATTTTGACCGTGGATACCGCTATAGCGCATCTTTCCGGCGCGCTCGGCAAGCCGGTTTGGTTATTGTTGTTCTTTGAATCCGAGTGGCGCTGGGGTGTAAATGTTGAAGACAACTTCTGGTATCCAACGATGCGGATTTTCCGCCAGCCGACCTTTGGTGATTGGGCTGATTGTGTGCAGAGAGTGCGCACAGAGATTGGCAACAGTATTAAAAAAACTGCCAAAGCTCTTTAATTATCAGCAACAATGTCATAATAACGAACAGCGGTTTAATATACTCGGCGCCTTTTTTGATAGCCAGTTTTGCGCCAAGCCGGGCGCCGATAATCATTATCAACCCCATCGGGATACCGTAGCGGTAGTCAATCTGGTTTAAACAGGCAAAAGTTATTAACGCTGCAAGGTTGCTGGTGAGGTTGAGTGCTTTGGCGTTGGCGGAGGCTTCGACAAAATCGAAACCCATATACAAAAAGCAGAAAATCAAAAACGATCCGGCGCCCGGACCGAAAAAACCGTCATAGAAACCTAGCCCGCCGGCAAACAGAAACGCCAGCGCCAGTTCGCGGTGCGATGAGCCGATATAGGACGATTCATCGCCCCAGTTTTTTTTCATAACTGTATAAATCGTGACGGCAATCAACAGGACGATTATCAGCGGTTTGAGGATTGCATTGGAAATATGCTGGACAGCAAATACGCCGAGTACGGCGCCCAGAAAAGTAAAGGGAATTTGCTTGAGTACCAGCCGCAGGTTTAATTTTCCGGCACGGATGAAAGTTACGGCGCTGGCAGCGGTGCCGATTGAACTTGCCATTTTGTTGGTACCAAGCGCCAAAGCTGGCGGCATCCCGGCAAGCAACAGTGCTGGTAGGGAAATCAAACCGCCGCCACCCGCCATCGCGTCAACAAACGCTGCGACAAAACCGGCAACTAGTAGTGGCAACAGCAGATAAACGTCAAAAGGCATAGTTTTTCTCCGATCAATGTACTTTCGGTTCGTTTTCTACGACGGTGACGCAATCTAGCTGCGTCTTGACCTGCGCTTTGATACCGTCGAGATATTCACGGCGCAAAACAGCTTGTTCTGCGATCTCTTCGTCGGCAAGTCCGACGGTTTTCTTTTTGTTTGCCAATTCATTGATGCGTGCGATTAAGTCTTTTATCTCCATTGTTGGTTAAACCTCTCAGAATAAGAATTTTTCATAGTATAATATGGATGGGAACTGTTTTCAAATAAAAATGCCGAAATTTGAAAATAACGAAAAAGAAATTGCTTTTAGCATCAATCATGTCGCCTTTGAAGTAGTATGAAGTGAGAATGTATTTCAATGTTAAAAAAATTCTTTTGGCTATTGACAATTATTGGTGTGGTTTTATTTGGTTTTTGGGGTTGGGACAAACTGTTTGCCCCACCTGAGCCAATCAAACAAACGCAATTTTTAATGGATACTATCATTGAGATAACTGCCTACGGCGCAAATGCCGAAGCCGCAGAAAACCAGGCATTTGCCGAAGTACAACGGTTGCATAAGATCTTTGACCGCTTTGACAAGGCGAGTGAAACGTCGCAAATAAATGCCAACGCCGGAATCAAACCAGTAAAAGTATCTAAAGATGTTCTTGTTTGTGTCCGCCGTAGCGCTGAACTGAGCGCAAAGTTGGATAACGCATTTGATATTACCATCGGACCGCTGACTAAATTGTGGGGCATTGGCCACAAAGATGATTTTGTACCTGCAGCCGGACAAATAAAAACGCTATTGCCATTGGTGGATTATCACAACATTGTTATTGACGAACAGAACCAAACAGTGTTCTTAACCAAAAGTGGTATGAAACTGGATTTTGGCGGTGTTGCCAAGGGTTATGCTTGTGACAGATTGGTTGAAGTGCTGAAAGCCAACGGTATTAAATCGGCGTTGGTAAATGCCGGTGGTGATGTTCGCGTTATCGGTAACCGTAGTGACGGTAAACCGTGGCGAATCGGTATTCAGGATCCCCGCAACCCGGATAAAATGCTCGGCTCACTGGCGTTGGACAACTGGGATACGATGGAAACGAGTGGCGATTATCAGCGCTATATCGAGGTGAACGGCATTCGCTATTCACATATTCTTGATCCCAAAACCGGCAGTCAGCCGCGGACGGTTAAAGCGGTCACTGTAATTTGTAATAATTCATTAGATGGGGATATTTTCTCCACGGCGTTGTTTATTCTCGGAGTGGATGAAGGCAAAAAACTACTCAAACAGTTTCCCGGTGTTGAGGCGGTTTTTTCGACAACTGACGGGAAAACAATTCTTACAGACGGCTTGAAAAACAAAATGAAAATTGATTGAGAGATAGCGAAACTATGGGCAGGAATGAATTGACTTTTACTAAAATTGCCGCGCTAATGCGGCAACATCTGCCGGAACATACACCGACGCGGCGCACGGCGGTGCTTGTACCGCTGATGGAAACGACTAATGGCCTCGAGGTGTTGTTTCAGGTGCGGTCATTTGATTTGAATTGGCAGCCGGGCGATATTTGTTTTCCCGGCGGACACTATGAAGATGGCGATGAAACGATGCAAAATACCGTGGTGCGCGAAACGTCCGAGGAATTAGGACTGCCCGCCGAATGTATTGAGGTGTTTGGTAAAGTTGGGGCATTCAACAGTCCGTTAGGGATGGAAGTGCATATTTTCGCGGGGCGGTTGCATGCAGAGATGGAAGACATCCGGCTTGATCCGGACGAAGTGCAAGAATGTTTTACTGTGCCGCTTCCGTGGCTGATAGAGCATCAGCCACAGCGTGCAATTATCAAGCACGGTACAAAACCTGGTGACAACTTCCCGTTCGATTTATTGTGTGGTTACTCCGACGACTGGAAAATTCGTCAAAAATACCCGGTGTTGTTTTATAATTACAATAACCGGATTATTTGGGGTTTGACCGCGGAAGTATTAGTCAGGTTTTTAAATGTAATTGCGGAAAAACGACCAAAGGGAGAAAAATAATGGAGAAGGAAATACCTGTTCATAATAAGGGAATTAATTATTTTGGCCGCTGGGATTTTAGCCGCCCGGGCGTCGCGCGCATTGGTTGGGGATCGGCCTATATTAAGGTGCGGTTTACCGGTAATAGCCTGAGTATAAAATTAATTGATGCTCCGGATAATTGGTGGCAGTTCAGTGTGGACGGCGCGCCGTTTGAAAAATTCCAGGCCAAAGCGCCGGTTATTGAACTGGAAGCCGGTTTGTCTGACGGTGAACACGATTTGTTTTTGTTCCGTCGTACGGAAGGCGGTCTGGGGATCAGTCAGTTCGGCGGCTTGATATTGGCAAATGGCGGACAAGTGCTGGAGCATGATTTTTCAAAAAACCGTTGCATAGAATTTGTTGGTAACTCGATAGTTTGCGGGTTTCGCAACGCCGGGCAGGATTGGGATGATGAAGACAGTTATATGGCTTTTTCGGTACAGCTGGCGCGGTTGTTAAACGCTGACTGGAGTTGCGTTTCAATTTCCGGAATCGGTGTCGTGCATAACTATGACGAGCCGTGGCCGCCATCCATGCCGCATTTGCAGGATTATTATGCGCAAACGTACAAATGTGAGACAGAACCGCGTTGGAATTTCACCTGCGGTCAACCGGATGTTGTGCTTGTTGCTACTGGTACTAACGATTTTACCGATGTCAACAGAAAACCTGCCGCGGCTGAATTTAAAAAAGGTTATAGTGAATTGATTGAAGTTATCCGTTTGAATAACCCGCTTGCCAAAATAATTTGTACCGAACCGATTCCCGGTTGGGCCGGACCGCTTTGCCGGGATTGGATCAGCGAATTAGTTAAGTATTATAATGTTAATGGCGACAATGACGTTCATTATCTTGCTGTTAATGTTCCTGAACCGTTGTTGTTGGATGAACATTATGTCGGCGACGGCACGCATCCGAACATTCTTGGTGGCGCGATTATTGCCGGGTATCTTAAAGAAAAAATTGCGAATATCGTTGGATGGAACTGATGAAAACTGAAAATACAAATAAAACTTATTTAACAGGTTTGCTGCCTAAACCAAAATCAGTGCGCCGGAAGAACTGTGCGGGTTTTGAACTAAGAACCGGCACGAATATTGTAAGTTGCGCTGCTGCGCGAACCGGCGCCCAGTTGCTTGTTGCACATTTACTAGAAGCCGGAATAAACGCAGAATTAAAAAAACCATCTGCCAAAGCAAACAAAGCCGTAATATTTGAGCGCGCGGCCAATTTTGCGCCCGAAGGCTATGCCATCGATATTTCATCACGACGGATGCTTGTGCAGGCGTCTTCAGCGGCAGGTTTTTTTTACGCCGCGCAGACATTAACACAATTACTGACCGCAAAAATGACAGACAGCGTAATATCAATTCCGGCACTTTGCATCAAAGACCAGCCGCGGTTTAAGTGGCGCGGCCTTATGCTCGACTGTTGCCGGCATTTTTTTTCAATAGCCGAACTCAAAAAAATCATCGATACGATGGCATCACTAAAATTAAATGTCTTTCATTGGCATTTAACTGAAGATCAAGCCTGGCGGATAGAAATCAAAAAATATCCCAAACTTACTGAGCAGGCGGCTTGGCGCGCACATAGCGGTTTCGGAATGCCGGACGGTGTTACTCCGCACTACAAGAACGGAAAATACGGCGGTTATTATACACAGGATGATGCCAAAGAGATTGTCCGTTATGCCGCGGAGCGGTTTATCACGGTTGTTCCGGAAATCGAATTGCCCGGGCACAGCACGGCGCCGTTGTACGTATATCCTGAACTGGGTTGTACCGGCGGACCGTATGAACTTGAGTCAACCGGCGGAGTGTTTAATGAAGTATATTGCGCCGGAAACGATAAGGTGTTCGAGTTTTTGCGCAATGTTTTTGATGAAATATTGGCGATTTTTCCGTCCAAGTACATCCATATCGGCGGCGACGAGTGCCCGAAGGATCGTTGGCGTGAGTGTCTAAAATGCCAGAAAAGGATCAAGCGCGAAGGCTTGAAGGACGAGGATAAGCTGCAGAGCTGGTTTGTGCGTCAGATTGAGCAGTACCTGAATCAACACAATCGTAACCTGATTGGCTGGGATGAAATTCTCGAAGGAGGATTGGCGCCGAACGCAACGGTCATGAGTTGGCGCGGCAATGTCGGTGGAATTGCTGCCGCAAATATGGGACATGATGTCGTAATGACACCGACTACTAATTGCTATTTGGACTATATCCAGAGTAGCCAACCTGAAGAACCCAAAGCCATACCGGGCGGATTCCTGCCAATAGAAAAAGTTTATGAGCTTGAGCCGGTTCCTAAGGAAATCAAGCCGTTGCAACGCAAGCATGTTATCGGCGGTCAGGCGAACATGTGGACGGAATATGTACAGACTGATGAGCATTTGGAATATATGATTTTCCCGCGGCTGTGTGCACTTGCGGAAGTAGTTTGGAGTCCGAGAACCGGACGGAATTGGGCGGATTTCAGCAAGCGGCTGGATGCGGCGGGCGAGCGGTTGCGAGTGCGCGGAGTGAATTATCGTCAACCGAAATCGAGCGTTCCAAAAAAATAAATCCAAACTAAAAGACTGTTAGGAGTAGATGAGGGTGAAAACAACAACTATTGCAAAATATGCGATGTTTGCGGGTCTGGTATTTGTCGCCACATATGTATTGAAAATCCCAATATTTCATGGATTGCCGCATATGGGCGATGCGGTGATAATGACTTTGGCGTTGACGTTTGGCAAAAATGCCGGCGCTGCCGCTGGAGCACTTGGTGCTACACTATCAGCGTTGTTAAGTGGCTATAACATTATTTGGGCACCGGCAAGTTTTTGCATTCATGGCTTGGAAGGCTATGTCGTCGGTCTGATCGCCTACCGGAGCAAGTCACTGTTACGCAGGTTGATTGCGCTTGTTATCGGCAGTTTGATTATGGCGGTACTCTACCAGAGTGTGTCATATCTGCTTTATGGAGCGGGCGGCGCGATTCCTCAGTTGATTGGCAATCTGCTGCAATTTACGAGCGGCATTGTCGGTGCATTGATTTTGACTCCGGCACTGGAGCGGGTAACAGAAAGTATTGATTAGTTGGAGAGCGATGATCGCTGAGTAGAATTAAAAAAGTTTATGCGGAAAATCACATTCCGCAATATGATCCGAAGAATATAACTATGCAGAGGAGCTGGTAAATGTGGTAATTTTGATTGGCGGAGTCAGTTGTTCCGGAAAAACATTGATGGCTCAGACATTACTTGAGAAATATAAAATACCGTATTTGTCGATTGATCATATAAAAATGGGGCTGATTCGTGGTAGCAAGTATTGTGATTTTTCAGCAGCGGACCCAGAAACTGAAATCACAGAGAAACTGTGGCCAATTATCCGGGGCATAATAACGACTAATATCGAAAATAACCAAAACATCATTATTGAAGGATGCTATATTCCCACGGGGCATATGAGTGACTTCGAACCTGAGTATCAGAAGCAGATCATTTCTTTATACATAGGGTTTTCGAAAAACTATCTCGATAAGCATTTTATTTCCGGGATTATTGAGAACATGAGTGCGATTGAGCACAAAGAATTGGATGAATATATTAGCCTGGAAAACTTCATTTCGCTGCACGCACAACTCAGGGAGTCTTGTATTATAAATCAGGCAAATCATTTCGAAATCGATAATGATTATTTGCATGAAATCAACAATGTCTACAGGTGGATTGACGAGCAGGTTGAAGCAAAACGGTTGATTAAGTTTATTGATTGACCGATTAAGAGTGTTATCGGGTCTGGGATTGCTGGAAAAATTGCGAATAGAAAGAATAAATGGCACGGCGTTGGAGTTGAGTTAATGAAAACTGAGAAAATTGCTTCGCGCGGGGTTTTGTTCACGTTTGATGAATTGCTGGAAAAATATGGCTGCCGCACGAGTGTATATGTCATCGTTTGCCCGGACTGTTACTATTTCTGCGACACTTATTTGGGCGAGAGTTATATCGAAAAAATGAAACAGCACCTTGAAGCGGAATACGGCGCGAAGAAATATGTGGCGTTCAATTCGCATTACGATTGGGATCATATCTGGGGTAACGCCGCATTTAAAACCAGTAATATTGTTTCCAGCGAATTGACGCGAACCGCGATTGAAAAACACGGACAAGAGCAGTTGCTGGAAAATGAGGCGGATTTCGCCAGGGAAGAAATTTTGATAAGGCTGCCTGAGCTTACTTTTTCCGACCGACTGGTGTTTGAAAAAGACGGCGTTGAATTTTTCCACAGTCCGGGGCATACTGCCGATTCATCATCTTGTTACGACCGCGTTGGACGGATATTGTTTGTCGGGGATAATGTCGAGGATCCGCTGCATTACGAGAGCACAGATGATTTGGGCGATTATGCGCAGACGTTAAAACATTATCTGGAGCTGGATACAAGCTGTATTATCGCAAGCCACGGCGGGGTAATAAGCAAAAATTTCGTGAAGACAACGTTGGATTCTATCGAAACGCTGTTGTTGAACAAAAAATAGTTTTAGAGATGAAGAAGTTTTTTCATTGCGTAGCAGACAAAATAAAACTCCGTTATTTGCAGTTTTGACATTGCTTTTGAGTGTCAAAGTACATTAACGGAGTTTTTTTAATTCGAGAAATCGCTTTAATTTATAGATGAATTGTCAGGCCTTGAGGAATGGAGAATTAGCAGTGAAATCAACACCCCGGCGGTGATAGAAATAATGTAATTTATCGGACTATTGACCAGAGAAAGAACGACTACTCCGCCAAAAGGCACATAGCACTGCACCTGCAGAATAGCGGCGACTGCTGCAGCTATTGTGCAACCAGCGAGATTGGCGACAGCTACTCTGCTTGGTCGAATCAAAAAACAAGGTATAGCTCCTTCTGGCAGACCAAATGCTCCGGCTAAAATTGCGTATAAACCCTGTTTTTTGGTAACTCCCTCATAATATGCGGGAGCAATCAAAATGCTTATTCCCGCACTCGCTGCAGGTATAGTGAGTGCTGCGGCCAGCGGTCCCATAGCAGAGAAGGTGCTAAACTGGACGACCAATACAACTACAGTTAGGTATGCAAATCTGCCAATCGGTCCGCCTAAATCAAAGCCAATCATCACACCTATTACCGCAGAGAGGATAATTCGAGCATACTGCGGGGCGTCGTTGAATATATATTTTACAAATCCAACAAAGTACGAAGTGGGATCACCTACGAAAAAGTTTACAATCAAGCCGGTTACGATAATCGAAAATAGTGGCACAGCAAGGATGTTTTTTAGTGATGAGTAATTGGTTTTGAATGTTCTGGTATCCAGGCTGCGGACGATATAACCGGAAATAAAGCCAGTAATTATGCCGCCAACGAAATTAACATCAATTCCGTTCTTGTCCAGACTGAAAGCATCAGCCATCAGACCAGTTACCAATCCAGGGATTATGGCGTTGCGCCCGGCGATACTGTAGGCAATTGCCGCCGACAGAATCGAAGAAGTCATAGTAAAGCTGTTTTGAGATAGACAATGCAGTGTGGAAATGATGCCGGACAGGTACATATTGTCTGTTAGCCCGGATTTGAGAAAAGTATTTAGCGTTAACAGGGCACAACCGGTTACTATCAGTGGTGTTGTGCGCGCTAGTCCGGCAATAAGATGTTTTCTAAACGCAATGATACATTTCATCAGATTTACTCCTTAATCAAGAACCTCGGATTGTCCCGCAACCTCGAGGCTGCGAGCTGGATATTTCATGAACATTATATCATATGGAACAACTGATGGAACAAGAACCACCGATTTTCGCTTAACTGCGGAATTGTAGTCATGTGCGTGGTGGGTATCTTGCTAATAACTTACTTTTTATGACACTGATCCGGACAAAACAAAAACGGCGCGCCAACGCTGCCGTTAAGAGTGAAGCAATATTGACGGAAAAGCTGAACGGTCGAGTTTGCAGCACCGCCAGCCGCGTGAAATCGATCTGGCAACCTTGCCACCACGGACGCGCGAAGCAGCGCGGCTGATTTTGGAAGGGAAGACGCTGACGCAGACTGCCCGGCAGATGCGGATTACGCCGCAGGCGGTAAGGAATCTGTTGAACCGGGCGCGGAAATTGATGCTGTGAGAAAAATTCGGCTGGCAACTCTGAACTGCGGATTGTTTTTTATTTTGCAGGAATTTTTGTGTTGCGTGGCGAATAGTAAACAAAATTCGAGTGCTGAAAAATACTCTTAGTTCGTAACATGTATAGAAAAGCGCGAAATTTATACATGTTTTATGGATGATATATAGAAAATTCGGAAATTTATACATGGATGGTGAGAAATATGAGCAGTTTGATGAAGTTGCCGCCGCGCTTTGATTTTGAAACCAAAGCAATATGATGAATGCGCTTTCAATACCGGAAGCCAAAGACAGTATAGTGTTGGCTAAACTGTCAGAGTCGGATCGCAAGATACTGCGGATTACGCCGCAGGCAATGCGAAATTTGCTGAACCGGGCGCGGAAGCTGATGCTGTGAGCATTTCTTGCCGTCTAATCTGCGAATATTATTTTCGGAAAAATAATGAAGTAATTTGTATCGACTTTTTTGCAATGACTACAGGCTTGAAAGCGCATATCAGTGGCATTGCACGGGTTGTTTTACGCTCTGTATCCCGGATAAATCTGTTTAATAGTAAGTGGCAATAGGTTATAATAAAGCACAATAGGATATGGAAGATAATTCACCTGTTTTTACAGGAAAGAGAGAGTGATTTTTGTGCGACCGTTTTTGAAGTGGGCCGGTGGTAAAACCCGGTTGGTTGATAGAATAAAAGAAAAATTGGCTGCTAACGGAACTAGGCTAATTGAGCCGTTTGCCGGTAGTTGTGCTTTGTCGCTGAATTGCGATAGATATGAGCGATACTGGCTGAATGATGTCAACAAAGATTTAATAAACCTATATTTGGCGTTGCGCGATAATGGGAATGATTTTATTGATTATTGCCACAGTTTTTTCACGGCGGAAAACAATACGTCAGAAAGATATTACGAATTCAGAGAAACTTTTAACGCTACGACCGATGTTGCCAAGAGATCTGCAATATTTTTGTATTTGAATAGACATGGTTTCAATGGTCTGTGCCGCTATAATAATTCCGGCGGTTTCAATGTGCCATTCGGTAAATATAAAGCGCCGTATTTTCCGCAAAATGAAATGGAGTATTTTTCTCGTAAATTTGCAGCTGCGCGGTTTACCTGCTTGGATTTTCGCGCAGTAATGCTTGAGTCTGAGGTAGGCGACGTGGTGTATTGCGATCCGCCGTATGTGCCGATATCCGACACAGCGAGTTTCACTGAGTACAGCACCGGCGGTTTTGGATTGGAAGATCAAAAGCGGTTAGCCGAATACGCCAGAGAATTATCTGAGCGCGGTGTTGTAGTAATTATCTCGAACCATCACAACAGTTTTACCAGTGAAATTTATCGTGGCGCATTGCTCGATGTGTTTTCTGTTCAACGGTTTATTAGTTGTGATGGGCGTAATCGGAATTCTGTCGATGAAGTTTTGGCTGTTTTTAATAACGCAGTGTAGGAGAGAGAATGAAGTATTCCAAGATATTTGCTGAAAAAATTGGCTGCGTCGACGAGCAGGCAGTTTTCAAATATTTGCTGACTACGCTCAAAGACTCGATATCAAGTTGGGATTATTTTGTAGATTGGGCAAAAATTAATGAATCTGTTTCAAAAATTGAAATGGATCTGAATTTGCTAAATTATCTCATTGGAAAAGATAATATTGAGAGTGAATTTACCGATTTGTTACGGCGTTATCCGCAAGTTGCACGACTTGTTCCGATATTAGTCGCTTACAGAGAAAAAGATGTTAAACTTTTGGCTAATTATGGATATAACGGTTTTGAATATCGGGAATTTTCTTTCAGGAAAAAGGCTGTTACGGAAACAGAAATTAGCGAAACCGTTGAGTTTGCCATAAAATCCGGGTTTTTGGCGATACTTGCTTCAAAACGCATCAAAAGCGTTGTTGACTATGTTTTTGGTGTTGAAGTAGGAATGGATACTAATGCTCGCAAGAACCGGAGCGGTAAAACTATGGAGAGAATAGTTGAATTTTATGTGGCTGATATTTGCACGCGCAATAATTGGCGATATCTTTCACAAGCTTCAGCTACCAAGATTAAAAATGAATGGGGCATGGATGTGCCGGTTGATAAATCAAGGCGTATAGTCGATTTTGTCGTTGACAACGGCGAAAATTTGTATTTGATTGAAGCGAATTACTATGGCGGTGGCGGTTCAAAATTGAAATCTACGGCTGGTGAGTATATTGCCATGCATGATTTTTGGACTAAAGCCGGTTTGAAATTTGTATGGGTGACTGACGGAAAAGGTTGGGAAACTGCTCATTTGCCGTTGCGTGAGACGTTTATCAAAACTGATTTTGTGCTAAATTTGGATATGGTATCTGCAGGTTTGTTGGAAGAAATTATATTGAAGGAATTTTAATATGAAATTGCATCCGGAAAATTATGCGCCGGAAACGACATCAGTCTGGTCGTTTCCGGCGCGTGGTAATTGGGCTACTCATACCAGTAAATATCGCGGAAATTTCGCGCCACAGGTAGCGAGAAATATTATTGAAATGTATTCAGAGCCGGGAGAATTGGTGTTGGATCCAATGTGCGGTTCTGGAACTACACTTATTGAATCTAAGTTGCTGCACCGCAATGCTCGTGGGTTTGACATCAATCCAGTAGCTGTAGATTTAACTGCTAATAATTTAAAATTTGATTATCCTAGCGACTGTCAGCAGTCGGTTATTTTAGGAGATGCGAGAGAGTTAACAACGATAGCAGATGATTCAGTGGATTTAATTCTTACGCATCCGCCATATTTGAATATTGTTAAGTATTCCGAAGGAAAGATCGCTGAAGATCTCTCCAATATCAGCAATCTCGTAAAATTCTGTGACCAGATTGAAATTGTTGCAGCAGAATTGTTTAGAGTGCTAAAGCCAAATCACTATTGCGCTATTCTTATGGGCGACACCCGACGTCAGCAGCATTTTGTGCCGCTGGCTTTCAGCGTTATGGAACGGTTCTTGAAAGTCGGGTTTTTACTGAAAGAAGATATTATAAAAATTCAGCATAATTGCACAACTACACGCGGTTGGAGTCCGATGGCGAAGAAATACGGATTTTACATGATAATGCATGAGCATTTGTTTGTGTTTAGGAAGCCATGATTAGGGTTTTTCGTAATTAACTATTGTTATGAAAGCAGGTAAGATGGTTATTTGGATAAAAGACAAGTGGATGTTAATTAATAAAAATAAGGCTTCGTCGATTGTTTTATTTGCTATTGTTGGATTCGTAATATTTGTAATTTATATTAGTTTACATGAGAAATGTTGGCCAAAATCGTTTATTGAAACCGCGTCAGGAATTATTTCGGGTTTCTTACCTGCATTGGTTATTTTTTGGTTTGCGACGCGAAAAAACAAAGAAAAGGAAAACAACATTCTTAATAATAATCTATTGCATTTGACGCAGTATATGGCTGATATCATTTTCATTCTTGAAGCATATGTTAACAATTGTCTCAAACTCGACTACGTTGACGGTCGAGGGTATATTCTAGTGTACACTTTTAATCAAAGCGTTTATTTTGATTCTCTAAGTGATAACTTATTACCAAAACTTGACGATGATTTATTACTTAAAATTGATTGTATTGCGCAAAAAGATTACGCAACTATTGTGAATTTATTTAGAACCGTAAAAGCTGTAAACGAAAGCCCTCGTATTATTCTACATAACGCGTCAAATGTGTTAATTGAATCAAAAAATGTGTATGATATGTTAACAAAAAGGTATAAAGTGATGAAGTGTAAATCAAATCTTGATTTACGCACCAAAGAAGGGATCGAGCAAGAAAGCAGAGAAATTATTTCCCAATGGACAAAAAAATGACTATACTAAAGAATAAGAGAGCCTTGCTTCCAAGACTCTCAAATTAATTTCATTAGCGGTAACAGTCTAGTAAACTATCAACTGATGAATCGCTTGACTTAATACAGAAATCATTGTTTGATACAATTTCTTCAAATTCGCGAAATTGTTCACAATTCAGTGCGTTTTTTTGTGTAGCAAATTCTTGACGCAATCCGTTATTGATATATTTACTTCTTTGTAAAATATATTCTTCTGGTAACATCATGATTTCGCGAAACTCTTTTGAATTACGACCAAATGCTGCCTCGAAATAGCCGCGGTGCTTTCCTACAACTCCTCGTGTAGGTATAAGAATGCATTGTAACCCTCTAAGCAATTTTTTATTCCATTGTTCGCCAACATACTTTCGGTTTATCGAAAATTCGCCGGATATTGGAACGTATTTCATTGGAAAAGACCATACTGCAGTAGCAAGACCACTTGCCGTGAATTCCTCATTCAGCTCGATATTAGTAAGTAATCTATCATAGAAATTTTCGGGAGTATCTTTAAAGTTAAACAAGATGTAGTTTGAAAGAATTTTAATTCCATACTGAGCTGCAAGCCGGACTTTCTCAACGTATGTGTTTTTGAGCTCAATATCATCGAATGCGATTCTTAAGGGACTTATTGCAATTTTACTAATCATTTCCATGTTTTGCTCTGTAAGTAGTCGAGCATCTACACCTTGATTGAAATCCACTCGGCGGACAACTTTTTTATTGTTTTGATTTTTAAAGACGGCTCCTCGACCAAAACCAGCTCGAATTATTTCTTTGACCAATTCCGGGAAATTATCAAGTGCCAGAATATTGTTGTCCATTATCATCAAGTTTCTTTTTTCTGAATAGAGTTCCTTGACATGATTAATTTGGTCTATAATGGAGGTGGTAACCTTGAATTCTGGTTCAATAACATGAACTGCACAAAAGGGACATTTACGAATACAACCGCGTGAGGCGTGTATGTAATAGCAATCATTTTCAGGATATACATAGTTTAGATATGCATTCTGCGTAGAATTAATTATTGAATAGTCAGGAATTAAAGCATCGATACAGGCTTCATCATTGTATTCTAGCAAGCCGTTCTTGTCTAGCAAGCCGCGTATCACAACGATTTTTTTGAAAACATTCTCCAGCTCATCTGCTTTCAAAGTCGCCATGACTCCGCCCACATAGATTTTGCCCTTGTCTGTAACACTTTCGGCATAATACTGGATTGTTTTCACCGTAATTCCCCAGTGAAAAGTGAAAAGCGTAGAAATGTATATTCGATCCCATTTCTCAACTTGCAGCTTTTTGTTATTTCCTTTGCAAAATAGGACTTCATCACCTTTATGTTTGTGATAAGTCGATATTTTCATCAAACCCAAGGGGGGATATTTATTTTTATAAGCTGGCTCAACAAGTAATATTCGCACTGGCACCTCAAAACACATAGTTTTGATAATTCTACCACAGTTAGAAAAAAAAATCGATCAGAAAGGAAAAATTGTGAAATATTATCAAAAGGGAGTTTTTCTTTGGTTGAAAAACTTACCATTTTCTTTAGTAAATTTTACTTGTGCACTTCTGATGAAATTTATGTTTGTAAAGAAATGCCAAACTGGTGAGTACAGACCAAACCCAGACGAACTTCATTTTGTAGAACCAATTGGGAGAAAACTTTTTATCATTATTCTGTTGATTCTTTTTAGTTATTTATCAGTATTAATCGATCTTGTTTTCATAAAGGAGTCAATTGTCTTTGATACAAGCGTTTATTTGAACTTAACACTTATCACAATTACAATTCTGATTCAGAATTTCCAAATATTATTTTTGGAATATGGAAATGAAAATACGCGTTCGCTGTCAATATTAAAAGAATCGATGTTGATAATAACCTTAGTGTTAATATTGATGTGCGTTATGTTGCTTGTGTTTTATAAGTTAGCGTTATTTTATGTGTTGGTTACATTATTGTTTTTTTCAATATTGGCATCGACTTTTTTGAACATTTTCACTTCCTTGCGTGATAAAGGAGCCGGAGCATTGTCGAATGATTTTTCGAAATCGACACAAGATTTAGCTCAACAGGCACAATGTTTTCAACAAAACCAAGGAGTTGAAAAGTTATGAGTATGACTACAGCAGAGCTTTTGACGACAATCGGAAAAGAATATTACAAAATTAATGTTATCCCATTTGACCAACCGATTGGTCGCTTCTATCTGGGAGTATTAAGTGCAAAGCAGTTACTTGAAATTCATATTATCAGGAGACAGAGTGAAGACCCTTTATTCGGAATACAAAGAGACGTTACTAGTAGAGCCAATGAAATTGCTAATTATCTAATCACTAATCCTGATGCTACTTTTCCGACTTCCATAATAGTTGCTATTGACGAGATGGCGTTGAACGATTGTAATGAAATGGTTGCTGATGATGACAACAGCGACGAAAAAATTGAGGCGCTCAGAGCTCGCAAAATTGATGTTAATGATTATTTGAAAGCTGTGATTGAAACAGACTTTAAAAACAAACCAAATTATATCCTAGTTTTTCACGATGATCCAAGCAATTTAGATCAAAACGATCTTAACACGCCGATTGATATGTATCTGAAAAAAACATCTAAATATGCATCGGTTATTGACGGGCAGCATAGAATACAAGGTATCAAAGGTGCAAATTTAACTGCCACTGAGCTTGATGATTTTAGATTGCCAGTTGTTTTTTCACTTGATACAACACTAAACCAGCAAGCGATAATGTTTTCGATTATTAATGGAAAGCAAAGACAAGTTCCTCTATCGTTTGTTTATAACTTGTTCGGGAAAATTGATCAAAGGTCAGAAGGAAAAATCGCACATAGTATAGCAGCAAACTTAAATTCTGCTCCAAACGGGCCATGGCATGGCAGAATAATGATGTTGGGCAAAAAAACTATTAATTCCAGAAATGAATCAATATCTCAAGGAACGCTGGCAAAAGAAATAGAAAAATTATTAAAAAGCAGTATTTTTCTGTCAGAATTATTTGCCAAAAAAGAAGACGGAAGAATACTCAATATTTTTGAAAAGTATTTCGAGATCATAAAGAAGATATGGCCTGATCAATGGGATAGCAACACGGTATTAACAAAATCTGTAGGTGTTACCGGCTTCTTAAGAGGCGCTAGGGTTATTGTAGACTGTGCATATTTAACGGATAATTCGAACGTACAATTTTATAGCGACGTTATAAGAAAAACAAAAGAAATTATGGATTCACGAAGGCTTATATTCGATAATTCGCTTTCAAGCGGTATTGGTGTTAGTAAAATTGTAGATTGCATTAAAACAGCATTATTAGTGACTCTTGCAGAAAAAGTTATTCCTGTTCCGGGGAAAATGGAAAAACTACTAAAATCTCAAATCACAGAACTTGCAGCTCTAGCAGTTCAAGCACCTCAGTGAAATCTTCGCGTAGTTATGTTGAAGCGCGCCAGTTAATGATGCATAATAGCACCGTATAAGTTTCGAAATCATAATGATTTCGTATTGGAGTTCAGTTCCTCTCTGTCGGCATTTCACCTTTCGGTGAATTAAGCGCCGAATCAATGTATCTGCCACCAAGAGCGGCGAGGGTACCACTTCCGGCGGTGAGTGCGGCGAATTCGCTGTAATATTGGAATGTGTTGCCGGTGGTGCAGAGATAAATTGAAACTATGAGGTAGGCGATGTAGCCGGTGACGGCGATCAGATGGGTGGCGCTGATGTTGGCCAGGCGGTGGAGTATTTCTGTCATGGTGTTTTCCTTTCAAAAAATGTGATTTTAAAGTATTAGCCCGGCGAATTGCCAGGCTAATTTTTTTTGCGGATGGCATTGCGGATGCCGATGTAGCCGATGATTATGGATAGAACGCTCAAAAGTACCGCGGCGGCGGCTTTGATTGTTTGCGATGACCGGTTGCGCGAGATTAACCTCGGAACATGGGAAGGCAGGATAATCGAAGAAATGGCGGTGGAATGTCCCGAAGAATTTGCTCAGTTTGCGTCCGGCAAACCGGATGCAGTATTTGCGGATGGTGAAAATTTTGCCGGACTGCACCAGCGATTTATTGAAGCGCTGGAAGCAGTTGCGCGAAAGCATTCCGGTAAAACGGTAACGATTTTCTCGCATGGAATGGCTCTAGCCTGCGCGTTGTGTGCTTTTAATGGTGTCGAGCTGAATGGCAGAACCTACAAGCAAAAAAACGCCTGCCTGAATGTTGTCGATTATGAAAACGGAAAATGGCAGATAATGTTGCAGAATTATTCGCCGTACTACGAAACAGATAGCTTAAAGTACATGATTTGACGGTTTCGCGAAAGCGGAGCTGTTTATATTTTGGACACAAAAAAAGCCCGCCGCAATTAGCGACAGGCTGAACATTATTTTTTCTGCATTAGGACGCCCCAAGCTGTAGAGGGGAAAGGTGAATATTCCCAAAAACCTTCGGGCCGTTCGGCGTTTGTGATAACTTGCTCGACAAGTGCTTTAATATTCCATTTGTCTTTGCAAAATAATTCTCTGATGCCTTTTTCGTCAAAATAGTGATGCGGAACATCGGCCTCTTTGCCTTTGTCTAAAACAAACGTTTTTGGTTCAATTTCTTGTCCGGTGCCAAAAGAATCAGCTTTGTCAGATATTACTGTTGCCAGCAGCATTCCGTCCGGGCGCAACTTGCTGTGGATCAGATTAATAGCTTGGAAAATATTGTCAAGAGTATTGTGCTGCAAAACAGCCCAGCTAAAAACCCCGTGGAACTTGATATCATCTTGCCACGGGAAGTGAGTCATTTCGGCTAATTGCAAATTTGCTTCATTGCCTGCTTTGTTTAACCATTCTCTGGTTAATTCAATCGCTTTTGGCGCAACATCGGAGGCGTATGTCCTATGTCCAGACCGCGCGATAGCAACAGTATGTCTTCCGGCTCCGCAGCCAAGATCCCAAATGTTTAGTGGCCGTTCAGTGAAAGTTTTTTCCAGCAGCGAAATAAACCTGAAAAGCTCAGCCTCCGGTGCCAGCTCGCGATTTTTTTCATCATAAAACAGTTCATTCCAATCTGCCATTTCAATATCCTCCAACTTCTTCCTTAATGATGTTAGATGCTTTCGTCTGATTCGATGAGATTAAGTATAATCTTTGGTATAAGTTCCTTCCTGACAAATCTGCGATAATCCCGATCATCTTGAATTTCTTCACTCATCAGCGATTTCTTTGCAATAGCATTATCAGATACGCTAAATATGGCCACTATTGGTATCTTCATCATGCTTGCCGCTCTGAATGCTGCAGCTGTTTCCATGTCTATGAGATTGCATCCCATGTTCATAATGCTGTCGATATGAGCAAATTGAGCAAAAATCGTGTCAGAACAGAAAGCCTTGCCAATATGCCATTTGACATTATTTTCATTACAGATAATTCCTGTTTCTGTTGTAAGAAGTTTGAATAAGGATGGATCGGGATAAACTTTTTCACCAAAAACATCCACGCCAAATTTGTCTGAAGCTATGTATCTACTTGCACCGTCACCACAGACGGAATATTCAGGGATAATGATATCGCCTATGCCCATTTTTATGTCCAATGCACCAACAGAACTGATGAATATGATTCTCTTACATTTTGACATACCCAAAGACAGTAAAGCATCCATGAGTACGGGAGCACCACAACCGGTTTTAATATAGGTCATTTCGATGTCACCGTTTTTTATATTCCACACCTTGAAGCCGAATAATGGCCCGGATGCGCTGATCAATTTCGCCTCACCAAGACCAGACACCCTTTCTGGTTCCCAACCAGGTGTGATTATGATATTTTCACGAATCATATTTGAAGCGATTCCCAAGCTATTAACACATATATCATCATCAATGGCGCCAAAACGCTTCATGCCTGCTATCAAGTCATTATATTCCATAATAAAACCATCCTTGAAAATCTTCAAAATTTATTCGATTGTTTCCCGAATCTGTTGTCAAAGTAGTATTCGTCGTTTATTGAAAAATTCCTGCAAGAAAAAACGAACTAAGTAAGCAGTTTCGCAGGATAAACAGCTGTAATGTCGAATTGTATAAACGTAAAAACTCCGTTATTGCGCGCGGATAAAATGAAGGCGGTACCATGAAAGATATTGGCTAAAAGATGACGCTATGAAGCGTCGGATGCGTGAATAATTCAAATATTTCCGGGCACACCCGCCGCGTGCGCCGCCGTATCTGTGCGAATTTATCCTGATAACTAAAAAAATTAAACCATATTTGGAGGAAATATGCTGCATAAAATGTTATCGATAATGGTTAAATTTGCCCGGATGCAATATTCGCAATTGGATTCCACCGATCTGGATATGCTGATCGAACTGGAGAAACTGGTAATAAAATACCGGAACATCCGTAAAGATTATAACTTATAAATAAGTAGCAAGGCATAGAAAAACCGGCTTAATTGCCGGTTTTTTGCTGTATGTTTCTACCATTTATTTTTGGCGTTGCTCCCGCGTTGCTCTAAAATAAGTAAGGGTTATAGCGCTTATAACGCTATAACCCTATATTTTCATTGGCCTGCCCGGGAGGATTCGAACCTCCGACCTCTTGGTTCGTAGCCAAGCGCTCTATCCAGCTGAGCTACGGGCAGTTAAGTGAACGAGACGTATTATATCATTGTTTTAGGTTGCGCGCAAGGGCAGCTATGGAAATTAAGTGTGAAATTTATGCGTGTGTGTTCATGTCTCGCGATGCAATAATATCCACGCCCAGACCTAGGATATTCAAGCAGATTACCTGTCCTTCGGCAACAGGAGCTTTAATGGTAATGCCTGCCAAATAACGCGCCGCTGCCATGACTTTGCCTTTTGGCAACGCGGTTTTTGAAACAACTGGTAGCAGAGGCAGTGCGCCATTTTCTACACGAACAGTTGTCGTCAACATTCGTTCCGGGTTGGTCATTTCCTTGATTGCATAATTTTTGCCGCGTGGACAGGAGAATCCGCTCATTACTTCAACGTCAATAACGCCACCGTCGTTGCCGTAATTAAAGGATACTTCACCCAGACAGCCGAGCGGACAGACGATACAGTTCATTTTTTTTGTTTGTTTCATATCTATTTCACCTCTTCTTTCACACTGACCGTAATCGGTCCGCGCGCGGAGCAGGCTTTATCGTAGGGAAGACTGACTGCAATCATTTCGCTAGGTTTGGCAACAGCTTCCTTTTTGCTGGCAAGCACTATATCGCCGTCGCATACTTCAACGGTTATTTTCACCATTGGCTGAGTAACGCGCATGAATAGTTTTACCGGTTCGTTTACACATTCGCGCACAGTTATGGTTTGTGGTACAACGGTACGGATGGCGTTGCCCGGTTCGACGGCAATTGCGCGGTCAAATCCGCACATTTGGCCGGCAGAGTATTTTGCTGCATATTTTCCGGCAATCGCGCCTTCTTCGGAAACAAAATCAACTAGATCGTGGACATGGACGACATTTCCGGCAGCGAAAATTCCTGGCAACCCGGTCTCGCGGCACTGGTCGACCAGTGGCCCGTTAGTCAATCTATGTAACGGAATAGCAGCGCCGGTTGATAATTCGTTTTCTGGTATCAGACCAACCGAAAGCAGCAAGCAATCACAGGGAATGTCAAATTCTGTACCAGGAATCGGTCTGAAGCTTTCGTCGACTTGTGCGCAGCTAATTTTTTCGATGCGCTCAACACCATGAATCTTTGTGATTGTGTGTGACAAATGTAACGGTATGTCGTAATCTTCAAGGCACTGTACAATATTGCGTGTCAAACCATTGCTAAAGGGCATCAATTCTAAACAGGCGTGAACTTTTGCGCCTTCAAGGCTCATGCGGCGCGCCATGATTAGACCGATATCGCCTGAACCGAGAATTACAACATTTTTTCCCGGTATATAGCCTTCCATATTAACCATGCGTTGGGCTGCTCCGGCGGTCAATACGCCGGCTGGCCGGGTGCCGGGAATGCGAATAGCGCCACGAGTACGTTCACGGCAACCCATAGTCAAAATTATTGCATTTGCACTAATTTGCATAATACCATTTTGCGGGTTGCAGGCAACAACCATTTTTTTGTCACCGTCGGCAATTGAAAGTACCATAGTGTCAAGCATAACTTCGATTTGTGGAATACCATCAACCATTTTTATGTAACGATGCGCGTATCCCGGTCCGGTTAGTTCTTCTTTGAAAGTATGCAAGCCAAAGCCGTTATGAATACATTGTTGCAAGATGCCGCCCATTTCGCGATCCCGTTCGATAATCAGAATTTTATTTGCACCGTTCTCGGCAGCGCTTTTGGCTGCGGCTAATCCTGCTGGTCCGCCGCCAACTATCACGATTTCATAATTCAAATTCATCTTAGTTCACCTCGCCGGACGGGATTTTTTCGAAGAACAGGTTGCTATTGTCGGCATCTTTTTTGATTTCTGTAATCGGAACATTAAGCTCCCGTGCTAATATCTGCACGACGCGCGGCCCACAGAAACCGCCTTGGCAACGGCCCATGCCTGCGCGGACACGGCGTTTGACGCCGTCAACGGTGCGAGCCCCTATTGGATTGTGAATCGCATCGAGGATTTCACCTTCAGTGATTGTTTCGCAACGGCAAACGACGCGTCCGTACAACGGATTTATCTTAATCAATTCGGCTTTCTCGATGTCGTTTAGCTCTTTGAAAACAGCCTTGCGTGGATTGCGCGGTTGGAAATCAGCTTTAACTTTCAAGTCGCAGCCTTGCTCGCCAAGGATTTTAACGACCAGTTCCGCGACTGCCGGTGCAGCTGAAAGCCCGGGAGACTGAATGCCGGCGGCATGAATCATACCGGAAACACTTGAAGCGCGGATAATAAAATCGCCGTTGCCGTCGGCGGCAGCGCGCAGTCCGGCAAAATTCGTGATTGCGCCTTGCAATGGTATGTTCGGATATAATTTTCGCGCACCGCTGATAATTTCAGCAAAGCCCGCAAGCGAAGTCGATACATCAGTTTTGTCTTCAAGATTCGTTGCATCCGGTCCAATAAACACATTGCCGTGAGTGGTTGGAGAAACCAAAATGCCTTTAGAGACTTTGGTTGGACAAGGAAATATTGGTGTATTAACAAAGCCTGATACCGACGTATCAAACAATATATACTCACCTTTGCGTGGTTTGATGGTGAAAGAATCATCGCCGGCCAGTTTGCTAATAACGTCAGAATATAGTCCGGCAGCGTTAATGATATATTTGGTTACTATTTTGCTGTTATTGGTACAAACAGCTGTCAATTTTCCATCTGTTTTTTCGAAACCGGTGACGGTTGTGTCGGTGAAAAGCTTAACACCATTACGTGCGGCGTTTTCGCCAAATGCCAGCGCCACGCCAAATGGCCACATTATGCCGCCGGTTGGCGCCCAAAGCGCGCAGATGACGCTGTCGGTAAGATTCGGTTCTTTTGCCAACACTTGTTCTCTTGTCCATAGTTCAACCGGTACGCCGTTTAATCCGGCGCGCTCGCGCAATTTATGCATACTTTCGCATTCTTCGTCCGAGGTGGCAACAATCAGCGCACCCGGCCAGTTGATTGGAAGTTCCAAATCATCTTGAATTTCGCGGTACAATTGATTGCCGCGTACGTTTAAGAGCGCTTTAAGAGAACCGGGTTCAGGGTCATAACCGGCGTGGCAAATACCACTGTTCGCCTTGGTACTGCCCGCAGAAAATTCCGGATTGCTTTCCAAAACGACCACATCGAGTGTGTATTTTGATAATTCCCGTGCGATTGCCAACCCTGTTATTCCGCCTCCAATAATGACGATGTCAGCCTGAGTAGGTAGCATGGTCTCTCCTTTCAAAAATAAGAACATTCTATACAGTTAATCATTATACAATATTATTCCTTGTCTAAAAATGTTTTTATACGATTTTCTTTTCGGTCAGCATACATTTTTAGTAGTGGTGTAACTTCATCACTTGTGAAACAGTAATCGGGATAGTATTCAAGCGCTTTATTTTTTGCCGCTAAAATATCGTAATATACGTCCCACTTGGCTTTTTTCAGTTGGTCGCCACCCAAGCGAATAAGGTAAGCCGGATGATAGGTGGCGATGACGTTGACACCAAAGCGGTTTGCTATCCACTTGCCGCGTTCCTGAGTAATTTTAAGGTCCTTGTTGCCAAAAAAACGCAACGAGACGCTACCTAAACATAAGATGACTTTTGGTTTGATGATTTCAATTTCTTTTGCCAGCCATTTGGAACCGCAAAATAAGCCCTCATCCAAAGTCGGTGTGCGGTTTTTCAGTGGTCGGCACTTTACGACGTTCGATGTATAAATGCGGTCGCGGGTAATTTTGGCGCTCCAAAGCGCTTTGTCAAGCAATTGGCCGGATTTGCCGACCAATGGTACGCCAAACTCGTCCTCGACGCCGCCCGGCCCCTCGGCCACCAACATCAACGGACTGGTTATTGAACCGTTAAAAGATGTTGGCGCAATGCAATCGGGGCGTAAAGCGCATTGATGGCAATCTAGCAATTCTTTTTCCAATTCATAGATGTTGGTATTTACCGGTTCTTCTGGTTGCCAGAGTGGATATTTGAAATATTCAGACATATGTTACCTCGGTTTGCTGTTTGTGATTATTATAGCTTACAAAGTAGCAATTTGTAAGCTGTTGAAACGCTTTGGTTGCAAATAATTGGCGGCTGTAATATACTGATTAGGATTTTTATTAGGTGGTAGATTTTATGTTAGATATTAGGTTTGTTCGGGAGAATCCTGAGTTAGTAACAACGGCTTTAAGCAATCGCAACAGTGATATCAAGCTTGATGAATTTATCGCCCAGGATGTAATTCGTCGTGAGTTACTTCAACAAGTTGAGCAATTAAAGGCGCGCCGTAATAGTGTGACTGTTGAAATTAGCAGAATGAAAAAAGCCGGACTTGATGCGACGGAAATAATTTTGGAAATGCGCACAGTTGGCGAAGAAATTGCAGCGATTGATGCCAGAGTTCGTGAAGTAGAAACAGCGATGGAAGTTTTTTTGCTAAATACGCCGAATTGCCCGGATCAATCGGTTCCGGTTGGCAGCGATGAGCGGGATAACAAGGAAATAAAAAGGGTTGGCGTCGTGCGCGAGTTTGATTTTGCCCCGCGTCCGCACTGGGAGATCGGCGAACAACTTGGAATATTAGACTTTGAACGTGGCGGTAAAGTTACTGGCGCACGGTTCACTTTTTATGTAGGAATGGGCGCGCGGTTAGAGCGGGCGCTGATTAATTTTATGATGGATCTGCATTCCAATGAACATGGGTACACCGAAATGTTTCCGCCGTTTATTGCCAATGCTGACAGTATGCGCGGTACCGGACAGTTACCGAAGTTTACTGAAGATATGTTTAAACTTGAAGGGCTAGATTATTATCTTATTCCTACTGCTGAAGTTCCGGTTACTAATTATCATCGGGATGAAATTTTGTTGGCAGCTGAGTTGCCGAAGCGCTATTGTGCTTATAGCGCGTGCTTTCGTGCAGAAGCTGGTGCAGCCGGGCGGGATACCCGCGGTTTGATTCGCCAGCACCAATTTAATAAAGTGGAATTGGTGAAGTTTACTTGGCCGGAAGATTCTTACGCCGAGTTGGAAACACTCACCGGCAACGCCGAGGCTGTACTTGAAAAACTCGGTCTGCCATATCGGCGGGTATTGTTGTGCACGGGTGATATGGGTTTTTCGGCGGCAAAGACTTATGATTTGGAAGTATGGTTGCCGAGTTTTAATATGTATCGTGAAATTTCATCATGTTCTAACTTTGAAGATTTTCAGGCCCGGCGTATGAACGCCCGGTTTCGTCGCGAAATCAAAGCCAAACCGGAGCATGTCCACACCTTGAACGGATCAGGATTGGCGGTCGGTCGAACGGTAGCCGCAATATTGGAAAATTATCAGCAAGCCGATGGATCGGTAGTTGTCCCGGAAGCGTTACGCTCGTATATGGGCGTTGATGTTATAAAATAAATGGCTACGGTTTTTACCGTAAATTTTGGAGGAAAAAAATGATTAAGTATGCAGAAGGTATCGCAAACATCAACTTTACTGGCAATATGGTCAAACTCGACTATGCAGTTCAAGAACATACTGTTCCGTCTCAAGACGGCAAGCCGGTCCTCAGTCTCAGCCAGCGAATTGTAATGCCACTTGAAGCGTTTGTGCAGGGTTTTCAGTTGCAAGAACAGCTAATCGCTCAGTTAATTGAGCGCGGTGTTGTCGCGCGGGCGCCGGAAGGTGTGGCAACAACGGCTGTCGCGCATGAACCGGTTGAAATTGAAGCTGACTAGCTTTAAGAACTTGGAGCGATTGGGATTTCCAATCGCTCTTTTGTTTTACTGACACAGGTTAAATAATGTATTATAATCGCTTAGATAACGACAGATTGTTTCATGGGAGAGAAGACAAATTTTTATGATCGACAAAAAGAAAATTCAACTATTCCACACTGGTGAAAACTATAGTATTTACAAGTGGATGGGGGCGCACCCGGAAATGGAGGCAGGCATGAGCGGCTTTCGGTTCACGGTTTGGGCACCGCATGCGACAAAGGTGGAAGTCGTTTTACCTGAGTGGGGTAATAACGCAAAACATTTACTAGAAAAATTAACCTATGGCGTTTGGTCTGTGTTTGTTCCCTACGCCATTTGTGGATTAAAATACTATTTCGAAATATTTGACATCGACAACCGTGTATATCACAAAACCGATCCGTTGGCATTTTATAATGAGTTAAGGCCGCGCAAGAGTTCGATTACCACAGAATTATTTTCCTTAGAAAAGGACGATTACGCCTGGGCGGTCAGGCGGCATGAATTTACCGGTAAAAGTCGTCCGTTGAACATTTATGAAGTACATGCCGGAACTTGGCGCAAGCATTGGCACGGCAGTTTTTACGGTTATCGGGAGATGGCGAAGGAATTAAGCAAATACTGTATCGATAATGGTTACACTCATGTTGAATTATTACCAATAACTGAACATCCACTGGACCAATCATGGGGTTACCAACCAGCTGGTTTTTTTGCACCAACATCGCGGTTCGGTTCACCCCATGAGTTTAAGAACTTTGTTGAGATCTGTCACCAAAACAGTATCGGCGTGATTATTGACTGGGTGCCCAGCCATTTTTGCGTCGATCCGCATGCGCTTGGGTATTTCGATGGGCGTGCTTGTTATGAATATGACGCAGACTATATGACTTATGGCAATCGCTGGGGAGCGCATTGTTTTGATATCGGTCGCAAGGAAGTTAAGTCGTTTTTAATTTCCAGTGCGCTGTATTGGTTTGAGCTGTTTAATATCGATGGCATTCGTGTTGATGCAGTTTCTGATTTGTTGGATATAAAAAACCGCAACAAGAATAACGTTGCGGTCGATTTCTTGCGAGCGTTGCATCAGGCGGTTTATGAAAAATTCCCCTATGCATTGATGATGGCTGAAGATTCCACGATGCGTGGTGGTGTTACAACACCATACGATAAAAATGGATTAGGATTTTCGCATCAGTGGAACATGGGGTGGACGTTTGATGTGTTGTCATTCATGAAACGACCGGCGTTTGCACGCACGCATTCGATAAAAGATATTGCAAAGACTTTAGATTACGGTCTTAATGAGCAATTTGTCATACCGCTATCGCACGATATCTCCAAGAGCGGTGCGATAAGAAAATTCCCGGGAAAGACCAAGGAAAAGCTGGAACAGTTTAAGTTATTGTACACATATTTTATAATTCATCCGGGGGCTAAGCTGGCCTTTATGGGTACAGAATGGGGTGGAAAAGATGTTTGGCGGATGCACAAAGAAATTACTTGGCCAAAATCACGACGCGGCAGTAAACATTATAGCCGCGAGTTTGCTAAAATTTTGAATCATTTATATTTGGCTGAACCAATGCTTTGGCCCAATCAAAGTCATGACAATGTCAAGCGTTTAAATGTCAATGATAATTCCAGCGGAATTTTGGTGGTAGCGCGACGAATTGGCTATGAAATAATTATTGCGGCGTTGAATTTTTCTGAAATCAATTACCAGAATTACCTCGTTGGCGTACCATTGGCCGGCGAATATCTGGAAGTGTGCCGAAGTGATGAAAAACGATTTGGCGGAAAAAATACTTCGTTACATTCAATTTTCAGTCAGGGTGAAAAATATGCAGACGAACCCAACCGATTGGATATTAGCCTGCCGCCTTTGAGCAGTGTGGTGTTGAAGCGAAAGAACGATTGAAACATCACTTGATTTGTGTTATCATGTCGCTATCTGGGAGCGGTTGAAGCCTGGTGGCTTTCACGGTCTTCAAAACCGATGTGGGACAAATTGTCCTTGGCAGGTTCGATTCCTGCACGCTCCCGCCAGCTATTATATTCACAGACCGTCCGGTCTGTGAATTTTTTTGTTTATGGTATAATAAGCAAAAACCATTGAGGCTGATATGAATAACGAAGAAAGTAAACGGGAATTAGTAACGCCTACTGAGGCTTATGGCGTATGGTATTACGGTAATGTATGTCAGAATTGCCAAACTGATAATCCGGTTGACAATAAATATTGCGGCAACTGTGGTGTAGCGCTGGACGGGTCGATGAAATTCTGCGATGGTTGCGATAGCTATTGTTCGTCAGATGCTAACTTCTGTGTTAATTGCGGCAAACCGCTTGGTTCGGAAATTCTTTCGTTTCGCAGCGGGCAGATCAGCGGCAATGGCCGCGAGATGCTGGCGTTGTTTTTGTCTTTTATCTTGCCGGGATTTGGCTTGATGCAGACGGGACGGCGAAGCGCCGGTTTTGCGTTTTTCTTAGTAGCTGTTTTATTGGCAGTGCTTCTTCATTACGGTTTGTATTTTATCATTGGCGCGATTTCCTTCGGTACGTTGTTGGCGATGCGTGAATAGTGAATTTCACATAAAGTTTGCAAAGTGTTCACAATTTGCGGGTGGACAAATTTTTATTAGCTGCTATAATATCGGTTGAGACCAAAGAAATTAGGGGGAATAATGAAAAAATTACTCGCACTATTAGCGATAGTTGCACTAGTTGTTTTAGTTGGCGGATGCGGTAGTAGCAAACTAGGAACTGTCGATACTGAAAGAGTTATGCAAGGCAGCGCCAAAGTGAAACAAATCCAGGAAACAATGATGACCAAGCAAAACGAAGCACGTAAGAAAATGGACGAGCTCACCCAACAAAAAGGCAAAATGAAAGATGATGAATTCCAAGCAAAGCAAAAAGCTATTTATGAGGATTTCAAAATAGTTCAAACAGAAGCTGACAAGTCTTTCCAAAACACTATGAAAACTGGCATGGATAAAGTAATTAAAGACCGCGGTCTGGATGCAATTGTGTATAAAGATGCTGTGGCTGGCGGCGGTGTTGATGTTACGGATGATGTTATTAAAGCGTTAGACGATGGTATGCCAAAAACTGATCCGGTGAAAGCGGCAACTCCGGCAGCACCGGCGACTAGCAGTTCGGCGGCTCCTAGCGCCAGCGGCAAGTAATGAATTTAACTCTCGCGAATATTTCGCGGGAGTTTTTCTTTTTGTGGAGATAAACCAACTTTTGCAGTGAAAAAAGTGTATAATATTAGTCGTAATTTAATTGCCAAAGTGCAGTGGGAAAACGTTGTTGGTGTGGAGGAAGAAAATGATTAACAAAGAACGAATGTTGTCAGAGTTTATTAATTTGTGTAAGATCAGCTCGTTTAGTAGAAATGAGCGTTTAGTGGCGGATTATTTGGTTCCGGCGTTAAAAGTGCTTGGTTTCGCGGTGGTTGAAGATGCAACCGGAAGTGCAATTGGCGGTAATTGTGGCAATCTGATTGCTCGAAAAACCGGGAATTTGGCGGATGCACCGACGTTGATGTTCAGCGCTCATATGGATACGGTCGGACCTTGTGAAGGGGTTGTGCCGGTTATTGCTGATGACGGATATGTTTATTCTTCGGGAGATACGGTACTTGGTGGTGACGATAAAGCCGGAATAGTTGCGATCATGGAAGCGAGCCGCTATCTTGTGGAAAAAAACGTGCCGCATGGAGATTTGGAAATAATTTTTTCTGTTTGTGAAGAGCAGGGAATTACCGGTGCAAAACATGTGGACTTATCAAAGTTGAAATTTGACTATGGCTATGTTTTGGATGCCGGCGGAACACCAGCACATATTATTACTTGTGCGCCAGCTCAGGATACTTTTACCGTTAAGATACATGGGAAAGCCGCGCACGCCGGAGCGCGTCCGGAAGACGGCGTAAATGCGATATTGGCGGCGGCTAATGCCATTAGTGAAATGAAGTTGGGAAGAATCGATAATGAGACCACTGCCAATGTTGGGATTATTCAAGGCGGTACAGCGACAAATATTATAGCTGATCTGGTGGAAATGAAGTGTGAGGCACGTAGTCGTAACACCGTCAAACTAGATGCACAAGTGAAACATATGCTTGATACGTTTAAGCTTGAAGCTGAAAAATTAGGTGCGATTGTCGAATGCGATTATCACCGGGAATACGATAGTTGGCAACATGATAAGAATGCCGCAGTCATGAAACTTGCAACAGCCGCAGCGGAAAATGCCGGATTGGCGCTTTCTTTCCGAGAAGGCGGCGGCGGCAGCGATGCTAACATTTATAACGCAGCCGGCCGTGACACAATTGTAATTGGTGTAGGAATGTCACAGGTTCATGCGACGAACGAACGAATTTTAGTCAGCGATATTTATAAGGCAGCCGAATATGTTGTCTCAATTATCAAAACAGCGGCAGGGGGACTAAAATGCTAGAGCTAAAAAAAATTCTCCCTGAAGGGAAAATTGGTATTCAAACGCAAATGGTGCAGCCAGCAGATACGCGTGGCAATCATGTCCAGTGGATGAATGAGTTTATGGGAACTCCGGCGTATGTCGATATGATTATCCGTGCAGCGGTTGATATGATCGATAAACATTTGCCGGAAGGTTATGTTTCAGTTGGTAGTTCGACTGAATTACATCACATTGCGCCAACTTCACTCGGTATGAATATTAGCGTGAAATTAAAGCTTGTTGAGATACGCGGTGAACATTTAATTTTTGATGTCGTATTTTGGGATGACATTGGTGAGACTGCCCGTGGCACTCATGAAAGAGCAGTTGTATCTAGAGAAAAACTACATCAAAAAGCTCAACAACGCCGTCGTTTTTTGGCGGAACGTAGTTTTTCAAACAAGACCAGTTAACAAAGCGCATTGTATGTAGGAGGAGTCATGACAATTCCTGACACGGTTGACGGTTCGATATTACTGAGTGTTATCGATTTTTTTCTTAGTTTCTTGATAATTTGGGGCATTGGTTTAATTCTGTATTTGTTTCCGTATATCAATAAGTTTTTTACACTTGATGAAAATAAGCTTAAAAGCGGTCACTAATTACGCGAAACTATTAGACTATATACGTTTGTGGAGTAGCTGATGATTGATAATTTGCAGTCGTTGTTATGGTCGCTGATTGATCAGACCGGACTTATGCATCTTTACTGGGGAAATCTGGTTATGATTGCTGTCGGCGCTGGTCTGCTTTATTTGGCGCTTGTAAAAAAATATGAACCGTTTTTGCTGATTGGTATCGGCTTTGCTTGTATCGTTGCTAATGTCCCAGGTTCGGACTTGACTAAACCTGGCGGATTGTTTTTTATTGCTTATCAGGGTGTAGCAGAGCTGATCGTACCACCGCTAATATTTCTCGGTGTTGGAGCGATGACTGATTTTGGGCCGATGATTGCCCGCCCGAGCTTGATGATCCTTGGCGCCGCAGCGCATTTGGGAATTTTTATTGCGCTTATCGGCGCAAAAGTTCTCGGTTTTACGATAGCTGAAGCCGGTGCAATTGGTATCATCGGCGGTGCGGATGGGCCGATGGCGATTTTTGTGACCATGAAACTGGCGCCGCATCTATTGCCGCAGATATCGGTTGCTGCCTATTCCTATATGGCGCTGATGCCGCTGATTCAGCCGCCGATTATGAAATTGTTGACGACCAAAAAAGAACGGGCGATAGTTATGGAGCAAACACGTTATGTTAGTCGTGCCGAGCGGATAATCTTTCCGGTCGTAATCGCAATTATTGTCAATTTATTGTTGCCGCCGGTAGCGCCGTTGATAACAATGATGATGTTGGGCAACTTGTTTAGAGAGTGCTTGATCGTTGATCGGTTGGCAAATACTGCTGCCAACGAGATTATGAATATTGTTACAATTGTGCTGACGGTCGCGATTGGTTCGACGATGGATGCGCAGCGATTCCTTACACTGCAAACATTGGAAATAATTGTACTGGGGCTGGTTGCCTTTATGGGCGGTACTGCGTCGGGCGTTATTGGTGCGAAAATCATGAACTGGTTTTCCGGTGGCAAGATCAATCCGTTGATTGGATCGGCAGGAATTGCCTCGGTGCCGATTGCAGCGAGGGTTTCGCATATGGTAGCGTTAAAGGAAAACCCCTATAACTTTTTAATTATGCATGCCATGGGGCCGAATCTCGCCGGTGTTTTTGGCACCGCAATTTCCGGCGGTATCATGCTTGCGCTATTAGGAGTGAAATAATGAATGCAACAGCTTTTATTTTGGCGTTAATTATTGCTTTGGGGTATTATTTTGGAAAAACCCGTGCTGCAAAAAAACGTCAAAAAAAGCAAAAACAATTGGATAATAACGAAAATGGATTTAACAATTAGTTTGTTGACAACTTTGTGGATAAGTTTATGTTGACAACGGAATATGTGCTAGCGAACGTTGTTGTTAAAGCGTCTGCGGTGGTTACGGTTTATCCACAGAAATGTTGACAACTCGTTAATGATAATCAGTAAATTGAGAGAACGCATTGAATAACGAAAGATATAAAACGACTACTAATTCCGTTAATAGTGAAATTACAAGGGGTAAAAAAATAGAATAAATTAGTTGTTGGTATCAAGAAATTTTGGAGGCAAAATGAGAATTATTATAACTGTTGTAGGTAAGGACCGTATGGGTATTATTGCGATGGCTAGCGGAATTTTGGCGCAACATCAAATTAATATTATTAATCTTGATCAAAACATTGTTGAGGGCTACTTTAATATGATTCTGATTGCTGATATGACCGGTTCGCAAACAGCACTAAAGGATATTCAGCAGATATTTGCCGGTGAGGGCGCAGCGATGGGTTTAGATATAAAAGTACAACATGCAGGAATATTTGAAGCGATGCATCGTATCTAGTCTGAATCGCTGAAAACGCTTATCTACGGCGCTGTTCCTGCGTTTACTTGCTTGCGTACCTTTTTCGCACGGCGCAGCGCAATAATCGTCACGCCTTATATATGAGCATTTTTGAGCGATTTGAATTATTTTTATTGAAAGAGGCAAAATGTTAACAGCAAAAGAAATTCGTGAAACTAATCAAATGATTGAAGAAAATAATCTCGATGTGCGCACGATAACTATGGGAATTTCCCTGCGCGACTGCGCCCATCCAGATGTGGACAGGTTTTGTGCTAATATTTATGAAAAAATAACGCATACCGCGCGTAATCTTGTCCGGACCGGTGAAGATATTGAACGAGAATATGGCGTGCCGATTATCAATAAACGAATCTCGGTAACGCCGATTGCGATTGTGGCCGAGGCGTGCAAAACCGACAATTATGTCAAAATTGCCGAAATATTAGATCGGGCGGCAGACGCGGTAGGTGTTAATTTTCTCGGCGGGTTTTCGGCGTTGGTGGAAAAAGGTTATACGCTGGGTGACAGCCGATTGATAGCATCGTTGCCTGAAGCTTTGTCACGTACTAATAAAGTGTGCGCGTCGGTTAATATAGCGTCAGTGCGCGCTGGTACCAATATGGATGCAGTCCGGCAAATGGGCGAAATAATAAAAAAAATCGCCGAGCTGACCGCTGACCGCGATGCCATTGGCTGTGCCAAGTTGGTAGTATTTGCTAATGCTGTTTCCGATAATCCGTTTATGGCGGGTGCGTTTCACGGTGTGAGCGAACCGGAGTGTGTTATCAACGTCGGCGTTTCCGGTCCGGGAGTTGTCAAAACTGCGCTTGAAAAATGTCGTGGCGCGGATTTTGGCGTGGTGTCTGAGACAATAAAACGAACGGCGTTTAAGATTACCCGTGTCGGTCAGTTAGTTGCCCAGGAAGCCTCGCGCCGGTTAGGTGTGCAATTTGGCATTGTTGATTTGTCATTAGCACCAACACCGGCGGTAGGTGATAGCGTGGCCCACATCCTTGAAGAAATGGGTTTGGAAAAATGCGGTGCGCCGGGTACTATTGCCGCGCTAGCGCTGTTAAATGATGCAGTGAAAAAAGGCGGCGTTATGGCATCGAGCTATGTTGGTGGCTTGAGTGGTGCATTTATTCCTGTCAGCGAGGATGCCGGTATGATAGATGCGGTGGAAGTAGGCGCATTGTCGTTGGAAAAACTCGAGGCTATGACTTGTGTATGCTCAGTAGGACTAGATATGATTGCTGTGCCAGGTGATACGACGGCCGCTACGATTGCAGCAATTATCGCTGACGAAGCAGCTATTGGTGTTATTAACAACAAAACTACCGCAGTGCGGATAATTCCGGTGCCGGGCAAAGCGGTTGGCGACTATGTCGAATTTGGCGGATTGCTTGGGCATAGTCCGATATTAAAAGTTAATAGTTTTTCCGCAGCAGATTTTATCGCGCGCGGTGGCAGAATACCGGCACCGATAAGAAGTTTGACCAATTAATTCATACAAAAAAGGCTATACGAAATTTGAACTCGTATAGCCTTTTTCTATTTCTTTCTGGCTCGAAAAATCAGTATGGCGCCAAACAACATTCCAATAATATTTGGCGACCAGGCGGCAATAAATCCGTTAATTACTCCGCCACGTCCGAGCGTCAACATGAAAGAGTATATTGCATAATACAGCAGAATGACCACCAAACTGATCCCTAAACCGACCGAAGAACTCGAACGATTGGATTGCATGCCAAGCGGCGCGCCGATGATTGCGAAAATGACTCCGGCAAATGGTATGGCTGAGCGATTGAATAGTTCAGTCTCGAATTTGCTGTAATCAGGGCTGCCTTCGGTTTTTAGTGCATCATAAACGGCTTTAAGCTCGCTTAACTCCATTTGCTCGGGGTCTTTTTGATCGGCTACAACCAGCTCGGGCTTTTTTGTGAGGGGCAGATTAACAAACTCCTTTTTGTCGAAGGCATTCTTGCTGTTTAGATTATAAATATTACAGTGCTTTAGCTGCCAATTGCCACCGACATAATTGGCAGTTTCTGAAGCCATAACTCTGAGTAATTTGTTTTCAGAAAATTCTTCAACGGTTACACCATGCAGCGTTCGGTCGTTACTGTTATAATTCTTGGCATACAGTACCATATAGTTGTTTTTATTACCGTCAATTGATCCTTTTAATACGACATTGTCTGTTAGCGAAACATTGGCTGTTTTTTCTTTTTTGATCAGCGCTTTTTCTATATAATCATATTGTTTACTTGACCACGGCGTTACAAATTGTGAAGTGGCAAAGGATACAAGGCTTACAATTATTCCAAGTGCTATGACTGGCAACATTATGCGTTGAAAGCTCATTCCCCCTGATTTCATCGCGGTTATTTCGCTGTTGGATGATAATTTTCCAAAAGTCAGCAAAGTAGCCAATAACATTGACATTGGTATTACCGGAACCAAAATCATTGGCAGCCGCAATAAAATCAGCTGACCGGCAAAGTACCATGGTGCATTATATTTGCTTATTAGATCAGCGATAACGAAGAAAGCCGCACCAATTGATACGGCTACAAATGCCGCTACTGCAAATACGAACGGGCCCAATAGTTCTCTGAATAAATATTTATCGATTAATTTCATCTACACCTCTGTGGGGATTTGCTCTTGAACGATCAGTAAACTTCTGCCGAATTCGCGCTTGCACCAGTAATTCAGTCGCATGGCCTCACGAACACCATGTGCTGTAGGCTCATTGGTGCGGCAAGTAATTTGGATATATTCGGGAAAAACCTGAATGCGGAGTTTTTCAATATCACCCAGCTGGTCAACATCCAGGCTTTCGGCAAGCGCTAGAAAAAAGCCTAAGCGATAAATGCCGCGACAATCATCACCGCGAAAAAAATCAGCATATACGCGTATCCTTCGGAATTTAACGTTGTAACCGCCGTGCAATCCGACAACTGCGGCAGTTTGCAGTTGCTCGCGATGGGAAAAACCGAAGAGCGTAGCGTTTTCGATAAGATAAGCACCATGGCGCGGGTGATCGTGATAGTTTATAGAAATTCCGATATCATGAAGAATTGCAGCAACTTTTAATACCCGTCGATAACCATCGTCCAAGCGGTGCAGTGAAAACAACCCGTCAAAAATCGACAACGCAAATTCCGACACCCGTGTGGCGTGTTGTTCATCGCTGCCGCAGTATTTTAACAGATTTTGTGCACAGCGAACGGTGATATTATGGGCAACTAAGGCTGGTGCATCTTCATATTTAGACAGATAATATTCGCAGAACAGACCCTCGCGGATACCGCAAGCGCTGATTATCAATCTTTGGGCATTAGTTTTTTCAAAGAGGCACTTCATTATTGTGGCACCGGAAACGATTATATCTGCGCGTCCGGTAGATAACCCGGGAATTTGCGCTCGTGTGGATAAGTCGGCAGACGAAATGGTTTTCCACAAACTCTCAAAATTTGTAGTAGTTAAAACATAGTTATGAATTTTTGGATAGGGATAGTTTTTTTGCCGTTGATCCATTTTGGCGATATTACGTGCCGTGCCGCCGATGCCAATTAATGGGAAGCGGTCTTTTTTTATATCATTTAACCAATCCAGTTTAGATAATTCAGCGTGAAAATAAGCTTTTGCCAACTTAATTTTATCTGCATTAGCATCTTGCAGCTCGAATTTCTCAGTGAGATTAACTGCGCCAATTGGCAGAGAGATACGGTGCGCCGCTATTTTATTGCGAATGAGAGTGATTTCGGTTGAAGCTCCGCCAAGATCGAAAAGAATGGCGTTATGGATGTTAAGCGTGTTGATGGCACCGACAAAACCCAAGTGAGCTTCTTGTTCGCCGGAAATGACCCTGATGCTGAGATTGGTTTTACGGGCGATGGAAAGCATAAACTCCTGCCCATTAACAGCGTTTCTGATTGCTGCCGTCGCTACGGCGATAGTAGTTGTAACTTTATGCAATGAACACATGTGTGCAAATGAGTATAGTGTGTCGAGCGCGCGCTGCATCGCCTCTGGTTGCAACCTGTTAGTTTGTTGCAAACCTTCGGACAGCCGCACGCCTTCTTTTTGGTTGTATATCAGATGATAGGCACCTGATTTAGAAATTTTCATTATTATCAGGCGCGCAGAATTGGAACCTAAGTCAATTATTGCAATGCGCTCGCTCATTTTCTACCACCACTATATTTATTACCATATTGTAGCTGATTGGAAATGCATATGCAAACAGTGGATATGTGAAAAATAATGTCTGATTGAATTAATATGGTGTATAATATATGAAATTAAAGTGATTTCATGCTTGGGCAACAGGGAGGACGTTATGGAAAACGAGCATAGACAGCGATTTGCTGTGATGCATTTAAGTTCAGAAATGGCGGTTTTTTATCTCGTTGAATATACTTGTTTGGAAGATATCCGGTTGCTCGAGGAGGCGCGTCGGGAGATTACCTTTGGAATAGAAGCTTTTCAAAATGGATTTATCAGCTTTGAAACCGTCCGCGATGTTTGTGAACTATTGCAGGGATTCAAGCAAATGATGCGTGAATACGCGTGCGTTAATTATCGGTTAGTTGCTACAACAGCAATGCGCGAAGCGCAAAACAAAGCCTATATTGTTGACCAGATTAAAATAAAAACCGGGTTAGAACTTGAGGTCTTGAATATTTCCGTCGAAAACTACTATATATACACCGCCTTATTTCGTGAAGCACTGGATAATAAATTTGTTTACAAGCAAATATCCGATAACAATACAATTGGCGGAGTCAGGAATATATTATTCGCTGATGTTTCCAGTGGTGGTATGAGTGTTGCGTTATACGCCGAAAATGAGTTGCAATACCAGCATAACATCAACATTAGCGCTATGCGCATCCGTGAAAATTTCACCCGTGCCCAGCGCGAGAATATTGATTTTCCGCAAGCGCTGGAAGAATTAGTTGCCGCGAGTGTTGAAAACATTGTCAGTGATTTACAACATGAAATGATTCAGAGTGTGGTGTTTGCCGGAGCTGAAGTTCCGTTGTTGCTGAAAATGCTTCGCCATCAATTGCGGAGTGGGTATGTGGTTATTGATCGCTTAGAATTTCTGGAGCTGTACAAGAGTGTTCGCTATCTAGGTACAGTTCAGCTGACCAAGCGGTTTGGGTTGATTGAAGACGAAGCAGAATACATTTTGCCGATGATGACAATTTATCGCGATATTTTACAGATGACTGCTGCTCAAGAAATAATAGTTACCCGTACCGGCTTTATTCAAGGTTTGGCTATTGAAGCTGTTGTTAAACGAGTAAACAGCGATTGGGACGAAATAATTCAAAAGCATATTTATCAACTGGCTTGTGCCTATGCCGAAAAGTATCATTATGATGTGAAGCACGCAGTGGCGGTAGAACAATATGCATTAAAAATATATGACAGTATGTCATCTGTACATGGTATGGGAAAACGTGAACGGTTCTTGCTGCAAATAGCCTGTGTGTTCCATGATATCGGTAAACATATTGGTTTGCGGCGGCATTACTTAAATTCATTTAATTTAGTAAAGTCGTATGATCTGCTCGGCTTTTCCGATGCTGAACGGGCAATTATTGCCTATGTAGCATATTTTCATTCCTCTTATCCGCCGGACATCGACAGTCCGGAAATGCATGAATTTAGCGAAATTCATCGGATGACAATTTCAAAACTGGCGGCAATTATTCGAATTGCCGATGCTCTTGATCGCAGCCATCAGCAAAAAATATCGGCAATAGATATTGTTGTCGAAGGCGAAGAATTGCAGATTATGATGAAATATCGCGGCAATACAGCGTTGGAAGAATGGATGTTTGAAGAAAAGGCCGAATTTTTCGAAGAAGTGTATGGGATAATTCCAATTCTGCAAAAAGGGGTTTAGTATGTTGAATATCAAGAACTTCGGCGATAAGCAATTTTTCAATCGTGAGCTAAGCTGGCTGAAGTTTAACGAGCGGGTATTGGAAGAAGCCACCGATTCTGACCGGCCGATGCTCGAACGGCTAAAATTCATTTCGATTTTTGCCAATAATCTGGATGAGTTTTTTATGATTCGTGTTGCCGGAGTGATTAATCAGAGTGAACACGATGTTATGGCAACCGATGATTCGGGAATGACGCCGGATCAACAACTTGAAGCATTGTCCTTATCCGCGCATGCATTGGTAAAACGGCAGTATTCCTATCTGAAAAGCATTTTCGACGGTTTAAAACCTTATAATATCGGGATAACTGACTACTCTGAATTAAGCGAACGCGAAAAAGATTGGTTTCAAGGTTACTTTCACAATTTTATTTTCCCGGTAATTACGCCATTGGGTGTTGATTCGGCGCATCCGTTTCCGATGTTGGCGAATAAGACTATTAATATTGCTGTTGCGTTACGTAATAATATTACCGGCGAAGAAAAACAAGCGATTGTTCCGGTGCCGGGAATATTACCGCGGTTTTTGGAAGTGCCAAACACCGTTGTCGGGAAAAAGTTTGTTATGCTCGAAGAGGTCATCAAAAATAATCTGGGAGACTTTTTTCAGGGCTATACCATTCGCGAGCAGTTGCTGTTTCGGGTAACCCGGGATAACGACATGGAAATTGATGAAGACGATACAGATGATTTGCTAGTTGAGGTGGCGCGGTCACTGCGCAAACGTAAACGCGGTGATGCTGTGCGTATCGAAATATCCGGTAATAGCCGCCGATTGCGGTCGTTTATCAAAGCCGGAACAGAAGTATATGATGCTGATATTTTTAAAATCGAAGGACAATTGGATTGTACATGTTTTTTTAAGTTTTTCGATTTGTTTGGCGCTGAATATGAATTTTTGCGTCAAGCCAGTTTCGCCCCGGTAATACCGCGGGTATTTCTGGAAAACGAAAATGTTTTCGAAGTACTAAGTGAAAAAGACGTGTTGCTCCATCACCCGTATATGTCTTTTGAACCGGTGATTAATTTCATCAGGCAAGCGTCTGAGGATCCGCAAGTTCTGGCAATCAAGCAAACGCTGTACCGGGTAAGCGGCAACTCGCCGATAGTCAGGGCGTTGGCCAAGGCCGCTGAAAATGGTAAGCAGGTAACCGTACTCGTAGAGTTGAAGGCCCGTTTTGACGAAGAAAACAATATTCAGTGGGCGCGGCGGCTGGAAGAGGCTGGCTGTCATGTAATTTATGGACTGGTTGGTTTAAAAACCCATGCCAAGATTTCATTAGTGGTGCGCAAGGAAGGCTCCGGAATTAAACGATATGTTCACTTAGGCACCGGAAACTACAATGATTCTACAGCAAAGATTTATACTGATATGAGTTTAATGACCACTAACGGCTATTTATGCAGTGACGCATCGGCGTTTTTTAATGTCATATCCGGTTATAGCGATCCGCCGGTATGGAATAAAATTGCGATTGCGCCAATGGGGATGCGCGCCCGCATTTATGAACTGATTAATCGGGAAATCGAGCATGCGCGGCGCGGTGAAAATGCGCGCATAGTTGCCAAGATGAATTCACTGGTCGATAAAGGCATTGTTGAATTCTTATATCGGGCATCAGGATTCGGCGTGAAAATTGATTTGATTGTGCGCGGAGTTTGTGTGTTGCGCCCCAACGTTAAAGGATTGAGCGAAAATATCACAGTTCGCAGTATTGTCGGCCGGTTTCTCGAACACAGCCGGGTATTTATTTTTGAAAACGGCGGCGATCGGGAAGTTTTCTTGTCCAGCGCCGACTGGATGCCGAGAAATATTGATCGACGGGTGGAAATATTATTTCCCGTGGTCGATGCCGGTCAAATTGCGGAAATATGCAGCTGGATGGATTTGATTCTAAAAGATAATTGTAAAGCCTGGGAGTTGCAATTCGACGGTGAATATAAAAAAATTCATGCCGGACGACATGAAAAAATTAAAAGTCAGAGACTGTTGATGGAGTGGATAATCGATGCAAATCTCGACAAACGTCCGCAATACTTGCCCAAAATTCAACCGATAAAAAAAGCAATGAATAATTTTTTCATTTCGGACAGGAGGTAATGGTTGTTGGAAATTGTGTTATTCAGACACGGGATAGCCGAGGCCTATAATTTGCACGGCGATTCCGAGCGCGAATTGACGAAGGCTGGTGTCAAACAGATAAAGCAAGCGGCGAAGGGATTGAAACCGCTTTTTTTGGATCGCAAGCGTGTAGTGGTTTTTTCCAGCCCTTTACGCCGGGCGCGTCAAACTGCTGATTTGCTTACCGAGACTTTGAAAACCAAAGACCGGTATCTGCGTGAAGAAATTGCTGATGGCCGGTTTGAGGAGTTATATTACGAATGGGCCGGTTATCATGATGATACCACCATCATAGTGGTTGGCCATGAACCAACTTTGGGACTGTGGTTAACGCGAATGACAAGTGAACGGTTGTCGTTTACCAAAGGCGCTATGTGTGCGATAGCTGTTCGTGATTTACTTGTTCAGGCGACCGGAAAACTGCTTTGGTATTGTACTGCAGAGACACTCAGTCGCATTGATAAAAATATCGATTAATAAATTGGTGGGGGAAGTATGAAAAAGGTTTTTTTAATTAGTTTGCTGTTGATCGCATTGTTTGGTTACTCGGTAGCCAATGCCACTGACGGGTATTACCCTGTAGACAGAGCGGGAGATCCTGCTGATAGTAGTAGCGCATACGGTAATGGTTCAACAACTGATAGCAATTTTTCGTTCCCAATTAAACGTTTGGAGATTGCAATCGCCGATACCGGCGTGACGTTTTCCAGTAAAAGCGTGTTGCTAGTGGTTGGTCAAACATTAAATATTAAAGCTTTTGGTGGATTTGGCAGTAGCTACACTTTTGGCGGAGACAGCAACTTTAATTCGTTGTTTACTCAAGATGGTTTATCGAAAACTTATATATTTTCCGGTGTTGCCGCTAAAGCCGGATTGGCCGAGGCGCAGATAACCCAAAAAGGAACGGTGGCAGATAGATTGGGCATACAAGTTATTGCGCCTTACGTAGTTGACGAAAACGCGAATAAACAAACGATTTCAATGCCGCAATATACCTGGTTGATGGTGAAATTAAAGAGCAATCCAACGACCGGTTATGATTGGCAAGTGGTTTCGCAAGGTGACAACGTAAATATTGCCGACAGTGGCTATATGATTAATAACAATGCGGTTGCCAACAAACTGTCTGGCGCGCCGTCCAAGAAATATTATTTAATACAAGCGGTTGCTGCCGGAACGGCCAAGTTTGCATTACAATATTACCAGCCATGGGATGCGAGTACCGTTGCGGGCAACTATGAATTAACTATTGAAGTGGTAGCAGGAGCGTAGGATGAAAAAAAGTATTATACTATTATTGTTGATTTGCATTATTGTGTCAGTGAGTATGGCGGCATTGGCTGACGACGGACTTTATAATACGGTGTTGGGCAACTCAGATCCGGCCTATGTTGATTATTGCGTTGTTGTGTCCAAGGTGAACGAGACAATAGATGATCCGGCGCCTCAATGTTTATTGATTTTTGCCGGTATGCGAAACGGCGAAGCATTTCTTGATATCGCGCAGGACACGTTCACAGTCTATAGCGGCCAACCGTTTTATATTACGCCGATTTCGGCGATAAAGGGTCAGATTGATATTCGTACCGGCGCTGATTTTGCGCGCTATTTCAAAGAAGAAACTGACATATCGGTACGTGCTGATAAAGCATACACTGCTCTTAAATCGGGACATACCACGCTTGAAGTATCTTATAAAAATCTTACCAAAAAAATCACTATTAACGTAATTACCTGGAGAAATTTTTCGTTAATCAACGACCAGTTGCGCACTACGGCGTTTGTTGGTGATATTTTCTTCGTAAAATTGCCGTGTAACCCCAAAAGTGGCTACGACTGGTATTTGTCGCCGCTTTGGAATAACGATACTTTTGAAGTGTTGGAAAGCGGCTATACCAATCCCGATGTTGCCCGCGCTGATAAACTCAAAGACCACTATTGGCTGATCAGAGCCAAAGCCGCCGGTCAAGGCGATATGAAATTTGAATATCGCTTAGACAAAAAAAATTACTTCGTGTTAGAAGATTGTTCGATAAAAGCAACAGTAGAAGGCTACTAGCTTAACTGGAGAACGTATGAGTATCAAAAATATTTTGTTATTGTCGTTGTTGCTGATTACCTTGATTGTTTCCGGATGCGGAAAAAATGAATTGCCGCTGCGAGTTGGAATAAATAACGAACCGGAAACGCTTGACCCGAGAAAACTTAGTGGCCGCTATGATGCGCTGGTTGCCAAGCAGCTGTTCGAATGCTTGACTTATTTGGATCAATCCGGGGCAGTTCAACCAGCAGCAGCCGAAAGTTGGGAAGCGTTGGATGGCGATACGAAATACGTCTTCCATCTTCGAAAAAATGCTAAATGGTCGGATGGTAGTAGCGTTACAGCGGCGGATTTTGCCTATGCCTGGCGTACTCATCTTGATCCTAAATTTGCAAGTGTCACCGCAGATAATCTTTATTTCATCAAAAACGCGGAGCGCTATAACGGCGGAAAATGTCAATTAACTGAAGTTGGCATCAAAACTCCGGACGATTACACAATTGAAGTCGAACTCGAACAACCTACACCATTTTTCCCGGATTTGCTGTCATCCTACTATTATGCACCGGTGTGTAAAAGGGTACTAGAAAGTGATTCTGCCACCTTTAACAGCCCGACTAAAATCGTTTGTAATGGCGCATTTAAGCTAAAGAGCTGGTCACATAATTCAAAGATTGAAATAGTAAAAAACGAGCAGTATTGGAATGGGTCGGAAGTAACACTTGATAATGCGGAGTTTGTTATTACAGAAAACAGCTCAACATTATTACAGATGCTCGAAAGCGGCCAGCTGGACGTATTATTTAATCCACCGCTGTCGGAAATGCCGCGGTTGATGTCCGAAAACAAGCTAAAAATATTTCCGTTACTTGGAACCTATTTCTATTCCTTTAACACCCAACAGCCGCCGTTCAATGACGCCCGCGTGCGTCAGGCGCTTTGTCTGGCTATCGATCGGAAAACGATAGTTGATAAAGTACTCAAGGGCGGACAACAACCGGCATTGGCGCTGGTGCCGCCGGGTATTGCCGATTATCAGGACGGATCAGATTTCCGAGCGGTTGGCGGCGATTATTTCAAAGACAACGATATTGAAACTGCACGCAAGTTGTTGGCAGCGGCCGGTTATCCGGACGGCAAGGGCTTTCCTGTCGATGCGGTGCTGTATAACACCGCCGACGAACACAAGCAGATGGCTGAGGCTATCCAGGAAATGTGGCGCACTAATCTTGGTATCAAAACCCGGCTGACCAATATGGAAGGGAAAGTTTTTTTGGCAACGCGGCGCAAATATGACTACGCGATTGCCAGAGACGGCTGGACGGCTGATTATGCCGACCCCTACACCTTTTTGTCATTGTTTTGCGAGCAATTGGGCGCGCCAAAAGCGAATTTTGATGATGTGACTTTTGACACAATTCTGATGAGCAGCAATAAAACCGACAACAAACGATTGCGGTCAAAATTGCTGCATGAGGCCGAAAATACGCTCATGCAGGCGTTTGCGATTGTCCCAATTTATTATTATACAGATACATTATGCTTGTCGCCGCGCGTGAAAAACTTTAATCACAATTCGCTGGGCGAAGTATTTTTGAAAACGATTGAAATCAACTGACAGAAAGGACAATACTGATGGAAATAGCCTATTGCGGAATAATTTGCTCGGATTGCGGCGCCCATAAAAAAGGCAAATGTGCCGGTTGCGCCAGCGGAAAACAACGGTTCTCGTCCTGTCCGGTACGAAAGTGTAATATCGAAAAAAATCAGCGCAACTGCTCGGAGTGTCGAACGTTCACTAATTTTCGTGACTGTAAGAAACTTTGGAATATTATTGCGAAAATATTTCACTATATCTTTCGCTCGAACCGGATTGCCAATTTGGAGCAAATGCGGGAGCAGGGAATCGATAAATTTATCGAAAACTATCAAAAAAAACAATCCTGATGGAGGTTTGATGTACACGATTGAAAATGACTGGATTAGTGTAGTCGCCAAAAGCGATGGCGCTGAATTGACCAGTATCAAAACTAAAACTGACGACTTGGAGTATTTGTGGCAGGCGGACAAGAAACATTGGTCGCGTCATGCGCCGGTATTGTTTCCCTTTGTTGGCCGGTTAAAAAACGACTGTTATACCTATAACGGCAGAACCTATTTTGTTGGTCAGCATGGGTTTGCCCGTGACAAAGAGTTTATATTGTCGGCTCGCTCTGAGAACTATCTCGAATTTTCGCTGCGGTCAGACGCGGCTACGCGCGCACTCTATCCATTTGATTTCGAACTGCGGATTGGCTACCGGATTGAAAATTGTTCGGTGGCGGTGGAGTACACAGTAATCAATACCGGTTCAACTGAATTATTGTTTTCCATCGGTGCCCATCCTGGTTTTAATATCCCGTTGTTTTCTTGCGAATCAATTGAAGATTATGTATTGCAAATATCGCAGGCGGAATCAGCCAGTATCCATCTGCTGGACGGCCCACATTACAGCGGCCAAACCGAGTTGTTCTTTGCCAATCAAACCGAGCGGAGTTTGACCAGGGAGTTGTTCAAAAACGATGCATTGGTATTCAAGGGGCTGGCTTCCAAGACTGTTTCGTTAGTCAACAAAGCCAGTGGCAAAGGCGTAGCGGTCGATTGTGAAAACTGGCCGTATGTCGGGGTATGGATGCCGCCCGCCGGTGCGCCGTTCGTGTGCATCGAGCCGTGGTATGGTTTGGCAGATAATATTAAGCATGACGGTGAGCTTGAATCAAAAGAAGGAATAATCAGTTTACCGCCCGCCGGGCAATTCGCCTGCCGGTTCGTAATTCGCCCGCTTTAGTCAACGAACTATCTATGGGAGAAAGTATTGGATAAAGTAATTATCGGAATAGAAGTTTTGCGATTTGATACCATTGCTTCAACTAACGACGTTGCCAAGCAGCAAGCGGCTGCCGGTTGCGTCGAGGGATTGGTCATCATTGCCGATAACCAGACTGCCGCCCGCGGGCAAAATGACAATAGCTGGCATTCTGTTCATGGAAAAGGTTTATATTTTTCGGTGGTAGTGCGTCCGCGTTGCCAACCGGAAAACATCAAATTGTTTTCTTTGCTGGCCGGCGTTGCGCTCAATTCGTCATTGCGCGCAGTTTGCGGTATCGAATCGCTGATAAAATGGCCCAATGATATTTATTGTGACGGTAAGAAACTGGCCGGGGTGCTGTGTGAGGCAGCGTGGCAGGACGGGCGGGCGGAATGTGTTGTTATTGGAATTGGTATCAATATTACGCAACAGCCGGACGATTTTCCGGACGGATTAGCGGATAGTGTGACATCGCTGAAAATGTTGAAGGCTATCAATTTGGATCGTGAACAAATTTTGAACAGCATATTAAAACAATTGGATATTTGGTATCAAATGACGCAGCAGTTTGGCTTTGCGGCAATCGCAACCTTGTATAATGCGCAAAGAACCGCCGAGTCGCAGCGATATTTCATCGAGGAGTAATATGGATTTCACTATTATTTTAACAGTTGGCAGTATTGTCCTTGTGGACTTGTTGTTATCGGGCGATAATGCTATTTTGATAGCGCTCGCCAGCAGAAATTTGCCTAAGCAGCAGCAGAAACGGGCGATATTTTGGGGGACGGCCGGTGCAATCGGACTGCGAATTGTTTTTGCTTTTGTTGCCAGCCAACTGGTACAGATACCGTTGCTCAAAGCCGCAGGCGGGGTGGCGTTGCTCTGGATTGCGATAAAGTTGCTTGCGGGTAATGACGAAGAAGTGCCGCAGCACAAAGCAGCAGAAAGCTTGCGGCTGGCAATTCGCACGATAATCATTGCCGACGGGATAATGAGTCTGGATAATGTGCTGGCGGTTGTGGCGCTGGCAAACGGACATTTGGGACTGGTAATCTTCGGAATCGCTATCAGTATTCCGTTTGTGATGCTCAGCTCACAGTGGTTGCTCAAAATGATAAATAAATTTCCACTGATAATCTATGTTGGCGCGGCGGTACTTGGTTATGCGGCGGCGGGCATGATAACCGGTGACGACTGGCTTGGCGTCTATCTGTCGAATTATTGCAGGATAATTAATATTAGTTTAACAGCTGCAGTGGTTGCAGCGGGTCATTTTTTGAAAAAAAAAGAAATTAAGTCGAAAAACTATTGCGAATAATACTATCACATAGTACAATGAGGCAGAAAAGTCTGTGAGAGCAGACAATTATCGAGGAGGAATTTATGAGAAAACTATTAGCAGTATTGCTAATCGCCTGCTTCTTGCTAACAGCAAGTGCTGTCGGTTTCGCTGCTCCGGCAGTTACGCCGTTTAGCGACGTGCCGGCTAATCACTGGGCTTACGCGGCAATAGCCCAACTTCAAAAAGATGGCATCGTTACTGGTGAAACACCGACAACTTTTGTCGGTAACCGCACGCTTACCCGCTACGAAGCGGCAGTGATGCTTTCTGGCGTTATGCGCAAATTGTCCGCTGGCGGCACTTCCGCTATGGACAACTTAAGCAAACAAGACCGTACTTTGGTTCAAAGACTTGCTGCCGAGTTCGCAGCTGAACTAGACGCTATGGGCGTCAAAGTTGATACACTGCAAGCTCAGGTAACCGGAATTCAGGCGCAAATTGACCGTATGCCTAAGTTCTCGTTCCAATCGCAGGTTCAAATTGACCCGAATACTACCCCGCGTTTAGACGGAACTACCCATGTTTGGGACACAGTGACAACACCGAATACTTTGATGTTTATACAACCGCAAATCAGCGGTAACATCGACGGCAACTGGAAATACTATGCCGAAGTACGTTTTATTGCACCGTTGCTGGAAGGACCGGCGTCGGCTAATCCTACTAGTGGTACATACGCCACTACTTATTTCGATAACCGTAGTATCATTGATACACAAATCCGTAGCGCTTATGTCTATGGTAATGCCCTTGGCGCAACTTGGTATGCTGGCCGGATGGAAGACAATCTCCCGTTCACCAACACTCTAGGTCGTGGTGGTTTGGTAACAGACAGCCGGTTGGATGGCGTGCGGATGGCAATGCAGTCAGGCAACTTCAAAGCTGACATCTTCGCCGGTGCTGACATCAACGGCGTTACAACTCGATATGCATCAGGCATTCAAGGTTCTCAACCAAGCCCGTCTTTTGCAGACCAAGCGTTTATTTCCGGTCTAGACATGGGTTATCAGTTTGGCGCAGCTAATGTTTCGCTTGGTTGGTATCAAGGTTGGGGAGGTCAAACACCTTCAACATACAATTACAATCCGTTCGAAAACGTAGCAGCTCCGGCGCAATTCATCGAGGTTGGCGCGGGCTATCAAATCACACCGTTAATTTCGTTAACCGCCTTTGCGGCGTCTAACGCTAATGCGTACCCTGTGGTTGGACAAGCTACAACAGCGATGCCTGGCGGTTATCCTGTAGCCGATATTAGTATGGGTTCGCAGCAAAACTTGTCGTGGTTAGGTCGTATCGATTTTGGCACTTATAACTCGGCGGTCAAAGGTTCGATGAACGTGTATGGTTTGTATGCTTCGACTGGTGCTAACTCGGTATGGACCAGCCCGAACTATGACGTTAGTACACTTGGCTGGGGTGGCAGAAATTTCCAAGGTTCCGAAGGTTTGGATAGTTTCGGTATGAATGGTAACGCGCAAGGTCTGGAAATTGGTATGGACTGGGCGCCCGCTACAAATATGGACTGGCACCTTAGCTGGTCTTACACTACCGCAATTGACGGACAGTTGGCGTCTGCTCAATCAGGCGCGTCGCCTACTTCCGCAGCATTATATCCGATGAACGTACCGCGCAACATCTACAAATCAGAGTTTACAGTATTCTTCTAAACGCAAGTTAATGACCGCGGGGCAAACGCTCCGCGGTTTTTTTTTGGTGAAACATTATGAAATTAGTTAGTCTCTATTCCAGATTGGTGATGACATTAATATTTGTGCTTCCGATTGCTGTGGGTGTGTGTAGCGCCGAGCCGCAGCAACCGGCTGGTAATGAATTGCAGCAAGAATTGGCGCAATATCAGGAGCAGCAGACAATAAGCAAGAAGACTGTCAGCTTTGATATTGCTCAAGGAATTGGGGTGCAATACCACTATCCGTTTTTTTCGACTGCAATGAATGCTACGAGTTCCGGAATTGCCAACGGCAATACCCGAATCACTGTTTATGATTCACAGGGAACAAATATCGGTACGATTGATTTGCGTAACGTTATACAAAACGGCAAAATTGATGTCTTAAGCTACACCGGATTGAACGAAAACCTAAAAACTTCCGGTGAAGTTGCTATTACTTATGGCAACGATTGGGAACTTTCCTATTTTAATTTATCCGGCAATGCGACAGCGCATAATCAAATATTGACGCATAAAGCCGGTGGCTGGGACAATTATATCGATTCAACGTTGACCAATGATTTAAGTATTGATGTTTTTTCTCTGCAAAAAAGTTGGGATGTTGTTGATGTTGATCCGCTGAGCTTTCAGGTGTTGATTGGTGCCAAAGCGATTATAGCGAAATATAATTATTTTTTGCAAACTGCCGCTCCAAGTGATATAATAAAACCAAATTATTCAGGAGCGATTGCGAACAGCGTACCGTTGCCTGTGCCATATATCGGGCTAGGTTATCGTCTGAATCTGGGTGACTTTTATATCAATAATACTTTCGCAGGGCTGCCCGGGCTTCCAGGATTTGTGAGCAACTGGGTACAAGGTACCAATGTTTCTTTTTTTCAGATGTATTTTGATTGTAATTATCGCGTCAATAGCTATGTTACTGTGCAAGCCGGTTATCGTCTGGTGAACGTTTCGGCTAGTATCCCCGCCGCTACTGTGGCAAGATATTTGGGTTCGGAGTTTGCGTTGCCAGCCGGTTTCGGTGATTTAAATATTAATACGGAACTCAATGGCCCATATTTGGGCCTTAACATACATTTATAACGAAATTCAACGAAATAGGAGAAAGTTTTATGAAAAAATGTTTGGTCGTTCTGATGTTGTTGACATTATTGTTTACGACTGTCGCTGTTGCGGCATCTCCAGCTATGGATCCGAATAATGTTCAGCAACAAAGTAGTTTTGCACCCGGCACGAATAATTCAAATGCAGCGCTCAACAGCGCGGTCAATTCATTGAGTAGCTATTATTCGAGCTATTTTATTAACAATTGGGCAAACAAAGGCGCTACCTGGCTCAACAACACCAGTTTGTCGCTGTTTGCCGGAAACAATTGGACAACCCTGAATTATCAATTCAATACCGTACAGCCGTTGTGCGGCGGTGACTGGCTTCAGACCAAGTCGCTTGGCTTCTGGGAAGTCAATGTTCAGGGTAATGGCGGTGATGTTACCGGGAACATTGGTTTAGGCTATCGCAGACTGTCAGATAACAAAAATGCAATGATGGGTGCGAACGTTTTTTATGATGTTGGTTCACTGAGCAACAGTTATAATAGCGGAGATTTGACATATCGTTCGGCTGGCGCCACGACGCTACAGCAACGTGTTGGTGTCGGCGTGGAATATCTGCAAAGTTATTTTGAAGGTCATGCCAACTATTATTTGCCGGTGACTTCCCGGCAGAATCTCGGTACCGACCAGTTTTTCAATTATTATCAAGAGGCGCTGAGTGGTTATGATGTAGCCGTATCGTCAGCGATACCCGGAGCGCAATGGCTAAAAGCTAATGTGCGCGGTTATCAGTATTTTGGCGATAATACTTCACAAATTATTGGCAGCAACTCGTTCCTGAATGGTTTTGATTTTAGCGCTAATGCGCAGATTACACCTCAACTTGCGCTTTCCGGTGGGTATGATACTGGTTTATCCAGTGGTTACATGAAGTTTAGCTTAAATATGCTGGCAATGCCGGTTCCAGCGTTGTTTGGTGGCGACAGTACAATTAATGATTACTCGCAACTTAATCTTAGCAACAAAATGTTGAATCAGGTTATCAGAAATAACACGATCGTAGTTGCTAACGAAGTCGCGAGCAAATCGTCACTGGCAACAGTTGCGGTCAGCATCCTGATTGCTGATTGGAATGGCAATCCGGTCGTCAATAAAAGTGTAACAATGTTTAACACGGCAACCGGCCAGTCTTATACTGTTACAACTAACGCTCAAGGTTACGCTACTTTCTATATTCCCAAGGATAATTCGGTAACAGCCGCTGCCGGTATTAGCAGAGGCGCCACTATAATATGGACAGTTACGTGTATCGTGGATCAGTGGAACGGCATGACATGGGATAGCAATGTTCCGATGCAAATGACGGTACGAGTGAACACGATAAGGGGTATCGTTAACGAAGCTGATCAACCGGCTCCAGCGCCGGTAGCAGTCGTTCAGCCGCAGCCGACGCCGGCGCAAAAAGCTGCGAATGTTCCGCCGACACCTCCAGCACCGCGTAATCCAACTCTTTGCAATGTATCAGTAGTTGATACCAATGGCCAGCCGGTTGCTATAAACAGTAATTTTAAGGTTGTGTTCTTGGATCCGGCGCGTGCTTCTTCAACGGCAAGCACTCTGCCAAATGCTACAATTATAAGCTCTGATTTGGCACATGGAATGATTACTTTCCAAGCTGCTGTATCGCCTACGGCTGGTGGAACCAATTATGAAACAAGTGGCGGTTACGGCGTGGCGGTAATTCCATCAACCCCAGTTGGCAACACTATCGCTTATGGCAATACCATCAATATGACCGCCTACGCCGGTACTACCAGTAGCATGGTAATTGTCGTTGATCCGGCGATGGTGCACCGGACTGTAACAGTAGCTGTAAAAAATGCTAACGGCGCTCCTGTTGCTGATGGCACATTGGTACGTGCTGGATCAACAATTGACGTATTGAACAACACTACCTACAATCCGCCGGCGCAAGCTACAGTCGGTGGCAATGTAACCTTTACTAATATGCCGGTTGGTTCGAACTTCTATGTTCTGGCATATACATCTTCCGGAACGCAAGAGACTCCGATTCGTACCGTAATTGCCGTCGGGCAATTCGCCGGATTGGATCAAACTGTAGGAACAGTAAACCTCACTGTTCGGCAGCTTCCGTAATAATTATGATCTGACTGAACTTAATAAACCTCGAAGTTATGCTTCGAGGTTTATTATTTTTTGCGTGCAGTGTATAATAACTTTGATTTCGATTGTTGCTGAGGTTTGCTGATGACAACGTTTGCGCTGATATTCTTATTCCTGCTTACTGCGGTCTTCAACTGGAACGCGATATTATACGAGCGGCGTAATGCTGATTTTGCCGCCAAAATCATTACGATGCTGATTTTGTTTTTCATCGTGTTGTTTGGCGACCCCAATGGACGCTTGAATGTCATGCAAGACTTGTTTCTGCTGGCGCTTGCACTATCGCTGGTTGCCGACGTGTTCAAGACGGTACCGGGCCAGCGGTTTTTCAATGTCGGGTTGCTGTTGTTTCTTGCCGCACATTTGTTATATATTGCCGGAATGACGCTGGTGTGGCCGACGTTTTGGGCGCGGTTGCTGGTGGTGCCTATTGCTTTGCTTGGCGTGTTACAGGTGGCTATTCTACACCGTGGTGCGGTGAAAAAAAAACTGGAGCATATGCGCCAGCCGATTGCCGCTTATGGATTGGTGCTAGCCTTATTTTTGTTTGCCGGAATGTCGGGGTTGTTTCATGCGGACTGGTTGTATAGTTGGAACTGGATAAAATATCTGTTGTTGGCGATTGGTTGCGGTTTGGTTTATCTGTCGGATAGCTTGCTTGGTTACGGACTGTTTTGTTCCGAACAGCAAAGCCTGGAAAATAAAATCTGGGTGATGCTGTTGTATCACCTTGGCCAGTTGTTTCTCGCACTGGGCTGTATCGTCGAAGTAAGCGGATTTTATTAAAAGCACTGCTGAAAAACACTCATCTGCTTTGTTGCGCCTTGTATATGAACATTTTTGAGCAATGCGGATTTATTACATGGTCAGAAGTTGGTCAGCTATTTGTAATATAATACGCACATGTTTAATTATGTAGTTTGATTATGGGTATGGAGGAAAAAATGAGTCTGAAAAATCAAATTCTCGGCGCTTTCCAAAAACTTGGTAAAGCGTTAATGACTCCGGTTGCAACGCTGCCGGCAGCGGCGTTGATGTTGCGGCTTGGTCAGCCGGATGTGTTCAATTTGCCATGGATGGCAACTGCTGGTGATGCGATATTCGCTAACCTGGCATTGATATTTGCCATTGGTATTGCGATTGGCCTTGCTGAAGAGCAAAATGGTGTTGCCGGGTTGGCGGCAACGGTAGGTTACCTTGTATTGACGAAGGTAGCAGTGTCATTTGACAAAAGCATTAATATGGGTGTGCTGGCCGGTATTGTCAGCGGTATTTTAGCTGGTTGGGTATATAACAAATATCGCCACACCAAATTGCCGGATTTCCTCGGTTTCTTTAGCGGCCGCCGAGCCGTGCCGATTATGATGTCGTTTTATTCGTTGATTTTAGGGGTGCTAGCCGGTTATGGCTGGCCGCTTATCCAAAAATTTATCGATGGCATCGGTACCTTTATTGTAAGTTCAGGTTCATTGGGCGCCTTTATCTTCGGAGTCTTGAACCGGTTGTTGATTCCGGTTGGATTGCATCATGTACTAAACACTTTGGTGTGGTTTCAGTTCGGTTCGTTTACTAATGCCGCCGGCGTTGTTGTCCACGGCGACTTAACACGGTTCTTTGCCGGCGACCCGCATGCCGGACAGTTCATGACCGGAATGTTTCCGATCATGATGTTTGCATTGCCGGCTGCTTGTCTGGCGATGATCACAGCGGCGAAACCGCAGAACCGCAAAAAAGTTACTGGTATGCTACTGGGAATTGCCTTGACAGCATTTTTGACTGGAATCACTGAGCCGGTAGAGTTCACATTCTTGTTCCTGGCTCCGGGCTTGTATGTCTGCCATGCTTTATTGACGGGCGTTTCCATGGCTTTGACCTGGTTTCTGGGTTGCAAAGACGGGTTTGGTTTCTCGGCCGGGTTCATTGATTACGCTTTGAATTTTGGTATCGCAACGAAGCCGTTGTTGTTGGCATTGATTGGTATAATCTTCGGTGTAGTGTATTATGTATTGTTCCTGTTCGTTATCAAGAAATGGGATCTGGCTACTCCGGGACGGTTTGAAGATGAAGAGAGCGATGAGTTAATCGAGGCTGTCAACGATGATGTTGACGGAGTTGCAGCGGCGGTATTAGAAGCAGTCGGCGGCGGAGCGAATATCAAGAGCATTGACGCCTGTATCACCCGGTTGCGGTTGGTCTTGGCCAATCCGGATAACATTGATGAGAAACGTTTGAAGCAATTGGGCGCCAAAGGCGTGATCAAACTCGGCGGCGGCAGTGTTCAGATTATCGTCGGTACAATTGCCGATACGATGGCTGGACAAATGCGTGCAATGCTGAAAAAATAATTTTGAGCTAAGCCAAAAAAATCGCGAGTATTCGCGGTTTTTTTGTTTGCTTGCAGGAGTTTTTCCGGCAATGTCGAATATAACAGTAAATCTTAATGTATAGAGGTGCTTATTATGGATTCCAGACCAGATGTTTTGACAGGAAGACCAATAGTTGCAGGTATTGCTATCGGTAAAATCAAAGTATTATCGAACAACATTGACAAGTATTTTGCCGCTTATAAGACTGGCGATGCCAAGGTTGAATTACAGCGTTTAGAAGCGGCGGTGGCTGGTGCCAAGGATGATCTGTTGAATATTATTTCAGTGGCGCAACAGACTAAAGAAGATGAGAAAGCCAAGATTATGGAAGCTCATCTGATGATGATTGGCGATCCGATGGTCACAGATACTATTTCGGCCAAAATTGCTGACGGTATGAGCGCGCCCAAGGCGGCAATCGCTACCGGTGAAGAGCTGGCAACGATGTTTTCGATGATGGATGATGCTTATTTGCGCGAGCGGGCTGCCGATATGAAGGATATCAATAATCGGATAGCGCGAAAATTACTTGGTGTGCCGGAACTGACTTTTGACGAACCGACAATTATTTGTGCTCAGGACATTGAACCGAGTACGATGGCATCGATTCCGATTGATAAAATTCAAGGCGTGGCATTGGTACAGGGCAGCACTACATCGCACGCGGTAATCATTGCCAAGTCGCGAAATATCGTCACAGTAGTTGGTATGCAAGAGGCGATATTAGGGATGCCCGACGGCGCGAATGCGGTTTTGGACGGAAATAAAGGCCAATTGGTCGTTCAACCGGAAGAACAGGTAATGGCGTTGTATTCGCGCTGGCGCGATGAAGAAATGGAAAAACAGCGCTTGGCTATTGTCAGCGCCAAAGAACCGTCAGTTACCAAAGACGGGCATTATGTTCAGTTGGCCGCAAATATCGGGTTGCCAAGCGACATGGAAAGTGCGCTTAAGTATGGTTGCCATGGCGTTGGTCTGTTCCGTACCGAGTTCTTGTTTATGGGTCATGCAACACCGCCGACTGAAGACGAGCAATTTGAAGCTTATCGAACTGTCGCCGAAAAATGTGGTGAGCATCTCTGCGTTATCCGGACCATGGATATTGGCGGCGACAAGCCGTTGCCGTATCTTCAGGTTGCTCATGAGGAAAATCCGTTTCTCGGTTGCCGCGCTGTCCGGTTGTGCTTTGAAAATGAAGAAATATTCAAGACTCAGCTAAAAGCATTATTGCGCGCGGCCGCTTATGGAAAAATCGCGATCATGGTGCCGATGATAATATCGATAGGTGAAGTTCGGCAGGTAAAAGCGTTGATGGATGTTTGCCGCGCTGAACTGGATGCTCAGGGTAAAACATACGGCAAGAATCTCCAGGTGGGAATCATGGTTGAAACTCCGGCGGCTGCGGCCAACGCCGAAGGCTTGATTAAAGAGTGCGATTTCTTTAGTATCGGGACTAACGATCTTTGCCAATACACGTTGGCTGTTGACCGGATGAATCAGGCAATTGCCCATCTGTATGATCACTTCAATCCGGCAGTGCTAAAATTAATCAACAACACTATTCGTGCCGGTGAAATCGCCCGAGCGAACGGTAAAGAACATTTTTGGGTGGGAATGTGCGGAGAGATGGCATCAGATCCGTTGGCGGCGGCAATGCTAATCGGCATGGGGATTGATGAATTGTCGATGAATGCGCCATCGCGGCCGCGAGTCCATGCCATGATTCGGTCACTGGATACTGCCGATGCCAAAGCGGCGGTGCCGGAAATACTGGCATTAGATGACGGCGCCAGTGTGAAAGAATACCTTAAAGAGCGGTTCGGAAAATAATTTTCAGCTATTAGGAGTGACATTTGTCACTCCTAATGTTTTATAGGTGAGTATGAAATTGATTGATATCGGTTTGACTTTAGTAGCCGCGGCAACCGGATTAGTCGCTGCGGTTATAGCGTGGTTGTTTTACCGAAACCGCGTTGTGGTGTTGTGTTATCATACCGTCAGCAGCGATTTTCCAACGGAGATGTCGCCGGAGAAGCTTGAGCAGCACATCAAATTACTATTAGAGCACGGCTACCAATTTATCTCAATCAATCAGTATGAAGGTTGGTTGCAAAATCTTAACGCTGTTCCAAAAAAATCAGTGCTCATGACCTTTGATGATGGCTTTGCAAATCATATCACCAATGCCGTTCCGTTGCTTAAGAAATACAATATTCCGGCAATAAATTTTATTGCTGCCGAGAAAATGGGTGGTCAATACGCCTGGGACGGTGTTCCGGCAGCGCTCTATGAACCGTTGATGAATGAACAGCAGATAAGAGATTGGTTGGCTGCCGGTTACGCCATCGGCTCGCATACTTTGACGCACGAGCATCTTAACCGGATGACACGGGCAGAAAAGACGCGGGAAATTAAAGACAGTAAGAGTGTTTTAGAAAAGCAGTTCAACTGCCCGATTGACTGGTTATGCTATCCGTTTGGGGACTTTGATCACGAATGTATCGAGATTGCCAAGGCCTGCGGCTACTTTGGCGCTTTTGCCTGTTATCAGCATACTAATCCCTGGAAAACCGAGCGCTATGCTATAAGGCGCGTTCTGGTTTATCCGTCCTGGAGCGACAAAAAATTTCTTTACAAAATATCGCGGCGGTTTGATTTGGTGGCGGCGATAAATCTCACATTAAAAAAATTTCGTTCTCGTTAATAAAATCCCTGCACCTGCAGGGATTTTTTATTTTATAGCGAATAGTAGTTAATCGAGAATCAGAATATCGAATATTGAGTGAAAGACGAGTGTCGCGATGAAAAAAATTTTGGTAATAAATTTGATGCCGTTGGGTGATTTGCTGTTGACAACGCCGTTTCTGCGCGCATTACGCAATCTTTATCCGGATAGCAGTATTTCGTTATTGGCAGATGCCCGCTGGAGTGATGTCGTGCGGCTAAATCCTTGTATCGATGAATTTATTGCGCTGGATAAAAAGCGTGATCATGATAATCTGTTTAAACAATTGCGGTTTGTTGCTTTTATCCGTAAAAAACGTTTCGATTTGGTTGTTAATTTACATTATAACGAACGGTCGTCAATGATCGCGGTTTGTTCGGGTGCCAAGCTCCGTATTGGTTATGCAAACCGTTATTTCGCTCCGTTTATGGATATGTTCCAGGAAAACCGCTGTTTGCACAAACACATTGTCGAATCGCATTATGATATTTTGCGCGAAAAACTGCTTATTCCCAACGATCAAATAGTTGATGCGGGCTTGGAATTGGTCATTGGTGCCAAGGAAGCAGCAATTGCCGAGCTCAGATGGAACACCAAATGGAAGAACAATGCGCCGGAACGGGTTATTGCGTTAAATATTGGCGCCAGCTGGCCGACTAAACGCTGGCCGGTCGAGTATTTTTCAGAACTCGCTACGAAACTAATTGCCGAAGGTTATGCAATCGCCTTTTTTGGCAGCGCGCCGGAGCGTGAATTGGTGGAAAAGTGTGTTGCTTTTATAGCAAAAAGCAAGCAGCCAAATTCAGAGCGGAATAAAATTGCAGTTTTTACCGGCGAACTGTCGTTGATGGAGCTTGCCGCCTGTTTAAAAAAGTGCGTTGCTTTGGTTACCAATGATAGTGGCCCATTGCATATTGCGGTGTCGCAAGGTGTACCGACGTTGTCGTTTTACGGGCCGTCACCGGTGCCGGGTTTTGCACCGTATAATAATTATTCTGTAGTTCTCAAATCAGCGTTGGCCTGCCATCCTTGTCGTCAGTGGGAGTGTCCAAGCGGCACGCTGGAGTGTATGTATAATATAACGCCGGAAATGGCTTATGCTGAGCTAAATAAATTGCTGGAAGAAATTAATAACGGCTTGGTACTTGAAGTTGGCGCATTTGCCGCGACGGTACATGAATATTAGAAATGATGGTAGTAAACCAATGGATAATGAATATGAAATTGTTTGGCAAGATTTGAAAATAACGCTTGATGACATTGCTGAGAGTGTCGGATACCCGCGTAATGAAACGCCGGTGCGGATTGCCGAAGCAATCGGAAAATTATGGGTCGAATACTGCAGTTTGATTCAGCCACAGGCGGTTGTAAAATATTTTTCCGCGCAAATTTCGGGGGATGAGTTGATTTGTGCAGATGCGCGGTTTTTGGTTGGAAAGAAGATTGCCGCTCAAGTTACCGGATTGCAGGAAGCCGCACTATTTGTTTGTACTATCGGTGAGCAATTAGAACGCGAAGCGTCGCGGTTGACAGAGTGCGGTGAGTTGATGCAGGGCTATGTTTTGGACAGCATCGGTTCGTTGGCCGCCGAACGGCTTGCTGAATGGTTGCAAAACCAGATCGAAGCGGCTGTGCAGTCAGCCGGTAAGACGATTAGTACCCGCTTTAGCCCAGGCTACTGTGATTGGCCAGTTAGCGCCCAGCTGGAACTATTTACTTTATTGGGCGGAGCACCTTGTAATGTTGTTTTATCGAGCTCAGCGATGATGCGGCCGTTAAAATCAATTAGCGGTTTCATCGGTATTGGCGACAACATGGTCAAAGGCTATGCCTGTAATAGTTGCGAACAGCAAGTGAAATGCTTGTATCGCAATCGCAAGGACAAAAAATAAGCAAGTTTATCAAGAGGAGAAGAACAATGAAATATCAGTTTCCGGAAGGCTTTTTCTGGGGCAGCGCGGCATCAGCACCGCAGACGGAGGGCGCGGCTTGTCTGGACGGCAAGGGAATATCAGTGTGGGATTATTGGACGGAAGCCGATCCGGAAAAATTTTGGCAACAGGGTAATTCGAAAATTGCTTGTGATTTTTATCATCGCTATCGCGACGATATTCAACTAATGAAAGCTTGTGGTCAAAATTCTTATCGGTTGTCAATTGCCTGGACGCGGTTATTTCCTAACGGCACCGGTGAAATTAATCCCAAAGGTGTAGAATTCTATAACAAGGTAATTGATGAATTAATTGCAAACGGTATTGAACCCTTTGTTAACTTGTATCATTTTGATATGCCTTACGAGCTGCTAAAAATCGGCGGTTGGGAAAATCGCGTGGTTGTTGATGCTTTTGCCCGCTACGCTAGTGCTTGTTTTGCGTTATTCGGTGACCGGGTAAAGTTTTGGATTACTCATAACGAACCAATTATCGCGCCGCTCAATTGTTATATGCTGGCGACCAATTTGCCCGAAGTAACTGACTTTAAACGCGCGGTGCAGGTTGCGCATAATATTTTAATGTCGCACGTGCTGGCGGTGCGTGAATATCGCGCACTCAATCTTGACGGGCAAATCGGCATTGTGCTTAATATGTCACCGGTATATCCGTTGACTGATAAACCGGAAGATATTGAAGCGGCCAAGGTCGCTGAGTTGTTTTTCTCGGACAGTTTTTTATGCCCGGTGGTCGATGGTCATTATCACCCGGAGTTGGTAAAGGCAATTGGCGTGCTTGGGGTGTTACCGCAAATGGAAGAGGATGATTTGCAGTGTATTGCCGAAAATGTTGTCGATTATCTTGGCGTTAATTATTATCATCCGCTGCGCACCCGCGCTCAAAGCGGCACCCTGGCGGAAATGCTGAATTCAAAAGCCGGTTTCAAGTTCGAATTCGCGCCGGGTGCGCGAATTTCCGACCGTGGTTGGGAAGTTTATCCTGAGGGTGTTTACGACTTGTTAATGAAGTTGAAAAATAATCATCGGGCGTTGCCGGTATTGATTTCCGAAAATGGTGTTGCTTATCGGACACAGACCGAGCGGACTCTGATAAAGCAGGGAAAAATTGTTGACAACGAACGGATTGACTTTATCAAGGACCACCTGAAATATGTGCATAAAGCGATTGCTGATGGTGCGCCGGTATTTGGCTATCATCTGTGGACGTTTCTGGATTGCTGGTCATGGTGTAACGGTTATCGCAACGTGTATGGTCTGGTGCAGGTCGATCACGAAAACAAACTCAAACGCACAATCAAGAACAGTGGTTATTGGTTTTTTGAACTCGAAAAAAATAACGGGTTTGATGAATAGGAAATTAGAGGGAGAGAGTTATTATGGAAAATCAGATCATTGCTTATCTGGAACGGCACTTTGTGCCGCTGGCCGGAAAAATTGGTTCACAGCGGCATATTAAAGCCATCCGCGACGGGGTGCTGTCGACGGTACCGTTCGTAATTATCGGTTCGGTATTTCTGATGATTGCCTGTTTTCCGGTAGCGGCGTTTGGCAATTTTATGACCGAGCTTTTTGGCAAAACCTGGAACAAATATTTATTGTACCCGGTTGACGTGACCTTTGGCTTGATGGCGGTTATCGCTTGTGCGGTAATTGCCTATAAACTTGCCGAGTCTTATAAAACCGATGGAATATCGGCGATGGGAATTGCGCTGACCTGTTTTATGCTGCTTATTCCGATAAAAGACGGGCTGCTGACCGCCAAATGGTACGGTAGTGCCGGTTTGTTTACGGCAATGCTGACTGCGATAGTAGCCACCGAAATCTTTCGTTATTTCGCGCAGAAAGGCTGGACAATAAAAATGCCGGAAGGCGTGCCACCGGCAGTGGCGCGGCCGTTTGCGGCGATGCTCCCGGCTGGCGCCGCAATCGTGGTGTTCTTACTGGTACGGGCGCTATTCGAAAATACGGATTATGGGACGATTTTTGAATTTATTACCAAGTTTCTCGGCAAGCCGTTGGCGATTGCCGGGAATTCGTTGCCCGGAGTAATACTGACAACTTTCACCAGTTGTTTATTCTGGTCGTTGGGTGTACATGGCAATTCGGTAGTAAATCCGATAATGGACCCGACCTGGTATAGTTTGATGGACGCCAATCGCATGGCCTTTCAGGCCGGTCTGGATTTACCGAATATCGTTACCAAACAATTCATCGATAACTTTATTCAATTAGGCGGTTCGGGCGCGACGCTGTCGCTGGCAGTGATGATGTTGTTTTTTGCACGCAGCTCGCAGTTGAAAAGTTTAGGCAAGATTGCGATTTGGCCGGGACTGTTCAATATTAATGAGCCGATTATTTTTGGTATGCCGATAATACTCAATCCGGTTATGATTATTCCGTTCATCCTGTCGCCGATCGCGATTTGTGTGCTGACTTATATTGCCATGAGTCTGGGATTGGTCGCCAAACTAAACGGTATAGCCATTCCCTGGACGACGCCGGTGCTGATCAGCGGTTATCTGACAACCGGTAATATTAGCGGTTTGCTCATGCAGGCGGTAGGGATACTGGTATCAGCATTTATCTATTTCCCGTTCTTCAAGCTTTGGGACAAAAAGATGTTGGCGGAGGAAATAGGTGGTGAATGACCGAAAATGGTGGAAGGAAGCGGTAGTTTACCAGTGTTATTGGCGGAGTTATTTTGACAGTAACAATGATGGCATTGGTGATTTGCGCGGATTGACGGCAAAACTCGATTATATCAAGGAATTGGGCGTCGATATCATCTGGTTAAACCCTTGTTTTGTTTCACCGGATAAGGATAATGGTTACGATATCGCCGATTATTGCGCGATTATACCTAAGGCCGGAACGATGGCTGATTTTGACGAATTGCTCCGCGAAACCCATAAACGTGGTTTGAAAATGATTATGGATTTGGTGGTTAACCATACTTCGAATCAACACCAATGGTTTTTAGAGGCACGGTCGTCAAGAGACAATCCCAAACGCAACTGGTATATTTGGCGCGACCCGGTTGATAATCAACCGCCAAACAATTATAAAGCCTATTTTTCGCCTTCGGCCTGGGAATACGACGAGTTGACCGGTCAGTATTATTTTCACTCGTTCGCCATTGAACAGCCGGATCTGAACTGGAAGAATCCTGAGTTGCGGCAAGCGATATACTCAATGATGCGGTTTTGGCTGGACAAAGGCGTGAACGGTTTCCGCATGGATGTCATTAATATGCTCGCCAAAAAGGACGGCTTTCCCAACGCCGAACAGCCGGAGTTGCTGGATTATATGTCCAACAATCCCGGAGTGCATGGTTATCTTCAGGAAATGAATCGTGAAGTGCTGTCAAAATACGATATTTTGACTGTTGGCGAATGTCCATGGACGAATCCCCAAAACGGAACACTATTCGCAGGATTCGACCGCGGCGAATTAAATACATTATTCCACTTTGAGTGTACTCAGGAAATGCCGGTAGTTGACTGGAATAAATTCAAAAAAATTCAAAGCAAATGGCATAGAGCATTCTTTGGTAGAGCCTGGAACTCGCAATATTTATCCAATCACGACGTTCCGCGCCAGGTTTCCAAATACGCCAGCGCTGGCGTATATCGGATACCGGCGGCGAAGATGCTGGCAACGCTCATTCATATGCTGCCGGGGATGCCATACATTTATCAGGGCGAAGAAATCGGTATGACCAATGTGCAGTTTGAAACCATTGATGAATATGATGATATTTGGATGAAGCACAGATATCAGGAAATAATGACTACAATAAATTGTGAAGCTGATCAAAAAACAGCGTTTGACGAGCTTCGACGGAATGCACGGGATAATGCCCGTACGCCGATGCAATGGAACGATGAAGCAAATGGCGGGTTTTCCACGTCCAAACCTTGGCTGGCTGTTAATCCGAATTATACAACCGTCAATGTTCACGCTGACCGTGTAGCAGGCGATTCTGTTTTCCGTTATTACCAACAATTGATTGCGTTACGTAAAACACTCGTGCCAGTGATCGTCTATGGCGATTATCGCGAAATTGATTGCCGCGATGAACGGATATATGCTTTTGAGCGGTTTACCGGCAGCGATTGTATCCGGGTGATATTGAATACATCCGCCGCAGAAATTGCTATGCCGGATGGTTGTGTTGGTTGGGGCGAGCAGCTTTGTAACTATGGCAAAATGAGCAAAGGAACTTTGCGGCCGTATGAAGTGTTGATTGTGAAAAAAATAATGGAATGAAAAAAGCAGCGACTATGTCGCTGCCTTTTTGCTATTTTCTATTAAGTATTTTTTTGGATAATGCGTCGAGCTTGATATAAACTATCGGGACTAAAACCAGAGTGAGCATGGTTGATGTTATCAAACCGCCGATAATAGAGATTCCCATGGCCTGACGAAACTCAGCTGATTCACCGAACCCGATTGCGGTTGGAATCATACCAAATATCATCGCCAGTGTCGTCATCAATATTGGCCGCAACCGCGTCGAACCGGCTTCGATAGCTGCCTCGGTAATAGCTACTCCGGCCGCCCGGCGTTGGTTGGCAAAGTCAATGAGCAAAATCGCGTTTTTGGTAACTAATCCCATCAACATGATTATGCCGATCATCGACATCAAGTTGAAGGTGATGCCGCTCGCGAGCAGTGCGATAATTACACCGATGAGTGAGAAGGGCAGGCTGACCATAATGGTAAGCGGATGAACAAAACTTTCAAATTGCGCCGCCAGTACCATATAGATCAAAACAACGGCCAGTGCTAACGCTTGAATAATGCCGCCAAAAGCTTCTTTTTGAGTATTGGTTTGGCCGACAAATTTGTACCAGTAGTCCGATGGCATATTCATCGTTTTTAATATTTCTTCGGCTTTAGTCATAATTACGTCCGGTGTGACACCGGACACGTCGCTGTAAACGGTTATCTGCCGCTCTTTGTCCTCGCGGTTGATTTGTGTCGGGCCGGAACTGATTTTAATGTCCGCGATTTCACCTAGTGTTACGAACTGACCGCTTCCTGTCGGTAGTTTTAGATTAGAGATTTGTGCGGGGTTCAGCCGCTGTAATGGGTCGAGCTGAATTCTGATTGTGAATTCATCATCGCCGACGTTGTAATTGTTGACCGTTTTTAGACCGATGAATGCGCCATTTACAAAAGCGCCGATTTTGGCATTATCCAACCCCAGCTCGGACATCCGCCAAGGCTTGGGGTGGATGATTATTTCCGGTTCGGGCTGACCGCTGGAAGAAGAGATGTCAGTTGTTCCGGGAATTTTGCGCAATTTCTCCATTAACGTTTGCGAAAACTCATCGAGTTTGCCAAGATCAGGACCGCGGATACCGATTTGCACCGGCCGGGCATCGCCGCCGCCAGCGGCTGAATTTATCAACATCGTTGTCTTGAGATTAGGATTTTTGGTGAAATTATCCCGCAAACTGTCCATTATTTCAAATTGGCCGCGAACTTTTTTGGAACCGTTCACCAAAACTTTCGGGCGCTCGGGACGTGATTTTAGTTTAACCATTATTGTGCCCTGACTCTCGTTTTGAATCATCAAACCGACGGTTTCCAATTCCGGCAGCTTCATGATTTCATCAACTAATGGCTGGGCGTACAGTGTCGTCTGCTCCAGCGAAGTTCCGGCCGGGGCTTCGATTTTTACGCGGAACGTACTGCTGTCGCTTTTGGGCATAAATTCAAAACCGATATATTTGAACAGCACAAATGATGCAACCAGGATTAACAGGGCAGCGATAATAACTTTTTTTGAATGTTTTAACGACAACCGCAATGAATCAATATAAAACTCACGTGTTAGTTCAAATGTCTGCTCAAACCAGCGCAAAAATATCTTTACACCGCGCATAATGAAGTTGGTCTTTTCATTAGGATCATGGGCGGTTAACCAATACGCCGACAGCATCGGTGTAAGTGAAAACGCTACAAATAGTGAAAAGGCCACGGCAAAAGCAATTGTCAGGCCGAATTCCCGGAAAAATTGTCCGACAACACCGGTCATTGTGCCGACCGGAACAAAAACCGCAAGTAATGAGAAAGTTGTTGCCAGAACAGCCAGCGCAATTTGGTTGGTGCCGTTTAAGGCGGCGAGCTTTGGTTCCTCGCCGTTTTCAATGTGCCGGTGAATGTTTTCGATAACTACGATAGCGTCATCGATTAATATTCCGACTGCCAAACTTAAGCCCATCAAAGACATATTGTTTAGGGTAAAACCCATAGAATTCATCAGAAAAAATGTCGCGATCAGTGAAGTAGGGATAGCTATTGCGCTGATGATGGTTGCGCGAATGCTGCCGAGAAATACGAATGTTACCAATATCGCGAGTATTCCGCCCCAAACAATTGAAACCCAAACGTCGTGTACACTATCACGAACATATTTCGTTGAATCAATAAGGGTAACCAGCTTCATCCCCTTACGGAAATCATCTTTTTCAATTTTCTTCATTGCCTTATTTACAGCATCTGAAACGGCAACGGTATTCGAACCGGATTGTTTTTGAACCTGGATAATAACGCAAGGCCGTTTTTCGTTTTCTGCACGAAATGCCGGCTCTTCCCAGCCATCGACAACCTGCGCCACATCGCCGAGCGTGATGATACTGTTGTCGGCGCTGGAAATAACGATATCACGGATGTCATCGATGGATTTGAACCGGCCGGTGGTGCGGATATTTATCCGTGTGCCTTTTTCCTTGACTGAGCCGCCCGGCACGTTTACGTTCATTCCGTCGAGCGCGGCGGTGATTTTGGACAACGGTATTTTGTACAGTTCGAGTTTGTCGGTATTAATGTATACATGAATTTCACGGTTTTGACCGCCACGTACCTGAACATCCGCAACACCGCTTAACCGCTGTAGCGGATCTTTGATATAATCCTCGACGAACTGGTTAAGTTCGCCCAGCGACATTGAATTTGATGAAAGCGCGTAGTACAGGATTGGTTGCGAATTCGGATCATAACGGGAAATTACTGGTTCGTCAGCCTGATCGGGCAAACGCTTTCGCGCCAAAGCTACTTTTTCACGGACATCGTTCTCGGCAAATTTCACATCAACGCCGAGGTCAAATTCCACAATAAGCATCGCTAAGCCTTCACTGGAAACGGACTTAATACTCTTGATGCCGGAAATCGCGCTTACCTGGTTTTCCAGCGGTTTGGCAACCAGATTTTCCATTTCCTCTGATCCGGCACCCTGATAGGTAACTTGCACTAAAACCACCGGAATTTCAACGTTTGGCATTGTATCGACACCGAGCTTCGGGTAAGAATAAATGCCAAAAACAACTAGCAACAAAACGAGCATTGTTGTAAATACCGGTCGGTTAATAAAAGTTTTGATCATTTAGCAGCGCCTTCCCCGGAAATTTTTATCGTGTCGCCATCGCTGATTTTATTTTGACCGGATAATACGATTGTGTCTGCCTCAGTTATCCCTGAAAGAATTTCGGCCCAGCCGCCGCCCAGTGCACCAATCTCAACTACGGTTTGTTTAACGATATTGTCCTTTAGTACAATGAAGACGGATTTTTGGTCGTCTTTAACTATCAATGCGCGTTCGGGAACGCAAAGCACATTTTTACGGGCATTACCGGTGATTTCGACAGTTGCTGACATACCCATGTGTAATGTGCCGTTATTATTATCAATTGTTGCTTCACTGGTATAGGTGCGTGTCGGTAAAATAGCTGACGGATATATCCGGGTGATTTTGCCAAAAAACTTTTTACCCGGCACCGCATCGACAGTTATTGTTAAAGGCATACCGATAGAAATTTCACTTACTTTTCCTTCCGGTACATTTTTCTTGATGATAATATCATGGTCATCGGCCAACATGAATATCGATTCTCCGGCCTTGGCATAATAGCCTTCCTGGGCCTTGCGTTCTACGACTACGCCGCTATGAGGGGCAACAATCGTAGCTTCAGTTACTTTGCGTTGCATTGTTTTGAGGTTGGCTGCCGCAACTTGCATTTGGGCAGCAGAGGCATCACGCAAACTTTTATCGCGCTCAAAAGCCATTTTTGTACTAATTTTTTCGTCGTAAAGATACTTTGTGCGTTCAAAATTTGATTCAGCATTATCGGCATTGGCTTGAGCCTGTAATAGATTGGCTTGAGCCTGCAATACTGCCAAATCTAAATCATCGGTATTGAATTGACACATTGTTTGACCGGCAACAACATGGTCGCCGACATTTACGTTCATCAGAATAATACGCCCATCAACTTTGGAAGATATCTGAGACGACCAGGCGGCTTCGATGGTCGCGGGAAGTTTTATTGTCGGCAAAATCTCCCGCCGCGTGGCATGGCCAACACTAACGTATACTTCATTGGTTGTGGCTAGCGCTTTAGCTTTGTTGGCCTGAATGTTACTGTAGATGCGGTAGCCAATCAGGGCGCCGAGTGCCACTGCTGCAATCAATAATATTATTAACGCGTTCTTTTTCCTTGATGTCAAAACGAATCTCCCCCTTTTATTTTGAAATTATTCATTATCGGTCAGTTTTCGCAAGATTTTTTCAAAACACTCGTAATCAAAAATATCTGTTTGTGGCATTGCCATGGCCATGGCCGTGAAATTTACCAGTATGAATTGGGACAATTCTTTCGACGTAAGATAGTAAGAGCGGGTTTCTTGAACAGGTTTACAATTGACTATTATCTGTTCAATTTTTTGGCTGAGGTTTTTGAAAAAATCAGCCTTGTAGTTGCGGGCTTCCGGCAAATTGCAAGGAAAGCCTTGCTCGACAGATTTTAGCCATAATTCTCTAAAGCTATTTGTGAAAGTTTTAAACTCGATGAAAATGCAGGCAAGTTTTTGGAATAATCCGATTTCTTCATGGTCAATCGCCTCTAAAAAAAGATAGTACTGCTGCCAATGATTCTGAATTAGTTTCATTATCAGATCGTTTTTTGTCGGGAAATAGTTGTAAATTGTGCCGACGGAAATTCCGCAGGATTGAGCGACATTGCGGATGCTAAAATTACTGTAGCCGCTCTCAAACAGGATTTTGTTCGCGTGTTCGAGAACCAGTCCCGTAGGGTCTTCAATGTGTTTTGGCATTTGGCCACCTCACTTAATGAACAATGTTCATTATATCGCAAATAAAACATCTGTCAATGAAGTGTCAACAAAAACAGCCATATTTTTAAAGAAAGCAGAGTGGAGACGGTGATGTTGGAAATATTTTTTTTAATTAATGTTTCGGCAGGAATATCGCAATTGCCGTCGAACATAATATTATGAATAATTATTGGAGGTGCTTTTTTTGTGAAAAAGTACAGAATGCTTCTGACTATCGTGTTATTAATTGCCTTTGTGGTCACCCTTGCCGGTTGCGGACAACAAACGGCATCGGACAAAAAAACTATTGGCGTCGCGATCTATAAGTTTGATGATACCTTTATGACCGGCGTGCGCAATAACATCGAGAAGGCCAATAACGGACAAGCTGATCTCAAAATAGTAGACAGTCAAAATGCCCAACCGACGCAAAACGATCAGATAAACCAATTTGTAACTGAAAAAGTCAACGCCATGGCAATCAATCCGGTTGATCGTACTGCCGCCAGTACGATTATTGACAAAGCCAAAAAAGCTAACATTCCGGTGGTATTTCTCAATCGTGAACCGTTGCCGGAAGATATGACCAAATGGGACAAAGTCTATTATGTCGGCGCCAAGGCTGAAGAATCCGGAACACTTGAAGCGCAAATCGTAATTGACTACTTCAAAGCCCATCCGGAAGCCTACCGCAGCAAGGACAACGTAATGCACATCGCATTGTTGCGCGGTGAACCCGGACACCAGGATGCCGAATTGCGCACCAAAGCCATTCAGGATGCGTTCAAAGCCGCGGGAATGAAATTCGAAATTATCGATAACGATACTGCACATTGGAACCGTCAGGAAGCACAGGATAAAATGGCGGCGTTTTTAGCCAAAGACGGTGATAAAATCGATGTAGTTATTGCCAATAACGACGACATGGCACTCGGTGCAATTGAAGCGTTGAAAGCCAAGGGATTTTTGAAAGATGGCAAATACATTCCGGTTGTCGGTATCGACGCGACAGCTCCGGCAGTCAAGGCCGTTCAAGATGGTTTGATGCTTGGAACGGTATTAAACGATGCTGTTAATCAAGGTGCGGCGACTTTCAAGTTGGCATATGTTTTGGCGCAAGGGCAGACCCCGACCAAAGAAAACACCGGCTACACGATAACCGATGGTAAATATGTCTGGATTGCGTATAAGAAGATTACCAAAGAGAACATTAAAGAAGCTCAATAGTTGAACTTTTCGGGGCTGCTGATTAACATAGTTTTTTTGCAGCCCTTTTATTATCCCAACAGAAGGGAGTATTATGGCTAAGCAATCTGAATTTATCCTGGAAATGAAGAACATCACCAAGGAGTTTCCCGGTGTAAAAGCGCTCAGCGATGTTACATTTCGCGTGCGTCCGGGTTCAGTACATGCACTGATGGGCGAAAACGGCGCCGGAAAATCGACGTTGATGAAGTGTTTGTTCGGCATATACACACCGGATATCGGGACGATTGAACTCGAGGGACAAAAGATTGAACTAAAGGATTCCAAGACCGCGCTCGGTCGCGGCATTTCGATGATTCATCAGGAATTGCATCCGGTACCGTGGCGTAATGTTATGGAAAACCTTTGGCTCGGGCGGTTTCCGCAAAAATCGATTGGACCGTTGAAATTCGTTGACCATAAAAAAATGCTTGACGATACTGTCAAATTATTTAAAGAATTGGAAGTGGACATCGATCCGTATGTACGTGTCGGCAGTTTGTCGGTTTCCAAGGTGCAGTCGATTGAAATTGCCAAAGCGGTATCGCTCAACTCTAAAATCATCATAATGGATGAACCGACTTCGTCGTTATCCGGTGTGGAAGTGGAGCATTTGTTTCGGATTATCCGCGATTTGCAGAAAAAAGGAGTCGCAATAATTTATATTTCCCACAAAATGGACGAAATATTGCGAATTTCCAATGAAGTTACGATTATGCGTGACGGCTGTTACGTCGGAACCTGGGAGTCAAAAGAACTGACGATTGATAAAATTATCGAACGAATGGTCGGGCGTGAAATGTCCCAGTTGTTTCCGCCGCGTTCGAACGTGCCGGGTGATACAATAATGAAAGTCGAAAACATCACTTCGCCAAATCCGCTATCTTTCAAAAATGTATCGTTTGATTTAAAGAAAGGCGAGATTCTTGGTGTAGGCGGTTTGGTAGGTGCCCAGCGCACGGAAACAATTGAAGCAGTGTTTGGCTTGCGGGCTATTGTGTCCGGAACGATTACAATAAACGGTAAGCAGGTGAAAATCGATAGTCCGCATGTCGCGATTCAGCACAAAATGGCGTTGTTGACCGAGGAGCGGCGGGTGACCGGCATTTTTCCGATTTTGTCAGTGCTGGAAAATACGGTTATTGCCAATTTGAAAAAATATCTGCGCTTCGGTTTGCTCGACGATAAAAAACGCCGGGCTGACACCATCAAGTGCAATAAAATGTTCAATGTGAAAACACCGTCCTATAAGACCCTGATTAAAAATCTTTCCGGCGGCAACCAGCAAAAGGTATTATTAGGACGCTGGTTATTGACCGAACCGGACATTTTGCTGTTAGATGAGCCGACGCGCGGTATTGATGTCGGTGCAAAATATGAAATTTACACGATAATTGCCGAACTCGCCAAAAAAGGCAAAAGTATTATCATGATTACGTCGGAAATGCCGGAACTGCTTGGAATGTCCGACCGGATTATGGTAATGTGCGAGGGCAGAATGACCGGAATTATCGACGGAAAAACTGCAACTGAACAAGATGTAATGCGTTTGGCTGCTCAACGCCAGGGAGGTATAGATGAAAAAAACTAAAGCTTTTTTGACGGAACACGCAATCTATGTTGTATTGGTAGTGCTAACCGTGGCAATCGCTATCTATAATCCGAAATTTCTCTCAGTTGACGTGTTGCGCGATATTTTGATGCAGTCGTCAACGCGGGTAATTATTGCGCTCGGCGCGGCATTCGTACTGATTACCGGCGGCGTTGATTTGTCGGCCGGAAGAATGGTTGGGTTCTCAGCAGTTATTTCGGCATCGATGCTGCAAACGGCAGATTATTCGCGGCTGTTTTATCCGGGGTTGCCGCAATTGGCGCTGATAATTCCGATTTTTATCGCGATTGTTGTCGGCTTGGTCGTTGGCCTCATGAACGGCTTTATCGTAGCAAAGTTTCACGTACCGCCGTTTATTGCGACATTAGGTTCGATGGTTATTGTGTACGGCGCGAATTCGCTTTATTTCGATATGAAACCGAACAGCTCACAGCCGATTGCCAGCCTACGGACGGATTTTACCAATCTGGGTTCGGGTGCATTCTTTTCGAATGAATTTGCCATTCCCTACATCATCATTATCGCGATAGTTATTGCCGCACTAGTTTGGGTGGTTTTTAATAAAACCACGCTTGGCAAAAACATGTATGCGATTGGCGGTAATGTCCAGGCGGCAGTGGTCAGCGGCATCAATGTTACCAAAAATATAATTTTCATCTACGCTATTGCCGGAGCGCTATACGCAGTTGCCGGGGTACTCGAAGCTGCCCGGACTGGTGGAGCGACCAACAATTATGGTAACATGTATGAGTTAGACGCGATTGCAGCCTGTGTAGTAGGCGGGGTATCCACGACCGGTGGAATTGGTACAGTGCCGGGTGTTCTTGCCGGTGTGTTGATTTTCGGTGTAATCAACTATGGATTAACTTTCATCGGCGTTAACCCGAATTGGCAGCTAATCATAAAAGGTTTGATTATTGTTGCGGCAGTTGCAGTAGATATGCGAAAATATATTTCGAAAAAATAGCGGCGGATGGCATTCGTACGCAAATTTATGGAGGAACGATGGCTGAACTTCGCTGGAACCCGTTGCTGCGTACCTGGACAATGGTCGCAAGCAATCGTCAGGGCCGTCCGCATTTGCCAAAAAACTGGTGTCCGTTTTGTCCGGGTTCAGGAAAAGTTCCGGACGAGGGCTACGACGTATTCGTGTATCCGAATGATTTTCCGGCGTTGACACAAACGCCGGAGGCGCCGGAAAGTGCTGACTCTGCATTATACCCGGTTGGCGAAAATTACGGCAAATGCGAAGTAATATTGTATTCGCCGGAACACAATATTACATTGCCGCAACTATCGGTGTTGCATATCAAAAAACTGGTTGATTTGTGGGCGGAACGGTTTGCTGAATTTGCCAAAGATTCTAAAATTAAATATATCTTTGAATTTGAAAATCGCGGCGAAGAGGTCGGAGTTACTATGCCGCATCCGCATGGCCAGATTTACGGCTACAGCTGGATACCGCAAAAATTGGCAGCTGAACTCGATAGCTGTCGGCAATACTTTACCGATAACGGCGAATGCTTGCTGTGTGCGATGAACAAAGAAGAAGCCGCATCCGGCACACGAATAATTGCCGAAAACGACTCGTTCATTGCTTATTTACCGTTTTTTACCGATTATCCTTACGGGGTGTTCATTGTCGCCAAGCGCCATTTTGGCGCGCTGCCTGAGGCAACGGAAGCCGAACGCCTTGATTTGGCAAAAATGCTGAAAAACATCACCGGCGCCATGGATACAATGTTTAATAAATTGTTTCCCTATATGATGTGTATTCATCAGACTCCGGTTAATTCACCGGAATATAGCGGTGCGGATGAATTCTTTCATTTTCATATCGAGTTTTATCCGCCGCTGCGTGAAGCGCATAAAATAAAATATTATGCCGGTTCGGAGATGGGGGCGTGGGCCGCCTGCAACCCAATGGCGGTCGAAGATACCGTGACGAATTTGCGGACAGCCTATGACAAATTTGTGTCCGATAGCGGCAATTAAATTAATTAAGTTGAGGAATGTATGAATATTTTGGTTGTCGGCGGCGCCGGGTATATCGGTTCACATACTGCCAAATTGCTGAGCGAACATCAGCATAATGTTGTAATATACGACAATCTTTCCAAAGGCCATAGCGAAGCAGTTGAGGGCTTTACTTTAGTTGTCGGTGATATTTTTGACGAACAACTGCTGATCGCGACTATCCGGAAATATCAAATCAAAGCTGTTGTGCATTTTGCAGCTTTTATTCAGGTCGGCGAATCAGTAACTGATCCGCAGCAATATTATCGTAATAACGTTGTCGGTACCTTGTCATTGCTAAATGCGCTGCTTGCCACCAATGTTAAACAACTGGTGTTTTCATCGACTGCGGCGGTGTTTGGTGAACCGGAACGGGTGCCGATAACTGAAGATGTCGCGAAAATCCAAACCAATCCTTATGGACGAACCAAGTGGATTATGGAACAGGCAATGAGCGATTATTCACGCGCTTACGGTTTGCGATTTGTGGCGTTACGCTATTTTAACGCCTGCGGCGCCGATCCGGACGGTTGTATCGGCGAAGATCACGATCCCGAGAGTCACTTGATTCCATTGGTATTGTTCGCAGCAAGCGGTGAACGCTCTAGCATCAAGATTTTTGGCGATGATTATCCGACTGCTGACGGCACCTGCGTGCGCGATTATATTCATGTAAATGATTTGGCGTTGGCACACATGCTGGCGTTGGAATATTTGCAACATGGCGGTCAGTCCACGGCATACAATCTTGGCGTGGGCAACGGGTTTTCGGTAAAGGAAATAATTGATGCCGCAGAGCGGGTGACGAAGTTGCCGATAAAGCGCGAATATATACCGCGGCGCGAAGGTGATCCGGCGGTACTTGTTGCCGATTCGGCAAAAATTCGTGCCGAACTCGGCTGGGAACCGGAGTATGCCGATGTTGAGGACATCATCCGAACTGCATGGAATTGGCACAGCAAACATCCGAACGGATTTCAGCGATAATTTTAAATGTATTTGCGTGGTACCCGTTTGCTGATTGCGCAGACGATTTCGTAATTGATAGTATGCAATCGTTCGGCGACTTCTTCGACTGGTAGTTCGTCACCAAACAAAATAATTTCGTCATCAATTTTGACATTGTCAATATCAGTAATGTCAAACATGCATTGATCCATGCAAATGCGGCCGACTTGGCGGACACGTTTGCCGTGTAACAGAGCACAGGCTTGGTTGGACTGAGCACGCATAAAGCCGTCGGCATAACCGATTGGAATGACCGCAAGTTTGGTTGGCCGATCAGTTACATACATGCCGCCATAACTGATTTCCTCGCCGGGAGCGCAGTCGATAATTTGTGAAACAACCGAACGCAACGACATTGCCGGTTGTAAATCAACAGTTCGTAATGTAAATTCAGATGGATAATAACCATATAATGAAATACCTACCCGCACCATATCCAAATGGGCGTCGGGTACATTCAGTGTTCCGGCGGAATTGCAGATATGTTTGACGCCGACATCAATGCCGGTTGTGGCAATATCGGCGAGCGCCTGATTAAATCGCGTCAATTGCTGCAGCGTATAAGCTAAATTGCTTTCATCAGCTTTGGAGAAATGTGAATAAATGCCACAAATTTGTAAAAATTCCATTTGATTGAGGGTTTTTACAAATTGTGCAGCCAGCTCATAATGAACGCCTAGTCGATTCATGCCGGTATTGATTTTGATGTGTATCTTTACCGGTTTGTGTAGGCGGCGGGCAGTTTCGTTTAACGCCGCTGCGCAGGCTTTAGTCATCAGTGTTACAGTTAAATCGTGCTTTACTGCCATAGCGTAATCTTCTGCAGGAAGATAGCCAAGCACTAATATCGGCGCGGTTATTCCGGCATAGCGTAATTCCAATGCCTCCGGAATAAAAGCGACAGCCAAGCAATCGGCGCCTGCCGCCAAGGCGGCGCGGGCGACTGGTATGGCGCCATGGCCGTAACCGTCGGCTTTCAATACCGCGCAAAATTGCACCGCTTTACCAATATGTGTTTTAAATCGGCGCACGTTATTTTTGATTGCGTTAATATCGACGAAAGCTATAGTGGGATGCATTAGTCCTCCGAAAAAATCAAGCCTCTCTTAACGAGAGGCTTGATTTCGTAATTGGTTACTGTTATTTAAGCAGATCAGCTAACGGCGTATAATCGTAGCCCAGCTCGTCGGCAACTGCTTTGTAAGTGACTTTTCCTTCGCAGACGTTGATGCCAGCGGCTAAATGCGCATCGTTCCGAACGGCATCTTTCCAGCCCATGTTGGCGATTTTTAAGCAATAAGCCAAAGTCGAGTTGGTGAGCGCCAGCGTAGAAGTGCGTGGCACTGATCCCGGCATATTGGCAACTGCATAATGCTCAACACCATACTTGGTATAAGTCGGATTGGTGTGAGTAGTGATACGGTCGATAGTTTCAACGCAACCGCCCTGGTCGATAGCAACGTCAACAATAACTGAACCCTGTTTCATGGTTTTCACCATTTCTTCAGTAACAAGTTTTGGTGCTTTAGCGCCCGGCACCAGGACCGCGCCGATAACCAAATCAGCCCGTTTAACCCACTCGGCGATATTATAGCTGTTGGACATAACCGTAGTAACACGGCCGCCAAAGAAAATGTCATCGATTTCGCGCATCCGGTCCGGATTGCTGTCCATCAGCATTACATGTGCGCCTAATCCAACGGCCATTTTTGCGGCATTTAAGCCGACGATGCCGCCACCGATAATAACAACTTCAGCAGGAGGAACACCTGGCACGCCGCCGAGCAGGATACCCATACCGCCATTAGCTTTCAGCAAAAAGTTCGCACCGATCTGCACAGCCATCCGGCCGGCAACTTCTGACATCGGTTTTAACAACGGCAGACCACCGTCGCGGCCAGTTATGGTTTCATAGGCGAAGCCGATAACTTTCTTTTTCAACAATGCTTTAGTTAGCTCCGGCTCTGGAGCCAAGTGCAAATAAGTGTAAAGAATTTGTCCTTCGTGGAACATATCATACTCCGGAGCGACTGGTTCTTTTACCTTGACAATCATGTCAGCTTTGTCAAACATTGCCTGCTTGTTTTCGTAGATTTCCGCGCCCGCTTTGACATACTGCTCGTTTGTGAATCCACTGCCAACGCCGCAGTTGGTTTCTGCCAAGACAGTGTGACCAGCAAGTTTAAGCGCTTGTGCGCCCGCCGGAGTGAGACCGACACGATTTTCGTTGTCTTTGATTTCTCTTGCGACTGCTACAATCATTTTTTCTTTTGACCCTCCAAATTATGTTTTTTCAGAACATTTAACAATATTATATATACTAAGCAATATAAAAACAATATGCAAGCTACCAGTTTTTGTGTAAAATATAACCTGATGGTGAAGCGGCTTTTTGTTTCGTTGATTTCGCGTGCCATTGTGTACTATGCAGTGAGAGGATATTTTATGATTAAAGCGGTAATCTTTGATATGGACGGAGTGCTGCTCGACAGCGAACCGTTGTATTTTCAAAGCAATATGCGGATGTTTAACCGAATGGGGTTTGGCGATCAGATGACGATGGAAGACTATAAACCATTCACCGGCGCTCCGGCGTGGTTTATGTGGGAAACGCTGAAAAAACGTTTTGGAACGGAAATAATCAATCAGCCTACCGATGAATTAGTTCAGGAAGAGCGAATGAGTTATTTGAAGCTGCTCAAAGAAAAATGTGAGCGCAGCGAAATCGTACCCATTGACGGCGTAACGGCGTTGTTAAGTGATCTTTGCAATAGCGGTTACAAGCTTGCGATTGCGTCCTCGTCGGACATGGATGTAATTAATACTTCTGTGGACGCGTTGGGGGTGCGTGAGTATTTTCAGGAGCTTATTACCGGTGACTATGTAAAAAACGGTAAACCGGCTCCGGATATTTTCCTCTACGCTGCCGAAAAACTCGGTGTTATGCCGGATGAGTGTATCGTAATTGAAGATTCCCACAATGGCGCAAAGGGCGGTGTTGCCGCAGGAATGTATGTTGTGGGTTATTATAATCCCAATTCAGGTGAGCAGGATTTGTCGATGACCGATGTGATAATTGATGATTTTAACAAATGGCGTCCGTAATGGCGACCACCAATTATAGGAGTGATTATGGCGAATGATGCGCCGATCGGTGTAGTTGATTCAGGAGTGGGAGGCTTTAGCGTACTGCGCGAGCTGATTAACATTATGCCCAATGAAAACTATGTTTATATTGGTGATTCGGCACGTTGTCCGTTCGGATCGCGGTCGCCGGCGGAGCTGCGGAAAATCGGCAGTGAGATGGTCGATTTTTTGTTAATGAAGGGCTGTAAAGCGGTAGTTTTAGCTTGCGGTACGTTGTCGGTTAATGCCAAGCGGTTTTTGGAAGAGCATTATCCGCAACTAAAAATTGTCGGCATGAATAAAGGGGCGAAGACGGCGTTGCTGTTTACCCGCAATAAACGTGTCGGAGTAATGGCGACACAAGCAACCATCGCTGGCGGCGCGCATGCCCGCGAAATCGAGCGCCTTGATTCGACAGTATCAGTCTTTCCGCAAGCTTGCCCTAAATGGGCGGATTTAATCGAAGCCGGGTTATCGGATAGCGCTGAATTTGCCGAAGTTGCTAAACTTCATTGTCAGCCATTGATAAAGGCTGGTACTGATACAATAATCTTGGCTTGCACTCATTATCCGCTGGTTAAGGAGCGGTTGCGAAAAATTTTCGGTGAGCAAACGCTGTTGATTGATCCGGCAACAGAAACCGCCAAAGATGCGCGGCGAATTTTTTCGTTGCGCAAGATGCTATCCAACCGGAGTGGTTATGGTACAATAGAAATATACTTTACTGGCGGTATTGAACCGGCAAAAACATTGGCACATAAATTTCTTGATGCTGATTTTGTCATCGAACAAATATCGATTACATAGAAGAATCTGCGCATGAAGCGAAAATATTTATGGAATAAGGAGTAATTATGACTTGTGGTGCAACAACTTGGTGTACAACGACTTGGAGTACTATGTCGTGGAAAATGATACCGTGGTGTACATTGGCCTTATATGTTTTACTCGCTATATTGGTGGTGTATTATCTTTATCTATTGTTTGCAAAACTTCAGGGTGAGGGACATTTTACTTTTGACGTTAGTAAGCGCTCACCACTAAAAGTAGTGCGCGGTAGCGTTCATGGTGTTGAATTGTCCTGTCAATTGCCGTTTAGCAACGACGGCAAGCAATTCGGTGCGCTCATTGACGTTTTTACCCGGCACTATTTACCGCGCGAGCAGTATGATGCGTTGGAAATTGACACTGATATTTATCGGGTAAGTGATCCTCGAACCGAAAAATACTGGGACGCCAAAATATTCTATGTCGGCGAAGGTGAAGATGTGGTTATCAATATCCGTCTTGTTGCCAAGTCCGGCGATATTGTGACGGCGTTGGCGGAGATGCCGGATTTGCCGTTGGATATTTTTCAAAAGACCTGTTCGCGCAGCGATTACTATTATGAACGTACTTATCTGACGTTTAGCGGAGATGAGATTCGCGCCGCAGTGAAGGAAGCGTTGGACGAAGCACCGACCGAGGAGGTAACAGAAAATGAGTAAAATAGAGATAATTCCGGTAGAGACGAGAATTTTGACGCCCAAAGATGATATTGCCGAAATAATGCAACAGTGCGGTAAAGATTTGGGACCGGATGATATTATTACCGTTGCCGAGAGCGTAGTTGCTATTACTCAGGGCAAAGTGTTGCGTTACGAAGATTTGAAACCGGGGACTTTGGCGCGGCTGCTTAATCGGTTCATTGCCAAAGAAGGCAGTCTCGCTGGTATCTATGGTATGCAGGCTTGTATGCTGGCCGAGGGGCAATGGCGCGTGGCTTTTGCATTGCTTGTCGGAATGATTGGAAAATTATTTGGCATCCGCGGTTTGTTTTATCGGTTGGCCGGCGCGCAGGCCCGGTTGATTGATGACGTATCCGGTACTTGTCCGCCGTTTGATAAATACATTGTTTATGGGCCGCACGAACCGAAATTGGAAGTTGCCCGAATTCATGCGAAGCTTAATTGTTTTGGTGTGGCAATTGCCGATGTTAATGATTTGAAACGGGCGCTGATTGTCGCGTCCACCGCCGGAATCGATGATGCAGTGCTGTCGAAATTGCTGATAGATAATCCGTTTGGCAACGGCAACCAAAAACGGCCGATTTGTATTGTGAAAAATTTCCGGCAGGCAATGGCAGCACATCAGGAACAAGGTGCATAGTGATAAATGATAAACTGAAGAACTTTAAAATAAAAGTTGCCCGCCCGGATGGCCGGGAAAACGATGAACTGCGTGCAGTAAAAGTTACACGCAATTATATTAAACATGCCGAAGGCTCAGTTTTAATTGAATTTGGCGATACCAAAGTTCTTTGTACGGCGACCGTTGAAGAGCGGGTGCCGCAGTGGCTCAAAGGCAAAGGCCAGGGCTGGATAACTGCTGAATATTCGCTGTTGCCGCGTTCCACTAAGGAGCGGGTGCAGCGCGAATCATCCAAGGGCAAATTGACCGGACGCACGCACGAGATTCAGCGGCTGATTGGCCGGGCGTTGCGCAATGTTGTAAACCTCAAGGCGTTTGGTGAACGGACCATTTGGTTGGATTGTGACGTAATCCAAGCGGATGGCGGCACACGCACTGCGGCAATAACCGGTGCGTTTATCGCGTTAGTGGATGCAGCGAAAACGCTGTATAATGATCCGGATAAACCGTTTCCGGTGACCGATTTTTTGGCGGCGATTAGTGTGGGTATCCGCAACGACGAAGTGCTGCTCGATTTGTGTTATGAAGAAGATAGCAGCGCAACGGTGGACATGAATATTGTCATGACTGGTTCGGGGAAATTCGTCGAAGTGCAAGGTACCGGCGAAACCGGGCCGTTTGACCGTGCGCAATTAAATCAAATGCTGGATATCGGTGAATTGGGGATTAACCGGTTGTTTGATTTACAAAAGCAGCTTTTAGGGAAGGATGTCTGGAATGTGGGGCGGAACAATTAGGACTGCTGAAAAACGCGCATCTACGGCGTAGTTCCTGCATGTTTTTGAACAGTTCAGCCAACTAAGTGAATTTCGAGGATTTCATGAATATAAGCGAATTAGTCGTCGCAACGAAAAATCGCGGCAAAGTAAGGGAAATCGAAGCGGCGCTTGGCACAACGGGAATACGTATTATTTCGCTCGATGAATGCGGCGCTATTCCTGAACCAGTGGAAGACGGAGCAACTTTTTTGGATAACGCGCTGCTTAAGGCGCGATATTATATGCACGCTACCGGTAAACCTTGTTTGGCAGATGACAGTGGTTTGGAAGTGGACGTTTTAAACGGCGCACCGGGTGTGCTGTCGGCGCGTTATGCCGGCGAGAATGCAACTACTGCTGAGCGCAATGCCAAATTATTAAAAGAACTGGCAGGCGTTCCAGACATTGAGCGAACGGCACGGTTTTGCTGTGCTATGGTTGTTATGAGTGTTAACGAACAATATATCGAATCTATTGGTACCTGCGAAGGATTGATTATGGCCGAGCCACGTGGTAATGGCGGATTTGGTTATGACCCGTTATTTTTTTCGCTCGACGCCAACCAAGGCATGGCGGAATTGGATATGCAAGCGAAGAATACTATCAGCCATCGTGGCAAGGCGCTAAGACAAATAGTGGAGAAATTAGCAGGATGAAAATTGGGATAATCAGCGATACCCACGGCAATAAAAAAGCAATCGACAAAGTCTTAAAGACGGAGCCAAATGTGGAGATGTGGTTGCACGCCGGTGATTATACCCGTGACGGCGAATATTTGATTAAGAAGAGTCCGGTACCGGTGAAAATGGTTGCTGGCAACAACGATGTATATTTTGGCAATGAATATCCCGAAGAATTGTTGTTTGACGTTGCCGGATTGACAATCTGGATGACACATGGGCATCGTCAGCGCGTTAAGTGGGACTTGAAGACGATTGCTGCTGAAGGGAAGAGTCTCGGCGCTGATATTGTTATTTTTGGTCACACACATGAAGCGACGGTTGAGTATCTTGATAGCGTTATCCTGATTAATCCCGGTGCAGCGATGCCTTGGAATGACAGCGGCTATGCTATTTTAGATATCGACGAACAGGGAAAAATCAGTGCTGAGCTGAAGATGATTATATAAAACCGATAATACAAAGCAAAATGTTCAAATTCGTCATCGATGACGAATTTGAACATTTTGTTTATTTGTATGAATGCTAATGGTAAAATACAATTTAGCAACAATCAAAGTAGAGGAGTAACATAATATGAAAATTTTATCAGTGTCTTGTTCTGCTGTTGATATCAACAAATTGACAACACTGCTTGAACCAAAAGGATTCGAGTTTGTTGATGTTGTTGCTAATGGCGGTAACTATAGCAGCATTTTTGAGGATGAATTTATAAAACGAATAATTCTTATTGACGATCATTCTGTAGAGTTGGCAGAAATTGTGCGGATGGTGGAATTAGCGCGCCAGCGCTATGATTTGTTGTATCTACTGGTCTTGGTTGCTGATCCGGCGAAAATTGTCAACATTGAATTGCTAAAGAAAACCGATGACGCGATTTTTCCGACGGCAAGTGATGTTGAAATCGTCACGCGGTTTATGATTGCTGAGCAGTGTTTGGATGATCAAAAACGAGCCATGAAAAGGCTCGTTTTTGACCCGGTCAGTGGTGCGCTAAATGAACACGCCGTTGAGCGGGCGCTTTTGGACCAATATGAGCGTGCGCGCCGTGAGATTAAAGCACTGACGGTAATAATCCTGGAGTTAGATGACTATCAAACTATTTTGAATAATTCCGGAATTAGCATGGCCAACAAACTGGCACGTGATGTGGTAGATTTAATTCGCAGAAAATTGCGCCGGTATGATGTTATCGGCCGGTTTCGCGACAATTCGTTTGTTTTAATATTACCCAATTGCTCGACAAATACCGCGTTGGCAATTGCCCGGCGTGTAAAACGTGAGTGCAAAGACACACTCGATCAAACCGCAAGTATGGGTGTTGCCGGTTGGAATCCCGGCCAGCGGATTAACACTGAGATGATTTTGAGCGAAGCCTTTAACGCTTTGAATATCGCACGTATCAAGGGGCGTGACACGATAGAGACGGTTGATTGGTGGTTGTGAAAGCTTATCGGACTTCGTGCCACAGCGCATTTTCGTCCTGACAAACAGGGCATATTGTGGTCATTGTATCAATCGCAATGAATCCACAGGTGTTACAAACGAAGTAAATGTGTTTGGTTTCAAAAGCTTTGCGTTGATGCTCGATTAGTATGCTGATAAGTTTTTTGTCTGATTTTTCTGCATCTTCGAGTGAAGTGAGCGCAGCAAAATTGTTTATTTTTTTCGCTTCGTCAGTCAATTGCGGATATAATTCGTTAATTTCAAAAGCTTCGTTGTTGATTGCTTTTTCGAGATTTTTGTCGGTGGTTTGCAATTTTTCGACAATAGCCATTTGGCGTTTAGCGTGTATTAGTTCAGCCATTGCCGCAGCACGAAAAATTCGCGCTGCTTCATGTCTGCCTTCACGGTGTGCGATTTCGGCATAAGTAGAATATTCAACGTGGTGCTCGGCTTCAATAGTAAAAGCTTTTTTGAAACTGTTTTCATCATTCATAATCATTTCTCCCTATAAATTTACTCTTTGGAATTATAGTACAGATAAATATATTTGTCTAAGTCTTTGTGTTTTTGCATGCCTGGTGTTTGAAGTTCATTATCGTAAAACCTTAGACAACATGTTATAATGTTACCGTATTTTTATTCGATTAATTTGTAAAGCGAGGAAAAATGGTTCATATAATAACGGACAGCACTGCGTGTGTACCAGCGAGTACATTAAAAGAATTTGCGGGCCAGCTACACGTCGTTCCGCTCAAAATCATTTTGGGCGAGCGATCAGTTGATGAACCGACTATGACTGCACGGTCGGTGTTTGATTATGTAAAACAAACAAAGAGTTTTCCAACAACATCGCAGCCGGCTCCCGGTGAATTTATCGAAGTATTCGAAAGAATCGTTAGTGCCGGTGATACTGCGGTTTGTGTTACGCTATCCAGCAGTGTGAGCGGTACTTACGGTAACGCTGTGCGTGGTGCGGAAATGGTCGGCAAAGGTAAAATATTTGTGGTAGATTCGCGTTCGAGTAGCGGCGGACAGTGGCACTTCGTGCAACAGGCGCTCGTACTTGCCGGACAAGGTGTTAGCGCGGCGGATATTCATGCGCAGTTGACGGTATTGAGCAAACGTAATCATATTTATATTTTGGTTGATACTTTGGAATATTTACACAAAGGCGGCCGGATTGGTGCAGCGTCAAGTTTTTTTGGTTCGATATTGGGAATTCGTCCGGTGCTTCATGCTGATAACGGCGTAATCGAAGTGTTGGATAAAGCACGTACCCAAAAGCGGGCGATGGCTCGGATTGTAGAACAAATGCAAACGCTGGGATCGCTAAAATGGGTGGGTATATCGCACAGCATTTGTCCGGAATACGCTGAACTTATGAAGAATATAATTCGTGAAAAGTTTGCTGACGTTCCAATAGAGATAAGTCAAAATGGCGCAACCATCGGAGTACATTTTGGTCCGGGGACGCTTGCTGTTTTTGCTGAATGCGCACAAGTATAATTAAACGGGTTGGAGAGACCGGAGTGGAGAGTATGGAAACTTTTGAAATGACCGGCGCAGATTTGCGCAGAATGATGATCGGCGCTTATCAAGCGTTCGTTCGTGAATGTGATTATATTAATAATCTCAATGTTTTTCCGGTGCCGGACGGTGATACCGGAACTAATATGATGCTGACGATTGCCGCGGTTGCCAAAGCTGTCGAGACGAGTAGTAAAAAATCAATCGGCGGTGTGGCAAAGGTAGCATCAAACGCGGCGATTATGGGCGCGCGTGGTAATAGCGGCGTTATCATGTCGCAGATTATCCGCGGTATTGGCAAGGGTCTCATTGGAAGAGAGACTGCGACCTCGCGCGAAGTCGGTAAGGCCTTTGAGTACGGTGTATTGTTTGCTTATCGGGCGGTTGCGCAGCCCATGGAAGGGACGATTCTTTCGGTAGCGCGGGCGTTGGCGAAGTCAACATTCAAGGCTTCACGTCAGGGCTTGCCGCTTGAAGAATTATTGCGTGCCGCCATTGAAAACGGTAAAGCGGAGTTGGCGCTTACCCCGGAGCAACTACCGGCATTAAAAGCCGCTGGCGTAGTTGATGCCGGTGGACAAGGGTTATTGACTTTTATTCAGGGTTGTCTTGAAGGATTGACGGGTGAAGTAGTTGAAAGCGGTTTAAAAATCGAACCGCTAAATTTAACTACCGGTATCGTTGAAGAAGTTGATTTGATATATCCGTATTGTACTGAATTTATAATTACTCCGTGTTACGTTGACAAAAAATTAGCGGTGGAAGTACTTGCGAATTTAGGCAACAGCCAGGTTATCGTTGCGGATGATAATGTGTTAAAGGTGCATATTCACACCGCTAATCCCGGCGTGGTGCTGGACAAGGCGATTAACTGGGGTGGTTTGCATAATGTAAAAATTGAAAACATGAGTGATCAGCAACGCAACGTTACTGCCGATCAGGTGGATTCAACAGTCGAGCTGGCTGTAATTGCCGTAATTCAAGGCGATGGCATCAGAGCCATTTATGAAGAATTAGGCGCGAATATCATCATCGACGGCGGAGCGACTATGAATCCGCCGGTGGAAGATTTTGTCAAGGCGATCCATGCCTATCCGGCGAAAACCTATGTTGTATTACCGAACAACAAAAATATTTTGCTGGCTGCCGAGCAACTCAAACGGTTGTTTGGTGACCGGGTAAAAATTGTGCCATCGCGTACCATCCCTGAAGGCATCGCAGTGCTGATGAATTGCTCAATTGATAAGACGCTGGAAGAAAATGAAGTCATCATGAAAGAAGTACTCTCGACCATTCGCAGCGGTGCGTTAACCGTAGCCGCTCGCGACAGCATGGTTGATGGCTCGTTGGTTAAAGCCGGTAAATATATCGGCGTGGTTGATGGCAAAGTGGCGGCTTATTCCGATACGATTCCGGACACATTGACGTTGCTTTGTGAAAAGCTACAGGCTGATGCTGCGGAAATAATCAGTTTGTATCGGGGTTGTGACTTGTCCGAAGAACATTTCGCGGAAATAATTGAGCAAATCGGGCGAAAATATCCCGAAGTTGAAGTGCAACAATTTTACGGCGGCCAGCCGTTGTACCAGCTACTAGTAGCGGTGGAGTAACAACTTGCCGGAAACATCGGGTTAGGAGCGAAGGTATGTTAATGCAAATTCGATTACTGTTGGCGAACCGTAAAGGAACGTTTCTAGTTGAGGCGCTCATTGCCGCGGTAGTAGTTGGAATAGCGGTAGTGGCGTTGCTCGCGGCATTTGGCCGGTCGTCGGATATTGGTGACGCATCGGCAGAATACATTATGGCGAACTGTCTGGCGCAAAAACAGCTGGAGTTGCTAAAAGACAATATTACTGATCATGATGGTACAATATACAACAAGGCGTTTTGGGATGGAATATTACCAACATATCAAACTGTTCCACCAGATATTCCAAATACGCCAGTTATCCCGACAAATCCATATTATGCAATGATCACTTTGGCGCCGCAAGGCGATATTTCGCCGCTAACGCTTAAAGGATCGAACTCGCAGTTTACCATCGTTAATAAAGTTTATTGGGCGTACGATGCTATTAATCCTGCCACTGGCTTGAGACGCGGAAATGGCAATATTAATATTCTTTGCACAGTATCCTGGACAAGTGACGGCAGGACCGGTACTTCCAAGCCGCGCAACGTCAAAATTATTACACAAATCAAGTATCCGCTGACATAGGGAGTTGTATAATTATGCGACTATTAAACAACCGAACAGGATCGTTGATCGTGGATGGACTTGTTTCAGCGGCAATTATTGGGATAATTATGGTAGCGTTGTTCGTGGCCTTTGGTCGATCCAAAGATACAACAGCAGCATCCTCGGACTACGTTGTAGCGGCCAGTCTCGGGCAAAAATACATTGAGATACTGAAAACCCAAGATGGTGTCACCGCGTTTTGGGCGAACCTTACGCGCACCCAAGCGGAAGGATATACCAGTGAACCTAATATTGAATGGAATGATCCGCCAAACACTGTTAAGAGCACCCAGTCGTTCACCCCAAGTAGCGGTAATGGTTTTGTTGTTGTGATTCAGAACCTTGGTCGCAGTGCCCATACAATAAGAGTGTATGCCTACGTTTTGGAGACTACCCCGCGAAAAATTGCGCGTTGTAAGGTCAAAGTAACATGGACCCCTCCAAGTGTTACCGGATTAAACGTTTCCGGTTTGGCAAAAACCTATGAATTATTCCTCGAAAACGACTATTATATGACGACTCCATAAACCGCGGTAACGCGGTTTTTCTTTGCTAAATAACCGGGTTGGTAATATAATTGCTGTGAGAAATTGATGAAAAAAATTAATCGTTGGGAGCGATATATTTATTAATTGTAAAGGAGGCAGTATTGTTGAAAGATTTTGTTCGCAATGATTGCGGTATGATTTTACCGACGGTGCTGTGTTCTGTGTTAATAGTTGCGCTGATAGTAGTCGCGGTATTGTATGTTCAGCGCACCAATGTTGCCACAACTAATACCCAAGACCAGGGGGCAAAAATACAATTTTTGGCGGAGTATGGTGCGCGTTCAACGATTGCCAGGCTTACTGCCCTCGATGCTACATATCGCACGAACACCAACACCTTGGCAGGGGTTACCGACGTTCCCGCTATATCCATAAATGATGATACTGAGAAATACCTCGGTCAGTATGTTGTAAAATGCTATAATCCGCTGTTTGCATCGGACCAATATCAACGCGTGATTGATTCTAACAGTGAGGTTTTGTTGATGGGAAGCGCAATCGCTGCGCGTGCGCTTACTGTAAACCCGGTTGTAATAGTTCCTCCCAGCAATCTTGGGAACTATGTATTGTTTTCTGACGGAGATATGACGATTGTTAGCAGCGTTACGGTTGAAGCCCGCAATGAAATTCCTCCGCTCAACGATTATGGTGTGGCATCCAATGGATTGATCACTAGCATCGGCGCTGTTGTAGAAGGCGAACAATTCGCAAAATTCGGATTTGTCGGGTTGTCGGCAATACTGCCTGGCACCGCCAGTGTGTTGCCGTTCACCAATGGAAATACTTATAGCGCGGAAAAAAAAATGCCAGCTCAGGGAGATGTTCCTGCCGGAAGTTATTACATGCCAAAAGGTTGGTCACCGACTAAAAGCAAAACGTTTACGACAACGGGTAAAGTAATAGTTTATGTAGTCGGCAATGTTGTGTTTGACGGCAATGTCTTAACAGCTACAAGTCCTGGTACATTTGCTGTTATTGCTACCGGGACGGTGACTTTTAACAATAGTGGCAATCAGTTGAACCGGGTGCTGGTTGTTACTGGCGGTCCGTTCACACTTAATAATGGCGCTACACTCACCGGCGCTGTTGTCACGGGGATTTCTGCAACGATTAGTAATAATGGCTTTACATATGACGCTTCCACTTATCAAAATTATCCGGAGTTATTTAATTACCATGTCACCAATGACGATCCTTCCCTCCCTCATCCCGGAAGATGGACAGGACCGTAGTGAGTGGAGATAACTGATTGTGTCCGGGGGAGGTACTGCGATGTTTGAAAGATGCCTTGGAAATAACAAGGGTTTTGCTTTACCGATCGTACTGGTTGCGTTGGGAGTAGTAAGCGTGGTAGTTGTGGCGGTGCTTTCAATGCAAAGCCTTAATGTCTCGACTGCCGACTCGCAAGGCCAAGGCATTCGCTCCCAGTTTTTGGCAGAGTACGGCGCGCGTGCCGCTATTCGGAAGTTGATTGCCGATAGTACATATCGCACCAATACTAACTCGTTAATCGGTGTGACTGATACTGTAGCCGTCAGTGATGTTGGTGGCAGATATGTTGTTAAATGCAGCAATAGCAGTCCGATAACCCAGCCGCTGCAGCGGATAATTCAATCCAATGGTGAGATAATGACGATGGGTTTTGCGACTGCCTCACGGACATTGGTGCTGGATAATCCGCCGCTTACGCTGGTGTCACCGCAAGACAATATGGGTAATTATTCGTTCTTTTCATTAGGTGCTTTTTCGTTGTCCGGTTCGGCTAGTGTTACCGGCAATGTCGGTACACTCAGTACAACGACACTTAGCGGCTCGACTACGATTAATGGCAGTGTTGCCGCTGCGGGAATTAACTGTCCGGCGTGGTGTACGATTACCGGAACCAGAACTTCCGGCTACACCAGCAATCTTACCGCGGCAATGAAGCCGGGTACTACCAGCACCATTACCGGCTTGAATCGCAGTAATTATTCTGCGTACTCCGCGCCGAGTGGTGCGACAAATTCCGGGAGCAATTATACTTATGACTGGCAAAGCCGGACGATTGCCGGCGGGACCTACTATTGCCCGGGAACGCTGAAATTTAGTGATTCTGGCAGTTTAACTGCTACTGGACCGGTAATTATTTATTCAGTAGGTAATGTACAGATTGGCGGCTCCGGGTCCTTAAACGGAACATTTATGATAATCAGTGAAGGGAAGATAAATGTTGACGGTGCGGCGGTAGTAAATAAGGCCGTGCTGATTAGCGGCGGTAATTTCACCGACGGCGGGTCTGGTTCGGTGAAAGGATCGGTAGTCAGTTTCGGCACTTGCTCTGTGAGTGGCGCGGGCTTTGTCTATGATCAGGCGGCGTTTGACGGATTTTCTGATATCGAGAGCCAGCTTACAGTAACCAATCCAGGTTGGAGCGGTGGTGGCAGCGGCAACTGGGAAGTGCAGGTCGGCGGCTATTACTGATTCCGGATTTTTAGTGTGAGGCGGGAGGTGGCGGCATGGCGTTGTTTCTAATAAAAAATAACCGCGGCTTCTCTTTACCAATAGTTTTGGGAATAATCGGTTTGCTCGCTGGATTAGCGTTGGGTTATTTAGCAACGGTGCGCAGTGAACTGAGTACAACGCAAGCATTTTATGAAGGAACCAAGGCAGGTTACTATGCCGAATGCGGCGCACGGGCAGCAGTCAGCAAATTGGCCTATGACGCCGCTTATCGCACGGCGACAAATCGAACCCGGATAGCGGCGCTTTTAGATCCGCTGACTGGTTCGTCATATTCTGTAATTTGTTATAATCCGACTTACAGCGCCAGTTCTGATACATATCAGCGTAAAATCGAGTCCACCGGAAATAATAGTGCTTATGCGTCGCGCACATTGACCCTTTCTCCGGTAACGCTCAGTCCGCCGATGATCGGGTTGGGTAAATACGCGCTGTTTACCGGTGGTAATATGACGGTATCAAATAATGTTATTGTTACCGGAAGTTTAGCATCAAACGGTACAATAACGCTTGGCAACGGTGCATCGGTCAGTGATGGTATTTTTCCAAACTATGGGTTCACCGGGTTGGCAGGAATTTTACCAAGTGCTACCAGTTTGTTACCGTACACTGATAGAGAAACTTATTCTGAAGCATCTCCGGCATTGCCTGCGCCACCAACGGTTAGCGGCGCAATGAGCGTGGGTAGTTACTATTCTTCGGGCGATTGGACGGTGCCGAACAATGCAATAATCACTACGTCCGAAGTCGTAACAATATTTGTTAACGGCAATGTCATTTTTGGAAATACCTGTTATCTAACAGGCACTAGCCCCGGTTCATTTGCAATTTTGGCGACTGGTACAGTAACTTTCGGTAATAACGATGTGTTGACAAAAGCGCTTGTAGTTTGCGGCGGAGTGTTTTCGTTGAATAATAATGCAGCGTTAAGTGGTGCTATTGTCTGCGGCGGTGAGGCTGCGGTTAATAATAACGGGTTTGGCTTTGATGAGTCTACTTATAGTAATTATTCCGCTCTATTCAACTATCAGATTATTGATGTCAGCACTAAGTGGACGGTGACAGTAGGCGGCTATAATTAATATTTTTAAAGGAGTTAAAATGTTATTACTCGACGGACATTCATTGACAACGACCGACGTAGTGCGGGTGGCCCGCGAATACGAACAGGTCGGTATATCGACACACGGTTATGACCAGCTGGAAAAGAGTCGGGCAATAGTCGAAAAGGTGCTGCAGGAAGAGCGGCCGGTGTATGGTATTTCGACTGGATTTGGCGAGTTCGCCAGTATTTTTATTTCCAAAGACAAGCGCGACAAATTACAACGCAATTTGATTCTTAGCCATGCTACCGGTGTCGGTGCTTTCTTGCCGGAAGATGTGGTGCGCGCCTGTATGCTGTTGCGCGCTAATTCGGTGGTTAAAGGTTACAGCGGTGTACGCTCCAAAACCGTCGAAGCATTACTGGAACTATTAAATAAAGGTGTCTGCCCGGCGGTTCCCTGTCAGGGATCGGTTGGCGCGAGCGGTGATTTGGCGCCGTTGTCACACATTATTTTGGTGTTACTCGGCGAAGGTGAGTGTATTGTTGATGGGCAGGTTGTACCGGCAAGTCATGTACTGGCTGCCAAAGGCATTGAACCGTTGACGTTACGCGGCAAAGAAGGACTGGGGTTAATTAACGGTACCCAAGTCATGACCGGCATTGGTTGCTTGGTATGGCATGATGCGGTGCAACTGATGAAGGTGGCTGATATTGCTGCGGCGATGTCGCTCGAAGCACTACGCGGTACGCGGGCGGCGTTTGATGAGCGGATTAATATTGCCCGGCCGCATAAAGGTCAGGTAGAAACTGGATTTAACATTTTGAAATTAACCGCAGACAGTGAAATTATGGCGTCGCACCGTGACTGCCTTAAGGTGCAGGACGCTTATTCGCTTCGCTGTGTGCCGCAGGTGCATGGTGCTAGTAAAGATATGGTGCGCCGGTTGCATGAAGTGTTAGAAGTGGAAATAAATTCTGCGACGGACAACCCGTTGATTATGCCGGATACCGGCGAAATAATCTCCGGCGGCAACTTTCATGGTCAGCCAATGGCGTTGATGATGGATGCGTTAAAAATTGCTGTTTGCGAAATTGCCAATATCTCTGAGCGGCGGACAAACCGGCTGGTTGATCCGAGTCTGAGCAATTTGCCGGCGTTTCTCACTGCTTATCCGGGCGTTGACAGTGGATTTATGATAACTCAATATACCGCAGCATCACTGGTTTCCGAGAACAAGGTGCTCGCACATCCGGCATCGGTAGACAGCATTCCGACCTCGGCTAATCAGGAAGACCATGTTTCAATGGGGACGATTGCTGCGCGCCAATGCCGCGATATTTTGGAAAATAGCCGCCATGTAGTAGCAATTGAGCTGCTTGCTGCGGCGCAGGGCATTGATTTTTTGGAGATGCAATCGGGAAATGGCACGCACGCCGCCTGGCAACATCTGCGGAAATATGTCGAAAAATTGGATGAAGACCGATTTTTGGCGCCGGACATCCGCAGCGTGTACGCAATCATCCGCGATGAATCGCTGGTGCGGGCGACTGAGGCGGTTGTTGGCGAATTGAGGGTTTAAATATGTTTGAACAATATACGTTAAAGCAGCTGGGTGATGAGTTGGCATCGAACAGCCCGACGCCGGGCGGCGGAACTGCGGCGGCGATGTCGGCAATGTTTGGTGCCGCACTCGTTGAAATGGTAGTAAATTTGTCGCTGGACAAAGCTGAATTAATCGAATACAAACCAACATTGGTTGAAGCACTCAGCCATCTGACCGCGCTGCGCCAGGAATTAGCGGTGCAGATGGATAAAGACGCTGCAGCATTTGACGCAGTTATGGCAGCGTTTAAATTGCCGAAATCAACAGATGAGGAAAAAATCAACCGTACTGCTGCTATCCGGCTGGCATTCTATGAAGCGGCAATGACACCGTTGATGACTGCTACTCAGGCCTGCGCAGTGTTGGAATTGGCAGCCGGACTATTAGGCAAGATCAATGAAAATGCCGCGTCGGACTTATTGACTGGCGCTGAATTGTGCTATGCCGGCTTCCGTGGTGCTGCGGCTAATGTGGCAATTAATTTGCCATCGGTTAAGGACGAAATAAAGACGGAATTTCTGACGTTTGAGTTAACCCGTTTAAAAACTTTTGCTGCAGATTTTGTCAAGACTGTCCGTGACAGTTTTCATGAGCAGCCAATGTTTGCGATAATAAAGGAATAGTATCGATGAACCATAGCGAATACACAGAAATTTGTTTAATAATCAGCAGCAGACTGTCCGGTGGCAGTCTGTCTGCTGATTTGCAGTTTGCGGCCATGCGCCGGTTGATGCAGGATTGTGGTAATCCGCAGGACAAGGTTCCGGCGGTTCATATTGCCGGTACTAACGGTAAAGGTTCGACGGCTGCCTATATCTATAATGTTGCTTATGCTGCCAAACTAAAAACCGGACTGTTCACGTCGCCGCACCTCGAACGCTTTAACGAGCGGATTGCGGTGGATGGTAATGAAATAAATGATGTTGATTTTGTGCGGTTAGCAAAACTTGTTTTACTGTCGGCCGAACAATTGCAGTTGGCGTTGAGCGGTTTTGCCGTGCTTACGGCAATGGCGTTCTTGTATTTTACCGAGCAGGGTTGTGATTTGATGGTAATCGAAACCGGACTGGGTGGGCGGTGGGATGCGACTAATGTTATCAGCCAACCGCTAGTCAGTGTACTTACTGCGATCGATTATGACCATGTAAAGATCTTGGGTGAATCGCTGGCTGAGATTGCTTTGGAAAAATGTGGCATCATCAAACCGGGTTGCCTGGTTGTCGCATTACGACAAACCGTTGTCGTTAATAGCGTGATTGAAAAGGAAGCGCGGCGTAATAACGCTAACTTACGTTGGTGCAGCCGTGCTGACATAACTGTCATAAATCAAAATCTGACGGCGCAGCGATTTAGTTATACCGACTATGGCGCCTTGACTATTTCGCTTTTGGGCGATTACCAGTTAACCAATGCGCTGGCCGCGCTGTTAGCGGTTGAGGCAGTGAACCAATCGGGCAAGTTAAAGACGATTACCCGCGAAGCCATTTGCTGCGGGCTGTCAACCACCCGCTGGCCCGGGCGGTTAGAAGTTATCGTGTTACCAAATCATACGATTATTATTGATGGTGCGCATAATCCGCAAGGCGCAGGAATGTTGGCAGATTTTGTTAATGCCAATTTCATGGACGCGGCGGCGGTGATCTTTGGCAGTCTGCGAACGAAGGATACCGGCTCAGTAATTGAATGTTTAAGTAGTATTGCCGCAAGTATTTGCACTGTCAGCGTTGATAATCCGCTGGCGTTGACAGCTGAACAGTTGCGCGAATTGTTTTTGAAATCCGGAAAAACCGCGACGGCTTGCAGCTCGCTGACGGAGGCGTTCACTGTGGCAATGGCGCAACACCGGCTAATTGTCATTTGCGGTTCGCTGTATTTGATTGCTGAAGCCCGGCAGTTGGTCACGGCAATGCTGAAAGGAAGTTTATGAAACTGACCGATTTTGATTACGATCTTCCAGACGAGTTGATTGCTCAGACGCCGCTTGAACCGCGTGATAGTTCACGGTTATTGGTTGTGAACCGGAAGTCTGCGGTTATCGAACAGCGGATTTTTGCGGATGCTGTCGATTATATTAATCGGGGTGATTTGTTGGTATTTAATGATACTCGTGTTATTCCGGCGCGGCTGATTGGGAAAAAGCGGGATACCGGTGCGAAAATCGAAGTGTTTCTTATCACGCCGCTTGCAGATAATTGCTGGGAAGTGCTGGTAAAACCGGGTAAAAAAGCCCGCATTGGTGCGGTGGTGGAATTTTCCGAACAATTCGGTTGTGAGTTTATTGCTAACACGGATTTTGGCGGGCGGGTAGCACGATTTGAGTGTGTCGGTGAGTTCGATGACTGTTTGCGTGAATGTGGCGAAGTTCCACTGCCGCCGTATATTACTGAGAAGCTTGCGAATAGCGAACGCTATCAGACGGTTTATGCGAAACACAACGGGTCGGTCGCGGCGCCGACCGCCGGACTGCATTTTACGCCGGAGTTGTTGAAAAAACTGCATAATAACGGCGTGAACATCGCTTATGTAACACTGCATGTCGGCATCGGGACTTTTCGCCCGGTAACTGCTGACGTGGTTACTGATCATGTAATGCATTCCGAGAGCTACCATGTTCCCAAACAGACAAAAGAGTTGATCACGCAGACCAAGGCGCGCGGCAACCGCATTATTGCCGTGGGCACGACGGCGGTCAGGACGTTGGAATCGGCATATTGTGAGTTATCAATTAGAGATGAGTTGTCGAGTGGTCAAGTAGATGGGGCGTTTAAATCAACAAATATTTTCATCTATCCGGGTTATAAATTCAAAGTTGTGGACGCGATGATTACCAATTTTCATCTGCCAAAATCCAGCTTGTTAATGCTGGTGTCGGCGTTTGCCGGACGCGAAAAAATAATGGCCGCCTATCAGACAGCCATTAATGAGCGTTATCGTTTTTTTAGTTTCGGTGATGCGATGCTGATATATTAATTACGATCCTTTCAGGCAAACGCCGATAATCGGTATTTTTTTTGAAACGATATCCAGACAGTAGGAAAATATCAGCGACAGCGCAAGTGCACTGAGAAAGAATAACGTTGAATTAAAAACCGTGAATGTCAGTTGAGCTTTTTGGAACAGGTAGAAGATGAGATACATAAACACAGGGTGGACTAAGTATACCGGATAGGATGCGTCGGCAAAGAATTTGAGTAGCGCAGTAATTTTTTGATTACGGATTTTGCCTAAAAATGAAAACAGAAAAACGGTTGCAGCGGCCGTATAGATTAATCCTGGCGCACTCAATTGATGAAAAGTGTTGATGCAATCCAGTAACGTATATGATTTGTAATTAAGATAATAATAGTATTGTCCGACGATATTAATCGCCGCGAACGCAAATACGCCGCAAATCAATTCAAACCGCTGTTCGCAGAAATTGATAAATTGCTGCTTTCGGAGCGCGCAAATTCCGCCGAGAATGAAAATGAAAAAATAGTGCGCAACCCAGTAACTGACACGGTAACTAATAAGTGTGTCAATCATTGGGTTGTTTGTTTTTATGCTCCAAAGGTAATGCACCGAAAAATAGTTAAACCCCAGTTGTGCCAAAAACAATAAAATAATTGAGAGCGTCGGACGTTTTGCAAAACAGGGGACGATCATCCGCCATAGCGGCATCAAAATATAAAACCATAATAACAGTACCAAAAAATATAGTTGGTAAGAGCCCAAGCCGAATAGTAATTTATACATGAAATTTTGCGGTTGCAAACTGCTATAATCACGGGCGATTAGTAAATAGATCATCGACCAGACCATATAGGGAATGAAAATTGATTTGCCGCGTTTACGCAGGAAACTGAAGTAAGAAAACGGTTTGTCCGGATTGTGATTAACGAACAGACCGAACGCCGATACAAAAAAGAAGATCGGAATCGAAAATCGTGTCAATATTTCAAACAGCGCAATGAACGCCGGATTGATAGCGCTGTTGCTGAGTGCATAAGAGCCGCTATGAATCATCAGTACTCCGCACATCGCGACTGCGCGGATATAATCAAGGGTTACAATTCTCTTCATGCTATTCCTGTCATAAATTCCGTTGTCCGCGACAAAATCACGGCAACACTATTAAATCGCTGGCTATTATTGTATAATACTTTTGAAAAAAAATCACGGAGTGTTGGATGGATACAAGAAAACTTACCTATTCGGCGCTGATTTTGGGCTTGGCGTTAGTGTTTCAGTCGTTGAGAATGATTGTGCCGATTCCACCGTTCATCGCACCGTTTATCATCGGTAGTCTGGTGAATGCTTGTCTGCTGATTGCTACAACTACAGTTGGTTTGCGTAGCGGGCTGATTATCGCGTTAGTGACACCTTTTGTCGCTTATCTGCAAGGGCAATTGCCGCTGCCGTTGTTTATTGTGCCGGTTTTTATCGGTAACGCCTTGTTGGTCGGTTGCTACTGGTTGCTGGAACGAAAAGCCCGTGTTGCGGCCGTTGTGGTAGCAGCGATTGCTAAGACTGTGGCGTTATTTGTTATGTTTAGCGCAATGCTGGCGTTTATCAGTTTACCTTCCAAATTAGCCGCTGCGTTGATGTTTGCTATGAGTTGGCCCCAGTTGGTTAGCGGCATCTTGGGCGGTGTTGTTGCCATAATCGTTTTGTCCAGAATAAAAAATCGATAGGAGTTTGTGATGAAAGTAACAGAAATTGTTAAGTCGTTTACCATTCCAACTGAAACGCTAAAAACTATTTCGGTGAATTTTGCCGAAGAAATGCGATTAGGTTTGCACGACCATTGTGGTTCGTTAAAAATGCTGCCGTCATTTTTGGATGTGCCAAGCGGTGATGAGCACGGAAATTATCTGGCGGTCGATTTTGGTGGTTCCAATGTCCGGGTGCTGTTGTTGAAAATTGCCGACCGGAAGTTCGAAATCGTCAAGCGCGATGTTTTTTCATTGCGTGACGGTGCTAAGGACTTCACTGCAGCCAATGTGCAGGCGGCCGATTTGTTTGATTACATTGTTGCAAAAATTAAAGCGACCATTGATAGTGAAACGAATTACTTTCTCGGGCATACTTTTTCTTTTCCTTGCCGTCAGGAAGGCGTAAAAACTTCTTATTTGCTAAACTGGACCAAAGAAATCAAGACAGCCGGAGTTGAAGGAAACGATGTGGGCCGGTTGCTGGTGGATGCGCTTGTTCGCGGCAACGTCAGCAATGTTGATAACAATGTTATTCTCAACGATACCGTGGGGACGTTACTTGCTGCGGCGATGGCTGACGAAACCGTTGATATTGGCTCGATTTGCGGCACTGGTCATAATACTTGCTATCGTGAAATGAATTATCCGACGACTGGCGAACCGATGATTGTAAATATGGAGTCCGGAAATTTTGACAGACTGGAACAAAACTATTTTGACAAATTATTGGATAGTAAGAGCGGTTCTCCGGGGACGCAGATGTTGGAAAAAATGGTCAGCGGCCATTATCTGGGAATGCTTGCCGGTTTGGTACTTAGTGAACACTTCGCGCCGCATGACATCGTTATCAGCAGTGCGGATATTTCTGCAGTGGTTGCCGACGGTGCAGCGGCAATGCGTACGATTCTTGATGCGCAATTACCGGCTTCGGCAATTAACGATGCGATGGTTGCCGATGCTGCAGAAATAGTTGTTGCGATCGCGGTGCGTTCGGCACGGTTGGTTGGTGCAACCTTTGCGGCAGTTATTCAGCATAGTGATCCGACAATCAGCCGGAAACATACGATTGCAATCGACGGTTCACTGTACGAAAAAATGCCGGATTATCCCGGCAATATTTTGCAGGCAGTTTTGGAAATAATGCCGGATGCGGCAAATAAAGTACGTACTATTCTCAGCAAGGACGGATCCGGCGTGGGTGCGGCTATGGCTGCGGCTGCTGCGGCGGGAATAGCAGGAATATAAATGCTGCGCTGTAAAAAAACAGCTGCAGTAATTGTGGCAGTCGTGTTTATGGTTTCTATGAACATTTGCAGCGCCGGTTTTTTTGAAAGCATGGGTGATTATGGAACGCTGGCGCGGCAAGTGTTGCTTGAGCAATCGCTTCCGGATTTGCAAAACGGCGTTATGAATATTTCCGATACTACACTCAATCAGATGTTGCAAATTACCGTTGGTGGTGATACGGCAGCAAGCGTTCAGTCGATCAATGTGCAATTTCATGCTGACAACAAATTGTCGGCTACAATAAAAATAAAACAGGGTGACAGCTACCAAGTTGACGCCAAAATTATTCAGTTTATCCATAACAGAACTGAGTCGTTTACGACGCTGCAAGTAGAAAAAATGCAAATTCTGGACGGCGGGTTTTTCAATGGTATGAAAAATATCTTTCTCAGTATGTGCAGTGTGCAAACACTGGCAAACTGGTATGGAATTCCAAAATTTGAAAATGGCATAAAGGTGAGTGTTTTGGATAACACAGTTACTGTTGATTTTCATGACTGGTTATATAAGACAAATATTGGTAGTAGCAAGTTTTTGGGTATTAGAGTACTGGATGCTATTAATGTTAAAAAAGTCGAAACAACCGAGCACAATATGAAAGTTTATGTTAATTTAGCGATATAGTTAGTGGAGGATACTTTGCCGAACAATATTCACGGATTCGTGTTACAGCGCGAGCAATTCTTGACCGAGCAAAAGAGCGTGGCAAAAATATATGAACACCAGAAAACCGGCGCCCGTTTAGTTCACTTGGCGAACGATGATGATAACAAGGTGTTTTCGATAACCTTTCGGACTCCGGCGCGCGATAGTACCGGTATAGCGCACATTCTCGAACATTCAGTTTTAGGCGGATCAAAAAAATATCCATTGAAAGAACCGTTTGTTGAATTGGTCAAGGGATCGTTGAGTACCTTTGTTAACGCGATGACTTTTCCGGATAAAACGATGTATCCGGTGGCCAGCCGTAATACCAAGGATTTCTATAATCTCATGGATGTTTATCTTGACGCAGTACTAAATCCGGCGATTGTGAACGAACCGAATATTTTCAAACAGGAAGGCTGGCATTATGAATTGTCAGGTCCGGATTCAGAACTAAAGTATAATGGTGTGGTTTATAACGAAATGAAGGGAGCGTTTTCCTCGCCGGAGAGCGTTGTCGAACGAAAAATTTTCGAAACACTGTTTCCGGAAGGACCATATGGAGTTGAAAGTGGTGGTCATCCGGACAGCATTCCTGACTTAAAAAGCACTCAGTTTTGTAAATTCCACGCCAAATATTATCATCCGTCGAACTCGTTCATATTTCTGTATGGCGATATGGATATTGAAAAGACGCTTGGTTTGTTGGATGGGGAATATTTAAGCCAATATGACCGGCAAGTTGTAAAATCGGCTATTGCGTTGCAACCGGCATTCGAAGACGAAGTTACGGTGTGTGGTGAGTATCCGATTGGCGCGGAGACTGATTGTGCAGATAAGACTTTTTTAACATATAACTTTGTCGTTGGTCAATCGCTGGATGTGCAGCTGATGATGGCGTTGGCGGCGTTGCAGAGTATTTTATTGGAGACTCCGGCGTCACCGCTGAAACGCGCTTTGGTTGAAGCTGGAATCGGTCAGGAAATCTGCGGCGATTTTGACAGCATGATTTTGCAACCGGTTTTTTCGATCAAGGCCATTAATGCCAATGCCAAAGATGCCGACAGATTTCGTGAAATTATTCATATGACTTTGACTGATCTTGTGGACAAGGGCATTGACAAAAAATTGATCGAAGCAACGCTCAACCGCAAGGAGTTTGCGCTGCGCGAAGCGGATTTTGGTTCATATCCCAAAGGGTTAATCTATAATATTGCCGCAATGGAGACGTGGTTATATAATGGTGATCCGTTGGCAGGGTTGGCCTATGAACAATATTTGCCGCAGCTGAGAGCTGCGCTTTCGAGTGATTATTTTGAGCAGCTGATCAAAAAATATCTGTTAGACAACAATCACCGTGCTTTAGTTATTGTCCAACCCAATCCGGGATTGGACGAACGAAACGCTGAGGCGGTGCGGGAAAAACTTCGAAAATACAAGGCCGGACTATCAGAAGAACAATTGCAACAACTGGTTCGGGAAACGCAAGAGCTAAAAACTTGGCAAGCGCGTGGTGATAGTGACGAAGATTTGGAAAAAATTCCGGTTTTAGCAGTTGAGGATTTAGAGCGTAAGGCTGAGGAATTGCCGTTAGAAATTCGAACGGAATCCGGTGTTTCTGTTGCCTTCAGCAATATATTTACTAACAAAATTATTTATGCCTCGTTGTTGTTTGATATGGCGGCAGTTCCACCGGAAGACTTTGAGTATTTAAATCTATTGCTCGCGGTTCTTGGGAAGATTGATACATCCAAACGCGATTTTGCTGATTTGGCCAATGAAATTAATATTCACACCGGTGGATTTACTGTTAGCAGTGCGTTCATCTCCGATTATCACAATAAAGAGCGGTTTTGCGCGAAGGTGTCAGTGCGGTTTAAGGCGCTGCGTGATCAATTACCTGCAGCGGCGGAAATAGTCGAAGAATTACTCTACAAAACCGTTTTTACCAATAAGAAGCGGCTGAAAGAAATCGTGCAGGAGTTGCATGCCGATTTAGAGCTTTCACTTATTGAGGACGGCAATAGTCTGGCGTCGGCTACGATGTTGTCTTATTTGGCGCCGGTTGGCGCGTATCAGGCACGTGGTTTGCATCCGTTTTATTTGTTTATAAAAGCCGTCGATAAGAACTTCGATAAACTGTTTGATAGCGTGGCGGAGCGATTGGCGGAGTTGCAAAAACAACTGTTTGTACGCAGAAATTTACTGGTTGCTGTAACTTGTGATGAGACGGATTATTCGTATGTTGCCGAAGTGTTGAACGCTGTTTTGCCGCGAATGAGTGACGGTAGTATTGTGAATTACGATTATTCAACAAAAGCTGATCCGCGTAATGAAGGATTGGCGATTCCCAGTAAAGTGCAGTATGTGTTTAAGGGAGTAAACTTTGCCCAACTCGGTTACGAATTTTCCGGAAGTATGAAAGTATTGGATACGTTACTTAGTTATGATTATCTCTGGACGAAAATCCGGATTATGGGTGGTGCTTATGGCACGTTTGCGCGGTTTTATCCAAATGGTGCGATGTATTTCGGTTCATACCGTGATCCACACCTGCTACAAAGTCTGAAAGCGTATGATGATGCCACACAGTATTTGCGGGATTTTGCAGTGTCAGACCGCGAGATGTTGAAAAATATTATTGGAACGCTCAGCCGGGTAGATACGCCGTTGTCACCGGCGCAAAAGGGGCAGGCTGCGTTGCAAGACTATTTATCCGGACGAAAACACGCCGATGTTCAGCGCGAACGCGATGAATTGCTCGCTACTAATCAAAAAACCGTCAGAAGCTACGCGAAACTCTTCGCCAAACTTAGTGCAGCCAACATAATTTGCGTGGTCGGCGGCAAAGAAAAACTTGAGTCGCATTGCGAAATGTTTAAAACTATTACGACGATTATTGAGTAATTGGGATTAAAACTGTTTACAGGAAGGATTAAGGGTCATAATATTCAAATAATGTACGCCCTGCCGGTCGGCAGGGCGTATTTTTGTGAAAAAACGAAAAAATACCGATAAAATTCGCAAAAACGGTTGACAGAGCCGAAGAGGGCTGA
>JBAYGT010000008.1:0-103497 GCA_041666525.1 Negativicutes bacterium
GTTGACCAGCCGGAAGTAAAACCGGCCCGGCTTTTGGAACAGCTGGCGATGGCTAAAGAAAGTCGCCAGGAAGTAGAGCAGTACCGCTAAAGCAAGGACTGTGGCAACGAAAGTCCCGCGACCGTATGTGAAGCGAGCAAAGAAAGCAGCATACGAGTAGAACCGACCGTGAGATAAGCGTCCGGCGGTGACAACGGAACACAAACTAACAACGGTTTGTGTAGACACTGGGATACATCAAGACCTCGGAGCGTATCTTGACTAAAGCGCAAGCTTCGACCAAGATAACCCCGCAGGACAGGAAGAACCCGCGATGCGTGTAAACGTGTTGGCGGGATTTTTTGTGTCTATGGTGAAGTTGGATATTTTGGCAGCGACGTTTTGGCGTTCGCTGTTTTTTTTTTGTTTATGTGGTGTGCAGGATAATTATTATCGTGTGGCGAATATTACAGTATTATGAAAATTGAGGTAACTAATGGCGGACAATAATTCAGCGGCGATTGGTTTTGAAAAACAGATTTGGGATGCGGCGTGTATATTGCGCGGCAATATGGATGCTTCGGAATATAAACAAGTAGTTTTGGGGTTGATATTTTTGAAATATATTTCAGATAAATTTGACGCCCGCTACAATGAACTGGTAGCTGAAGGCGAAGGGTTTGAAGAAGATGTTGACGAGTATCTGGCTGAGGGCGTGTTCTTTGTGCCGACGGCGGCGCGCTGGGCGTCGATTGCCGCGCTGGCGCGGACTCCGGATATTGGCAGGGTGATTGACGAAGCGATGCTGGCGATTGAGAAGGAAAATAAACGCTTGAAAGGCGTGCTACCGAAGACCTTTGCGCGGCCGGAGCTGGACAAGCGCCGTTTGGGCGATGTGGTCGATTTGTTTACCAACATATCGATGATTGAGCACGGTAATACCAAGGACGTGTTAGGCCGGGCGTATGAATATTGTTTGTCGAAATTTGCAGAGCAAGAGGGAAAGCTGGCGGGTGAGTTTTATACACCGGCATGTGTGGTTAAAACGTTGGTTGAAGTGCTGCGGCCGTTTAATGGTCGGGTGTATGACCCCTGTTGCGGCAGCGGCGGGATGTTTGTGCAGTCGGCGAAGTTTGTCGAAAATCATCAGGGCAATATTCATAATATTTCGGTTTACGGGCAAGACAGTAACGCCACGACCTGGAAAATGTGCATGATGAATCTGGCTATTCGCGGCATTGAAGCGGATTTGGGGCGTTATAATGCCGACACCTTTTTTGATGACTGTCACCCGACGCTGAAAGCCGACTATATTCTTGCTAATCCACCGTTTAATCTTTCTGATTGGGGCTTGGATAAACTGCGCGACGATGTCCGCTGGAAATATGGGTTGCCACCGGGCGGCAACGCCAACTATGCCTGGATGCAGCACATGATTCACCATTTAGCGCCGAACGGCAAAATCGGTTTGGTGCTGGCTAATGGCTCACTGTCCAGCCAGAGCGGCGGCGAGGGCGAAATTCGCAAGAACATCATCGAAGCTGACTTAATCGAAGGCATTATCGCGATGCCGCCGCAGTTGTTCTACACGACGCAAATTCCGGTGTCGCTGTGGTTCATCAACAAGAATAAAAAGCAAACCGGCAAGACGCTGTTTATCGATGCCCGCAATCTCGGTACGATGGTTACGCGCAAATTACGGGAATTGCCGGATACGGATCTTGCCAAGATTGGCGAAACTTTTGCGGCGTTTGAAAATGGCAGTTGCGAGAACATCAAGGGTTTTTGCGCGGTGGTCGAGACCGCGGAAATCGCCAAGCATGATTATATCCTTACGCCCGGGCGTTATGTCGGAATTGAAGACCAAGCCGAAGACGCCGAGCCGTTCGACGAGAAAATGATGCGATTGACCGGAGAATTGGTGCAGATGTTTGCCAAATCGCGGGAATTGGAGTCGGAGATTAAAGAGCGGCTGGGGGCTATTGGGTATGAGATATGAAGTTGAGTAATCAAAGATAATAGCATTTCCAATTGCAAACACAGTGCCTTTTATTATGGCGAATTCGCCACAATAAGATTGTTTGAGATTGCGAAACAAGTTGTTTCGCAATCTGCGTGCGCATCGACAAATGATAATTATTCGTCGAACCAAAACACAGAAATGAGGCGGTGACCATGAATTTCTGGCGGGAAGTTAAGCTGGGGGAAGTAGTTCAGTTCAATCCCTCAGAGGCATTAGCAAAAAATAGTTTAGCAAAAAAAATTGCAATGGAGAAATTGAAACCGTTCGTCAGAGAAATCGACGGATACGAGATGTCGAAGTACTCTGGTGGTACAAAATTTCGTAATGGGGATACATTGCTGGCTCGAATAACTCCCTGTCTGGAAAACGGTAAAACGGCCCAAGTCAAGATATTAGAAGAAAATGAAATCGGTTTTGGTTCCACAGAGTACATAGTTTTGCGTGAAAAACAGAATGTTACGATAAACGACTATATTTATTATTTAGCGGTATCGTCGGATTTTCGTGAAGTTGCAATTAAATCCATGACAGGCACGACAGGGCGACAACGCGTTCAAAATGATTTATTGAAAAACACGGTGTTGACTCTCCCCCCTCTCCCCGAACAACGTGCCATTGCCGCGATGTTGTCTTGTCTCGACGACAAAATCGAGCTCAATCGCAAAATAAATAAGAACCTCGAAGAACTGGCGCAGGCGATTTTCAAACGTTGGTTTGTGGATTTTGAATTCCCCGACGAAAACGGTCAGCCCTATAAATCCAGCTGCGGCGCGATGGTGGATAGCGAGTTGGGGATGATACCGGTGGGGTGGTCGATAGACAAATTGGGTAATAGAGCTACTGTTATTGATAACAGGGGAAAGACACCACCATTTGAAAACACTAAAACTGCCTATCCGATAATTGATGTAAAGGCGCTTTCGGGAAATTTTAGAACAATAAATTACGAAAATTGTACAAAGTATGTAAACAATGACACTTATGCAAACTGGTTCAGAAACGGACATCCGCAACCACTTGATATTCTCTTGTCCACTGTTGGCAGTTTAGCTGAAATGAAATTATTCACCGGAAATGTAGGCGGTATTGCACAAAATGTAGTAGGACTGCGAAGTGAAAATCTGTCACCTTTATATCTGTTCGAATATTTACAACATATTAAGAGCGATCTGGTTGCGTATAATATTGGGTCAGTGCAGCCAAGTATTAAAGTCACCCACATTATTAAGCACGACATACTTATTCCAGACACTAAGGTTCAAAAAAACTTTGATATAATAGCTCAAAAGATCACATCGCTAATAGAATACGGATGCACGCAAAAAAGTAATTTGTCAGAACTCCGCGACACCCTCCTCCCCAAATTAATGTCCGGCGAAATCCGGGTGGCGTAAATTCAGATTAAGCTATACAAGGAGGTTGCCATGGCTAATGAGTGGGGTAACTCTCCGTTATTTCAACAGTGCGTTGGCTCGTACCTCGTTTGGTCTGAATTAACAGGGGCGAAAAAAACTCCTCAAGATATAATTGAAATTATCAAGACTGTAGAAGTTGCTGAGTTTTTGCGAGTAAGCGCAGCTCTAAGCAATTACGACCGCGATGATAGCTTAGAATCAGAATGCAAAAACGCTTTTTACGAGCAATATACAAACGATAATGCTTTCTACGCGCTTACCGTTTGTAGGGCGAATGTACTTAAAGATATTGAAGCGTTTCAATCTAATCTGAATCGCGCTATAAATTCTGACGGGAAGATATACACACGTCAAGAACTCTACTTGCTAACAAAGTTAGTATTCAAGTATGGTATTATCGATGGCACTTTAATCGCAAGCGACGATAAGCGCTTGCTCACAACAGTTATTAGTCTTTGTTTGATGATAGCTGATTGTCTGTCTGAATTGCCAGTAGATGATTTACCTCTAGAAATGGCGCGGAACTATGTATGTAATCAAAATGAAGATATCGCGAAGGTCATTGCTCGAACGTATTCTTTTTGGCGCGAAGTAACAGATAGCGAAAATTGTGAGCAAAAGTTTATTGATAAGTACGGTGTAGACCTTTCTACAGCAATAGTCTTAATGTTAATTGGGTACTTTTTTACCAACAATCAAAATACCAATGGTGTGACGACAAAAGTACATGCACTCTGTATGAATAATTATAAGCTAAGCGAAGCAGAAAAGAGATTTTTGAGCGGTAATATGAAGACTGCTGAAGAATTTCGTTACGAACTAAAAGAGCTGGAATTCGCAGAAATAATCTCGAAGTCGTGGGATTTTTGTTTACTCAAAAAATATCCGTTTGTTAAGCTAAATGATGATTGGTTTATACCTATTAATACCCAAGAAACAGCTATGAACTTGTTCTTAACCATGGATAATATGGTATCTGACCTATACGAAGAAGAGAATCGGGTAGAATTCAGAAAAAGGTTGGGGGAATATTTTGAAAATCATTTATGTCAAATGCTTTCATGCTCAAATCTCACTGCGTTAACAAGCACAGGCGAAAAGTATAAATACAAAAAAGATAATTTGGAACCGTCCGATTATATTACTAAAATCGATGATACACTAATAGTTTTTGAGATGAAGTACAGATATTCGCGAGAACGTGGGATATACTTTCAGGACGATAAATTATTACGCGGAGAATACGACAGGTTATTCAAAGAACCTCTAGTTCAAATTAACAAGAGACTTCAGGAAATGGCTACGATCGATAAGTATAAGACGGAAATTTTCAGTGATGTGGGAGAGATTTTTTGCATTGCAGTTAGTATCTCTGGTATACCTTGGGTGCCACCCTTAGTGGAAGAATATTTGACTGGTCTTGGAGATAAAATGTCAATAAATGAAGCTGAAACCGTTAAGTTATACCATTACTGCTTCAGTATTGAGGACTTAGAAGTATTTTGCACTTTAGTAGAACAGTGCATAGATGTTGTAGGGTATTTGCGTTCCTATGAAACTGCGTGTACACAAGTTAGTTTTGAAGACCATATACGCTCATTTAAGGATGAATTTCTAATAAGTAAGTTAAATTTGCGGACGAAGTATATTAAAGAGAACTACGATAAATACGGCGACTCTATGCGTGAGTTTTTTAGAGAAAAGTTTAGTCCAACTTAAGATAGTGAGAGGTACACCATGGCTTTCACCGAACAACATTTCGAAAAAGCGATAATTGAATTGTTCCGCGATACGCTGGGCTATACACATGTGTATGGCCCGGATGTGGTGCGGGATTATCACTCGCCGCTGCACGAGGAATTGTTGTTGTCGTTCACGTGTAATGCAAACTGCAAATAAGATGAATGTTTGAGAAACATTCTCAAAATTATACATTAAAAGCAAACCGTGTTATAATTAAGCCAATAATTAGCGCGGAGGCGAGTATGTTAATTCAATTTACAGTCAGCAACTTTTTGTCGTTTAAAGACGAGCAGACGTTTAGTATGGTGGCGGATACCAATAAAAAAGATACAGAATTGACAGACAATATTTTTGGCAGCGTGGATGAGCGTATTTCGCTATTGCGCTCGGCGGTGATGTACGGAGCAAACGCCAGTGGCAAGAGCAATTTTATCAAAGCGCTGGCGTTTTTCTTCAGTTTTATTTTGGCATCGACTAATTCTACAGAACAGCAAACTATTGCGGTGCGACCGTATCGGCTGGAACCGCATTACGATAATAAACCGACTAAAGTTGAGGCGGTTTTTGAAGTGGGTAATTTTATATACCGCTATGGTTATGAAGTTACACAACGGGCAGTACTGAAAGAGTGGCTGTATGTTATCGAGGCAAATAAACAGCGTAAGCATGAAAAGCTTATATTTGAGCGCAGTTTGTCGGAACTGACTGCCAAAGTAACCGGCTGGAAAAAACTCATGCCGTTAACCAGAGAAAACTCTTTGTTGCTTACTGTTGCAGCGCAGTTTAATTTGTTGACTGCCAAACAAATAATTAATCGTCTTGCCGCATCGGTGATGGTAGTCTCCGGTGTTGATGAGTTATTCGCGCATACCACGGATTACTTGTTTTCGCAGCAAGAGAAGGGACAGAATGCGGATATTATCGCGGATGTGTGCAAGTTTTTAAAGTCAGCAGATATCAGTATTGACGGCTTTAAGGTAATCAACCGCGAGCTAAAGAAAGCAGATTTTGCTGACACTATACCCACGGTGTTCGCAAATTTCCTGGACTCTCTGGCAGGAGACAGCGTCAGCTTCAAGCAAGTAATTACTATGCACAAGCAATTTGATAGTGACGGAAATGTCGCGGGAGTTGCGAATTTTGATATGGCTGCAGAGGAATCGGGCGGTACCAACAAACTGTTTGCGCTGAGCGTGCCGCTTTTGATGACACTGCAGCGTGGCGGGCTGCTGATAATTGACGAATTAGAATCTAACTTGCATCCGGTAATTGTGCGATATCTCCTTAGTTTGTTCAACTCGCGGATTTATAACAAAAACAATGCCCAGATAGTGTTTACTACCCATAATGACAGTATATTGAGTAACAGTATTTTTCGACGGGATCAGATTTGGTTCTCCGAGAAGGGAGAAAAAGGGGCAACGGAAATATTCTCTCTGGTTGAATTTAGGGAAAACAAGGCAATAGTTCGTAAAGATGCTTCATATAACAAAGATTACTTGTCTGGTCGTTACGGCGCTATTCCAATAGTAACCGACAACTACGTGAGCGAAATCCATTCCAGGACAGAAAAATATGACTAAATTGGTGTTTGGCAGAAAGAAAAATACGCGTGATGTTAGAAAAAGGTTGCTGATAGTTTGCGAAGGAGAAAAAACAGAACCGAACTACTTCAAAGCTTTTGTTGTCCCACCGGAATTAGTCGTCGTTGTTGATGGCGCCGGTTGTGAGACTATCAGAGTGGTTGAACGTGCCGTTGAGCTTAGAGAAGAAGCAATTCGAAAAGAAAAGCCTTTCGATGAGATTTGGTGCGTTTTTGACAGAGACAATTTTCCTGCACAAAATTTCAATGAAGCGATAGCAAAAGCCGAACGACTGGAAATTAAGGTAGCCTATTCTATTGAAGCATTTGAAATATGGTATTTGCTGCATTTCCATTATTATAATACCGGAATATCGCGAGATGACTATAAGATCAAACTAACAGCTTTATTGGGCAGAGTTTATCGGAAGAATGATAAGGCAATGTACGAGTTGCTTCAAGACAAAATTGATATTGCTATAAAGAACGCGCAGAATCTGAGAGTAAAACAGGAAACGTCTGAAGAGATTTTGTACAATCGCAATCCGGTAACAACTGTCGATCTTTTGGTTGTTGCTTTACGAAGCTATCGAAAGCCATAGATTAACGAGGTGAACCATGTCCTATACCGAACAAAATTTCGAAAACGCGATAATTGAATTATTCCGCGATACGCTGGGCTATACCTATGTGTATGGCCCGGATGTGGCGCGGGATTATCACTCGCCGCTGTATGAGGAGCTGTTGTTTTCGTCGTTGTGCGAGATTAACCCCGGTTTGTCGCTCGATGCTATACATGAAGCGTTGTTCAAACTCAAGAATTTCGCGAGTAATAATTTGCTGCAGATGAACATGGTGTTCATGGATTATTTGCAAAACGGTATTGAAGTGACGACGGCGGTGAATGGCGAAGCCCGGCACGACCGGGTGCGGTTGATTGATTATGACAACATCAAAAGCAACAGCTTTTGCGTGATCAATCAGTGGACAGTGGTGGAAAACGCCGAGAAGCGGCCGGATGTGGTGGTGTTTGTCAATGGTTTGCCGCTGGTGGTGATTGAGTTGAAATCCTGTTCGCGTGAGCAGACCGATGTGTCGGCAGCATTCCGGCAATTGCGTAATTATATGCACGATATTCCCAGCCTGTTTGCTTACAACGCATTTTGTGTGATGAGTGATCTTGCAGTTTCGCGGGTCGGGTCGATAACTTCCGGCGAAGACCGGTTCATGGAGTGGAAGACCAAAGACGGTAGTTATGCTGACACTGCTTACGCCGATTTCACGGTGCTGTTCGAAGGGGTGTTCGCCAAACAGCGGTTGCTCGAACTCGTCCGCGATTTTATTTTATTTTCCGACGACAAGAAAGTTATCGCAGCCTATCATCAATATTTCGCGGTCAAAAAAGCCGTCGAGCGCACCGCAACTGCAATCGCTACCGACGGTAAAGGCGGGGTGTTTTGGCATACGCAAGGCTCAGGAAAATCGCTGTCGATGGTGTTTTATGCCAAGCTGTTGCAGACAGCGCTGAACAGCCCGACGATTGTGGTGCTGACCGATCGCAACGACCTCGATGACCAGTTGTTCGGCGAGTTTGCCAAGTGCAAGGATTATTTGCGCCAGACCCCGGAGCAGGCGGAAAACCGCGCCGATTTGAAAAAACTGCTTGCCGGTAGGGTAGCGAACGGGATAATTTTCACGACGATGCAGAAATTCGAAGAATCAGCCGAGCCGTTATCCGAACGCCGCAATATTATTTTGATGGCTGATGAGGCGCATCGCAGCCAGTACGCGCTCGAAGAAAAAGTCAACGCCACGAGCGGTAAGATTACGCTGGGTTTCGCGCGCCTAGTGCGCGACAGCTTGCCAAACGCCACCTTTATCGGATTTACCGGCACGCCGATATCCTCGGCAGACCGTTCGACCCGGGAAGTGTTCGGCGAATATATTGATGTTTATGATATGACCCAGGCAGTTGAAGACGGCGCAACGCGCCCGGTGTATTACGAGAGTCGGGTTATTAACCTCGGTTTGCGCGAATCAATCCTCGATGCTATCGACAAAGAGTACGAAGTTATTGCATCCCAGGCTGAAACCTACATGGTGGAGAAAAGCAAAAAAGAATTATCAAAAATGGAAGTCATCCTCGGCGCCGAAGCCACGCTTCAGGCGCTTTGCTCAGATATTGTCCAACATTATGAAGACCGGCAAAACCTGCTTACGGGCAAAGCGATGATTATCGCCTATTCGCGGACGATTGCGATTGATATTTACTGGGAAATACTGCGGTTGCGGCCAGAGTGGCAAGAAAAGTTAAAGGTTGTCATGACCAGCGACAATAATGATCCGGAAGACTGGAAAGCAATTACCGGCAACAAAAAGTATCGCCAGAAACTGGCGAGAAAATTTAAAGACAACAATGATGAGATGAAAATCGCCATCGTCGTGGATATGTGGCTGACTGGCTTTGATGTGCCGAGTCTGGCAACGATGTATATTTATAAACCGATGGCGGGGCATAATCTGATGCAGGCAATCGCCCGCGTCAACCGGGTGTTTGAGGATAAAGAAGGCGGGTTGGTGGTCGATTACGTCGGCATCGCCGCCGCGCTCAAACAGGCGATGAATGATTATACCCAGCGTGACCGCAAACGCTTCGGCGACCCGGATATCTCGAAACAGGCGCTGCCAAAGTTTTTGGAAAAACTCGCAGTGTGCAAAGATTTATTCCGCGGTTTTGATTTTGCAAAATTTATCAGCGGCAGCGATCTCGATCGCGCCAAGACCATCGTCAACGGTATAAATTTTATCATCGGCGACGAACAAACCAAAGAGTTGTTCATCAAAGAAGGCTTGTATATGAAACAAGCCGCATCGCTCTGCCTCAGTCTCTTGGACAGAGTGCAACGGCTGGAACTGGCATTCTTTGAAGCGGTGCGCACGGCGATTACCCGGATTGCGACCGGACGGAAAATGTCGCTCAAGGAAATCAATGACCGCATCAACGAACTGCTCAAACAAAGTATCAAGTGTGACGGCATCATCAATTTGTTTTCTGATGTCAAGGCCGAGTTTTCGCTGTTTGATGCGGCATTCCTGCAAGATATTGCCAACATGGAGCAAAAGAATCTGGCCGCGGAATTGTTAAAGAAACTGATTCAGGAACAAATCGCCGTTTACAAACGCACGAACATCGTCAAGTCGGAACTGTTTTCGCAAAAAATGGCGCGGCTGATGAACAATTACCGCAATGGTCTGTTAACCAACGCCGAAGTAATCGACGAATTGCAAAAAATGGCCGCGGAAATTGCCCGTGAGCATAACGCCGGAGAGCAGATGGGATTGTCGGTCGAGGAGAAAGCTTTTTATGATGCGTTGCTCGCGCCGATCGCCGCGACAGATTTTTATACCAATGACGTATTGGTCAACATGACCAAAGAACTAACCGATATGCTGCGCAAAAACCGGACGGTAGACTGGCAGAAAAAAGAACAAGCCCGTGCTGCGATGCGAGTAATGGTTAAACGCCTGCTGAAAAAATACAAATACCCGCCCGAAGGCCAGGAGGCCGCGGTGCAGGTAGTCATCTCGCAGTGCGAAATGTGGACGGATGGGGGAGAGACGGAGTAAGAGCTTATCTCATATGACGATAGGTATGGAGGAATGATGAAAATTCAACTCAGTCAAGCAGAAGCAGAAATTCTCATTGAAATACAAAAACTACTTGAGATGCAGAATGTTTCACTTCCTAAAGCCGGTAAACTAGATCACCTCGCAAACAGTGCAGACGATAAGGAACATTTCATTATATCCATTGTACGTCGAGGTCTAAATCCGCAAAAAGTATCGTATTCGCTGAGATACAAAAGTGCTATAATACTACTACGAGTCGATACCGAGAATCCTTATCACGTCAATCCGGATGGCGAGGAGCTGCCAAACAAGCATATACATATATATCGTGAAGGCTATGCAGCTAAGTGGGCATATCCACTGCCAGATAGTTTTAAGGAACCTGACGATATTGTGAAACTGTTTGAAGATTTTTTAGAGTACGCAAACTTTGATATGACGGCAGTAAATATATCTGTTCAAGAGGAGCTGTTTTAAATGTTTATATCACCTGCTCCGGATTACATTTCAGATTATTTGAAATGGATAAAGCAAAGAATAACTCAGGTTGAATTGCCGAATGGATGGACTGAGCTTAATACCCCATTTCTCGATAGGCACAACGATGGTATTTCTATTTATCTGCGAAAAAATGGCTCGAAGATTGAAATGACCGATGACAGTTTTACGCTGATTGATCTTGAAATGTCGGGATGTAATATTAAGACCCCTACACGTAAACAATTGTTGACAACGGTTTTGAATGGTTACGGAATAAAACTTGATGGGCAGGCGCTTACAGTAAATGCGACTGAACATGATTTCGCTCAGAAAAAGCACATGTTGATTCAAGCAATAATGACTGTGAATGATATGTTTGTTGTTGCGCGCAACCAAGTAGAAAATATGTTTCTTGAAGACATTACTGAATATTTTGACGAAAAAGATATTCGTTATTTGCCGTTTGTACCACTGCATGGTACCAGTGGATTGTTGCATACTGTGGATTTTGTTATTCCAAAATCCAAGAAGGCTCCCGAAAGGTGCATCTTTGCAATTAATAATCCAACTACCGACTATGCTGAAAGAATATTGTTCAGATGGCTAGATATTAAGGATGCAAGACAGACTGAAAGCAAAATGTATGCATTGCTCAATGATAGTAAAACAATATCGGATAAGGTAGTTTCAGCGCTTAAGGCTTATGAATGTGTTACAACAAAATGGAGTGAGCGCGAAAAAATTATTGCCGAGTTGGCTGCGTGAATGAAATTAAAAAAGGGAGTGTAAATAAACTGGTTATGTTTATCTACTATGAGTTACGTATTACTACTTTTTTTGCGAACTCGCCGCAGTATGTGAAGCGGTGATGCAGAGATAAATTGAAATGATAATATAAGTAAGGTAGCTGTTTACGGCGATTAGGCGGGTGAGCAGAGTGGGAAATTGGGAAACGCTAAAAAAAGAAATAAAGTCAATAAGCGTGGAAGAAAAACGCGAGATTGAGATGATGTCTGAAATCGTTTCACAGATTATTGTCGCGCGTGAAGAACTCGGCTTAAGTCAGCGGCAGTTAGCTGAATTGGCTGATATGAATCAATCAGCGCTGGCGCGAATGGAGATGATGCGCATCACTCCGCGACTTGATACCGTTTGCCACGCTTTCAGTTATGGGCAAGACGTTACAAGTGGCATGATTACTATGAACTGCTTGTATGTGCAAAAACGCCGCCTGGACGAAATTAATCGTTCGGGCGGCGGTTTTGTTAATGTGGCTATTTATTTTCCGGCGATTAGCGCTGCGAATTCGCTGGAGTATTGGAATGCGCGTTATTTTCGATACGGGAAATAGAAATTATCTCAATAATTTTCCCCCACATATGGACGTTATAGAGGTCTTTTTTTACAGCGACAACCTGGACTGCCAAGCCATCATGCTTGTAATCATCACTCAAGTTGGTTGGCTCGTAATGTGTTCCGTCAGTGGCGACAATTCCCCAAAAGCTGCCTTCTAAATCAATATGTTGGATGGTTCCGGAAAAACTGAAATTTTCCGCCATGGCGCCACCGGTCATAAACAGCAAGCATAGCGCTATAACAAAAATCACCAGAGAGCTATTTACTGATTTCTTCATGGATTTATCCTCCTGTTATTATATTAATTCGACAGCGACGGCAAGTAATCCTGCCGTTGTTGTCTGAGTTTATGTTGGTAGGCTCTCGTTGGTGAAATTTTACTAGCTATCATTGTAAGTGTGATTTATGTTGAATAAAATTGAAATTGTGCTATTATTATGTTGATAAAAGTTTAGGGAATAAGATATTTATGAAAAGAAAAATCTATAATAAGTTGTTTGCATGGAAGAACAAGCCTGATCGGTTGCCGCTGTTGCTGTATGGTGCTCGTCAAACGGGCAAGACTTATATTCTGACCGAATTTGGCCGACAGCATTATAGCAATATAGCCTATGTCAATTTTGAACAAAGCACACCGGCGCGTATGATTTTTGACGGTGATCTTTTGCCGTCGAGGATTATTGAATTATTGAGTTCGGTGCTGGAAATTGAGATTAAACCTGATAAAACTCTGCTTTTTTTTGACGAAATACAAGCTTGTGATCGGGCGTTGACGGCGCTGAAATATTTTGCCGAACAAGCAAACGACTATCATATTGTTGCTGCAGGAAGTTTACTAGGAGTTGCGGTCAACCGGGAGAAATTTTCTTTTCCAGTCGGTAAGGTGCAAATCGAGACGCTTTATCCGATGGATTTTGAAGAATATTTGTGGGCGCGCGGCAAGAAAGGCTTAGTTAAAGAAATTCACAGCTGTTTTGCTGAGAGAAAAGCTGTTGAAGAAGCATTGCATGTTCATCTACTGGAAGTTCTCAGGGAATATCTGCTGATTGGCGGAATGCCGGCAGTTGTTAAAGAGTATTTAATTGCCAAAGACTACCAAAAAGCTGCCGATATTCAGCGCTGGATATTGAGTTCTTATGTCGTTGATATGACGAAATACGCTACTGCTTCAGAAAGTGCGAAAATCCGTGCGGCGTTCGCTACATTGCCAATGCAACTGGCTAAGGATAACCAAAAATTTCAATACAAATTGATCAAAAAAGGCGCGAGTGCCACTCATTTTGGAGTAGCGATTGATTGGCTGGAATCAAGTGGTGTAGTTATTAAGTGTCGCAAAGTAAATAGCGGATATACGCCGCTTTCAATGTATACGGACATGAGCGCGTTCAAGCTTTTCCCCGCCGATGTAGGGTTGTTTTGTTCAATGGCAGGAATATTACTTGCCGATGTCGTGGGAGTGAATGACAATACTGGTAAAACGCGGGGCATTTTGGCTGAATGCTATGTGGCGCAATGTCTTTCGGCTTCAGGTGCTCAGTTATACTATTGGGAATCTGACGGAATTGCTGAAATTGATTTCGTAATTGTTGACAATGGGATGGCTATACCTTTAGAAGTAAAATCTTCTGTTAATACACGAGCACGGAGTTTAGAGGTTTATCGCAAACGTTATAATCCTGGTTATGTTATCCGTATTTCAGAAAAAAACTTTGGATTTGATAACGGCATATTTTCGATTCCGTTGTATGCGGCATTTCTTGTTTAAATATTTGTTCAACAAATATCGTTAATAAAAAATGTTGTAATTAACCACATTTGGCATTTTTTGCATCATTGTGCCAAGGCTTTTATTAGAAAAGAAGGTATAACCAGAAGAGAAATATTTTCGGGTGTGCTCCGCTTGCTAATGAGGTGCATATATTATATAGTATGGTGACCAAAATATCGCCGCAAAGCATTTGTAGATAAAATTGCTTTGCGGCTTGAAATTTTAAGGAAATTTAAGGAAATTTATGTCATTTGAAAATTTAGGCTTAGCAAAAGAATTGCTTCAAGCAGTACATGAGCTTGGTTATACTGAGCCAACTCCCATTCAACAACAAGCTATTCCGGCAATATTAAATGGTGGCGATCTATTGGCAGCCGCGGAAACTGGCAGCGGAAAAACTGCGGCTTTTACTTTGCCAATTATGCAACGATTAGCCGACAAAGCGACCAAAGGTCCGAGTGTAGGACGTCCGCCAATTCGTGCCTTGATTTTAGTGCCAACGCGTGAGTTAGCGGCGCAGGTTGAAGAGTGTATCATTGATTATGGTAAATATCTGAAACTAGAATCAATGGTAATGATTGGCGGGGTTAGTATTAATCCACAAATTAGGCGCTTACGTGCGAGAGTCGATATTCTCGTTTCAACTCCAGGCAGATTATTAGATCACGTCGGACAAAAAACCATTAACTTGAGTAATGTGCAAACGCTAGTTCTCGATGAAGCTGACCGCATGCTAGATATGGGGTTTATTCGTGATATTAAGAAAATCATGGCATTATTACCCAAGAAGCGCCAGAATTTATTGTTTTCGGCTACTTTACCCATGGAAATCAAGGCTCTTGCAGCTGAATTATTAGATGAACCAGCGCTAATTGAAGTTTCAAAGCCCAATTCTCCCGTAGCATTAATTACGCATAAAGTTCATCCTTGTGATCAAGAAACGAAACGTGCATTGTTAGCGCATTTGATTAAACAGCACAATTGGAATCAAGTACTGGTGTTTACCCGTACTAAACATGGTGCCAATCGTTTAGCGGAGTTTTTAGAAAAACGCGGAATTAATGCGCTGGCAATTCATGGTAATAAGAGTCAAACTAACCGTACCAATACGTTAGCCCAATTTAAGGAAGGCGCATTGCAAGTTCTGGTTGCAACCGACATTGCCGCTCGCGGTCTGGATATTATCGATTTACCGCATGTGGTAAATTATGAATTACCATACGTTCCTGAAGATTATGTTCACCGAATTGGCCGTACTGGTCGTGCTGGCAAAACAGGTGATGCAGTTTCTTTAGTGTCAGCCGCCGAGATTAAGCTCCTGATAGCCATTGAACAGCTCCTGAGAATGCCAATCGAGAGCGAAGTTGTTACTGGATTTGAACCACTATATTATCCGCGAGTTATTTCAAAAAAAAATAAATCTCGCAAGCTTAATCAACGTGACAACGTCTCTAAACCATCCGCCGCATTATTTAGTTCTCCTGCAAAAGATCGGTTCAAGTAATAATTTAAGTTGAAACATTAATTTGGCAGTGACGCTTTTTGCAATCACTGCTTTTTTGTTTGTCATTCGTGCAGGACTATTTTTATTTTTGGCGAAATAATAAGTGTGTTTTAGTAGTGATAGTTTCAACGGAGGCATGGATAGTGTTGCAGAATTCATTAAAAAATAAACTTGCTACACAGGAGCGCATCCCGGAACTTGATGTTATCAGAGGGTTGGCAGTCTTGTTTATGGTTGTGATTCATGTTAATTCGACCTTTGTTATTGAGAAAATTATGATAGAGAAGCCTTTATTTGATTGTTAAACATGTTCCAGTGCTTTCTGTTACCGCAAGAAAATTATTTTAATTTTAACTTCAATAAGTAGCAATAAAGAATGACAAGTTAAAAGATATCGAGCAACATCCTGTTGGATCGAATTGGTTTGAGCGGGCGATTTTGTGGAAAGGGCGCGAATATATTGGTTTCGCGCGATGGTATTGATTATGCAGGATTGTTTGTTGTGCCGTGCCGAATATTTGTTGCCGCTGGTTTCGGCTGAGTCGGATGAACGCATTCGGGATGGTTATGTCCTGTCTGTTGGTGATACGATAGTTGAAGTTGGAAGATATACTGAAGAAATTGGTCAGCGGTTGCGTGAGCAATATGGCGAACGACTAAAGGTTTTCGGATGTACTGATGCAAATGCGGAAATACCTTGCCAGCGTGCGGTATTGTTGCCGGCTTTTGTAAAAGCGCATGGTCACGACCATGAACAGCCGATTATTGGTGTCGCTAAGGATGAACCGTTAACGGCATGGCTAGACCATGCGGTTAATCCGTTTACCGCTTTTATCAATAATAACCATGAGCAACTTTGTTTAGCTTTGGGCGCTTCGCCATATACTATAACTTATCGAATGGCACGACTATGTGATATTCATTACGGTATTACCAGCTGCATGGTACATCATTGTGGTTTCAATAAGTATCGGGTAAGTGAAATTGCCGCTGTGAATGAAGTTGCCGGAACAACTATGATTGTGGCTATTGGTAGTCAAAACCGTTATTACATTAGTGAACTGATCGATTCGCCGATTGAAGTGCTGCGGCGCTTGGATGAAGCGAATATGATTTCTGGTTTGAAGCGCACGACTTTTTGTCCGGGGCCGGATCAGGTTTTTTCGAACAGCCGCGAATTGCTCGTGCCACAAAAGGAATGGGCACGCATGCACGGCACAGTATTTCATATTCATAGTGCCGAAGAACCGGCAACAACGCGGATGTTCATTGAGGAAATTGAGCCGGGGCTGACTGAAATTGAATTTCTTGATAGCATCGGTGTGCTCGATAGCAAAACGATTATTGCCCATCAGGTTAATTGCGGTGAACACGACGTAGAGTTATTGGCACGAAGCAAGGCCGCGATAGTCCATAATCCACTGGCTAATGCTATATTAGGTTCCGGTATGCCGCCGATAATGCAGATGATCAACGCCGGGATACCGGTGGCCATTTCCACTGATGGTTCCGGATCGGCCGATAATCAAAATATTATCGCTGCTGTCCGCCTAGCCGCGCAGTACCAAAAGGCTTATCATCAGAATGCTACGCTTCTGCCTTCGGGGCAGCTATTGAGGATGATTACGTCGATACCGGCCGAATTGCTGGGGTTGAAACAGGGAATGCTAGTGCCGGGTTATGCGGCAGATTGGGTTCTGCTTAATCTGGAGCGTCCTAATCTAGTGCCTACCCGGCTTGACAATGTTGTCGAGAATATCATCTGGGCTGCTGATGGCAGTGAGATTGACAGCGTGGTGGCGCGCGGAAGGATACTTAAGGAGCACGGACGGATAGCGCCGTTTCTTGATGGAATAACACCTGAACAAATCATGCGTGATGTAGCGAAACTGGCGGAGTTGTTTGTTGAGTATCGGAAGACTGCGCCAGAGCTTAGAGGTACGGGCGCGCACAAGTAGGTTACTACAAAGGCTGGTTCGATGCAATCCTGTAACGCCAATTGGTACTATTGATAAGGTTTCTTAAATATAAAAAATTACATCTACCTACGGCAAGCAGTTTGCACAAGGCAGATGTAATAAATAATATGAGATTTTGTCTAGATCGAAAGATTATCTTGTGTTGTATCTTTTGGGTATGTTATATCCTCTGGCAGCCAACATGGAGATCAGTTGTCCCGGGTCATCAGTAATAATACCGTCAACGCCCCAGTCAATAAGCTTTTCTACTAATTTGATATCAAAAGTTGTTCCGATATGTTCCGGCCAAGTCCAGACAACTACTTTTAAGCCAAGCTTGTGTGCTTCTTCTAATGAGGACTTGGTAAGTTCGGCATCTTCCGGTTCCCAGCAAGCACCGTCCAAGGCTTTGACCATCTGCGGTATCGAATTGCCGTAATTTTTGACCAGTTTTCCACCGGTCCAAAGCCCGGCGATAGCTGTATTACTATCAAAAAAACTGTTGGGAGTACCCGGTTCGTTGTCCCATTCAGTCAAATAGGCTGTGGCGATTTTCGGATCGCATTTCTGTAATTCATACAGACAACGCCAATCAAAGGATTGGACTTCACAATTACGGGTTATGCCTTCTTCGCGCAGTATCTTATACAATGCCTGGGCGAATTCAGCGGGTGTATAAGTCCAATCGGGATGTTCAGGGTCGGTTTTGAACTCAATTTGGAAGCCAACCGCTCCTTTGGTGACGCTGTTTACATAGCGGATAACTTCGCGCAGTGTCGGCATTTTTACGCCATCCATACCTAACTGCGCGGGGAAAAGTTTCGCATAAGCGCTGCCGGGATTTAAACGTCCGATATCATATTTTTCCACTTGAGCCAAAGTCAAATTTTTTACCAAATAAGGCTGTAAGAACTGAGTCAGCGTACTGCTGGGTACACCTTTAATAAAAGCAGCTTTGTTTTCGGCAAGAAATTTTCCGTCACTATTACGAACGATGTCCGGGTTCAACCAGATGTCATGCGAAACCAAAATCTCGCCGTCCTTGGTCATGACAATATCCATATCAACCCAATTAGTGCCTATGGCTAGTCCTGTTTTATAACCAGGTATGCTGTTCTCCGGTGAAAAGCTGCGGGCACCGCGATGTGCATATACTTGCAAGACCTTTTGTCCATCGACCGACTGTACTGGCACACCGACAAAATTAGCTGCAGCCATGACGGGGCAGATTCCGAACACTAACAAACAAAGTAGCAGGATGCTGATTGTAAAGTATCGCATTATTTCCTCCAATAATTATTTACTAATCATAATTCGCTAGAAAAATAAAATTTCCTGCTTGGATATAAAACGGATGCGATTTTCTTGAATTAAGATGCTTAAAAAGTAAGGCTCGACACATTTTTACCTAGCGAACTAACTGGTGAACCTCGTGAGTTTTCTTACGAGGTTATTTTTATTGAAAATTACAGCATAGAAGTTTGTTGTATCAATTGAAGTGAAGTATAATACAATTATGTTTAGTATTAATTTGATAATGTTGAGATTATGGTGAAGTTATGCAAGCAATATTGAAAAATGGTGAGCAGCTAACACTCCGTTTTGCCTGTCCGGATGATGCAGGGAAACTTATTGAATATATCAATGCTGTTGGCGGCGAAAGCGATAATCTTTCTTTTGGTGCAAATGAATTTAATATAAGTGTAGAAGCCGAGGCAAATTATATAAGAAGTTTGGCGGCGCGAGATAACGCGTATATGCTACTTGCAGAATGTAACGGCGAAATAGTTTCCTGCGCCTGTTTGGAAGGCGGACAGAGAAACAGAACCCGGCATGCTGCTACCTTGGGTTTGACGGTGCGCAGAGAAAAACATGGTTGCGGTGTTGGAACGCTTGTAATTCGAAGGTTGATTGAATTGGCACGTGAAAATGAAATTCTAAAGAAAATCAATTTGCAGGTGCGTTGCGATAACGTGGTGGCGATTAAGCTATACGAAAACTGTGGTTTTGAGCGCGAGGGCATCGATCGGCGCACGCTGTGCATTAATGATGAATTTGTTGATTTTTATTATATGGGACTGTTATTGTAATAGCCACTGATTCAGTGAAAGGCATAGGCAGTTATGAAAAATATTTTGGTCGCGAAGCGCTTGAAATATCCGCTATTATTGGTGTGTGTCGCGATAATGTGGAGCACCAGCGGGTTTTGCGTAAAACAAATTGATTGGAACCCGATGGCTATTGCCGGTGCCCGCAGTGGTTTTGCTGCAGTAACTGTCTTAATGCTGTGCCGCAAAACAAAAATCCGCTGGAGCGTAGCAACGATAACTGGCGCAGTGAGTTATGCGCTGACCTTGCTATCGTTTATAGTTGCGCTTAAACTAACCACTTCGGCAAACGCAATTATGCTGCAATATACTGCGCCAATATACGTAGCTGTTTTAGGTGCCCTGTTTTTACGGGAAAAACCGCGTTGTTATGATTGGTTGACTATTGGCATTGTTGCAGGCGGAATGGTGCTGTTTTTTCGTGATCAAATGGCGCCGGGTGGCATGACTGGAAATTTTGTTGCAATATTCAGCGGTGTGATGTCGGCAGTGTATGCTGTTTCAATGCGCAGTCAGAAACACGGTTCGCCGTTTGCGTCTGTACTTATTGGACATGTTTTGGCTTTTATTTGCGGCGCGTTTTTTATGTTTAGTGGTTCACCAGGGGCTAGTGGTTGGTTGATAATCGCGTTGCTTGGCTGTTTGCAAATAGGAATTCCTTCAGTTTTATATTCGGTTGCCATAAAACATGTAACCGCGCTAGAGGCTTCAATAATTACGATGGTTGAACCATTACTTAATCCAATCTGGGTGTTTTTGATAATCGGCGAACAACCCGGTCAGTGGGCGCTGGCTGGTGGTGCAATTATTTTGTTGGCAATTGGTGCGCGCTATATTTTGCCAGAAATTATTTCATCGGGGCGGGAGGCGACAAAGTAAGTTTGATGAAAAAAAGTGGGCTTAACCAAACAACGCTCTTTCCGGTGTCGGTGAAGGGTGTGGTTTTCAAAGACGGAAAAGTAATATTGCTCAAAAACGAGCGTGACGAGTGGGAATTACCAGGCGGCAAGCTGGAATTTGACGAAACACCGGAAGTTTGTTTGGAACGTGAAATTAGCGAAGAATTGGCACTTACCGTGTCAGTGCAAGAATTGCTGGATGTTTGGCAATACGAGATATTCCGCGATGTCACGGTTTTGATTGTAACGTATTTGTGTAGCCCGACTCAGACATTTGCTTTTCGAATTAGTGATGAGCATAAACAAGGTGCATGGTTTGATTTGGTGGAGATCGAACAGTTGAAGATGCCGGAAGGTTATAAACGGTCGATTTTGGCGGCGGCTAAATTAGTGAATGATAATTGTTAATGAAAATTCATAATAGATGCTGAAAGCAGGTAATGATGAAAAAATTAGTATTGTATAGTAATGATCAGGTGATTGACGGAAATTATACGCTGGACATGGAATTGCTTAAGTTGATTGGCAAAAGCGCTGCCAAAATAGCCTATATTCCTTCGGAGAGCGATCCGCAAAGAAAGTATTATCTGGAGAAAAAAAACTATTACGCTCAATATGGCATCAATGACGTATTGTATTTTGATTTGGAACAAGAATTTGATGCAATGAAAGTTGCCGATTTGCTGACACGCGATGCGATTCATCTGTCCGGTGGCAATACTGGTAAATTTTTGAATTCACTCCGCAAACGCGGATTTATCGAGGTGCTCAGATATTATGTAAAAATGGGCGGAGTGCTCACCGGTGTGAGCGCTGGTTCGATATTGATGAGCGAAGATATTAAAATTTGTAGTGTCCATCCGTATGAATACGAACTTGATGAAGTAAGCGATTTTGCTTCTTTGGGGTTGACTGATTTTGATTTTTATCCGCACTTTGATTACAGCGAATTTGTAATAAATTCAATTCGGGAATATTCACGGTGTAACAGCCACCGTATAATCTACGCTTGTCCGGACGGTAGCGGTATTGTTATAAACAATGATGCGGTTGAGTTTGTCGGACATATGCTAAAGTTTCAGTGTGGAGCGTCCTGCGAGATTAATTGTTGACAGTTTATTGTGGATGATCAAAGAAGCTATATAACCAGCTGATGAGAATAAGCAGCGAATAAGGTGACTAGATGAACGATTTATGCGTTATAATCGGAGCTTCTAAACAAAATTACCAAGGTTGGCTGTCAACGCAACGCGAGCAGCTGGATTTGTTGATACCATCTGACTGGGAAAAAATGTTTGGCGAGCGGAAACTTGCAGCGATACTTTCTGAGCACGTTTGGGAACATCTGAACTTTGACGAAGGAGTGGCAGCGGCAAAAACTTGCTATCAATATCTTCGTTCTGGCGGTTACGTGCGTTGTGCGGTGCCGGACGGATATTTCCCAGATGAGCAATATCAGAAGATGGTGCAGATCGGTGGCCCGGGACCGGTTGATCATCCGGCAGCATCGCATGTTATTGTGCATAATTATCAAACTCTGAAAAATATGTTTGAAGCCGCCGGGTTTGTCGTGAAGCTACTGGAATACTGGGATGAAACCGGCGAATTTCATTATCGGCCGTGGGCCGTAACTGGTGGCTATATTGGCCGCTCGTTGTTGTTCCATGATTACAATAAGCAGGGGAAAATTGGGTTTACTTCGTTGCTTGTGGATGCGGTGAAAGAATGATGAATACTTTGAAGCTATCTATTTCCACCGGTTTTTGCTATACCATGAAAAGTGAAAAACTGTTTGAAACTATCGCTGCCAGTGGCTGCAAAAATATTGAGTTGTTGATGAACCAAGTCGTTGCGGGAATGACTGATGATGAAATAATTGCTGTTATCGATAAATACAATTTGAAGGTGTGCAGCGTGCATGCTTTTCCACAGGTATGGTTACCTGAATTTGGTGATGAAGAGCATGCTGCGCTGGAGCGGGCGTTGCAGTTGGCAGAACATTTTGGCGCACAGCATGTTACCAGTCATTTTACTCCGATAAAATCTAACGGAGTATTTGTTTGCAACGATGATAATCATCTGAAGACCATTAGCAGCTTCAACAGTTTCTGCGATATTCCGGTAGCTACCGAAAATTTTCCTGCCGGATTGCCGACGATTCTCTGCAATTATGCCGAATTGTTGCAGTATTTGGAAAAAAATCCGCTGCCACTAACTTTTGACACCACGCATTGCGCGGATAATGGTGTAGACATATTTCGTGGCTACGAAATGTTTCGACCTTATGTCCGTAATATTCATTTAAGCGATTATCTTTCAGGTGAAAGCCGGAAGGAATTTGGTCGCGGAATAATGCATCTTGCGCCCGGATGCGGTGAACTGCCGTTGCAGGATTTTCTCAGACATATTGTGGCGGATGGGTACGACGGGTTGTTGACTTTGGAGATGGACTTTGCCAGCCCCGGTGTTGGAAACTATACGGATGGTGATATGATTGCCGGTGAGCTGCGTAAAGCGATAGAATATATAGAAGAAATTATTAATTAGCAAATTCGTGGTGGAGTGATAATCAGGAGTTGTTGTGAATTTTGAAAAAAATCAGGCGATGAGTGAAAAAGAGTGTACATTTTGCAAACTGGCAGTTGCAGGAAGCCCTTTTGTGTATGAAAACGAATACTTTTTTGTACGGTTTGACCGGTATCCGGTAAGTCCGGGACACGCTTTAGTTATTCCGAAACGGCATGTCGTTTCTTTGTTAGAACTTTCGGTTGATGAATGGATAGCAGTGAGCGATGCTTTACATAATGCGATTATTGCTATTGAGACTACCGACTTGGTTTCGCTGTACGAGGGGTTTCTTGGTGAAGCCGGTGATGAAAAAGCATTATCCTATGCGAATAAAATGTTGTGTAACCCTTTCATTAAAAAACGACCAGATGGCTATAACATCGGTAACAACGAAGGATCGGCCGCAGGACGGACGATTCATCATCTGCATATTCATATTATTCCGAGATATACGGGTGATGTTGATAATCCGGTCGGTGGAATACGTAATATTATTCAGTTTATAGGCAATTACCGCGAGTAGAGTCGTGAAAAATTTTCGGAGTAACGGTTAAGGAGTTATGTACATAATGAAAATCCGCGAATTGCGACTAAATGAAGCAACTCCAATGGAATTGTTGTTAATGGCTGATCCGTCCAGAGAACTTGTCGAAAGTTATTTGGGAAACGGATACTGTTATGTCGCAGAAACAGGGAGTCAGATTGTCGGTATTTATGTGCTGTTGCCGACAACATCCGATACTATTGAGTTGGTCAATATCGCAGTGGTTGAAAGCCAACAGGGAAAGGGTATCGGACAACTGCTGGTTAAGCATGCAATTGAAAATGCCAAAACAAACGGGTACAAGGCAGTTGAAGTCGGCACCGGAAATTCAAGTACCAACCAGCTTGCGTTGTATCAAAAATGTGGATTTATTGTAACTGGTATTGATAAAGATTATTTTGTCAGAAACTATCCGGAAGCGATTTTCGAAAACGGTATCCAGTGCCGGGATATGATAAGGTTAACGCATGATTTAACTCAAGCTTAATTGGCTGAATAGCTATATTTATTGCGGTGTGGTACAATCACATAAAAGTTTTATATTAAATAGTTTATAAGATTTTAGTGAAATAATCAGGAGAAGAAATGTATTTACAAACAGCTATATTCATTGACAGCGGTTATTTGGATAAGGTTTTGGAAAAGGAACACCATAATGTACGGATAGATTTTAGCAAACTTATTCCGCATCTGGCGACTGATGTGCGGTTGTTGCGGACTTATTACTATTTTTGTTATCCGTACAAGAGTACGCCGCCGTTGGAAGAGGAAATGAAACGTATCGAGGGTAAACAGGCGTTCATTAATCAAATTGCAGCACTCGACGATTTTGCTTTACGTGAAGGACGACTTGAGCATCGGGGCGAGGATGCCCAAACCGGAAAACCGATTTATGTACAAAAGCGTATTGATGTTAAAATGGCGGTTGATCTTACGTTGCTTGCCACCAAAAATAAGATCACACACGCAGTAATTATCGCCGGTGACAGCGATTTTATTCCGGCAATTGAGGTTGCCAAGAACGAAGGTGTACACGTTACGTTGGTGCATGGTGAAAAAAACAAGGCACATAATGATTTGATTGAAATTTGTGACAAGCGCATTGTTATTGATGCCAAGTTTATCAGTGAAGTTGGCTATCGCACGGCAGCATCACGCCGCCGCCGTTCCAACAAGAAAGCAAAAGCCAAACCGATGATTGTGCCAAAGACTGAATAATAACATTGACTTCGGAGTTTGCGCTTCGAAGTTTTTTTGTGTACAAAAATATGCTAATTATCGTATAATAACTGTGTTTTTTAGCTTTCTGGAGGTTGATATGTGTAGAATTGGGGCAATAAAGAGTAAAACCGCGTTTGCGCCGTCGAAATTGTTGTATTTAATGGCGCCTCAGCAAGAGGGGCATGACAATTCGGGCTTCGCGATGGTGTTGCAGGATTTAGAAGGACTGTTTGCTAAATATAAAGAGGTGCCGTTGCTTTCGTTCGCCTGTGCTTCGAGCGGGTTAGCGATTATTGATGAGTACATGGACAATCATGGCTGGAGTATTGTGAATGAATGGATACCGGAAACTCATCCGCATGAAGGGCTAGATATTCATGCATTGCCGATTTATGCTTTTAGAAATTATAAATATCCAAAAGAATATTATGGTGCTAATCAAAAAACTCTGGAAGAGTTGTTGTTGGATACTCGTTTAAAAATGCGCGAGTTGCTTGATGAGAAGGGTGATGGATTTGTCTATTCTTTTTGGCCGGATGTCTTGACCTTAAAGGAAATTGGTACACCAAATGATATCGCAACTTATTTTGGATTGTGGGATGATTCGGTAGACCTCTGGGCCCATAGTGCCATTGTTCAGTGCCGGCAAAATACTAATCATGCAATTGTGCGTTATGCTGCACATCCGTTTTTTTTGCAGGGCTATACGTTGTGTGCCAATGGGGAAAATACTTTCTATACGCTGAATAAAGAATATCAGCGCACATTGCACAGGGGTTACATCGGTTTTGAGTCGGATTCGCAAAATTTTCTGTACACATTGCATTATGTATTGCGTCAGTTGAATTGGCCGCTTAATTATTTTAAGCATGTTATTACGCCGTTACCTTATGCGCAGCTGGTTGAGCGGCCTAATGGCAAGGCATTGCTGGCCATTCGTCAGTCATTGGCGAATTTGGAAATCAACGGGCCTAACACGATTATCGCAATGTTGCCGGATGGCGCATTGATAACGTGTTGTGATGCCAAAAAACTTCGACCGGTGGTTGTTGGAGCTGACGATGACACAGTAGTAATTGCCTCGGAAGTTTGTGCGTTGAATGCGGTAATCCCGTTGCGGGACAGCAGCAAAGATATTTATCCAAATGAACGGGAAATAGTTTTGGTTACACCAGAGCTAGAGGTGCAGCGATGGAAACAATAAAAAATCAACATGAGTCGTTAAGAACGCAAGATGTTACCGCGAATGATCTTGAGTGGCGCATTGAATATCATGCCTCGCGTTGTGAAATGTGCGGACAATGCATAGCCGCCTGCAGTTTTAATGCGATAAAAGCGGTGCGGGTCAAGCGTTTGGCAACACATATGGATATCAAGCAATTGGTCGATACCAAAAAAATTGCCGGATTTTTAATTCGTCAAAAAAACAGTCCGAAATTTGCTTGTGTCGGTTGTGGAATGTGCGAAAAAGTTTGTCCAAACCGTGCAATTAGTCCGACGCGTAATCCGGATTCGCGGCGAATTTTTTTGGCGCGCATCGGCGGAGTTCCGCCTAAGCGGGGTGGACGAAATCATATTATGGTCAAGCGTCCGTTGGATAAAATACTTGTAGGGCGGATTTCGCAAATGACTGACCCTTCGCTGGATTCTGAGCGGCATTCGTTTGACTTGCGCGCGCCGTTTGGCCGGATTCTTGCGCCAAATGAGTTGCCGTTAAGTATACGCAACGGCGAATTGAATTTAAGTAAACCGGTACCGCCGGTAGACTGGATCTATCCGGTAATGTTTGCTGATATGTCCATCGGGGCGCTGTCGGCGCGCGCATGGGAAGCAATTGCTTTGGCGGTGGCTTATCTAAATGAAAAGTGTAATATTCCGGTGCGTATGTGCTCGGGTGAAGGAGGTATGCCGTTGCGGCTGCTTACCTCAGAACACTTGAAATATATGATTGTCCAGATAGCTTCCGGTCATTTTGGTTGGAATAGAATTCTTCAGGCCATTCCTAAGATGAAGGCGCAACCGGGTGGTGTGCTCATTAAAATTGGACAGGGTGCTAAACCGGGTGATGGCGGGATGCTGCCGGCGGTAAAAGTTGCCGAGCATATCCAGGCCATTCGCGGTGTGCCCAAGGCTGATTTATTATCGCCGCCTAACCATCAAGGGCTGTACTCAATTGAAGAATCTGTACAAAAGATGTTCTTGTCAATGAATGCAGCGTTTGATTTTAAAGTGCCAGTGGCAATCAAGTGCGCCGCATCGGTTACTTCGGTGCCGGTTTATAACAATTTATTGCGCGATCCGTATCATATTTGCGGCGGGTTCTTGTTGGACGGCGCGTTAGGTGGTACCGGCGCGGCCAATGAAATTTCGCTGGAACATACCGGACATCCAATCGTTTCACAGATTCGTGAATGTTATAAAACTGCACTTGCTCAAGGTCGTCAGGGCCATATTCCGCTTTGGGCCGGAGGTGGTGTTGGCAGGAGCGGTAACGTTGCGGCCGATGCCTTTAAGTTGATTTGTTTGGGAGCAAACGGTGTGTTTGTCGGAAAAATATTGTTACAGTTGCTAGGATGCGTTGGTAGTGAAGAAGAACGCTGTAATGCGTGTAACACCGGTTTTTGCCCCAGCGGAATATGCACGCAGGACCCGCGCTTGGTGCGACGATTAGACGTTGATCGTGGTGCGCAGAACATTGTCGACTATATGTTAGCGTGTGACAGCGAAATTAAAAAACTAATGGCGCCGATCGGTAACAGTGCGTTACCGGTTGGAAGATATGATGCATTGGTTTCGACCGAAGCAAGCATCGCGCAACGCCTGGGTATACCATATGCTTGCTAAGTTGGTAGTGGAAGTTGGAGGTATGAATCATTAATGTTAATTAACACTATGAACGGTTATGAACGGATGTCCACACAGGTTCTGTTGCAAAGTATAAAAGATCTGGTAGATCGTGGTATTTGCGAATTTGAAATTAATGCTTCCGGCCAGCATGATATTGGCGGTACACTTTGGAATAAAAATGGCAAAGCAATTGTAATTAAAGTCAGAAATCCCGGTCAACGAGCTGGTGCTATGTGCTTACCGAATACTGAAGTTGAAGTGTTCGGCTCTGCTCCGGCTGATGTTGGTTGGCTGAATTCTGGCGGGCGGGTTATCGTACACGGTGATGCCGGCGATACCACCGCTCATTGCGCGGCTGGCGGTGAAATATACATTGGTGGGCGAACAGGTACTCGTACCGGAGCGCTGATGAAACACGATCCGCTGTATGATCCGCCGGAGTTATGGGTACTGAAAAATTGTGGAAGCTTTTCGTTCGAATTTATGTCCGGTGGTACAGCAGTGATTTGTGGTTATGGTTGTGTTGATGAAGGCTCAGTATTGGGCGAGCGGGCCGCGGTGGGGATGGTCGGTGGATTAGTGTATTTTCGCGGCAAGTCTCAAGATGTTTCCATTCGCGATGCGCGGATTAAAGAGCTTGAAACAGCCGATATCAAATTCCTGACGGAGAAAATGCCAAGATATTTGCAAAGTATTAATCGTGTTGAATTGTTATCGGAATTAAGCGACTGGAAAGAATGGCGAAAATTAGTGCCGCTATCGTATGATGAGCGTCCAAAAAAACATGATGTGAATATCAAAGAATTTCGTTTAAATCATTGGGTGGAGGGCGGAATCTTCGGTGATGTTTGTATTGATGATTTGAGCGTTAACAGTATTGTTACAACTGGTGTAAATCGACTGCGTGTACCAAACTGGCAATCGAACCCGGAGAATTCATGCGCCGATTGTAAGCAGTGTCTAACGATGTGTCCGCGTCAAGCCATAAATCGCAATGAAGCTATCGGAAAAAGTTCATTTAAATATTCGGCGGACGGTGATCGTTGCATTGGCTGTGGAATTTGCGTCGCAGGCTGTCCGAAAACTGTTTGGACGATTACTGATAATCCGGAAAAAATCGCGATGTATAAAAACAGATAGATACCTGGTTGTGGGGTGTTTTGTATGACGGGTAAAGAGCGGGCTAAAAAAAATCGAACATTAACATTAACCGATGTTGAATATCGGCGGCTGAAAAAACAGCTAGCCAGCCAGATTTGTCCGGGTATCGAAGCTTCAATCGATAACAAAATTTATTGTGGAATATTGGAAAGATATGTATCTGAATTTCCGAAAGCTGCAATCGATTTGTTAATCATTGATCCGCCTTACAATATCAATAAGAATTATCATGGTAATAAATTTTCCGAGTGCAGCGAGGAGAGCTACGCGAGTTATTTAAGCGCTTGGTTTGAATCGCTGTTACCGTTGTTAAAACAAACAGCCTCAGTGTATGTCTGTTGTGATTGGAAATCGTCGAATGTTATATTTTCATTATTGAACAAATATTTGATTGTGCGTAACCGGATAACCTGGCAGCGGGAAAAAGGCCGGGGAGCGCAAAATAATTGGAAAAATTGTATGGAAGATATTTGGTTTGCCACGGTAAGTGATAACTACTATTTTGACGCAGAAGCCGTAAAACAAAAGCGCCGGGTGTTGGCTCCGTATCGTGATAACGGAGTGCCCAAAGATTGGAATGAAGAAGATGGTGGGAAATTTCGCTTAACGGCGCCGTCCAATTTTTGGGATGATATTTCCATACCGTTTTGGTCAATGCCGGAAAACACTGATCATCCAACGCAAAAACCGGAAAAACTTATTGCCAAATTGATTCTTGCCAGTTCAAAAACCGGCGATATGGTATTTGATCCTTTTTTGGGTTCGGGAACAACCGCAGTGGTGGCAAAAAAGCTTGGACGAAGATTTTGCGGTGTTGAGCAAAATGAAGAGTACTGTGTGTGGGCAATGAAGCGATTGGAAATTGCCGACAAGGATACAACGATACAAGGCTATGTGGATCAGGTGTTTTGGGAACGAAATACCTTAAACGAACAGATGAAAAGTGTGAAAACTGATATCAAAATATAGACAAGACCGTAAGGAGTTATTTTGAATAAAAATTATCGAGATTTAGTAGTCGGTGCTTTACTTGTAGCTTGCGCGGTGGTGCTGCCGATGGTGTTTCATATATTTTCCCAGGGGATCGGAATGTTGTTCTCGCCAATGCAGTTGCCGGTTCTAATTTCGGCTGCCGTGTTGCCGATAAAATACTCGGTTATGGTTGCGGTAATTGCGCCGTTGCTAAGTTCTGTGCTAACCGGCATGCCACCATTATTGCCGATTGCGCCACTAATGGCACTGGAAAATGTGGTTTATGTAACAGTATTTTGGTTGTTGCTACAAAAAAAAAGCAACGCCTATTTTGCGTTGCTGGTTGCTATGGCCGCCGGTCGCGTGGTATATGCGTTTATTTCTGGAGCGCTTTTGGTCACTTTTGTTGGTGACAGTGGTTTTGTGCCGGTAATTGTAGGAATTTTTGCCAAAGGCTGGCCAGCAATGGTGCTGCAGTTGGTTGTAGTACCGCTATTTGTAAAGCGGATTGAGAAAATTTAAATGTGACTTTGAATAAAGTTATATGTATGTGTATGCTGCGGCGACGATGAATTGTCACCGCAGCATTTTTTTACGTAGATTAAGCCGGTGATTGTCTGGTAAGGTCAACAAGCACAGTGATTACTCCTCTGCAAAATTGCTTAACAGGCAGGACTATGCTAAAATTGTGTCATATAAAACTGGCAGGTGTACAATGGACAGAATCCCAACAAAATTCGGTGAGTTTAGTGTTTGGTGGCGTAATGGCAAATTATTTGCGATACGATTTCCTGATGAGCCAACTGCTGATTGGCAAAGCGATGCGGCTCCGAAGAAACGCGAGTTATTAGTCGAATGGTTGAATGATTATTGTGATGGACTAATTACGGAGTTTCCAAAATCCATTGCAATTGATTATTCGCAGTATAGTGATTTTACCAGGCGTGTTTTGGAAAGTGTTGCTGCAATTCCATATGGTATGGTTAAGACGTACAGTATGATTGCACGGGAAATCGGCAATCCGCGCGCGGCGCGGGCTGTAGGAAACTCCATTGGCAGTAATTTGGTACCAGTTGTAATTCCATGTCACCGGGTAGTACGCGCTGATGGTGCGATCGGCGGATTTACCAGCGGCGTACATTGGAAAAAGCGGTTGTTGAATTTGGAAAACCGTATTCATGAGTAAAATCAAACTTATTGTCAGTGATTTTGACGGTACATTATTTCGCAGCGATAAGACGCTTTCGGAACGTACAGTGCAAATAGCCAAACGTTGTGAACAAACCGGAGTGATTTTCACGGTTGCCACAGGGCGGATGTACCGGACGATTGCGCCATATATTAATCAATTAGGCATTACCGCTCCGGTTATTGCTTATAATGGTGCCTGTATTGTACATGATGGCCGCGAATTGTTCAGCCGGACAGTCCCAAAAGATGCCGCTATGGTGATAATGGAAATTTTCAAAACCAATAATTGGAATTTGTTGTCGTTTGTAAATGACAAACTCCAGACTAATAGGCTGTCAGATGCTGTTCAGGATAATTATTTGCGCAATCTAGAGCTTCCGTTGGTGGAAATGGGTGAGCGCTTTTGGAATTATTACGAGCCCTCATTTAAATACTTGTCTTGCGTTACTGACAATGATTTGGCTCAACAGATGGGTGAAGCACTAAAAGAAAGATTGGGTCAAACCGTCAATTTTGTGTATACCTGTCCGCATTTTCAGATTATGGCGCCGGAGATTACTAAAGCGTCAGGATTACGTTGGTTGGCGGAGTATTATAATATAGCGATGGAGAATGTGGCGGCTTTTGGTGACGAAGCTAACGATATTGAAATGATAACTGAAGCTGGTTATGGTTATGCGGTGGCTAACGCGACAGAAGAATTGTTGGCGGTCGCGAAGGTTGTGGTCGGTAGCAACGATGAAGATGGCGTGGCAGAGAAAATCGATGAGTTGTTGGCGCAATAGCGATTGGTGGCAAAGGAGCATAAAGATATGAATTTGATTGCAGATTTACATACACATACGCTTGCCTGCGGGCATGCCTACGGAACGATTATGGAGAACGTCAAGTTTGCAAAGGAACGCGGCCTGAAGTATTGTGCGATAACTGATCATGGTGTGCGCATACCCGGGGGGCCGCATCCTTATTATTTTGGTAATATAAAAGCTATACCGGCGTTTTTGGACGGTGTGCGGATTTTGCGCGGAGCAGAATGTAATATTTTGGATGAATACGGTAAGTTGGATTTGTCTCCGGATATGTTAGCCAGGTTAGATATTGTTTTAGCCGGATTTCATGTGCCGGTTTCGCCTTTCGGTTCGCCCGAAAAAAACACAGCGACGCTAGCCGCTGCTATGGAAAACCCGTATCTTGATATTTTAGTACACACCGGTAATCCCGAGTTTCCTATCATTCCTGAACTGCTGGTGAATGCCGCCCGTGAACGTGGCGTTGCGTTGGAAATAAACAATGCTTCGCTGACGCTGACGCGTCATGGTAGCCGGCCGGTTTGTGTGCAGATTGTTGAGCTTTGCCGGGATCGGGGTGTTACTGTGTCGTTAGGTAGCGACGCGCATTTTCCAACGTTAGTCGGCGAAGTGTCGGCGGGGATAGAATTGTTAAATGAATGTAATTATCCGTTGGAACGGGTGTTGAATTTTAATGAAAAATTATTAATTGCCCACCTTAATCGCAACTTTGCGCGGGGTGTTTGAAAGGGGTGAATGGATTGGCGGAAACTATAATACCTGAAATTAAATTGTTAATAATAACCGGAATGTCCGGCGCTGGAAAATCTCAGGCGATCAACGTTCTGGAAGATTTGGGTTATTACTGTATTGACAATATTCCGCCATTATTTATTCCGAAATTTGCCGAACTTTGTACGCAAGCCGGAAGTGTTACAAAAGCGGCTTTAGTTGTTGATATTCGCGGTGGCGGATTCTTTTCGGTGTTTGATAAAGTATTAGAAGAAATGCTGATAAGTAAAAGAGCATTCGAATTGCTGTATCTCGAAGCGACAGACGCGGTATTGATTCGGCGTTACAAGGAAACTCGCCGCAGTCATCCATTATCGCGAAACGGCCGCATTGAAGACGGTATTGCACTTGAAAGGCAACAATTAGAAAAAATTCGTGCCTACGCCACAAATGTTATCGATACATCTGAACTTTCGACCAGCAAATTTAAGGAAAAACTTGTTGCACTTTATGGTGATAAATCTCAAGACGATACCATGGCAGTAACAGTGTTGTCGTTTGGTTTCAAGTATGGTATACCGTTAGATGCCGATAATGTTTTTGATGTACGATTTTTGCCGAATCCTTATTATCAGGAAAATTTACGAATGAAAACTGGCCTTGATACAGAAGTTGCTGATTATGTTTGGAAATGGCCAAAAACACAGCAGTTTTTACACAAACTCTACGATATGTTGGATTTTTTGGTGCCAAGCTATGTGCAGGAAGGCAAAGGGCAGTTGGTAATTGCTATCGGTTGCACCGGGGGTATGCATCGTTCAGTTTTCATTGCTGAAAAGGTTTTTGAGTTAGTTAAATCGCGTGGTTATAAAGCCGAGATTGTGCATCGGGACGCAGAACGCAATTTGCTTGATTTGCGGCGGCGACATAATTGATATATCCAGAGTCGCGGGCGATGTTGTGCCGTACAACAGAATAATTTGAAACAGGTGATTTTTTGAAACGCAGATATATGCAATTGTTATATCCGGGAATGCATATCAAACGCTGGTTGATTTTAGCGTTGGCAGCTTTATCAACGGCTAGTTTAGGCTTGGGTTTGTTTTTAAATTATAATGTCATAATGTATGTCGAAGGTTTGATTTTTACTTATGCACAGCATGTTTTTGGCTGGTCGTTTTATTCGATAGTGCAGCTTATCGGATTGTTCATTTTCTTTGTTGGAACAATTGCAACATATTTTTTTGTGAAACGCGGTTGGCGAAATATGCTTGATGAGCTGCTGCCGGACGAACAAGGAAACATTATCGATAGTTTGTTCAAGGGCCGACGGTTGCGCAGTGGTCCGAAAATCGTTGCAATTGGCGGTGGTACTGGTTTGGCGGTTTTGCTTAAGGGATTAAAAAATATCACAGCAAATATTACTGCGATTGTTACCGTAGCTGATGACGGAGGATCATCCGGGGTGTTACGCGAGCAATTGCACATTGTTCCGCCGGGCGACATGCGTAATTGCATGGTTGCGCTATCGGATGCTGAACCGCTGATGGAGCGGATTATGCAGCATCGCTTTGATACAGAGGGAACGTTGGGCGGGCATAGCCTGGGAAATCTTTTTATTGCAGCTTTGGCAAAAGAACTTGGCGATATTGAGCTTGCGATGGAAGCTGCGAGTAAGCTGTTAAAAATTCACGGAAAAGTGATTCCTTCGACGAAAGCTAACATTCGGTTATCTGCTGAAATGGTTGATGGTGAAGTAGTAGTTGGTGAATCAAATATCACAAAAGCCGGAAAACAGATTAACAGAGTTTTTTTGGACAGTTCAGACGCTAGCGTTCCGGTTTCGGCGGTTGATGCAGTGTTAAATGCCGATATCATTCTTTTTGGCCCAGGCAGTTTGTATACCAGCATAATTCCCAATTTATTGCTTGAACAGCTGACTGAAGCAATTAAACGTTCTGGAGCTGCAAAAATATATATCTGTAATGTGATGACTCAGTACGGCGAAACAGATGGATATACCGCATCAGATCATGTAAAAACAATTTTGGAACATGCAGGAAATGTTATTGAATACGCAGTCATAAACAATCGCGCCGTAATCCAGTCTTTGAAGCAACAATATGCTACTCAAAAGGCCTTTCCGGTAATCGCCGATTCCGCAAAAATCCGTGAGCTAGGAGTTATTCCGATTGAGGCGGATATTATTTGTGAGACAGACTACGTCCGTCATGATCAGGTAAAACTGCCAGCTGTTATTATTGAGTTGGTGTATGGTATACTTGGCAAGAAAAAGCGTAGATTCTGGGATGGATTTTTGAAACATTAGATGAATGTGGTGAGCTATGTCGTTTTCTCGAGAAGTAAAAGACGAAACCGCGCGCGCGGCTATAAACGATGATTGTTGTAAGATCGCTGAAACTGCGGCATTTTTTCGTGCTGCCGGCAAATTAATTCTTGGCGGTAACAATTTGGTTGGAATTTCCGTTGTTTCCGGAAATGCAAGTGTTGTCCGGCGCTATTATTCATTAATAAAACAGCTTTCTAGCTGTGAAGCGGATATAGTTGTCAGCAAAAGCACCCGGCTGAAAAAAAATAATCGCTACGAATTGAGGGTTGCTCCGCAGCTGACGGTTGTGCAGTTGCTGATTTTACTTGGAATATGGAAAGATGATGGTTATGTGGTTCGTGATAATTCATTAAAAAATTTTGCAAAGAAAAATTGTTGTCGCAAAGCGATATTGCGCGGATTCTTTTTAGGAGCTGGTTCACTCAGCAGCCCCAAGGGTGATTATCATTTGGAACTTAACATTCCGAGTGCAGAGGCAAAATCGATAATTGCCCGCTGTCTGAAAGTTTTTGAAATATCTGCGGGCATAATTGAGCGCAAGGAAAATTTGATAATGTATATCAAAGAAGCTGAGGCAATAATTGATTTTTTAAGAATAGTTGGCGCGCATAATTCGGTGTTGCACTACGAAAACGCCCGCGTTGTGAAGGATATGCGTAATCGCATCAACCGCGAAGTGAACTGCGAAACGGCAAATTTGCAAAAAACAGTGCGAACAGCAGGCCGGCAGATAGAAAAAATCCGTCTGATTACCGATTTGCGTGGTTTGGAATGGTTGCCAACTGCGTTGAAAATCACTGCACAAGCGCGACTTGATAATCCGGAAGCATCCATCGGCGAATTAGTAGAAATAATTAATGACGGGACGTCGAAGTCAGGAATCAATCATCGTTTGCGAAAACTCGAACAAATTGCAGATAACCTGATATAAATAGGAGTATTAATGAAAAAGATATCTATTGTAGTACCAATCTATAACGAAGAGGCAAACATCGAGTATTTCAGCAATTCAATTACTCAAGTAATGTCAAAATTGTCATATGATTGGGAACTTATTTTTGTTGATGACGGATCTAAAGATGCGACACCGATGTTAATTCACCAGCTGTCACTTCGAGATTGCCGAATAAAGGGATTCCAGCTTTCGCGCAATTATGGGCACATGGCAGCACTTTCTTGTGGTTTGGATAATGCTCAAGGCGATGCGGTGATTTCGATGGATGGCGATATGCAGCATCCGCCGGAAATGTTGCCGCAACTGTTGGAATTATGGGAACAAGGTTACGAAGTAGTCCAGACGCTGCGAAAAAGCACTGAGGGAGTTTCACTGTTCAAGAAAGTTACTTCCGCATTTTTCTATAAATTGATTAATTCGATGTCAAAAGTTCAAATAGCCGAAGGCGGTTCTGATTTTAGGTTGCTAGATCGCAAAGCAGTTTTGGCATTTAGAAAATTCCGCGAGGAAAGCCGGTTTATCCGGGGAATGATTAGCGCTCTTGGTTACAAAAAAATCACGGTAGATTTTGTAGCATCGCCTCGTTTTGCCGGTAAGTCAAAATATTCACTTGGCAAAATGATGCATTTTGCTTTGGACGGAATTACGGCTTTTTCCAAAACTCCGCTTCGTTTGGTATTTTATTTTGGTTTGCTTTGCGGATTGTTAAGCGTTTTTTTAATCGCGCATGTTTTTTACGTAGTGTATTTCACCAATTCCGCAGCGCCTGGTTGGGCGTCAATGACTGCTTCGATAGCTTTTGTCGGCGGAATTCAGATGATGGGATTGGGCGTGATTGGCGAGTATATCGGACGAATATTCGAAGAAGTTAAGCACAGACCAATTTATTTGATTAGTGAGGAAATTGGTGAGTTTAACCCGTTGCATAATCATAATCAATAGTGTATAATACCGTCGAGCTTAAAAGCCTAATCTTGCTCAAGAACGGGGAAACCAATTTTACGTACTGTTATAACTGCGGTTATTGCGTGCGTATCGGGGTGAAGACGAAAGAGTAAAATCAAGTAGTCGGGGCGCCTTCTGCCCTAACCCGACAGCTAACCTCGTCGGCTATCTGAAGGGAGATCTGTAGTGAACTTTCGACAAATAGTTTCTATTGGTGTGTTCTGTTTTATTTTTTCCATAGCAATTATGGCGTCTGCCGCTTTTCAACAGGGAGACGATGGCCAGGATGTTAAAGAAATTCAGGCAAAATTGCAAACGCTTGGTTATAACATCAGTGTTGATGGGAGTTACGGACCGGCTACTGCCGCTGCCGTCAAAAAGTTTCAAGCGGAACACAGTTTGACTGCTGACGGAGCGATTGGTGAACAAACTTATCAAATGTTGATGGGAAGAGATATTCCGGTTAGCCGTGGTGATTCTTCCACTACCAATGCGCGCAGATTGATGTCGGTTGCTCTGCGTTATACAGGAACACCTTACGTGTTTGGCGGAACAGCTCCGGGCGGGTTTGATTGTTCAGGCTATGTACGATACGTATATGCCCAAATGGGTGTCTATCTTCCGCGTTGTGCCGACGAACAATTTTTGGTGGGGCGAAGCGTTAGTTATTCTGCTCTTCAGCCTGGTGATTTAGTGTTTTTTGAAACATATGCATCCGGTGCCTCGCACGTCGGTATTTATCTTGGAAATGACAAGTTTGTAGCCGCTTCATCTTCGCGAGGTGTGCACGTTGATTCTTTGAGGAGTTCATATTATTCCAGCCGCTATCTTGGAGCACGCCGTGTAAACTAATCGATAATAATTTTGGGAAGGAAATACCTTCCCTTTTTTTATATCACTTGGCTAAGACTGTTGGAACTAGAGGAATATGTTTGAGTTTTATTTTCAAAAATTTATTAAACCATATTGGATTATTGTATCATTCGCAATAATCAGCTTTTTTTTGGCTACATATGCGACTCTCTGTATGCCATATCTCGTGCGTTATTTTTTAGATGTAACATTAAAAACAAAGATCGCTGATTCCAGTCATTATGCATTATTTGAAGTTGTACGCGATTTGGTTTTATTGTATACACTAAAAGGCGTTTGCTTTATGACGTATCAAATGTTGCTTGGCAGAGCCGGTACAAAATTTGTTGTTCGCTTGCGTGAATCAATGTTTTCACGTGTTATGAACCTAAGACTGGATTATTTTGATAAAAATAAACGTGGCGAGGTGCTGTCACTATTTACGAATGACTTGTTGGCAATTCAACAAGCCCTGACTGTTGGCATGATTGATTTTATGTTAGAAAGTCTTGGCCTTATTGCACTTGTTGGTGTAATGCTATGGATGAGTTGGAAGCTTACGATAATTACCCTAGTGGTGTTGCCGATTATTGCTTTAGCTACCAATATGTTCAAAAACAAGCTGTCACATTACGGGGGCAAGATCCTTGAAGTTCAATCAGATGTCACTGAATTATTATATACTTATGTGAGTTGTGTTAAGATTATCAGAAGTTATGTTCGTGAGCACTATGAGTTAAAACGATTTCAACAGGCTCAGGCGAAGGCGCTCGTTGTTTTTATGAAAATGCAAAAATATCGGGCGTTATTGTTGTCGCTATCTGAAGTTCTTGCGATGCTTGGGATTGTGGCAATTTTAATTTTCGGTGGCAGTTTGATAATCAACGGAGAATTAACAGTTGGATATATGTTTGCCTTTTTGGTTTATCTGATCAATTTGCCGGTGCCGGTGAAGAAAATTGTCGACGCGTTTACTGCGCTACGACTGGGTTTGGTTGCCTGGGAACGAATTTCGTTTTTGAATCAACAGCCGCTTGATGTTGTTAGCGGCACTGCAGACGTAGTGTTTGCGGGGGGGCGGGTAGAATTTTGTGATGTCTCTTATGGATATAATTCGGAAAAAATACTAAAAGATATATCCTTTACTGTCGAACCCGGAGATTTTTTTGCTGTAGTTGGACCGAGCGGCGCGGGTAAGTCTTCGTTGGCAGCTTTAATACTTAGATTTGCTGACACAGATAGTGGTGAAGTTTTATTCGATGGAAAGAATATTGCTTCTTATAAACGCGATGCCTACCGACAGAATATCGGCTATATTCAGCAGGAAGCATTTCTTTTCAATCAGACGATTGCTGAAAATATACGCTATGGGAACTTTGAAGCGAGTGATGAAGAGGTTATCGCGTCAGCTGTATTGGCAAATGCCGATGAATTCATCCAGCGGTTGCCGCAAAAATATCAAACTAATGTCGGTACTTATGGTTCGAAACTTTCCGGTGGCCAGCGGCAACGAATTGCTTTGGCGCGGGCGATGTTGAAAAAACCCAAACTGGTAGTGCTTGATGAGCCAACGGCAGCTTTAGATAGTTTGAGTGAACAACAGGTTTTCTACGCGATAAAAAACGCTTGCAAAGGAATTACTACAATTTTGATTACCCATAATTATCAATTATTGTGTGATGATGACAAAATTATTTGTTTAGATAAAGGGAATATCGTTGAAGTCGGTACTCATAAAGAATTGTTGCAAAAAAAGGGCTATTATTATTATCTATACAATATGCGAAAAATAGCCGAAAAATGTGAGGAGTGATTTGGGATCGGTTGAATTTACTGATGTAAGCTTCGCATATCGAAACCGGTGTGCGCTGACTGCGGTTAATATCTGTTTGCGGACCGGGGATTTTGTTGGAATCGTTGGACCAAACGGTTCCGGTAAGACTACTTTTTTAAAATTGGCTGCAGGAATTATAGCGCCACAAAGCGGTTGCGTGAAAATCTCCGATAAATCCCCGCTGGTTGCAACCCAAAAAGGTTTTGTCGGCTATGTTTCACAATTGCAGAACGATAGCAGTGCCGGATTTCCGGCAACTGTGAGTGAGATAGTTTCGCTTGGAACGCTTAAGAGCCAGGCAAAAGCCCGCAAACATGTTGTCGAGCATATATTAGAGATTACCGGACTTGCCGGTTATGAAAAAACACTGATAAATGAATTGAGCGGTGGTTATCGTCAACGAATGATGGTCGCGCGCGCTTTGGCACAGAACCCGCGTATATTGTTACTGGACGAACCAACCAGTGGTATTGATGCACCGAGCGGAAAAAAATTGTTTGAATTATTACGCAATCTTAATCGTCGGCTTGGAATTACTATCATAATGGTTAGTCATGATATCATAAATATTACCGAGTATATGCAAAGAGTAGTATGTATAAATAAAGGTATTTGTTTTGATGGCAGTGCGAATGAATTCAAAAAAAATCATCTCCATCAGCATTTATTGTTCGAGTTTCCGACAATGAATGCAGTTTAATTTTCAAACAATCATAATAATTTCGGAGGAATAATGTCGGGACATAGTAAATGGGCAAACATCAAACATCGTAAGGGTAAACAGGATGCATTAAAAGCCAAAGCTACTACAAAAATTGGCCGGGAGATTATGATAGCCGTGAAAAACGGCGGCTTAGATCCTTCGATGAATATGAAGTTGAAGCTGGCGTTGCAAAAAGCGAAAGAAAATAATATTCCCAAGGACAATATCAACCGGGCATTGCAAAAGGGTGCCGGTGGCGGTGACGCCAGTAATGTTGAAACTATATTGTATGAAGGCTATGGCCCGGGCGGAGTGGCAATTTTGGTTGAGACCATGACCGACAATCGCAACCGTACCGTTGCCGATGTTCGGCATTATTTTACGAAGTTCGGCGGAAATCTCGGCGAAGCCGGTTGCGTAGCTTGGATGTTTAAAAATAAAGGTTTATTTCTTGTGGAACAAACAGAAAAAATAAACGAAGATGAACTGATGCTGGCAGTACTGGAAGCTAACGCTGAAGGTTTTGATGCAAGTACGGACGAAATCGAAATAACGTGCGAACCAGATGCATTCGAATCTGTGCAGCGGGCGATTGAGTCACTTGGAATAGAGCCTGCTGTGGCGCAAATCCGGATGATTCCGGATATAACGCTAGCTTTATCGGCCGATGACGACATCAAAATGCAGAAATTGTTAGACGCGTTGGAAGAGCATGATGACGTTAACGAAGTGTACACCAACTATGAATTCCCTGAAGAAGAGGAATGATATGCGGGCATTGGGGATCGATCCCGGCACGGCGATTTGCGGCTATGGTCTGGTAGAGAGTATTGGCAGTAAACTAGTTCCTGTTCATTGCGGAGCGGTTCTGACCGCTTCGGCTACGGAAATGCCGTTACGGTTATTGAAAATATTCGATGAATTGAACAAAATCATCGGTGACTGTCGCCCGGACGTGGTTGCTATTGAACAACTGTTTTTCAACAAAAATGTTAAGACGGCGTTGTCTGTTGGCCAGGCACGCGGCGTGATTATGTTAGTGGCCGCAAAAAACAATTTGCCGATTTTGGAATATACACCACTACAAGTTAAACAAGCTGTAGTTGGATATGGAAAAGCTGACAAACAGCAAGTCGCGTATATGGTTATGCGGTTACTTGGTATCAAAGAACAACCTAAACCGGATGATGTGACTGATGCACTGGCTATCGCGGTGTGTGCAATTCACAGCTCGGCCAACAGTTTGAGTTGGCGGTAGGGAGGACTATGATTGGATTTTTGCGAGGAGCGGTAGATAGTGTCAGCGCCGATTTTTGTTTTTTGGATTGTAACGGCGTCGGGTATCGGGTATTCATTCCTGAATCTACTCGCGGAAAGCTTGTTGTAGGCAATGTAATAAAATTATTTACTTATCTTCAGGTCCGTGAAGACGCAATGCTATTATTTGGTTTTTTTAGTAAGGAAGAATATGATTTATATATTCTTTTGCTTAACGTCAATGGTGTTGGTCCTAAATTGGCGCTGGCAGTGCTGTCGGCAATTGGGCCAAATGAGTTTCGTTCAGCTATCGCTCAACAAGACCTTGCTGTTTTGACCAAAATATCCGGTGTCGGTAAGAAGACTGCGGAACGGATGATTGTTGAGTTGAAGGATAAAGTCGGAGTAATTGCGGGAATTATCAATAGAGAAGACCAGCATTTTGGTGATGTTCTAGGGACAGTTGAAAGTAGTGATGCAGCACAGGCGCTTATTTCATTGGGGTACAGCCGTAATGAAGTTAGCCAGGTGTTGCGAAAGTTGGATTTAACCTTGTCAACGGCTAGTTTGATTAAGCTGGCGTTAAAAGAGTTTATGAAATAGGGCGTAATTATGGAAGAAAGAGTTATTGTCGGTCAAGAATTGGACGGGGACAATTGGCAATATTCATTACGTCCAAAAAAATTGTCTGAGTATATTGGCCAAGAGCAAGTTAAAAAAAATCTGGATATTTTTATAAAAGCGGCGTTGAATCGAGCGGAAACGCTTGATCATGTTTTGTTGTACGGTCCGCCGGGGTTAGGAAAAACCACGCTTGCGACAATTATTGCCAATGAAATGGGAGTTAATTTGCGAATTACTTCCGGACCGGCGATTGAGCGTCCGGGTGATTTGGCGGCAATTCTGACAAATTTATCCGATAAAGATGTTTTGTTTATTGATGAAATTCATCGTTTGAGCCGCACCGTCGAAGAAGTGCTGTATTCGGCAATGGAAGATTTTGCGTTGGATATTATTATTGGCAAAGGTCCAAGCGCTCGTACGGTTCGTATTGATTTGCCGCCGTTTACGTTGGTTGGTGCGACCACGCGCGCCGGTTCGCTAGCTGCGCCGTTGCGTGACCGGTTTGGAATAGTTTCTCGATTGGAATATTACCGAACAGATGAATTGTTGCATATTATCAATCGCTCGGCTGACGTTATTAAAATTGCGGTTGAACAACGCGGAGCCGAAGAAATAGCTCGTCGCTCGCGTGGAACCCCGCGGATTGCAAATCGATTATTGAAACGGGTACGTGATTTTGCTCAGGTCGAAGGCCAAGGTGTGATTACTGAAAAAATTGCCGATTTGGCATTGGAATTATTGGAAGTTGATAAACTGGGGCTGGATCGCACCGACCGACGCTTGTTGACAATGATTATTGAACGTTTTGACGGCGGACCGGTCGGATTGGATACGATTTCAGCCTGCATAAGCGAAGAAACTGAAACGGTTGAGGACGTACTTGAACCATTTTTGATGCAGCTGGGTTTTATTCAACGTACTCCACGTGGACGTGTAGTAAATCGTGCCGCGTACGAACATTTTGGCATTAGTAAAAAAACAGTATCTGACAACGAACAACAGCCGCTTTTTGGCGAATAATAAGCATTTATTCAAGGAGTTGTTAATGAAAATTGGAATTATTGGTATGGGAAATATTGGTGGCATGTATGCTAAGCGTTTGAGTTGCGTTCATGATGTTATTGCCTATGACGCCGATAATGAAAAACTTAAAAATATATGTTTGGCAAATGGTTATATACAGGCTAGTTCATTAGAAGACATTAATCATCAAGCTGAAATAATATTATTGGCGGTAAAACCAAACGGCGTAAAATCGGTATTGCGTGAGTTGCAGGGCAAAGGGAAAATCTTTATTAGCACAGTCGCGGCTGTTGACCAGCAAAATTATTACGATGTTGCCGGTCAAATAACTTTGTTTAGAATTATGCCATCAATGGTAAATAAGACTGGCGGGCCGATAATGGTAGTTCGGGGTACTTATGCCGGTGATGAAGAAGAACAAAAGGTTCTGGAGCTTTTGCAGCTGGTTGGACATCCATATTTAATCGATGAACGAGAAATGGATGCCTATATGTGCGTGATGAGCTGTTCGCCGGCGGTGTTTGCCGAGTTTTTCAAGCAATATGTGGAGAGCTTTTGCAGCAATTCGAACATTGAAAGCGAAAAAGCCTTAAATACTGTACTGGATATGGTTGAACAGCTGGTGCCGATTCTGCGTACTGAACGGTATGATATTATTCGTCAGGTATGTACGCCGGGCGGAATTACCGAAGTTGGTGTTCAGCATTTGTCGAACAATCGCGAATTTTTTCAAGAAATGGCCGATAACATGTTGTTTCGAACGCAGGTAATATCGGCAAGCGTGCGTGAGCAGCAGTGACAGAAAAAACAATACTATTGCATATTTGTTGCGGACCGTGTGCAATATATCCGCTCAAACGGTTACGTGAACAAGGGTTTTCTGTAACGGGTTATTTCTATAATCATAATATTCATCCGTTCAAGGAATATCAAAGACGGCTTGATACCGCACAACAATTTGCTTCAGATGAGAAGCTGGAACTTATTATCGGTGGCGGGTATGAATTGGAAGAATTTTTAATGAATACCGCCGGAAGACATAACGAACGTTGTGAGTATTGTTATGAATCACGTCTCGGTAGAACAGCAGATTATGCCAAAGAATGTGCTTATGCATTGTTTACCACAACATTACTGGTAAGTCCCTATCAGAAGCACAATTTATTGATAGCAAAAGCTGAAGTCGTAGCTCAAAGCGCGGGTGTTGGTTTTTTTTACGAAGATTTTCGCAGTGGTTGGGATGAGGGTGTAAGCGTTTGCCGTTCCCGCGGTTATTATCGTCAACCATATTGTGGATGCATCTATAGTGAGAAAGAGCGATATTTGGCGAAATGAATTTGAGGTTATTTTGAACAAAAAAAATTTGCTAAGTGGTTTGATTATTGCTTTGACAATGATTTTTTTTCAAACTTTTATCGCTCAAGCCGGTTTTTTTCCCAATGAGGCATCGTCTTCTTTGGTCCCAATAGTGAAAATCGGCTTGGCCATTGAAAAGTCTAATTTTGATTTATCGGCTGATGCTCCAGTTTATTTATTGGATGTTTCTGGAAAAAAAGTTTTAAACAAATTTTCAGCAAATGAAAAAATTAGTTTGACCAGTGACGGAGTTGTAGTAGTTTGCAATGGAAAAAAATATTTTTCAAGTGTGCTTATTTCGACCAAGGCTGATGATTCATCGACTTCACTTATTTATAACAAACATAAATTTCGCGGGGAATTTCTTGTTGAATGTAGTGGAAAGGATAAAAAAGCATTAAATCTTATTAATGTTATTTCGCTGGAAAAATATCTATACAGCGTTATTGGTTCGGAAATATCTACGGCTTGGCCAGAAGAGGCGGTTAAAGCGCAAGCGGTGGCTGCCCGTTCATATGCAATGTATAACTTAACGTCTAAGAAGAAATACCAAGGTTTTGATATGTTGTGTGATACCAGCGATCAAGCATATTTGGGAAAAGTTGTTGAGGATAACAAAGGTCGCAAAGCAGTAGATGATACCCGCGGAATGGTTGTGATTGCCCATGGAAAGATTGCTCAAACATTATTTATGGCAAGCGGCGGCGGGCGGACAGCTTCATCGCACGAAGTGTGGGGGAATAATTGCTCGTATTTGCAATCGGTGATTGATTATGATGAAAAATCGCCATATTATCATTGGGAAAAGCAGGTGGCAATTGCTGATTTTGAAGCGGCTTTGACCAAAAATGGTTTTAACTGTGGTGCTGTAGAGGAAATATTGTTGTCGCCGCTAGACAATACTACCAGGGATAATTATTCTGGTGATCGCAGTCCCAGCGGACGCGTGAAGTTAGTGGTAGTAATCGGTCGCAATAATACCGTTGAATTGTCCGGAGCTGATTTGCGCCGAATATTTGAGTTGCGCAGTACCTTGTTCGAAATGCAAATAAAGAACGGTAAAGTTATCTTTAACGGACGCGGCTGGGGACATGGTATCGGCCTGTCGCAATGGGGCGCCAAGCAAATGGCTGAAACGAAGAGCAATGGCGGTCGAGCGGCGAAATATCAGGATATTTTGCGTCATTATTACAGCGGCAGTGAGTTGAAACATTTATATTAATTCGGTTTTATTTTTTCCAAAACTTACAAAACAAAGTGCGAGATTGCGCTTTGCTAAACGCCGGCGGCCATAATTGTGGCGGTTTGTCTTGGCGCATGGCTGAGTTTAAATGTGAATAAAGATCGTGATTAGTCTTTTCTAACAATTTTATGAGTTCTTTTGTCTCCTGTCGTTTGGTTTTTCCATCAAACGGACAGGGGTTTTTTATTGGCAAAATTCCGGTTATGACGTGCGTATTTAACAGCTCATGTTCGCGCAGATAGCAAAGTGGTCGAATGACAGTTATGCCGGATCGGTCAAGATAGGTTTTTGGTTGAAAAGTTCCCAGCTGACCGGATTGAAGAATGTTCATTAGAAATGTTTCGACGAAATCATCATTATGATGGGCATAAGCAACTTTGTTATAGCCGTTTTTTTTAGCATAATTATTTATCGCACCACGTCGAAAAAAAGCGCACGAATAACAAGGATCTTTGCCATTTTGCTTTTCAATTATGCTCTTAATGTTTATTTGTTCACTATGAAACGGCAAATTCAGAGTTGAACAAAATGTTTGCAGTTGGTCGGTCGGGAAATTATTTGAGAACATTCCGTCCATAGTGTAAACGCCTAAATGAAAATTAAATGGCGCATATTTTTGAATTTCACGAAGTGCATAGGTCATAAAAAGGCTGTCCTTACCACCGGACAAACCTATCAGTATTGAATCGTTTTCGGCAAGTAACTCGAATTCAATTATGGCCCGCCAAATTCGTGCCAGATAGTCTTTTAATTCCAAGTCACTCCTCCCACTTTTTGGAAAATTCCGGAATTTCTTCAGCAAAATATTGACCGATTTTTCGAATTTCGCTCATAACGGTGTTTATTCCACTCGCAGTGCGATGCCAATTAGCACTGGTATTATTGTTACCGTCCGGAACCAGCGTTACAAAAAACGAAAAATTTTTCAAAAATGCTGTTTGATAGGTAAGCAGGCACCGGCGTGAATGAAAGCCCTTGGCGACAATTATTGCCGAATTAATATCAAGCTGCAATTTTTCGATCATAGCGGCGGTGAAATCGGCGTTATTAAAAGTGTTTCGCGCATTCGGTTCAGCAATTATTGCAGAATCAGGTACCCCGTGTTTTATTAGCAGGTCTTTCAACCATAGCGCTTCGGGCATATTGTTTGGCAGGCGGTTATTCTGTCCGCCGGATGGAATAATTAATGGAGCGTAGCCAGCGTGAAACAATTCAGCAGCTCGAACAGCCAGTTGAGGGTGGTGACTGCCGGGAATGAAAATAGCGTCAACTTTTTCTAGCGGTGTTTCGACAAAAACGAAATCAGTAAATAATCGTAAAGGTGAATTCATGATATTTTCCTTTTGTGAAATAGTAAATTCAATTATAATAGAATAGCAGTGTTTTTGAAAGCAAACATGGAGGTAGATAATGAAAATTCTGGATATTATCGGCCCGGTAATGATTGGTCCTTCTAGCTCACACACGGCTGGAGCGGCGCGATTAGGGAAAATGGCGCGGCTGATATTGGGTGAGTCGGTAGTGCAAGCGAAAATTAAGTTGCATGGCAGTTTTCGAGATACTTATCGCGGACACGGCACAGATCTGGCAATTATTGCCGGATTACTTGGGTATGAGGCTGATGATGACCGGCTACGCGATAGCTTTCAGCACGCGAAAGAGGCTGGGTTGGAGTTCAGTTTTTCGCCAGTTGCTTTGCGCAATGTTCATCCAAATACAGTCGTTTTCGAGTTGACTGGAATAAGCGGCAGGAAAGCCAATATTGTTGGTTCATCGATTGGCGGTGGTGCTATTGAAATAACTGAAATTGGCAACTATCAGGTACAACTGGACGGTACTTATCCTTCGATTGTTGTTATCTGTAGCGATGTACCAGGAATTCTTGCCAAAGTGGCTTCGGTTTTTTCAATATATTCCATTAATATTGCGTTGATGAAACAAAGCCGTCAAGGGAAGGGCGCTGCCGGGGAAGATATGATGATATTCGAGACAGATCAACAATTACCGGATGATTTGTGTACAGTAATAAAACGGATTGATGGTGTGAAAAAGAGTTTTATTCTTCCGTCACTATAATTAGGAGATTGTATGAGAGAATTTGATAATTATTCGGATTTTATTGATGAAGCAGAAAAACAAGGCATGACCATTGGAAAACTTGCGATCGAATATGAGGCATATCAACAAGACAAGACGGCGGAAGAAGTCAAGACCATAATGCAAGCACGTGCCCAAGTAATGATGGAGGCTGTGCTAGATGGTCTGCAAGGGCGAAAATCGTTAAGCGGACTGGTTGGCGGCGCAGGAAAACAGTTTCAGAAATACATGATTGACGGAAAAGCGTTGTGTAATGATTTTTATGGAAAGACGCTGGCCTATTCATTGGCTGCTAACGAGGCTAATGCCTGCATGGGACGGATTGTTGCTTCGCCAACCGCTGGTTCGTGCGGGATAATGCCAGGAATTTTTTTGGCGGCAAAGGAGTGTTTTGATTTAACTGAGGAACAAATTATCGACGGCTTATTTGTAGCCGGTGCAGTTGGAGTGATTATTGGCAAGAAAGCTTGTTTTGCCGGTGCCGAAGGCGGTTGTCAGGCGGAGTGCGGTTCGGCGGCAGCAATGAGCGCGGTTGCCTTAGCCTCGATGCTCGGGTGCAATAATCAGGCGGCCAGTGATGCCGGTGCAATTGTTTTCAAAAATTTGTTAGGGTTAGTTTGTGATCCGGTTGCCGGCCTGGTTGAGGTACCCTGCGTTAAACGTAATGCCGCTTCAGCTTTGATGGCGTTGATGGCTGTAGATATGGTTCGGGCTGGAATTACGTCTACAATACCTCTTGATGAAACAATTGATGCGATGGGTGCGGTGGGCGCGATGATGCCTGCTGAGCTTCGCGAAACGGCTCGCGGCGGATTAGCCGTTACCCCTACCGGTTTGGCAATCGCAGAGCGGGTGTTTGGCAAAAAAAGCTGAGTTGCTTTTTCTTTGAAAAAGTACTAGAATGCTTTCCGTTATCATCGACTATTTGATGCGACATAAACGATAGTATTGGAGATATATGTTAAAATTTGGAACCGATGGTTGGCGTGCAGTTATTGCTGACGAGTTTACTTTTGATAATGTTCGGCTGGTAGCACTTGCAGTTGCAATGTATACTAAAGAAAAAGCGGAATTCTATCAGGAGAAAGGCTTGGATGGCATTTGCGTAGGTTATGACGCACGGTTTTTGTCCAAAGAATTTGCCGAGCAGGCTGCAGCGGTAATTGCCAGGCAGGGAGTAAAAGTGTGGTTGAGTGACAGCTTTTGTGCGACGCCGGCGTTTTCCTGGGCAGTAGTTGATAAAAAAGCTGTTGGCGGAGTAGTTATTACCGCCAGTCATAACCCGCCGGAATATAACGGATTTAAGTTCAAAGCTTGGTACGGTGGTTCAGCTTCTCCGGAAATTATTGACGATATCGAGAAACAGTTACGTTTATTGGAAGCAGAAGCGGTTGTTGTAAAAAAAACGGTACTTCCCGAGAGCATTGAATATTTTTCACCACAGACAAATTACTTACAGCATATTAGGGAAATGTTAAAGCCGGAAATAATCAATAACTATAAGGCTAAAATTGTTTTTGATATGATGCATGGATCGACACAGGGTTTAGCGTCGTTGTTTGCAGCAGAGTACAATTTAAATTTGTCCGAATTTCGTGGCTTGGTGAATCCAGGTTTTGATGGAGTTAATCCGGAACCGATTGAGCGCTATTTGGGTAAACTTCGCGAAGAAGTGTTGCGGGTGGGCGCGGATTTTGCACTTGCCACCGATGGTGATGGTGATCGGATTGGCGCAATGAGCAGCGATGGCAGTTTTGTTTCGTCACATCATATTATTGCGTTGTTGGCGCGCTATTTAATCGAAAGCCGTGGTTGGACGGGCGGCATTGTAAAAACAGTTACAGTATCGGGTTTGTTAGATGCCACAATCGAGAAATTCGAGCGCAGGTTATATGAAACGCCGGTTGGCTTTAAGTACATTGCTGAGCTGATGAATAGTGATGATGTTTTGATTGGCGGCGAAGAATCAGGTGGTATTGGTATCAAAAATTATATACCCGAGCGTGACGGTTTGTTGCTTGGAATGTTGATAATTGAAATGTGTGCTTATTATGAAAAGCCTTTAGGAAAATTGCTAGAAGACTTGATGAATGAAGTCGGGCACTTTTACTTTCATCGTGAGGATATTCATTTACAGCGGTCACAAATAGAGCTGTTGATGACTGCCTTAGCTACCAAAGCTGATAGCGTTGACGGTATGAAAGTTTTAAAATATAATACCAGTGATGGTGTAAAACTTTTCCTGGAAAATAGTTCATGGGTGATGGTGCGTGCGTCCGGTACGGAACCGGTATTGCGTGTTTACGCCGATGCGCCGTCGATGGAAAGGGCTACTGCGCTGGTAAAAAGAATGGTGAGCTATGCCAGAAACTGTTAAAAAAGTCCGTAAAGCGGTAATTCCGGCGGCGGGACTTGGTACTCGGTTTTTACCGGCTACCAAGGCGCAGCCCAAAGAAATGCTGCCGATTGTAGACAAACCGGCCATTCAGTATATTGTTGAGGAAGCGCGTGCGTCCGGTATTGAAGATATTTTGATTATTACCGGTCGTAATAAACGAGCAATTGAAGATCATTTTGACCGCTCGCTGGAATTAGAGCTGATGCTCAAACGTTCCGGTAAATATGATTTATTGGAAATGGTTAACGAAATATCAGGGATTACTATTCATTTTGTACGACAAAAAGAGCCAAAGGGGCTTGGGCACGCGATTTTATGTGCTAAAAATTTTGTCGGCAACGAACCGTTCGCGGTACTACTCGGTGATGATATTATTGACAGTCAGGTTCCGTGTTTGAAACAGCTGATTAATGCTTATGAAGACTTCGGCGGATCGATTCTCGGTTGTCAAGAGGTGCAGGAAGAAAAAGTGTCTAGCTATGGAATAGTAAAAACTGAGCAGATTAACGAAAAAGTATTCCGAGTGCTGGGGATGGTCGAAAAACCGGCGCTTGAAGATGCGCCGTCGAGACTGGCAGTTCTTGGTCGTTATATTATTGAACCGGAAATTTTTAAGTTGCTGGAGCGTACTGAACCGGGGAAGAACGGCGAAATTCAATTAACTGACGCATTACGGATATTGGCGACAAAAAAAACGATGTATGCGCTGAATTTTGAAGGACGACGCTATGATACCGGTGATAAACAGGGATATCTCGAAGCAATTGTTGATTTTGCCTTGAAACGTCAAGATCTGCGCGATGATTTTTTGAAATATATTATGGCTAAAGTTGGAAAATAAAAAAATTTAAGGAGCGACTCATGTCAGAAAACATTTTACGTTTGGAATCAGGATTTGAACTAAATTATGAAAACATGTTTGGTGCCGATCGCCTGCAACGGCGGGATATTACTTCCAGAAGCGCGAAATTGAAAAAAGCACACAAAGCTATCGAAGAAATGCGTGCAACCGGGATTATCCGCGGTCATTTGTCCAAGGACGGCGAACCGGAGAAAGTGTTGTTTTCGCAGTTGCCATACGTTGCAGAAGGTAATTTGAATTCGCCGGTTGTTATTGAAAAACTTAAAAATTTTGGTGAAGGTCTGCGTTTCAATGTTGATACTGTGGTGTCGTTTGGTATTGGCGGATCATATCTTGGCAATAAGGTTTTATTTGATGTTCAATGTGGAGAATTTTGGAACGTAAAGTCTCAAGAATGGCGTAATGGTTACCCGAAATTGTATTTTCACGGTCAAAACATGGATCCGCGCCGGACTACAGATTTAGTAGAGCGTCTTTTTGTTGAAGCTGAGGAAAAAATCGCAAGCGGTGAAAAATTTAGTCTTTGTCTGGTCGTTATTTCAAAGTCGGGTGCTACACTGGACACAATGTCTAATTTTATGATAATCTATGATATTTTCAAATCCCGTCCAGAGTTGTGCGACTTGACAGTGGTAGCTGTCACTGATCCTCGTACTGATAGCGGTGAAACGCTGCTTCATAAACTTGCCGTTGAAGAGGGCTGGGAGACTTTTGCTGTTCCGGATGGCGTAGGTGGACGCTTCAGCGTATTTTCTGAAGTAGGGTTGATAACTGCAGCTTGCATTGGTTTTGATATTGATGCCTTTTTGGCTGGCGCACTTGCCATGGATCAAGCCTGTCAAACCGAAGACGTTTGGCAAAATCCGGCAATGCTAAACGCGATAATGAAGTATGTAGCCGGTGAAAAGTATGGTCGTGACATTGAAGTGTTCATGCCGTATGCAGATTATCTGAAATCGGTTTCTGAATGGTATATACAACTGTTAGCCGAATCGCTTGGCAAGCGTTTAGACAGAAGCGGTAACGAAGTTTATTATGGACGTACTCCGATTGTTGCTGTAGGCACTACTGATATGCATGCGCAAACACAGCAACATCAAGACGGTAAGCGTGATAAAATAGTACAATTTCTCAGAGTGGCAAATTGGAGTTATGACCCGGTTGTACCGGATTGTTTTCCGAATGTTCCCAAACTGCATGAAATAGCTGGCAAAACCCTCAGTCATGCCTTGGATGCAGCGTTAATGGCAAACGCTCAAGCACTTTCAGGCGACAACCGCATGAATGCTGAGTTTGTGTTACCAGCGATGAATGCGTTTCATCTTGGTGAATTGTTGTATATGTTAGCGTTGTCGGTAGCTTACGAAGGTGAATTTGCTGATGTCGATGCGTTTGATCAACCTGGTGTAGAAGCTTATAAACGTATTCTTGGTCCGTTGATGAATAAATAGGGGTTGCTGAAAAGTGCAACCTAATAAACAGCCCCCAGGTGATGGGGGCTGTTGCTATGAGGGAATATGTTGGATGTAGTTGGCACGGTAACAAGTGTGGTGTTTGAAAACGAGAAGCGCAGTTATACCGTTTTTCGTTTGGCGGCTGAAGATAAGACGGGTACGCTGAATGTAACTGTGAATTCTTTTGCACCTATGATTGGTGAAATGGTGACGGTCAGTGGTGAATGGGTTACGCACCGACGCTATGGTAAGCAATTTGCCGGAGTACAATGGCGGCCAAATGATAAGCGGATAATGGATAACATCGCGTTGTTTTTGGAACAACGCGTAGGCGGTATCGGACCGAAACTGGTAGCACGAATAACTGCAAAGTTCGGTGAAAAATTGTATGAAGTTTTGCGTTGCAATCCGGAAGCGCTAGCAACTATTCGTGGAGTTAGTTTAGGAAAGGCGCGCGAGATCGGTCAACTTTTTATTGAGCATAATGAAATTCGCGAAATCAAGGGGTTTCTTGAAGACTACGGCATTTCTGGAAGTTTTGCACCTCGTATTGCAACTTTTTATGGGGCGGCGGCAATTGAGATAATACGTGATAATCCATATCGACTATGTGAAGATTTTGATGATATTAATTTCAAAATTGCCGATGAGATTGCGAAAAAATCCGGGTTGGATGCTGGTTGTAAATTGCGGATGCGTTCCGGAATTATTTATTCGTTGTTGCAGACACTGCGCGAGGGTCATTGTTGTTATCCACGTGAAGTGGTAATACAATCGGCGCATAAACATCTGTTGATTTCAAACAGTGAAATTGATGAAGAAATTGTTGCCATGCTGAAAGATGGTGAACTCATTGCCGAAGAGGAGCATGGGTTTGAGTTGCTATTTTTGCCGTTTATGTATCATCTTGAAAATATGGCGGCAGTCGCTTTATATGACATTAATGCTCAAGCTGAGGTGTTTTCCGAGAAGGAAATTGGGCGGCTTGTGGAGTTGATTGAGACTATAAGCCATATTAAGTTAGCAAGTATGCAAAAACAAGCGATAGTTTCCGTGCTGACCGAAGGCGTGACAATAGTTACCGGAGGACCTGGTACAGGCAAGACAACAATAATTCGCTGTATGCGTGAATTGTTTGAGCATTGCGGTCTGCATGTTGTTTTAGCTGCACCAACCGGGCGGGCGGCTCGGCGGCTGACTGATGCTAGCGGCGGAGTTGCTACAACTGTTCATCGGCTGTTAGAGGCGCAGAGCGGGGATGCCGATGAAAAATTCTTGAAAAATGAGTTTAACCGGTTAGACGGAGACGTATTTATTATCGATGAAACTTCGATGATGGATATAAATTTATTTTTTCACCTTTTACAGGCTTTGCCCGAAGGGGCGCGGTTGGTATTAGTTGGTGACACTGACCAGTTGCCATCAGTTGGCGCAGGATTGGTATTGAAAGATCTGATAAAATCTCGTTGTATTCCTGCAGTGCAATTAGAAGAAATATTTCGTCAAGCAGCAGATAGTGGAATTGTCCATAATTCACATCGAATAAGAAAAGGGATTCTTCCTGAAACTGATAAATTTAATGATTTCGACTTTCTTGAAGTTGATAATTCCGTTGCCATTGCTGAAAAAATTGTCGAATTGTATTTACAACTGTCAATAGAAGGGTTTGATGTTATTAATGATATTCAAGTACTTTCGCCCATGTATCGAGCGGAATGCGGCGTGGAGAATTTGAACAAGTTATTACAAAAACGTTTAAATCATTGCGGTGAATCAGTGAAAATCAGTGGTGAAACCACTATTTTTCGTATCGGCGATAAGGTGATGCAGACGAAAAATAATTATGAAAAAGGTATTTACAATGGTGATATTGGAATTGTAAAATTGTATGGTGACAATGGAATGGTCGTCGAATTTTATGGTAACAGTGTTTTGGTTGAAATTGAAGGTCTTCGTGATATTCAACTTGCTTATGCGATAACGGTTCATAAGAGCCAAGGGAGCGAATATCTGGTAGTACTGTTAGTGTTGTGCAGAGAGCACGCTGCGTTACTTAGTCGGACGATTCTCTATACTGCAGTAACCAGGGCAAAACACAGATTAATTGTTATTGGCAGCAAAGCTGCATTAAATCGAGCTGTCGAGAATGAGCGCAGCAGTCGACGCTGGACGACATTTGAGACAAAATTAAGGCGACTAGGAGATGAAAATTGAAAGACACGTTTGCAAAGTTGATCCAGGAAATTAGAGGTATTATATATCCCAATAATTGTCCAGGCTGCGGCAGAAGAGTAGATGCGATGGTTTTTTGCAACCGCTGCAAACCAGCTGTTCAAAAACGCGAAGCGGATGTGTCATCACATCGATTTAAGTATTTGGATGGTGTGATATATTTGTGCTCCTACGCCGGAGCGTTGAGAAAAACTTTGAAGTCGATAAAATACAACCAAAAAATTAAGCAATCTGAGGCATTACGTGAATTGTTGCCACCGATTACCGAACTATTTCCGAACGAACATTTTGATATGGTGGTTCCGGTGCCGCTACACAAAAAACGTTATCGTGAACGCGGATATAACCAAAGTGAATTGATTTTTCGAATGTGGGCAAAAAATAACGGCGTTCCTTGGGTGGATCTATTGACGCGAACCAAGGGTACGGCGCCACAATGGCAATTGTTACAGCAAGCGCGCCGAGAAAATGTCCGAGGTGTTTTCTACGTTGGACAACCATCGGTTGTAGCAGGAACAAAAATATTATTGGTTGATGATATATTTACCAGTGGAGCGACGTTGGAAGAGTGTGCGAAATCATTAAAAAAATCCGGAGCCGCAATAGTAAGATCATTGACATTGGCGCACGGAAGATAAAAAAACAATAAGCGACAGCGTTTTGCTGTCGCTTATTGTTTTCCTAATATTGATACAAATATCTTGACTATGGCTGGATCAAACAGTGTTCCGGAGAGGTTGGATAATTCGATTATCGCATCTTTTTTGGTCTTGCTCCAGTTCTGGACACAGGGATTAATGAAATGATCGAAAAAATTTGCTACTGCTATAATCCGTGCACCTAGCGGAATGTTTAGTCCTTTAAGACGTTTTGGATAACCGCCGCCATTCCATTGCTCGTGATGATGTTTGATGAACGGGATTATTGTTTGACAGGCGGCGATATTTTCTAACATCGCGCAGCCAGAACGGCAATGATTTTTATAGGTAGACAGCTCGCGCGTTGAAAGATAGGGTGCTTTATAAAGAACAGAGTTTGGGATTGCCAACTGACCAATATCGTGTAATAACGCTGCAAAGTTGATGTTGTTGATTTCTTCGGAGGGAAGTTTCATTCTTGTAGCAATTCCAACTGCGTAGTTAGCGGTCTGGTGAGCGTGCAAGTATAGACTGGCATTTTTTTCTTTCATTAGTACCAAATAAGCATTGCAAACTGATGCAAGTTTTTCCAAACCACCGTCATATTCGGTTAGTTTGTGAATTGATGGCATATACATCAAAATTCCACCTTCAGAGTCGTTTTTGATAATGATAAGACATTTGAAAAATAATTGCAATTTAAAACATAAGCTGGAAAAATAATATTCGTGTTGAAAAACATTTGGCAAAAACATTATTTCCTTTCCTTAATAGATTTGTTTATGAATCAAAAAAATTCCTTGCATTTTTTTATTTTCTAACATATAATACCGCTAAGCTTATATTTGGGTCTGTGGTTGCAAGCCGATGCCAGTCGCAGGCGAAACGGCCCACGTAAGCAATCAAATAGATTGTGAGCATGGTGCGGCTTTGGGGTAAGTCCTGCCGCTTTTTGGTTGATGGATTCGATTTTATAGTGCCGGAGATATCCCGAACACTGTTTACCCGAAACTGCAAACTGAAATGCGAGAGAGAGAGTAGTGGGGACCTTCGGGTTATGAGCGAATTTTCCAGCAGGCGAGTGTGGGGTCAAAGACCAGGTCAGCCAAATATTAGTGAATATCAAATAATCGAGGTATAACATGGAATTCGAAGACAAAACATTACAATGCAAAGAGTGTGGCTGTGAATTTATTTTCACTGCTGGCGAACAAGCTTTCTACAAAGAAAAAGGATTAGAGAACGAACCGCAAAGATGTAAAGACTGCCGCGTTTCGAAAAAGCAAGCTCGTCAATCAGCTCGCGAGATGCACGACGTAGTTTGTGCCGAGTGTGGAGTTGAGTGCCAAGTGCCGTTTCAACCGCGCAGTGATAAACCGGTATATTGCAGCAATTGTTTCCAAAATAAAGCCCGCTAGGTTTTTGCGACTTTTATCCTGTGGTATTTTTGCCACAGGATTTTTTTATGTGCTGAATGTAAAGGATTTATAAGAGTTGGTTACCCATACGATATTTTTGCGAACTCTGAAATATTATGTGTTTTGCCGGAAGAGTTTTGATATAATATTCCTGTGGCAGGAGGTAATATGCGCAAATCGTGGGATGAATATTATTTAGGAATTGCATTTCAAGTTGCGGAGCGGAGTACCTGTAGTCGGCGTGCAGTCGGCGCGGTTGTTGTTAAAGACCGCAGAATAAAAGGCACCGGCTATAACGGCAGCCCATCTGGTTTGCCGCATTGCATTGACGAAGGCTGTTATATGGTGGATGGCCATTGCCTGCGTTGTATACATGCTGAACCGAATGCTCTGTTGGAATGTTCGCCTGACGAGCGGGTGGGGGCAACCTTGTATTGTACCGATCGTCCTTGTCCGGAATGTCAAAAACTGATAATCACTTGCGGAATTAAGCGAATTGTGTTTGCGCGAGACTATAGTCCGCATATCGATTGGTTCGAATATGTTGACAGTATCGAAGTAATAAATATGGGTGGCACTAATGCTTAGATTGCCGAAAATGAATAATTTGTCGCCTACGCTTGATTCAACAATACTAAAGGCGGTTGAAGAGGCAGGCGAATTAGCTCGCGCGGTTCTGCAATTTTACAAGGAGACCGATATTGAACGCCGTGCAGATTGTTTGACTGAAATTGTTGCAGAATTGCTGGATGTCGCGCAGACCTGTGTTACAATGTTGTTTGTGCTTGAGGATTTTTATGAAATCGATATTAATCAAATGGTTCGCCGACATTTAGATAAATTGATTGAAAAAAAATATTCTTTTGTTGTCGATTCCGAATATCAGGTAGTGACAGATAGGAATTACAAGTTTTTGTATTTACCGCGCTTGAACATCGATGCTGATATCATGCAGACAATGTGCAAAATTCAAGAAGAACTGGGTGAGCTTACCCAGTATATCGGCAAACATGGCGGTGCTTCCGGGGAAAAAAACAGGCTGAAGCATCGAGCGATTATCGAAGGGGCGGCCGCTGAACTTTGTGATGTCGCGCAGTGTTGTTTTACTATGATTTATATTCTTGATGAGAATTACGGAGTTGACATTATTGTGGCTCAGGAAGCCCATGTAGAAAAGCTTCTTAGAAAAGGCTATTTGACAAAATAATCATTGGAGAAAAGATGATAACTTACGCGATTGCTTTTATTATTGCTTTGCTAGTAGCATATTTTACAACACCGTTGGTGAAGTTATTGGCGTTTAAAATTGGTGCCGTGGATCTTCCCGACCAGCGGAAAGTCCATAAGCAACCGATGGCACGACTTGGCGGTTTGGCTATATATTTTGGATTTATAGTGGCAGTTTTTTTCACTATGCAACCGAACAACCAAGTATTGGGAATTTGTTTTGGTGGTACGATAATCGTGCTGGTTGGTATTGTTGATGACTTAAGAGGCATGGATGCCAAAGTGAAATTATTTCTGCAAATTTTCGCCGCATGTGTATTGCTGGCGTTTGATTTGAAAATTGAATGGATATCTAATCCTTTTGGACAGGGAATGTTCTACCTGCCGTTTTGGTTGGCAGCGCCTGTTACCGTGCTTTGGGTTATCGGTTGTGTTAACACCGTGAATTTAATTGACGGTCTCGACGGTTTAGCGGCGGGAATTTCTTTTATTGCAGCAGTTTCAATTTCGTTGATGGCAATGGAAGCAAATTATGCGACAGCGGCTATTCTTACGGTAGCGCTGGCTGGCTCGGCGCTTGGTTTTTTGCAGCACAACTTTAATCCAGCGAAAATTTTTATGGGTGATACCGGCAGCATGTTCCTTGGCTTTACTTTGGCAAGTGTATCGATAGTTGGATCGATCAAGAGCTTAGCAGCAGTTGCAATTATAGTTCCAATTCTAGCGCTTGGTGTTCCGATATTCGATACGTTATTTGCAATTGTTCGACGTTATAAAAGTGGCAATCCGATTTTTGCACCGGATAAAGGACATCTTCATCACCGGTTGTTGCAACGCGGGCTGAGCGTAAAGCAAGCAGTGTTGGCGATGTACGGTATCAGTATCGTTCTGGGCGGTGTGGCTGTTTTGATGATGAAGTATGCGCGTAGTTTTGCCTTGGTCGCTATTGCTGTATTGTTCACGCTGATAATGTTTGGCGCAAAATGGCTTGGAATTTTCGATCATAACGATAAGCGAGGAAAAAAGTGAAGAAACTCAAAGTAATGACTGTTTTCGGCACCCGGCCAGAGGCAATAAAAATGGCGCCACTGGCATTAGAACTCAAGAAATATCCTGAGTATATTGAATCAATGGTAACTGTTACTGCACAACACCGTGAGATGCTCGATCAGGTGCTGGACCTGTTTAGTATTGTTCCGGATTATGATTTGAATATTATGAGTCATGGACAGACACTGTCGGATATTACATGCAAAGCGATAAAGGGTTTGGAAAAAATATTTGCCGAAGCCAAACCGGATATTGTTCTGGTGCATGGGGACACTACAACTACTTTTGCCGGAGCGCTTGCGGCATTTTATCAGCAAATATCCGTCGGTCATGTTGAGGCTGGATTGCGTACCGGTAATAAGTATTCGCCTTGGCCGGAAGAGATGAATCGCAAACTGACCGGAGCAATAGCTGACTACCACTTTGCGCCGACAACTACTTCTGCGGCTAACCTGCTTCGGGAAAACGTTGATTCGGAGTCAGTATTTATTACTGGAAATACCGTCATTGATGCGCTTATAAATATTGTGCAACCAGATTTTAAATTTCCGGAATCGTTGAATAAAATTGATTTTAACAAGCGGCTTTTAATTGTAACTACTCATCGCCGTGAAAATTTGGGTGAACCATTACGGAATGTCTATCGTGCAATTCGGCGAATAATTACCGAATTTCCGGACACTGCCGTTGTTTTTCCGATGCATAAAAACCCATTGGTGCGAGCTATTGTTGATGAAGAGTTATCTGAATTAGACCGAGTACATTTAATTGAACCACTTGAGTATCAGTTATTTGCCAATCTTATCGCCAGAAGTCACATTGTGCTAACAGATTCAGGCGGCGTTCAGGAAGAAGCGCCTGCACTGGGTAAACCAGTTTTGGTGCTGCGTGATACTACGGAGCGTCCTGAAGCAATCGCCGCCGGAACAGTGCGTTTAGTCGGCACCGATGAAGAAGTTATTTATGAGGCAACACGTCAATTGCTTGCCGATGAGCAGGCTTATGCAAAAATGTCGCAAGCGGTAAACCCCTATGGTGATGGAATTGCCTCTGAACGAATAGTTAGAACATTGCTTTGGAAAAACGGTTTAGCTAAAAACAAACCGGTATATTTTTGTTGATTTTTCAATGCGTTTTTGTAGTACGGCGTGAAATTCTGTGATATAATCAAAAAAGTGGAAAAGAACAATTTTGCAGACTACGGTCTGGCTGCGTCGTTGGCTGTACAGTCGGCTGTTATGATTGTAGCTTCACTGTTTTTTGGTTGGTTTATTGACGGATGGTTGGAGACTTCACCGTTGTTCACCATTGGATTGGCAGTGTTAGGTTTTATTGCTACACTCTATTCCGTGTACAAGAGGTTAATGACAACGTGAGTTTTGAGCAGAAAACAATCAGTAAAGGGATCATGCAGGCATCTGTGGTTGTGGCGCTAGTGTTTGCGATGATCGCGTTCTATTTTTTTTCTTTGTCGGGATTGTTGGCGTTTTTTTTGGGCGGCGTTGTTAGTATGATATATTTTGTGATGCTGCGTAACCGAATTGCGAAGGTTGCGCCCGGGAAAAAGTCTGTCGCTTATATGGTTCGCGGTCTGGTATTGCGATTGTTTTTTATGTTTCTTGCAATTATGGTGCTGATAAAAAGCGGATTTAATCCACTTGCCGTTTTGCTTGGGGTTATGGTAACTCCGGTTGGTAATAAAATTTATTCAATTTTTCTTATCAGAAAGGGAATTAAGGAGTTTACTCGGAGGTAACGTATGGTCGAAAAAGGTTTATTTACTAACTATAGTCCAAATGAGATCGGAGTGCATGATATAGTGCACATCGGCAATGTGTCGTTCAATATGGACACCATTGTAACCACTTGGTTTGGGATGGTGTTGGTTATTATCTTCGCAATAATGGCAACGAGAAAACTACAGCTCAAACCGCGCGGCGCACAGAATTTTTTTGAATCATTTCTGGAGTTTGTCGCCGGTTTGGTCGATGGTTCCTTAGGCATTAAAGGCAGGGTCGTTTTGCCGTATGTCGCGACGCTGTTTCTTTTTATTTTCTCCTGTAATCTTATGAGCGCTATTCCGATGTTGGAAGCGCCTACCAGTGACATTAATACTACAGCTGGACTGGCGTTGTTCGTTTTTATATTTGTGAACGGTATGATGATTTTCAAGCATGGACTGGGGAATTATTTCAAACACTATTTCAAACCGTTTGTTTTCTTTTTTCCGATAAACATTATCGAAACGATGGCAAAGCCTATGACTCTGGCACTACGGCTATTTGGGAATATTCTGGCTGGTGATGTTCTGCTGATCGTATTGAACCTTATTTTACCGGCGTGGTTTCCGGTGCCGACGATTGTCTGGATGATGTTTAGTTTGTTTGTTGCCGGCGTTCAAGCGTTTGTATTTACGTTGCTTACAATTTCTTATCTGTCGGAGTCATTTGCCGAAGAAGCGCACTAGGTCTTGACCGTCATTGACGGACAAAATATATTTATAATATTTTAGGAGGATTTTTTACTTATGGAGCATGCAATTATCGCAGGAGCAACTGCAATCGCAGCAGCCATCGTTGTTGGTCTAGCCGCAATCGGCGCCGGAATTGGTGACGGTTTGGTTACTAGTAAAGCAGTCGAGAGTATGGCACGTCAACCGGAAGCTAAAGGAACAATTCTTACTAACATGCTTATATCTGTTGGTTTGATCGAGGCAGTGCCGATCATCGCCGTTGTTATAGCTTTCATCCTGTTATATGCTAATCCGCTTGCTAAATAGTTAACTGTTCGTTATCCCAAACCAAGCAAAGGGGGAGAAACTTTGTTAGATATTAACGGCACGATTGTCGTGCAAATAATCAATTTTTTGTTGATGGTGGTAATTCTTTCATTTGTTGCTTACAAACCAATCATGAAAATGATGCAAGAGCGTTCGGATAAGATTGCAAATGATTTGGATAACGCTGAAAAAGAACGAGCCATTGCTGAGGAACTTAAACTTGATTACCAGCGTCAACTTAATGATGCTCGTAAGCAAGCTCAGTTAATTTTGGATAAAGCAGTTCAGCAAGCAGAATCTGCCAAAGACGATGTACTAAATATTACCAGAGCCGAAAATGCTAAACTTTTGAAACAAGTGCAAGAAGAAATTGCGCGTGAGCGGGAAAAAATGTTTTTGGAAGTTCGTTCGCAAATTGTAAGCTTGAGTATCGAGTGCGCTGCAAAAGTATTGGCACGCGAGGTAAACAAAGCCGACAATGAACGACTGATTAGCGACTATGTAAGCAAACTGACTTTTGATTCGGCTGGTGAAAAGCATGTCAACTAAGCAAGTTTCGCCAAAATACGCACGTGCATTGTGCGCGGCAGCGAAAGACAAAGGATTGCTTGATACTGTCGAAAAAGAACTTAAAGTGTTAGCCGGAATTTTAGTTGATAACGCCGAATTCGCTGGTGTTTTTTTTAATCCCGGAGTTTCTGTAAAAGCTAAGATTAAAGTGTTTGAAGCGGTTTTTTCCAAGGACTGCTCGGATATTTTTGTTTCTTTTTTGAAGGTTGTTGCCGAAAAACGTCGCGAAGATTGTATCGATGACATAATTCGACTTTATAAAACCTATGCTAACGAAGAACGAAACCTGTTAATTGGTCAACTTGTTACTGCAGATAAACTTGCAGATGTTAATGTAGCAGTGATTGCTGATCGTATAAAGCAATTGACCGGCAAAACGGCGATAATAGAGCAAGTTGTTGATGCTTCAGTCATCGGAGGTTTTGCGTTGCAAATTAATGATATATGTTATGATGGAACTATCAAACGACGCTTGGAAAACATCAAAGCATTGTTAAATGGCAAATAACAGGCAGGTGCCTGAAGAGGTGAGTAACGGCAGATGAATATTAGACCTGAAGAAATTACTGCGATTTTAAGGCAGCAAATTGAAAACTATAGCGCCGAAATCAGCATTGATGAGGTTGGGACTGTTATTTCCGTTGGTGACGGAGTTGCCCGGATTTACGGTCTAAGCAAAGCGATGGCCGGTGAGTTGTTGGAATTTCCCAATAACGTTTACGGTTTGGTGCTTAATTTGGAAGAAGAACATGTTGGTGCAGTTCTACTCGGTGGCGAGGAAACGGTAAAAGAACAAGACACAGTTCGCCGCACCGGAAAAATTATATCGGTTCCGGTTGGAGAAGCATTGATTGGCCGGGTTGTAGATGCGCTTGGGCAGCCGATAGACGGAAAAGGGCCGATTAATATTACTGAGTATCGTCCTATGGAGTTTTTAGCTCCCGGTATTTCTAAACGCCAATCGGTTAAAGAGCCTTTGCAAACCGGCATAAAAGCCATTGACTCAATGATACCGATCGGCAGAGGCCAGCGTGAGCTTATCATTGGCGACCGGCAAACTGGAAAAACTGCAATTGCGATTGATACAATCATTAACCAAAACGGATTGGGTGTGGTTTGTATTTATGTTGCTATTGGTCAAAAAGCGTCTACTGTTGCACGATTGGTAAATATTTTGGAAGAGCACGGCGCCATGTCCCACTCAATCGTGGTTGTCGCATCGGCAGCAGATAGTGCGCCGCTGCAGTATATAGCTCCTTACGCTGGTTGCGCGATGGGCGAATATTTTATGTTCAAAGGTCAGCACGCATTGTGCGTGTATGACGATTTGTCTAAGCATGCCCAAGCCTATCGGGCGATGTCGTTATTATTAAGGCGTCCGCCAGGGCGCGAAGCATATCCTGGTGACGTGTTTTATTTGCACTCCCGGCTACTGGAACGGGCAGCTAAATTATCTAAAGAGCTAGGTTCTGGTTCACTTACGGCTTTGCCGATAATCGAAACTCAAGCTGGCGATATGTCAGCTTATATTCCGACAAATGTTATCTCAATTACTGACGGACAAATATTTCTAGAGAGCGAATTGTTTTACTCGGGCATCCGTCCGGCGGTAAACGCCGGGATTTCGGTTTCGCGTGTTGGTGGTAATGCACAAATAAAAGCGATGAAACAGGTTGCCGGACGTTTGCGGATGACGTTAGCGCAGTACCGCGAGTTAGCAGCGTTCGCGCAGTTTGGCTCTGATTTAGACAAGGCAACTACTATGCAGCTAGATCTTGGACGTCGGTTGACAGAATTATTAAAGCAGCCACAGTATCGGCCGATGCCGGTTGAAGAGCAAGTGGTTACGATTTATTGTGGAGTTAACCGATATTTAGATATCGTGCCGGTCGAAGATGTGTTGAAATTTGAAGACGGCTTTTTGCGATTCTTGCGCTCGAATTACGCTGAGATATTAAAATCGATCCGTGAGAAAAAAGTTTTGGATGATGACTGCGAAGAAACTCTGAAAAAAGCGATCAAAGAATATTCAGATTCTTTCGTGGCCGATGCCCATAGCACTTCAACAGATGTGAGGTGATGAATCATGGCGAGTGCAAGAGATATTCGTCTTCGCATCCGTAGCGTTCAAAGCATTTACAAAATTACCAACGCCATGGATATGATTGCGGCAGCCAGACTGCGCCGGGCGCAGGAGCGGGCTGCGACTAGTTTTCCGTATGGTGTTACAGTTGTGCGGACTATTTCCAGTATGATTGCGTCATGCAACGATATTGTCGACCATCCATTTTTGGTGAAAAGACCGCCTGAGCGTGTGGCTTTTGTGGTTATAAGTTCTGATAAGGGATTGGCAGGAGCTTACAATTCGAATTTGTTTAAAGAAGTACTCAAGCATATTGCAACAGCTGAAGAAGAATTAGCGAAACTCAGTTCTCCAGATGTGCGACTGACAAAAGTTGGTGGACGAAGAATCAAGCGGTCGGCCGGTACCACACAGCGCGCAGATCGGAAAATTGCCGGCGGAGAATTTCTTGATGACGCAATTGCAATGCTTAGTGAGAAAAGTCGTTCAGCCGAAGTCTGTTTATTCACTGTAGGGAAAAAAGCTACTCAGTATTTCAAAAAGCGAAATTATAACGTTTTGCGCGAATATACCGGGTTTTCGGAGCGCCCAAGCTTTGGCGATGCATCCAGAATAGCTAGGGATGTTATCGAAGGTTATCTTGCCGAGCTTTACGATGAAGTGTATATTGTCGCAACCCGATTTCATTCACCGGTGCGCACCAATCCGTTAACGATTCAGGTGTTGCCGGTTGAAAAACGAACCGATGTCGGTGACATTGAACACAATATGATTTTTACGCCGGACGCAGAGAGTGTTTTTGAGTATTTGATGCCGCGATATGTTGAGGTGCTGTTGTTTGCAGCGCTAACACAAAGTTCGGCGAGTGAATTGGGTTCGCGTATGACGGCGATGGGCGCGGCTACTGACAATGCCAAAGAATTGATTTCACAGTTAACGCTGAACTATAACAAAGTACGGCAGGCCGCAATAACTAATGAGTTGGCAGAAATCGTCGCGGGAGCGGAAGCATTAAAATAATGACTCAGGCAATTTGTCTGGCAGGAGGAATAGTCTTGAATAAAGGTAAAGTGACACAAGTAATCGGCCCGGTAATTGATGTCGAGTTTCGTGCCGAGCATTTGCCGGCGATTTATACCGCGTTGAAAGTTGTTAATGATAATCAGGAGTTTCCAATCAATCTGGTTGCAGAGGTAATGCAACATTTGGGTGATAATGTTGTGCGTTGCATTTCTATGTCTTCAACCGATGGCTTGACTAGAGGAACCGAAGTTATTGATACTGGTGAGCCGATAAGCGTTCCAGTTGGTGCAGGCTGCTTGGGACGTGTGTTTAACGTACTCGGTCAGACGGTGGATGATAATCCGGCTGAAGTTATGGCTGATGCTCATTGGCCGATTCATCGTGAAGCGCCGAAGTTTGAAGATCTCGATACTTCTGCGACAATACTGGAAACTGGTATTAAAGTCATCGACTTGATTGCTCCGTACTCTAAAGGTGGTAAAATTGGTTTGTTCGGTGGTGCCGGTGTAGGTAAAACTGTTTTGATTCAGGAATTGATCAGGAATATTGCGACTGAACACGGCGGCTATTCTGTATTCGCAGGTGTTGGCGAGCGTACCCGTGAAGGTAACGATTTGTGGACCGAGATGACTGAGTCTGGTGTTATCAACAAAACTGCAATGGTGTTTGGACAAATGAACGAGCCGCCCGGCGCACGGATGCGCGTAGCACTGACCGGTTTGACGATGGCAGAATATTTTCGCGATACCCAGGGGCAGGACGTATTACTATTTATCGATAATATTTTCCGTTTTATCCAAGCGGGTTCGGAAGTTTCGGCGACGCTTGGTCGGATGCCGTCTGCCGTTGGTTATCAACCGACTTTGGGTACTGATATCGGTGCATTGCAAGAGCGGATTACATCGACAAAAACTGGTTCGGTTACTTCAGTTCAGGCAGTATATGTGCCGGCGGATGACCTTACCGACCCGGCGCCAGCGGCGACTTTTACGCACCTGGACGCGACGACTGTGTTAAATCGCGCCATAACCGAAAAGGGCATTTATCCTGCGGTAGACCCGCTTGATTCTACCTCGCGGATGCTCGACCCGAACATCGTTGGTGAAGAACATTATAATGTTGCCCGCGGAGTTCAGGCGGTTTTGCAGCGTTACAAGGAATTGCAGGATATTATCGCTATACTTGGTATGGAAGAGTTAAGCGATGATGATAAAGCAATTGTTTCGCGGGCGCGCAAAATCGAGCGCTTTTTTAGTCAGTCGTTTTTCGTTGCCGAGCAATTCACGGGAATGAAAGGCAAATATGTTCCGTTGAAAGAAACAATTCGCGGCTTCAAAGAAATTCTCGAAGGCAAGCATGATGCTTTGCCGGAGCAAGCTTTTCTGATGGTCGGCACTATTGATGAAGCAGTTGAAGAGGCGCGAAAATTAAAGGGGGCGTAGTCAATGGCCAGTACGATTAGATTGGACGTAATTACTCCATCCCGATCAGCATTTTCTGATGATGTAAACATGGTTATTGCCAGAGCGTTGGATGGCGATGTCGGAATTTTACCCGGTCATGTGCCTTTGGTAGCAGCGTTGGATATTTGGTCGTTACGCATCATCACGCCAAATGGTGAACAAAAGATGGCAATTAGTGGCGGATTGATGAGTGTTAGTGATGGCAAAATTGTTATTATGACAGCGACTGCTGAGCGGGCAGAGGATGTTGATGTAGCCAGATCGAAAAAAGCACTGGCAAGGGCTGAAGCCGCGCTGGAGTCGACTACTGATACACGCGAGATAGAGATTTGGAAAAATACCCGTAGACGAGCTCAAGTCAGATTAAGCATTGCAACGGTAAAACATTAATTGAATAATATCCGTCCGTGTACTATGCGGACGGATATTTTGTTTTGCTTGAAAAATACTATTTGTTGGGTTAAACTATGGTGGGTTATCGTTGCTTTATTTGAACTTAGGAGGGTGCAGTTGGAGAAGTTAATCATTAGCGGTGGAACACCGCTAAACGGTACGATAAAAATCAGCGGCGCAAAAAATGCGGTGCTTACGATAATACCGGCAGTATTATTGGGTGAAACACCGAGTGTTTTAGAAGAAGTTGCAAATTTGTGTGACGTAAACACAATATCGGATGTAATTCGTCATCTTGGAGCGCCGGTGCATTTCGATGTAGAACGCGAGACTTTAACAATTGACAGTTCAAAAATCAGCAGCTTAGAAGCACCCTATGAGTTGGTGCGTAAAATGCGCGCCTCTAATTTAATTTTGGGACCGCTTTTAGCGCGGTTTGGCCGGTGTCGGATTGCTTTGCCTGGCGGTTGCGCGATTGGCAGCCGTCCGATGGATCTGCACTTGAAAGGATTTGAGGCTCTTGGCGCAAAAATCACTTTAGACTACGGAACCATTGAGGCGGTGGCGCCCAACGGATTGACTGGTAGTAATATATACTTAGATTTTCCAAGTGTTGGTGCGACGGAAAATATTATGATGGCGGCAACTTTAGCAACCGGGACTACTATTATTGAAAATGCAGCCAAAGAACCAGAGATTGTCGATTTGGCCAATTGCTTAAATACTATGGGCGCAAAAGTCCGTGGTGCTGGTACCACGGTTATTCGCATCGACGGTGTTACGAAGCTTCATGGAACGAATCATACGATAATCCCTGATCGTATAGAAGCCGGGACATATATGATTGCTGCCGCGATAACACGCGGACAGCTGCGGTTGGAAAACGTGTTGTGTGAACATTTGGCGCCGGTAATTGCCAAATTGCGCGAGGCTGGTGTGCGGATTGAAGAAGATGTATTTGGCGTGACTGTAACCGGAGCAGATTGCTATCGCGCGGTGGATATTACTACGTTGCCGTATCCGGGTTTTCCAACTGATATGCAGGCTCAGTTTATGGCCTTGATGACGTTGGCTGAAGGAAAAAGTTGCATTACCGAAACAGTGTTTGAAAATCGCTTTATGCACGTTGACGAATTCAAGCGCATGGGCGCCAATGTATATATTGAAGGACACAGCGCGTACATAACCGGAGTGAAGGAATTGACGGGTTGTTCGGTTAAAGCCACTGACTTGCGGGCCGGAGCAGCAATGATTTTAGCAGGTCTTGCAGCTAATGGCGAGACTTCGGTGGGTAATATTCATCATATTGATCGCGGTTATGACCGGTTGGTAAGTAAATTAAGTAATGTTGGTGCTCAAATTAGCCGGGAGCGCTTCGAAGACTAACCCCGGAGGTGATATGAGGAAGCAAGTATTCATCAAATTTGCGGTTTTATTGATAATCATTGCTGTTATTTTAGTTTTTTTGAGTACTTTTGTACTAAAAAAAGAGCTGCTTTCGCTGGAACGTATAGTACTGAAACAGCAATTGGAGATGTTTGACAGCTTGTTACAGACGAAACGGCAAGATTTCGTCAACAAAACAAAAGACTGGGCAATTTGGGATGATGCATACCAGTATATGCAAAGTAGAAATCCCGGCTTTGTAAGTAACTTTCATGAGAACACCTTTATTAATGTTGGAATTAATTATGTCATTTGTCTTAACAAAGATGGACGAATACTTACAGCAGTCGGGTATGATTTGAAAAATAAACGAAGTATCGCTGTTCCAGATGATTTAATTAAAAAGTTGTCACCTAAAGTTTTGGAAACATTTGCAGATAGTTCCGGTATAGTAGCCGGTTATGCCAAAGTTGATGATAAAGTACTGATGTTGGCAGCGGTTCCAATCAACACCAATGATAAAAAATCAGTGTCCAATGGCTGGATAGTTTTTGCAGCTGATATGGATGAAAACTATTTCAAAGTTATTAATCAAATCAAAAACACACATACTGCGCTAGATTCCCGAGATTTTTTCGCTTTGGCGAAGGACGCGGGCACTGGTTTACAGCTTGATAACGGCACTGATGTAGCCATAAAATATAACAGTAATAGTAGCGTTAGCGGTTTCTTTTTACTAAAAGATATAAGTAATAATGCGGTTGCTGGCCTTCGAGTTGATTTGCCGCGTTCGGTTATGCAAAATCAGAATCAGTATATTGCTTATGCCTTGGGAATTAGTTTGGCCATTATTCTGGTACTGGCTGTTGGTTGTTATTTTGTGGTCGGTAGTTTACTAAAATATATCGAAGAATAGTGATGGTGTTATGAAACGAACATTTTTGGTTTGGATGGCATTGATTGTTTTTTTTGTGATGATTGCAGCCACGGTAAGTGTTGTGCTGATAATGAATCATTATGCTTATAATCTGGAAATGGTTGCACTCAAGCAAGAAATGACTTATATTGGTTCAGCAATTGACGAAAAACAAAAAGAATTGCTCGTGCGCGCACAAGACTGGTCAATTTGGGATGAGTCGTACAATTATATGAATAGACCTAACAGCGAATTTGTCAATTCCAATCTTGACACCAACATGTTTCGAACAAACAAAATTAATTTCATTGTTTATCTAAGAAACGACGGACAAGTAATATTTTCTCGTGGTTACGACTATGCTGCAAATAAAGATATCTCAATTCCCAGTGAATTGGCAAGTATGCTTTCACCACGTTCCATAAAAGCGTATGCAGGCGCTGGTGGCACGCTAAACGGCATTATCAAATCGTCCGGGGGTAGTATGATCATTGCAGTTAGTCCGATCATGAAAGCTACCGGCCCAAGTGATTCTCCGGGATGGTTAATATTTGCTTCATATATTTCTGGTAGTTTTATTGGTGATTTATCTGCCCTGAAATATGTGAAAATGGAACCTGTTGATGTTTCATTCACCGAACTCGCGCAGACTGCCAGTAAAGATATTTCGTTAAAAGTTGGTTCGAGTGAATTAATTGTGCCACCAACAGATAGAGGAGCTGTCGAAGGCTACCTGCTAATCAAAGATATTTACAATAATCCGATTATGGGAGCCAAACTGATTTTCGAAAAGAATCTGCGTGAATATATAAATATGCTGCGGGATCGTGTGGTGCTAGTTTTGGTAGTGTTTGCACTTGTTTTACCAATATGCGTGTTGTTATATATGAATAAAGTTTTAGGTTGGTATATTGGTCAATAATTAGCTGTTTTATGGCACAGCGCCGGCTACGGTGCTGTGTTGCTATTTGTTTTACAAGAGGAAATTGTTATGGATAGAGCCAAATTACTTGGCAGAGAAAAGATAACCAAGTTACTGATAAAATTTTCGGTGCCGTCGGTTATCGGAATGCTGGTTAATGCGTTATATAATGTGGTCGACAGCTTTTTTGTCGGTAACTATGTCGGACAAATCGGTTTGACTGCAGTGTCGTTTGCAATGCCGGTGATGATCGTACAGATGGCAGTGGGATTCATGATTGCTATTGGCGGTTTGACATTGATATCAATCCGCCTGGGGCAAAAACGTAATGACGAAGCTGAACGAATTATGAATTGCGCGGTTTTACTGTCGGTAATTGTTGGAATTATTGTCAATATTGTAACGATAGCTTTCTTAACGCCGATTTTGCAGGCGATGGGAGCCGAAGCCGCTGTTGTTTCGTATAGTTACGATTTTACGTATACAATCATGTTTGGTTCGGTATTTATGTTTGTCGGTTGGGGCTTAAATTCATTTATGCGCGGCGAAGGAAACCCGCGGATGTCAATGGTTGTTATGTTAGCGTCAGCAGTTATAAATGCTTGCCTGAATCCGTTGTTCATCGTATATCTCGGATTAGGAATTCAAGGTTCGGCGCTGGCTACGGTAATAGCCCAGTTTTCGACGATGCTAATCGGCATTTTTTATTTCCGCTCCAAGAGAAGTGTCTTGAAACTTCGTGGTGATTATTTACGGTTATCGTATAAGTATGTTCGGGACATTCTCGTGAACGGTATGCCGCAATTTTTAATTCAGACCGCTGCAGGTGTGGTGGTAGTAATTTATAATGGCGCTTTACTAAAATACGGTGGCGACACGGCGGTAGCGGCCGGTGGTATTGTCAATCGGATTGCGATGCTGTTTTTTATGCCAATTTTTGGCGTAAATCAAGGCGCACAACCGATTTTGGGCTATAACTACGGTGCACATAACTTTCACCGGGTGTACGAGACGTTGCGTAAAGCAATCGTTTTGGCGGTGATCATTGCAACGACTGGTTTTGTTATGACGCGATTGATACCAGAGCAAATGGTTGCGATATTTTGTAACGATTCGTTATTAATCAAAGAAGGGGCACATGGTTTAATACTAAACTTGTTCTTCATGCCCTTTATCGGCTATCAAATAATTTCTTCGATGTTTTTTCAGGCGATTGGCAAACCTAAACTAAGCAGTGTGCTTACATTATCGCGACAGGTAATAATTTTGATTCCGGCGTTATTGATGATGCCGTTATTATATGGTTTGGATGGTGTGTGGCTGGCCGGACCGGTAGCGGATATGACGTCAACCATAATTACCAGCGTAATGGTTTGGCGGGAAATTCGCTCGTTAAAATCAAAACAGGCAAAAGTAGATGCCGAACGTCACCTCGAAGACTTGCCGGATTTGCAATTACCGGATACGCGTGCAATATGACAGCACTTTCAAGGAGATATATATGGATCTAGCAACAAGATTACAGGAATTAATAATTAGCGCTGTTGAATCGGTCGCAGAGAAATTTGCGATTAGTGAATTGCCGGTGCTGAAAGTAGAACTGATGGAGCCGCCGCAAAAACAATTTGGTGATTATTCGGTCAATGTAGCAATGCAATTGGCAAAAACTTTCAAAACCAGTCCACGGGAATTAGCAAAGGAGATTATTGCTGAAATTCACCACCCAATGGTTCGAAAGATAGAAATTGCCGGGCCGGGATTTATTAATTTGTATTTGAATAACGAATGGGTTTATGATTTGCTAAGAACGGTTTTTAGCGCCGGTCCGGGCTTTGGTAACGCGGAAGCAAATAGCAAAGAGCGAGTGCAAATAGAGTATGTAAGCGCAAATCCGACCGGCCCCTTGCACGTCGGACACGGTCGTGGTGCGGCGGTTGGTAGCGTATTGGTAAATATTATGAAGGCGGCTGGTTATAACGTATCATCCGAGCATTATGTAAATGATGCTGGCAATCAGATTGATAATCTGGCGATTTCAGTAAATGCCAGATACTTGCAATTGTTGGGGATTGCTGTAGAATTTCCCGAAGACGGTTATCACGGAGAGGATATTCTCGGTACAGCACAACGGATAATCGATCGCGACGGAGATAAACATCTCGCTTATTCGGAAGTTGAGCGTTTGAAAGTATTTAAGGAACTTGCTTATCAAGAGAAGTTACAGTTGCTGAAAGAAGACTTGGAAAAGTTTGGAGTCACTTTTGATGTTTGGTTTAGTGAAAAAATGTTGCATGAAGCAAATGAAGTTAATGTAACTATTGAACAGTTGAAGCGGTTGGAAGACAAGACATATTTTGCTGATGGAGCGATGTGGTTGCGGTCAACACTGTATGGCGATGACAAGGACCGGGTATTGGTGCGCTCTAACGGTATGCCGACATATTTGACACCGGATATTGCTTATCACAATAACAAGTTTAAGCGTGGATTTGACCGCATTATTGACATTCTAGGCGCCGATCATCACGGCTATATGGCCAGAATGAAAGCAGCGATGGCGGCGATTGGTTACGATCCGGAACGTTTGGAGATATTATTATTGCAGATGGTTCGACTGTTTCGCGGCGGCGAGCTGGTAAAACTTTCCAAACGCACTGGTAAAAATGTTACTTTATTGGAACTAATTGACGAAGTTGGTAAAGATGCTGCGCGGTATTTTTTTGTTATGCGTTCGACGGACAGTCAGCTGGATTTTGATGTTGATTTGGCGGTTTCTAAATCCAGTGATAATCCAGTGTTTTATATTCAGTATGCGCATGCGCGCATTTGCAGTGTTTTACGGCAATTGGAAGAGCTGAACATTATGTTGCCGGTAATTGAAAATGTAGATTTGACTTTACTGAATATTGAATGTGAACATGAACTGATTAAAAAAATGGCGCAATATCCGCAAGAAATTGAATATGCGGCGCGATTGCGTGCACCGCATGTTATCGCGCGTTATGCTTTTGAACTTGCCAGTTTGTTTCATGTGTTTTATAATCAATGCAGGATAATTGGTGCGGATTCGGCCGCAATTCGTGATGCGCGGATAATACTAATTTTGGCGACGCAAAACATTATCAGACATAATTGCGCGATGCTTGGCGTTTCAGCACCAGAGCGGATGTAGATTGTTCAGGAAGTTTTATAAAGAGGATATAGGAGATAGTAATGGCTAAAAAAGCAAAAAAAGTTGTTGAGCTTGTTGAGGAAGTCGTAGTGGCAACTGATTCGAGTGCAATACGCAAGCCGGGAATGCGTGATATTGAAGTGGTTTATCAGATTTTAAAAAATGAAAAACGCGCTTTGTTTTTTCGTGAGTTGCTGAGCAAGACCATTGAAGGACGTGACGGTATTCATGATCACAGCTGGGCGCATGTTATGTCGGAGATATTCACACAGATGAATATGGACAGCCGGTTTCATCACGAAGGCAAAAACAAATGGTGTTTGACCGAGTGGATTGCGCAAAACGACGTAAAAGTTTTGCGTCAGTTTGAAAACTCGCAAAGCTCAGTTGAAAAACGTCGCCGTGAGATGGCGTTTGAAGCGATACAAGAGAGTGGTATGGAAGAAGATGGTGCCAGAACCTTTGTTGATAAAAATGAGGATAATGAAGAAGAATAATTTGGGATCGGGGGAATGATGACAAAATATGTTTTCGTCACTGGCGGTGTTGTTTCTTCGCTGGGAAAAGGTATTACAGCAGCTTCATTGGGAAGATTGTTGAAAGACCGCGGTCTAAAAGTTACTATTCAAAAATTTGATCCTTATATTAACTTTGATCCGGGCACAATGAGCCCATATCAGCACGGTGAAGTTTTTGTAACTGATGATGGTGCGGAGACTGATTTGGATTTGGGGCACTACGAGCGGTTTATTGATGAAAGCTTGAGTAAAAACTCTAATGTTACTGCCGGTAAAATATATTGGTCAGTAATTTCCAAAGAGCGAAAAGGCGACTATTTGGGCAGTACTGTTCAAGTTATTCCGCATATTACCAATGAGATAAAAGAACGTATTTATCGGGTCGGACGCGAGGATAACGCGGATATTGTTATTACCGAAATCGGCGGTACGGTTGGTGATATTGAAAGCTTACCGTTTTTAGAAGCCATTCGCCAAGTGAAAAAAGAAGTTGCTAAAGACGACGTACTATATATCCACGTAACGCTTATGCCGTATCTCGGTGCTGCTGGTGAGTTGAAAACCAAACCTACCCAACACAGCGTAAAAGAGCTGCGCAGTATCGGTATTACGCCGGATGTTATCGTATGCCGGACTGAGCATGATATATCCCGGGAAATGAAAGAAAAAATTGCGATGTTTTGCGATAGCGATGCGGATGCAATTATCACCAATAAAACGATGCGCAGCATCTATCAGTTACCAATAGCCTTACATGCCGAAGGCTTTGATGATGTTGTTTTGGAGAAACTTGGCATCGTTGCGCCTCCGCTGGATATGATGCTGTGGCAGGGCATGGTTGATAAAATTATGAATTTGAAAAAATCTGTTAAAATTGCGTTGGTTGGCAAGTATGTCGCGCTTCATGATGCTTATATGAGTGTTTATGAAGCATTGCGCCATGGTGGAATTGCAAATGATTGTGATATTGAGATAAAATGGATCAACTCCGAAGAATTGGAAGCGAAAACTGCTGACTTGGACGAATATTTTGGTGATTGCAACGGCATATTGGTGCCAGGCGGTTTTGGTGATCGGGGTATTGAAGGTAAAATAATCGCTATTCGTTACGCGCGTGAGCATTCCATACCATTTTTCGGATTGTGTTTAGGAATGCAATGCGCGGTAATTGAGTATGCGCGCAATGTCTGCGGGATGATTGATGCCCACTCTACAGAATTTGCTCCGGAAACACCGTATCCGGTTATTGATTTAATGGAAGATCAGGTGGCAATTGAGAACATGGGTGGCACGATGCGGTTAGGCGCATATCCCTGCCGGGTAATTCCAAACTCTTTAACCTTTGACGCGTATCAAGATGAAATAATATATGAGCGTCATCGTCACCGCTATGAATTCAATAACGCCTATCGTGAGTTGCTGACAGCTCGGGGGTTGGTAATTGGCGGCGAGTCGCCTAGTGGCCGGTTGGTAGAAATCATCGAAGTAAGGAATCATCCTTGGTTTGTAGCGACTCAATTTCATCCAGAGTTCAAATCCCGTCCAACTAAACCACATCCGTTGTTCAAAGATTTTGTTACGGCAAGTGTTAAAGCAAAATGATTTTATTCGCCCCTCGTAATGGGGCGTTTTCTTTTTGAGGTGTTAATGAGGAAGCGTGCGGTAGCTCTGTATGTAATTATCGCAGTATTGGCGCTGATGTTTGAATATTACGCTTACCAACCATTGACTGCGAAAGTTGGAGAGCTTTCGATTATTAGCTGGCAGCAACTGCCGACGATGGTTGCAGAAAATGTAAAAACTGTCGGGAAGGGAAACAGTGTACGTCCGGTGTTGTTTTCTGAAACTTCGTCGTGCCTTGAGTTAGTATCCGGAAACGAAGGCAGTGTTGAATATCGCATTGATGTTCCGGTGGTAAGCGATCAAGATATTCGTTGGCGGACGATGTTTTTGTCAATGCAAGGAAACGGACGAGTGGAAATTCGCGGTTTTGATAGTTTCGACAAACTCGTGGCTACCAGCTGTTATATTTTTTCCGGCGATGTTATGCCAAGCTCGCAGCTTAAAATGCATAGTGAACGTTCCAAGTATAACTTTGTTGGCGGTTGGGTAGAAGAACGGAAGAATATCGGCGACGTTATGCGAGAAGATTTCGCTAGTGAAGCGGTTAACATAAAACGTTTGGAGTTAACCTTAATAGTTGAGAATGGTCAGCATGCCTTGATTGAAGATTTTAGTTGTGCTAGAGACAACAGCAAAGCATTGATTGTTCAAACGCAACCAATTCAAGCAATTAAAGGGGAGCAGGTGACGGTGTTCGTTCCGGTTCGAAATATTAGCAACCGGGTTATTAAGGATGCTCTTGTAAAATTAGCAACGCCCTCTGGGTTCGGCATCATACCGGCCAGCAAAGGAATGCTATTAACATTGAATCCTGGCGAAGAAAAAATACTGGAACTGACTTTTTTTGCAAAGCGTTCATCAGAAGTCAATCTAAAAAAACCTTGGCAAGTTGGAATTATGGCCGATGGTCAAATGCTTGGTCAATTGAATGTTGATGTAATCGATGATAAGCCCGGAAAAATATTTTATGTCATGACAGACGACTTAGAGGTAATTGATGCTGCCGGGTACCCCAAGCCTTGGGGAGAAAGACAGTCTTGGATAACTTCAGAAGAAATTTATATTCAGATGAAATCTAAGTCCGAAGAGTTAAATGCGATAGCTGATCGTTATAACGCGCATTGGACGCATTATATCGCCTGGCCGATTATTCGTGCTGCGCAGGAAATGGCGATTGCAGGTTGCAGTGGCTGGCAGGATACTGTTGCTGCAGTAACTGAGTCTGTTAGAACGCAATCTGAGCGTGGTCATGAATATGGCTTGCATATGCACTCGGATTATGATCCGTTATTACCAGGAAACTCACTTTCAATCAATTACCAAAAAAATGGATTTTGGGCGAATCATTTGCGTCATGGTTGGGCGCACAGTATAAAGTCCATCGGCGGATATGATGAGTACGATTCGCGCACCGGAATTCTGTTTTCGTATATTTCCGAATTACAAAAACTTACCGAAAAATCACCGTTAGGAACCAGTATCAGTGCGAGGGCTGGGTCGTTTGATTATGGTGTTGGTGCCGGAGATCAGACTAATAGCTATCTTTCTTACCGGAAAGTCGGCTTGTTTGGGTCGAGCGATGCACCGGGAAACTTAGGTGAATTTGTTTCGGCTGACTATGGAAAGGAAATATATTTTTCGCGTCCCGACGCAATTGAAAAAACGGTTGTTGATTTGTCCAGTGTCGGTTTGGTAGAATTTTTGCCGACACCGATAAAACGTATCGAATACGATTGCGATTCATTGACGGAATTGAACCAGAAAGTCGATCTCGGTGTAAGCGTTTTTACGGATAATATACTTATCCGAGCCGGAGTTCATGCAATAATCGGCTTCACACATGCGATGTTTGTTATGGGAGACGGTGATTGGAAGTCAACCTCTGGCGGCGCTTTTGACAAAATCGCTAATCATCTTGATTATGTTTACAATAACTACGTTGTTAGTGACCGGGTAAAATTTGCTACAGCCAGCCAGCTGGTGAAAGAGTATTTGGATTATTATTCACCGCAACCGATTGCGATTACTGAAGCATTGATCCAAGACAATGCCGGTTGTGCTGAATACAAAGTTGCCGTTCTTGGAAAAGATATTATTGCAAATTCCGATTATCAACATTTATTAAAGGTAAAATTTCCTTTGCAGCTACGTTCTAGTGCATATGCTGCTGCAATCTGTAAAAACGGAGAAATTATTGCATACTACTACCAATTACCGGTAGTTGACAACGACCTGGAATTTGTCTATAACGATAGTGCCGCGGCTTACACCGTTCGCATTTGGCATGATTCGAATCTTAGCCGGTTATTGGTGTTTTTTCGAGAAATAGCTGAGAGTTTTACTAAAACTTGGATAAGTGATAAAAAGCTTTTGTAAAAAAGTTTTTTAATGCGTTTGCGCTAATAATTATTTATAATTAACGTGGTATTTAGTAAGCGTTGGAGGTAGAATGTTCGATTTTAAATTTCCGATACTGGTTATTGACGAAGACTATAGTCAGCATACTATCGGCAGCTTACTTGTTCGCACTTTGTGCGAGCAACTTGAGAAAACAGGATATAAGTTACATGCCGGGTATAGTTTTTCTGATGCAATGCAAGCGCCGGTAATTTATACTAATTTATCTTGTATAATTGTTTCGGTCGAAGCTGAAGGCATGAGTTTCAAGGAACGAATGGATGTTATTCGGGAAATTCTGCTAAACGCCCATAGTCGCAGTCCGTACATGCCGGTATATTTATGCGGTGAGCGTAAAAATGCTGAAAAGTTACCGCTTGATGTGTTACGACGAATTTTTGGTTACATTTATATTTATGAAGATACAATTCCGTTTATTGCCGGACATTTGCATCAGGAAATAACCGAATATCACATTAAATTATTACCGCCATTTTTTCGCAAATTGACAAAGTTTACCAATAATGCAAAATATTCCTGGCATACCCCCGGGCATTGTGGTGGCGTAGCTTTTACAAAGACTCCTGTAGGCAGGGCGTTCTTGCAGTTCTATGGTGAACGAGCATTGCGATCAGACGTCTCGATTTCGGTCAGTGAGCTGGGTTCGCTACTTGATCATACCGGCCCGATTGGTGAGGCTGAGCAACAAGCAGCTGAAATATTTGGTGCTGACTATACTTTTTTTGTTACTAACGGTACTTCAACTGCTAATAAAATGGTTTGGCATGCAATTGTTGCGCCAAATGATCTGGTGTTGGTTGACCGCAATTGTCACAAATCATTGTTGCACGTAATTACGATGATCGGTGCGATTCCGATATATTTTACGCCTACACGCAATCGGTACGGTATCATTGGACCGATTTCGAGCGTTCAATTTTCAAAAAAAGCTATCGTTGAAAAAATACAAAATAGTCCGCTCGCGGCAAGCAGTAACGGAAAAATTCGCATGGCGGTTATCACAAACTCAACTTATGATGGAATTTGCTATAATGCCGACCGGATTAAAGAGTTACTTGAAGGAACGGTAGAATATTTGCATTTTGATGAAGCCTGGTTTGCCTACGCGAAGTTTCATGATTTTTATGAACACCGGTTCGGAATGTCAGACAGTGCGAAGAACTCAAAAACCACTGTGCTTACAACTCAGTCTACGCACAAGTTGTTGGCAGCACTATCACAGGCGGCGATGATTCACATCAAAGAAGGCAGCAGTCCGATTAATTTCAATCGATTTAATGAAGCATTTATGATGCATTCGACCACTTCGCCACAATATTCAATTATCGCTTCCTGCGACGTTGCGGCAAAAATGATGGAAGGAAATTCCGGCAGAACACTTATACAGGAAACATTGGATGAATCGGTTGCGTTTCGTCAGGAAATGCATAAGTTAACTAAAGAATTTGGCAAAAAAGACTGGTGGTTTCATGTTTGGGAGCCTAAAGAATTTGCCAAGAATGAACCGGACATTGATGAGGACATGTTGTCGTTTGGTTATTATGCACATGATTCTGTAGATTGGCAATTGCGATCAAACGATGACTGGCATGGTTTTGGTGAATTAGAAGAAGGGTTTGCCCTACTCGATCCGATCAAGATAACCTTGCTTTGCCCGGGAATGACCGAAGACGGGAATTTGGCTGAGTCTGGAATTCCGGCGTTAGTTGCCAGTAAATTTTTAAGTGAACGCGGTATCGTTGTCGAAAAAAGTGGATTATATAATTTTCTGGTATTGTTCTCGATTGGCATAACTAAAAGCAAATGGAACAACTTGATTATCGAAATGTTATATTTTAAAGAGTTTTACGATAAGAATGCCAAATTGGCGGAAGTTATGCCGCTGTTTTGTGCTGAATATCCGGTATATAGAAAAATGGGGTTGCGGGATTTGTGCGATAAGTTGCATCTTGAATATTACAACAACAATACTGCACGATTAATGAATGATATTTACACAGTATTGCCTGAGCAGGTGTTGACCCCAAAGGATAGTTACGCAAAATTTGTGCATGGACAGATAGATGCAGTGGCTATTGACGGATTGCTTGGGCGAATTGCTGCAACCATGGTCGCTCCATATCCGCCGGGAATTCCACTGATAATGCCAGGTGAGCGATTTTCGCATGATGCTCGTTCGATAATTGATTATTTGAAATTTTGCGAACAATTTGATACAAATTTTCCCGGTTTTGAATCTGATGTCCATGGTGTGCAGGTGAAGGAAGATGGCAATGGTAAGCGGCGTTACTTCATCGACTGTTTGCAAATGGATGAGGACTGACAAATGTCAAATACAATTAAACTTTCGGCGCGTTTGACTGCAATTGCAAACATGGTGCCAACCGGCGCAAAGGTTGTTGATATTGGTGCCGATCATGCGCTTGTTCCGATATTTTTGCTCCAAAAAGAAATTTCTGATTTTGTGATTGCAGTTGATGTAAATTGCGGCCCGCTTGCCGCTGCCCGACAAAATATCCATAAATACGGATTTGACAAAACTATTTGTGTTAGATTAAGCGATGGTTTTGCCGAAATAACTGCCGGTGAAGTTGATACGGCGATTATCGCTGGGATGGGCGGCTCGCAAATAGTAAAAATATTGGATGACAAAATTGACATTGTCAATCGACTGAATTGGCTTGTTCTTCAACCACAGGAATCTGCAGCATTGATCAGGGAGTGGTTGATAGTTAATAATTGGGAAATTGTTGACGAACGATTAATAGAAGAAAATGATATTATTTACGAAATAATCAGAGCGGCAAATGGTCAAAAAAAGAAAGATCTTTTGGATAGTTTTGTGACATTGACACTGCCTTACGAAGTCGGCCCAATTTTATTTCGCCGTCGTGATCCGCTGTTGGTAAAAATTATTGAGGCTAATGTTAGCTGTATCGAACGAATAATTATTGAGATGAACAAAGCCAAAACGATTGACAAGAAAAAAATGGCTGAATTAATATTAAAGAAAATCGAATTAAACGGAGTGCTTGATTCGATGAGGTAGAAATGGCAGTTAAAATCGCACAAGTTATAGAAGCAATTGAAAAAATCGCCCCAAAACGCTTGGCGGCGCCGGAAGATAAGATTGGTTTGCACCTTGGTAATCCGGCAACCAGTGTCGAAAAAATATTAACTACTTTGGATGTTACGGATGCGGTAGTCGATTATGCAATACAAAATGGCGTGGGTTTGATAATTTGTCATCATCCGTTTATTTTTAACTCACTGAAAAATATCCGCGAAGACTTGCCGCAAGGGCGTAAAATTGCGAAGATCATTCGTGCAAATATTGCAATATATAGTGTGCATACCAATTTTGACGCTTGCAATGGCGGAATAAACGATATTCTGGCGAATAAATTTGGTTTGACGGACATTGAAGTGCTTGGCGATGAGCGAGCGGAAAAATTATTTAAACTGGTGGTGTTTGTGCCGGTTGATGCGCTTGACGTGGTGCGCGACGCTATCTTGGAAGCCGGGGCCGGTAACACGGGGAATTACAGCCACTGCACTTTTATAGCAACAGGTGAGGGTAGTTTTAAACCATTATCCGAGAGCAATCCGAGCTATGGGAAAATTGGTGAAATCAGTATAGTGCCTGAATATCGCCTGGAAACAATAGTGCCGGAAATTTTGCTGAACAAAGTTGTAAAGGCAATGAAAAAAGTGCATCCTTATGAAGAAGCGGCGTATGATATATTTTCGACAAAAATTGATGGCGAAGCTATTGGTTTGGCGCGCAGTGGATATTTGAAGCAACCGCTTACTTTGAAAAGATTCGCCCAGTCAGTCAAAAAACAACTTGGCGCGGAGCGTGTCAGCTATTGTGGTAATTCGGACAAAATAGTTAGTAAAGTCGCTGTGTGCGGCGGAGCCGGATCCTTCTTGCTGAATACAGCGGTCATGAAAGGCGCTGATGTATTTGTAAGCTCAGAATTCAGCAATCATCATTTTGTTGCTGCTATGGAGCAGGGACTTGCGCTTATAGAGTCAACTCATTTCGCGACCGAGAATGTCATGCCGAAGGCTTTTGCCGAATATTTGCGCGATTATGCACGACTATGTGGTTGGAAGATTGATGGCGAAAACATTATAACTAACGATTTCACAATTGATTATTTGAAAACATTATAGGTGAAGTATGTTAAATGAAATAGTTATTGGTAAAAAATTGAACGCAGTACTGTTGGTGCGGGTGGAAGCATCGGGAACGACGAAAAACGGCTCTTTTTATGCGCGTGGTACGGTTGCCGATAAAACCGCGACGATAAATTTTATTTGTTTCGACGATGAAACTGCAAAAAAGATTTGTGATAACGACAATAAACCAATGCAATTTACCGGACTCGTTCAGAGCGATAGTTATTCCGGTGGCAGACAACTTAAGGTGGAGCGGGCCGAGGAGATTAATTTGTTTACTGATATTTCACATCTTCCGATTGATGATAAAGCTGTCGAAATTGAAAAATTGACTACTAGTTTTGAACAATTGTGTGCAACCTTTGAACGACCAGGCTTTGACAAGTTTTTGACATGGTTGAAAACGACAGATTATTTTAATGCACCAGCCAGTATAAATTATCACGGCGCTTATGAAGGTGGTTTGTTAGAACACTCATTGTCGACATATGCTAATCTGAACAAACTTTGTAAAAGTTTTGAAATCGATATTCCGCTTGAAAGTCAGATCATTACAGCGTTGTTTCACGATCTTTGCAAAACGAATTTTTACGTCAAAACAAAACGCAACGTCAAAGAAGACGGTGTCTGGAAAAGCGTTGACAGTTACGCCTTTGAAGATAAATTGCCACTCGGACATGGTGAAAAATCAGTGATTATGTTGATGAAGTATATTGATTTAAGTATTGAAGAGACAATGGCTATTCGTTGGCATATGGGTGGCTGGGATGAATCGGCCCAGGGTTATGTGGGGGGGAAGTCGATATCGGCGGCTTTTGCGGCTTATCCGTTAGCCGTTTTGCTGCATATGGCGGATATGGCTGACAACTATCTTTGCGGTAGGAGATAGCAACGGTGAAAAAAATCGTTGTTATTGGTGATTACACACTGGATATAATAATAAAAAACGTTGGTATCGAAAACGCGCTCTGCCGGTCGGCAATGATTGATATCATTCCCGGCGGAGTGGGGCGAAATGTGGCGTTGAATTTGAAAAATCTCGGCGCTGACGTGGTTTTTTTAACTTCGTACAACGGTTCTACTGCCGGAGTTGTTCTCGAATGCGACAGCAAAAAAAATAATTTAACGGTTCGAAATATTTCCGGTGAACGACTTAACATTTTTTGTGCAGAATTAGATAATCATGGTCAGGTACACAGGGCATTTTATGAAATTGCCGAATTAGAAAAAATTGCTCCGGAAGTGTTAGTAGCCGAGATTGAGCGGGTGAAACCGGATTGTGTAGCGCTTGATGCAAATCTATTGCCAAAACAATTAAGTCATTTATGTTCATGGTGTGTGAGTAACAATGTAGAATACGCTCTTGAAGCTGTTTCGGCACCAAAAGCCAATCGTATTCTCAATGCAATTCCCGGGTGTTTGCTGGTGAAATTAAACCAATTTGAATTGCAGAGTATGTTTGGAGAAGTTTATAGTAGCAAATCTGAGATTGAAGTCGCTGCCAAACAATTGGTTGCAATGGGTGCGCACAATGTTATAGTATCGCTAGGAGCGCAAGGAAGTATATTTGTCAACAAAGAAACTGAATATTATTATCCGGCTGGAGAAATATCGGTAATAAGTGAAAATGGTGCTGGTGATGCGATGTTTGCCATGGCGCTGCTATCCATTCTGCGAGGTGCGCCGCTTGATGTGGTTGCCAGGCGCGCAATTGCTGCCGCAGAACGGACATGTATGGTTGACCAATCTGTGTGCCAAGATTTGAACATGAGGGAACTATGACCAATCGATTAAAACAGTTTTTTCGGGCATTCACGGCGAAAATAGTTAGTGATGATTTGAAATTTGTAAAAGCTTGGCTGAACGATAATGAATGTGTGCTGTTTTTCAATATGAGTATCATTGATCAAAAACACTGTATTAATGTAGCTCATACCGCGGAAGCGCTTGCAACCGGGTTGAACGTTGATATGGGACTTTTGATAAAGGTGGCGCTGTTGCACGATTGTGGGCGAAAAAATGGTGATTTAGGTATTACCGGAAAATCGTTTACTGTAATATTTGATAAGGTTTTTGGATATGAGTTTTTTTTATTACTTAATTTTTTGAGTGAACTGAGATGGTTTAGCCGGATATATCGTTTGATAGAAGTGTACTATCAACATTCCGAACGTAGCGCTTCGGAGTTAACGAAGATTAATTGTAGTGCCGAGAGTGTTAAAATAGTTTTATCTCACCATAAACCGGCAACGGGAACTGATTGTATTGAGTTGAGATTACTCAAACAAGCAGATTCTATGAATTGAGTTATACGTTTGTAGCGACAGATAATTAATGCTATAATCAATAGCTATATGAGGTAGCGATGGATGAAATAAATAAGACACATATGAAAATCAAGTTAGAGAATGAGCGACGTCGACGAAAACGCAAATTAATCAAGGCTGTATTTTTTACTTGTCTGTTCATTTTCGTAACGTTGATTTCATTTTTATTTTTTACTGAACACTCTTTGAAAAGTATTGTTCTGTCGCCGTTTCTCGGTAGTAATCGGATAAACATCATTGTTGCCGGAATAGACGCGCGGAATAACGACGTTGGTCGCGCTGATACATTAATGCTGATTACTATTGATCCTGTAGCTAAAAAAGTTTATCAGATATCCATTCCGCGTGATACGCGGGTGTTTATTTCCGACTTACAACCGCCAGATGATTGGGACAAAATTAATGCCACTAACGCCTATGGCGGTCCTGAAGTTACCAAACGAACAGTCGAAGAATTTCTGGGAATAAAAGTTGATTATTGGGTGGATTTACGGTTTAAGGCCTTTGCTGATGCTATTGACAAAATCGGCGGATTGACAATTGATATTGAAGCGCCAATGCATTATGAAGATCCGTGGGACGATGATGGTGGGTTGATTATTGATTTTCAGCCGGGAACGCAGAAACTTAATGGAAAAAAAGCAATTGAATATGTTCGTTATCGTGATTATTTAGGTGATATTGGCAGGGTACAGCGTCAAAGTGTTTTTGTAAATGCACTGCTAAATCAGGTAGCAACTCCGGTTGGGATAATCAACCTCCCAGGCGTGGTTAAAGATGTTTATGGTGAGTTGAACACTGATATGCCGTTGTCGCTAATGCTATCACTGATTGCTATATTGCCGGACGTTAAGAATAACGGCGTTGTTGCGCAGATGGTGCCGGGGGGGCCGTTATATATTGATGGCATAAGTTATTGGATACCGGATATAGTAAAAACACGCGAAATGGTGGCAAAGGTTGAAGGAATAGTTCCGGATGCCACTTACATGGAAGAAGCCAATCAATTAGCCGAAAAATATACAGCATCTATACCTGATGAATCTCGAACGTCTGTTGAGGCGCCTACAGATGAGGCGAAAACGTTAATTGAAGAATCGAAAACCGGTAATCAGTTGGTCGCACCGTCTTCATCTAATATTATTTCAACAAAACCCAAAAGAGCAAGCGATACTTCCACGGCTGCACCAAAAAAAATGACACCAAAATTACCAGCAAGATCTACTAATAGTGTCAATAATAATTCTGTTGGCAAGAATGTTAATCAATGATTGTAGAAAATTGCTTAGTTGATTTCAGACTTTGTTTTTAACGGAAAATTGTGTATAATGTCATGGTTAATCATAAATATTGGAGGAATTAAATGTTTGGTTTATCAGTAGATATTGGTATAGACTTAGGTACAGCGAATGTAATTGTGTTTGTAAAAGGTAAAGGCATTGTATTGCGCGAGCCTTCTGTGGTTGCAATTGACCGTGACGACAACAACAGTATTTTGGCAGTTGGCGAAGAAGCAAGACAGATGCTTGGTCGTACGCCGGGAAACATTATGGCAATTCGTCCCCTTAAAGACGGGGTTATTGCTAATTATGATATGACTGCGGAAATGATGAAATATTTTATTGGTAAAGTTGCCGGCCGAAGTTGGTTTTTTCGACCACGCGTCATGGTTTGCGTCCCTGCTGGTGTAAATCAAGTTCAACAACGTGCAGTTATTGAAGCAACATTGCAAGCTGGAGCCCGTAAGGCGTATTTGATTGAAGAGCCTATTGCGGCAGCGATTGGTGCCGGAGTTACGATCGCTGATCCTTGCGGCTCAATGGTAATAGATATTGGCGGCGGCACTGCTGATGTTGCTGTTCTCAGTCTCGGCAGTATGGTTGTTGGTGAATCACTAAGTACTGCTGGTGGCGACAAATTTGACGAAGCACTTTTACGTTTTATTCGTAAAGAATATAATCTGATGATTGGTGAACGAACAGCTGAGGAAATCAAAAAAGAAATAGGCTGTGCAATTGCTGGCGAATATCTTGAAGAAAAAGAGGTTCGTGGAATTGATTTGATGAGCGGATTGCCGCAAACCCGGATGATTTCGTCAGATAAGACAGTACAAGCCTTCGCTGAATGTTTGGAGAGTTTGGTGCATGGGGTGAGAGCCGTTTTGGAAAAGACTCCACCAGAGCTGGCTGCGGATATTTATGACCGCGGTATTGTTTTGACCGGTGGCGGTTCATTATTGCGCGGTTTGGATAAACTTATTGAGCGCGAAACCGGTATTAGCACCTATTTAGCAGAAAACCCGTTGGATTGCGTGGCATTGGGAACCGGTCGGGCGCTTATGAATTTAGATAAAATCCCTGATGGATTGGTTATGATGAAAAAGGTCAATGTCAGATAAAAATATTTTCCGGTACAGTTTTGTTGTTTCCTTGTTGTTGACAGTTTTTTTCTGTTCTGAAACACTTGTTGGCGCTGTTTCGGTTCAAAATATCGAAATAAATAGCAAGGCCAACGAAGAAATTGTTATATATCTCAATAATGTGAAAAACTACTCTATTGAGAAAAATGACTTAGATGATCAACTTGTTGTTAAAATTGCCAATAATCCAGAATATACCTGGACTACTGAAGTTAATTATCAAAGCAAACTTATTAATGACGCTAAACTTACGAATATTGCCGGTGTAGGCAGTACGCTGATAGTGCAACTGAAAAAAAAATTTATCTATAATGCAAAGACGATGACGAACCCAAAAAGGGTAGTGATTTCGTTGCTTGATCCGCAATATAGTTGTGTGGAGCATAAGCTGACCGATGGAGTACTATTCAAAGTAGTTAATTATGTGACGTTTTCAGGGAAGGTGCGTGCCTATGTTTTGGACGTAGATCCTGAATCGGATTATCGGTTGCGGGCGCTACTTGACGGAAAGGTAATGGGACGTACCAAGCTTAGCAAATTTGCCAATCGAGTGGATATTTTAGCGGCCGTTAATGGCAGTTATTTTGCGCCGGACGGCGAAATTATCGGTGCGTTAAAAATCGATGGTGAGATAGTAAGCAGTGATAAGTTATCCCGCGCCATCGCTGGATTTTTAGAAACCGGTGAATTACAGATTGACATTAACAAATATCAGGGTAAGGTGTTTTTACCAGACGAAACCATGGTTACAATTGATTACATTAATCGTATCCGTTATAAAGATTCGCTGGTGCTTTATAACAAGGCGTTTGGTGAACGTACACTGACAAACGATTTTGGTTGCGAATATTCAATTGTTGATAATATCGTTGTAGCAATAACACAAGGTAATTCTGAAATTCCTGATCGTGGAGTAGTATTGTCCGCAATTGGTGTTGCGAAGGAAAAGCTCAGTGGCCTCAAGCTTGGTGATATTGTAAAAATTTCGCAAACGTTAGGCGGTAAAATCGATAATTGTTACGACGCGATTGGAGCCGGCCCGCAGTTGATTAAAAATGGTAAAATTGCGATTACAACAAAACAAGAGAAAGTTTTATCGGATATTGCCATTGGACGGGCGCCGCGAACGGCGATTGCTGAAACTATAGACAAGCATATTCTCCTGGTGGTGGTCGATGGCAGGCAAGCGCATAGTATTGGTATGACATTAAGTGAGCTTGCGGAGTTTTTGTTGAAATATTCGGCACAAAAAGCGATGAATCTTGACGGTGGCGGTTCAAGCGCGATTCTCGTGCATGGCCGTGTTTTATCACAACCTTCAGATGGTCGCGAACGGTCGATTGCCAGTGCAATTGCTGTAGTTAGAAAATAATATATTGATTATTGGAGATGAAATGAAGCGTTTAAGAAATGTTTTTTTACTGATGCTGATAGTGTTGGCTATACCTGGAATAATATTTGCCGGACAGATCGTCGATCATACCAGTGTTTTAACCGGAACAGTATTAGCGCAAGGATTGGCCGTGCCAGGTCAAAGTGTTAAGCAAGGCGATGTAATTGTTATGGTGGATACAATTGCCGGACCGGCGCCGGCAGCGCGTGCCAACGTTAAAGGAACGGTCAAAGAGGTACTAGTCAAGGCCGGAGCTAATATCAACGTTGGACAGATTGTGGTGCGAATCGAAGCGCAATAGGTCGGAGGAAATTAACTTGAAAAAAATATTAATCGCAGTAATAGCAGTTGCTGTTGTGTTATGTTGTGGCCTGGCTGCTGCCGCCGTGGATATTATGCCAATAGACCAAATCCAAATTGGTATGCATGGTATTGCTAAAACTGTGGTCGACGGGTCGCGTATTGATGAATTTGACGTCGAGGTACTAGGTGTACTAAAGGGCAAAGGCCCGAGCGGAGACCTTGTTTTGGTGCGCACATCCGGAACGCTGATCGATAAAACCGGCGGGATTGCAGAAGGAATGAGTGGTAGCCCAGTATATATTAACGGAAAGCTAGTTGGTGCAGTTGCCTATGGATGGGGATTTGCTGATCATAAAATTGGTATGGTCACTTATATTGGCGATATGTTAAAAATATTTGATTTTCCAAATACTGTCCGTCCGTCAGTAAAAACACCTGAGCAACCGATAATCAGTGATGAAGCTTTCAGCAAAAATATTGAAGATATTATCGCCAGGGTCCACGCGCAGTTAAGAGATGACACAGCAGCGAATGAAAATACTATAGTTGTTAATCCTAAACTCAAGCTTTTTGCCGGTGGTTTTAGTGATCAATCAATAAAAATACTGCAAGCGCGCTTGAAAAATTATGACATTGTGAATTATTATGCATCTGATCTTCCTTCAGGTGTAGTGCTGGGGCCATTATTACCAGGTGGTACAATCGGAGCCGAGTTGGTGCGCGGTGATACCACGATGGGCGCTATCGGAACTGTAACTTACGTTGATGGTGATAAAGTATTAGCTTTTGGTCATCCGTTTTTGCAAAAAGGTGCGGTTGACTATATTATGACTAATGGATATATTTTCCAGGTGGTAAATAGTTTGCAAAGCGCATTCAAAATGGGAGTGGCCGGAGAGCCGGTAGGAATTATTAATCAAGACCGCGGGGCGGGAATTGGCGGAAAAATCGGTAGCTTCCCCGGCGTTGTTCCGTTAACCGTGACAATTGAAGATAAGACCAGCAAGCGAAAAAAACAATACTATGCGCAATCTGTTATTGATGAAACACTGACTCCTGAATTACAATCGCAGTCAGTGGTGAGCTTTATAGATAAGACTATTGACAGAGTTGGACAAGGTACAGCAAAAGTTACTTATGAAATAACCGCGCGCTATATGCCGGGTATGGAAATAAAACGTAGTAATATGTTTTATAGCGACAAGAGTATTTCTGCAGATTGCATCGGTGAATTACGTGAACTTTTGGCGGAATTGACAGCCAATCGCTTTAATCCAGTCGAAATTCTCGAAATTGATGTTGATGTTGAAGTGACGGAAGAAAAACTATTATCGTCGATTATTGAAGCAAAAGCCGATAAAATTGATGTCTGTGCTGGCGATAAAATTAATATTGAAGTTACCACGCGGCCTTATCGTGGCGAAGTGGTTAAGCAGATCATAGCGTATACCATTCCAAAGGATCAGCAGGCCGGCGAAATGATGCTCGAAGTGCGCGGCGGTTCACAACAAACGCTGGCGGAAATGATTAATCAACAGCAACAATTAGCAAACGCCGATTTACTGCAGGTGTTGAAGTTAACCCGCATAAAAGATACCTCTTTTGAAGAAGCGCTAAAAGAAATGCTTGAGACTGATTGCAATAATGAAATTGTTATAGAACGGTTGGATTTTCCGTCGGAAATGATGAAACAAAGAAGCACTAATTCGACTGCTAATCCAACGGATAATAGTGCAAAAATGGTTGACTTACTAACGTTGTCAACAACTAGCTCCATGCCTTCGATGAATTTCTCTGCTAGTTCGACAGCTGATAAAGTCGTTGAGGCGAATAAAGAAAAAAAGCAATCGCACGAACAAATAAAATTCAAAGTAAAGACTGAATATATAATAATCGGAGATACTCAAGTGGTAGTGAATGTTTTGCCAAAAGCAAAATAGTTTACTAGAACGGGTGATAAATGTTTGAAAGACTTTGTAGCTTAATCGGTAAAAGTATTATCGGCAGTTTTGAAGGATTGGGAAAATTTCTGATATTTGTTCTTGATACTTTTCGTTGGATGTTAAGAGCTCCGAATATTCGTCACCTATTTCAACAGATGGCGCATTTAGGTGTGGATTCGTTGCCGATCGTTACGCTCACTTGTTTGTCGACTGGCGCAGTAATGACGCTTCAGTCGGCAAGTGAATTGATAAAATTCGGCGCTCAGGCGTCTGCCGGAGGCATGGTTGCAATTGCCATGTCGCGCGAACTCTCGCCGGTATTAACAGCAGTGGTTTGTGCCGGACGGGTTGGTGCGGCATTGACGGCTGAAATTGGTACGATGAAGGTAACCGAGCAAATTGATGCGTTGCAAGTTATGGCGACTAATCCGATTCGCTATTTGGTCGTACCGCGGGTGTTGGCTTGTATTCTTATGATGCCGGTGCTGGTCGTTTATGCTGACATTGTTGGTGTAGCCGGTGGATATATAGCTGCTACTGCGGCAAATATTGATGGTGCAAGTTTTATTAATTCAATCAAAATGTTTTGCACTCCGCATGATATGTTTGGCGGATTGATAAAATCTGTATTTTTTGGGGCAATAATCGGAGTGGTTGGCTGTTACAAGGGAATGGCGACTGAGCCTGGTGAAAAAGGCGTCGGTCAATCAACAACCAGCTCGGTAGTAACGGCGATGTTGATGCTGTTTTTCAGCAATTATTTTCTGTCGTTACTGATTTTCACCTAAATTCCGGTTTGCGAGGCTAAATGATTAAACTAACTGATATCAATATGACTTTTGGAACCAGACAGGTTTTGAAAAACATCAACATTCATATTAAAAAGGGTGAGACTTGGGCGCTTATTGGCGGCAGTGGCTCCGGGAAAACGACAATAATCCGGATTATTGTCGGACTGCTTAAACCAACTCGTGGCGAGGTATTGGTCGAGGGGGATGCAATAATCGGCGCCAGTGAAAAAAAGTTAAATCAGATACGCAGAAAAATGACGATGATATTTCAATATTCGGCATTATTTGATTTTTTAAGTGTCGGTGAGAATGTTGCGTTTACACTGCGTCGCGATCATGAGCCTGAACCGAAAATCAAAGCGACAGTGCAGCGGATGCTTGATTTGGTAGGACTTGGACATACCGTTAATATGATGACCGGAGAGCTTTCCGGTGGTATGAAAAAACGTGTTGGTATTGCCCGGGGAATAGCTGCTAATCCTAAAATCATTCTTTATGATGAGCCGACATCCGGACTTGATCCGGTGACTACTGCCGGAATCGACCGACTTATTTCGTCGATTCAAAAAGAACTTGGCACGACTTCAGTTGTTGTCACTCATGATATGCATAGCGCTTATCGGATTGCTGACAAAATTGCGTTTTTATATCAGGGCGATTTGCTGCAAATCGGGACACCGCAGGAAATCCAGAATTCGAAGATTCCACTGGTGCAGCAGTTTATTAATGGTTTAGATTACTTGCCGGATATCAAGGAGGATGACGATGGGGTATAGCAAAGAAGCCAAAGTCGGCTTGGTATTTATCGTCGGCGTGGCTTTGTTTATTGTAATGGCGTCTTTCCTTGGCGCCTTCAAATCCAGTGATAAAGGTTATGAATTTACTGCTACATATCGAGATGTTTCAGGTTTGTATTCCGGAGCCTCGATTCACTTTGCCGGTGTAACAATTGGTCGTGTTACAACAATTAAACTTACTCAGGATATTGTTGAAGTAGGGTTGTTCATTAAAGAACAATATCAAATACCTGAGGGTTCGTCGATAACGATTGCCACATCAGGGGTGCTTGGTGATAAATACATTGATATCTCTGCTCCGCAGAAACCAAATGGTAAGTTTATTCAGCCGGGTGCTTATCTAATAGGAAAACCGTCACAGATGGCGGCAATGCTGGAATCAGCGGCTGAAATCATGGCCGGAGTGCAGCAAATGGTGAAGGCGGTAAATACATCACTGCTTGGTCCTGAGCAGCAAGCAAGTTACAGGAGAATTATTAGTAGTGCCGGTGAAACTGCGGATAATGTTAAACTGTTAACTGCCAATACTAACAAAATACTTGTCGCCAACCATGCGAATATCGAGATAATGATGTTAAATTTGCGGCAAATGTCACAAACATTGAATGATTTTTCACAAAAAGCAAATCGCTTTATAACGGTGTTTAACAAAGATGATATTGCTGCAACAGACATGCGGGATACTATTGCAAACGTAAAGGATTCAACTGCACGTTTGGATAAAATTTTGACGGCTTTGGAGCCAACACTCACCGATCCGCAAACAGCTGAAGACATCAAGCAGACTGCGAAAAATGCCCGAGTGTTGTCGGATACTTCTGTGGATTTGTTGAAAAACAATAAACTTGAGTTTCATGGTGGTGGTGAGATGATGGCTGGGGCTTTTAACGGTAGTATTCAGACCAGCGCGTGGGCCACTATGGATATAAATAAAACATCGTTTGGCTTGCTAGGCTTTGACAACATTGGCGGAACTACTAGTACGAATAGTACAACAAATGCTGGTGGTCTGAATTTGCAATATGGTATACATAGTACGGATGGACGTTCCTATCGTGTAGGATTGGTTGACAGTCAACCGGGTATCGGCGTAGATATGAACTTCAATGAAAATCTTTGGAAACTGTCTTTGGATTTATATAATCCGAATGATCTCAGCATCAAAGCGCGCATCGATGTTGCTTTGACTGATAATATATACGCGGTATTACAAAATTACCGAATCAATCAATCGCCAAAAGATATTTATCTAGGAATAGGCGCAAAATTTTAGTAGTGGAGGAAATATGAAAAAAACTATTATTTTACTTTTAGTTACGTTGATGCTAATAACAGTAACAGTTTCAGCGGCTGACACTTTAAACCTTACCGTGCAACAGGCGGTGACGTTAACACTACAAAACAATCCGCAATTGCAGCAAGTGCTGGCAAAACGCGACCAAGTATCTGCGCAAGTAGGGCAGGCTGAAGCCAGCAATTGGCCGACAGTCACTTTGTCGGACAGTTTTGATCCGTGGGGTTATCAATCAGCAACATATTATGGTCTGAAAGCAGGTACGGGTTATCCGAGTGGCAATTATACAATCAGCGGAGATTCCGGTATCACTAACGGATTGAATGTGGCCGTGCAGTATCCGCTGTTTACCGGTGGCGCAATTACTTATGGAATCAAACAGGCGAAAGCCGCATTAGACGGACTTGATCAACAAGTGCAGTTGACCAGACAGCAATTAAAATATAATGCGTCATCAGCTTACTACACAGCTGTAAATTGGAAAAACCAAGTGGTCGTGGCGCAAAGCAATGTTGATACGCAGAATGAACATTTGCGCGTGGTTAATGCGCAATATAATGCCGGTGTGGTCGCAAAATCAGACGTGTTGCAAACACAATCAGATCTGGCGAAAGCGATGACGCAGTTAATTACCGCGCAGAATTCCTATGCAATAGCAATATTGGCTTTGAAGACGACAATGAATATTTCTTTGGGCACGGATATTGTTCTGGCAGAAGATTTAAATATCAAGCAGGACAGCCTAGATAAAGCAGCGCTTGTAGACTATGCGTTAAAAAACCGTCCGGATTATCTCGCATCAAAAATTGCAATTCAAGGCGACGAATATGCGTTGAAGGTAAGTGAAGCCGGTTATTATCCGACGATTGCGTTAGGAGCTACATATTCCAACTCTTTGACCAATGACGCGTCTAGTCCTTTCAAGAGTACTAATTATGATTACAATACATACAATTCGAACTCAAATCAAGTGGCTGTTAGCGCAAATTTACAGTACAATGTTTTTGACGGTTTTTTAGTTAAGAATCAGGTAAAAGCCGCGACGGCGCAAATAGCTCAAGACCAACAGGCCTCTGAGTTATCACGTTTGCAAGTAATTCTTCAAGTAAATCAAGCTATTGACCAAATTGGTACCGACTTAAAATTAATTGCTGCCAATAAGGCTTATTTGGATTACGCTACCGAAAACTACAAGATCAATGTAGTACAATATGCATCCGGCGTAACGACTAACTTAAACGTTATGACCGCGCAAAGTGATTTGGCTAATGCGCAATCACAGTACTGGAATTCGTTATATTCTTTCAACAAGGATACAGCTTCTTTGGCCTTGGCAACCGGCGTTCCGGTTCAATAATTTCTAGCTGTGGGGGAGAAAAGCAAAATAGAGTTATTTCTATTTTGCTTTTTTCGCTGTGAAGATTAGTTGATTTATTATAAAAGCTAATAAGGAGGTGAGTGAAATGCGCTGGTATAAAATTGTATTTGCAATATTATTTGCGTTACTGTTAATCATTGGCTTACTGGCGTTTTTGCTCACCCGTCATATGACTACGCTCGGATTGGATATGGTGTTGTCAAAAGCTATAACCGGGGCATTAGGCAACAAAGTTGTAATTGGTAACGCGCGTATTGTTGATTTTCGTACTATTGAGATTGACGAGGTTACGCTTTTTGACAAATTTGGACAGCCAATAGCGCGCGTGCCAAAAACCGAAGTGAGGTTTTCGCCATTTGGGATATTTTCCGGATTAGCGCCGGATAATTTTATCAGTTCGATTACGGTGTATGATGTACAGGCGTTTTTGGTTGAACGCACAAAAAACACCTGGAATGTTGAAGAAATTGGCGAAGGACTGCCGAAATCACCAAAAATAGAACCGCTAAAATTTAAACCGGAAATCCGTATTGTCAATGCAACGGTTTCGGCTAAATTCGCCAGTGGCGCTCAGAACATGGTCAGTGAAGTAACCGGTATATTGGATTTATCTGAAAATGATATGGTTCGTTTTAAAGCTAATATTAATAAAGCTTTGGGAACTAAAGTTACGGGGAGCGGTTATTATGATTTAGCAAAAGATAAATTGGCCTTATCTATTCACACGAATAGAATTAATTTGCGTGATGGCAGCTTTTTATTTATTTGGAAAGATATTCCCGAGGTTGAAGTAAAGTTGCTTAGCGGTTATGCAAATAATCTCGATGTGTATGTTACGATCGCCAAAGGGCAGGAAGTGAAATTTTCTATCCTTGGTGATTGTATCGATGCCGGTGCGGATATTTTCGGTGTTCCCGTACGGAATGCGTTTGGTCGTTTGGAAGTCAATGAAAAGAAGGTGTCGATACTCAATGGCCGGGCTTCGGCATTTGGTGATACGGTAAACATCACCGGCGATTTTAATTTTGCGCCAAAAGATTTTCGTGATTTTGAACTTAACGTCGTAGTTGTCGGTAAAGGTTTGCATACTTCGGTGGTTAATCGGTTTTTACCGGGTTTTATGCCGGTTGATTGTCAAGTTGATGTTGTTGCGGTTACCCGCGGGAAACTGGCTGCGCTCAATGTTGAAGCCAGTATTGAGGCAAATAACGTCTCAGCTTTTGGCTATAATGCGCAAAAAATACAAGCCAAAGCCGCAATAATTAATGGCAGGACTATTGTGGTATCGGACGGTTTGGTTTCAGCCTATGGCGGTGGGGTGCGGTTTTCCGGAGACTTTGATATTGATAAATTTTCCTATAACTTGAAAGCTGCCGGAAGTAATGTTAATGTCAGCCAGCTTCCGTTTGTGGCAAAATACAACAATAGCGCGCGTGCGTCATTTTCGTTGAGTATGTGCGGAGATAAAACAGATTATGTTAAGAGCATTACGGGAAATGTTGCCGCTCAAGATATTCACTATGATAAATATGTTTGCGATAGTGCTGTAAGCGGTTTTTCTTACGATAACAAAAAAATTACGATCGACTATTTAAACGGTAGCGCTTATGGCGGCCAATTTAGCGCCTATGGCAAAATTGGGCAAGAACTGGCAATAAAAGTGCGGACAATTGGAGTCGATGGTTCGAAACTCGCTGCTTTATTTGGTCAAAAACAATTGAGCGGTACGTGTGATGCATCAATGGATATAAATGGAACAATTGTGCAACCGGATATCAATATTGAGATTGGAGCGGTTAATGGTAAAATCATCGCGCAAAATTATAAGAGTATATTGGCAAAATTAGAATTAGTTGGGCGTGAATTAAAAGTCGAAAAAATCGAAGCCCGCGATGCAGGAGATGGTTACGCCCAAGCGTCCGGAACAATCAACTTGGATGATTATGCGCTTAAGCTGAGTGGTGATTTTTCGAATGTTTTAATTCAGGATATCGTTCGCTCGATATCACCCCAAGTCAAAGTTTTAGGTGCAGTTAATGGCAATTTTGAACTGGGTGGTTCACTCAGTGAACCGTTATTGGCAACTGAGCTGTCAACCGGAAGCATAGTGTACGGACGCTATCTTGCCAACAGTATCGTTGGAAAACTTGAGTTGACCAAAGGCGGGTTAGTATTGCGCTCGCTAAAACTGCAAGCATTGGGTGCGGAAGTTACAGCAGAAGGGACTTGGCAAAATTATAGTGACATGGATTTTTTAATTAAAGCTAACGGCATCGATTTGGAAAAACTACCACAAAATATTGGCGAGAATAATTTGATAGGAACAGTTTCGGCGAAAATGTTTCTTAAAGGAACTATCGATGAGCCAATGTTGTTTGGTAAAGTGACAGCACCGGAAATATCATACAATAAAGAAGCATTCACTGGCATTTGGGCAGAGCTTTCGCTTAGCAAAGATGTACTAGATATTGGACAAGCTGAGTTACGTCATAAATTTGGTTTGGCAAAATTTGAAGGCAGCATTAGATTAGATAATTTGGTTTTTGCCGGTAGCCTTTCGTTAAAAGATATGGATATTAGTGACCTTATGGCGACCGCTGGTCTAAAAGACGAGAACAGATTGAATGGTGCCTTGTCCCTGCAAAGCGAATTCAGTGGAACTGTTGAAAATCCAACGGTGAAAATTTCAGCGCAAGCACCGACGATAACGAGTTATGGTTTTGGTTTGGACGATTTTGTCGCTGAATGCTATTTTTCAAATAAAACTCTGACAATCAGCAAGTTATTTGCCAAGCGGGGTGACAGTATCTTTGCCGGAAAAGGTGTTGGCGAAATTGACGGACCGTTAGCGATGGAAGTAGGTGCGCGCAATATCGACGCTTCTTTACTGGCAAAATGGTCGAGCAAGGAGTTGCCGTTGACGGGGAACTTATCAGCAACTGCACAGATTACCGGGACTTATAAAAACCCTGCTGTTGCGCTTTCGGTAACACTAGATAAACCAAGTTATGCAGGTACTCAACTTGATGAAATATTTGGTCTGTTAACAATAGATAAAGATAAGGTCAACGTCAATCAAATATTGTTAAGTAAAGCTGGTTATAAGGCGACTTTAATTGGCGAAGTTCCGTATGATGCAATGTCATTAAAACCAGTTGCTGACGGTTCCAACGCGCAGATGAACTTGAAATTCACTCTTGAAGAAACTGACATGAAGCTATTACCGTTGCTGTTTAGCGATAAAATTATTTATGCAGATGGACTAATAGGCGCAAATGTGGTTATCGGCGGGACACTACAGACTCCGTTGTTAAACGGGAATTTTTCAGTGAAAAATGGTACGTTGCAATTGGCGGCACTCAAAGAAAAAATTAACAATGTTAACATTGACATTGTTGTACAGAATAATAGCGTAAATATTAACAAAACACATGGAGAGATTAATAACGGAACGGTAGATATTTCCGGAACGGGAATGTTGTTGGGCTGGAAATTGGTGAATTATGGATTTTCAGCAGTGTCAAAAAATGTGGATATCAACACTAAACAATATTCATTTCCAATAGCGCTTACATTAAATTTAAATGATCAAAAAGGGAAAGCGAAGTTATCAGGGAATTTATATTTCAAAAAAGGCGATATTGTTGAAGTGAAATTAAATTCACTTATCGGAACTACTTCAAACGATATTGGATTTGTTATTCCCGACATTGATTTGGACGTTACTGTCGACCTTGGTCCAAAATTGCGGGTGTATAATCCGTTTTTCTTCGATTTAATTGTAACAGGCAAAGTCCATTTCGGCGGTTCAACAATATTGCCTGATAACCAAGGGCAGATTACTACTGTGAGTGGTCAAATTACTTACATGAATAATGAATTTAACATCGAACAAGGCGAAGTTGATTTTAATCGTAGCGGTTCGAATATTCCGAATGTTAATATTCAGGCAAAAGCATCAGTCAGTTGTCCGGATCCGATAAATCCCGGAACTGTGCCGCCGAAAATTTACACTATTTATCTGACCGTGCAAGGGACTGCCGACAACCCGATCATTAAGTTGTCATCGGATGGCGGTTTATCAGGAAGTGATATAGGCTATCTTTTGACGACCGGCCAGGCGCCGCAAAGCAATGGCAATGCCCAACTAAGTCAAGCCTTTGCCAATCAAGCGATCAATACCGGTTTGCGCTTCGCGCAGTCAGCAGTTTTTGGCAGTGTTGGTTCATCGGTTCGAACGAATCTTGGTTTAGACTACTTTAGTCTGAATCGTGCGGTATTGTCTGCCAATATCGGCAGCAATAACAATCAAAATAACGTTTCCAACCAAGAAATTTATCAGCTGGAGGTTGGGAAATATCTTTTTGATAAGTTATTGTTGAAGTCAATGATAGGAATAGGCTATAATTACTACCAGTTTCAAGTTCAATACGATTTATGGCAAAAATTATATTTAACTGGGTCAATAGATAGTCAGCAAAATAATAGCATAATTTTGAACAAGATATGGACGTTCTAAGGAGAAAAATGTTTAGCAGTAAGAAATATTTGACGATGCTCGCATTGCTACTAATATTAACAATGTTATTGCCAACAGTAGCGCTGGCAACTCAATACGACGGAAAAATGGTAACGGATGTTGGAATAGTCGGGACGACTAGTGATATTTCCCAACCGCTGATGCCGTTGTTGCGGTTACAAACCGGAATGTTGCTCAGTGGAGATATTGTTGATAAAGATGTAGAAATGCTTACACAATGCGGCTATTTCTATCGGGTTTCTCCGCGTTATGTGGAAAACCCCGGCGGCGTTTCAGTGATTTATGATGTTATGCCAAACGTCATCGTAAAATCAATTGTATTTAAAGGCGATACAATCTACAAACCTGAACAATTGATACCATTACTGGATACTCCTGTGGGACAGATATTAAACAACCGGGCTTTGCAACAAGGAATTCAGGCGGTTTTGAAGAAATACGCCGAGGATGGTTACGTGTTGGCAAAGGCCAGTGATGTCGATGTTGCTATGGATGGCACGATTACGATTACTTTAACCGAAGGAATCGTTGAAAGCATTGTAGTGTCCGGTAACGACAAAACTTCAGAATATGTAATAACCCGTGAATTGCGGATTAAAGCTGGAAAACCGTTTAACAAGAATGATTATGTGCGCAGTTATCAGCGTTTGAATAATCTTGGCTTCTTTAGTGATGTCAGCTTTACTTTCCCCCCGGGACGATTGCCGAATCAAATTGATGTGGATATAAAAGTAAAAGAAGGCCGTACCGGGCAGTTTAATATTGGTGGCGGCTATGCAACCGGATCGAATAATGGTGGTTTTTTTGGTACGTTAGGTGTTGGCGATACCAATTTATTTGGTACCGGTGATGCTATTAACTTGCAATACGCGCTTGGCGGCGGCGGAATGAATAATAAAAGCATAACGTTTACCCGTCCGTATCTGACCGAATCTGGGACATCGCTGTCAGTTAGTATCTATGACAATTGGTCATCGAACACTGATTATGGTTTAGTAAATCCGAATACTCCGCCAGTGGGAGGCTGGAGTCCTTCGCCTCCGGCACCTTCACCACAAGCTTATCCTTGGTCAAACACAAATTTATACAGTCAGGCGCGCTCTTCCTATAATACCCGTGAAATAGGCAGCTACGTAACATTGGGTCAGCAATTTGGTGAATATGAGCGGTGGTATGCCACGCTCAAGACTCGGAATTTTTCCTATGAAGGTAATCCTTATGGCCCGATCGATTATCAACAGCCGACGATTACTGTAGGCACAGGTGCTGGATCGTATAATCTTCCCAATCCGTACTATGGTTTTATCAATAAAAACTTTGGTACTTTGAACAGTGTCATGCTGTCGCGAGTATATGACAGTCGGGACAATGTATTTGCGGCTACGTCGGGACAATATCAATCGGTGTCCTTGGAATCAACCGGTTTAATTCTAGGCGGCAATTTTACCTATCAGAAATTAAACGGAGAGTATCGTACCTATATGAAAACCCTTTGGGACCAGACGATAGCCTTTAAGGCATCCGGCGGTGTTGGTTTTGGTGATGTACCGGAAGTTGGCGGTTATTACCTTGGTGGTCCGGACAACCTGCGCGGTTACAACAGCGGTCAATTTACCGGATCGGCAATGGTCTATGGTACGTTGGAATACCGTATTCCGGTTATCGAAAAGATTCAGGCGGTTTTGTTTACTGATGTTGGACAGACTTGGGCACAGTCACGAACTTATAACCCGGCTTATGGCCCGGTTGCGGGGATCGACAGTGGTGATTGGCGCGCTGACTATGGGATTGGATTCCGTGTAGTTACACCAATCGGTCCATTACGGTTTGATTGGGGCTTGCCATATTCTTCTGCTGATGCCGACGCCTTTGGCGGCGTACATTTCTACTTCTCAATGGGCGCCAGTTTCTAATTTTTGATCCACTAGCTCAGTCGGTAGAGCACCTGACTTTTAATCAGGGTGTCGATGGTTCGAGCCCATCGTGGATCACCAAGACAAATACAGGCTTCTGCGGCATTTTGCCGCAGAAGCCTTACTTCTTTGATATGCAACCGGTATGCAACGCGAGAAATAAGTCGTCTGAATTTAGCTTAATTCAGGATTATTTTTCGCGTTTTTTCTATTCTTGCGATAGGTTTTTAAAGCGTCCTTGATGTCGGCGATCATGTCGATTTCTTGATCGTTTAAGCGGTCAGAGATTTTGAGCGCGATACGAAGGATTACCTGAAGTAATATATATAACATTTTAATAGCTCCTTGTTCCGCCGGTGGCGGATTATTTTTTTTGTTTGGCGTGAAAAAAACAATCCGGATGATGGCGGCGCACGCGGCCAATGGTCAGTATAGTGTTAAATTGCTTGGATTATGTCGAATTTCGCACACTTTAGCCTGAACGCATCATTTGTTACCTGTTTGATCTGCAAACCGCGTGCAAAGAAGTTTGCGCCTTATTTTGATTTTGGAGATATAAATCAAAAACAAGCTCAAAAAAATGAGCTTGCTTTCAAAGATGACAAAATTATTTATTTTGATTGCTGATATATTTCGATGGATTGGAAAGCATATCGACCGATTTTCGATAACAATCCTTGCCATCATCAACTCTGCCAAGATCGAAGTATAGTTCGGCGAGGTTGGAATACAGGTCCGGAAGGTTTTCAAACGCTGAGTGTTGCAGGTAAATCTCTTCGGCGGCAATAAACGCTTTTAGTGCCCAGTGTTTTCGTTTATTTGCTTTGAGAATTTTGCCAAAGATTAAGTTGCCGTTGGCGCTTGCTATTGGCAGGTTGCTTTTTTTGCTCAATCGCAGCGCTTTTTTGCAGTAATCAAAAGCATCAACAATATTGTTACTGACAAAATAAGCATCGGCTAAATAGTAATAAGCAGTAGCGGTTTTGATCGGCATGTTAAAAGTTTCAATAATTTCTGTGGAGTGCTTGATTTTCGCAATACCGAATTCGTAATTTCCTTGTTTAACCTCAATCAGTCCGATATTGCCTTCGGCGTGCGCCATACTACCGGTTTGACCGATTATTTTGCTGAAAACAAATGCATCGCTTAAATATGCTTTGGCTTCATCCAAATCGCCCAGTTTGAGCAGGGTATAACCGATATTATTGAGAACGGTACCGATGTACTTGCTAACGGAGTGTTCGCGTGCCGTTGACAAAGCGGTATTGAAGACTGAAAAGGCTTTGGTTACCAAGTTCATCGTGTCGAGCGACGAAGCCAAATTAATCAGGCAGCGCACGTGGACATCCTTTAATACCAGTTTTTGCGTATTTATAACATCCAGGCAACGCTCGTAATATTCGACCGCCTCACCGCAGTTGAATGAGGAGGTTTTGCACTTACCAAGTAAAAAGTAACTTTCAGCTAAATAGACGTGCAAGTTATGTTGTTCTAATTTAGGCAGTATTCGGTTAATCGTTGATTCACATTGCGTAAAATCGTCGATTTCATAATAAGTTTTACCCAAATAAAAATCACAGATGAAGCTATATAAATCCAAGTTGTGTTCAATCATCTTGCTCTTGATGAAGCTCAAGCGGGTGATAGTCTCGTCAAAATTCCCTTGCTCGTTATTATTTACGGAAACAAGCCATTCTTTAAGCAAACTATTTATTAAATCCGTGTCGGTTGAAGAATTGCTGGAATGTTTATCGTCGTCAATCAAGTAAGACATCGACACGCCGAGTTTGTCGGCGATAAATGAAAGATTTTCGTACGATGGAAACAATTTTCCTTTTTTGGATAGGCTACAATAAACTGGACAAAAAAGATAAGGACATGTAAGAATAATATCAAAAAAGTAAGGGGAAGAAAAACATGTCCGAAAGAAGAGAAAAACGAACTTTCACCGAGGAATTCAA
>JBAYGT010000009.1:0-102490 GCA_041666525.1 Negativicutes bacterium
ACCGTCAGCCTACGTTTCTCGTCTGCCGGTGGTTGCAGGTTCCTTTCCCCGATGCTAACTCGCTGCCTTTTTGTTCACGAGCGCTCTTGCTGTTCAGCGTCGTTGCTACGATCGCTTTATATTAATGAACTAACTTGTATTCATCAACAGCAGTTGCGGGGCGGATACTTCCAGCGAACAGCTCGAAAACGCAATGTTTACAAGGCTTCAACCCGCTGGTTGGCTCTCTGGTTTTCAGTTGTAGTTAGCAACCTGTCCCTGAGGGCGAGACATAGTTTACCACTCATTTCTATTCCTGTCAAGCAATTTTAAAAAATAATTCGAAATAATTTGCAAGTTTTTTTCGCAACCGCCGAAAAACGCCGCCCGTATACGTGTGCGCTACAATTAATTAGCAGCATTTTGAGTTTTTATTGCTTGCGCAGCAAGACTAATTTTTGAAACGGATAATCATATAGCGTCACCAGCTCTGCTTCTCGAAATCCGAATTTTTTATATAGGGCTCCCGGGCCTTTCCCTTTAATATCATTTTCTCTAAAAGTGCTTACTGATATTTCTGCGTTTTCTGGAAGCTTATCCAGCATTTTCTCTATCAAGACTTCAGCGATTCCCTTTCGCCTATGCCCCGGATGAACCGCCAGAAAAATTAATTCAGCTGATTCAGCCGCAAACAACAGTATTCCGACAATTTCCGCGTTATGTTTCATGCATAAAGCAGTCTGACGATTTATGCACGTGATGACTATCTGCTTACAGTCGCTCATTTGTTCCGCCGTCTCCAGCGCCGGAAAACTACCCCGAACCATTTCAATCAGGTTCATTAACGAATCAATGTCACTCATCTCGGCGTAATGGAATAAATATTCCTTGTTCTGCACGTCCTATCCTCCATAAATAGTTATGTTGGCAATGTTGGCAGTCTTTTATATTAGCATAACCCGTCTGAAAAATAATCTATATTGCTACCCTCATACAAAGATTGGATACCACATTGGATACCTAGCAATACAAAAGGGTTTGTGATTTCTCACAAACCCTTATAAATACTGGTACGCCCGGTAGGAATCGAACCTACGACCCACGGCTTAGAAGGCCGTTGCTCTATCCCCTGAGCTACGGGCGCTCAATGCTTCGATATGATAGCACGCCACGAGTGTTCTGTCAACAATACTGCTAAGCAGTCAGGTTCTTTCTGCCTAACATTTTTTTGATTCGTTTATATATCAACATCCCAATCAAAAACACCAGTACTACGACCAACACTAAAACTCCATAGGCAATAATGTTATCACCGACACTTGGTTCATCCCAGGTATATTGCTTTTCTCCGGCTAATTCATATTTCCCGTCGCTGGTAGTGCCCGCCTCGGCAGCGCTCACCTGAGTTGAATGCGGAATCAGCGCCCGGCCAAGCATATAACCCCAAAATATACCTGTCCAACCGTTGTAACGGCCGTTACTGAAGTAGGAATTATTTGTTGCTGACGCCGGTGTCGAATATGTTTTTGCAGCGCCCGAAGAAGCTCTTTGGCTAAACCAACTCTTTATTCGGCTACCAAAACTCGTACTGGAAGCCGCTTTATTAGTTGAGCTTGATTTAACCGCAGTGGCAGTTGCCTTTGGCGCACTCTTCACCGAACCAATGCTGCGTCCGCCACCACCCCGGCCGCCACCACCGCCCTTACAGAAGCCAAGGCTCATGCTGGCAAAAACGAAAACAACCATGACTGCCAGCGTAATAATTTTCAAAACAAACAATTTTCGGGCGTTAACTGAATTTTTATTCATAGCTCAACCTTTTCCCGACATATATCATTTTAGTTTGATAAAAATGGCATTAGCCCGTTTTTTATAGTTTTCATAAGCCCGTCCAAAAACAGCAATCAGCTCCCGCTCTTCGCGGCGGATTTCAAATCTGAAAACAATATACATAAAAACCGGAACACTTAACATCAAATAGGAATGGAACAGCAACGATAGGCCAGGAACGATAAATACTATAAATGAAGCGTAAAGCGGATGCCGGCATACGCCAAATACCCCGGTTGTACACAACTTGCCGGTCTTAAATACCCGGATAATTGCGCGCACCGAAATAAGCCAATAAATGACACCAACTAACAATAATGGCCAACCAACGACGTAGAATAGCGCTGCATCAATTGCGGTCGCTTTGAATAATGGTTGATAGAGATAATCAACTATTCCTGCGGCTACAAAATAAACAATTGTCAGAGTCGCAAGCGATGGTCCGATACCAAAAATCGAATTTGCTTTTTTCATGATAAACCTCCTACGTTAATGGAACTACTTTATCCGGATTCATAATGTTTTTGGGGTCAAAAGCCCGCTTGATCGTAAAAATAATGTTTTTTTGTTCAGCGGTCATATGTTCGAACATCGCCTTCACTCGTTTGCCACCGATGCCATGCTCGCCGGACAAGTTACCACCTAATTCATAAACCGAACGATACAATTCCGCCAGCACTGCGTCTTTGAGATCATGCCATTGATGTTCATCACGGCCTTCACGCAAAATCGAACAGTGAATGTTGCCGTCGCCGGCATGTCCGGCCGAAGGAATTTTACATTGATATTTTTCGGCAATTCGTTCAATCGCCTGCAACGCCCTGGGGATTTCCGAAACCGGAACGACAATATCTTCCATGCAATATACCGGACTGATCATCCTGATCGCTTCGGCATAAGCCTTACGCGCTTTCCAAATCCGGTCTTGTGTAGAAATGTTATCTGCTACAAATACTTCCAAAGCGCCATTATCCAGGCAAAGTTTGCCGATTTGTTCATACTCGCTTTCCAGCGCCGCTTCGTTATTTCCGTCCAGCTCGACAATAATATAGGCACCGGCATCACCAAACGGCAGTTTCTTGTTCAGATACTGTTCAGCGGCTTTAATCGACAGGCTATCCATAAATTCAACCGCCGTTGGCATTATTCCGGCAGTCATGATTTTGGGAACAACGTTGATCGCTGACTGCATATCCGAAAACGGCACTAACAGATCGGCGACATATTGCGGTAACGGCATCAATTTTAACCAGATTTTGGTAATCACCGCCAGCGTGCCTTCAGAGCCAACCAATAAATGGACGATATCGTAATTAGTAACATCTTTTATATTCTTGCCGCCGAACTGGACGATATCGCCGTTTGGCAATACCGCTTCCAACCCATAGACATGGCGGCTGGTAACACCGTACTTAACTGCCTTGTTGCCGCCGGCGTTAGTCGCAACGTTACCGCCAATGAATGACGAATCCGCCGAGCAGGGGTCGCCAGCATAAAAAAGATTGTGCTCACGCGCCAGTTTCTGCACTTCTCCGGTTGTAACGCCCGGTTCCAGCACCATGAATAAGTTTTGCGGATCCAGCTCAATAACTTTATTCATTCGTTCCAATGATAATACAATTCCGCCATGTAGCGGCACTGCACCAGCGGCCAGACCGGTTCCGCCGCCACGCGGGGTAATCGGAATCAATTCGGCGTTTGCCAGTTTCACAATCGCAGCTATCTGCAAAGTATCAGCCGGTTTCACAACTACTTCCGGCAAATGTTCCCACAATTTGTCTGATGTTTCATCTTTGGAATATGGTTCCATTTTTTCGGCATCAGTCCAAACGTTGGCGCGGCCGCAGATTTCTACCAATGACGCAACAATTCTGTCATCAACTTTATTATACTGCATCTCGACCTCGCTTTTCGGCTTTTTGTTGTTCAATTGCCGCAATCAACAGCGGCACAACTTCAAAAACGTCACCAACGATTCCATAATCCGCGACTTTGAATATTTGCGCGTCCGGATCCTTATTTATTGCAACTACGGTTTCCGCTGTCTGCATTCCGGCAAGGAACTGGATTTTCCCGGATATTCCGCAAGCGATTAGTAATTTAGGACAAACCGTCTTGCCGCTCAAACCAATCTGATGCGGATAGCTCGCCCAGCCCAACTCGACCGCATCACGGCTCGCACCGACTGCGGCATTCATAACTTCTGCCAGCCGCTCAACCAGCTTGAAGCCTTCAGCGCTCTTGAACCCTTTACCGCCGGCAACAACGACATCAGCTTCGTCAATACTTACCGCTTGCGAAGAATCTCTGATAAACTCGATAAACCGTTCCGGCGTAAAAATCGTCGCAGGTTCGTAGTTTTTTACTACAATTTTTCCAACTCTCCCGGACGTTGGCAGTGCCGGTTTTGCCGAGCGGGGCCGGACGGTCGCCATTTGCGGACGGTGATCCGGGGTCTTGATGGTCGCCATTATGTTGCCGCCAATCGCCGGACGGGTTTGCAACAATAAACCGCTCACCGGGTCGATTGTTAATCCGGTGCAGTCGGCGGTTAAACCGGTTTCCAAAGTCGCCGCAACCAGCGGCATGACCGTGCGGCCGGTAGTAGTAGCTGCGCCAATTAGCACCGAAGGTTTTTCCTCGATAACCAAACGACTAATTGCCTGTGCATACGATTGGGGCAAAAAGTTCTCCAGCAAAGGATTTTTTACGTGAAATACAACATCCGCGCCACATTCAACCAAAGTGCCGATAGCGTTTATATTATCGCCCAGCATAAAACAATATAACGGTTGGTTCATTTCGTCGGCAAGTTTTCGCCCCCAGGTAATTAACTCATAGGTTACACTGCTAATTTTTCCAAAATGCTGTTCACCGAGAATCGCAACACCGCGATACGAACTGATTTCGCTCTCTTTACGCAGATTCTCGTTCACATATTCATCATCAAACATCTATCCGACCTCGCTTTCCAGCGTCGCGCGTTCATTCAAAAAACCTAACAACCGTGCTATTGGAGCGACACTGCCATCGGCTTTATCCATAATCGTCGTTCGTGATAATTTCGGACTGAAAATTTTCACTACCCGGGTGGGCGAGCCATTTAGGCCGACAGCACTTTTGTCTAAATCCAAGTCAGCTAATCCCCACACTGGGACAACTGATGCTTTAGCTTTCAATTTTCCGCTAAGAGTCGGAAATCCCGGATCACAAATATCTTTATTAACTGAAATCAACAACGGCATCGGAATCTCAACCCGCTCGAAACCGCCTTCCACTGTACGGGTTACAATAACCCGCTTTTCATCAGCGGTTATTTCAAATTTCGAAACATAGGTCTGCGCCGGAATATTTAAATATTTAGCAAGCATGGCTGCAGTCTGTCCGGTTTCGCCGTCAGTCGCGCGTTCACCACAAAGGATAATATCAAAAGCCCCCAGCTTCTTCACTGCCGCCGCCAATGCTTTCGCAGTTGCGATCGTATCTGAGCCGGCAAAGTCCCGACCGCATACCAGTGCTCCGTCATCGGCTCCGGTCGCGATTGCCTCGCGCACTGCCTTAATTGCCGCCGGCGGCCCCATACTAAGCGCCGATACGATGATTCCCTTGCGCTCTTCCTTTATTCTTATTGCTTCGGCTAAAGCGTTTTCATCCATCGGATTGATTACCGTGTCTTTACCGGTACGGATCATTACGCCGGTTTCCGGATCCAGTTTTACGGCATCGGTTCCCGGAACTTGCTTAACCAATGAGATAATCCTCATCATCCCTCCAAAATATTTACTTGTTTTTTGTCTATAAACATCTTTCGTTCAGCTAAATAAAGTGGCACCGCAAAGAAACCCGCCAGATATATGAAGTAGTAAAACCGCCACTCGCACGTCGACATAATTGCAAACAACACCGGTACATTTATTAGAATGACCAACGCAAATAGCGCACTTGCGCGCTGTTTGCGCCAGGAAAACAATGGCCACAGCAATATCAACAACGCCGGAACAGTGTTAAATATCCAGTAGGACCAAGGTGTGGTCGTCGCCATATTAATCAAATTATTATAAAGCTGCGCCGTCTTGCCAAAACTGGCGGCCGGTTTATCAAATTTGTTGGCTTCCAAACAGCGCCAATAAACGTAACCTTGATGCAACTGGGTTTCGTCGGCGAAAATATAGACATTATTACTCAAGCCCAGCGCTCCGGCAAACATCAACGACCGGTCTTCCAATACCAGCCAGGGATGCCGTTTAATTAAGTTCCAGCTGGTTTTATTGTAGTCGCTAAAATCTTCCGCTGACTGCTGCATAATCCCGATGGTCAAATTACGATAATTATCCGGACGGGGCGTAGGCGTATATTTTTTTTGGATTTCTGCAAACGGCATAACTTTCGCCAACGCTTGTTTTTCGTCAGCAGAAATATCTTTGCCTTTAACTGCAGCAGCATAAGTCGGACTGACTAACGCCGATTGTTTAAAAAACAGCTCTACGCTTTCCGGTGAAACTGTTTGCAGATTTCTCGTCAAAAAGGAACATCCGGCGAATACCAGCACAGCAACAACTGTAAATATCAGCCACTGTCGCCGTGGCAGCAGCCGGAAAATCAACAGCAGTAACGGAATCAGTACAATATACATTAAACCGTTATGTCGGACCAACGCTAACAACGCCAGCAACGCTCCCATCAACACAATTTCAGCATTGTTAGCAAAAGTTGCCGTGCCGTTCTTGTTGTTGAGATAAAGCAGAAAAACAAAATACGCCCAGAACAACATCAATAAGCTGTAAGGCAAATCTTTAACTAACAATAAGTTGTAGCTGGCGACCGGAATGGACAAAAACAGCAATGCACCGAACAATACTAACACAATTTTATTAACTGAACGCTTGATACAAAAATAGAAAATGTGCGCCGAAAGCCCCGCCATACACAGAATTTGCACAATCGAAACAATTGCCGGGCTGTTGTAGATTTGTGTAAGCGCCAACACCAGCAGATTATAAGTTACCGGCGTTATTCCCTCAAATGCATGACTGGTAATTTCACGCCAAGTAAAATAGTAACTATCACGGGTCATAATGCCCGGCCACTCAGCAAACAACCAAGTCAGCCACCAGCAACTAAGCGTTGCAAAAATCCACCAAAACCAACGGCGCTTACCAAAAAATGCCGCTTTAAGCGCTGACAAGCTGTTTGCGCGGTTTAAAGCGTTAATCCTGCTGATTAACACGTAAAACACCAGCGCCAACAGCGCCGCAAAAACAACCTGCAACGGTAATGTCAGCAAACTGGTTCCCGGCACCCCGATATTATAGTTCACAAAATACGCACCGTTTTTTTCAAATACCGGCAAAGTGTCGATTTTTCCGAGCTTCCGCCAATCATACAATCCTAACTTATTGATTTTAAGATTATGCGGCACCAGTTTTAGCGCAATGATTTTATCCCGGGCCAGCGGCAAATCTGCAAATTCATTATTACCGGCATACAGTAAATATTCCCGGACTTCGTTTTCATTAAAACCGGAACCGGAATCCCAGTAGACTTTCAGGCTTGGTTTATCATGGCCATCGGTCCGGATCGCCAGCATCGGCGTCAGATAATAATGATATGTTGAATAAAAAAACGCCAACAATCCTAAAAAAACCACAAAACTCAGCCAAAACCGCCGGCTCGATTTAAATCCCTTTACTTGCATCAGCACCTCGTCTCGTCGTAATCACTGCCTCCATTCTACCACATTTGTCGTGTTAATAATAAGTTAGATTTTATTTGCATAGTGAAAATAGCGAGAAAAAATATTTTTTGCATAAACTTGCAGGATTTTTCGATTTCTTGTCTAATATATACTAGCGAATAATCTTGAGAGGAGATTCTTAATGCTTAAAAAATCTTTTAGCATTCTACAAACGGTCGGAAAATCACTAATGTTGCCCGTTTCCATTTTACCGATAGCCGGTATTTTACTCGGCGTTGGTAATGCGTTGCATTCACACATTCCGGCATTGGCCGGCATTGGTATGCTCATGGAAAACGCTGGTGGCGCGGTCTTCACGCTTATGCCCTTGACCTTCTGCGTCGCTGTTGCGCTTGGCTTCACCAAGAACGATGGTGTTGCCGCCTTGGCCGCTATCGTTGGTTTCTTTATCATGTTGGCCACGATGTCATCGGTAATTGTTCTGCGCGGTTTAAATGCCGCAACTCTTGGTTTCCCGGATGGTTTCCCTACGGTTCTTGGTATGGCCAAGACCATGGACACCGGGGTGTTCGGCGGTATGATCATGGGTCTTGTTGCTGCAGTTTTGTTCAACAAGTATCATCGCATGGAGTTGCCGCAGTTTTTGGGTTTCTTTGCTGGTAAGCGCTTTGTTCCAATCGTTACTGGTTTAGCAGCCATCATCCTCGGCACAATATTAACCTATGTATGGGCTCCAGTCCAAATTGGTTTAAACGCATTCTCACTCTGGGCAACTCATGGCAGCCCGACAATGGCTGTTTTCATTTATGCCGTTGTTGAACGTGCTCTGTTGCCGTTTGGTTTACATCATATCTGGAATGTGCCATGGTTCTTCCAAATCGGTTCCTTCACCGATCCGGCCGGAACTGTTGTTCATGGCGATATCACCCGCTTCCTGGCTGGTGACAAAACCGCCGGCATTCTTGCCGGGGCTTATTTCTTCAAAATGTTCGGCCTGCCTGCCGCTGCTATGGCAATCTGGCACTGTGCCAAACCGGAAAATAAAAAAGCTGTCGGCGGTATGATGATCTCCGCGGCTTTGACCTCATTCCTTACCGGTATCACCGAGCCGATCGAGTTTTCGTTTATGTTCGTGGCTCCGGCGCTGTATGTAGTACACGCACTGCTAGCAGGTGTCTGCCAAGTCGTCGCACGAATACTGGAAATTCACTTGGGCACAACCTTCTCACATGGTTTAATTGACTGGTTAGTTCTGTCAAGTTCAAAAGGTGCGGTAAACGCCTGGATGGTTTGGCCGGCCGGTATCGTAACCGGATTTGTTTACTACGGAGTATTCCGGTTCATGATTCAGGCTTTCAATCTTAAAACTCCTGGTCGTGAAGATAATCAAGACGATGATATTTCTGATTCAGTTTCACTGCCTAGTTCGGAAATATCGCACATGATTCTTGATGCACTGGGCGGTGCAGCAAACATTACCAATCTCGACGCCTGCATAACCCGTTTGCGGGTATCGGTAAAAAGCATCGCTGCAGTTGACAAGGGTGCTTTGAAGAGCCTCGGCGCTATGGGCGTTTTGGAAGTCGGCGACAGCATCCAGGCTATCTATGGTGGCAAGTCGCAGATTTACCAAGCACAAATTCAAGATATCATTAATGGGAAAGGCGCACCACGCGCTGCAGCTACTACTCCAGCCGCAGCAGTAGTAGCTGCTCCAGCACCAGCTAAAGCATCAGGAGCTATTGGCGATTTTCTGGCGCCGCTTGAAGGAAAAATAATTTCCCTTGAAGAAGTTCCTGACCAAGTGTTCTCGCAAAAATTCATGGGCGACGGTTTTGCAATTGTTCCGAAATCCGGCGAAGTTGTTTCCCCGGTTGACGGCGTTATTGAAACTTTCTTCCCAACCAAACACGCTATCGGCATCAAAGCTGATAACGGTACTGAAATTCTTATCCACTTTGGTGTTGATACGGTTAACTTGAATGGTGAAGGCTTCACTGCTCACGCTAAACAAGGTGATCGCGTAACTGCCGGACAAAAATTGTTAAGTGTTGACTTGGCAGTAGTTGCTTCAAAAGTTCCGTCGATTATCACACCGATAATCATTACCAGCGGGCAAGCTGTTGAAATTGAAAAGAACGTTCAAGTTTCAATCGGCAAGAAATTGAATATCAAATTGACCTAACAGCTAACTTAACCAAAAAAGCAGAGCCTCTACGTAATGTAGAGGCTCTGTCTAACGGAGGAATTATGACTGAGCAATTATTGAAAGAAATGTTTAATGTTGCCAACAGCGCCCTGGCCAATGCCTATGTACCTTATTCCAAGTTCCGCGTTGGTGCTGCATTGCTTGGCGAGAGCGGTAAAATTTACAGTGGCTGCAACGTCGAAAACGCTTCCTACGGATTGTGTAATTGCGGTGAACGAACTGCGATCTTCAAGGCTGTAAGCGAAGGTGAAACCAAGTTTAAAGCCATAGTAGTTGTCGCCGATTGCCCGCAACCGGTGCCGCCTTGCGGTGCCTGTCGTCAGGTTATTGCGGAATTTCTCATTCCGGAAACCTATTCGTACAACGTCAAAGGCGATTGCCGCAAGCAAACGCTCGACGAATTGTTGCCGTTCTATTTTTCCGGCGCAGATTTCATAAAATAGCCGGTCACTGTAACGAGAAGTCTTCTTTACATATTTCTCTCGCCCGTTTCGCGCGCAAGGCATCGAGGATGTCGGCGCGCGAATTTTTTATTTTCCCCAACTGAATCCGGCGCAGCGTCTCCTGCTGAAACTTTCCAATCTGCGGGCCAACGCCGATAAATTTAGCAATTACGTTACCGTCCACAGCCAGTTGCTGTACATAAAACGGAATTTCGCTCACGATTTTTTTTACATTTGCTTCAAGCTTACCTAACGTCGCGTCATACTCGATTATAAAGCCGGATGCCAGACCATCGGCATGGGCCAGCGAAAACAATTGAAACAATCCATACTGCAATTCATAAATATCACGAAAACTCTTTGACAACCGCTCAACCCAATGCAGCGCTGCTTCAAACTGCGGTTCGGGCAGATGCATGTGATGCTTAACTAACCAAACTATCGTCTTCATGTTCTCGTGTGAAACACGCAGCCGCGCCAACACTGCCTGCGCAATTTCCGCGCCGCGTTCGGCATGTCCGTGATCGCAAATTTCGCCGAGCTTATTAATCCCCCGAACCCCGGCGCTGCCCTTGGCAATGTCGTGCAGTAATGCCGCCCAGCGTACGATAATATCTTTCGGCGTACGGTCAACGGTACGAACGATATGCTCAAAAACATCGTATTTATGAAAGCGCAGATTCTGCACGATCTGTAACGTAGCCGTCAACTCCGGCAATATTGGCACGGTATGTTCTATTCCGTCTTCATTAATGCGGCAAAATTGTTCCAGCAAACCATACTCGGCCATTATTCTTAACCCCTTGCTCGGCCGGGCACCCAGCAAGGTTTTTTCGATTTCATCACGCACCCGCTCTACCGACAACCCGCTCACACGGTCGTGGTTCAAACGAATACCCGCGAGGGTGCCGCTGTCAACAGTGAAATCCAATTGCGCGGCAAAGCGGGCGGCCCTGAACATTCTTAATGCATCTTCATCGAAGCGGGCACTAGCCGAACCAACAGTTCTAATTACTTTATTCTGCAAATCAACCTGACCGCCGAAATAGTCGGCAATCTTTCCGGCACCATCCATCGCCATGGCATTAATCGTAAAATCCCGGCGACTCAAATCTTCTTTGATCGGCACCGGAAAAAACACTTCTTCCGGCCGGTGCGAATCGTCTTTGTAGCGTTCATCACGAAAAGTTGCCACTTCATAATGAACGTGGTCAATAATCAGCTTGATTACCCCAAACTGCGCGCCGATTTCTATCGTCTTCCAACCACAGTTTTCAGCAATACGGATAACATCTTCCGGCAACGCGTCGGTTGCGATATCAATATCTTTGGGTTCAACTCCCAAAACAATATCACGGACAGCGCCGCCAACAATTACCGCGCGATAACCGTTCACTTCCAAGGCCAATATAATTCTTTGCGCCCGGTCCATAAGCACCTCTTATTAACCCTGCATTTTAATTTGATTATAGAACCAAAAAATTCGGGATGCAACAAAAAAAAGCCCCGAAGGGCTTATTTTATAGCAATGAAATTTTACCATAAAGGCTATTCCAGTCGCTATTGAATTGTTCGACACTACTGTCAGTCAACGGATGCCGAAGTATCTGGCACAGCACCTCGTAGCCGACGGTCACCAATTGCACTCCGTCACGGGCAGTTTGCTGTACTTGCTGAGCGTTCTTGAAAGACGCGCCGAGAACACGACAATTCAAATCGTAACGGCGGTAACAATCCGCAATTTCCTTTGCAGTATTATTGCCGTTGCCACCCATATTATCAATGCGGTTAATATATGGCGCGGCATAACTTGCTCCGGCCATTGCTGCGAGTAACGCCTGCTGCTCGGTGTAAATCGCCGTTGCCGTAATTTTCATGTTCTTTTGACTGAGCACGCGCATGGCTTTCAACCCCAGCTGAGTAACCGGAATTTTTATGTAGATGTTACCACCAACATTATTATGAATGGCACGAGCTTCGCGTTCCATTTCTTCAATACTGCTTCCCAGTATTTGCACGTGGAGCATTTTTTCCACACCGATTATTCCGCGAATTTCGCGCAACAATTCCCAATAGTCGCCGGCTTTTTCTTTGGCGATAATAGTCGGATTAGTTGTAACCCCGCATAGCGGAAAGATATCAAACGCCGCTTTGATTTCGTTAATATTGGCTGTGTCGATTAAATATTGCATAATAACTCCTGTTTTTTTATTTTTTGCTACTAGAGCTTTTGCTCAGTCCGGGCAATGATGTCGTCCTGGGTAATTTTGTCGAGCGTTACGAACTGTGCGCAGTATCCGGCTACACGCACAATGATATCGCGATATTTTTCCGGATCACGTTGTGCCGCTTTAAGCGTTTCCACCGAGATAATATTAAACTGAATATGCCAGCCGCGCAATGCAATAAACGCTTTGATAAAACTGATAAATTTTTCGAACAACTGCGGATTATTAACAAATTCCGGCGAAAATTTTTGGTTAAGCAACTGTCCACCGGTAAACAGCAATGTCGGTAGTTTTATTACCGATTTCAAAGCTGAGGTTGCGCCATTAACATCGCTGCCTTGCGTCGGTGAAACCCCTTCAGCAACCGGTGTCCAGGCTTTTCTGCCATCCGGCGTCGCCGCAGTCACCACGCCCATCGGTACGTTAGAAGATATTCCCGAAGTTGATAATCCATAATTACCGCCGATCGGTCCGCGTCCGTGTCTGGTATTAGTGTATTTAGCAATTTCATTTATATAGACATTGTATACGTTCAAAGCAATTTCATCAACATACGCCACATCGTTGCCGAATTTTGGCACTTCCAGCAATGCACGCCTGATCTTCATGCCCTCAATACCGGAGAAATCGGATTTCAGTGCCGCTTGCACTTGCGCGGCTGTATAGGTTTGGTCTTCGTAAACAACTTTCTTCAGCGCCGCAAAACTGTTGGCGGCGTTTGCCAAACCGACTTGCAAGCCGGCGATAATATCATATACTGCTCCGCCTTCTTTGGCAGTCTTACCGCGCTTGATACAATCGTCCACCAGCGCCGAACAAAATATATCCGGATACTGTTCCAAATGCACATCCGCCAACTTATCCAACGCCACGCTTAACTTGGTATAATAAGCCATATTTTCAGAAAATGCCTGCCACAATTCGTTGTAATCACTAAACTCCGGCAAAGTTTTTCCGCTCGCAAACAATATGCTTCCGGTCCGCTCATCAAAACCATTGTTAAGCGTTAATTCTACAACTTTGGGAATATTCAAAAAGCTCATGCCGGTACAACGATAACCCCACTTGCCGGGAACGGCTACTTCCACGCAGCCAACCTGCGTATAGTTGTAGGCATCCTCGTATTGAACACCTTTATTCAGTAACGCCGGCACAATTATCTCATCGTTGTGCAGCGCCGGCATCCCATAACCTAAAGCGATGACTTCAGCACACAACCGTAAAAACCGTTCCGAGCAATAATTATGCACCCGCGCCGAGAGATTTGGCTGAGTTAATTTACACTCAGCCACACTTTCGAGAATCAACATACTTAAATCATTGACACCGTCATTATGCAACGAATCCATGCCGCCAATGGTGACGTTCTGATAAGTCGGATAACCAGCGCCGTAACCGGCATGACTAGTCGGGCGGATTTTCAATATCGAAAACAATTTTATCCAAAGGCACTGCAATAATTCTTTCGCTTCGTACTGAGTAAGTTTATCCGCCGCAATATCGCGCGCATAATAACTATACAAATATTGATCCAATCTGCCTAATGAAGCGGAATGGCCGTTGCTTTCAATTTGAATTACCAAGTGAGCAAACCATACCAGTTGCGTTGCTTCGTGAAAAGTGCGCGGCGGATTATCGGCTATCCATTCACAATTGGCTGCAATTTGCAGCAGTTCAGCAATTCGAGCATCGTCTTTGGACTGTTTCGCCATTGCGCGCGCCAGCGCCGCATAACGACCTATAAATCGCTTTGTAGCCAGCATCGTAATGATAATCGACTGCCAAAAAGCTTGCTTGCGTAATGCATCATTTTCAGCGATATCGAGCCCGGCTAATTCAGCCTCGGTAATTTTGATAATTCCGCCGATACCTAAACGTAATATTTTTTCAAAATCCGGAACAATATGACCGTCACCGGAGGTCATGTTTCCCTCCCCATGAACAGCTTTTACACCCGATGCCGCACGAATGCTTTCCGGCATTGCAGCGGTGCACTTGTCTTTTAACGTCTTTCCGCGCCAATATTGACAAATATCCAGCAACTCTTGTTTGTATTCCTCCGGCAAAAAGAAATTATCACCTTGGCGTTGATTGAAATTACCTTTTTCGTTTAACTCAGTAATTATCCAATCTACAGCATATTCCGGAAAAATCGGCGCAGTGCGTTCATCCTCAGCTTGATTGCCCACAATAAGTTCTTGCGACTTGATGTAGATTTTCATGTTATCCAGGACATTGGCAATTGCTTCCGCGCGTTGGATATATAACGGATGTCCTTCAAATTTTTTGTATGCTTCGGTATAGTGGCGCGCGCGTTCGATACAAACTGCCGGTTTTTTTGACAAAACATTTTCCCGGAGTTCTTTGATTCGCGGATTTTTTAGCAAAAATTTTTCAGTGTTCATTAGTTTATTCCTCCGATAATTGTGTTTATTCCGGCCGCTGTTGTTAATTTGCTGATTTGGTTGACATCGAGGCTAGAATCGCAAACAGTAAACTCGCTATAGTTCTTGTTCAGCCAATTGTATTTTTCCCGGGCCAACGCATGGTATGGCAAAATATGTAATTCACGCAGGCCTAGAGCTGTCATCAATTCGATTAATTGCCGGATATTTTCTGCCGTGTCGTTAATACCTGGTATCAATGGTAAGCGGATTATTATCTGAGCGTTGACGGCGCATAACGCCCGTAAATTATCGATAATCGGTTCATTATTAACTCCGGTTGCCGCATAATGCTTTTCACTGTCGCAGTGCTTGATATCAAATAAAAACAAATCCGTGTATTGTGCTAATTTCAAAAGTTCTTCACGTAAACCAAACCCGGAAGTTTCGACAGCAGTGTGAATATAATTACGCTTGCACTGTTTTAAGATTTCTGTTGCTGCTTTGGCGTGCAGCAGAACTTCACCGCCGGACAATGTTACTCCGCCGCCGCTGGTTCGGAAGAACATTTCATCTTTGCGAATCTCGCTGACAATTTCCGCGACCGACATTTCCTTGGCAACAACACTCAGCGCCCCGGTTGGACAGTTGCTAACAGATTTCAGGCAAGGTTCGTTGCACTTAATACAATGTTTTTCAGCAAAATATATTTCATTCGTTGCAGTCTGTGTTTCCGGATTGGCACACCATTTACAACGAAGCGGGCAGCCCTTAAAGAAAACTACCGTGCGCAGTCCAGGCCCGTCGAACGCGGCACCGCGCTCAATTTGTGTAACTAACGTTTTCATTGTACCTCATTATCGTTTGTTATTGTTTGTTATTATTTTATCGCACATTTATATTCTTGTCAACTTTTTTTCTTTTCATTATCCCTGCAATCGAATAGAATAATGTTGAACAAATTTACTGATAGGATTATTGAGCAAATGATTTTTACCGAAGAGCGTATCGACGAAATTTTAAACATCCTTGCGCGTGACGGGAAGGTGTTCGTCAAACAACTGAGCGAACAATTCAACGTAACTGATGATATGATTAGAAAAGACTTGCAAAAGTTGCATAGCGCCGGCAAACTTCAGCGAACTTACGGCGGTGCAATCGCCATTGCCCGCGCCACTGTGGATTCTTCACCGTTTTCCAGCCGCTTGATAACAAATTTAGAACAAAAGCGGCTGATAGCAAAAACAGCTTATTCTCTGATAAACGATTCGGACACAGTATTTATTGATGTTTCCAGCAGCAACTATCTGCTGGCAGAACTTATTGCGCAAAGCAACCGGCCACTGACAATTGTTACCAATATGTTGAGCATCAATGAATTATTTGTTAACAATTCGCAAACCGGGTTGTTTTTTATTGGCGGCAAGTATCACAAAAAAATCGGTGCAACCATCGGCGCGACCGCGATTGCCGCCGCTGGCGAATACTGTTTTGACTGCGCCTTTATCGGTTGCTGCGGATTGGATGCCAAAGTTGGCGGAGTGTATAACTTCGATCCGGAAGAAGGACACACGAAAATGGCCTTCATGAAGGTCGCCAGGCGCAACTATCTCATCGCCGAGCAAGCAAAATTTCAACAAGACGGCGCATTTCGTTACGCTACATTAAAGAATTTTCATGGATTGATAACCGACGCAGCACCAGCGACAAATGTTATCAGCTCGTTAAAAAAACATCGACTGGAATTGTTTTACTAAAACAAACAAAAGACCTGTGAGTTATTTACTAACTCACAGGTCTTTTGTTTACCATTGCCACAAATACGCGTTGCGATATTCACTGGCAAAAACTGCTCCGGGCTTGAAATTCTTCAGTTCTTTTCGAACCATATTTACTGATTGATAATAAAACAGCGGTATACTGGGCATCGCCTCGCTTAAATATTTTTGAACTTGCAAAACATTGGTTTTCCTGCCAGCTATTGATTGTGATCCGGCGATTTCCTGGAACAGTTTATCAATTCTAGGATCCTTGAACCGCGAAAAGTTTCTACCGCTATAACCATTAGCGGCCGTCGGGACTTGGGTACTTGACCAAAGCATGTCACCGCCAAAATCCGGATACATCATAATAGTATATAGCGTCATTTGAAAATTACCAGCAGTAATCGTTTTCGCGAAAGTCTCATCCGGTACCTTAACAATAACCGCTTCAATACCAATTTCACGCAGCCCGGACGCAATGTTTTCCGCGATAACCATTCGATTGATGTCTTTAGCATTTACGCTTAATCCAAAACTCAGCCGCACCCCGGCCTTCGTCAACACACCATCGATACCAGGACTCCAGCCATTATCAGCTAATAGCGTTTTTGCGGCTTGAACATCATATTTATCTACAACTTCAGCGTTATATAATTCTGAAAAAGGCGCTACATAGTTGGCAGATAATATTACGGCATCATTTAACAAATTTTTACAGATATACTTTTTATCTACGGCAAGCGCAATCGCGCAACGAATTTTTTCATCTTTGAACAAGGGACTATCGGTATTAAAATCAAGCCGCTCCAATTCCAGCGTCGGCTGCAAAACCAGTGAATAGTCCTTAAACGTTTTGAGCAATCCTAGTTGCTGCAAATCAATATCCGGCGCAATATCCAACTTTCCGGCCTTCAACTGCGCTAACAGCAACTTGGTTTCACCAATAAACTTAACCTTAGCAATGCCGATTTTGGGTTTACCCTTGAAATAATTATCGTTAGCAGCAAGCATTAAACAGTCGCCAAGCATCCATTCTTTCAGCATATACGGGCCAGTTCCCACTGGCTCGCGCTCAATTTTTTCAGGATTGCCTGTCAACAAATGTGCCGGTAAAATCACCGGAAACAATGTCAAATACTCAGGATAGTATTGTTTAAAGTGAACAGCTACTGTATTATCATCCACCAAATCAATCGTGGTTATTTGGTCATAACCAACACGACGATTTACTTTTTTGCTGGACATGATGTATTTCCAGGTTTCAATCACATCTTTTGCGCCAAAAGGTTGTCCATCACTCCAAAGAACATCTTTGCGCAACTTGTATGTCACAGTTTTTCCGTCAGCAGACACACCGCCGTTATCACTGCTGGGAACAATTTCGACCAAGTCAGCTTCCGGATTGCTTTTTTCATCAAATTCAACTAAACCGGAATATAACAATTTCGCCAGCAAAACAGTGGAATAGTAACTGGAGGTATAGGGATTCAGACCTGCCGGTTCAAATTTTCCGGCAATAGTTATGCTGTTAACATCCCGCTGCTCCAACTTAACTTTGTGCTCCTCAACCAACAGCAATTTCCAAGGCTGAAAATACATCAAAGCCGCGCCAATTATCGCTATGATAATTATCATTAGCCCGATCCAAACAATATTTTCAGTAGCATTCGCCAATTTTCTACTCACAGCTGTTTCTCATTTCGATAAAGTTTCTTATAGTTATCATAATTACCCAGAACTTTTTTAACAAAAGCTCTTGTCTCCTTAAACGGTATGCTATCGCAATTATTAAAGTTTGACGGCCATTTTTTTTCTTTTACCCAAGTATACACATTACCCCGACCGGCGTTGTATGCGGCTAATGCCAAAACCAGATTTCCGTCATTCTCGTCGATAAGCGAAGCAATATACCAGCTTCCAAGTTTGATACTTACTTCAGGATTTTTCAATAAATCCCGATCTATCGGTTCGCCAATTTCACCGGCAATCCACAATCCGGAATCTGGCATCAACTGCATTAGCCCGACTGCACCGACTTCTGAACTGGCTTGGGGATCAAATTTACTCTCAGCTTTCATGATGCTGACAATAAGCAGCGGATCAACGCCATAGGTTTTCGCATATCGCTCAATTGGACTCTGATACGGATAAGGATATATATATTTTTTTTGAAACCAATCGCTGTTATATGTCAAAAACGCTGCAACTATCAACAACATTAGAACTATAAAAGCTCTAGTGATTGAGCCGAATCTGTTTTTATTCATTGTAAACAACCTAACAATTATTTTGATTAATTAACTGGACAATGCGTTTTTCCAAATCCGCCAGCGTTTTATTATTGTCAATAATCTGATCAGCCAAGGCTGTTTTTTCAGTCTGCGGCAATTGCGCAGCAAGCCGCATTTTTGCCGCCGCTTCATCCAATCCGTCGCGTTTCATTATCCGGTTAATGCGTACACTATCGTCGCACACTACCAACCAAACTTCATCAAACCGCTCGCGCCAGCCAACTTCAAACAGCAATGGAACATCCGCCACAATAAGTTTTTCGCCATGTGCTGAGCCTTCCTGGAACTCAGCTAACATTCTGGCCTCGACATATGGATGGATAATGTTTTCCAAAGTCCGACGTTTTTCCGGTTCGGAAAAAACTTGCTGCGCTAACAATTTACGATTTAGATTACCGTCCGAATTTACTACAGTCGATCCAAATAACTTTACTATTTCATTAAGACATAGCGAATTCGGCGCCACTGCGGCGCACGCCAGCTGATCACAATCGATAACCCTGATTTTATGCTGGCACAGAATTTTTACAACTGCACTCTTGCCCGCAGCAATTCCGCCGGTCAAACCGATAAACTTACTCATATCGGCCTCATTTCTGACAATGTTCGCACCAATGCGTCCCACGTCCGGCTATTCGTCCATAACAAAGCGGTGTGCCGCAGCTAAAGCATGGTTGTTTTTTTCTGCCGTAAACAAACAGCTCATCCTGATTATGGCCCTTGTTGCCTTCGCCGTCTACATAATTCCGAAAACTGGTGCCGCAATTTGCAATCGCTTTGCTAATCGTTTGGTTTATTGCGGTAAACAGTGCCTTGAGCTCTTTTTTAGTCAACGATTTACCCGAGCGGTCAGGCTTTATCCTGGCTGCAAATAACGCTTCATCAACATATATGTTACCCAGTCCGCCAATCACACTTTGGTCGAGTAACAAAGCTTTTACGGTGCGCGCTGACGCATTAAATGCAGTATACAAAGTTTTTTCAGAAAATTGAACAGTCAACGGTTCCGGACCCATTGTTTTTAAACAATTTATGGTGATTTCATTCTCATTGACAAAATAATGCAATGTGCCAAGCGTTCTGGTGTCAGCATAAGTAAGTGCAGTGCCATTGTCTAAAACAAACTCCACCCTGCGATATTTATCCGCAGCCTCAGTTAACGCTCTCACAACTAACCTGCCGGTCATCCTCAAATGTATCACTATCAATCCGGTTGATATTTTTAACAACAAAAATTTCCCGCGCCGCGTCAATCCCAGAATTGTTGAACCGGTAATTTGCTGAACAAATTCAGCAACTGCCGGCGCTTTTATCATTCTAGGCAAATAAACAGCGCAAATATTTATCGTTCGACCAATAATTTTCGGTTCGAGCATCCGGCGAATTGTTTCAACCTCGGGTAACTCCGGCATACTTCCTCCTATTTGGCCTCAACCCAGTTTTTGCCGCAATTCACTTCAACTGTAAGCGGCACTGCCAGACAAGCTGCGTTTTCCATCAGCGTTTGTACGATTAGTTCGACTTCGAACCGCTCGTCTTCAATCACTTCCAATACCAGCTCATCGTGCACTTGCAACAGCATCCGGCTGCGTAAATTTCGAACCCGCAATTCTTTCGCAACCGCTAACATTGCCATTTTGATTATATCAGCGGCAGCCCCTTGCACCGGGGTATTCATTGCAGTACGCTCGGCGAATGAGCGTAAATTGTAGTTAGAAGAATTAATATCCGGCAATGTTCGCTTGCGTCCAAAAATTGTTTCAGCATAGCCAGTTTGGCGTGCATCACGAATATTTTTTTCAATATATTGTTTTACCGCCGGATAACGCGAAAAATACTGTTCAATGTAACTTGCCGCAACCTTGCGGGAAACACCGATGTTTTTTGACAATCCATAATCACTCAGTCCGTAGACAATTCCAAAATTTACTGCTTTCGCGCGTGACCGTTCCATTGCAGTAACTGCCTCAAGCGGTATGTTAAAGATTTCCGAAGCAGTTATTGTATGAATATCTTCATTGTTCTTAAATGCTGCAATAAGCGTTTTATCACCAGACAAATGCGCTAATATCCGTAATTCGATTTGTGAATAGTCTGCTGAAAGCAAATAATCAAAACCCGCACCCGGCACGAACAGCCGGCGGATTTTTCGTCCGATTTCTGTTTTTACCGGAATATTTTGCAAATTCGGTTCGCTGCTGGACAATCGCCCGGTTGCAGTTACCGTCTGATTAAATGTAGTATGGATACGTCCGGTCTCGGGATCGGCCAAATTTTTGAATGCTTCCAAATATGTCGAATTGAGTTTGGCAAGCATCCGATATTCCAAAATCAATTCAATAACCGGATGAAATGCTTGTAGTCCGAGCAGCACTTCGACATCAGTCGAATATCCAGTTTTGTTCTTTTTGGCCGTCGGCAATTTTAAGCGTTCAAACAGCACTTCGCCCAGTTGCTTCGGCGAATTAATATTAAAATCAATACCAGCTAATCGATAAATTTCACTCGTTAAACTTTCGAGCCGCATCGCAAATTCCTGTTCCAATTTGGCAGATGCCAGCAAATCGACGCAGATACCACATCTTTCCATTGCTGCCAACACCGGCGACAACGGCAGCTCCAGTTCACTATATAATTTATATACCGAGCGGCAGCCGGCAGCTTCTTTAATTATCGGTAATAACTCGTAGACACAGCGCGCGGCTATTGCCAAAGCCTCCGAACCAGTTCCTGCCCAGTCATAACTCCGTTCGGGCAAAAATTGTTCCGTCAGACGTTTTAGTGTCATCTTGCCATCTGACGGTTCAATTACATACGCAAGTAATTGCACATCATCAACAAGTCCACTGGCTAGTTGAATGTTGGCACAAACATTAATCATCGTTTTAAAATCAAAAGTTGCTATATCGATTTTTCCAGCAACTGTATCAATCAACCGCTTGCACTCTTGTCTACCGGAAAACAACACTACTTCGTTTTCCAAGGCTACAGCAAGTTGCTCACAAATATATGTTGGCGATTTTCCGGAAAATTGATAATAAACCGCAATTCGCCCGGATTTTAAAATACTGTCAATCCGGTTGTCAACACTATCCAACGTATATTCGACTTTAATTAATTCAGGTGGTTGTTGCGTAACCGCTGTTTCACCAATCTTACAAAATTCCAGTAATTTATACTTAATCGATTTAAAGGCTAAACGATCGCAGAATTTTTCAAGCGCTTGCAAATCCGGCGTTGATTTTAAGTCATCAAATGATTGTTCAATCACTATGCCGGTATCAATCGTCGCAAGTTGTTTGGACAGGTAAGCAAGCTCCTTGTTATCGGCCAGCCGCTCATGCAATTTTCCTTTTAGCGAGTCAATGTTGTTATATACACCATCAAGATCGCCAAATTCCTGCAACAGCTTCAACGCCGTTTTCTCGCCAACACCGGGAACGCCGGGAATGTTATCAGAGCTATCCCCCATCAGTGCTTTTAGCTCAATAACCCCGCGCGCATCAACACCGAAGAGTTGTTCAATATTAGTTATGTCGATTTTCTGCACTTCACTGATGCCTTTTTTGGTCAACCAGGCTGATGTGTTATTATCAACTAATTGTAAAGCATCGCGGTCTCCGGTGACAATAATGGTTTCAATATCATTGTTCTCGGCTTTTTTAGCAAGCGTTCCGATAATATCATCCGCCTCGAATCCGGCTAACTCAATCACCGGAATCCCCATAGTTTCCAACAACTCATGTGTCAGAGGGAATTGCGAGCAGAGTTCGGCCGGCGTTTCTTTGCGATGCGCTTTGTAGTCGCTAAAAATATCTGTACGAAAAGTTATCCGGCTCTTATCAAAAGCAGCAACGACATAATCCGGGCGGGTTTCCGTTAATAACTTTATTAACATGGACGCCAACCCAAAAACCGCATTGGTATGCAAGCCTGTAGCGGTAACCATCGGCGGAAGCGCATAAAACGCGCGATGAACCAGAGAACTACCGTCTATTAATACCAGCTTTTTCATTTTACCTCAATATTTTGCAACACAACTATTGCTGACGGTTCGTTAAATTATCAAATCGGGTAAATTGCTTATGAAAGAACAGCTTTAGCGTTTCAGTCGGGCCATTACGATGCTTGGCGATGATGATTTCCGCTTCATTATTTGGTTGTTCAACCTCGCGGTCATAATATTCATCCCGATACAAAAACATTACTATATCTGCGTCTTGCTCAAGTGATCCAGATTCACGTAAATCGCTCAACATTGGCCGCTTGTTTTGCCTTTGCTCCACACCACGCGACAACTGCGACAACGCAATTACCGGCACCCGCAATTCACGTGCCAACGCCTTTAGCGAACGTGATATTTCGGAAATTTCTTGCTGACGGTTGTCTTCCTTGGAACCACCACCACCCGACATTAATTGCAAGTAGTCGATAATTATCATCTGTAAATTATGTTCCGACTTTAACCGCCGTGCCTTGCTGCGCAACTCCAGCACGGTGATTCCCGGTGTTTCATCGATAAAAATCGGTGCACCGGATATCGCATTTGAACCAATCATCAATTTTTTCCAATCACGATCATCCAAAGTACCGGCGCGCAGTTTTTGTGAATCAATTGCTGATTCACTGCAAATCATCCGCTGTACCAACTGTTCTTTGGACATTTCCAAAGAAAAAAATGCAATCGGCGCTTTATGCCTGATTGCCGCATTGGCGCAGATATTTAACACAAATGCCGTTTTTCCCATACTCGGACGCGCGGCAATCAGTACCAAATCTGACGGCTGCATGCCATTAGTAATCCGATCTAACTCATGAAATCCGGTAACAACCCCGGTCGTCTGTCCGGGATTTGTCTGTAAATACTCAATGCGCTCCAGCGCGTTGAATACTATCTCCTTAATCGGAACAAACCCCTGCCCGCCACGCCGGTTGGAAACTTCCAACATCATTTTTTCAGCGCGGTCAACAATGATTTTCACTTCTTCGCCGGCTTCATAGCCCATCGCGGCAATATTAGTTGCAGTATAAATAAGTGATCGCAATAACGATTTTTCTTCGACAATTTCAGCGTGGTACTTTACGTTAGCAGCTGTTGGCACAATGCCATTTAACATACCAATATAAGCTATTCCGCCGACATCCTCCAGTTTTCCCTCACGCCGTAAATCGTCAACAATAGTTACAATATCAACTGCGTTACCCTTGGAAAACAGATTAACCATCGTGCGAAACAGCAATTTGTGATCTTCACGATAAAAATCAGTTTCTTTTAGTTTTTCAACAACTTTGTTTATTGCATCGCGTTCAATAAGCATCGCGCCGAGCACTGCCTGTTCGGCCTCGATATTTTGCGGCGGCATTCTGTCTAGCATGCTATTTCTACTGCTCCATAACTTCAACCGTGACATTAGCTACAGCAGCAGCGTGGAGCTTTATCACAGCGGTAAAAGTGCCAATATTTTTGATTGCCGTCTTGATTTCAATTTTCTTTTTATCAATCTCTAATCCGTGTTGCTCTTTAAGCGCGCTCGCGATATCTTTTGAAGTTATCGTCCCGAATATTTTCCCGCCTTCGCCGGTTTTAACCAGCAAACGCACGCTGGCTTTGGATAATTGTGCCGCCAACAGCTGCGCTTCATCTTTTTGCCGCTGTTCACGGTGTACTTGCGCTGTTTTCCCCTGACTAATAACATTCATATTTTCGTTAGTTGCCGGTATTGCCAGTTTTTTTGCAAACAGAAAATTGCGCGCATAGCCTTCTGCCACTTCCAATACATCGTCTTTCTTGCCAAGTTTCTTAACTTCTTGCAATAGTATCACTTTCATTTTCGCTATCCTTTCCACTAACTTCTGCCATTAGTTGGCCGATTCGCAGCTTCAATTCATCAATAGTCATTCCACTAACCTGTGCGCCGGCAACAGTATGATGGCCACCGCCGCCGAGTTTTTCCATGATTATCTGTACGTTAACCCCGCCGTTGGAACGTGCCGAAACGTTAACATGCCCTTCTTCAGGATATAAGACAAAAGTAGATTTAACTTCTTCAACTGTCAACAGCCAATCAGCTATCTGCGCGGCAATAATTTTCCCTTCAGGAATTCCCGGCGGACAAACCGCAATAGCCGAGCCGTCACCCATCAACTCGACCGCTCCGGCAATTTGGGCACGCAATTTGAAATGATCAAAATTCGTAATAAACAATCTGCGCACCAACGAAATATCCGCACCAGCTCTGCGTAAATCAGCCGCAGCTTCAAAGGTGCGCGCCCCGGCTTGAACGGTAAAGTTTTTTGTATCCAGCATAATACCGGCCAACAACATCGATGCTTCAATATGGGTCAAATCGTTTTCAGCATTTTCACCAAAATAATGAATAAGTTCAACGACCATTTCGCTGGCCGAAGACGATGAAGGCTCGTAATAGCTGAGCAACGGGCCATCAATAAAATCTTCAGCCCGACGATGATGATCGATTACCACACACTTAGAAAACCGAGCCGCAAAGTCCTGATCAGACAGCAATACCGAACGGTGTGTATCTACAATAATTAATAAGTCCTCCGGTGTCACCGTCTCATTAATTGTGTCATCAACAATGAAACCTTCATACCCTTCATATTCACTCAAGAGTTTCCGGGAATCCGTTAATTCCTGAGTAATGCTTCCCACCACCAAACACGCGTTCATCCCAATGTGTTTGGCCATGCGCCTGACCCCAAAAGCCGCTCCGATGCAATCGAAGTCTTCATTTTTATGTCCCATTACATATATTTTTTTGGCTTCAGACATAACTTTTTTAAGCGCCGCCGCCGTAACCCGGACACGAACCTTAGTATTTTTTTCTGTAGGATTGGATTTTCCGCCAAAAAAACTGGTTTCACCATCAACGGTAATTACGACCTGATCGCCACCACGGCCAAGCGCCAGATCCAAATTCGCTATAGCGCCTTGCGCCAAATCAGCTATTTTTTTCTCACTTACCACCGAGCCGATACTTATTGTCACGGGAATTCTATTGCCACTTTTAATTTCCCGGATTTCGTCAAGGATTACGAACTTATCGCCCACAATGGCTGACAGCGAAACTCGATTAAAAAAAGCAATATATGAATCGGCAGAACTTTTCTTGATATAACCGCCCAAACCTTGCACCCAATGATTGAGTTTGGATGTAACTTCAGAAATCAGCTGCGCACTCTGATTTTCAGCCAATCCTTGCATTACATCGGCAAAATTGTCAATTTGAATCGACATTATCAATGGCATAATATTTTCATAGGCTTTGGTAAGCATCGTAATTTCGCTCACATCTTCAACAAACACAATCAGTTGCGGATGCGCATCGGCAGCAGCCATATATGGCTGAGCTGTAACCCGATAAGTTTTTCCCGAATACTCAACTATCTGCACATGTTCGTTCCAAAGCGTATCAAACGGTAAATTCGGCCAAAAATCCAGAACAAGGTCGCCAGCCTTAGGCTGTGCTCCAACTTGCTCAACAAATTTCGCGTTTGCCCAGTCAATTCGTCCGATTTCATCAAGTATTACGATTGCCGCGCCGAGCGTGTTCAGCACAACATCGGTACCCGTTTCAATGCTCTTGGTTACGTGATGCCGGTACCAAAAAAACTGGCGCTCACGTTCAGTAAAATAGCGCCTGAAGTAGTAGTAAACAAGTATCGAAGTAATAGTCAAGATCAATCCGGACAGCCAGTCATAGGCCCAGACAAAACCCAGGAACAGCATCCCCAATGCAATTATAATATGCGAATTATTATAAACTTTCCATTCCCACACAGAGACACCTCCTGACAATAATTTGGCTAGGTTCAATTATTTGCGCTGTTTTAATTTGCGGTAATCAAAAACGGCGTCAAACGCGCCTGCAAGTACCACAAGTTGAGTAAAAAATCCATTAACAAAAACGAGTAGCAATATTATAACACGAAACAATTTATTGACGTTATATTTTCCAAAAACAAACCAGAGCAATGAAATTCCCTGGACAAACAACGCAATCGCCGCCGCAATCAACACGTTAATCGCAATGTCTTTGGTTATAGTTAAATTATAGGTCTGCCCAAACCATAGTAATGCTATTGATCCGAGCAACGCCCAAACAAAGAAGTTCGGTATTTGCCAAAGGCCAAAAGGCGGAAATCCCGGTGTTTTCCTGTCAAAACGGTTGAGAATTTTACGAATAAGCCAAAAATTTATCACAGCATTAAACAGCGCCGAAATCAACAACAATACTGGCAGCGCTATTTGTAACATCCATAGCATTAAATCAATAGTTTTTTTCAAACTATCCAGCTGTTCTCCTTGCACACCAAGTTGCTGGTAAAACCCGATGGCTTCAGCCATAATTGTTTTTAACTGTTCAGCATCACCAAGCGGATTGATTCCGGTAAGCGCGGCGCCGATGAAAAGTACAGCAACATTCGATATTAAGCTGGCAATCGTTCCCAAAGCAACAATTTTTGCCGGACTATCACCCGCTCGAAATGAATAACCAAATACTATGCCTACCATACCTAACCCGATTGCTATTGTCACTGCTTGCAAAGGATGAACCAGTGCGGCAATCATAACTGTCGCAACCACTGTAGCAAGAATGCTCCACTTATAACCGTGCCGGACACCAAGAATAGCTATCGGTACCGGCCAAAAAAGACTGGCAAAAATTCCAATAAACGGCATATATGTTCCGGCCAACGCGAAAATCACCGCAATCGCAGTTAATATTCCACCTTCAGTCATTGGCCGCAATCCTTTATTATTCATGACAATCTACCTCATTCAAATAGCGCGACGATATATTCCCAAAGACTCTTTGATTGCTCGGCTGCATTTACGACACGCCGCGCTCCGACAAATTTGGAATGCCAATAAGCATCTTCCGTTCCGGAAATTGTAATTCCCTTTTTTGTTTCTGCATCAATAAATTTTTTATCGCCGAGATAAATGCCCACATGGGAAACATCATCGGCGCTTGTTGTAACATTGGCCTTCACTTTGACATTAGCAACAGGTTTAGCTTTAGTTTCAGTGGCAAAGAACAGCAGATCACCTGGTTGCAGCTTTCGGTAGTCGAATGACTTATCGCAAACTATCTGGCCGTTCTTATATTGTTCATCAGCCGTGCGCGGTAATTTGACTTTGTTTTGCGCAAATACATATTGAACATAGCCGGAACAATCAAAGCCTTTTGGCGTGCTGCCACCAAACAAATAGGGTACGCCCTGATATTTTTTCGCAGTGCTGATTATTTTATTTATATCGGCCTTTGGCAACGGACGCTGCTGTGCGACAGTTTGAGCACCGCCAGATGTTGATGTTGCCGACTCGGCAAACACCAAATTGCATTGAGAACCAGTAATAATCATAAACACAAGAAAAACAGTTAATATTCGCATACTATTTCGCCTCAATATCAATGATATTAATTTCCGCCGGACAGTTAAATCTAAACGGCAACCAGCCGCCTACACCTGTAGACACTACTGCCGTGAGATTTGGTAATTCATAGCGTCCGCGCAAATAGCGAAACTTCGCCTTGAAAAAATTCAGCGGACCAACTTCAACCTGTCCGCCATGGGTATGCCCGGACAACACCAAATCCACAAGCACACGATTATTAATCACTTCAATATATTCCGGACTGTGCGCCAACAACACCCGCAAACTGTTTTCAGGGACGCGTAACAATGCAGTGCGCAAATTCAATTCTGCCAGTTTTCGGTCAAACCGCATACCGCCTTCATAAAGCGGATAATCAACACCGAGCAAATAAACATTATCACCAGACAATTGCACGTGCGCATTGTTAAGTAGTTTTACCCGGCTTTTTGCCAGGGCGTCCAGCACTTTAGCGATATTGCAATAATATTCATGATTACCAAGTACGAAATAAATTGGAATTGCATAAGCGGCGCCAAATTCATCAAGTTTTTTTAGCGCCGGTACAATTTCACGTTCATCGTCAAAAAGATCGCCGCCAATCAATAGCGCATCTGGCCGCTGTGCGCCGACCAGCGTCAAAGTTCGGTCCAGCGTTGCAAGATTATAAACATTACCCAAGTGCAAATCCGAGAAGTAGGCAATCCGGAAGACGCCGGGACGTTTTATTTTTTCGCTGGTAAACTGTTGTGTATTTACAACAATAGTACTCCAACCGTTGTACATCCCCAAAAACGCTGTCAAATAAAGCAACAATGCAATAAATAAAAAAACTTTGCGTACAGCAGCCCCGATTTGTCGTCGGAAAATCTTTCCGGCAAGGTTAATTACAAAGAATAATAGTAATAAAACTACCGTAAAAGCGCCGCCGAGCAGCCATGACATCCCGAGTAAACCAAGAAATTCTCCAACTCCACTATTATACACTCCGTTTACAAACTGTAAAGCATCATAGCTGACACACAAGCCAAACAAAACAAATAGCGTGGGAAAAATTATATTCAAGCGCCTGGATTTTTGTCCGCAACAACGACTAAAATAATACCACGCCAAATAATTAATCGCGCCATAAAAGAAAATTGCAAAAATATAATGCCAAACCAAACCATATCTCATCATAAGTTATCAAAATCCAATGTGGCAAAATAATCGGCGATTGTTTCTTCGCGACGAATTTTCGCAATTGTACCATCTTGCCTCACGATATACTCCGCCGGACGTAATTTGCCGTTGTAATTGAAACCCATTGAATGACCGTGCGCACCGGCGTCGTGAATAATCAAATAATCGCCAATCTCAACTTCCGGCAGGCTCCTGTCGATTGCAAATTTATCGTTATTCTCACAAAGCGAACCCACCACGTCATAAGTGCTTGTTAACGGGCTGTTCTCTTTGCCCATTACCGTGATGTGGTGATAAGCGCCATACAGTCCCGGACGCATCAGCGCCGCCATGCAGGCATCCACACCGACGTAGTCTTTATAGGTTTTCTTATGATGAAGTACCTGGGTGATTAAGTAACCATATGGCCCTAAAATTACGCGTCCGCATTCCATAGCCAGTTTCAACGGGTGTAACTGACTGCCCGCAATCAGCGAATTATAGATTGATTTTATTTCCTGGCCCAGTTGCTCAAGATTTAACCGGGACTGCTCCGGCCGATAAGGAATACCCACGCCACCGCCAAAATTAACGAGCTCAACTTTTACACCGCAATTGTCAAACACGTCCAACGCCAATTCAAACATCATCCGCGCGGTTTCAATAAACCACTCCATATTCATTTCATTAGAGGCAACCATTGTGTGCAAACCAAAACGCTGGACGCCACACGAGGTGCATTTTTTTATGGCAGCAAATATCTGCTCGCGCGTACAACCATACTTTGCTTCACTCGGTTTACCAATAATCGCATTGCCACCTGCGCGGGCATCGCCGGGATTATAACGAAAAGATACAAAATTCGGCAATTTGCCAATTTTCTGCAAGACATAATCAACATGAGTAACATCATCAAAGTTAATTAATGCACCGGCAGCAATTGCCGCGGCATACTCATCTATAGGTGTATTGTTAGACGTAAAAACAATTTTCTCACCAAAAATCCCGGCTTTTTGCGCCAATATAAGCTCCGGCAAAGAACTGCAGTCAGCACCCAATCCTTCTTCACGAAGAATTTTCAGCAGATAAGGATTCGGATTGGCTTTTACTGCAAAAAATTCCCTGAACTCTGGTGTCCAGGAAAATGCGGCAAGAAAACTACGAACATTCTCACGAATTGCCGCCTCATCATACAGATAAAACGGCGTAGGAATTTTTCCAGTTGCATTTTTAATAATTTCAGTACCAATTATCACTTTTTTATTCAACCCGCTTGTCCTCCTGTATCTTTCCGGCGATATTCGCGAGAATTCCGATTGCTATCCAATTGATAACCAAAGAAGTTCCACCGAAGCTGATAAACGGCAACGGTACGCCAACAACTGGCAACAATCCGGTAACCATCGCGACATTTATCAGCGCTTGACCGGCGATTAACAGCGTAATGCCGATTGCCAGCATGCGGCCAAAAACATCGGTTGTTTTCATTGCTACTGTAACACTGATTTGAGCAAACATGAAAAACAGCGCAACTAACAACACGGCACCGATAAATCCGGCTTCCTGCGCCCAGATTGCAAAAGCAAAATCCGTATGCGCTTCAGGCAAATAGAAAAACTTACTCAACCCCATACCAAATTGCATTCCAAAAATTTTCCCACTACCAATCGTAAGCATTGATTGGCAAGCCTGATAACCGATTCCCTGGGCATATTGCCACGGATCCCACCAAGCTCGAATCCGATCCAAACGGTACGATGCAAATATTATCAACGGAACAGACATCAAAACAACTGAGACAATCAAACCAATAACAACCCGCGACCGCAGACCGGCGACAAGATATAAAGAAAAACACACCAAGGCAATAACTATCGCCGTACCTAAATCCGGTTGCTTAAATACCAGCGCGAAGATTACTAATGTAACCGCAACTGGCGGTGTAAACAGCGAAATGTAGCGCGGACTGTCTTTTTTTCGAAAAAACATATCAATATATGCTGCCGTCAAAAAAATCGCGCTGAGCTTGGCCAACTCGGACGGCTGAAAGGTAATGCCAAATTTCAACCAGCGTTGTGAACCATTGACCGATATTCCTACCACTTCTACCGCTATTAGCAGGATAATAACAACCAGTGAAAACCCATATTGCAAACGGATATTGTTGAGTTTTTGGTAATTAATTTTTCTGCTGCAAAGCACCAATGCCAGCAATAAACCCCCTACCAGAGCCTTCGCTTGTTGCAGAAAAAAGAAATAAGGATTATTCTCGTTGTTCATCGCCAGAATATAACTGGAATTAAAAACATTGAATAATCCGATAGCTGAAAGCAATAATGCCAGAAAAATAATCTTCTCCCGGTAGCTACGCCAAATTTTCACAATTCACACTCTCAAAATCCGCGACGACACGGAGTATTCGCTTGCCAAGCCCACTAAAACGTTCTTCATATTCAGTCATTACATCAGCTGCTTCTAAATACTCAGGCGCATTATGCCAATCGTAGCTGAGAAAATTTAAGTTCATGTTCATAGCGGCGAACTGTTCTAGCGACCAGGCAAACAATTCTTCATTATCAGTTTTGAAGACAATCTCGCCGCCTTTTACTAACAACTTCTGATATTGCTTCAACAATTTCTGGTGCGTCAAGCGTTTCTTTTCATGACGATTCTTTGGCCACGGATCGCTGAAATTGAGAAATATTTTTTCAACGGATTGCATCCCAAGCCAATCGAAAACATCCGAAACATCGCGATTAACGAACCACAAATTACCAATTTCCTGTTGCCGGGCCGCTTCAACTGCACGATAAACAACTCCCGTAACCCGCTCCACACCCAAAAAATTTACTTGCGGATACAAAAACGCCATACCATTAATGAATCTTCCCATACCAGTGCCAATCTCTAACCATAACGGCTTGTTTTTTAAAAAAACTGCTGTGCTATCTAGCGAAAAATCATCAATAATTCCATCGCCATAAAAATCTTTAATTCTCTCTTTCATCCAGGGTTTTGCGCGCCATCGCACAGAGCAATCACCTCATATCAATTAATTTGTACATTATACCATTCGTATGCTTTACAAACAAATTTTAACTCAAGTTAAGTGTCGATAATTCACTTTTTCTTTGTTTTATAACGACAGCTATTGTATAATTATCTGGATAAAACAACTTGGAGGCTTCTATGAAGGTTGACATCGAAAAGTACCGAAAAGAACGCGCGCAAATGATTGACGGCTTGTTGCAGGAGTTAGTACCAGAAGGTGACGTATATCCACCGCAAGTTTATGAAGCAATGCGTTATAGTTTGTTCGCCGGCGGAAAACGCTTGCGCCCGATCTTGCTGATGGCTGCTGCTGATGCCCGGGGCGGCAATGGAACAAACTTTTTACATGTTGCCTGCGGACTGGAAATGATTCATACTGGTTTTTTAATTCATGATGATTTACCGTCGATCGATAATGATTTTTTCCGCCGCGGTAAACCTACCAATCACCGCGTTTATGGTGACGGAATGGCATTGCTCGCCGGAACAGCTTTGATTACCATGGGAACCGAAGCCATTCTTAACCAGCCCAATGTTAATCCGGAACTGCATTTAAAAGTAGTGCGCGAATTAATCCATGCCGTTGGCCCGACCGGCTTAATCGGCGGACAAACTGTTGACGTGCTTTTCCGCGATAAACCAATTGATGAAAAATCAATGCAGTTTTTGCACAAAACAAAAAAAGGCTCGGTCTTCAAAGCCGCAGTTCGTGCGGGCGCAACATTAGTCAGCCCCCGTAAACGCTATATTGATGATTTGACCGAATATGCGGAACACTATGGCAATGCCTTCCAAATAACTGATGATATTCTCGACGTAACCGGTTCACTGGAAAAAACCGGAAAATCCGTCGGCAGTGATATCAGAGATAAACACTACACCTACGTTTCGGTGTACGGCCTGGAAAATGCCAAACAAATGGCGCGCTACGAAGTTGACAAGGCGGTTGAGTCGCTGTGTCAGTTTGGTGAAGAAGCCGATGTTCTGCGTTCACTGGCGGAGTTTTTAGTAGCCAGAGATTTTTAAAACTGATATACGAAAGCGGCTGCATTAAAGTTAAACTTTAATGCAGCCGCTTATTTTTTCACCAAATCACAAATAAAAAATCCGTTCGGCAAACTTTTCCATTAAATTTCTATTGAATTCATCGCCGCCATCGACATTAGCGCTGTGAAAAATTGGCGGTACTTCGCCCTGTTGTTGCAAGTATTCAATCGCGGTTAAAGAAATGGCGTGTAAAATACTGGCACCGATGACCGTTGATGTTGCACCGCTTTTCTGCGACATCCCGTCGATAGCTACGGCGGCGTCTTCAAAATCGCCACAATTATCTATGACAATATCAGCAAGCTGGTACAACTTTTTACCGGACGGATGTCTTGACGTCAATCTTGACGAGTAATCAAGATTAGTAAGCGCAACTATAAAGACACCTTTTTCTTTTGCGCGTTGCGCCACTTCTACCGGTACGCTGTTGCGTCCGGAAACCGAATGAACAATTAATATATCACCATTTTTCAGCGGTGAGCCGTCGACAATGCCAATTCCCAGACCCGGCTGACGCTCCATAACGGAGGTCAAAGTAATCGGCTTGACATCACAAGTCAACGTCGGATTAAACAGCGGATTAATCACCGCCAACCCGCCGGCACGATAAAACATCTCCTCGGCCATTATACCGGCATGTGCGCAACCAAATACAAACACATTGCCGCCCGTAATGATAACATCAGCCATTTTCTTTGCTACCCGGCCGATAGCGCCGGCCTGCGTTTTTTCGACATCGTCCAAAATCTGCCGTACCCGGTCAAAATACATTTTTGCATACTTTTTCATATTGGTCTATTCCCCTTTCAATTGACGATATTACCACGTAAACTTATAACACGATATTTAAATAATGTTTCACGTGAAACATTATTTAAATGACCAAAAATAAGTTCGTCAGAACTGTTTCGAAAAATTACCAGCCATATTTCTCCGGTCCCCAATATTTTTTCACCTGCTGTTGCTCGACCAGTATCAGTGAATTGCTTTCGACATTGCTTTTGATTATCGCACCCGGTCCGAGCGCACAATTGCAACCAACTACTACGCCTGGATAAAAAACATTGCTCACACCGCAACGGGTGTAATCGCCGATGTAGCTGCAATTTGCATATTCTCCGGCTTGCGCCAAGCTCTGCTTATCATCAAAGCGCAGCGTTCCCATCATCGTTCCGGCACCAATATCAACATGGCTGCCAATTAATGCGTAGATTTCCGAATGATGAACAATGCAAACATTGTCCAACGTCATACCACTGACTTGCGCACAAAAACCAATTTTGTTGAAGTCACCGATTATTGTATCGCTGCAAATCAAACAGTTGTTTTTAATCAAGCAATTGCTCCCGATAACACAGTTACCCTCAATAATGGCTCCGTAATCAATAACCGTGTTATCTCCGATCCAGACATCACCCTGAATAACAACATTGCGGCCAATGCGGCTGTTTTTGCCCAAGCGCACCCGGCCTTCAATAACTGCCGATGAATGGATTTTCTTTGTTTCAACTGTTGCGTTAACAACTTTCAGCAATTCTCCAGCAGCTAATTGATTGGCCTTTAATAAATCCCAGGGGAAATTAACATCAACCGCAAATTCAACCGCATTTACTGCAATCACTTCATTGCCGTCTTCGCAAAAAGTCTGCAGACTTTGTTCAATCACCGACTGCTCCGGCGGCATTCCGCCTACCGGAACTTTCAACATTCTGCCAGGGTTTGTTTTTAAATACTGCAACGCCGCCGGACTTAAATGATAAACTCCCGCAATTACGCTGTCGGCGTAGCTTTTGCGCGGTTGTCCGTAAATCGCGGTTACTTTGTCTTCAACGACTTTTGCGCCAAAACTTATTTGCTCATTTTCCACAGCCGGACGCAGCAAAACGGATGTACAATTTGTTTTGGTTAACATATTTCGCAGCGAGCTGTTATCAATTACAATATCACTGCAGAGCACAACAGCAGCGCGCTTATAGCCGTTCAAGGCCACTAAAGCGGCATCCGCCGTTCCGGTAGTATGCGGCGCTTCAAAATAACTGATTTTGTATTTTCGCAGGCAATGCTTGATTTGTTCAATTTTACCGTCAGCCACAACACGAATATCTTTAATTCCCAATTCACGCAACTGTAATACCATCCGCTCAATAATCGGAATGTTGCAGACCGGTAAACAAGCCTTATGCCATTTTTCCGTGTAAGGATACATTCGTTTTCCCTTACCGCAGGCAACTATTACTGCACAAGCCATACACACCTCATTTTTTATCGTAATCCGGAGGTTGCCATTCTGCGCAACGTATGCCGCACCCCGCGCACAGCGATCGACATCTGACGGATGTTTTCCGGCGGCGCAATTCCGCACAAACCGGCATCGCCAATATGATGAATATCTGCACCAGCCATTTTGTTCATTATGGAAATTTGCTCAATTAGCGAGGGATTTGAACTTTCTTGTGATGTGCCAAACGCAGTCATGACCAATCCACCGGCGGTGTGAATAGCTTCAGACATCGCGCAGGCTAACTCCAACGTCACTCCCGGTACAGTTCCCGGCGCCGGATACAACACACAATCTGCTCCGGCGTTAACATAGTCGCGCATGATTTTTGCATCATAGGCATTACCGCCACCGGCACCATGCATTTTTCCGGCAAAAATCATTGCGCCGTCATCCAACACCCTTCGCGCTAACTCAATTCCCCGCAATATATCCTCATTACGCACACCGGTATTCGGATTTGCGGTTATAACAATGTAGTTCACCCCCCAGCGTCTGGCTGTCTCAAGATTAGCACGGTTAAGTTTTTTCCCTTCATCATACGAAACATTATCTGGTACCGGTTCCATATTGCAACCAATAAAGCGGCCAATAATTCGCCGCAACTTACGAATATAATCAGCATCACAATTGTTAATCGAAATTTTGTGTTGGATATATGCGACATATTCCATAAGATTTTCCGAATTGACGCCATCATCGTCATAACCAAAAACAAATGGCGCGGCAAAACTAAAATCGTTCAAAGTAATCAAATCGGCGCCAAAAGCAGCCGCAAGCTCTGGGTTCGACACACCGCCAGACAAAGGCGGACAACTTATGACCGTTTCGGCACAGATTGTCCGGCCTTCGGAATGTCTGATGATTTCCACCAGCTGTCGCTTGTCAATTTTCGCCATTTCTGAATTCTTTAGTTCGAAAATTCTTTTCATCTGACCGCCTCCAAGACACTTCCAACTACACGCGTTTTTATGACCTGAATAGCCTGTTCAAGCTCGACATCCAGCCCACTAGCCACCTTTAACGCATTAGCCCGCGTCAGCGGGATACGAATCGATGGCGTCACTCCACCACTGCCGTCACGGCTGTCAATCTGGACCTTCCTGTTCTTGTCCAGGGACTGTCCGGTGGGCCAGTGCACTTCAATATCGCCCGGCATCTTCGCTTCGCCTCCGGTCATCCCGAATGATCCGTTTGTTCCATAAAATCCTATGGTTCCGCCATTAGGCAGATTCTTGATTCCCAACGCTATACCCTCGCCGGAGCTGATACACTTGGAGTTAATAATAGCCACGACCGGACCGGCGAAAAATGGCGCCGCCGGTTCGATATATAGTCCATAGTCGGCTTCGAACGGTTTTCTATCAGGATCTGGCTGTATCTCCATAACGCCGGTTACAGCGTTGAAACAATTCTGATATTCATAAAATGTTTTTTCTTTATAAAACGCAGCCAGCATATCCGCAACCATCACATCTGCTCCGCCAAGGTTGTTTCTCACATCCAGAATCAGGCCGATAACTTTCTGATTATTAAATTCACGCAAACCGGTTCTGAATAAATTTAACGTTGAAACCGCAGTTCCAGTCTGCTGTAAGTCGACGTCGAGCTCACACCAAATTTTCATATAGCCAATGTTTCCGTCAATAATTCTTGTTTCAATCATTGACGTGGGTGGAACATCGGGATTTGCAACACCCAGGATAAGATCACGCAAACCATCTGAAACAACAGTGTTCGGATAGTTTTTCGACAAGGATTTTTTCTTATCGTCGTAAGCATATATTTCTGCAACTATCGGCTCACTGCAACCAATATTTATGAATGATAAAACAAGTTTAGCGTCAAGGTGCGCCCGTGTAAGATAACGTGCTTTTTGATTCTCCAAATCCACACTTGTGGCAGAATTGGATGCAAAAATAGTTGATTTCCCAATTAACGCAACGGCAACAGGCTGATTATTCCACTCCACCAACTCGGCTCCAGCCCGCAGCCCGCGAGCAAAAGCCGGCCCTTCCTCATCGACCCAGCTCGCAATTATTTTCCCGTCTGTCAATTTCATTACTGAAAACCCGAACCCGCCGCCAATATATTTATCATTAATGTCCTGAATATTGCTCATACGAACGTGGCCGTCAGGAATAGCATTAACATAGGCTCTTAACGCCAAATAATAAGCTTCAAAATTTTTTGAGCTTTGGGCCTTGGCTATTTTCGGTTGATATTTGTTATATAAATCGGTCCATCCAATATTTTTCCAAACAGTAAAGGCGTACTCGCGCGAAAATTTTTCATGCAGTTTATCAAAAGCTTTCACCCAGGAGAGGTTGCTGAAGTCCGCTGCTATTGGCGCCTGATAGGCGGGCTGTACAGACGCATAAACTGTTGTATGTGTCAAACCAAGTGAACATAGAGCCAGCAACAGCGTAAAACCAACCAGCACGATTAATGAACTTGTAGTCCAACGAGCGTTCATATCTATTTTAAACACAATTGCCGCCTCTCTTAGAAACTCTCTATTAATAAAATTCTGCAAAAAATCAATTATTCCTGCCTGACAGTTAAATTCTTTACCGACAACAGCGCTCCAATATTTTTTGCTGTCCGAAACAAGTTTGCTTCAGCGTTTTTCAAACAGTCTGCCACCGCGCAGGGTTTAACAACTGTTGAAAACATCGCGGCGAAAGTACCGTTATCCAATAATTCTTCAGCGCTATCATCAAGCGCTCCGGAAATACAAACCGCAGGAATGCTGTGTCGATTGGCAATTTGCGCAACAACCGCCGGAGCTTTCCCCTGCAGTGTCTGAAAATCAGTCCGTCCTTCTCCGGTAATCACCAAATCAGCCCCGACAATTTTTTTTTCAAACTCAATCGTACCCAGCACCAATTCGGCACCGGGCACCAAACTTGCTCCAAAAAAATATAACAATGCAGCCGCCGTCCCGCCCGCTGCCCCGCAGCCGGGAACCGCCATTGCATCAATTCCGGTAGCCGCAAGCGCAACATTTGCGTAATTTTCCAAACCGGCATCCAGGATATTGATCATTTCGTCCGTCGCACCTTTTTGCCGTGCATAATTTCGTGCGGCACCATAATCGCCATATAACAAAATATCAACGTCACAAGCTACAAGAATGCTTGCTTCGCGCAGCCGCGAATCAATCTGACTACAATCAATGGCCTTGAGTTCAAGAAGCTCACCACCGCCATAACCAAGCTCACAACCATTGGCTTTCAGAAATTTGACCCCCAGCGCTTGCGCCATTCCAACGCCGCCGTCGGTCGTTGCGCTCCCACCCAAACCAATTATTATCTTGCGCAATCCGCGCTTCAATGCATCTCTTATCAGTTGTCCGGTTCCAAACGTCGTCGCTCCAAGCGCATCTAAACGCTCCGATGGTACCAATGGCAACCCTGATGCCGCCGCCATTTCAATAACTGCAGTTGTACCATCACCGGTCACTCCATAACTAGCGTTCACTACATTTCCAAGCGGACCAGTTACTTCTACACTAATGTAACTTCCGCACGTAGCTGTTACCACTGCGTCTACCGTTCCTTCGCCGCCGTCGGCAACCGGAATTTTCAGGTATTCCGCTTGTGGCAAACTTGTTGCCAAACCACGCTCGATAATGTCTGCGACTTGCGGCGAAGACAATGTTCCTTTATAAGAATCGGCAGCAATAACAATTTTCATTTTACCTCTCAAAACGAAAACACCGCCTTGCGGCGGTGTAAATTAATATTAAAATTACAACGAAATATTTTGCTCTGTTTCAAAATCAAAAATATGACAATTTTCGATGTTGAAGTAGAAAGTATAAGCAGTGTCCCGTTTTACTTCACGGGAAACATGAGCCTCCATACGCGAAATCCACTCCACACCACCGGCGGTGAAGTAAACATAAGCTTCGCTGCCCATTTGCTCCGTAATCGAAGTTACGCCTTTCACTTCATCGGACACGCTTTCAGCAAACGGCCTGACGCTGATATGCTCCGGTCGAACGCCAAACCACACTTTTTTACCAACCGCCCCCCGGACTTTTTCGGCTTTCTTTGCCGGCAGCGGCATTTTCACATCACCGATTTTAACAAAAATATCGTTTCCTTCAGAAACTAAATCAGCTTGACGAATATTCATCGCCGGACTGCCAATGAAGCCTGCAACAAATTTATTCGCCGGGAAATCATAAAGATTCATCGGACTGTCCACCTGCATGATTCTGCCCAAGCTCAAAACACAGATCCGGTCGCCCATCGTCATTGCCTCTACCTGGTCGTGAGTTACATAAATCATTGTTGTTTTCAGTTCTTTATGTAAATGCGCAATACGAACACGCATGCTTACCCGCAGTTTGGCATCAAGGTTGGATAACGGCTCATCAAACAAGAACACGTCCGGTTTACGCACGATGGCACGGCCAAGCGCTACGCGTTGACGTTGTCCGCCTGACAACAGCTTCGGCTTACGATCCAGCAAATCGGTAATTTCCAATTTTTCAGCGGCTTCATGAACGCGTTGCTTAATTTCGGCTTTGGGCATTTTTTGCAATTCCAAACCGAACGCCATATTGCCATAAACTGTCATGTGTGGGTACAATGCATAGTTTTGGAAAACCATCGCAATTCCGCGGTCTTTTGGCAATACGTCGTTAACTACACGATTACCGATTACAATTTCACCGCCGGAAATTTCTTCCAATCCGGCAATCATCCGCAATGTCGTTGATTTGGCACAACCCGACGGGCCAACGAAAACCATGAATTCGCCATCCTTAATGTCGAGGTTAATACCATGAACTGCCTTGAATCCGTTGGCGTATAACTTTTCTACGCCTTTTAACAAAACTTGTGCCATTCTCTTCTCCTTCTATACTTGTTCAATATAACTAAACAAGCGGATATACCGCGCCAAGCATGCCAGCATCATTTCCCAGCTTTGTCACACGCAAATCACAGCCAAATCCCGATCGCAAATATTGCGTCAAAGCTCCGCTAAGCGCTGGCAACAAAACATCCGGCGAACCGGAAACTCCGCCACCGATAACAATAGCCTGAGGATCAAGCAAATAGATGATATCAGCCAGCCCTGCTGCCACTTCAAGTGACCAGTCAGATAACGCTGAAATATATTCCGGATTTTCGGCTCTAACCTGACTAAAGATATATTCGCCGTTAATATCCGGTTTCCCTTCTTTTTTCGAAATATTTTTCACCAAAACTGAAGTTGCAGCATTTTTTTCCAAATAATCAACAATTCCGGATTTGGTTCGCAGGCAACCAACCTCACCGGCGCGGTAATGATGACCGCGATAAATCTTATTGTTCAAAATAATTCCGCCGCCTACCCCGGTACCGAGCGCAACACAAACAAACGTCTGCAAATCAATTCCCGCGCCCAACCAATTTTCGCCAAGCGCTATGCAGTTAACATCGTTTTCTACTGCAACCGGCAAAGCAAAGTTTTCTTGCAAACGGTGTTTTATTTGCATCCCCTGCCAACCGGGCAGATTATTGTTGGCCAGCAGTACTATTCCTGCATCGGCATCAATTACTCCGGCCGAACTAACTCCGATTCCGCTAATCATATGCTCAGATTGTAACTGCTCAATCAACTTGACTACTCTATTCATCAATGCTTCGCCGCCTAATTGCGCTTGCGTCGAAATTTTTGCGTGAAAAACTATTTTTCCGGAGCTGTCAACTACTCCGTATTTTATGTCAGTACCGCCGATATCAATTGCCGCAAACAGCCTCATACTTCACCCTAATATTTCTTGTAGAACAAATCAAATTTCACGCCAATTTCAAACATTCTGCGCCACGGGCGCCAAACGGTTAACCGTTCAATTTCCCAGTCAATGAATGAATTTCTAATATTTGCATACCAAAAACGCTCCAAGCGGTGTTCTGTTTCGCGATTAATTTCTTCATCAAAACCGTTCATAACAAAATATGACGCGCCATATTGCGGCAAGAAATCCACAATCATTTCCTGGCGGATAACACCTTGATAAGCCCAACCTTCCAATAAATGATAAATTTTATTGCGCACTATTTCTTTACCACGCGAATCTTCGTAAGCAAAAATTGCGGTTGCGATCACCGTTCCGGTCGTATTGCAGTTTGTATTCCAACCGGCATATGCGGTGATTTCATCCAGCATTCCGGCATCATCTAACATTTGTACCAGTTCATGATCACCGCCATTGCAAAACGCCACATCTGCGACTGCCACCTGATAGCCATCGGCAACATAGTCGCTAATCCGCATCACAAATTCGCGCAAATTGCGATATGAAGAATAGGTTATGTCTTTTGCAAACTGACTGGCTGATTCCATCATGAATTTTCCCGGCGCATTAATCGCAAGAATAATATCAGCTTGCTCCGGTGAATCTGCTACCAAGCAACCGGCGGCTAAAATATGAGCTTTCAGACATTCGCCAAGCGGACGGTCTTCATATAATGCAATAACGTTGGCAGCGTTCACTGCGCTGTAGAAAGGAAATATTTTCAACGGACGATATTTATATGCAATGCACCGCACCAATAAGGTACAACCAACTTCGTCTGCCCCCGGGTACATATGTACACGCGGCTGCAACCGCCGTCCAACAACTTCACTGACAATAGTTTTCTGGTCGATGGCGGTAAATCCGTATGGCGCCGAATCATCTTGCGGTATTGACAAAAAATCAATCACTCCGGAGTCAGTCAACCCAATTGCGGCCTTGTTAATCTCGATGTTTTTTCGGCGCCGCTCACAATAATCATCCAGAGGCTCTTTGGGCAAGCGTGCGATTATTTGACCGAGTTCGGATGTTTCGGCAGCGGATAAGCCTTCACGCTCAGTTTTGTCGTTCAACCAGCCCCAACGGAAAATATCATTACCAAACTCCTGATAATAATCCGGTTCTTCTTCGGACGAACTATACGTCGGTGTGCGCATAATCAAACAGGCTGCGAGTATTTCTATATCACTGTTTATTGATTTTATCGCTTCTAACCGGCCGAGTCGCGCAAGCAATGTTTCAACGCGCTCATGATGCAACCGGCTCGGCAATAAACCGCCGTAAACCAGCTGTTCCAACGAGACTACCAGTTTATCAGCCCCTACCACCGCCGTTTGCAACCATTCCCACAATTTGTCTGTATCTGCAGGTGTTTTTTTTGTACCAAGCATTTCACGCGGCGGAGCGATCAATTCCACATTGCTACGAATATCAGCGATCATCTGCGGATAGATGTAATTGCATGGCCGCTCGTCCAATGGCAGATAAACGATTTTCATTGTACACCCTCCAAATTAGCAAGCAGTTTAGGATTATTTAATAACTCTTTAATAAGCTTTTCACAAGCTTCCTGGTTAGCTTTATCCGGTGACCTGAATTTCAATCCATCATTCAGAAAATTCATTTCCAGCGTTCCACCCCGGAATCCATTATTCATGACCTGCGCGATTACCTGATTAACACCAAACTCATACTCTTCGATAACGCAACTAAGATAATTCGCGCTGTTTTTTAAATTCGTGTACTCTATTTCAGTTGCAACGAGCATAACCGGAGCGTCATGAACTGCAGAAACTACCGGGGCGATTGGAATCATTGATTCTGCAATCACAACATCGGCACCTTGGCTAACCGCTCGCGTTACCGCGTCAAAAACACTGCGCCCCAACTTCTGTTCATTGCTAAAAACCGTATCAGCATTATATTGTGATATCTCGACAGCTTCTTTGATGATTTTCAGCGATTTATCGGCGTAATTAATGCCCGCTTTAAATCCGCGGATTAACTTATAGGAATTCGGATTGGCTTTTAACGCAATTACCGCTACTGCCTTTTTGGCTTTTATGCCTGCTGAATATCCGGCAATAAAGCCCTCTTGAAAGGCATTGTAGTTAATAATTAAAATATTGCTGTTTTTTCCAACCGTCGCAATGTCTTCGTCAACAATCACAAACTTTGTCTGCGGATATTTTTCTGCTAATTCAACAACATTGCGGGTATAGTATAAATCTGAATCGATAACCACATTATATTTGCCATTACCAATTTGCTCGTCAATATATTTTTTTCGATCACTGGTGTTTACAGGAACGCGAATAATATCCGTAACCAGCCGATTGCCATATTTAACACCGGAATTTTTTATTGCAACCTCTAATTGATTATTATATTGATCATCAACAGCTGATGCCGGATCAATAATTAAAGCCAATTTGATTTGTGTGGAAGTTGATTCGTTTTTTTCCACGCTGCCGCACCCGGTTATCGCAAACATTGCGAACAAAGCTAAAACAACGATAACAATGAGTTTTTTCATAAATTTCCTCAAATCAAATTATCAAATACCCGGGATCACGAATCAACTGATTGCAAACAACATCAAACATTTTACGCGCATCAATAATTTTGACTTGCGAATTGCAGACTTTGACAACAATTAGCGCTTGCGCTTTAACCAACAATTGCTCGATTTTGTTGAAATTCGTTGGCGGTTTCTGCCAATTATGCAACCGGTTGGCAACAATTATTTCCCGGGAGTCCGTCATTACAACACCGTCAGTTACATCGTGCTGCAAGTGGTAAGGAACTTTCGCCAATTCTTCACAGCAATGTACCATAGTATTACTATTATGGTCACACCCAAACAATGCAATAATGCCGTTATTTCTAACCAGGCTATAAAACGGGCTGTTTTCGTCACAAGGCGAATGCGTGTTTTCATGATTTACCAGCAACGCTTTTGCACGCGCACCAAACCCGGTTAGCGAATGAGTTGGATGCAATGAACGCAGCGCTCCGGTTTTAATCCTGGCAGCTTCCGGAATCGCTCCGGTCCAGGTTGGTGATTGCGCCACATTCATCACCGGCGGACAATTTTTCCCGTCAGTAATTTTTCCGGTAAATGCCGGAAACAAAACGGTATTGCTCATCATCGTCAGCGCCTCGACCACGCTCGCCGCGCCACCGTCCACTTGTCCGAAACTTTTCAACGAACAATGTGCCAAAACTATTTCATAGTTTGCAATTCCACTGGACTTCAGCGCGTCACTGATATCGTTTCGGGAATATATTCTTTCTTGCACCATGTTTAGTAACCCGCGCCATTTGCACGCAACAATGGTTGAATCTGTTCACCGGTTATTTCAGCCACACCACAACCAGCCGTCTGTGCCAAAAATACTGCATAACCGGCAACTTCGCCTAATGCCCGGCAGGTGGGAATTATCCGATACGAACTTTGCGCCGGGAAATCGCTGGAAATACAGCGCCCGGCAACCAGTAAATTAGTAACTTTGCTTGAATACATGCAACGATAAGGAATGTCATAATATTTTTCGTTATCCGGTAATTCAGCCGATTTAAAATTTTCAACTTGCTCCCGCTCTTCATCGCTGCCATGCACATCCATATACCAGTTGCTGCGGGCTATTCCATCCGCAAACTTGCGCGAGGACGCCACATCTTCAGCTGTCAAAATATAATCGCCAACAATTCTTCTGGTTTCACGAACACCAACTTGTGCCGCAACCTGATTGATATAGGCTTTTTCAAATCCGGGAAATTTCACGCGCATGAATTTCAGATACCGGCGAATCATCTGATGCCCTTTGATTACTGCTTTTGATAAGTGCTCAGGATTAACACCGTTATGATCTTCTTTGATTTCCGGACAATTAAAGGCTACTGCATCCGGTTTACCGGGAATCGAAAACATCTGAAAATAATTCCCGTCACCGGGTTTCAGTAAATTTTCGGATACCCCCGCCGCAAAAGCCGGTGATAAATCCCCCGCTTTGTAATTGGTATGCGCGGCATGCAATTCACGCGGATTATGTTCCCACCCGGAAATTTTGGTCATATATTTGGCAAATTCAGGCAAATCTATTCCGCCGCACTCAAACCGCAACGAAATATGCTGATTTTTGCCGCTTTTCGGGCTACCGGATTCATATGGAACTCCCGCCATTATTGCAACATCGGCATCACCGCTGCAATCAATAAAATAATCCGCCGCAAGCTCCTGAATACCGCCTTTATTAAATATCTGGATACTGGTAATTTTCCGCCCGTCAGTTTTGACACCAATGCACTGCGTGAAATATAACAGCTCGGCTCCGGTTTCAATTGCCAGCTCTTCGAGTACCAGCTTTAATTCTTCCGGATTAAACCAAACACCGCTAGCATCACCGGTCGCCTCCATCCGCTGAACAATTTCGTTATTTATTCCGGAAATATTGGCTTTATCCGGATCGGTTATCAACGTCGACATCAGCGGTGTAACCAAGGCGCCGGTCTGCGTACCACCCAAAAAACCGAAACTTTCAACTATTAAAGTTTTCAGCCCTTTTCTGGCCGCAGCTATTCCGGCACACGCCCCGGCCGTTCCGCCGCCGATGACGATACAATCATATTTTTTCATTATCTTTCCGCCTCACGGTAAATGTACTAATTGCTGATTGCGTCCACAAACCGCTTGGCTATTTCTTGCGGACGGGTGATTGCACCGCCGACAACTACGCAACACGCGCCTAATGCCAGCACTTGCCGCGCTTTTTCCGGTGTATCGACCTTCCCCTCAGCTATGACCGGCACCGTTGAATTTGCCACAACTTCACGCAAGAATTGAAAATCATTTTCTGCAACATTGCAACCGGCAGTTGCTTCAGTATAGCCGTGCAAAGTTGTTCCGACATAATCGCAACCCCAAACACCCGCGTTAATTGCTTCATCAAGCGTTGCGATATCAGCCATTATCAACTGCTTTGGATAAGTCGATTTAATTTCTTTGATAAATTGTTCAGTGGTCTTGCCATCCGGCCGCAACCGGTCAGTAGCATCAACCGCAATAATGTCTACACCTTCGTCAACTAACGCTGCTACTTCTTTCATTGTTGGCGTAATATACACGTTACACTCACCGTAATTTTGCTTGATGATGCCGATGAGCGGCAAATCGACATTCTTTTTAATTTCCCGGATATCGGCAACGGTATTACAACGAATTCCGACTGCGCCGCTTTGCTTGGCGGCCAACGCCATTTTTCCCATAATAAATGAACTATGTAGTGGCTCATGTTCCAACGCCTGACACGACACAATCAGACCACCTTCGATGCTTTTCAATTATTCCTCCAGCTTACTTATTGCCATATTTTCGTACCAGCCACAGCACCGGCAAACCGACTACTGTCAATCCGCAAGATGCCAGCGACATAACCGGATCGCCCACAAATGTCGAGACAAACACAAATATCCCGCCCAATAACGCTACCGCTGGAACATAAGGATATAACGGCACTTTGTACGGACGCAGTTTATCCGGATCACGGCGCCTCAGAATAAACAAGCCTGCGTAAGTCAGGATATAAAACAGCCAAAGCGAAAGTATCGAAAAATTCGTCAGCCAGTCGGCGTCCAATACTAACTCAACAAAGGAAAATACTATAATAAAAACAATACTATTAACTGGTGTTCCGAATTTGGCATTAATTTTTCTAAACCAACCGGAAGCCGGCAACTGGTTGCGGCACGCCATCGCATACGGAACACGCGCCAACGTTAGCAAATATCCGTTCATGCAACCAAAAATCGATATCATTATGCCAATATTCAACAAATGTCCGCCGATTGAACCAAACAAATGTTGCGCTACTGTTGCCGATGTGGCTTTTCCTAACTGTAAAATACTCTGATCGCTTAATGTATGAAATATTGCGACATTAACGCACAGATAAGCTACAATAACTGTCGACACTCCGACAATAGTTGCTTTTGGAATGATTTTTGCCGGATTGCGTAATTCACCGGCTACAACAGCGACATTGGTAAATCCGTCATAAGCAAACAAACAGGCTATTACGGCAAGTCCCATTCCCGCAAATGTCGGCGCCCCAGGAACTACCGTCGGCTCAATTATCTGATTCTCGCCAAATATCAACCCGGCAACTGCCAGCGCAATAATCGGTAACAGCTTTACCGCTGTCGCTACAGTCTGAAAATAGCCGCTATATTTTGCGCCGGAAATATTTATTAACATCAAAGTTATCAACGAAATAAACGCAATCGGAATAATCCAGCCTTGCGAATAACCAAAAGTCTGGGTAAAAATCGAAGCAAAATATAAACCCAATGCTGCCAGCGTTGCCGGCGCAAAAACCACCGTACGCATCCAACCGAACATATAGGCAGTCGTTTCGCCATATACTTCTTCCAGATAGGCGTAAACACCACCGGTTTTGGGAATCATCGCACCTAGCTCCGCGACAGTTAATCCGCCGGTCAACACTAAAATACCGCCGATTACCCAAGCCGTCAACGCTTCACCTGAACCACCGGCGTAGCTCAATACTACGGCTGGTTTCATAAATACCCCGGCACCGATAATCGTTCCGACAACTATCGCCAACGCCGGCAAAAAACCAATATCCCGCTTTAACCCGCTATCCGCGTCAATTTTTTTCATTTTTCTCTCTCCGATAAAAAAATTTTGCTATTTTATCCAATGCCTCTATTGTTAATGTATACTTCTTACAAAAATAATGGAAGATACACACGAAAATGGGAAAACCCCTGAAGCTGCACTACAGGGGTTATACTAGGGCGGCTTATCTAAGCTAAGCAACCCTAGAGTTTGATGTCCGTAATAACGGTGGTATCGTTATGGAACTGCAAGATGCTGGCCGGAACTTCGGGTTTTACCGGTCCAAACAATGTTTGATTCAAAATTTCGCGTTTGCCTTCGCCGCTGACCAATAAAACGATTTTGCGCGCACGCATAATGCTGCCGATACCCATAGAAATAGCCTGGCGTGGGACTTCATTGATATTCTCAAAAAAACGCGCATTTTTTTCAATAGTATCTTCAGTCAAATCAACAACATGTGTTTTTACCTTCATATCATGCGACGGCTCGTTGAAACCAATATGCCCGTTCCAGCCGATACCAAGCACCTGCAAATCTACACCGCCGCACTTCTCCATCTTCCGGTTATAACGCTCGCACTCTTGTTCCAAATCCGGAGCAATACCGTTTGGAATATCACAAGCATCGGTCAAAAAATCAACTTTGCTAATTAAGTGTTCATACATAAAATAAGCATAGCTTTGCGGATTGTTACGCGATAATCCCACATATTCATCAAGATTAAATGTATGGGCACTGGAAAAACTAATCAAACCTTCTTTATACATTCTCACCATATGATTATACATACCAATCGGTGTGCTGCCTGTTGCCAAACCCAACACACTGTTCGGTTTTTTCAACACCTGACGCGCAAACATCCGCGCAGCTTCCTGGCTCATCGTTTCGTATGACGGACGATAGATAATTTCCATTTAAACCTCCTCATTAAATTATTAATCCAATTTAGCGGACTTTCACACCGCGTAACCAAACTTGGTCAATACTCAAATCATCATTAAGAATGACAAAAGAAGCCTCCTTGCCAATTTCCAACGACCCCAGGCGATCATCAACCCCAAGAAACTTTGCCGGATTAAGCGTAGCAGGCAAAACAGCATCAACCAATGTCCAGCCGAAACCGACCATAGTTCTAATTCCTTGAATAAGCGGGAAAGCACTTCCGGCAATCGTCCCATTTGGCAACAACGCCATACCGTCGCGAACGATCGTCATCTGACCGCCCAAATCATACTCACCGTTTGGCATTCCCATTGCGCGAATCGAATCAGAAATCAAACAGGCTTTATCTTTTTTAATTTTCAACACAAGATCCAACACCGCCGGATGGACATGGACACCGTCGCCGATGACTTCCATATTGATCCGGGTATCGCTCAATGCTGCAACTATCGGACCAGGTTTGCGGTGTACAATCCCTAGCATCGCGTTAAATGAATGAGTCATACCGCGAACTCCGTTTCTAATTGCCGTTTTCATACCATCATAATCCACGCCGGTGTGTCCGGCCGATGCAATGATATTATTTGCACTACACGCTTCAACCACTTCACTAGCATCAATACGCTCAGGAGCAATGGTTGCAATCTTCACAACATCCGTGCAGCTGGCAGTAACAGCGCGGATAAAATCCGCCCCGGCATTTGGCTGGTTGGGAGTTATCGTACTTTCCGCCTGCGCTCCTTTAAAATCAACTGAAATAATTGGCCCTTCCATGTGCGCGCCGAGAATTTCAGCGCCACAAATTTTTCCGCGGCATTCACGAATGTTGCAGACTGCCGCAATAACAGCATCAAGCGACGCCGACATCGTTGTCGGCAAAAACGCCACTGTACCATGATGCAGCAGCGTAGTTGCGAAAGTTGTCAAACTAGCCGAAGTAGCATCCATGGCATCAGCGCCACCGGCTCCATGAACGTGAATATCAATAAGCCCGGGGATAATAAACTTCCCCTTACAGTCAATCGTTTCTCCGGTTGCACTGTTAGCAACGATCATTCCGTTCTCCACCGCCAACACCCCGTTCTCGAGGAGTTCATGTGGAAAAACCAGATTAGCATTGATAAACTTCATGTATCAATTTCCTCGCTCATTTAAACAAATTATATTAATTTCTCGAAGCTCAGCACAACCGATTGACCAGCATTAACATTGCCATCAACAGCCTTATCCGTTATCTTCCATTTATCACCATTAGTCAACATACACAACATCGCAGTATTTTTGCCGCTGCGTCTGATTGCTTCAAGATCGGCATATGCAAGCACTGTACCGGCAACAACCCGATCGCCTTCAAACGCTTGCGGTTTAAAAACCGGTTCAGCCAAATGCACCGTGTCTATTCCCAAATGTAACATGCATTCAACTCCATTTTTTGACCGTAATCCGAAAGCATGGCCGGTTGCAAACGCCATTACAACTTCGCAATCAAACGGAGCAATTATCTTGCCGTCATTCGGCAAAATCACAACGCCATCTCCAAGGGTTTTTTGCGCAAACATTTTTTCGCCGCATTGTTCGATTGGAATAACTTTTCCTGAAACATAAGCAAGGACAGAGTTATCCGGACAGATAGCAACCTTCAAAACTTCTCTAACATTTTTTTTCTTGCGTCCGAATAATTTCCAAAACATAATCTCCACCACCTTGCATATTACTTCGATTTAATTATAACCGCTAAAGCTCTATAAACTCAACCGTTTTTGACTAAACTTTTCAGCGCTGCCGCAGTAAACCCATTGTTTTCTTCCAACGCCCGTTTGGCCGTCAGAACATCCACTCCGGCAATAATCATTACAATAGCTATTTTAACACTGCCGCCGCTGGTAAGAATAGCCTGCTCGGCCACCGAATAATCACAACCGGTAGCATGAATGGCTATTCTCTTGGCGCGCTCCACAAGTTTTTTGTTCGTTGACTGCACATCGACCATTAAATTGCTGAAAACTTTTCCGGATTTTATCATCGAGCCGGTCGACAGCATATTTAGAACCAGTTTCTGTGCAGTACCTGCCTTCATCCGGGTAGAACCGGTTACAACTTCCGGACCGGTCAGCAATTCTATTGCAACATCAGCAACTAATCCGATTTCAGAATTGTTTGTACAAGCAATTGAGCCGGTTTTACAACCAACAGCTTTGGCAAATTTCAGCCCGGCTATTACATAAGGCGTACGGCCACTCGCAGCCAACCCAACAACAACGTCAGTGGCGTTAAGATTTTTTTCACGCAACTGTTGTTCGGCAAGCTCCAGTGAATCTTCTGCGCCTTCTTGCGCAGCAAAAACCGCCGGCAGCCCGCCGGCAATCAATCCTTGAACCATTTCCGCTGAAACTCCGTAAGTCGGCGGACACTCTGAGGCATCAAGAATACCCAAGCGTCCGCTTGTTCCGGCGCCAATATAAAACAAACGTCCGCCTTTTTTATAAGCAGCAGCAATAATATCAATCAATTCAGCAATTTCTGCCAATTGTTCACGTACCGCCGCCGGAACTTTTAAGTCCTCATCATTCATTTTTCGAACCATATCGATAGTTGGCAATACGTCAATATCCAACGTCGCCGGATTACGCGTCTCTGTCAATATTTTTGTTAAATCTATTTTTTCCTTCATAAGCGCTCCCTTAATTCCCGATTTCTACAAATGCAAATGCCTGGCCGGGTTTAATCATATCGACAAGAAATAATTCTTCGTCGACAACTTGTGCGACAACATTGACGCGTTGATCGGCCGCCATTTCGTGTGTAATCAATTGTAGTTCGCCCATGTACCGGCCATAGCCGCTATTATCAAGCGTAATTGATCCGTGCAACCGTTTTCCCGTATTATTAGGTTCAATAACTTGCCGGTCATTTTCCAGATTATATAAACCGCGCGATTCTTCTGACCGCAAACAATAGCGACCCGGGTCGGTGCGATTAGTATGTTTTGGCGCCAAAACAATACTGCGCTCAATTGGCGAAGCATTGGCGGCAAATTTACATTTTAACTGCACACAATCATTCGATAATTCGCCAACTGCTTTTAGCTCAGCTTCCGGCACAAAGGAATCACCAAAAATCACGCCATTGCACAAACCAGTAGCCAATAAGTGCTTGGCTGCAATCAATGACGAAATTTCCCGATGTTGTTCAAGCGTCGGCAATCCGGCATAAATCGGACCGCGCGGATTATCCCGCGAGGGAACGAATGCATAAACAGGAATTCCTTGTTTGCGGAACTCCACCGAGCGTTTACAAAACAATTCGAAACTCAAACCGGTTTCTTCACGCGGGTAAAAATTATGGCAGGATTCGATGTTGTGAGCGCGGATGCGGGTGCGCAACAATTGCTTAAGCGCCCGCTTATCAATGGTACTGGCATTAATTTGAATATTAAATTGGCCATTTTCCGAAAAGCAGGCGATTTCTTTGAAAGAAAATCCAAAATCAAAGCGCCACACATCAACCGAAAATGCACGAAGCGGTTCCAAATCTGCCATGCTCGCACCCAGCATCTTAAAGGCACTCGGGCTGATATCAGCAATAATTCTGTAACCTATAGCTTTTGCAGACCGAGTAAATTCACCGAAATCCCGGAGAATATCTTCAGCGCTCGCCTCGGGAACGTGTAATGAGGTAAACAACAGTGAATAACCATATTTGGATGCCATATGTAAATATGCAATATTGTCAGCTAGTGAATGTTCCATACCAACATAAGCCGAAATCCCTTTTTTAAACATCTTTCACCTAATCTTCTAAGCTGTCATCAAATCCAACAGCAAATGTTATCAAAAAACCAGCGATATAGGCGATAACTACACCCATCAAATAGTTCAGTACGTTGCCGTGAGTAATCAGCATCGCCAGCGGCAAACCAGAGATTCCTAAACCCACCGATGCAGTGTGCATCATACACTGCCAGGCTCCGCCAAAGGCGGCGCCACAACAGGCGGTGATAAACGGTTTACCCATCGGCAATGTTACACCGTAAATCAACGGCTCACCAATACCAAGAAAGCCTGCCGGCAAAGCGCCGCGGATAACTTCTTTTATCCGCGGATTTTTGCTCTTCATATACACCGCTACTACCGCACCGACTTGCCCAGCCCCGCCCATCGCAATAATCGGTAGCAGCGCCGTAGCACCGGATTGCTTGATGAGCTCGGTATGAATTGCGGCCAAGCCTTGGTGCAAACCAGTCATAACGATTGGCAGGAAGGTACCGGCAAGAATGGCTCCGGCGATGGCATCAATTACATAACCCCAAACCGAGCCATTTGCACCAAAAGTTGCACTTAGATTAGTAAGCGAATTAAAGAACCAAACAATACCATCAGACAAATACCCGCCCAATGGCTGTAACACGAAATATGTTGCAAACCCGGTAACAAGCAAAGTCAGCGGCGGCGTAAAAATAATGTCCAGCGAGTTTGGCATCCATTTGCGGATTGCCCGCTCTACTACACACATGAACCACACGACCAGCAAAACACCTAGTAAGCCGCCACGCCCGGGAACCAGCGGCGAACCGAATAACGTAATTTTAGCAATATCGGGATATATCATTATCGCACCGGCAACACCACCCATTGCTACTGTACCGCGAAACTCGCGCGCCGCGTTGATACCAACCAAAATCCCTAAGTAAGCAAACAATGCAGATCCTAAAACCTGGAGGATTTTAACCCATTCGGCAGGAGGAAACCAACCGGCTTTAATTCCGGTTGCCGTCAAACCACTAATAAGGCCGGAGGCAATAATCGCCGGAATCAGCGGAACGAAGATATTCGCCAATTGATGCAAAAAATGTTTAAACGCACTTGGCTTTTTCTTCATGTCAGCAAAGGTTGACTGCAGGTCCTTTACTTCACCCATACGAAAACCGGTCATTGCCGTCACCTGATTTGCGACTTTTGTTACAATGCCCGGTCCAAGAATTATTTGCAATTGTTCGCCCTGTTCAACCAACCCCATTACTCCGGGGATTTTTTTGATTCCGGCAACATCGACTTTAGTCGAATCCACCGGTGTCAGCCGCAGTCTGGTCATACAATAAGTTGCGGCGGCGATATTGTCTTTGCCGCCAAACAACGCCAAAATTTTTTCCGCAAGTACCTGCTCTTTACTCATTCAAAATCCTCCAGTCAAAATGCTGCTTTATTTTTATTCTACACTTAGACGGGAAAATCCTGCAAAGTTCGAAACTTTTATCCGAGTTTGTTCTTGAATTTTATCACGCTGATGGTAAAAGCCACTATTCCATATACTAGCAGCGCAAAGAACATCGGATATAGATAACTCATACCAACGCCTTTCAAAACAATACCACGAATAACTGTTAAGTAATAAGTTATTGGAAACAGGTCGCCGAGGTAATAGAAAAGCGTCGGCATCGATTCACGCGGGAACAGATACCCGGAAAGCATCATGCTCGGTAAAAACACAAATAACGACATTTGCGAAGCCTGAATCTGTGTTTGCGATATGGTCGAAATCAAAATCCCCAACGCCAATGATGCGATGATGTACAAAGTAGTCAACGCAAATAATAACAGGATGCTACCCCTAAATGGCAAGTCAAAAATCAATACACCAGCGGAAATGGCAATGATTGTCTGCGCATACCCAACCACAACGTAAGGAATTATTTTGCCTAACATCAACTCAAACGGCCTGAGCGGCGTAACCAATAATTGTTCCAGCGTACCAACCTCTTTTTCTTTTACGATTGCCATTGCCGTAACCATTACCATTGTCATAGTCAGGATTACGGCAACGATTCCCGGCACCATATAAAACGCTGAAATAAAATCCGGATTAAACCAGGGCCGGATGCGCATATCGATGGGCGACTCGGTTTGTTTTCGCCCCACGCCTTGCCGCTCCATTAATATTTGCTGCGATTTAACCGAGCCTACCAGCTGGGCGGCAGCAATTGCCGATGATGAAGTCATGCTATCCGACGCATCGACCAACACTTGTACCTGTGCCGGACGAGCATGTTTTATGTTCTCGGTAAAATCCGGCGGAATAATTATCCCGACCTTAGCATCGCCGGATAATATCCGGTCATCAACTGCTTGATTGCTTTTTTCAACAAATTTTATATTAAAATATTCACACGCCGTTAGCGAATCCAACAGCTCCCGGCTATCAGCGCTTAAACTCTGGTCAAACACCGCCGCTGGTAAGTGCTTGACATCGGTATTAACGGCAAAACCAAATAGAATTACCTGCATAACCGGAACACCGATTAGCATTATAAATGTCGTTCGATCCCGCGCTATTTGAATAAATTCCTTCACTAAAAGCGCCCGCAATCTTCTAAAACTTGCTTTCATTATTTTTTTTGCACCAAACTGACGAAAACGTCTTCCAATGTCGGTTCGATTTTCCGGACGTTAGCGATATTCAGCGGTTTTCCTTTCACTGTTAATATATGAACACCGGCGCCTTGTGCATACATATCCTTCACATTGTCCAATGATTGCCGTTCGAGCTCTTCGATTGACTTAGCCGGATATTCAGTATCAATTCGATACAAATCTCCCGGAAGTAAAGCCCGAATTTCGTCGGGAGTGCCCTGGCAAATTAAATTTGCCTGAAATATTATTCCGATCAAATCGCAATGCTCTGCCTCGTCAATAAAATGCGTTGTCACCATAATCGTCGTACCATTTTCTGCCAAATCACAAATAACATCCCAAAACATTCTGCGCGATACCGGATCAACGCCACTGGTTGGTTCATCAAGAAACAACACTTGCGGATCATGCATAATTGCGCAACCAAGTGCCAAACGTTGCCGCCAGCCGCCCGAAAGATTTACAGTCAATTCATTTTCTCTGCCGCTCAATCGCGCCATTGTGACTATTTTTGTGCTGCGCTCCCGCCGGGCAGCTTTTGACAGTCCATACACACCGGCATAGAATTCCAAATTCTCCTGCACTGTCAGATCGTTATATAAGCTGAATTTTTGCGACATATAACCAATAAACGGTTTTACACTTTCACCATTGGTTAATATATCAAACCCCAAAACCGAACCTGAACCGCCAGTAGGTAGTAACACTCCGGTTAGCATTCGAATTGTAGTTGATTTTCCCGAACCGTTCGGTCCGAGAAATCCGTATATTTTACCCTTGGGAATACTAATGGTCAGATTATTAACTGCGACAAAATCACCAAATTTTTTTGTCAAATTAACTAATTCAACCGCATTATCCATGTCGCTCCTTAATGTCTGCTTGATTTTGCGGAAGAGTAGCATTTTGTCCGGCAAAATACACAAATACATCTTCCATCGTCACTAACTCAAGGCTAATCTCAGAAAATATTAAACCGCTATTTTGTAATTTCTGAACCAGCAACCGCTTTCCTTCGGTTTCATTTTCCACCGCAATACGTAGTTTTTCACCAACAACATTGACCGAACGTACCCATTCCAATCCTGTTAATACTCGTGCGGCAACCCGTGAATCAGTGATGGTTTCCAAAATAATATAAGGAAAATTATTTTTCAAATTGACCGGATGATCTTGCGCAATGAGCCGTCCTGCCAACATAAAGCCGACTTTTGTACAAAGCTCAGCCTCGTCCATATACGGAGTACTGACAAATATCGTCATTCCCTGTTCACGCAGACGATACAACATCTGCCAAAATTGGCGCCTCGACACCGGATCAACGCCGGTAGTCGGTTCATCCATAAACAATATTTTTGGTTTATGGAGCAGCCCGGTCGCCAATGCCAGTTTCTGTTTCATACCGCCCGACAAATTTCCGGATAATCGCTGCTTGAAATCGATTAGCTGAGTAAATTCCAACACGAAATCACCCAGTTCTTTTATCTGCAAAGGATTAGCGCCATACAGCCGTCCGAATAACTCAATGTTCTCCCAAACTGTCAAATCGGAATATAAACTGAATTTTTGCGGCACATAACCAATATAATCGCGAACATTGTCAAAATCGGCCTGTCCCAAAACGCACTTCACTCCAGATGTCTTGCTGTAAATATCTAATATTACTCTGATTAGCGAAGTCTTACCGGCGCCATCTGGTCCCAGCAATCCGAAAATTTGACCGTGCTCTACTTGCAAATCAACCCCGACAAACGCCAAGGTTTTCCCAAACTGCTTACTCAGTCCTCTAGTTTCTATCGCATAATCCATTATTTTCTCCAGAATAATGACATACCAAAAATATGAATATATTACCCGTTTTGCTCAGAGACATTTATGTTTCAATTTAGCTATTTAATCAGCACATCCGCCGGCATCCCGGCTTTAAATATCCCCTCGGAATTATCCAGTTTTACTTTCACATAAAACACCAGATTAGCACGCTCTGAGGGTGTGATTGTCTGACGCGGTGTAAACTCGGCTTGTTGCCCGATTTCATTAATTACGCCAGTAAATTTTTTATCCGGGAAACTATCAATCTTAACCACACATTTCTGGCCGATTTTTATTTTACCCATTTCCGTGGACGGAATATATACTTTCAACCAGCAATCAGCCGTATTACCAATGGTAGCCACCGCTGCCCCGGGTGCGACATATTCACCCTGCTCAAAATTCCGGGTCAAAACCGTTCCGTCCACCGGTGCTCTGACTATCATGTCATCGGTCGCCGACTGCGCTGCCTGAACCTGAGCCTCGGCCTGTTCCATCGCTTTTTTTGCAGCAGTAATCTGATCAATACGGCTGCCGGCGCGCAGCAGTGCGAGGCGTGATTTTGCCGCTTGCAGCTGCGAATAAGCATTGCTGCTTTGAGTACGTGCTTTTTCTATCGTCTGAGCTGCTATTGCGCCATCGGTATACAATTTCTCACTACGGACAAGATCGGAATCGGCTTGCGAATACAGCACTTCTAATGCTGAAACATTGGCAGCCGCTTCGTTGATTTCCTGACTTCGCGGCCCGCTCTGCAAATCTTCCCACTGCGCCCGTGCCCGCTGTTCGGCATATTTCGCGGCGCTCAAATTAGCCGACAAATCCGGACGCTCTATATAAAACACTATTTGCCCGGCCTTTACTTTGTCCCCGCGGTCAATTTTCAAATCGCGCAGGTAACCGCCGATTTTCGGCGTGATATCAGCACGCGTGACTTCAATCATACCGCTTGCTGCCAGCCCGTCCGGCTGCTGATGGTAAATTCGATAACCGGCCCAAGCCCCCAATCCCAATATCACCAGTACCAAAATCGCAAGTTTTTTAATCATTACAACACTCCTTACAAATACCTGATATAACCAAATGCAATGCTTCTTTCAGGCGTTTTTCGAAAAGTTGCTGCGGCTCATGCTTGATAAAATAAATCATTATGCTCTGGCAGACTTTGAAAAACACTTCGACATTTACATCTGCCTTGATGAGATTATTGGCCTGCGCTTCGATAAATTTTTCACGCAACAGCGCGGTTATTTTATCGCGCTCCTGAACCATATCGTTTTCCAACGCCGGAAACTCTTTAATAAGCTCACGCACTTTTTCGTTAATCAACACGACTGCACCGGCAATTCTTGCAGCCAGCTGCTCGAATGCCGCCGGAAACCCAACTCCGTCCTCCATACCTCGCAGCGCCTGTTTTTGGTTTTTGTTTATTCGCGCCAACAGCACCCGCTCGATTAGTTTTTCCTTGGTGCCGACAATTTTATAGAGCGTGTTTTTTGACATTCCACAATCCCGAGCGAGAACATCCATACTCCACGGTTCGTTGCCAGATGAAAATATATAGCGGTCAGCTGTCGCCAACAATTGTTTTTCTACATTCTTATCACAATATTTCATAGCCGCTCCTTTTTATACCACTATATCATATTAAGTTCATATTTTAAATAAAAAAATGAACTCATATTTAATTATGAGTTCATTTTTATTTTTATCGTGACAACTCGTTGGCAAGCAGAGCAAATTCCTGCAACGACAATGTTTCACCGCGCCGGTTCAAATCGATTTGCGTAGCCCGGCTCAAGTTTTCCAGGGCGTTAACGCCGATTCCAAACGCCTTAAGATTGTTTGCCAGTGTCTTACGCCGTTGCGCAAACGCACATTTTATTACGTTAAAGAATTTTTCTTCATCCACTAATTCCACCGGTTTTTCAGCACGCAATTCTAATCGCACAACCGCCGAAGTTACCGACGGTTCAGGAATAAACGATTGCGGTGCTACCTCAAACAGCAGTTCTGGCAACGAATAATATTGTACCGCAACTGTAACTGCGCCATATTCCTTGCCACCCGGGGTCGCCGTAAACCGCTCAGCAACTTCTTTTTGCATCATAACCACGATTTGAGTAATCGGCAGTTTTTTTTCCAGTAAAGTCATAACAATCGGCGTAGTTATGTAATACGGAAGATTAGCCACCACCTTAAACGGCTGACCGGCAAAAATCTGCATTAAATCGATTTCCAAAACATCATTGTGAATTACTTCAACATTCGTGTAGCCCTCGATCGTCGTTTCGAGGATTTTGACCATTTTGGCATCAATTTCAATTGCCTTGACATGGGCACCAGCCTCTGCCAGTTTTTGCGTCAGAGTACCCAACCCCGGGCCGATCTCTAAAACATTATCACCAGCCGTTATTCCGGCAAGGCTGACGATATTATTTACCACATCTTCGTTGACTAAAAAATTCTGTCCCAACCGCTTGGATGCGCGAATGTCAAACTTGCGTAAAATATGCCGGGTTACTTCCCGTTTCGCGATTATCGGGCGGTGAAGTGTTGGTTGATTGATCATTTTTCCCTCGTTTCACTATAAACTAAGCTTGCTTCCGCTAACTCTTCACGGGTTATGCCAAAATTGTTTAGCCGTTCAACAAATTGTTTGGCGTTGCAATAACCCAGCCCCAAACTCTCGCACATCGCTGCGCGTTTTGTCGAACTATCTGTATTCCCAACCAAACCGTATTCATAAATATCTTTTACCGAAAAAACCGTCCGCTTTTCCATACTGGAACAATGTGTCTTATCCAGCGCGGCTCTGATGGCATCGACAGACGCGCACTCCACACCGATATCACCGGCACTCTTTGCCTGCTCTTTGGAAAGATAAGCCTGCTTGGCATTCGAAAAACGGTCCGTCAAATATTTTCGTATCCGCTCACCGGCACTGTCCGGATCGGTGAAAATAATAATTCCGCGTTTGATGTAAGCGGCTTCAATACTGTTAACTGCACGTTTTAACATGCTATAACCGCCGGTTGCAATGCAATCGGCATCAACCGCCTTCTGAACAGCCACGATATCGCATTTTCCTTCGACCACAATTACTTCTTTTATCATACGCTTATTATATGGGAACAAAAGACAAATAAAAAGAGTGAAAACAGATTAACTCTTGCTTTCACTCTTTATTATTTGGGTTTATTCCAGAATGTAAACTTTCACATCCCGTCTGCCCCAACTAACAGCCTCGCTATTGTGATCCATGCAAAGATCAATGATATTACCGCGGATTGCGCCACCGGTGTCACCGGCTACCGCAAAACCATAGCCTTCAATAAACAGCCTGGTTCCTAGCGGAATAACATTAGGGTCTACGGCAACCACTCCGCGCTTAGCGCGCAAACCGGTTGCTGTATAGCCCCCACCGGGACCGTCGGCTTCGGTATAAGCCGTCGTTTCCATGTATTTAGTTTCGCGAAAACGCATAACACCACGTGAAGTTTCGACAGTGTCACGCGCGCCGACTCGCTCTTTCTGAGCAACCGGCTTAGCTATTTCAGTTTTGCTGAGAGTTGTGATATCGACCAAAACACCGTCTTCATAAGTTTCCCGGACAGTGGCTTTTTCGCTACCGGCAACACCAGCCGATTCAATTACAGTTTGTCCTTTTTCCATTTTGTCATCAGGAGTCTTGACCGTTTCAAATTTCACCGGACGAACTTTCTCGATAGTTTTTTCTTCGACAGCAGTAACTTTAATTGTCATTCCGGCCGTCGGACGAGTTTTTTCGTCTGTTGATACTTTGAATTTTCCTTGCGGATGAATGGATTGCGCCAGTTCTTTTACTGTCGGCTTTCCAGTCATCAACTGTATTGTTTTTCCTTGATAAATTACTGTAACCGGCACCGCGTGATAAATTTTCACTTCCGTGCCACCGTACCAGGTTTGGCTGGTAACGCGATACTCATCTCCAGCGTTCATAACAATTCCGACCTTCTTGATATTGTTTTCAATATTACCGTCATTGTTAAACGCATTTACTTCAGTGATTTTTCCGTTGTCATCGAATGTTATTCGATCTTTGCATGTCCAAACGAAGCCGCAGGCAAAAACGACCAGAGTAATTATCAATGCCACAAACATAACTTTATGCTTCTGCATTAATAATAATTGTTTATTTGTTTTCATCATGCGTCTCCTTTTCTTTAATGATACCCGACAATTATACATACCAGCACTGACCAGTTACTGACCGGTTTTGGATGTAAAAACGACAGGTTGTCAACCCGTCGCTCTTTGTCGCTATAACATTATAACACACCTTGTCAAGGGGGGCTTAAATCTCTTCTCTAGAACCGAACCGTCACGCCGCCATAAGGACCTTCGGCCCGCAGCAGCGTCGAATAGCCGTCAATGTTATTTCCGTTGAAATCCTGATTGGGCATCCATTTTTGTTGAAAACCGCTTTGCAAGGTCGGTTGCAGATTGAATAAGCGATAGCCGGCATCAATTGAAATGTTTTTCGTAAATGCATAATTTAAATCGGCATTGAGAACATAATAATTCAAATCGACTTTAGTATAGTTTGCAATTAAACTGTCTAGTCCGGCCAAACCTGAATAACTGCCGGTAAGTGTAAAATCGCCAAACTGCAAATCAGCGCCTAACCCGTAATAAGGGGTGCCAACAGGAAATGGTACTTTGCTACTCCCCTGACACGAGGGGTTGCCGGGTAAATTCGTGGAATAATTATAATTAAATTGTTCCGGCCAAAATAGCTGAACACCGGCTAATAAATTTAGATCAATCCAATTAGTTCTCAAGAATCCCCAATTGAGAAACTGAACGCCAATCAAGTCCAATGTCAAATCAGTTTGTGCATTTATCGTGTAACTGTTTGCCGGAAGGGAATCGACTGTTGCACTAAATTGCGTGGTCGCCGAACCACTCCCTTTTAGTTGCGTCCACGACAATGTTAGCCAATTCCAAAAAGTGAAATCAACTTCCGGGCTGGCGGAAAACTGCTGTGACATACCACTCAGGCCAACAAGGTCGATATAGCCATCCTTAGTTATGTTGCTAACATTTATTGTTGCAGTGTGCTGTGTTTTCGCCGGATCATCTTCCTGATATTTCAGGATAAAGGCACTATTGTTGATATTCGGATTGACACCAACGGTAAGTTTAGGGAAAAACACCCTAGCCGAAACCGTAATCCACGGCTCAATCTCATGATGCGATGATATCTCATCACCTGCTACGTTGTGTTCAGAAACTGTTTTATCACCAGTCGGCAAGACCTGATTATCTGCAGCAGACGCACTTGTTACCACTCCTGACGTTACTGACGCAACACTGGCTGCCGCAGTTACCGATTCGGCAGGCGTTGCCGGCGGCTCAACTGCGGAAACACTTGGTAAAGCTGTTTCTGCAAATATTCGATTAACCGCATCAGTTGCTGTTCCACCAGCAGCTCCGGCAATCGCCATTCCGCTAACAGTTAACGTAAAAACCAAAATTGTGATAAGTGAAGCTCTTTTCATATTCTTTCTCCTATAAAATAATTGAATACAAAATCTCTTTGCGTTCCATTAATATTTGTATTATATCATAGCAAAAAACATCAATGCAAAATACTGGCTGGTTCATTATAAAGAACAAATTCTATCAATAAAAAACCGGCAACCTAGTTGCCGGTTTTTCAAATATTAAATAGCGTTTGCGCATTTCTTGTTGTTGCACTTACCACCGTTTCTGTTGACAGCTCCAGAATTTCGGCAATTTTGCTCGCGGCAAATTCCACATATACTGGTTCATTACGCTTGCCACGATAGGGAACCGGCGTCAAATATGGACAATCAGTTTCAATCAACAATCGGTCGATGGGTATGTGTTTTACCACTTCCAAAAGCTTTTTGGCATTTGCAAAAGTAACCGGACCGCCGACCGAAATATACAAATCCATTTTCAATAACAAATTCAGCATTTCAACGCTACCGGAAAAACAATGAAATACACCTCGCAACCCTGTGGCGTGGATTCGCAAAATTTCCAGCATATCGGCATGCGATTCACGATTATGAATAATTATCGGTTTGTCAACCCGTTTCGCCAATTGCAATTGCCGGATAAAAACCCGCTGCTGAACTTCGCGCGGCGAAAAATCATAATGATAATCTAAACCAATCTCACCGATTGCCACAACTCTTTTTTCCGTAATTACCCAACGTTCCAGTTGTAAATAATCATCCTCTGTCGCCAGCTTCGCATCATGCGGGTGAATACCGACTGCCGCATAAATAATAGCGTGTTCATTTGCCAGATCGATACTGCGCCGGCTCGACGACATGTCGGCGCCGGCGTTAATTATCCCGCTCATCCCCGCCGCCCGCGCCCGCTCAATCACCGCAGCGCGGTCCGTATCAAAGCGCTCATCATCCAAGTGAGCGTGTGAATCAAACAAACCAGACATCACGATATTCTTGTACCGCAAGGCAAATCCGGTGCGGCGACCACTTCCAGTTTATCATCCGTTGATGCCGCAAGTACCATACCATGCGACAAAACACCGCGAATTTTCGCCGGTTTCAGGTTAGCGACCAATACGACTTTTCGACCGACTAATTCTTCCGGTGCATAATACTTGGCGATGCCACTTATTACCGTACGCTGTTCGCTGCCTAAATCAACCATTAGTTTAAGCAGTTTATCAGCTTTTTCCACCTTTTCCGCCGTCAACACCTGCGCAATCCGCAGGTCCATTTTAGCAAACTCGTCAATCGTAATTTCTGAATTCTGAATTTCTAATATTGAGTTATCCTCTGACAACTTATCTTTTCCTTGAGGTTTTAAAGTTTTACCACTTTGCAACTTTTCTTCCGTTTCAATTCGCGGAAACAATGCTTCAGCCGTGCTGATACGTGTGCCTGCAGGAACGCCATCCCAAATTTTTGCATTCTCCAAATTTGCGACATCGCCGGTCACTCCCAGCTGCTGCCATATTTTCGGCGCAGTTTGCGGCATAAACGGTTGAATTAGCACTGCTACTATCCGCAATACTTCGGCAAGATTATATAGCACTGTATCCAGCCTCGCCCTGCCTTCTTCACGCTTTGCCAGCGCCCACGGCCCCGTTTCATCAATATACTTGTTTGCCCGGCCAATCAGTGCCCAAACGGATTTCAGCGCTTCGTTAATATCCATTTTATCCATGCTGTCAAAATAATTTGCTACAGTATTTTCCGTCAACGCACGTAGTGATTCATCAATTTCTGCGATTTCACCGCGCGGCGCTATTACACCGGCGTTGAATTTTTCAATCATGTTTAGGCTGCGATGCAATAAATTGCCTAAATCATTTGCCAAATCAGCGTTAATTCGATTAACCAGTGCTACTTCAGAAAAATTACCGTCTTGACCGAGTTGCACTTCACGGCATAAAAAATAACGCAACGCATCACAACCGTATTTCTCAATTAAAACATATGGATCTACAACATTGCCCTTGGATTTGGACATTTTATCGTTATCAAACAACAACCAGCCATGACCGTAAACCTGTTTGGGCAACGGCAAATCCAGCGCCATTAAAATGCACGGCCAAATTATACAATGAAATCTGGTTATTTCTTTACCGACCAGATGAACGTCTGCCGGCCAAAATTTTGCAAACAGTCCGTTCTTGTCCTCAGGATAACCTAATGAAGAAATATAATTACTAAGAGCATCAAACCAAACATAGACCACGTGCCGGTCGTCAAACGGAACTTTTACACCCCAATCAAAAGTAGTACGGCTAACACACAAATCTTCCAACCCTTGTTTGATAAAATTCATGACTTCATTGCGGCGGGTTACCGGACGAATAAACTCCGGATGGCTTTCGATATGCGCCACCAACCGGTCTTGATATTTTGCCAGTTTAAAGAAATAGCTTTCTTCTTCGGCGGCTTCAACTTCGCGGCCGCAATCTGGGCATTTGCCATCAACCAATTGCCGTTCCAGCCAAAATGCCTCACACGGGGTACAATACAAACCCTTATAGGCCGATTTATAGATATCGCCCTGCTGATAAATTTTGTCAAAGATATACTGGACTACTTCATGATGCCGTTGCTCGGTTGTACGGATAAAATCATCATGGCTGACATTCATCGCTGCCCATAATTTGTGAATACCCTCCACAATATCATCAACAAATTTCTGCGGTGTAACACCTTTTTCTACAGCCCGTCGCTGAATTTTCTGTCCATGCTCATCAGTGCCGGTCACGAAATAAACTTCTTCACCTTTGGCCCGGTGATAGCGCGCAACACAATCAGCAATAGTTGTGCAATAGGCGTGGCCGATATGCAAATTGTCGCTCGGATAGTAAATCGGTGTAGTTATGTAAAATGAATTCTTACTCATATTGGCTCCTCAGCTTTCAGTTGTTCGATTTTCTTGTATAATTCACGTTTGGAAATTCCCAGCTTCTGAGTCATCGTCCGCAACGCTTCGTTACGCGAAACCCCGTTCACCAATAACTCGTTTAAAATATCCAGCAACGGCATATTATTTATAGTTTCAGCGCTCATAGCAACCGTTTCGCCGTTTGCACCCGCAACCACCAGAACAAATTCACCGCGCGGCTCAATACCATTGAAATAATCAATATGCTCGTCAACTGTTCCTGCACGGAATTCCTCAAACTTTTTAGTCAGTTCACGTCCGATAACCACTTGCCGATTGCCTAACGACTTACTAAATGCTCCAAGCACTTCTAGCACCCTGTGCGGCGCTTCATAAACAATAAGCGTTTCTTCACGTTCAACAAAACTCTCCAGTAATTCACGACGTTTTTTATCAGTCCGCGGCAAAAATCCCAGAAAAGTAAACCGGCGTGTGTCCATGCCCGAACAAATTAACGCCGAAAGCGCGGCGTTCGCGCCCGGCACCGGTGAAACTGTAATTCCGGAAGCGTGGCAGGCAGCAACCAGTTCCATACCCGGATCAGCTATCCCCGGTAATCCGGCATCACTGACAAGCGCAACCGATTCACCGGCAGACATACGTGCCAACAATTCTGGAGTCCGACTGTCTTTGTTTTGCTCATAGTAACTTATCAGCGGTTTCTTAATTTCTAAATGATTCAGCAATTGTGCCGTACGCCGTGTATCTTCTGACGCAATGACGTCTACTTCAGCCAAAATTCTTATTGCCCGCAACGTAATGTCTTCTAAATTGCCGATAGGTGTACCAACCAGATACAATGTGCCAGCTTTCATCATAACCTCTACTGTGACTGCTTTACAACTTACTTATCCCGTTGTCGTTCTGGTAATATTCTTTAATTTCCGCCGAGTACTCACCATTTGATTCATAGATTATTAATGGAGCTTCAACGGTAAGTCCGGGATTAAGGCCTCTGCGGCTTTCAATTAGAACAATATTCGCATTTTTAGCTTTTTTCGGATGTACCATCCGTAAGCGTTTGGGCTCAAATCCGCGAACTCGTAAATAACTAATAATTTCCGGCAGTCGCTCCGGCAAATGTGACATCGCAAGGACTCCGCCAGTCGAAAGTAAATAGGACGCCGCATCAATTACATCACGGTAATCAGCAGTAATTTCGTGTTTTGCCATCGCTACGCCAATTTTCCCGCTAATAAATCCTGACTTCGAGCGCCGATATGGCGGGTTGGCGATGACCAAATCAGCACATTCTGCCGGTAAAATCTCACGGATGTTTTTATAATCTGTAGCAACAACCGAAAATTTATCGGTACAACCATTAATAATAATACTCCGTTCAGACCGCTCCGCCATCTCGGCGTTTAGTTCGATACCGCATACCGACTGTGCACCGCGGTGCAGTAAAATAAAGCCCAAAACACCGCTGCCTGAACCTAAATCCACAGCACGGCTCTTGTTTTTCAATGTTGCAAAGTGTCCTAACAACACCGAATCGATAGCAAAACAAAACTCCGCAGGATGCTGAATTAATTTATAGTCACCGATTATCAAATCATCTAATCGTTCACCATCTTTTAGCGGCACGCCTGAATATTCATCCATTTATACTTCTGCTTCTACTGTTTCAACCGCTTCAATAACAGCTTCCGTTATAGCCTCCGGTTGGTCTTTTTCAGTAACGTCGTCCCAACAAAGCGTAATCTGATTTCCAGTTTTTAGCTGAATTCTTGCCGACTGTTCGCGCCGATTAACCCCGATGACCATGCCTTCACCACGCTCAGTTATGACAACAGCGTTCATTTTCGGCGGATGCAGCCTCGTTCCGGAATCACCAATCTGACTTTCATACTTCAAACAGCACATCAATCGTCCGCAAATACCGGATATTTTAGTTGGATTAAGCGAAATATTTTGTTCTTTGGCCATGCGAATGCTAACCGGGATAAAGTCTCCCAAAAAAGTTTTGCAACATATTTCACGACCACAGCACCCCACGCCGCCAAGGGCTTTGGCCTCATCGCGCACTCCCACTTGGCGCAATTCTATACGGGTACGAAATACCGCCGCTAAGTCTTTTACCAGCTCACGAAAATCCACCCTTCCGTCAGAAGTAAAATAGAAAATGATTTTGCTAACATCAAATGTGTAGTCAACGCTCAACAAATTCATTTTTAATTTATGTTTTTCAATTTTGGTTTTGGCAATTGTGTAAGCTTCTTTTTCCAAGCGGCGGTTTTTTTCAATTATTCTTGTGTCTTCAGCAGTTGCTTTGCGTAATACCGGCTTTAATTCTACATCTGCCGCCTTCTCCTGTTGCTCGCGCGGTCCATAAACAACCGTACCATATTCTACTCCGCGGGCGGTTTCGACAATTACACCGTCATTTACAACCAATTCTTTGCCATTCGGTGAAAAATCATAGATTTTGCCAGTATTTTTAAATCGGACACCTACTACTATTTTCATTTATCCTCCATTAAAGTTACACATTAACAACCAATTAAATCCTGAATTTCGATGAACAATTTTTCGGTAGTCAAGCGAAAATTTGCATTACCATTGATCGCACGCTCAGCAACAGTAAAGCAGTTATCAACCGCCAAAACCAGGCTAACATCCTTATTCACACCTGTTTGACTTGAAAAATTCAGCCGGTTGATACCACAACTGGCATACAGCATATCGCGAACTTGTAGTCTCAACAACAGCAATATTAGCTGAGCTTTCTCTTTATCTTCGCTGTTGATCTTACCAAATTGCTCACAAATATCATAAATTGCTGCATAACCACCATTAACAATACTCGCATACCAATTGATGCTTAATTGCATCAGGTCTTGACCATAATTACACATTTTTCGGGCAATCGCGATATTCCCATTGGCCAAAATCGTGCAACGCTCTGCCAAATCTTTTTCAATTCCTGCACCAATTAAAACCTGTGCCGCATCAAATTGCGACAACTCATTGAATTTCAGCCGAAGCACACGCGACAAAATTGTTTCCGGTAAAGCTTCCGACGATCCAGTTATTAAAAAAAAACAAACATCCTGTGGTGGTTCTTCGAGAATTTTCAAAAAACTGTTCGCGGCCTCGGTTGTCATTTTTTCAGCATTGTTTATTATAAAAATTCGTACGCCTTCAGAAAAACCCGTCAAAACGGCTTCGTGCTTAAGCTCACGAATTTGTTCAATCGAAATGTTCTTTTTGTCCGGCAATCGTTCGATTATCCGCAGCCGGTTATAATCATGCTCGACAATATTCGCTGCAAAAGCTTTTGCTACCAACTGTTTCCCAATACCGTCTGAACCCTCAAACAGCAACGCTTGCGGGATTTTTTTTGCCAATCGTAGCTCTTCCAACATTCGCTTCTGCGGGGCATGTCCGATAATTTCTCTAAACATTTCTAACCCTGTCCAGTAAAAATTTTTCTGTCAACACGCGCAAATCTGTTTGGATTTCGTCAATGGAACGATCAGCGTTAACAACACGAAACCGTTCCGGTTCGTTAGCTGCTAACTCAAGATACCCGGCGCGCACCCGTTTGGAAAAACTGTCATTAACCATTTCCAAGCGGTCTTTTTTTCCACGGCCAACCATTCGTTTTTCACCGCATTCCGGTGTAATATCCAACAACAACGTCAAATCCGGTTTAAGGCCGTTGGTCGCAAAAGTGGTTAGCGCCTTGATGTCAGCCAACTTCAACCGCCGTGCCAACCCCTGATACACAAAAGTCGAGTCCGCAAAACGATCCGTCAACACGATTTCGCCGCGCTCCAACGCCGGAACGATTTTTTCTTCGACATGTTGCGCACGCTGCGCTGCGTATAGCAACGCCTCGGTTCTGTCGGTCATTTCCATGTTGGCAGTATCCAAAATTATCTTTCGGATTTTGTCACTTATCGTCGTTCCACCCGGTTCGCGCGTTTCGATGACGATATGACCGGCAGCACGCAAAAATTCCGCCAATAATTTCACCTGAGTAGTTTTGCCAGAACCATCCGGTCCTTCTAATGAAATAAATAATCCGCGTTTCATAGCGCTAACACTTCCAATTGTTTAATTTTCCCATTATGTCCCTCGGCAAAAATACCGGCAGCTTCCATATCGTGGATATAGGCTAATACTGATTTGCTAATTTCGGCACCCGGAAAAACAAACGGAATTCCCGGCGGATAAAAACACTCACTGCGCGCGCTCACACGTCCGAGCGCATACTCAATATTTATTAATTCACTATTAGAAAAAAATGCTTGCCGCGGAGAAACCAGCGCTACCGCCAATGGTGGTGCACTGCATTTCACGGGGCGGATTCGCGCTCTAGGCACCGAACATACTGTTCGCAACCCGTTGAGCAACTTTTCCACGCTCTGTTCATCATCACCGATCGTTATGTGAAACAGAACATTGCGATTATCGTACATTTCCGGCATTATACTTTGCTCAATCAACTTTTCGAAAATCTCCACACCAGAATAGCCAAGCGCAGAAAAATCAATGACCAGCTTGCTTTCATCCATACAATAACCAGCATAACCCTTAATCAATTTATTATTATAACATATCACAGGCATTGCAGCGATGTTTCGCCGAACGTAGCCGGATAATTCCAACGTTCGTTTTAGCATGGCATATCCATGCTGTTCCAAATCAGTACGCGCTGCATCTAGCGACGCCAGCAACAAATAATTCGGGCTGCTGGATTGCAGCATTTTCAACACCCGCCCGATCTTGTCGCAATCAACAAGATTACTATTCACATGCAACATCGACGTTTGTGAAAGGCTGTTGAGCATTTTGTGGGTGCTCTGTGCCACAACATCCGCGCCGCAAGCTATAGCGTCATCCGGCAGTTCATTTGAGAACCGCCAATGTGCCCCGTGTGCTTCATCCACCAGCAGCGGTATTCCACGATCATGGGCAATTTTTGCAATAGCACGCACATCACATCCTACTCCATAATAAGTGGGATTAGTAATAACAACCGCCCGAAAATCAGCATGCTCGCTCAAGGCACGTTCAATTTCGCTCGCTGTAACATTAAAGTCTAGCTGCAAGTTGGCATTATAACTAGTTTGCAAAAATACCGGCTGTGCGCCAACCAAAATCAATCCATTCATCACTGAACGATGACAATTGTTCGCAACCAATACTTTGTCATCCGGATTAAGTATTGCAAACAACATCGCCTGAATCGCCGCCGTTGTGCCGTTATAAGAAAAGAAACTGCGCGTGGCTCCCCAAAGTTTAGCCGCTAACTGTTCCGCCTCATATACGCAACCATTTGACCATTCTAAGGCTTCATTAGGCAAGGTCATATCAACAGCACCACCTAGCGCCAACAGTTGCTTGGTTGCAGCTGGCAAAGCCCGTCCGGCCTTGTGCCCTGGTGTATCAAAACGGACAGTTTGTGATTCGGCGTACGTTGTTACATAATCAGCCAACGGCATATCGTGTTTAATTTTCAAAACAACCTCGCACAGACTATTAACTAATCCACCAATATCTTGAGCACTGTATTTATAGCCCCGACATCATCTTTTTGATTTTCGCGAAACTCCACAGAGATGCGTTCCGGTTTTTTTATTTTCAAATTGACAATATAACGGCGATTAGTTTTTAGTTTAATAATTTTTTCCGGATCAATATTCGGCTTGTCGGAAAAATTCAGTGTTAATTGCCCGTTCTGCATCAGTACCTCGGCAATACCCAGAGTCCGTGCTGTGTTTTTTATCCGCGCAACCATTAGTAACCGCATAACTTCCTGCGGTGGTTCACCAAAACGGTCAATTAACTCATCTAACACATCCGTTATGCCCTCTTCATCACGGGCGGCAGCAATTTTTTGGTATATTTCGATTTTATGCATGGCATCATCGACATAACCTCTGGGAATGTAGCCATCCACCTTTATATCGATCCGCGGCTCAAGCGGCAATTCTACCGGTTTTCCGCCACGCAACCGTCGAATAGCTTCTTCGAGCATTTTTGCGTACAGCATAAACCCCACACCCATGATGTGTCCGTGTTGTTGGGAACCAAGAATGTCACCGGCACCACGAATTTCCATGTCACGCATCGCGATTTTGAACCCCACGCCAAGTTCGGTAAAATCTTGTACCGCCCGCAGCCGCCGTTCCGCCACTTCGTTGACCACCTTGTTTTCCCGATAGAAGAAGTAAGCATAGGCTTGACGGTTCGACCGGCCAACCCGTCCGCGCAACTGATGCAGCTGTGACAAACCAAAACGATCGGCATCGTAAACGATAATCGTATTTACATTTGGCATATCGACACCGTTTTCAATAATCGTAGTTGCCAACAGTACATTATATTTACCTTCATAAAAATCCGTTATCGCTTGTTCCATAAGTTCTTCAGACATTTGTCCGTGCGCCATAACCACATTGGCTTCCGGAACAATGTCACGCAACTTCAAGAAAACTTTGTCCATCGTCTGCACACGATTATAAACAAAAAACACTTGCCCGCCGCGATTTAATTCTTTGCGAATCGCCTGGCGGACTATCTCGTCAGTTGCCTCGATAACATAGGTCTGAACCGGCAACCGTTCCGGCGGCGGAGTTTCGATAATACTCATATTACGTGCACCGCCAAGTGCCAAGTGTAATGTGCGCGGAATCGGCGTGGCGGATAACGACAAAATGTCGGCATTGCCCTGCCATTTCTTTAAAAACTCTTTTTGTTTAACACCAAACCGCTGCTCTTCGTCAATTATCAGCAAACCAATTTTTTTGAAACTAACATCATCGCGCAACAATCCATGTGTGCCAATCAAAATATCGAGTTTACCCTCACGCGCGGCATTCATAGTCAGCCGCCTGGTTTCCTCACGCACCAAACGGCAGTTTAAACCAACTTTAACCCCAAAACCAGAACAGCGCATATGGAAATTATTGTAGTGTTGTAGCGCCAACACTGTGGTCGGCGCCAACACCGCAACCTGGTAACCGCTCATTACCGCTTTAAACGCCGCCCTCATTGCAACTTCGGTTTTGCCAAAACCCACATCGCCACATAACAACCGCTCCATCGGCGAGATGCTTTCCATATCCGCTTTTATCTCGACAATCGCCGATAATTGATCTTCAGTTTCAACATAAGGAAACGCCGCTTCAAATTCCTGTTGCCATTCATTATCCGGCGAAAAAGCAATACCGGTTGCAGCTTCACGCCCAGCGTGCAGCGCCAACAACTCCTCAGCAATATCTTCCACAGCTTTTTTTGCACGCGTTTTTTTCTTCTCCCAATCATTATGTCCGAGTTTTGAGAGCTTAGGTGCTACATCTTCACCGCCAACATAGCGTGAAAGCAATTGAACTTGTTCAACCGGCACGAATAGTTTGTCGGTTCCTGAATATTGAATGTGAAAATAATCCTTGTGCGCATCATCAACTAATAAAGTTTCAACACCAACATAACGCCCAATTCCGTGCGTACCATGTACGACATAATCGCCCGCTTTAAGCTCACCCAGAAATACACCGCGCTTGCGTTCGTCTGTTTTTCCATACTGTACTGGTTTGCGGCTGACAAACAAGTCGGATTCCGAAACAACTATCGTTTTGCAACCAACAAATTCAATTCCGGCAGCCAATTCGCCACGTATTACATACAATCTGGGCTTGCCCAATTGCTCTGGTTGAGGGCGGACATTAAAAAATTGCGCTGCTTTAATACCATTATTTTCCGCGTATTGAGCAATTTCGACTGAACGACATTTTTCGGTAACAGTTACCAGCACCGCATAATCACGGGCAATAAACTCTTTGGCATCATTGATAAACATATCAAATCGGCGGCGATAAGGCGGAATCTGACGTGCCTGCACTCCCACGATATGATTTGATGCAATTCCTTCGACTTGATTCACTAAAGACGATATCTGAATGACAGCTTTGGCATTCAAAACACCACGCAACTCATCAAAAGTTAAAAATTCCCGGCGGCGATCACTGCTCTCGGCAAAAACTTTTTTAAGATTATCGCGGGCACGGGCGCTTTCGTCAAAAACAACCAAGACGTCATCCGGAAGGTATTCAGAAATATTCGCAGCTTTCCCTGATAACCGAAAGGGCAGAATTTCCAAAGTTTCCAGTTTCTCTATTGAACGTTGGTCACGCAAATCAAATTCGCGCATTCCATCAATTTCATCGCCGTAGAATTCTATCCGGACCGGATTGTCGGAATTAGTAGGAAAAATATCTATTATTCCGCCACGCAGAGCGAATTGGCCATGACCTTCAATTTCGTCACAGCGTTCATATCCAGATTCAATCAGTTTTTTCTGTAGTTCACCAAACTCATATTCCAGCCCGACCTTCAGCTTGATTTTGGCAAGTTTTTGCATTCTGGCTGGCGGCAATTTTTGGGTAACGCTCTGAATAGTCGCTACGACTATTGCAGAATTATCCCCCAACAATGCTCCCAAAGCCGCAATCCGCGCCGAACCGCTGTCACGACTGTGAGCACGCGAAGTTAACCATTCACCTTCATCAACCGGTAACGCCAACACTTTTTTTTCTGGAAGTAATTTACGTAACTCTTTACACAAAAACCGCTGTTCATCGTCATCGTGAGAAATGATTAGCGTCATTCTTCGCGCGGCTGTTCCAATGGCAATTATCAACGCTTTACTTTCGCCGGATAGCCCGTACAACAAGTATTCACCGCTGCTTTTGTCAAAAAACTTTAGCGCTTCAACAATCCGCTCATCTTTTAGCAACCGGCTTTTTAATAAATCTATCATTAAACACCAGTGAGCCGGAATCATTCCGACCCCGACTGCTTCCTCGTATTATTCATTCTAATTTTGCATACAGCTAGCTTTTTAAAATCCAGCCTTCAGCTGCGCAATCGCCTTCCATAGTTCGTCACCGACCGGTTTGGCAATGTTCAACTCAATTCCGTTCCGGATAATTATTTTTCTGTCATCCTGAGTAATTGTTCCAATAACCGCTGCTTGAATACCATTTTTCAAAAGTTCTTCAACCAACAAATCGCCGTTTTGGACAGCGACAAGCAACGATCCGGAAGAAATAAGCCTCAGCGGATCAACATTTAACTGCGCGCACAATCGTTCAGTAACATCGCTAACCGGAATTTTGTCAGCGTAAATTTTCACGCCGAGGCGACCGGATTCTGACATTTCATATACAGCCCCCAGCACACCGCCTTCAGTAACATCATGCATCGCCGTTGTCTGATGCTTGAGCGCAATTCGACCTTCTGGTGCGACACTTAGCTGATCGGAAAATTGTTGCGCAACCGCAAAATCCTGCGGACTAAACCTTTGTTCCAATTGTTCGGAAAAATCAGAAAACAAAATTGCTGTTCCTTCAATCCCCGCGCCTTTGGTCAGCACCAAATCATTGCCGCTGCAAACACCAGACGATTTTACCAGTTTTTTTGTTTTACCAATAGTCGTAGCACATACTACCGGTTTATTAACTGCCGCAGTAAATTCAGTATGTCCACCAATTATTTCGATATTAAGCTCTTTTGCCGCTGCATCGGCATCGCGCATAATCTGCTCAACATCATATTCATCGGCAGTTTCCGGCATCAATAGCGTCAACAATATCGCAACCGGCTCGGCGCCGTTGGCAATGATATCATTTGATGAAACAATAACTGCCAATCTACCGGTCCCACGGTCTGCGCCGGTTATCGGGTCGGATGACACAACCATTATTTCATTGTCAAATTTCAACGCCGCCGAATCTTCACCAAATTCAGCACCAACTAGCACTTCTGCACGTGTGTGGCCTGAATATTGCAGCACGCTTTTTCGCAATGCATCAACCGACAACTTACCATAACTCATAATATTTCACTCGCCTATTTTTTCATTCGTCGGCAACTTACAGCCGACCGATTAAACTCATTGTTGATTATAACACAAGCCAAACTAACAAAAAACCCCTCAAATTGAGGGGTTTTACATAACAAAGTTTAGGGATCGGTAACATTGTTCGATTGACTAACTGCATTCCACATCCGTGACCATATTCCCTTAGTGTTGCCATAATAGATACCCGCAGGTATTATTATTGCCGGGATACCGATCCACAAAGTAGTACGCATTTCTTCAGAGAACAACATCGCAAAAATGCAGACCAGTTGAATGATTATTGCAAACCAAGTCATATACGGAAAATATGGTGTACTATGACTGATATTCGCAAGTTTTCCGCCTTGCGCTAAAAACCGCTTGCGGAATCGCAACTGCGAAACACAGATAGTAATCCATACAACTTCACCGGCAAATCCGCTCAGCAAAATCAAATGTTCGTAAAACATCCCGGTTCGATCCATTGCGTATAAGAACAATACAAACCAGGAAACCACAATCGACAGCAACGCTGCATTATGCGGAACGTGCTGCCGGTTCAGCTTGCCGAGAAATTTCGGTGCGAACCCTTCTTTTTGCAGAGAATATAACAACCGGGTGCAGGCAAACATATCGCTATTCGAAGCTGATAAAGCTGCCGACAGTACGATTACTGACAACACCCCGCCTAGCCACCCCAAACCGTTAGCTGCAAGCGCCTCGCCGAAAGCATTTTCCGAACCCGCTACTTTATCCCAAGGCAAAATCACCACCAGCAACAGAATTGGAATAGTGTATAACGAAACAATTGTACGCGTAACATTTTTCACAGCTTTGGGTAATGATTTTTCTGGATCGATACTTTCGCCAGCGGTCAAACCAATAGTTTCTGCGCCCTGGTAATTTCCCAACACTATCAGCATTACCAACAATACTGAAAACCAACCATTTGGCGCAAATCCGCCGTTACCCATTAATATTGTGCTACCGATGAAACCGGCGTTACCAATCCAACCAATAGCAATTAATGCAGCAACAATACTAAACAAAACAATAGCGCCTACCTTGGCAATTGACAACCAAAATTCCGTTTCGCCAAAAGTTTCCACACGAAACATATTGAGAATTGTAACCAACAGGCAGAAAAACACCGCCCACCATACTGCGCCGACTTGAGGCACAAACACATGCATTATTATTCCGGCAGCTATTGGCTCGCTTGGTGTTACACACTGCACCCAATAACACCAACCAATACCACAAGCCCAAGTTGGCGAAATCAATTCTTTGGCATAAGTAATGAATGAACCAGTAACAGGCTTATACAACATCAATTCACGATAACAAAGCATTACCATCATGACAATCATACCGCCCAACAGGTATCCGACAATCGAAGCCGGACCGGCCTGACTAATCGCATAGCTGTTACCAAGAAAATATCCGCTATCGATAATAAAACCGAGCGCGATAAACTGCACATGACGGTTTTTCAAACCGCGACGCAATTCTATATCTTTTTCTAAATCATTTTTTTGCACAACGGACCTCCATTTTTCTCACTCGGGCCGATCAGCCACAATCTAAATCGCGGCAGCCCCTAAAATTCACCTCTCCTATTCTTACAGGGGAATCAAATCTCATTCCCCAGATTCGCAATAAACACCGACTACTGTCGTTTTTCTTTGCATATACAAAAAATAAGCGCAATGCATCACCACATCATTTTTACACAACGCAACAAGGCAAGCCCTTTATTTTTGTCAAAAGCATATTTATTACGGCTTTTGTTAATCATTAAATTAACGTAACGATATTATAGCTTATTTTTAAAAAATTGCAATAGCATTATGTTGTCAGGACATTTATTATCTGATAAATTCACTTATATGATGATGTTGCTAATTCCAGGACGCAATCATTTCTTGTACATATGGCATCGCAATACCTGACCACTCAAATCCGGGTCGCACAGTATCATCCAATTCAACACATCGATAAGCCTGTCCGGCCTGCGGAACAGTACCGCTCACAGTTCCGTCTGGATTCCTTACAGTAAATGCCTGCATTGGCGGAACCGGATTTGCAACAAGATACCCGGCTGCGACCATATCATCAATGCCCGATGCAACGCTAATTTGCACCGATCTTTGAGCAGCATAAATTTGCGCAGCTTGATCCATTGAAGCTAAATCAGCTTTCACCTTTGCAATCCGTGCGGCATCACTTTGCCCAATCAACTTCGGAATAACAATCGCAGCTAAAATACCTAATACAGCAATAACAACCAATAACTCTACAAGCGTGAAACCTTGATAATTCGAACTGATTTTTCGTAATCTGTTAAACATAATCTCCTCATCTCATAACAACATATCATACATTTTATTGCATTACATCAACCACGCTATCGCTTCAACAACATTTTTTTGCCAACATTCGGTTGTATGGTTGCCTTCTTCGACAATGTTCAACAGAACATCTTCGCCCAATTCAAAACCTATACCGCCAAGATAATCATTATAAAAGTCCAACACATCTTGCAAGTATTTTTCATTGCTCGTACTACCACCGGGAACATTTTCCGTTGTACCGACTTCCATATAAATCTTTAGACGATAATTCGGTTTATAGAGTTTTGCAAACGGCACTTTGAATGATGCCATATCGCTTCCATCAGAGAATGACACTCCAGGCGAAAATGCAGCAACTTTACTGAAAATATGCGGGTATTTTAGAGCTGCCCAAATTGCATAAGTCGCACTCAAAGAGCTACCAAACAACCCGGTATAATTACGCATCGGCATTGTGCGGAAATTAGCGTCAATGTAAGGTTTTAATTCATACGCCAGCCAATTACCAAACTCATCACCCCAACCATGCCACTCCTCGCCATAATCAAATGAATATTCATTGTCACGCGGGTAAGTATATTTTTCAAATAATTTTTTATATTCATTGGCACTTTCAACCGCAACTATAATTGCGCCGCTAAATTTCTCTTCGGCAACCAGTTTATCTACAGTAAGATCATAGCAAAAACTCCATTCCGGTTTTTTAGCAGTTGCTGCCAACGCAGATTCACCATCCAAAACATATATCACCGGAAACCGCCGCCCAGGTTCATTGTAATTAGATGGCAAACTGATATTCACCGTGCGCGTACGATTAAAATTACGCATTAATACCTTGCGAGTAACTAATTCAGACATATCTACCTCCGATTTCAAATTTCAAGCTCAAATTTTCAGCATCAAACCGCCAACTATTACCATTTGTTCAGATGTACTCGATCTTCTTTATATCGATTTTCAGTTGTTTTTATTTCTGCCGGCACGCCGACTGGCACCAGGCAGAGTGGAATAACTTCTTTGGGTAACGCAAATTTTTCGCGAAATTTTGCCACACGGCCGTCATCCGGATAAACACCCAGCCAAACCGCTCCAAGTCCGGCGGCCTGTGCCGCTATCAACAGATTTTCAGCAGCAGCCGAACAATCTTGAACCCAATAACCCGAATGCCGCTCTCTGCGCAAGTCACCACACACCAGTATTGCCACTGGTGCTTCCTTTAACATCTGTGAATACGGATGAATTTCGGGGATACTGTCCAAAACTCCACGTTCTGTAATAACCACAAATTCCCACGGCTGCTCATTGCCGGCCGAAGGTGCACTCATTGCAGCATGGAGTAAATCCTTTATTTGATCATCAGAAACTGCTTGAGTAGTATATTTGCGAATACTTCTTCTTTCAAGAACTGCTTTCATTTTCTACTCCTACCGACTATTTTATTTTTTAGAAAAACTGATTTCAATTCCAAAAACGCCTTGTCCGCTTCTTGTGCGGCCAACCGCCTAAGTTCCGGAACGATCGTGATGTCATCGTAATCATATTTCAACGGCGGTACTGCCGGATTAAAACGAAATAAATTTTTCCGGTTATTACCTAACAGCTGCAGTGCAATTACCTGCGTTGTAGTCTCTTGGGCGCGGATCAAAACAAAAGGCAAAAGCGGCAGCCATTCGGCCCAACCGTCGATGTTTTTGTGAAAATCGTATTCATCAAATAAACAGCCAATACTCAAAACATCGATATCTTCCGGTTTTATCCTATAACGATTAATTGCCTCAATAATTCCGAGTACAGTCGGATCGTTGGCAACGACCACGCCGTCTACCAGCTTTCTGCCATCTGGAGAATCATATGCCGGCAAAATTACCGGAACGGCTGCCGCCCCCATCGCAACATCAACCATACGCACATCAGAATATCCGTCAATGTTCTCTGTGAATGGTGTTTTATATAACGCAGGACGCTGTTCTATTAAATCATAACTAGTCAATAGCAGATTCACCTTGCTGTCTGATAACCGTCGATCACCTAGCACTTCAGTGAAAGCTGTCAACATTTTGGCTTGTTTTTGACGAGCGGTCAACAGCCGGCCAATAATCTTAGATGAACCAAATATATTACGGCATGCCGCCTCATATTCAACAAATATTTCGTGCGCATTCAATCCTGCCCCTAAGGCAAGTGCTATAACCGCTCCGGCAGATGTGCCAACACACAAATCAAAATATCCACCTATATTTGTATTATTGCCGAGCAGCTGCTCCAATCGCGCTAAAAATGCCGCGGGAAAACAGCCGCGCACACCACCGCCATCAATGGACAAAATCCTGAACCGTTTTTTACCAAACATCTAATTCTCGCCAAATTTGCTTTCTTTATCATTAACATTTACGCTAAACCGATAAATCGTAGTCTGACGGTATTTTTCGTCAGGTAGCAATTGTACCGAAGGAAATCCGGGTTGATTTGGCGAATCCGGATAAGGCTCTGCTTCAATTGCCACACCGCCAAAATTTTGATATTTCTTACCATTTCTGCCAATTGTACCGTTTAAAAAATTACCGGTATATACTTGAATTCCTGGTTCCGTAGTAAATACTTCCATAATTCTGCCGCTATGTCTGTCACTCAAAGTCAGGGCATACCGCAATTTCTGGTGTTCGCCCCGCACTACCCAGCAATGGTCATAGCCATTTCCGGCTTGACACAGTTGCTCGCAGTAACTCTGCAAATCTTGTCCAATCTTTTTTGCTACACGAAAATCAAACGGTGACCTATCTACTACTTTCAATTGTCCATAAGGTATTAAATCAGCATTGACAGGCACATAGTAATCAGCTGAAATTTGTAGTTCTTGATCTAAAATTGAAGTCATACCGCCGTCCCTCAGGTTGAAATATATATGCGAAGTGAAACCGACAACTGTTAGCTGATCAGTATTCGCATAATAGTTTATCACTAACTCATTGGCAGCTGTCAATTCATAACGCACAGTCAGTCTGACTTCGCCGGGAAATCCTTGATCTCCGTCAGGACTAATGATCGATAGTTCGATAAAACTCTCGTCATAATCATCTACCGTCCATAACCGCTTGCTGAAATTATCTACCCCGCCATGCAAATTGTTTTTGCCATTATTCACCGATAATAGATGCTCTTTATCGTTCAAGCTAAACTTTGCGTTATTTATACGATTGCAATACCGACCGCAAACAGCTCCAAAATACGGAATATTGTTTAGCCACTGCGCGCAATTGTCAAAACCAAGCGTAATTTCAGCAAATACACCATTTTTGTCCGGCGTTTTCACAGAGACTACCGTCGCCCCAAAATTGATTATTTCAACACTGGTCAAATGTTCATTTCTAAGCGTAAATTTAAATACATCTCTATCATCCGCTGTTTTTCCGAAAAATTCCGGCATAATATTTCCTCGTTTCAAAAACTCACAGTTATTATACCTTTTTGACAGCGAAAAATCCAAAAAAAAACATCCGCTTACGCAGATGCTTTTTTATTACTGAATTACTTTTTCTTTGCTTTTTTTGCAGAAACAGGAGAATTGACGGCATCTTTAAGCGCTTTACCAGCTTTGAACGCCGGGCTCTTGCTTGCTTTAATGTTAATCGCCTTGCCAGTAGCCGGGTTCCGACCTACACGAGCTTTGCGCTCACGAATTTCGAAAGTGCCAAAGCCAATCAATTGAACCTTATCGCCAGTTTTCAGAGTTTCGCCAACAACTGCTACTATAGCATTAACTGCTGCCTCAGCTGCCTTTTTAGTCATTTCAGCTTTTGCTGCAACAGCTGCTACCAATTGTGTCTTGTTCATCGGAATGAACCTCCCTATTATTTTCAGCGAAAGCCTGCACCCGCAATGCTTACACCTTCTTAACTATATTTTAGCTTCTTCCCAAAGTTTGTCAAGTGCTTCCAATGATAATTTTTGCCATTTTTCGCCTTTTTTGCTTATTTTTTGCTCAATATATTCAAATCTATGACTAAATTTGCAATTTGCTGCATTCAAGGCGGTTTCAGCCTCCAATTTCAAAAATCTGCCAAGGTTAACAACCGTGAACAAAACATCACCAAATTCGTTTTCGATTTCGGTGCTGTCTCGATTTTTTATCGCCAACTGTAACTCTTCGAGTTCCTCAAAAACTTTTGCCCATATCGGCGTAATACTCTGCCAATCAAATCCGACTTTTGCCGCTTTTTCCTGGAGCTTTTGTGCAAACATCAACGCTGGTAATCCAACCGGCACCCCCGCTAATACGCTACGCACCACGCCTTTCTCTTGCGCTTTAATTTTTTCCCAGTTAATTAACACGTCTGCTGCATCACGTACGGTAGTTTCACCAAAAACATGGGGGTGCCTACGAATCATCTTCCCACATACGCCATCAATTACATCTTGAACAGTGAATTCTCCATTTTCCTCGGCAATCCGCGCGTGAAAAACAATCTGAAGAAGCAAGTCCCCCAGCTCATCACAAAGTTTTTCCGGCGCACGTTCCTCTATTGCTTCAAGCACCTCATATACTTCCTCAACTATGTAGCGACGCAGCGTTTGATGTGTTTGTTCGTTATCCCAAACACAACCGTCTTTTGAACGCAACCGCGCCATAATATCAGTTAGCTGTTGTACGTCGAACGATTTATCTGTAAATTCCGTATGAGGCACAAATATACTGGTCAAATGGTTGGCAGTAAATTTGCGATCTAGTTCAAAAATCGGTACGAATTCGATAATTTCGTCTGATAATCCCAAATTTGCCATAAAAACAACTTGATATTCATCCCCAAACAACTCCGCTAAAGATAACTTTGTTTCAGACAAAGTAAGTGCATCATATACCTGCGTTATTATCAAAGGCGTATTAATAGTTGCTGGCAACTGCGAAATTGCATTGGCATCAATAATTGTAACACCATTTTCAAGCGGATCTATCTGCAATCGGGCGTATAATTCATCCAAAAAACTTACTGCCGAGAATATTTTAAAATCGATTTTCTCCGATTTCGCAAATTCTCTAAGTTTTATTACTGTTCGTTCAGCAACCATTGGACTACCCGGAACTGCATAAACAACGCTTTTATTCAGTGATTCAAAACCGACATGTTCAGTTATTGCAGAATAAACGCTGTCAAAATCAGCGAACTGTTCATAGAATTTGTCGCAAGTTGAAAATTCAATCCCCAGTTCAACTAATTTATCTACTGCCGGATGCTGGCACGTACGCAAAATTAACTTTTCACAATTCATCATCAAATCAATGGTTTCAATTGTCAATAATCCGGCACTTCCCGGTCCTAATCCTACAATATTTAACAATATTCCTCCCAGTTTAGTATTCAACTTTTAACAAACATAATCCATGCGCCGGAGCAGTTGGGCTGGCTAGTTCACGATTTTTACTTTCGATAATTTTTGCAATATCATCAACTGCGCGTCGACAACTGCCGATGTCCACACAAGTCCCAACAATAATTCGCACCATATTATAGAGAAAACCGCTGCCGCAGATGGTGAATACCAATTCATCATTAAGCACTTGCCAATCAGCACAAAATATTATTCTCTTAGTAGTTTTGACTGAACGCTTTATTGAGCTAAACGCCTGAAAATCGTGTTCACCAATAAACTGTGTTGCGGCACTATTCATTGCTATTATATCCAATGCTTTATTCAGTTGCCAACAATGATTTCTGCGAAACGGGTCAAATATATCTGCGATTCTGATACGATATCGATAAGTTTTCTTTTTAGCATGCTTACGCGCATGGAATTCGGCAGATTCTTCCGCTGCTTCAACTACTACTAAATCTTTTGGCAAAACCGTTGCCGCCGCGATTACGATTCGCTCCACTGGAATAATACCGCTTGTTCTAAAGTTTACAACCTGGCCTAACGCATGCACCCCCGCGTCTGTTCTTGAGGCCGCGTTAAGACGAATCTGTTCTCCGAATATTTTTCGCAAGCCACGCGTTAACACATCTTGAACCGCAAGAGCATTTATTTGACTTTGAAAACCGGAATAATTAGTCCCATCATAGGCAATCGTTAGTTTTATGTTGCGCAAAATTGCTTCCTCTATCTCCGAAATTTTCATTCAGCCAAATTCAGTTGGTCGACCATCAAGCTGATTATACAAAAAAAAAGCACTTGCGTACAAGTGCTAAAGTTTAAAATAATAACGCATACCAATCGTTACCAGCAAATAACCAAAACCAAAAAGTACCGTAACCCCATCTTCGGGACGAAAGGACAATACTTTCATCCTTGTACGCCCTTCGCCACCGCGATAACATCGTGCTTCCATCGCCATTGCTAATTCGTCGGCTCTGCGAAACGCACTGACAAACAACGGCACAATTAGCGGCACAATTCCCCTGGCCCGATTCAGCAGATTGCCTTCTGTAAATTCAGCTCCGCGCGATTGCTGGGCTTTCATAATTCGATCCATTTCTTCGATAAGCGTTGGAATGAAGCGCAATGCGATTGTCATCATCATCGCTATTTCGTGTGCGGGCACCCCGATTTTTTTAAACGGGTTAAGTAATCGTTCGATAGCATCGGTTAAATCCAACGGCGAAGTAGTGAGCGTCAGCAGTGAAGACATTACAATCAGCAGCACTAACCGCAGTGACATCATTGCTCCTGTCTCTAAACCCGTTTGCGTAACCGTTAACTTGCCGAATTTCATCAGTACTAATCCATCACCGGAAAACGCTTGAAAAACGATAGTCAGTAAAACAATCAACCACAATGGCTTCACTGATTTCGCAACCATGCGTAACGGAACCTGTGAAAGAATAGCCGCCAGCACAAATACAAATGCTGCCAACACATAAGTAGCTGCTGAATTTGCCACGAACAGCGCGGCGATGAAGACAACACAAAAAACAATTTTACTGCGTGGATCCAAACGGTGAACAACGCTTTGTCCGGGGAAAAATTGCCCTATAGTTATATCGTTTAGCACATTTCCCTCCGGTACGCCGCTAATAATAATTTTGCGCAGTCAATCCGAGTTCGGGCATTCCCCTCAACCTGCAGGCCCTGCTCACGTGCTCTGCTCAATAATTGATAGGTTTCAGGTGGCGCCATATTTACGGTTCGTAGCACGCTCTCATTGGCAAAAACCCGCTCAGCAACATCGTTTAATAATATCTCGCCTTTGCTCATAACGATCACCCGTTCCGCATATTGCACAATCTCATTCATATTGTGCGAAATCATAACCACAGCACAACCAGTTGACTGCCGTAAACGGGAAATTTTCTCAAGAATTGCCCGGCGTCCGCGCGGATCCAAGCCGGCAGTCGGTTCATCAAGCACCAGATACTCCGGTTTCAGCGCCAGAATCCCAGCCATGGCAACACGCCGCATTTGTCCGCCGGATAACGCAAACGGTGAACGGTTGGCATATTTAACGTAATTCAAATCTACAAAATCCATCGCCTCGCGTACCCGTCGAACCACACCAGCATCATCAACACCATAATTCTTCGGACCATACGCAATATCCTTTTCAACAGTTTCTTCAAACAATTGCTGCTCCGGATATTGAAAAACTATTCCGACTTTTCGCCGGGCGGATTTTGCTGCTTTTGATTTTTCAGCAATGTTAATATTATCCACTTCCACGGAACCACTATCCGCTTTTAATAAACCGTTCAAATGCTGAATCAGAGTCGATTTTCCTGATCCAGTATGGCCAATAATTCCGATAAATTCGCCCTCATTGATTGTCAAAGATACATTGCGTAACGCTTTTCGCTCAAACGGCGTCTTTTTCATATAGGTAAATTCGATATTTTTTACTACTAACGACATATAAACTCCAGCAATTCATTATCTCTAACAATACCTGATGGTATTTCAATCATATTTTCACGAAAAAAGTCGGCTACCTGTGCCGCCAGCGGCACTTCGAGACCAGCGTCTAGCAATTTTTCCGTCTCAGCAAATACGCAATCTGGTGTACCATCAAGAATTATTTCGCCTTCCTTCATAACAACCACACGGTCAGCCAGTAGCGCTTCTTCCATGAAATGCGTAATTAAAACAATAGTCTTATTGTTATTTTTATTAAGTTTTAACAGCGTTTTCATTACGTCGTAACGGCCACCGGGATCTAACATGGCGGTGGGTTCATCAAGCACCAGGCATTGCGCATCAATTGCCAAAGCGCCGGCAATGGCTACCCGTTGTTTTTGACCACCGGATAATAAGTGCGGAGCATGCTTACGGTACTCTTCCATGCCCACAGCCGCCAGTGCCTCAAACACCCGTAGTTTTATCTCATTTGACTCAATACCAAGATTTTCCGGCCCGAAAGCAACATCTTCCTCCACAATCGCAGCAACTATCTGATTGTCGGGATTTTGAAAAACCATACCACAAGTACCGCGCACTTCCCACACCCGTTTATGATCAGAAGTATCCCAACCGTTTACATAACATTTTCCAGTTGTCGGCAACAGTAGCGCATTGAAATGTTTAGCTAAAGTCGATTTTCCCGATCCGTTTCCACCAAGTAATGCAACGAACTCGCCTTTATTAATTTTCAAATTTATATTATTCAACGCCACTACATCCCCGACAGAATCCTGTCGCCCGGGATAAATATGCGTAAGATTTTCACAATTAATAATTATCATTATGCTCCAAAACAAAATTGGGGAGGCCGCAGAAAATAATTTCCTGCTCGCCCCCCGCAAGATCAACACATTTACACTAATTCTAAAATCGCCATTTGTGTCGCATCGCCACGGCGCACTCCCAGCTTATAAATTCTGGTATAGCCACCGTTTCTGTCAGCGTATTTTGGCGCGATTTCATCAAATAGTTTTGATACTACCGTCTCGTCAGTAATGAACGCCAACGCTTGTCGACGCGCGTGTAAATCGCCTCGCTTACCAAGTGTGATCATGTGCGCTATCGTCTTTGTTACTTCTTTAGCTTTCGACTCAGTTGTTTCAATACGACCATAACGCAAAAACGAGGTAGTTACGCTACGCAGTAAGGCGCGACGCGCGCTACTGTTTCTGCCTAGTTTACTATATGCCACTTTAAGCTCCTCCTACTCTTCCGATTTCGCTTTCAAAGGAATGCCCATATGTTGACATTTCGCTTTGATTTCGTCAATTGTTTTCTTGCCGGCGTTCTTAATGTTATGCAAATCCTGTTCACTCAGAGTGCCTAACTGATGCATATGCGTTATGCCGATACGAGTCAGACAATTCTTTGCACGAACTGAAAATTCCACGTCATCAATCGGAACGTGCGGATTTTCACCGTTCCGCAAAGCGCTTCCATCCAACTCAAAAGGTGGTTGCTTTATTTCAATGCCAGCGAGTGAAGTCACTTGTTGCATATATTCAACCAGAATTTCAGCTGAACGACCGACTGCATTTCGTGGTGAAATACTGCCATCGGTCCAAACGTCCATTGTCAGCTTGTCAAAATTTGTGATATTGCCGACACGAGTATCCGTCACATCACATTTTACGCGCAACACCGGCGTATAAATTGAGTCTATCGGGATCTCTCCGATTGGCTGATCGACTTGCTTGTTGCGATCTGCAGAAACATAACCAGTACCACGATTGACACTCATCGTCATGTTAAGTTGCGCGCCTTTTTCCAAGGTAGCAATATATAAATCTTGATTAAGTACTGCAATACCTTCAGGGCAAATTATATCTGCACCGGTTATCGTACCCGCAGTATTTTTTTCAATTTTTATTTCATATGTCTCATCGTCCTCAGCTTTTAGGCGTAACAACTTGACATTGAGAATCATATCGGTTACGTCTTCACGCACCCCGGGTATTGTAGAAAATTCATGCAGCACACCATCAATTTTGATTGCGTTAACTGCCGATCCCGGAAGTCCGGAAAGCAGAATTCTGCGCAAACTGTTGCCCAAAGTTATTCCATATCCGCGCGGCAACGGTTCCCAAACGAATTGACCATATGTATTTGTCTCGTTGACACTGCTAACTTCAATTTTTGTTCGCTTAGCTTCGCTCATCAAATTATACCCTCCAAAATTTTATCCAGCTGTAAAACACTTGTGGTTTTTGCTATTATCTGGAGTAGAGCTCTACTATTAACTGTTCTTGAACAGGTAGGCTAATCTCTTCACGACTTGGAAAACGCGTAACTTTTGCGCTCATATTCGGTGCATCGATTTCCAGCCACTGAACTTGATTGTTGCGTTTAGACATAGCTTCACCCATTGTCTTTGTCAAAGCAGAATCTTTCTTGTTTTCACAAACCGAGACTACTTCATCAATTTTCACAATAAAAGAAGGAATGTTTACGCGACGACCGTTCACGCGGAAAAATCCGTGACGAACCATTTGACGCGCTTGATTTCTGCTATCGGCCATTCCCATTCTAAATACAACATTGTCCAAGCGTCGCTCCAATAATGCCAACAAGTTTTCACCGGTTATGCCTTTCATGCGATCAGCTTTTTCAAAAATACGGCGGAATTGAGTCTCTAATATGCCATATACGCGACGAACTTTCTGTTTTTCGCGCAATTGAATTCCATATTCGGAAGTCTTAGTACGCCGTTTTTTACTTTGTCCATGTTGACCGGGAGCATATGAACGGCGAGTGAACGCACACTTATCAGTATAACAACGATCGCCTTTTAAGAACAATTTGCTTCCTTCGCGACGGCAAAGACGGCACGATGATTCTAAATATCTAGCCATAATACCCTCCTATACTCTTCTGCGTTTCGGCGGACGACAGCCGTTATGCGGAATTGGCGTTACATCCTTAATCGAAACGACATCCAAGCCGGCTACCTGCAACGAGCGGATAGCCGCTTCGCGTCCCGGGCCGGGTCCTTTAACAAATACGTCGACAGTTTTTAGGCCATGCTCCATCGCCGCTTTGCACGCGCCTTCTGCAGCCATTCCTGCTGCAAACGGCGTGCTCTTGCGTGAACCTTTAAATCCTAAGATTCCTGAGCTCGACCACGCAATACAATTACCGGTTTTATCAGTAATCGTTACAATTGTATTGTTGAAAGTCGAATGAATATGCACATCGCCGTGCTCAATATTTTTACGTTCTTTTCTTTTGGTTCTCACTACTTTCTTAGCAGCCAAAATTCATTCCTCCTATCCTACTTCTTGCGCTTAGCGCCAACTGTGCGGCGCGGACCTTTGCGCGAACGCGCATTGGTCTTCGTACGCTGTCCACGAACAGGCAGTCCCATACGATGACGGCGACCACGATATGAACCAATCTCTATCAATCGCTTGATATTCAATTGTTCTTCTCGACGAAGATCACCCTCAACTTTTAGATTACTGTCAATAAATTCACGAATCTTTGCTACTTCTTCATCAGACAAATCTTTCACACGAGTGTCAAAATTTATCCCTGTAGCAGTTAATATTTCCCTTGAAACTGTCAAGCCCACTCCATAAATATAGGGTAGCGAATACTCAACTCTTTTGTCTCTTGGTAAGTCAACACCGGCTATACGCGCCATACGTGCCTACACCTCCTATCCTTGTTTCTGCTTGTGTTTCGGATTTTCGCAAATGATCATTACAATGCCTTTGCGCTTAATTATTTTACATTTTTCACAGATTGGTTTTACCGACGGTCTAACCTTCATCTCGAATATCCTCCTTATTTAAACCGATAAGTAATACGGCCGCGTGATAAATCATAAGGCGTAAGTTCCAGCAACACTTTGTCGCCCGGTAAAATCCTTATAAAATTCATTCGGATTTTACCCGAAACGTGCGCCAACACCGTATGCCCGTTGTCCAATTTTACATGGAACATTGCATTCGGAAGCGATTCTGTGACAATCCCTTCTACTTCGATAACGTCTTGTTTCGCCATAAAACGAAAATGTCCTCCTTGTCGCGATTCACGCGCTAAAGAATTGTGAGAATTTCCGGTGCACCCTCAGTAATTAAAATTGTGTGTTCAAAATGCGCTGAAGGTTTTTCATCACAAGTGACCACTGTCCAATTATCGAGTAGTACATCCACATCTTTTGATCCCATATTAATCATCGGCTCGATTGCCAAAATCATTCCCGGTTTTAGTTTGGGACCTTTACCGGGCTTGCCAAAATTTGGAACCGGCGGATCCTCATGCAGCTCTCGGCCAATGCCATGTCCGCACAACTCCTCGACTACGCCGTATCCGTAATTTTCGCAGTATGATTGCACCGCATAGGAAATATCTCCTAAGCGTTTTCCTGGCAATGCCTTGGCAATCGCGCGGTGAAGCGATTGTTCAGTAATTGTCAGTAATTGTGCAAGTTCTGAAGAAATCGTACCGACCGGATAAGTGGCAGCCGCGTCACTATGATATCCGTCCAGGCAGACACCGATATCAATACTGATGATATCGCCGTCTAACAATTTACGATTTCCCGGAATACCATGAACAACCTGTTCATTAATTGATGCGCAAATACTCGCTGGAAAGCCATTATAGCCTAAAAAAGAGGGTTGCGCAGAATTTGCCTGGATAAATCTGCGAACAATTTCATCTAGCTCGCGGGTTGTTACTCCAGGTTTGATGTGTTGCTTCAAAATCAAAAAAGTTTCCGCTAATAATTTCCCTGCATTTCGCATCAACGAAATTTCTTTTTCGCTTTTTATCATTATCATAGCGAATCCATTTTTAACACAGTCGTAATATCAGCAAAAACCTTGCTGATTGACTGCAATCCGTCCACAGGAACATAAATCCGCTTCATGTGATAGTATTCGGCCAACGGCCAAGTTAACTTTCGATACTCAACAATCCGGCGCTTAACCGTCTCTTCAGTATCATCATCGCGTTGAAACAGCTCCCCGCCATCTTTATCGCAAAATCCTTCACGGATTGGCGGTTTGAAGGTGATGTGGTATGTTGTGCCGCACACTTTGCAAAATCGTCTGCCAATAGCGCGTTCCAGCAATTTTGCTTCAGGTATTACTATATGTACTACCTTAGTCAATTTCTTGCCGACATCGGACATAAACATTTCCAACTCTTCACCTTGTAACAAAGTTCGCGGAAATCCATCGAGGATAAAGCCTCTTGAACAATCCGGCTGTGACAAACGCTCGCGAGTCACGTCTAGTACAAGTTCATCCGGCACTAGAGTACCCGCATCCATGTATTTCTTTGCTTCAATACCCGATGCCAGCCCTTTGTCAAACGCGGCGCGAAAAACCGCACCTGTCGAAACGTGGGGAATATCAAAACGCTGAATCAACCGCTGCGCCTGAGTTCCCTTTCCACTACCGGGAGGTCCTAACAAAACTAAATACATACTTATCTCGCCTATTTCATGAAGCCTTGATAATGTCGTTGCAATATCATTGCTTCAATTTGTTTCATTGTATCTAACGCAACACCAACTACAATCAGTAGCGCCGTTCCGCCGAAATACACTCCTTGAACACCAGTTAACCAGCCCATTCCGTTCGGCACTACGGCGATTAACGCTAAAAATACCGCACCGGCAAGGGTTATTCGCGACATGACACGCTCAAGATATTCCGCCGTCGGTTTTCCAGGTCGCAATCCTGGAATAAAACCACCGTTCTTCTTCATATTTTCGGCAACTTCTGGTACGTTAAACGTAACTGCGGTATAGAAATATGTGAAGAAAATGATGAACAATATATAAAACGCAGTGTTCATCACTGATCCCCAAGCAAACCATCCGGCCACAGCTTTTATCCAACTAATATTGGTAAACTGGGCAATTGTTAACGGGAACATCAAAATTGATGAAGCGAAAATTATCGGAATAACACCGGCCTGATTGACCTTCAACGGCAAATATGTCGATTGGCCACCATAAACTCGACGTCCGACAACCCTCTTGGCATATTGCACCGGAATTTTTCGCTGTCCCTGTTGTATCCAGATTACAAATAATACCATTGCAGCAGCCATTAACACAAAAGCAAACGCACTAATAATATTTATCGTTCCGGCACGCACATACTCGAATATTGTATATATACCACTTGGCAACCGTGCAACAATTCCGGCAAATATCAATAATGATATCCCGTTGCCAACTCCGTTTTCGGTAATCTGCTCGCCAATCCACATCAAGAACACCGTTCCAGCTGTCAATATCGTCGCCACCAACAGATGGGATATGAAACCGTGACTAAAAGTCATTGCAGCTGAAAAGCCGTAGGACATTCCAACTCCTTGAATAAAAGCCAAGATAACAGTGCCGTAACGTACTGTTTGCGTAATTTTTTTACGGCCTTCTTCGCCTTCTTTTCCCCACCGTTCAATCGTCGGAACTACAACTCCCAGGAGTTGCATAATAATCGACGCGTTGATATAGGGTGTGATACTCATCGCAAATATCGAAAACTTTGATAGCGATCCACCAGCGAACAAGTCCATAAGATCAAACAAATTGTTATTACCGAACAACTGCGCAAGTTTCGCCGAATCGATACCCGGCACTGGTATATGCGCTCCAAACCGAAAAACTGCGAACATCATCAACGTGAAGATGATTTTTTTTCTCAATTCAACAGCGTTCCACACATTTTGCAATGCAGCAAACAAGCTATACCACCTCAGCTTTTCCGCCAGCGGCGTTAATTTTTTCTAATGCCGTTTTGGAAAATGCTTGCGCCTTTACTATAAGCGATTTAGCCAAATCGCCATTGCCAAGAATTTTGACGCCGTCCTTAACATTTTTGAGGATACCGGCTTCAATCAAAGATACCGGATCAACGATCGCACCGGCTTCAAAACAATCTAAATCGACAATATTTACTATCGCGTATTCAACGCTCCATTTATTATGGAATCCTCGTTTCGGTAACCGTCTGTAAAGAGGCATCTGACCGCCTTCAAATCCCGGTCTAACGCCGCCACCAGTACGCGAGTTCTGACCTTTTTGGCCACGTCCTGAAGTTTTACCTATTCCTGATCCTAATCCTCGTCCTACCCTGGTGCGTTGTTTGTTTGAACCGGGTGCAGGAGACAATTCATGCAGTTTCATATCTTACCCCCTAATTACTCAACATTATCAACGCTGATTAAATGTACTACCTTGCGCACCATACCGCGGATAGCCGGGGTATCTTCATGCACAACTGAACTGTTAGTCTTTTTCAAGCCAAGCGCAACCACAACTTTGCGTTGCGATTCTTGCCGGCCAATTAAACTTCTCTTTAAGGTAATTTTAATTTTTCCCATAACGCCTCCCGTTAACCCAAGAGTTCTTGAACTGTTTTTCCACGCATCGCAGCAACATCTTCAATTCGTTTCAAATGCGACAATCCTTGTAAAGTAGCTTTTACCACATTAGCCGGATTCGCCGAACCTAATGATTTCGTAAGAATGTCTTTAACGCCCGCCAACTCTAATACTGCGCGAACCGGACCACCAGCAATTACGCCAGTACCTTCGGAAGCAGGTTTCATAAGAACTGAACCAGCACCGAATTTTCCGATGATTAAATGTGGAATCGTTGTCTTAACCAACGGCACCTTAATCAAGCTTTTCTTAGCATCTTCGACACCTTTACGAATAGCTTCAGGCACTTCACCGGCTTTACCCAAACCAACTCCTACATGACCATTACCGTCGCCAACTACCACCAGAGCCGAGAATGAAAAGCGTCTTCCGCCTTTGACAACCTTAGCAACACGATTTATGAAGACTACTTTTTCTTTGAGATCCAATACACTATAATCAATTCTAACCATCTACTTCCTCCACATTAGAACTCTAGCCCGGCTTCACGCGCAGCTTGTGCCACAGCAGCTATTCTGCCATGATACAAATATCCGCCGCGATCGAACACAACAGTGTTTATACCTTTTGTCAACGCGCGTTTTGCAACTGCTGCGCCAACTGCTTTAGCAGCTTCGATATTTCCGCCGTACTCTACCTGACCTTTAAGTTCTTTATCCATAGTGCTTGCGGAAACCAGCGTGATTCCGCTTTGATCATCTATGATTTGAGCGTAGATATGCTTGAGACTCCGGAAAACGTTCAAGCGCGGGCGTGCCGGAGTTCCCGCCAAATCTTTGCGCAATCTACCATGGCGCTTTAGGCGGATGGCATTTTTTTCAGCCTTCTTCAGCATTGTTTCACTCCTTATTATCAGCTGTGAGTTATTACATAGTTTTTGCTATGCACTCAAACAACCTTTATTTTTTACCTTTTGCACCGGCTTTACCGGCTTTTCGACGTACAATTTCATTTTCATAACGAACACCTTTGCCCTTATACGGCTCAGGTTCACGATAGCCACGGACTTTGGCGGCAAAAGCACCGACAACTTCCTTATTTATTCCGCTGATAACAATTTTTCTTTGCTCCGGAACCTCAATCGTGATTCCCTGAGGTGGCTCAACTATTAGCGGATGCGAAAAACCAAGCGTAAGGTTAAGATTGTTGCCAGTTTTTGCCGCTCGATAGCCTGTACCTTCAATTGTTAACGTCCTGGTGAAACCTTTGGTTACCCCATCCACCATGTTAGCGATAAGCGTTCTTGACAATCCGTGTAAACTGCGGTGTAACTTATTATCGCTCGGTCGAGTAACGATAAGCTCATCACCTACACGCTCAATTTGCATCTCAGTTCTAATTTGCCGACTGAGTTCACCCTTTGGACCATTAACTTTGACAAAATTATCAACAATGCTAATAGTTACGCCTGCGGGTATTACTATCGGTTTTCTGCCGATTCGTGACATAATATTTCCTCCTGAATCTCACAATTACCAAACGTACGCGAGCACTTCGCCGCCCAAACGGCTTTTACGAGCGTCTCTGTCGGTCATAAGGCCTTGCGAAGTGGACACAATAGCGATGCCCATGCCACCGAATACACGCGGCAACTCATCATGCTTTGTATAAACGCGTAATCCTGGTTTCGAAATGCGTTTTAGTCCAGAAATTATCCGCGCTTTTCCTACACCATATTTCAAAATTATTTTCAACGAACCTTGTTTATCGTCTTCAACAAAACTGAATCCGGATACAAAACCTTCGTCTTTTAATATTTGGGCTATTGCTTTTTTTATTTTAGAAGCGGGCATTACCACTTCTGGGTGATTTACTGTATTTGCATTACGAATACGAGTAAGCATATCAGCAATCGGATCGGTCATTACCATAACAATTAACCTCCTTTTTCAGGCAACCTACCAGCTGGATTTCGTCACTCCGGGAATTGCTCCCTTGTGACTCTGTGAACGGAAACAAATTCTACACATTTTAAACTTACGCAAGTATCCATGTGGACGACCGCAAATTTCACAGCGGTTATATCTACGCGTCGAAAACTTCGGTTCTTTTTTCCATTTTTCAATTAAAGCCGTCTTTGCCACTGTTCCTCCTTAAGCTACGAACGGCATACCGAGAAGTTTCAACAACTCGCGCGCCTCTTCGTCCGTATTCGCAGTACTAACTATAACTATATCCATTCCGCGAACCGCATCTACTTTGTCATACTCGATTTCCGGGAATATAAGCTGCTCTTTGACTCCCATGTTGTAGTTTCCGCGACCATCGAAGGATTTTGGGCTGACACCACGGAAGTCGCGAACGCGCGGTAACGCAATGTTAATTAGTTTATCCAGAAACTCATACATTCGTGCGCCGCGCAACGTAACTTTAGTGCCAATTGGCATACCTTGACGAATTTTGAAATTAGCGATCGACTTCTTAGCTTTCGTAACAACCGGTTTTTGACCGGAAATGATCATTAAGTCTGCTACAGCCGACTCTAGCGCTTTCGCATTTGCAACTGCTTCGCCAACGCCCATATTAATAACAACTTTTTCTATCTTAGGAATCTGCATAGTGCTTTTATAACCAAATTTGGTCATCAACGCACTAACTATTTCATTCTGATATTTATCTTTCAGTCTTGCTGACATTTATTAGCCCTCCTTCTTGATTATTTTTCGCTATCGATTATTTCGCCGCATTTTTTGCAAGTGCGGGCAGTTTTACCGCTAGCCAAGGCTGTTTTTGCCAACCGTGTAGGCTTATCGCAACCGGGGCAAACCAACATAACTTTCGAAGAATGCATTGCTGCCTCTTTCACCATTACGCCACCTTGCTGGTTCTGTTGCGTAGGTTTAGTGTGCCGTTTGACTTTATTAGCACCTTCAATTACTACTTTTCCAGTCTTAGGCAATGACTCAATAACCTTGCCTTTTTTGCCCTTATCTTTTCCTGACAACACTACAACTGTGTCGCCTTTTTTTACATGCATTTTTTTCATTTCAGCCACTTTGACACCTCCGCTCTAAATAACTTCAGGAGCAAGCGATACTATCTTCATGAAGTCCTTATCGCGAAGTTCTCGCGCTACTGGACCAAAAATACGTGTGCCCCTCGGAGTTTTGTCGTCTTTAATAATTACCGCTGCGTTATCATCGAATCTAATATACGACCCATCCGGGCGACGCAATCCTTTTGCTGAACGCACGACGACCGCTTTTACTACATCACCTTTTTTAACAACGCCGCCGGGTGATGCATCTTTAACAGTAGCAACAATAATATCACCAATATTGGCATATCGACGGAACGAACCGCCCATAACACGAATACACAAGATCTCTTTTGCGCCAGTATTGTCCGCTACTTTCAGCCTGGTTTCTTGCTGAATCATTGAATTTCCTCCTTCGGCTGACTAAACAACTGATATATTTTACTTTACTTTTTCGAGTATTTCAACCACTCTGAAGTATTTATCCTTCGACAATGGTCGTGTTTCCATAATTTTTACAGTATCACCGATTTCGCAATCATTATTTTCATCATGCGCTTTGAAGTTTTTGGTTTTCTTCATCGGTTTACCGTATGTCGGATGCGGAACGGTGCGTTCAATAGCAACAACAACAGTCTTTTGCATTTTATTGCTTACAACTTTACCGACACGTACTTTACGTTCGATTCTTTCCATAGTTACCAATTCCTCCTTGCGAACCTACGCTTTTTTCAATTCACGCTGGTGCTCAATAGTTTTCACCCGCGCGATTGCTTTTCTTACTTCCTTAATTCGGGAAGAATTTTCCAATTGCCCTACTGCGAGTTGGAAGCGCAAGTTGAAGAGTTCTTCTTTCAATCCGGTTAATTTTGCAACGAGCTCTACATCGTTCATTTCGCGGATGTCTTTAACCTTCATTTACTTCACCACCCGTTTCTCTCTTAATGAATTTCGTTTTGATCGGCAGCTTGTGCCCGGCAAGACGAAACGCCTCTTTTGCTTCCGCTTCAGGAACACCGGCAATTTCGAACATTACCCGGCCTGGTTTTACCACTGCAACCCAGAACTCTGGCGATCCTTTTCCGCTACCCATACGGGTCTCAGCAGGCTTTGCTGTTACCGGTTTATCCGGGAATATTTTAATCCAAACTTGACCACCGCGTTTAATATAGCGTGTCATTGCGATACGCGCAGCTTCTATTTGTCGGTTAGTAATCCAGCTGGCTTCTTCAGCGACCAAACCAAACTCACCGTGTGACACAGTATTCCCTTTTGTGGCTTTACCAGTCATTCGTCCGCGAAATTGTTTTCTGAACTTAACTCTTTTTGGAATCAACATTAGTTTTCGCCTCCTTCTCGCTTAGCAAGTTTCTTCTGAGGCAAAATCTCACCTTTGTAAATCCAAACTTTTATGCCAATAACGCCAAAAGTTGTATGCGCTTCAGCCGTGCCATAATCAATGTCCGCACGTAACGTGTGCAAAGGAACACTGCCATCGCGGTAACACTCGGTTCGAGCAATTTCGGCGCCCCCCAACCGACCGGCAACCATAACTTTAATCCCTTTAGAACCAGCGCGCATTGTGCGGCCGACCGCTTGCTTCATCGCTCTTCTGAAAGCGATTCGTTTTTCAAGTTGCGCCGCAATGGATTCCGCTACTAATGTAGAATCCAAATCTGCTTGCTTAATTTCCTGAATTTGAACATCGACAGTTTTCTCAGTAAATTGTGCAATATCTTTTTTGATATCTTCAATTCCCGCGCCTTGCCTGCCAATCACCATACCAGGACGATTTGTGAAAACCGTAACTTTGATACGACTTCCGCTGCGTTCGGTAGTAATACGGGAAATCCCGGCAGCGAATAATTTTTTCTTCAAAAACTTACGGATTTTGATATCCTCATGCAGGAATTTAGCAAAATCTTTATCTGCATACCACTTAGCATCCCAAGTTTTGATAATTCCGACTCGAAGACCATGCGGATTTATTTTTTGACCCACAGTTTCGTCCTCCTATCTTTCTGCGACTACCATTGTTACATGGCTCGATTTTTTGAGAATTTTGAAAGCCTGACCACGCGAACGCGGATGAATGCGTTTGAGTGTCGGACCTTGATCTATCATTGCCTCAGCAACATACAATTTGGACGCATCCATTTGTAAATTGTGTTCGGCATTTGCAACAGCTGATTTCAGGCATTTCTCAATTACCGGCGAAGCAGCTTTCGGAGTATATTTCAAAATTGCTATCGCTTCATCAACGTTTTTTCCGCGAATCAAGTTTGCCACAATACGCATCTTGCGCGGTGCAATTCTGATGTATTTTGCATGTGCTCGTGCTTGCATCAGTTTGTTCCTCCCTAAATTACTTCAGTGTAGTCGAACGCTCAGTGCGCGATCCATGACCACGAAAAGTTCGCGTCGGTGAAAACTCGCCTAATTTATGTCCGACCATGTCTTCGGTAATATATACCGGCACATGTTTACGACCATCATATACCGCTATAGTGTGTCCTACATAGTCAGGTAATATTGTCGAACTACGTGCCCACGTTTTAAATACTTTTTTTTCATTGGCAGCATTCATGGCGGCTATTTTCTTAGCCACGCTCGCATGAACATATGGCCCTTTTTTTATCGATCTTGACATATTTCCTCCATCGCCTCAATTACTTAGTGCGGCGAGACACGATCAGCTTGTCAGAAATTTTCTTCCGACGAGTTTTCGCGCCCATCGCGCATTTGCCCCACGGAGTAACAGGATGTTTTCGTCCAACCGGCGAACGTCCTTCACCACCACCATGCGGATGATCGCACGGATTCATTGAAGTACCTCTATTCGCAGGACGAATACCCATCCAACGTGACCGACCGGCCTTACCGATTGTTTCATTTTCATGATCCAAGTTTCCAACTTGTCCGATTGAAGCGCGACAGTTAACGTGCACTTTGCGCTGCTCACCAGACGGCATCCGTAGCAAAGCGTAATCGCCTTCTTTTGCCATTAACTGCGCAAAAGTTCCGGCTGAGCGAACAAGTTGCGCGCCTTTACCAATTTTCATTTCAACGTTGTGCACTACTGTACCAACAGGAATGTTTTTGAGTGGCAAACAATTACCAATTTTGATATCAGCAGTTTCACCGTTCATAACAACATCGTCGACTTTTAATCCGTTTGGCGCCACTATATATAGTTTTGCACCATCAGCATAAAACAAGAGCGCTATTCGCGCTGAACGATTCGGATCGTACTCGATAGAAGCCACCTTTGCCGGGATTCCATCTTTGTTTCTTTTCCAATCAATAATGCGGTATTGTCGCTTGCTTCCGCCTCCTTGATGGCGCACAGTAATGCAGCCTTGGTTATTGCGGCCAGCATGCTTTTTTAAACTAACTACCAGCGAACGCTCCGGTTTTGTTGCGGTGATTTCTGAAAAATCAGCAACAGTCATGAAGCGACGTGATGGTGAAGTCGGCTTAAAACTTTTAACAGCCATTACGAGTTTCCTCCTACTTAATTTCCACGGTGTATAACGCTTTTTCGCCGCGCTACCTTAAACCGTAGATTAAATGTTATACGCCTTCGAATATTTCTATTCTATTTCCCTGAGCTAATTTGACAATTGCTTTTTTGTAATCCGCGCGATACCCGGCAGTTTTACCCATACGCTTAATTTTTCCATTAACTATCAATGTTTTTACATCAAGCACTTTAACGTTAAAGATTTTTTCAACTGCATTTCTGATTTCTATCTTATTAGCTTTTAATGCTACTTTGAAAACATATTTGTTCTCAGTCATCAAAATGTTTGATTTTTCAGTAACAATTGGTCGGATTAATACATCACGCAAATTATTCATTACGCATATACCTCCGTAATTTTCGCTAGAGCTGCCTGATCAACCAAAATTTTATCGTGGTGCAATAAATCAAAAACGTTTATACCGTCAAAAGCAACCGCTTTTACACCAGCAATGTTATTGCTTGAACGTGCAACCACTTCATCATAATCGGCGGTCACAATCAACGCTTTCTTAGGTGCGTCAAAAGCATTCAAAAACTCCACTACCTTTTTGGTTTTGATTTCAGCCAGCTGAATACTATTAATTACAATTAATTCTCCGGCTCTAAGTTTAGCACTTAGTGCTGATTTGAGAGCCAACCGACGCACTTTGCGCGGCACAGTTATTGAGTATCCACGCGGTTGCGGGCCAAATACGACTCCGCCACCTACCCAAAGTGGTGAACGAATCGAACCGGCACGTGCGCGGCCAGTACCCTTTTGACGCCACGGTTTCTTACCGCCGCCACGTACTTCATCGCGTTTTTTCGTCTTGTGTGTTCCCAAACGCAAGCTCGCGAGTTGCATTTTCACTACTTGGTGTACAACTGCTTCGTTGAACTCAACACCAAATACCAATTCGTTTAATTCTATTTCGCCGGTTTGACTACCGGCCATATTATATACATTTACTGTTGGCATGGTCTTTCCTCCTAACGCTCAGCTTATTTGCCAGGCTTCTTAGTGTTTCTTATCATCACCAAAGAGCCCTTGGCACCTGGCACAGCGCCTCTTACCAGAATAAGGTTCCGGTCAATATCTATTCGAGCAACAGTTAAACGCTGAATAGTGACCTTTTGCACACCCATGTGTCCCGGCAATCGTGTGCCTTTGAATACTTTACCGCCACCACCAGACATTCTCGGCCCGATTGAGCCTGGTTCACGATGCGATTTCGAACCGTGAGCCATTGGTCCGCGATGGAAATTGTGGCGCTTGATACAACCGGCAAATCCTTTACCTTTGCTTACGCCGGAAACATCGATCAACTCGCCTTCAGCGAAAACATCCGCACCTAGAACTTGACCAATTTCATATGCCGGAGCTTCAGTCATTCTAATTTCACGGGCATATCGCACCGGCGCTTGTCCGATTTTTGCGAAAAATCCTTTTCGAGGCTTGGTGACGAGCTTATCGCGCACCGCACCATAACCAAGCTGTACAGCGTTATATCCATCTTTGCTAGCAGTCTTGTTTTGCAAAACTACATTATTGCCAACTTCAACAACAGTTACCGGTACTAGCTTGCCATCGGCTGCAAATATTTGCGTCATACCAAGTTTTTTTCCTATTAATCCTTTAACCATGAGAACTCTACACCTCCTTAGAGCTTGATTTCAATGTCTACGCCTGCTGGAAGATCGAGCTTCATTAAAGCATCAACCGTCTTTTGAGTCGGCTCAAGAATGTCGACTAGGCGTTTGTGCGTCCGCATTTCGAATTGCTCCCGCGAATCCTTATTGACATGCGGCGAACGCAAAATTGTGTAAATGTTTTTCTCCGTCGGAAGCGGAATCGGACCTGACACCATCGCATTTGTTCGTTTCGCCGTTTCGACGATTTTTTGCGCGCTCAGATCTAAAGCTTTGTGATCATAAGCTTTTAACCGGATTCTGATTTTTTGTTGTTTTGCCATAGTTTTTTCTCTATGTCCTCCTTTTGCCCAATTTCTAAGAACGGACCTCGGCTAAGTAAAAATTTCCCGCAAGTAAACGCCGCCGGGTGTGTCGTACTAAAAAATTCCAGCGGCGGCCTTACGGCCACCTTCTACCTCATCGCTGCAAAGGGCGCCCCAGAAGGGACGCCCGTATAATTTATCATAAGTTGGAGTGTTTGTAAACAACTTTATGCAAATTTTCGGTATTTTCAACTCATTTTTGCTTTTTTATCATCGTTTTGGGACAAACCAACTCGTAGGACATGTCTATAAGCCATTTTATCGTTTCTTCAGGAATATTTGCAAAACTCAAAACAGTGTTCCAATGTTTCTTATTCAAATGATAGCCAGGAATTATCTCGGTAAATTCCAAGCGCAGATTTATTGATAGCTCCGGATCGCATTTTAACGAAATGCTGGTTTGATCCGCCGTCTTTGAAAGAATGGCAAATATTTTCCCCTGCACCTTGAAAACATTCGGCTGAATACCAAAAGGAAAGTCTTCAATGGTATTGTTTTTTTTCAAACAATATATTCGTAATTCTTCAAAATCCATATCAACTCCTAAAACATCAGAAAAGCAGGCGGGTTATTACCGCCTGCTTACGGATTATTTATCGAAGATCCGCGATTTAGCGAATTTAGCCAAGGATAACTTTCGCTACCGCTCCGGCTCCTACTGTACGTCCGCCTTCACGA
>JBAYGT010000010.1:0-77870 GCA_041666525.1 Negativicutes bacterium
AATATCTGCATTCGCTTTTACGAAGCAAATAAACACCACCCAACTCAAAACAAGCAAGTTGGCAAAACCGGCAATATCAAATTGAAAACCAGACTGACCCTCTAACGCATCATCAAGCATTTCCGTAATATCGACTACATCGACCACCGAAACCGCCACACACAACGCAAACATAACCAATGCCAGCAAGGCCACGCGAACACACTTCGTTTTGAAAATGGACATATTCGTCACTTCGTCCAAAATTTACTTTAGAATGATAATATTACATTTTATTTTTAACGTCAAGTATTATTATTACCAATGATCAAACAATTACGGAATATTTGCAACTTGAAAAACACTTCGTTATATTATACTATCCATCCATTCAGAAACTGTGCCACACGCAAAAATGCAAATCAACCCGTCAACATTAAGTAGCCGGATTAATTTGCATTTGTTTTTCTCGTTTTTTGTATCAGTTGCGTATTTATCTAGCGTTTCTGCTTTGCGACTATTTTCATAGCTTCTTGAACAAATCCAAGATCCAGGCCAAAATGCAACGCGATGAAAGACGCCGCCCCCGGGTCTTTGCAGAATTTTTTCACCATGCCATTGGCATGATCCATATCTTTCGGAGCGTCAAGAATCATTTGATACTTATCGTTCATCCTGCCGCCGACCGCCTGCTCCAGCTCGGCTGCGTTAAGAATTCTTGTTTCACTGGCAAGTTTTTTGTCTGACATAATTTACACCTCCAAAATTTCTTGTCTCTATAATATCACATAATTATGGATTTTTTGTGGAGACCGCAGTGCAAAAACCGTTTTATACAGCACCATTTATTCAACCTAATCTGTTTCCGCTGGCCAGCGTCTGCAAATCAGCTCCGCTCACCCGATAAATAGTCCACTCGTCCAGCACCCGCGCCTGGATGCTCTTGTAAAAATCAATCGCAGTTTGGTTCCAGTCGATTACTCCCCACTCCAACCGGCCGCACCCCCGCTCGACCGCCAACTGCGCCATCCGGCTCAACAGTTTTTTGCCACAGCCGCGTCCGCGCATTTCCGGCAACACATACAAGTCCTCCAGATACAATCCCGGTTTTCCCAAAAACGTCGAAAAGTTATGAAAAAACAATGCAAAACCAGCCGGTGCACCGTCATAAAAGGCAATAACGACCTCAGCACACTTTCGTGTTCCAAACAGGTTATCCCTAAGTAACCGCTCATCGACACTGACTTGGTCTAAAGAATGTTCATATTCAGCCAACGCCCTGATAAACTTTAAAATTGTAGGGACATCTTCAATGGTGGCAAACCTGATATCAAACATTTTTTACCCTCCTGTTTCACGAATATTATAACATAGAATTTAACCCAAATCTGATTTTGGCAACCGCACACAAAATGTTGTGCCGTTGCCAATTTTGCTTTTCACGCTGATCGTGCCGCCGTGCGCAGCTACAAACCGTTTGACTACTGCAAGGCCGATCCCCGACCCGCCGGTATCCTTGGTACGTGAGCGGTCACTACGAAAGCAGCAATCAAAAATAAACGGTAAATCAGCTGGTTCAATTCCCTCACCATTGTCGCTAATCGCAATTTCTACAAAAGCTTTCCCGGCATCAACTGTTTCAACACAATCTATTTCGATTTTCCCGCCAATCAAGCTATGCCGGATCGCGTTAGTCAACAGATTGCCGATAATCTGCGAAATTCTGCGACTATCGGCAGCTATTTCCAGTTCAGCCGGCAATTTGGTAGTTATAATAATGTTTTTTGCGTCTGCCAACGGCTTGAAAGACCGTGCAGTACGTTCGAGCAATTGCCCGACGCTGATTAAATCCTTATTAATCAATGAATCAGCGCTTTCCAGCAGCATTAAATCGCGTAAGTCGTTTACTAAATATTTGAGTTGCGCAGTTTCCTGCAATAACGATTGGATTGTAGCGACCGAATTTTCCACCACTCCGTCGAGCATTCCCTCCAGATTGCCTTGAATAATCGTAAGCGGTGTTTTTAGTTCGTGGGCAATGTCGGCAAGCAACTGCAATTGCCGGGCTTCTGACGCCTGTAGCGAACCTGCCATATCATTAAAACTAATCGCCAGCTCACCAACTTCATCGTTGGTTTTAACATCAGCGCGCGCGGCAAAATCACCGGCAGCAATGGCTTTTGCCGAAACAGTCAGCTTGCAGAGCGGAATCGTAATTCCCCGGGCGATAAAATAGCTGACAATCGTGCCCAACGCAACAATTGCGACGCTCAGCCAATGAATTGAATGATGAAAAGAATCAAAGAACACTTTTTCGTTTGAACCATTCAGGAAATGCCCGGCATTGCTGCCGTTCATGAGCAAATACATCTGGAAATGATTATCCATCTGATAGTTGGTAATAATATTTATCGTAACCACCACCAACGTCAACAACAACAAAGTCGCACCGGTAATTTTAAGCGTAATACTGCGTAAGAATCTATTCATCGCTCACCCACTTGTAACCCACGCCAAAAACTGTCGCTATCCGTTTTTGTCCGTCCGTAATCTTTTTTCGCAAATTCTTAATGTGCGCATCAATCGTCCGCTCGTAGCCCTCATAAGCAAAATCCTGAAACTGATCGGCAATTTGCAGACGGCTAAACACCCGGCCCGGCGCCGCTGCCAATAACGCCAAAATTTTAAACTCCGTCGGTGTCAATTCCAGCGGCTGACTAGCAAAAGAAACTTCGTGCGCAACCGGATTTATCCGCAAACTGCCGGCCACGATTATCCTGCCGCTGCCACTATTCCGAACTATGCCGCGCCGTAAAATAGCTTTGGTGCGGGCGATGACCTCACGCGGGCTAAACGGTTTGCCGACATAATCATCCGCGCCCAGCTCCAAACCGATTAACCGGTCTGTTTCATCGTCGCGCGCCGACAACATCAATATCGGCGTATTTGACGTTTCCCGCAGCCGCTTGCAAACTTCCCGGCCGTTTTGTTTTGGCAACAAATAGTCGAGCACCACTAAATCAGGCTGATGCGCAGCGTGCAGTTCCAGCGCCTGTTCGCCGTCATGCGCCGTAATTACCTGGTAGCCGGCGGCAATAAAATATTTTTCCAGCAACTCAATTATCTTTTTATCATCATCGACAAGAAGAATTTTTTCACTCATCTGCACACCTTTTATACATTATTATACAGTACTTTCATCAACCACTCAAAAGCAGTCTGTTATGGATTGCAGCGCCATGAAGAAAAAAGCCGATACTAATCGGCTTTTTCTTCGTTGGCTTTTTATCCAAGTATTTCTTTCAAATCTGCCTCAACGGTCGTTGTCGGCGCAATGCCGAATTTTTCGACCAAAACATTCAGTACTGCCGGTTTGATAAAGGCCGGTAGCGAAGGGCCAAGTTTGATATTCTTGATGCCCAGATTCAGGAGCGATAGTAAAATCACGACCGCTTTTTGTTCATACCAGGACAAAATCATGGACAGCGGCAAACCGTTAACCTCGGTCTTGAAAGCATCCGCCAAAGCCATAGCGATTTTCACCGCTGAGTAAGCATCGTTGCACTGGCCGATATCCAGCAACCGCGGTAACCCTTCAATGTCACCGAACTCCAGCTTGTTGAACCGGTATTTACCGCATGCCAAAGTCAAAATAACACAATCTTGCGGAATACTCTGCGCAAGCTCGGTATAGTAGTTGCGTCCCGGCTTTGCACCATCACAGCCGCCCACCAGGAAAAAATGGCGGATTTTTCCGCGTTGTACCAGATCAATTACTTTTTCAGCCGCCCCGAGTACTGCATTTCTGCCAAAGCCGACCAGGATTTCTTTTTTCGGCTCGTCTTCAACAAATCCGGGCGCGGCTAACGCGGCTGCAATAACCGGGCTAAAATCTTTATCAGCACCAATATGTTTTACCCCCGGAAACGCTACCAGGCCGGTAGTAAAAATTCGATCGTTATAGCTCGGCCGCGGTTTTTGAATACAATTGGTGGTCATCAAAATTGCGCCCGGGAAAGCGTCAAATTCATTTTGCTGGTTTTGCCAGGCTGAACCATAGTTGCCGTAAAAATGCGGATGTTTCTTTAACTCCGGATAGGCGTGTGTCGGTAACATTTCGCCGTGTGTATAAATATTGATGCCTTTACCGGCAGTCTGCTCCAACAGCAATTGCAAATCCCGCAAATCATGTCCGGAAACTACAATGGCTTTTCCGGCTTTAGTAGTTACCGGCACGCTGGTCGGAACCGGGTGCCCGTAAGTACCGGTGTTACCGGCGTCAAGCAACTCCATTACCCGGATGTTAACCGCCCCGGTGCGCAGCGCCATGGCTACCAACGCATTCAGGTCGAACTGCTCTTGTGCCAGGAAATCGAGCGCTTCGTGGAAAAACGCAAATACTGAATCGTCTTTTTGACCAAGAACAAGCGCGTGGTCAGCATACGCCGCCATTCCTTTTAACCCGAACACTATCAGATAATAAACCCCGGCGGCCTCTTCGCCCCACATTAATTCGCGCGCCTTAATGCCCACGTCGGCCGCTTGCGCCATTTGCACGCTGCGATTAGCATCATACTTCCAAGCCGCAGCACCGTTTGCTAGCGTTGCGCCACCGGCAGCCGCCCATTCCGACCGCAAAAAATTACGGATGTCGTTAGCTTTTTGCAGCAACAAATCTATTCTGTTCTCATCGAAGTTTACATTGGTAATTGTTGTAAACAATGCCTCGACCACAAATTTGTCGGCATCCGGATAAGTTTTACCCATTCCCCGCAACGCATGGGCGTACATCGCAACTGCCTGAGTCGCGTACAACAGCAGGTCCTGCTGATCGGAAACCACCGCACTCTTGCCGCACACTCCCTGCGCCAAATTGCAGCCCTGGCCTTTCATTGTCTGTTCACATTGATAACAAAACATTTTAATCCTCCACTTTTTTATTTTGAATATTGAATTTATATCTTAATGACAACTGTTTTTACGAATACCGGTTTTTGCGCCATAGCAACCGCGGCAGTCACAATCCGTTCCAGTCCGGCACAACACGGCACTTCCATACGCACCACGGTGATACTCCGCAGATTATTCGCAGCGATTAACTCAGCCAGCTTGCCGATATGTTGGTCAGCATCGTCGAGTTTGGGACAAGCAATTGCCAGCACCACATTTTCGCCGAGAAAATTGGCGTGAAAATTCGGATCGGCAAATCCGGCGCACTGTGCCGCCAGCACCAATGATGCGTCATTCAGGTACGGCGCATTAACTGGAATCAGTTGCAACTGCACCGGCCAGTTCTCCAGCCGGGACGGTTGTTCGCTGCCACCGCAGTTGTCAGCAATTTTAGCTTTGTCGAGTTTTTTCGCCAGCGTGCCGGGGCAACCGCAAGCCAGTTTTTCCGGTGCTTTCGACAGCTTGGCAGCCTGACAACAAGGTGATATTTGCACACCAGTCTCCAGATGCTGTTTAACAGCAACTTCATCAAACGCCGCCGCTGCGCGCGTTTCAAAAGTCAATGCGCCTTGCGGACATTCACCGATACACGCGCCCAGTCCGTCACAAAAATGGTCGGCAATGATTTCGGCTTTGCCGGCTTTTAGCGCCAGCGCCCCTTCGTGGCAAGCCGTTACACACTGACCGCAACCATTACATTTATCCCGGTCGATTTTAATAATCTGTCTCTGCTGTTTCATTTGTTACCCCCTTAGCCTTTCATCAAATCCGCAACGGTGTGTGTTGATAAAAATTCGAAAAATTTCTGGTCAATCTCACGAATTACGTTACCGAACAGGCATCCGCCAAAAATACAAGTATTAAGCCCGGCCAAGCATTCCGCATCCGCCAGCTTGCCTTCAAACATTTCATAAATCACCAGTAAGACAATCGCCTCCGGCTGAACCTTAAGCACAAATCCGCCGCCGCGTCCGCGGCTGGATTCAACTACACCGGCTTTCGCCAACCGTTGCATAACTTTGTGCAATGTGTTTTGTGATTTCCGGGTTATCTGGGCAATTTCCGCCGCGCCCAACGCACCGGTTTTCGACCGCGCAATTAAGGCGATGGCATGGTAAGCAAGTAATGTCATCTCGGAAAATTTTACGCAACTATTCATTTCTGCCTCCTATTTGGTATTGTAATACCACTTTGCCTGTTTGTCAACGACTTTAAATTTTTAATTTCGCGCAACAAAAAAACCTGACGGAAAATCCGTTCAGGCTCTTCAAAAAATCGTTAACCATTCAAATCAACAGCAGTATTTCGCGGCAAACAGCGTCGATACTCTTGTTGCTGGTATCAACCTTTATTGTATCCAGTCGCTGATAATTCGGCAAGCGCGTCAGGCTGTCGGTAATCACCCGCTCCTCTCTGCCGCCGGACTTCATTCTGGCAACAAGTTCATTTGCCGGGCAGGTCAAGGAAATTTTAATCAACTCAAAACTGTAACCTTCCAACCGCTGCAACAATTCGTCAAAAATTACCTGCTCGTGCATAACCCAGTTGAAAATTACATACTGAAACGAAGAATTGGCGAGATAATTACGCAACAAATGGCTGATATTATCCATGACCATGCTTTTATTCTCATCACTGAAATCCCAAGGGTTCATTAACCAGCACCAGTCGCCGTCCAGCCAAACCGAGTGCTCAAGCAATTTGTACAACCGGCTGCAAACTGCTGTCTTGCCGACGCCCATCGTGCCGTTGATGATTATCAGTTTTTTCATTTTGCAAAATCCTTGCTTTCTGTTATACCGTGCCGCGGTTCAAGTTCATGGAAAATCAGGCCGTGTTTATTTGTTATTCAACCCTTCAAGGGTTTCCTGCCGCAACAGCCGCCGAATCACGCGCAACGCTTCAAAAATAATCAACAGCGCCAGCACAATCAGCACCGCGCTCATGATTGCATTAATGTCGCCGAGCGCAGTTTTTTGCGCCCAAAACATACTGATATTACTAACGCCGGCAGCAATAACGGTGACCGCCATGAAAGCGAACGGTACCGCAGCTACCAATGCATAGCTGCGGTTTTTATTAATTTTCAGAATAATCACAATACCGATTGCCAGCGCAATCGTACCTAACAACTGATTTGCCACGCCAAACATCGGCCAGATTGTCGCAATATTACCATTATAGACCAAATAACCCCAGAGGAAGCTGACAATCGCGCTGCTAATAATAACTCCGGGCAGCCAGTTTTGCTCTTTGGCTTTCGGATGGATATATACACCGGCAACATCCTGCAGCAAGTAGCGCGCCACCCGGGTACCGGCATCAATCGCCGACAGAATGAAGAGTGCCTCGAACATTATCGCAAACTGATACCAGTAATTCATGAATTTCTTCAAACCGCCAATATTCGAAAAAATCTCTGCCATCCCAACCGCTAACGACACGGCCCCGCCCGGACGGTTGGTTACATCGATTCCGACCATAGCTGACAGCTTCTGAATATCATGGGTAGGAAAAATCGCACTTATCTTGGCGTACGCTGCCGCCGGTGCGTTTATCGCGAAATAATCACCGGCGCTCAACGCGCCGACCGCAACCAGCGCCATCACCGAGACAAAGCCCTCAATCATCATACTGCCATAGGCAATAGTTTTTATCTGTTTTTCTTTGTCAACCATCTTGGGCGTTGTCCCTGAACCAACCAGTGAGTGGAAACCGGAAATTGCGCCACAAGCGATAGTGATAAAGACATAAGGCCATACCGGCCCCGGCACGATCGGACCGCCGCCGTGAATAAACTGGGTAGCAAACGGCATATTCATTTGCGGCTGAACAAAGAGAATTCCGATTGCCAGCGCCAGAATCGTTCCAATCTTCATATAGGAACTTAAGTAATCTCTGGGTGCCAGCAGCAGCCACACCGGCAGCGTTGCCGCGATAAAACCGTACAGCGGCAAAATAATGCTGAGTTCTTTATCCGACCAGGTAAAAATACCGGCAATTGCTGAACCGGGAATCAAATGCCCGGTAAAAACGGCGCCTAACACCAGAAAAAAACCGATAATAGAACCGGAAATTATCGATCCGGGCGACCATCTGAACATGTACATCCCGATCAGCATGGCAATCGGCACCGTCATAAACAACGTATAAGAACCCCAGGGATTATTAAACAACGCATTGACAACCACAACTGCAAACCCGGCCAAAGCCAGTATTATTATAAAAAAAGTTGCCATTGAAGTCGCAAATCCCGCCAACGGCCCGAGCTCTTTGCGGGCAATCACTGCCAGCGATTTGCCATTATGCCGGGTCGAAGCAAACAGAACAATAAAATCGTGCAAACCACCGGCAAACACCGAACCGAGTAAAATCCAGACGAAACCCGGCCCCCAGCCATATTGAGCGGCTAAAATCGGCCCGACCAGCGGGCCGGAGCCGGCGATGGCGGCAAAATGATGGCCAAACAATATCCATTTTTTTGTCGGCACATACTCGCAGCCGTCATTCAAACGATGTGACGGCGTAATATTGCTGTCATCCAGCATCAGAACTTTAGTAGCAATAAACGCGGCGTAATAGCGGTACCCCAAAGCAAATACGCAACCCGCGGTAATCACCAAATAAATGCTGTTCATCAATTCCTCCGGTTTTTAAGCAGTTTCCAGCGCCGCTTTTAGCAACAACTGATACAACGGCGCAGCCGCACTGAACGAATCAGCAAGATAACCGGTTAATTTACTGCTGAATACCAGATCATCCAGCGGACATTCGCACATTAAGTATATTTCTTTACGCTGATACCATGGCTGCAATGCCGCCGAGCCGGTGTTTTTTAGTGGCCGCTTATACATTTCTCCGCAAACCTGAAGTGGTTGCTGCGGTTTTTCCAAAAACCGGATTATTTTCAAAAAAGCTTTTTCGTCCTGCAACAGCAACTTGCGGTAACTATCCATCGTCGGCTTGGACGCCATATAGCAGCCGATGCCAAACCGGTATAACAGCGGTGTAAATTCGAAAAAGAACCCCGGCAAATCTTTTACATTCTTGTCTTTGCGTGAAAAAGCTAACCACATCGCCGTTTTATACGGTTCTTTGCTTTTGGAAAATCTGGTATCGCGGTGCATCCGCGACAAGGTCTTGCCAATCGCCGGCCTAACTTCAATCTGGTCATCAATTGTCAGCATCGTCCCGGCCAAATCACCAACCAACGTTCTAAAAGGTTGCAGCAGCAACGTTTCATAACGGGCGCGGTTGGCTTCAAACCAGGCTTTGTTATTGTTGTTTGCCAGTGCAAATAAATATTCAGCAGCAGCAAAAGAAAACCCGGAAAATTTGACATCGATACTCATTGAATCACTCCTGCTTATTTATTTGCACCACTAAAGAGCGCCGGCGTAACTATTTCTTCACCTTTATCCCTAAACAAGGTTTCTTTGTCAACCTTTTCACCCTTATCAAAAAACAGTTTTTTTCTTGGGACTTGTGGCGCTCGATCGTGAAACAAGTTCTGGAAATCGTTCTGAACGTAAATAAACTCGACCAGCAATTGTTCCGGATAATATACGTTTCCGATCAGCTGGAGCGGATACGCTTCCTTAAAATCGTCTTTGACCGTATCAAACTCCTTTTGACTGTTATATATTACGTAGACGACCGGAAAATAACAAATCGGTGAATTATCATATTTTTGTCCGAGCGCACCGTTATAATTCCAAACCGTTGCATCACTTGCCTTAATCAAGCCCCAATCACTCTTACCGTAACCGTTATCAAAAACTGCGATACTAATCTGACCGTTGTTCGGGCCGGGCGCGGTACCGTTGCTCATACTGCCACTGCCGCTGTTGCTGGAATAGGCATTACTCTTTGGTACAAAACGTCCGTTGCTGGATGTACCGGACTGACATTTCAAGCGTGAAATCGAGCCGACCAAAATCGTCCGATTACTGTTTGTTTCAATAACCACTCTGTTGCCAAATTCTTCATTTTCGTTTTCATTTTCGTTTTCCAATACATTTTTTTCAACGCTAATAACTTCCGGCTCAACATATTCACTGGCAAAAGATTCGCTGTCAGCATCGATTTCAACCGTGCCAAAGCGCGGCATCAAACCAATATCCGAGGCCAGCGCATATTCGCAGTCTACGCGCACGGTAACATCATTTTCGGTCAGATTAATGACTACGAAATCAATCCCCCGCGCTCCGTTGCTGTCAGCGCCAAAAGATTGAAACGCCGCCAATGGTTTTGCAACACTTAACACCAGCGCCACACCAATCAAGCAGGCCACTAGTTTGTGTTTGACCATCGTTAGAAAAAAACCGTTTTGCATTATGTCATCTCCGCTGATTGTTTGAGAAGTGCAACTGAATTATATTGTAAATTGGCGGTTATTGTATATAATTAAAGCAGTTATTAAAATCGCATGTAATTATTATAATCTATTGTAATCAAAATGCCGAGTTATTTCCCCTAAATTTTCAGGAAGGTTATTATGAAGAAAATCCTTTTTCTGACAATTGTGCTGTTGCTGATTAGTATGACCGTTTTTGCTGCATCCAGCCGTGATTTAACCTGTGTCAAAATTATTGAAGTGCCGCAGGATAAGTTGCTGCAATGCGAGCAGCTTATTTCCGGGTTTGCCAAAAAAGCGCACTTCAGTTATTCCATTTGCTATAACGACCGGCCAATGTTTGTGCTGGTCGGCAACAAAACAACGTTAGCACAATTATCAGCGTTGTTGAGTGATCTCAGCGTCAAGCCGGTTCACAAAGACCTGATTTTTATTACCGCCAGTCTTCAGGATGCCGTAATCGGCGATGGCAGTGCCCTTGGCGTGCACATCAACGATATTCCGATTGGCGCTTGGTGGCAAAGCGGCAACACGGCAAAAACAACCTGGGCATTCCAAATCGGCGACTTCTACCGGGCGTTTGGCAACGTCAAGTTTCGTGCCAATGACGGTGACAGCAAAATTGTCGTCGCCGGGCAGGTAGTAACTACCAACGGCCTGCCCGGTATCATGCGCAGCACCGAGCAAATTCCCTATTCCTCGCTAAATACCAACGGCTACTCCGAGGTAAAGTATAATCCTGCGGAAACTATAATCAAAATTACTCCGACTATTGTCGAATATAATGAAAACCAGCCCGAACTAAGCAAAATCCAGCTGGTCGTCGATATGCAAATCAGCGCGATAAACAGCCTGTCTTCACTGACCGCCAGCTCATCACCGGAAGTAACCAAACGCAAAGTCACGACATCGCGGATTGTCAACGCCGACAGCGGCGATAACATCGTCGCAGCCATGATGCGCGATGAGGACATCAAGATTGAACAAGGCGTACCGATCTTGAACCAAATCCCGCTATTAAAATATCTGTTCTCCCAGGAAACAACCGCAAGAACTCATGTTCTTTCGCTACTGAAGGTGTCAGTGCAATTTGTCGAGCAGGCCGATGCCGGCGACGAGCTGCTAATCAATGTAAACCCCGCAGCGACCGATTACCAGGAGAAAACGCCATGAGACTTAAAGCATTTTTAATTATTTTAACCGTCCTGCTGTTACTGAGCTTTTCCCTGCCGGTTTTTGCTGCACCGTTATACGAAATAATTTCCGTTCCCCAAAACAAATTACTGGCAACTAACAAACTGCTCGATGATCTGGCGGCAGAGCTGGACGTGGAATACCGCGTATACAACGGCCTGACTCCGGAAATCGTCTTGTACGGCGAACCGGACAACATCAAACTGGCCAAAGAAATGTTAGCGGTATTTGAAACTCCGTCGCTATTCAACGATTTAATCAAAATTGACTGCAGTCTGCAAACAATCAGCGAGCGTAATATTCGCTCACTGGGCGTGTTGCCAACCACCGGTGTTCAGGCGTATGGTGATCTCAGCTGGAGCAGCTCCGCAGCGATGGGCTGGCTTTTCGGTCTGGCAACACTTGACAATCTTGCCACCATAAAACTCCAGCAAGCCTTATCTAACGGCACCATCCTGATTAGCAGTTCACTCACCACGCCTAACGGTATCAGCAGCACACTGGACGTTACCGAATCGATTCCGCTGGAATCCGGCGCAGGTAGTATGACAAGTACAACTTACAAAGATGTTCCCACTAACGTCAAGGTTACACCGACGGTCATCTTCTATAACAGGGAGCATCCGGAACAAAGCCTGATCCGGTTGGCAATCCATATGCAGGTAAGCTATATTAACAAAGCGTCAACGGTTGTGGACAGCAGCGGCAGGATTTATCCGTTTATCGGCTCCCGGGAAACCGATTCGGTACGGATTGTGCGCGCCGACGGCAGCCCGTTCATTGCCGCCGCCTTCGCCCGCGACCACCTGATTCACGCCAGTGTCGGTATTCCCGGACTTAAGGATATTCCGGGGCTGGGTTACTTGTTCGGTGAACAATATAACCAATACGAGCAAGAATATTGTGTATTGCGCACCAATATAAGTTTCGTACCGCAAAATCAAACTAAACCGGCCGTTACCAGTCAATCATCAACAACAACTGCTGAAAAACCGATTCCGGAAAATCCGAACGTCAAAGCCTTTGTCGACCGGGTTATGAACGGCCCCGATATTGCCACCGCAGCATCAATAAACTAATTTATTAAAACAAACGAAGAAACCGGCTTGCGCCGGTTTCTTTCAGTTTAACGTCAACTTATAACAAATGGAACGCTACAATCAACACCGGCACCATTATCGCTGTTACAATTCCGGTCAACCCCATCGCCAACCCGGAAAATGCGCCGCACTCTTCGTTTTCCTGCATGGCAATTGCCGTGCCCAGTCCGTGAGCAGTTATGCCGTAAACCAGGCCACGCAGCATGGCATTGTTAATTCCGGCGATTCGCAAGGCAAGCGGCGCGGTAATACTACCGACAACGCCGACAACAAACACAATAACCACAACCAATGGTATGCTGGCACCAATTTTTTCAGCGACGGCCATCGCAATCGGCGTAGTAATGGATTTTACCAGCGCCGCGGCCATTATTGCCTTATCGCCGGAAAACAGCCACGCCAGCAAATACGCGCTCAGACTGGCAATTAGCGAACCAATAATCAAGATAACCGCGACCGGCAACAGGTGCTTGCGCAGCCGCTCCCACTGTTTAAATATCGGAAAGGCTAATGCTACAGTCGATATCGTCAGCATGAAAGTTATTGGCCGGGTAGCCTGCTTATAGTTTTCATAATTCTCATTGACCGCCAATAATGTTAAGGCTATTACCAATAGTGACAGCACCGCCGGATTGAGATAAACTTTTTTATTAAAGTGCAACCAGATTTTTTCGGCGACAACAAATACCGCGCAAGTAAAAAACAACCAAAAGAACTGGCTGGTACCCAGATAGTTAATTAATTCGTGAACCAGTACCCGCAACTCTATCATGCTTTACAACTCCTGCGAAAAGCAAATTTAATGAGATAGCAGATTCCTAACTGGGCGAGAAAGGTCGCAGCAACGGTTATCAGTAATAATGCCAGCCAATGACTGGAAATTACATCGAGTTGGGTAACGATACCGGCACCCGCCGGTACGAAAAAGAAACTTAAGTACGCCAAAAACCGCTCAGAATTACGGCCATATTCACCGGCCGGTTTACCTCTGACGATCAACGCAATCAGTAATATCAACAGCCCCCAGACAGCGCCGGGGACAATGGTTTTTCCCAAAACAGCTATCGCTTCACCAATGGTCATAAAGGCAAAAATCGCAGCCGAAAATTTTATCATAACAACCTCGCCGGCTAACATTCGCAGAAACACCTATTAATATAGCTTAATTCCCCCGATATTCCAACAAAAAAACTGCAACGTAATCAGAATTGATTTGCTTTACTATTTATTTGGAAATTATGGTACTGCTGGTTGCGTGAGTATAAAATTATTTTTTATTTAGAGCACAACCGTTCTTTTTGGTCAGAACCTGGTCAGAATGATAGTATATAATTTGGTCATAAGGTTCAGACAGCAAACACACTAAGTACACTCGGTCTGAATTATGACATTACAAAATAGTTTTTCATATAGCTTTCTCCTCAAATAACCTCTCAATATAGATCTCTCTCCTCAAAAAAAGTACTCCGCAGCAATGCGGAGTTTTTTTATTGGCAAAAAAACGGCAGCACTTACGTGCTGCTGTAAACAATTATTCCATATAGGTAATTACATTCAGATTATAGGTCGGCGGTTTGTTGGAAGTAATAATTATGCCATAATGGATGAATGGTTTTGTCAGATCATCTTCATAATCATGCCAGCGGGCTTCGAACTCGGCACGCGGTACAAATGCATAATTTCCCAACGTCGACGGATCCATCATATAGATATTGGTTTTATCGTAACCAATTATCACCACCCAATGACCATCTTCCCAGTCTTTCTGATAGGTTTCAATAGTCATCGGATTGTCCGGCCAGGCTTGCAGGCAAACCATCACCGGAACTTTTTTATCGATATATTGTTCCAATTTTTGCATCGTCATTTGTTGCTCGGATTTAGCGGTCAAACCTGGTTGCTCACAGGTATACTTGATTATATCGCTGGCATGAGCGTATTCTTCAGCGTGCAACGCGTGCTCCAGCTTATCTTCGCGAATCTCGATACCATAGTAATAAAGCAGCGACTGAAGCGATGCTACACCGCAGGTATGATCGGTAGCCTGCCGGGTTTTTGGAATTTTGATAAGATTACTGACATCGCTCTCGGTAATTGGTTTGGCAAATACCCATGCCGAAGTTAACAGCAAAACAACCGCCGTCAAAAGAAAAATCCGTTTTTTCATTTCTGTTTACTCCCTAATAAAAATTTATAATTAATTTACCTGTAAATAATAACACAATTTTGCAATTTTTCCACAAAAAAGAGCAGTCTTACGACTGCTCTAAAACTATTTTACCAAAGTGTTTGTGGCTACATTATTAGACGGATGTTCCGGCGCGCTCTTTACCGGCTGCGGCACTTGATTATTCGGCCGCGGTTTATAAGTATTTGGCCGTAACGGCGGACGGCTGGGTGCCGGAGTAGTGTTTTTTGGTGAAATAACGATTTTCCGGTTCGGTTCTTCACCTTCGCTATGCGTTGTCACAAACCGGTCGTTCTGCAACGCCGAGTGAATAACCTTGCGTTCATGCGGACTCATTGGTTCAAACGCCATCGCTTTTCGCGCCCGTTTAACTTTGTTGGCAAGATCCAGCGCCAGACGCGTCAGCGTCTCGGCGCGGCGCACACGGTAGCCTTCAACATCGAGAATAAACCGCCGCTTGGTGCTGGCATCACGATTGCCGATAAGATTGGTCAAATACTGGAGTGAATCCAAATTATAGCCATGTTTGCCAATTAATACGCCCAAATCTTTACCGATAACATTCAAGCGCACATAGCCGTCGGCATCATTCACCATTTCGACAGCAAACTCTTTGACCTTCATTTTAGCCAACAGCTCGGTCAAGAATTTTTTGCCCTCGGCAGCGGCGCTGATTCCATTATCTTCAACCACCGGTTTTGGTTCTTCAACGATTTTCACCTGAACTGCAACAACTGCCGCCGGTTTAGCGGCAACAGGCTTAGACACCGGTTTTTGCGGCTGAACCGGACTGGTTTCCGGTTTGGCTACAGCCTTCGGTTGCGGCGCAGCAGTTTTTTTCGGTGCCGCCTTGCGTTGTTGAGACTCAGCAAAAACCGCTTCCATCTCTTCAAGCGCAGAAAGCGCCCGCGTTACACGAACTTTGGCGTCTCTTGCGCCTAATCCCAAAAATCCCCGGCTCGGAGCCGCCAGTACCTCGATATCGACGGAACTTCGGTCTGTATCCAATTCCGCTAACGCGGCATCAATCGCTTCATCTAATGTTCTGCCTGTTTTTTCAACAAAAGTCATATATACTCCATTTTGGAGGTTGGGAGCTGAAAAGCCAACTGCCAACTTCTAGCATCTATTTTTTCTTTTTTTCTTCGATTACAACAACGGTTGCAGCATCTTTTTCATCAAGTTTCTTGTATAACCACCACTGCTGTACGATTTGCATCAAGTTGCTCGTAACCCAATAAATTCCCAGTCCGGCCGGAAAACTATACGTCATGTAACCGATAAATACCGGCATAATATACAACATCATTTTTTGGGTTTGCGCAGCCTGATCACTTTGGGTTGAAGCAGGTTGCTTTCCCTGCGTCTGTTTAGTTGACCAGAACGTCGTGGCCGCAGACAACACCGCCAAAATCATGGTTGGGATATTGCTGTGGGCCGCAAGATCGGGTATCCACAAAAAACTGGCATCTTTCAACTCGGCCAAGCCATAAATCGACCAATACAACGCGATAAGAATCGGCATTTGTATTACAATCGGTAAACAACCGGCCAGCGGATTGACCTTTTCTTCTTTATACAGCTTCGCCATTTCTTGCTGCAAACGCGGTTTGTCGCCTTTGTGTTTTTTCTGGAGTTCAGCCATCTTCGGCTGAACCTTCTGCATGCCGCGCATGCCCTTAATTTGCTTAACTGTCAACGGATAAAGAAGCATCTTTATCGTAATAGTCAGCAAAATAATCGCCAAACCCCAATTGGCCATACCAATATATCCGGCCAAATCAAAGTAAAAGCGCAGAATAATCTTCATTATATTTTCAATTGGTTCTAACATCTCTGTTTCCCTTCATCGTGACCAGATAACCTTAGGGCACCGGATCATAGCCGTTGATTTTGCAAAAAGGATTGCACTTGAGCAAACGCCGGATGCTAAGCCAACCGCCTTTGCGTACGCCATACTTCTCTACTGCCTCAATTGCATATTCCGAACAAGTCGGAACGAACCGGCAACTCGGCTGTTTCAGCGGTGAAATAAACCGTTGATAACAGCGGATAGCGCCCAAAATCAATTTTGTCATTTAAGCATCATCCCCGTTTTGCAGAATTTTAGCCCTGTTGGCCAAAGCTAGAAAAACCTTTTCCACATCCTGCATTTTGACGTCAACCGCCGCCTTGCGCGCCAACAAAATTAAATCGTAGCCGTCGCGAAGCCGGTAACGATTTAAGCGAAAAGTCTCGCGCAGCAGCCGTTTCAAACGATTGCGCACATGCGCTTTACCAAGCTTCTTCCCGGCAGCAAACGCCGCCCGTGTTGGCCCGTCTCCGCGTTTTTGAAAATATAATATCAAATAACGCCCCGCGATTGAACGTCCCTCAGAATACAGCTTTTGAAACTCTTCCGCTTTTTTTATTTTCAGTTCTCTTGGTAACGTGAACTTTTTCGTTTCACGTATCAGTTCATTATCCGGCACCCGGCTAAACTCCGATTATGCCGACAGCTTTTTGCGGCCTTTGGCACGGCGTCTTTTCAATACAGTACGTCCGCCTTGGCTGCTCATACGCTCAAGGAAACCGTGCGTGCGTTTGCGATAAGTATTGTTCGGTTGAAAAGTTCTTTTCATGATTCTTCCTTCCTATAATTCAGCGCGGACTGCAATAGCAAATCTAGTAGCAAACAAGTTTATCGTCATTTCCGCTGACTGATTAATACCCAAAAAAATGCGAATTGCTAACCGTTAATAAAGACATTTTCACGAATAGCCTTGTTATTGTAATTAACCATGCAAAAATTGTCAAGAAATATCGCAAAATCGGTCCCGTCAATTCGCATTTTTTGTGTTTTTGTTATTTACCGCGCTTCAAATTGTAAAATACATCCCGGCCACGATATTGAGCGATATCTGCTAACTCTTCTTCAATGCGCAACAACTGGTTGTATTTAGCCACCCGGTCTGTCCGCGCCGGCGCGCCGGTCTTGATTTGTCCGGCGTTCACCGCCACCGCAATATCGGCAATGGTAGCATCCTCGGTTTCCCCTGAACGGTGCGAGATGATACAGGTATAACCGGCGCGTTTAGCCATTTCTATCGTCGCAAAAGTCTCAGTCAGCGAACCGATTTGATTTACTTTGACCAGAATGGAATTTGCCGTGCCAGTGTCAATACCGCGGCGCAGACGCTCAACATTGGTCACAAACAAATCGTCGCCGACAATTTGCACCTTATCGCCGATGGCATCAGTCAGCAACTTCCAACCAGACCAGTCATCCTCGGACATGCCGTCTTCAATGGAAATAATCGGATATTTTTCGCACAGTTGAACGTAGTAGTCAACCATTTCCGCGGAAGTCAATGTCCGGCCTTCGCCTTCCAAACGATATTTTCCGTCTTTATACAACTCCGTCGCAGCAGTATCCATCGCCAAACAAACCTGTTTGCCCGGAACATAACCTGCTTTTTTTATCGCCTCAACAATTATTTGCAACGCCTCTTCATTTGAACCAAGATTCGGCGCAAACCCGCCTTCATCACCTAACGCGGTATTTAAGCCACGCTTTTTCAACACGCTTTTGAGATTGTGATAGATATCAACACACCAGCGCAGCGCCTCACTCCAACTCTCCGCACCCACCGGCATAATCATGAATTCTTGAATATCAACATTGCTGTCAGCATGCTTGCCGCCATTTAAGATGTTCATCATCGGCACCGGCAACTCTTTAGCGGCAAACCCGCCAAGATAGGAATAAAGCGGAAGCCCGCAATATTCGGCCGCAGCTTTGGCAACTGCCATTGAAACACCCAATATGGCATTGGCGCCCAATCGCGCTTTGTTTGGCGTTCCGTCCAGATCCAGCATGATATTGTCAACATCTTCCTGCAAACGGCAATCCATACCGACCAGTTCCGGCGCAATAATATCATTCACATTACTTACCGCGGTCAACACTCCTTTGCCTTGATAAGCCGCTTCGTCTCCGTCGCGCAACTCAACTGCTTCATGGGCGCCGGTCGATGCGCCGCTCGGAACAGCCGCCCGTCCCATTGTACCGTCTTCCAGATAGACATCAACTTCGATAGTAGGATTTCCGCGTGAATCCAAAATTTGCCGGGCTCTGATTTCAGTAATAGTGCTCATCTGCTTAACACCTCTTTCATCTTTTTCGCCCCTCAGGGCGGTTGTTTATATTTAAATCTGAAACGAAACTTAGTTACTGTATGACCACTAATCCCGTTGTCGTTTGGACTCTTACAAAACTGGTTCGCGCGTTTGTGTTTTGTATTATCGCACAAGTCCAGTACTCGAAACCATTTACCGTCGTCACTGATCCATACGGTAGTACATTCGTTCCAACTGAATTTTTCATTGACCCATTGCTTTGAAAAACAGGTTCATAATTAGCTCCAAACGTAAATCCACTAGTAGCTTGATCGAAGGTCACCGATACCGGTATGTTTGCAGTTTTTTCAGCCACCGCATCCACCACCACACTATAACCGGTCGAAGTAAATTGCAGACCATAGGTTGTCACGCCGTTCATATTTTTTTGCTGAACATATTGCAAATCCGCCGCTAGCTGACGTGCAAATGCTTCAAGGTTTTTATTTCTGTTTGTGCCGGTGAAATTAGTCACTGCAATCATCGCCAGAATACCTAATACTGCAATAGTGACCAATACTTCAATTAACGTAAATCCGCGTCTGTTCATGATAATACCTGCTTTTGTTTTTTTCATAAATTTCACTGTAAAACAAATTCCACTCAATGAGTTTTTTCAATAATCTATATTCGAGATTATTTTGCTAATTCCTGCACGGGCACAAAAAATCCTGCTCACGCATCGCAGGTTCACATGAAATACGTTTTGAAATCTTATGTGCTTGATCTTTGAAGCACAATCGGATTGGCTTAACAAAAAACCGGCACGCAGCTCCTATTATACGGAGCCCATGCCGGTTCTTTGTTCAATTGCTGCTCATATCTCTACATTACACAATCAACTCCACCAAGTTATATACGGATATTTATCAAACAACTGCAACTGGTCAGTTGCCAAAGCGTACTTGATAACATACTTAATATTGATCAGCGCAGTATCACGATTGGTAGTGTCAATAATTAATAAATTATATAACATTCTTACGCTTCCTTACCAGCGATTAAGCTATTTACTTGCTGATAAACTTATCAATCTTTCTGTCTTCTTCCGAAAAACAAATTTGTATTGTGCCCCTACACAGCTTGATGTCGCTTCATGCCGCTTTTTCTAGCTCTCCTTCACTGTCAACTTTTCAAACAGACAGCGTCCGGCATTAAGCAAAGCGAAACCGTACATGCCGTGCTCGTGCCAGTTGTCAGCAGTATCACAATAATCAAACAATTCCTCACCGTCAACGGCAAAAACATAGCGGTTACCGGTTGCGGTCAGCGCAAACTCATAGCTTCTGCCATGCGTCCACTGGAAGGTACTGCTGGCAACAGTTTTTTTGCCATGCTCATTCTTTATCAGCGAAACGCGGTTTTCGCCGTCAAAGCCGACGTAATACCCCATCATCAGTCCTTTGACCCGAAAAGCCAGCATATGGCTGCTACCGCACTGCGGAATTAACGTCGCCCGGAGTGAATAATCGCGGCTGTAATAATTACCGGTAAAAGCCTCGGCATCTTCGATGGCCAGCGCCTGCATGCAGCCATCTTCCAACGACCACTTGCCACGATTATAGGTAAATTGGGTAACACAGTTGAACTCTTCTTTCTCTTTGGCAAAATCGATATGATAGTCTGCAGCGCCGCTGATGTGCAGGAAATCTACGTAAAAATAGCCGATAAACGTACCGCGGTCGGAGTTTTCCAGCCGCAAGCCGATTTCGTCAATCGCCTCGCCGTTGGTATCCGGAATAACCCACTCGATTTCGCGCCAGTCTGAGCCTTCAAAGATTATGCACTTGGAGGTAATCTCGGATTTGGAATGGGTCAACCGCACATAGAACGACACCAGCAGGTCTTCACCGCTCAGCATTTCGGTCCGGCAATTGAATTTTACTTTTTGTCCGGGGTAAACTTGCGGCGAAAAAGTCGGAAGATAGCGTTCATCGTCAAAATCCGCACGCCGGTAAAACGGTTTGGTATATAACTTCACACAGTCATTTCGACGGTGGTCGAGTAATTCTACCCGCAAACTACGGGTTCCGGTCAGCGTATCTTGAGCAATATTACCTAAGCAATTGGAAAACCTCTTCATGTCCAGCCGCATACCGTGGGTGCTACCAGCCAACTCGAAATCATAATACAACTCCCGGTCATCAGCTTTTGGCAACACTTCAGCCGGCACCTCGACATCAGCGACACGATAGCCAATACGGGTAATTTCTTTTACGAAAGTCGGGATATCGACGATGTTCAGAGAACCGCTGATGCAGGATGCCACCAGCATATCATTGATCGGCCGGCGATAATGAGCTTCGACGCTTGCGATTCCGTACGCCACTCCGGCAATCGTACCGGCGTTACCGGCATTGCAGTCAGTATCCCAACCGCACATCGTCGCAATTTCGACAGTGCGCGACAAACTGCCGCTACCATACAACAGCGCCAGCGTAACCACCCCGGCATTGGGAATCATATGACAGATGCCACGATACTTGTCATAGCCAAAATCTCGTTCCAGCATCTTGAAGCAGGCGCGAAAATCACCGGGATTGTCTTTGTGAAACTTGATGACCGCCTGATTTACCCGCATAAATTCCGAATCCGCCGGAACATATTTCAATCCGGTGTTGACGATATCATTAATATCTGCAGTCAGGAACGCCCGGGCAATGCAAACCGCATTGAAAATTCCGCCATATATGCCATTTTTATCATGCGATACCGAAGCTGCTTTTTCGGCGTATTCAGCAGCTTTAACCGGGTTGCCCGGCCAAATCAGTCCCCAAGAATCAATAAATATCTGCCCGCCGATTTGCTCGGCGAGTGTCGCGCCGTTTTGAGCAATCGAGCCGGACTGCGGCGCACTGATACCGTTTTTCAGGTTAAGATACGCGGTGTGCTCGGTACTGATACCGTAGCCACCCCACCAAAACATGCCGTGGCCTTCGGATGTATAGTTCAGCCATGTGTTGCCAACGTCTTCAGCTGTAAGCTCACGCTCCCGGCAATAGTCTTCCATAGCGCGGATGAAAAATATCGGCCCGTTGGTGTCGTCATCCGCAGCAAAGTTGGTAAAATCCTTGACATAGCCGCGTAAATCTCCGTATACACTCTCGATACGGTCATGCGTCCAAAACGCCGGCTCCACCGGAGCCCCGAGACGCACGCCGATTGCCTTGCCGAGAACTCCGGCATAAACTTTTTCCAGATAATTTTCCGGTATGCTGTTCATGTTTTTCCTTTCCTAAAACGAGTCTTTTAGTTGCGCGTAACGCGCCATTTCCGCCTGATGCGCGGCTTGAAGTAATTCCAGCGCAGTAACCACGAACCCGTCAGCGATATCATAGAGAGCCATTTTGTTTTTACTCATCAACATTTCCGTCTCTTCTTCGGTAAATACTTTCATGCCGCATAGCGGCGCACAGATCGCTGCCGCCATAACGCCGATCGAGTCGGTATCCCGTCCGGAATTAATACCACCGATTACCGCAGCCTTGAGATCACCATTATGCAATACGCAATAGCCTAAAGCTATTGGCAGTTCTTCGATACTGAAAATCCGCGACGGTGTGTAATGATTACTCGGTACGCCGACTTTTTCGACCGCCCGGTTGACGTCGTCGCCCATAGGCGAATATTTAGCGATTATCGCATGGAAAGCTGCGACTATCTTGTCGTGGTCGTCTTTTTCTGCGCGCAACTCCACCGCCGCTGCACAAATATCGGCAATAGCTGCCCGGGTACCGTCCTTGGCGAGCTCCAATGCCGTTGCGACAATCGCGTCAATCGTTATATTTTCTTCAAAGGCTTTAGCGACACAAGCTGCTAGTACTCCTGCTGCTTCAAGTCCGTAACTTGCCTGATGCCCCTGCGCAAAAGCGATTGCCTCGTCATAGGCCGCCTTCGGGTTCAACGCGTTCACGATACCGACCGGAGCGATGTACATCGCCGCGCCGCAATTAATCATATTGCCGATTCCGCCCTCGCGCGGTTCGCAGTTTCCCAGCGTGTGCCGGATGAATATCCACTTTTCCGGATAAAACAGCCGCTCGATAATACAATCGGTTTTTTCAAATTCCGGTATCCAGGTTTTCCTGAAAGCGATTTCCTTCACCATTCCGTCTGCCATATCATAGGCATCTAGATGACGTCGCTGCTCATTGTAAATATTCATCAGAGCTATCGTCATCAGCGTATCGTCGGTAACCGTGCCAAAGCCGCGGACTTTGTTCATACCCGGCCAGCTTTTTTTGTACCACTCCCGTTTCATATCGGTGACCCGGCCATAGCGCTCCTTGATTTCGGTATAGCTAAGTTTTTCCACCGGACAACCAATCGCATCGCCATAGGCGGTACCAAACAACACCGCCCGAACTTTATCGGTAAAAGTTTGTCTGTTCATTAGTTTTTACTCCGTTCATATTGTATTCAAAAATAACGTTGCGCACGAAGGTTGCTCAAAAACGCGCATTTTTTCAGCAACCTTATTTTAAATTTTGATTGGCATATGTAGTCAGCTTGTCGCCGCCCTCGGCAGACCACTGCTTGACGAACTCGTCGAATTTTTCCAAAGGGTATTCGCCGGAAATGATCTTACAGGAATATTCCTTGTAAAGATTGTTCAGTGCGTCATAGGTAGCGGCGAATTGTCGCGGCATAATGAAATTAACATCTTCCGAGTAATAATTTTCGGCGAGCTTCATCGAGTAGAACGCATTATCGCTGAGAATTTTCACCGGACTTTGCCATTTCGGATACAAAAAGAACCGCTCAAAATAGTCTTTCGCTTCCGGCATTAACACAATTTGCGCACCTTGCATTTTGTATTGTTTACCTTCTATGCCAATGCGATCCAAAAACTGGCCGTCATCGGAAATCAAGTATTCCAGTACCTTGAACGCAATATCCGGATGTTTGCTCAACGCTGATATTGCGAACCCGCGGTCTTCCTTGTTAACATCAACTGGCATAAAGCCCTTGCTCACACCGGTTGGCGGTTCGAGCACTACCAGTTTGGCAGCAGCGCCGTTGACTTTAGCCATCTTGGTTTCATAGATATCAACGACTTTACCGTTGGTGGCAGTCACAATGCCAACCTTGCCTGAGAAAAATTTGTCTTCAAAGACGTTCCATTTGGTCGTGATATATTCGTTATCGAGAATTTTTTCCGCGTACAGTTTGCGGTAAAACGCCAATTTGTTTTTTTCGAATTCGGTAGTCTTGGAATATACAAAAGCGCCGTTTTTGTCTTTCATCCAGGTTGATGTGACACCAAAGGCTTTATTAAATATTTCATCCAGGCGGTCGGTGTTTTCGGTCGCCGAAATTCCCCAGATACCTTTTTTGCCATCGCCATTCAGGTCGGTGCGCGATACCGCTTTCATTAATTTGTAATAGTCATCCAGTGTTGTAGGCGGCTGCATCCCAAGTTTGTCGAGCCAGTCAGCACGAATTAACGGTACTTTTGTCATTAGCGGATAGACACGAATCAGATATGGGAAATTAGCCAGCCGTTTTTTATTGTAATCCAGCATCCGCTCATTGAACAGTTTTGACTGCGCTGCATACGGCCGCAAATCGGCAAGCAATCCTTGCTCAGCCATAATCCGGTCACCGCCACTCTGGAAATAAATGATGTCCGGCGCTTTGCCGCTCATCAGCATCAATGTCAGTTTTTCGGCGTAACCGCCGGACGGAATTTCCACGGTGTCGATAACTACATCAATGCCCTGTTTTTTTAGGTCGCTCTCCATTTTGGCGACAAATTTCTTGTTCGCCGGATCGCTCGGCGAAAAATCCTTGTTAACAATCGAGATGTGAATTTTCCCATCGTTGATAACCACTTCAGGTTTGCGATGACTAACAAAAAAAACTGCAGTACCGATAATCACCAGCACCAGTAATATGCTCAGAAAATATTTCATACTATTCTTTTACACCTCCGTGCATATCACCTTTGGTAAAATATTTTAATATCAGCGGATAAACCAGCAAAATCGGCGCAGTTGTGAGAATTATGATCCCGGCTTTGAGCGACTTGATATCGATAGTCGCCGCATCTTTGTAGGATGACACGTTTTGTAATCCGACCATCGCGACCTTGTCTGACTCCACTACGAATTGACGCAACACCACTTGTAGCGGCCATTTGTCCGGGTCGGCTATATAAATCATCGCGCGAAAATATTCGTTCCAGTGGAATACCGCGTATGACATTGCAACCATCGCAATCGCTGGCAGCGACATCGGCAACACAATCCGGAAAAACACCTGGAAGAAATTTGCACCGTCAATTTGTGCCGCCTCGATCAGCGACGGAGGAATTTCTTCGAAAAACCGCATCAACACCAGCAGATAGAAAACATTGATGCCTTTGTACAAGAACAACGCCCAATAACTGTCCAGCAGGCCGATGTTTTTCATAACCAGATAATCGGGAATTATTCCCGGTTCAAATACCATCGTAACAATAAAGAATATCAAAATGATTTTCCGGCCGATAAGTTTGGTGTTTGATAACGCATAAGCGGTCATACAGGTAAAAAACACATTGATTGAAGTGCCGACAATAGTAATCAGCAAACTGTTGAACAAACCCAGTTGGACTTTTTCATTCAGTAGCAATGCTTTATATGTTTCGAGGTTAAAGCCTTTGGGAAATATTGCCAGCCCTGACAGAGAGTTTACTGCTTTGCCGTCAGACAGCGACGTGGCTATCAAATTCAGAAACGGAAAAATTATCGTAACGGTTACCAAAAACAGCGAGCCGTAAATCAGAATTGAATTTGCAGATAATTTACGCATCTTACCACACCCCCTTGCCGGCTTTTTTCTTCAGAATAAAATGCGAAGCCAAAATCAAAATTAACCCGATTATTCCCTTGAACAAGCCGACCGCAGTCGCGTAGGATACCTCTCCGTTTAGTAAACCAATCCGGTAAACATAGATGTCGAGAATATCAATTGTTGAAATAACCGAGTCATTCATCAGGTTGAAGACCTGATCGAAACCTGCATTCATGAAGAAACCGAGATTGAGAATAAAGACGATGATAATTGTGGATTTCAGTTCCGGCAAGGTTACATAGATCATCTGCCGTACCCGGCCTGCGCCATCCAGCTTTGCAGCTTCATACAAAGACGGATTTATAGCGAGCAATGCCGCAACATACAGCATCGTATCCCAACCAGCGCTGCGCCACATCTCGGTTAATACCAGTATCCAGCGTATCCAGGATTGATTTGTCAGAAAGGCTATCGGCTTGAGACCCATAGTCTTGGCGATCTCTGCAAGCGCGCCGGAAGCCGGCGACAAAATCGTGATAAACACCCCGGCTATTACTACCCAGGACAAAAAGTGCGGTAAGTAGACGACCGACTGCACATATTTACGAAACCAGGTAGTACGCAATTCGTTGATCAATAGCGATAACAGGATCGGCACCGGAAAATAAAAGACAATCTTCATCGTGCTGATAATTACAGTATTTATCAATACCCGGATGAACGCCTGCGAATCAAACAATTCGTTAAAATGTTTCAGGCCAACCCACTCATTAGCACCGATAAACCGGAAGTCTTCAAACGCCAGTCGTGCTTCTATGATCGGATAATAGCAGAACACCAGAAAATAGACGATTGCCGGCGCCAACATCAAGTAAAACAGCCGGTCATTTTTCATCTGAGTCCACATAGCTTGCCAGCGCCGTTTGGCGGGCGCTTTTGGATTTGTTTCCATTTTACTTCTCTCCCTCCGACTTGGCGACTTTATAGATCGTGTCAATCACTGTGCCGTCTACCCATTTTACAATTGCGGCTACCTCATCGGTCAGATGCGGTTTTTCCGGTGTCACGCCGATTATTTCATCTACTTCAGCTTTCAACTGTGCGATTGTTTTGAGAGGCAAACCGCTGTCTTTCACCGCCGCCAGTAAATCGCGCCGCAGCGGATTAATGGCAATACCGCGTTCGGTAATAATTACATCTATCAATTCACCGGGACCGACAAGTGTAGTAACCCGGTCAACAATCGTCGGAATCCGGTCGCGTACTGAGGGAATCGGCAAAATTACACATTTGGCATGCAGGCAATTTTGCCAGCCGCCGATACCATGCAGCAGATGTCCGTCAGAATGAGTCACGACATTGCCGTTGAAATCGACATCTACTTCAGTGGCACCGAGAATCATGATATCGATCATTGAAGTATAATTACCCTTGGAATGAAAGTTGTAGGCATTGAAAACTGAAACCGAATGATGGTTGACATTTTCCTTCAGCGACCGCACTGCGTCCAAATCAAAACACTGGGCATCGAGGATGTGCTCCATCTGCCCGGCTTCAAGCATCTGCACCATGTATTTGGTACTGCCGCCAAAACCGAAGCGTGCGCGTTCGTTTTTCGCAGCCAGTATTTTTTGCAAAAAATTGCCAATCGCGAGCGATGTCCCTCCTGCTCCGGCCTGAATCGCGCAACCGTCGCGCAAAATTCCGGCACATTCACAAAACTGCGCTGTCAGCTCAGCAATCAACAGCCGGTCCGGACTGCTGGTGATTTTAGTAGTGCCGGAAATTATTTGCTCCGGAATGCCAATCTTGTCCATCACAACAACACAGTCAACATAATTGCCCTCTACTTCCATCGGCATGCAGGGAAACTGCTGCAAATTATCTGTGACCACAATTACCCGTTCGGCATACATATAGTCGGCGAGCACATAACCCAAACCGCCACAAGCCGACGGGCCATACATGCCGTTAGCATTGCCAAAAGCATCAGCGGACGGCGCGGCGATTACCGCGATATCGATCGTTACTTCGCCATCCTGAATCGCCTGGCAGCGCCCGCCATGCGACCGCAGCACTGCCGTGCCGCGCATTTTACCATCAGTTACAGCTCTGCCGATTTCGCCGTTCATGCTTCCTTCAATATGATCAATTGTTCCGCGCTCCAAGTGGCCGATAACCGGTTGATGGCAAGGAAATGACGCCGACGGCAACCACACCAAGCCCTTAACATCGAGTTCTTCGGCAATAGTAAAAACCTCGTTAGACACCAAATCACCATTGCGCAGATGATGATGCGTGGAAATCTTCATCCCGTCACAAAGCCCGCATTTTATCAAAGCTTCTTTCAGGCTGCCAACACATTTATTGCCGTCTGCCGGATAATCCAGAGCAGTTGAAATTGTCGGGCCATGTTTTTTGCCGGCCGGACGATGCCCGCCTACTCCCTTAAAAGGTATTACCGTCTGACCGTTAACTTTTTCCGGAACCAGCCGTCCGGCAGTGTTTGCGATCATTCTTCCGCTCATAGTCCACCTGCTTTAGCTGTTATCAAGCCCATATCCTGTGCCAACGCAATTACCGTCAACGCTTTTTTCACGACCGGCGTGTCAATCATTTTGGAACCGAGCGAGACCACACCGATACCAGCCGCTTTCGCCTGCTCAGCCGCAGCGACAATAGCGCCGGCCCGTTCAATCTCACTGTATGTCGGAGCAAACCCCTTCTTGATCGTGGCAATCTGGCCGGGATGGATACAACCTTTGCCCTCGAACCCCAATTGTTTGGCTTCGAGTGCCGCAGTTAGCAGCCCGTCCTTGTCGGCAAGATTGGAAAACACTGAATCCTGGGCGCCGATGCCTGCGGCTGCCGCTGCATTGACTACGGCGCTGCGGGCGTACAACGACTCGATTCCGGTTGCCGAGGTATTGGTGCCGAGATCGGCGGTATAGTCTTCCAACCCGATCGCTAACGAAACGATGTTCGTGCTTGCGCAGGCAATCGGCCAGGCATTTATTACACCGAGTGCACTTTCGATAATCGGCATCAGATATACCGGTTCGGCTAAAGCATATCTTTCTTGCAATTCTGCAATTCGGGTTTCGACGGCATGAATTTGTGCCGCCGTTTCGACTTTTGGTATCAGAATTACGTTTACGTTCTGCGGGACTATCGTATCGAGGTCGGCTAAACCAATGCCGCCCTGATTAATCCGCACCATTTTTTCGGCATTATAAAAATTAATAACGCGCAAAGCGTTACGGGTAATCAGCCGTGCCGACAGTTTTTCGCCACTATGAACCGAATCCTCGAGATCAAGAATCACGCCGTCCGGCTGATGCAGGCCGGCATTTAAAAAATATTTCGGCTGATTGCCCGGCAAATACAATCTCGTCGTCCGCCGTCGCTGCTTACGTGATTGCGTGCAACATTGCGGTTTTTGCTCCGGCAACGCTTCGGCTGTTATCTCCGGATGTGCGGTTTTTACCGCCGCTTCAATCCGCGCCATGATTACATAAGGTAGTGCGCCAAAATCCTCGATTCTCAGTAACGCATTGACAACGCCCAGCTGCGAGAGCGTGCGCCTTGCTAATTCAACATTGGCACGACCATACATCCCCGTCAGTTTCCCGGACAACTCAATTTCAATTCCGCCTGCTTCACGCGGCTGATAACTCACCCTGCAATCCGAACTCAGCTTCCCGGCCACGCCGGAATAAAAATCTGCGCTCATTGTGCCCTCCTGCTTTTAACTGACTATCTATTTCTAAAACTATTAACTTCCGAAAGCGTCGGTATTGAAGTCTGAGCACCAAGCCGGGTAACGGCAAGTGCCGCCGCAGCCATCGCAAAATCAATCGCTTCAGTCTCGGTCGCCTGCTGGCTTAATTTCGTCGCGAACGCTCCGGCAAAAGTATCCCCGGCCGCCGTCGTATCGACCGCCACAACGCAGTATGCAGGATAACTGTTGACACCGTCAATACGGTGTACCTCGCAGCCATTACCGCCCTTGGTTATGACCAAAGCGCCAACTCCCCACTCCAGCAACTTGGCAATCCTGGCTTCAACGTCCGGCAAATCATATTGCTCCATTAATTTGTCCAATTCGCCTTCATTGGGCAGTAAGTAATCAACTTTAGCAAACAGGCTTTCAGGAAGCCGCTTAGCCGGCGCCGGATCAAGAACAACCGTGACACCGGCGTCATGAGCAATCTCAATTGCCCGAATTACCGCTGCCAGCGGCACTTCGAGCTGAACAAGTAATATTGCGCTGTCGCGGATTTGCTGCGCGCAATTATCAACCATCTCTACAGTCACTGCGTTGTTCGCACCACTGGCAACAATAATCCGGTTGTCACCACAGCCTTCAACCACAATTCCCGCAACGCCTGTATAATTAGAAACTACTTTCACGTTATCAACATCAACCTTACCACGCTTCATGCTATCGAGCAGCGCCCGGCCAAAGTCATCGTTGCCGCAACATCCGACAAATACACATTCACCGCCGAGTTTGCCCGCGGCCACCGCCTGATTGGCGCCTTTCCCTCCAGGCGCAGTAGTAAATGCGTCTCCGAACACCGTCTCGCCGCGTTCCGGGTTAACCTCTACCTGAAAAACCAAATCCATATTCATACTACCAACTACTGTAATACGCTTTTTCATATTCCTCTACTCCGTTAAATTAATAAGTTCTTGGAACTGTTGTCGATTGCCTGACTACAAGTTCAGTCTGCAGCACGTGATTTTCCGGCGGCTGAGCACTGCCATCTATCAGCCGTCTCACCAACAAATTGACCGCGATTTCACCCAGTTTGTATTTCGGCTGCGCCATCGTAGTCAGCCGCGGCCTTACCAGCGAGGCAATCGGAACATCATCATGTCCAATGATTGAAATCTCTTCCGGTATTGCAACTCCCGCATCGAATGCCGCAGCAATCGCGCCGACTGCCTGTAAATCGCTGGCAGCGAAAATTGCCGTCGGACGATTATCAATTTTGAGCAATTGGCCGAACAACCGAATGCCCGACTCAACAGTAAAGTTGCCTTCAAAAATGGCAAATTCATTATCGCTCAATCCATACTCCCGAACAGCCTTTTCAAATCCTTTTTTTCGGTCATGCGCCGATTGTGTCGCGTGATTGCCGGAAAAATGAATAAGCCGCCGGTGGCCGAGCTCCAACAAATGTTTTGTCGCGATATAGCCCGACGTCTGATTATCCACCAACACCGATGCAGTTTTCGTACTCTCGATGCTGCGGTCAAGCTGCACAAGCGGAAATCCTGCCGCTTCAATATTGGCAAGCTCGGCAAAACTTTCCCGGGATAACGAAGCTATCAGTCCGTCGACCATTTTTCCCCGCAACATTGCTATTGACTCGCGTTCGATTTCCGGATCGTTATCCGAATTACAAAAAATCACCGAATAACCGAGCGCTCGAGCACGTTTTTCCACGCCTACAGCAATTTCGGAAAAAAACGGGTTAGAAATATCGGGAACAATCAAGCCGATTGTGTACAACTTTTGCGTTACCAGTCCGCGCGCCATATTGTTCGGGCGATATCCTTGCTCCTCGACCAATTGCATAATCCGTTTGCGGGTATCAGCACCGACGTCAAAGGTATCATTCATCGCTCGCGATACTGTGCTGACGGAAACACCCGCGAGCTTGGCGATGTCTTTTATTGTAACTCCCATAGTACCTCGTTTTCTTCGGAAACGTTTCCGAAAATTCGCAAAAAAAAATAAATTCATACACTTCGAAACTTTTCACATTATATAAAACAACAATATAGAAGTCAACAAAAAAACCGCGGCGTTGAAATAATCCGACGCGGTTCCTGCTTTTTGATTTCAGTTTCCCACTCACGCCATTTCTAGCGCAGCGTTCTTGATGAACAACAGCTTATCAGCAACATTTTCGACAAAGCGCTGGTCATGGCTTATCAACGCGTAGCCGCCGGAAAACTCCTGCAACATTTTCTCCATAATCATAATCGTATCCACATCCAAATGCGATGTCGGCTCATCCATGAAGATAAATTCGGCATTGCTTAAGATACACAACACCAGTGCTGCGCGCATAAGTTCACCGTAGGAAAACGCGGATAGTGGTTTTTTCACCTGCTCGCCCCAGATTCCGGCAGCTCCCAAATATCTTCTGACAACAGCTTCATTAATGCCAGCAACAATAAAATTATTCAACAAACTGCGTTCATCACGCCAAAAACTTTTTAACCCCTGCGGAATGTAGAACCAGTTTACCGCATTAGACACTCGCGCTTCACCGCCATCCACCATCAAGTGCCCCGTCAATATTTTCATCAACGTACTTTTACCGCTGCCATTTTCGCCAAGAAAACACACCCGGTCACGCGTTGACAGTACGCAAGACAATCCGTCAAACAGCTTCGCGTGGTCTGGATAAGCAAACGTCACACTGCGCAACTCACTGACGGTTTTGTTGCTTACCTTATAACCCGGAAACGACAGATTCGGCACTGTTTCCGGCCGCGGTTTGCACCGCTCTAGCTCCTGAATTTTTTCACCAATGCGTTTGCGCTGCTGCAACGACCGCTTCATCAGCCGTGCGGCCTGCGCGCCGATTGCGCCGCGATCGCGCATATTTGTATCTGTAGCACCTTTGCCGTATTTGGCGCTCTCACAGCGTTCCGACCAGCGTTTTTTGCGTTCGGCATCCTGCTTTAGTTGATTAATTTTGTTTTTTATCGTTGCGGCTTCACGAACTTTCCCTTCCATCGTTGACTGATACAAGTTAAATGATTCAGACCAGCCGCCAGCACTGCTGAAAATACCGTTTCTGGTAAAATATATGGTTTTATCGGCGTGATTGTCGATAAGGCTGCGGTCGTGGCTGATAAGAACAATGCTTTTTCCTTGCGCCAGCAAGTCATCAACCGCAACGTCAAGAGCAGCAATTCCGGAAAAATCAAGATAGTTCGTCGGTTCGTCGAAAATATAAAAGTCGGCATTGCGCCGCAGCGTTGCCGCAATGCGCAATTTCTGCCGTTGACCTTCGGACGGTTTGCGGCCAAATTCAAACTGTCCGTCAAAAAACAAATTCTGCCAATAATCATCTCTACCGGCAATGAAATCGTCTTCTGTTGTTGCGCTTTGCGGCAGCCATGCCACAGAAATATTTTTTGCAAAGATCAGCGTTCCATTAACGGTTAATCCGCTTCTGTGCGGCATCCCCGCGGCTTGCCGGTACAGATATTCGGCAAAACTACTCTTGCCGCAACCATTCGCCCCGGCAATCGCCAGACACTCACCGCGTTGCAAAGAAAAACTAAGGCCTGAAAACAGCTCACGGTCTTCCGCCGAGATAGTCATCCCAAAGTTTTTACAGGTACAAAGCATATAACCACCATTTTTCACCTTTCGCGCTGTCCATATTTATCGTCCCGGCTTGCGATTCGCCCGGATTGATTTATGAATTTGTTTAAAAAATTCAGTTTTTTGTGCCCGATGACCGCTCGGATCTTCAGCATAAGATAATTCCTGTTGAAATTTTACATAGCGCTTGTAGCGCTTATCTGACAATTCGCCATTAGCCAATGCTGCACGGATAGCGCAACCCGGTTCACCGTTATGACGGCAGTCGGAAAAGCGGCAAGCATCCGCCAGCTGTTCGATATCTTCAAACATTTCAGCAACAGATTCACCCGCATCCACCAAGCCTAGTTCGCGCATTCCCGGCGTATCGAGATACAAGCCGCCGCCCGGCAACAGGATTAGCTCGCGATGTACTGTAGTGTGCCGCCCGCGCGCATCATCTTCACGAATTGCCGCAACCTTCATTATTTCCTGACCAAACAATGCATTCACCAAACTGGATTTGCCAACGCCGGACGAGCCGAGCGCAACAACCGTATTGCCCTGTGCAAAATACGGCGCAAGTTGCTCCATTCCGGCGCCGTCAACCACACTCACTGCATATACTGGAACGTGACCTGCTACCGCCCGGCAAATTTCCAGCTGTAATTCCACATCCGGACACAAATCGGCTTTCGTCAGCACCACCACAATATCGGCACCACTTTCTTTCGCCATCACCAGATAGCGCTCCAGCCGGGCAATATTGTAATCCCTGTTCAGCGACATACAGACAAACACCGTATCGAAATTTGCCGCCACAATCTGAATCGCCGCAGCATGCCATTGATCAGCGCGATAAAAAACTGTCTTCCGCGGCAATAATTCGTGAATAACCGCCAAATCGTTGGTTTTGGCAATCTGCACCAGTACATAATCACCCACCGCCGGATATCCGCCTTTAGCATCCAGGTCATAGCGGTATTTGCCGGAAAGATCTGCGCGATATTCACCGCTTGCGGTTACCACCTGCCAACTGGACTTGTGCTGCGCAACCACTCTCGCCGCGGCATATCCAAATGGCGTTGTTGGCATTTCAATGCTTTTTATATATTTCAGATAACCATAATCATTCAATAAACTACTATTCATGGTTTTTCCCCTTATCATTGAACTGTACATTCAATACCCGTGTTTTTGTAACATAGCCTGCGCTCTCTAATGTTCGTTTACTGTTGTTGTTATAATACCAGCAGCCGGAATTCAACCGAACGCCCGCTTGTTTGCAGATATCTTTGAGATGCAGAATGATACTTCTGCCTACACCGCGTTGACGATGTTTCGGATGAACAAACATTCCTGTCCCCCAACTATTTTTAATAATTCGATTCTTTACAATAACACCCATACCAAGAAATACACCATCATCACGCAAAATATATAATTCACCGTTCGCAACACGCTCCGCATAACGGTCGATAAAATCACCGGCAATCCGTATGATTTCCGCCAGATCTGAATTGGTTGCTTTGTTCAGTAACTCACGAGGATATTCTGCCGGTCTTACCGCAACTCCACTATCCGTAAATTCATACGATTGCAAATCAACTGCTTTATGATTATCCATACACAACGACAGGAGCAGCTCGTCACAGCTAGGGACAAGTGCGTTTTCAACAGAATGCTTTTCCAAAATTTCTTTGAAAACATGACCGGAATAGCGCTGTTCCCTCGTCGGCATATAAAACTGGGTAAGCGTCTTACCATCACTAATACCATAATAGCCGATATGTTTATCGTTTCTGAAGATAGAAAAAATATCGGACGCCAAAATATGATCTTCCAAAAAATCGCAGTATATCGATGATAAAGATTCTATGTACTCCGAAAAATACAAGCCGTTTTCCGTCATGGATGACTTTACAAAATTAAACATTTTTTTATTCTCCTGATTTTTGATTTTTTAAACAATCCAATAAAATTGGATTTTGCACAATTCAGATTGCTCTTTCATTTTCTCGTTTTAAACGCGCATTAAGACGAACCGTTAATTGTTCTTTGTGAAGCGCGCAAAAAGCAAATCGGCATGTCTGAACGAAGTGAGTTTGCCGTTTGCTGCAAGCGAACATTAGAACAATAGGTAAAGGCTTACAGCGCTTGATTTTTTGCTTCATTTTGCATCAAGGCAAAAGAAGGCGCGGGAGCGAAAACTACGTTTTTGTTTTTTTTATTAGTTTACCAAGTAAACTTGTCTTATATAAAACAAAACGCCCTCTCCCAACGGGAAGAGGGCGTAAGTGTGCGTCGGCACACCAAAGCTCAACTGTTTCGCATGGCAATCGCCACAAAAAACGCCCTCTTCCGTCACCGGAAAAGGGCGTGAATAACACACACAACGCGGATTAACTAACCGCGCACACTTTTACCGGGACAGCAATATTCATGACAAATACACAGCTCATATCAATCATCTTCTGTCCCTCCTTCGTTCGTCTTTTGACGAAATATATTCGCCTATAAAAATACATGATAAAAGTACGTCTGTCAAGCAAAAGTCAGTCGCATGAATTAAATTCAATATTATTCATACTATCTTATCCGTTCAATTTCTCTGACACCGTCCATATAGTCGATCAACTTTTCGGGGATTTTTATGCCGCCGTCAGCCGTTTGATAGTTTTCCATGATTGCCAATATCAACCGGTCAGTAAATCCGGTCGCCGAGATGGTGTAAGGAAACCCCTTTTGTCCGGCAATTTTGTAGCGGATATTCCCCCGGCGAGTTTGATAGTCGAGAATATTGGTGTTGGAAGTCAGCTCGCGATAGCGCCCCTGTCCCGGAAACCAACCCTCAACATCGTATTTTATGCTACCCGGCGCACCGGTGTCACCGGCAGCTGACAAAATCGTCCGATAAGGTATACCCAGCTCATCCAAAATTCTTTCTTCGTTTTCCAAACACTTTTTATGCCAGTATTCCACATCCTCTGGCAAACAATAAACAATTTGTTCCATTTTGTAAAACTGATGCACCCGAAATACGCCGTTAACGTCCCGTCCGGCGCTGCCAATTTCGGTGCGAAAACACATCGAATCACCCAGATACAGCAACGGAAGCTGTGTAAAAACTTCATCCATGTGCATACCCAACAGTGATTGTTCGCTCGTTCCAATTAGCGATAAATCTTCTTCTTCAATTTTAAAATTGTCTTTTTGGGCAAACGGCAGATACCCCGACGTAAACAGTGTCCGTTTTTGCGCCAAAAATGGCGGTGAAATCAGTTCAAATCCTTGTCCGCGTGTTCAAACACGCGAACATCCGCGCCAGCGCCCAACGCAACTGAACGAATTCGTTTTTGTAACAGCAGAATCTCGTTTTGGCAGTTTTTACACCGCGCGGGATATCGATCAAATTCAGAATTTCACCCAGCTGTTCATGCGTCTTTGGTTGAAAATCAAATTTCCGAATAGCTCCGTGTTCGTAAAGTGTAACATTGTTTTCTTCGCCACCCTCCGGTACCCGTGCATCCAGCATATTAGGAATAACGGATAATTGTTCGTTTAAAAACAAAGTACACTCCCGCAGCTCATCTTCGAGAATTTTGATTTGCTGCTTGTTTTTTAACGCCTCGGTTCGTACCACTTCAATATCCGGATTGTTCACCCCGGATTTTGCATACAGATTGTGCTGATGACGCAACTCATCAATCTCCCGCGCTAACTGGTTTTTTCTTTGCGCCCGTTGCACAAGTCCGTAAATATCCGCTTCACAACCACGTTTACGGCAATTAGCTATTACGAGTTCAGTGTTATTTATGATGAAGTTTATATCCAACATTTTGCTTTTCTCCTAAATTAAAAAAACGCCCTTCCCGTCCTGCGGAAAGAGCGCATAAACCATGCTCGTGAATATAGTTACCTAAATCAAGGTACGACTATCCACACTCCGCCAGAACAACAATGTCTGGAGTTGGTAATAGTATTGACTTGAATAACTACTATACTTTTTCATCAGCTGTCCCTCCTGCGGAATATTTTTAATTTATATTGACCGTAGCTTACGCTTTTTAAAAAAATATGTCAAGAAAATTTCTGAACGTTGAAAAATGCATTATCCTATTGGCATTCTCTTCTCCCTTTTAATTCGGAGTGTTATAATGAAAAGCACAAAATCGAAAAGTTAAATACGAGGTGAAATATGAAAGCGCGATCTTCTCTTCGTACAGCTCTCGTCGACAAACCCTGCCACTGGCTTAAAAACCTCTTCCACAGCGAAGCCTTCAAAATATTATTGGGGGTCTGTTTCGGTTCTTTGTTAACGTTTGGTTGTTCATATTATATTTTGAACAAACAAATCGAAGTAGATAATCACCGATTCTTATTGCAACAAAGAATCCAACTCATCGAACAAATGGCATCGCTCGCAGCTGAACAACAGCACATAAAAGATTTATGGTTGCCTTATAAAAACAATTTCGAGAAAACCGGAGCTATTTCATGCAACGCGCAACAAAATGATGTTTTCCAAAAAATGACTGATTATAATGCACGCTACTATTCCAACGTAATACTAATTTCACATTTTTTTGGTAAAGATGTTGCTGAAAAGCTGAAAGCAATGGATCATGCTAAGGCTTGGGAAATAAAAAAAGAAGAGTATAACGCACTAATCGACGCGATGTGCTCAAAAATCGATTTACCTGAGTAATTGAAGTTTTTTGAAATCATTACCTCTTGCCGTCCGAGCGATTATTTTCGTTTGAACGGCTTTTTTAATCCGGACAAAATGGCACAATTAACTCTTACGTAATTCTAACATTTCGCTAACGTCACACCAAACATCGACGCTAAATCAATTGTTATACTAAGCACAGAAAACAACATTACGACAAGAAGGAGGAAAGTGCGATGTTAAAGAAAGTTTATTGCAGCAACCAACCGGACGTCTCCTGGAAATGCCTGGCCTGCGTAATTCCGCGACCGAAACCAGTAGCTCTGTCCATCAGCCTGCCGTTCAATTCCTGATTTCCCGCCTGAATCAACTGACATAAAGAAAACGCCCGCAAGCATAGCGACAGCCGGAATGATCAATACATTCCGGCTGTTTTTCCAAACACTGCAGCTTAGCTGGAGACACCGAAAGGAGCAACACCATGCGCACTACTGAACATAACGGAGTTTTTGCACAAATACGGCAATACTCCAAAAGCATATTATCGCATGACAACACACTGCTGGCCTGGCTGATTTTGTTGACGTTGCTCATTGCGGTAGCGGAAGCGGCCGAATTGTGGTTGCTTGTTCCTTGCATGGCTTTTTTCGGCGTGAGTACCGGAACGGCTGGCGCGCCGGAGTTTGTCACCCGGCTGCTCACCGGTGTTGATGGCAAATATGCACTGTTGTTGCTGTTGGTTGCGTATCTCACGATTAATTTCGCTCTGGCTCTTATGCAAAAAAAGCAAAGCGTTGCAAGCATGTCATTTCGGGCCGGATTTTCACGCAGCCTCAGTAATCAGCTTTATAAAGCTTTCGCCAATGCCCGGTGGCAGTATATTATTACCAAACGTCGCACCGACGTGGTTCATGCGCTGACTAACGATTTGCGCAACATCGATATGGGAACATATCTTGTCATCCAGTTCCTCTCAATGTTGCCTATAGCCTTAGCGCAATTATTGCTGGCTTTTTTTCTGTCACCTAAAATTACTGCCCTGACCATCGCTTTGAGCGCGGTGTTCTTTTTTGCGCTGCGCAAAAGCAACGACAAACTCAATACCTGTGCCATGAACATGCACGGGTTGCAGCAGAACAGCATCAAATTAGTCAGCGAGCATCTTGCCGGAATTAAGGAAGTAAAAAGCTATGGCGTAGAAGCTGCACAGATAGACAACTTCACGCACACCAACCAAGCGGTCGAACAGCAATATATTCAGTTTGCCCGGATTTTCAGCAAAACCGGTTTCATCTACAAAACTGGTGCGGCCTTGGCGGTTTGTCTGTTTCTCATAGTAGCGTTAGTAATCATGAAGACGCCACTCGCCGGACTGGTGATAATAATCGTCATTTTTTCGCGCATTTGGCCGTTTCTGTCCACCGTACAAACCAGTTTTCAGTTTTCGATAATGATGTTGCCGTCCTGGAACAATTTCCAAACCTGGCTGGACGAGTGCCTTAACGCCGAAGAATTCCCTTGCGCCGATTGTAGCGGCAACCGTGTTGAACTGGCGGACTCTATCCGCTTGGATAAGGTATCGTTTGGCTATAACGGCCAGCAACCGTCAGTAATAGATGAGCTGTCGCTGGAATTGAAGCGGGGCAGCATTACTGCCCTGACCGGACCGTCTGGTTCGGGAAAGAGCACACTGGCTGATTTGTTGCTGGGTTTGCTGACACCACAACAGGGACAGGTACTCCTCGATGGCGCGCCCTTGACCGGGCAACTACTGGCGGACTGGCGCAACAGTATTGGCTATGTCCCGCAGGAAACCGTTCTCTTCAGCGGCACGATTCGCGACAATCTGCTCTTGGCCAAACCGGACGCTGGCGACGACGAACTGCACGAGGCAGTGCAACTTGCCGCAGCGGACTTCATCGCTCAACTCCCTGCCGGGCTGGACACCGATCTGGGCGAACGCGGCAGCGGCCTGTCCGGCGGTGAAAAACAGCGCATCGCACTCGCACGCGCCTTCCTGCGTAAACCGGCGTTGCTCGTCCTCGACGAAGCCACCAGCGCACTGGATATCGACAATGAATTGCGTATCAAACAAGCCTTAAGCAATTTGCGCGGCAAAACCACCGTACTGCTCATCGCCCATCGGCCGGCGCTGCTCGAAGCAGTTGACACGATAGTTGCACTCGAAGACGGTCGCATTCAACAAACTACCCTTCAACATAATCTAACACAACTCTAACTAATACCTTAACCTATCCAAACCATAGCCCGGACAAGTCAGGTTATACTAATTTCAGACCGAATGATTTTTGGAGGGAAGATGTTCACTATATTACGATCGTACTTTGATACACCCTATCTCTATGACGCAAGCAATAATGATTTTTTTCAGCTGGACGAAAACTCGTTCAATACTTTGGTTACGGCCGGCGGCAAAGTAAGCGGCTGTACTGACGCAAAACTGCAAAAAGATTTAATCGAGGCCGGCGTCAGCGACGAACCACTGCCGGTTATCAGCGTTCAGGAGTTTACCGACAAATTCAACGGTTTTCTAAATAAAACTTCCGGCAACATCGGTAAAATAACTTTCAGCATGACCGAGCGTTGCAACCTGCGCTGCAAATACTGCATTTATTCCGGCAACTACGAAAACGAACGCGTACATGCAACCGCAGGAAATGACCTGACCGTAGAAACTGCAAACAAAGCTCTCGATCATTTCCTGAGCCAGCCACAAAAACCCGGCTTCATTATTTTTTACGGCGGTGAAGCGCTGTTGAATTTCCCGGTGTTGCAGCACATGGTTGAGCGCACAAAAAAAGAAAGTCCGGACACCGGTTTCAGCATTACCACCAACGCGCTTCTGCTCAATGAGCCTGAGAAACTCGATTATCTCATCAACAACAATTTTATGCTAAACATCAGCTTCGACGGACCGCAGCAGGAAACTGCGCGTGTTGACCACCGCGGTCACGGAACCTATGCTCGGTTACTCGAAATTCTGCAAACTATCTATGATCGTGACAAAAATTACTTTAACAACAACGTAGTCATAAACATCGTCTTGTCGCCAATGCATTCGCTGCTGGAAATAAAAGCTTACTTCGATGAACAGCCGCTTTTCGCCGAATGTACGCTCAATCCGATTTTCAACTATGACCCGGATAACATTTACGCAAAAACCTATGGCCTCGAACAACAACAGCAAACCAACATACGCGAATTAGAGGTGTTGCGTCACGAATTCGCGACTGATTACACGAAGGCATCACCTTTTCTTAAAGGTGTTTTCTTGCAACAGATGCAAAGCATTAACCAACGGTTTTCTGGCAAAACCACCAATCTGCCGCTACATTCCTGCTGTTTGCCCGGCAAAGGCACAATGTTTGTAAACAGCCACGGCGCACTAGGCATGTGCGAGCGTGCCGAAAAAATCATTCTTGGCACGGTCGATGATTTTTCTACAGTTGAAGCCATCGCGGCGCAAACATTAGAAACCTATCGCAGCCTGGTAGAAAAGCACTGCACAGATTGCTGGGCCAATAAAATTTGCACGCGCTGTTTTGCGACAGTAGACCGCGGCGACCTCGGCGAAAGCACGTTCATCCGCGATTGTGAGCGACTGCGCAAGGTTTACGAGCGGCAATTGCAAATGTTTCTTACCATCAAGGAGCAAAACGAAAGCGCTCTTGATGAGCTGGAAAACTATAGCGGCGACCCGAACGAACTGCCGCGCGATTTGACAATGTAACACGGATTTTTTCACGCTAACACAATTCTAACGCAATACTTACTTTACGCAAACCAACGCCTGCCAAATCAAGCCTATAATGAGTACAGAAAACAAAATAAATATTTAAGGAGAACAAAATCATGTTGAAAAAAGTTTACACTGGGAAAAGCCATTCTGCCAGCAACGGCTGCCTGAAATGTCTTATAAACGTCATTATGCTTGCAACATCCATGCCGCACTAATACCATTAACATCCCTGCCGCCTGTAATAAGCCCTTCTTAAGGAAGGGCTTATTTTTTTAGGAATTATCAGGCAACAGTTTTAACTCCGCCCAGAACAACGGTGAATTCCGAACCTTTATCCACCACACTGCTGACGGAAATACTGCCACCGAGCAACTCAGCGATTTGTCGAACAATCGCCAACCCTAACCCTGAACCTTTAATCGTCTGCGAATGAGATTTGTCGGCACGATAAAACCGGTCGAATATCCGCGGCAGGTCTTCCGGGGCAATCCCGACACCGGTATCGCGCACTTTGAAGATAACCCGGTCAGCATCAGCTTCTAATGTAGCCGTTATCGTTCCGCCGGCCGGCGTATATTTCGCAGCATTTTCCAACAAATTGTGCAAAACCTGTACCAACAACGGCTCATTCGAATTAATGAATAAATGTGCGGGAAAAGCAGTTTCAAAGCAAAGCCGTTTTTCGGCATAAACGCGGCTGATTTCGCGGATCTGTTCGTCTGCCGCCGCTGCAATATCTACCACTGCTCCAACAAACTGTGCCTTGTCCATACTCTCCAACCGTGTTAGCAGCAACAACGCGTCCGTTGTTTTTTGCATCCGCTCGCAATTTTTGAGAATAGTCTCGCCAAACTCTTTCACCTCGTCTGCAGTGGCGATTCCGCCCGCCAGCGCTTGCGCGTGCGAACTGATTACCGTAAGCGGTGTGCGCAACTGGTGCGAAGCATTCGCGGAAAACATTATCTGCTGCATGTTAAGTTTCTCTAGCTCCTCGATGTAATAGTTCAAGTGCTCGGCAATCGTCTGCAACTCATTGCCGGTTGCAAGTTCCAGCTTGCGCGGCTTCGGATTTTGGGCTTCATGAGACAGGTAGTCGTTAATAACATTGATACTGTTGAGAATTTTCCTGATAAAAAATCTCAGCGAAAATACCAAAATAATGAATGCGGCCAAAACCATCAACAAGACATTATAAGCCACTTCAGTGTATATCTGAAAAATATGCGGCGCCTGGGCAGCGGTTATCAACGTATATTTTTGATGCTGCGCGTCAATGTCAAAGGTAACTGCGCGAATAAATGTGGTCTGAAACAGCTGCTCAAACAGATTGGTCGGATTGTCATCCACGACCGCCCCGCCCGCTTTGTCGGCGAGTTCGTTCCAGTATGCAATATCCTCTGCCGTGAGATTGTAGCCCGACCCGGTGGAATTATACAGTACATGCTGACTGCCATCGAGAACAACACTATTTTCATAGTCGGTGAATTGTGCCGCGCGCAGCAAATCCTGAATCACCGGCTTATACAACATTGTTTTGGATTTATTGGTATCGGAATTGGTCAAATCCTTTACCAGCGTACTCAGCGCACGCGAAGTCATCAAAGCCGCTTCCGAAAAATTGTTCTGCCATGATTTCTGGGTTTTGTACATCGCCGAACCGATAATAACCACCGAAAGCAACAGTAACACCGCTAGCAGCGACCAGAGCAACCGAACGAAAAGCTGCCGTTCTAGTTTACTCATCCCCAAAATCAAGCCCTTGTTCATCTTCAAATCACCTCTGCGCGTCCAACCGATAACCGCGGCCGCGAACATTGACAAGCGCACCGACAAACTCCGGGCATTTTGCGAGCTTTTCACGCAATTTGCTCAAGTGGTAATCGACCGTACGGGTTTCTTCAAAATCGTAACCCCAGACATGATTCAATATATCGTCCCGGCTGTGCAATTTGTTCGGTTGCTCGAGAAAAAACTTCAGCAGATCAAACTCCTTTGGCGTAAGTTCTACCGGTACACCGTCGATAGCGGCGCTAAACTCGGCTGGTTTAAGCTCAAGGTTGTGAAAAACCAATGTATGCACCACCCTATCAGCCGGTGATTCAGGTTTTGCCGCACGCTGCAGCAGCGCCTTAACCTGCATCTGCAGGTGCACGAATTTGAACGGCTTGTTAATGTAACTGTCGGCTCCGGCTTCAAAACATTTCATAATGTCCAAATCATCCGAGAGCGCCGTCAGCATAATTACCGGAATAAATTTGCCGTTAGCGCTTTTTCGTATTTCCTTCAACGCCGACAGGCCGTCGAGCACCGGCATCATGCAATCCAAAATAATCAGCGCCGGTACGGAATTTTTGACAGCCGTCAACGCTTCCCGGCCATTGTTGGCTTCCACAAAATCATAGCCTTCACCGCGCAAGCATAACTTAACCGAGTTGCGAATATCTTGTTCGTCATCGACAATCAAAATGCTTTGCATAGTAACCGCCCCGCTTTCATATAAAATTTCATTGTTAAATCAGGTTCTGTTTACAAGCAACTTCCGGTCAAACTGTTCAAAAGAAGTTACTGTCACTTTGACACCGGGCAACTGTTCATATTTTTGGCGAACTTCCACCGGACACAGGCCGATAATGTACCCGATTCCGGCGGCATTCGCCGCGGCGATACCCGAAACAGCATCCTCGACGACTATACATTCAGCCGGCAACAAGCCGATTTTTTGCACCGCGCGCAAATAGATGTCCGGCGCCGGTTTTCCGGGAAAACTGCCGTCATCATACACCACTTGCTCAAAATCAAACCAGTTAGCCAAATTCAGGTGTTCGAAAAAAAACCGCAGATTAACTATTTCCGAGGCCGTCGCTATTGTCCGGGGAATATTATTAGCCTTGAGATAGTCCAAAAACTCACGCGCGCCCGGCGACAGCACGAAACCATCCCAATTCAAACATTTTTCACGGTACAACCGTTCTTTTTCTTCACCCAGCGCCAGCGCTTCTCCAACACTCAATTCCCGTGATTGAATATATTCCAAAACATATTTGTTCACCCGACCGTGCAAATGCTGCTCAATTTCTTGCGCGCTTAACGGTGTCCCGCGTTCCTGTTCAGCGTATTCCGACCAAACCAATTCGTGCAAATGGCTGTCCCACAATAGTACGCCGTTAAAATCAAAAATCATGCCCTTAAATTTAGTTTTCATCTTTCTGGCTCCCTTCACTCAAACTAGCGCTTGCTCAAACACCCTGCGCACAACTTCTTTATCAACCGCACCTTCATACACCTTTAAACCATCAACATAAAAACAAGGCACATAGTAATAATCGAAGCTATTCGCAAATTTTTCTTCTTTCTCTTCATCAATCATCTGCACTTTAACGCGGTTAAACTCCGGCTGTTCGACAAGTAATTCAGCGATTATTTTCCGGGCTTTTTGGCAATGCGGGCAATGTTCCAAAATGAATAATTGAATTGCTTTCACAATATACTCCTTAGCTTTCATTCTCTCTGAATTCAATTTTGCAGTGCATTCCGTCACAAAACGGTTTATTGGCAGATTGACCGCAGCGGCAGAGCGCTACGCGGTTTCGCTGTTCATAGAATTGACCGTCGGCTGCCTCAACGGCAATACCGCCTTTTAGCCAAAGCGGCCCACTGACATTATGCGCCGGGTCATCGAGCAAACTTATCGTCGGCAAAAATTCCGGTTCAATCGGTTTACCGGTTGCCTTATCCCACGCCACCAGCCGCCCAGATGGACAATTTCCTGCCTCTTCGATGGCCATATCCCTTGATTGCGTGTCCCCGGAATGCTCCGTCAATGTCCACGCGTCGCCGCACCGATGGCAAAATAACGCAGCAGAACACAGTTTTTCATTGTCAGTAAGCTCTAATCCTGGACCAACATACTTTTTCGCATTGTTTAGATAGTTTTCGCGTACAGCGGTTTCCGTCCCATCAAAATTAGTTGCGTAATGTCCGCCATCACAGAACGGTTTGCTCTTTGATTTACCGCAACGACATAAACCGTAACTTTCCGGCACCGCGACTTCGGTAGTTTGCTCCCAGCTAACCGGAAGGTTATCGCTATCGAGGCGCGTCGTTTCTCGAATTAGCGGTATCGCGCCCGAAACAAAATATGGACCATCCTGAATGACTTTTAGCTTTTGCTTTTTTGCTTCACTCATTTTTCAATCTCCAACACCTTTAAAATGTTTTCAATCGGGTAACGCATAATCTGCTTCCATTTCGAACATCGTTTAGCAATTGCAAAACCCGCCCGAAGATAAGATTGCGGCACCCCGGTCCAGAGAAATGCCGCCGGAACTTTAGCACCATAAGGAACAGCCGGATAAGCCTCGACAATGCTTCCGCCCTGCAACCGGCAATATTCAACCGCTGCTTTAATAAGCTCGGTTGACAATCCCTGACGCCGGTTGTTCTTGCCCAAAAATATACAGACAATCGACCATACCAATTGATCATCGATTGGTTGCAGCGTCCGCGAATATTGCAACCGCACAAACTGTTCTCTGGGCGCAACCGAGCACCAGCCAACTGGCTGTCCGTCAATATAACCCAACACGCCCAGCGGTTGTCCGGCTTCAACCAGTTGCCGTATTGCTTCCTTATTCTGTTCACCTTTCTGCCGCTCGAATTCGGCTTTTTTCAGCCGCCAGGACATGCACCAGCAACCACCGCAGGCTCCCCGCTCGCCCAGCAGCGTCACAAAATCATTCCAATTTGTTTGTGTCAGCGGACGAGCTTCAAAATGCTTATCGCGATTGGTATAAACTGGCATAAGTTTTTTTTCATCCTTTATTTGCTCTCAATTTCTGCTTTTGTACGTGCATGAATTTCGGCAATCAGCTCACCGACATTACGATGCAGGGCTTTTAACTCAACAAGTTCGTCTTTTACAAAACTGAGCTCAGCCATAACTGTATCATGCGTTTCCTGAAGAATTTTTTCTTGCCGCTCACCACTAATTTTTGCCACAAACGCCAGCACTGGTAACGCCACGCCCTGAAAAAAGGTTTGCACTGAATACTGCACCCATTCCAAAGCACTTTGCGGCGTTTGAAAAAACAAAATTGATAAAGTCAGAAAAGTAACGGCATAAAACATTGCAACCGTCGCCAGCCAATAAGCCAGTTTTTGAGCTAACCAGGCATTGAATTTTTTCACAAATTTACCTCTTTCGGCGTCTGATTACATAACAACTTACACCAATCGCGATTCTTATCACAGAAAATTTATCACACCCAGCGTGCGATCACATTATTAGAACCCTTCGCACGCCGGTAGGAGAAAATCGGCCGGCCGATTTTCACATAAATCAGATCTTTTTCCAGCGCCCCGACGGTGACCAAAAACTCCAAATACTTTCGTACCGATACTTTAGAAATATCCAGTTTTTCGGCAAGCTCTTCGGTAACAAACTGTCCATCTGCATATTTTTCCGTAGCCGTCCAGATGTGATTCAGTGTCATTTTTACCATGCCTTTCGGAAGTTCAGCTGCAGCTTGCCCGTCCCCGGCTTGCAATAACAAATCAATCTCGTTTTGCCCAAGATTTTCATGCTGATCGAACAGTTTTTTCTGTTTGCGAAATTTCGCCAATGCTGCCTGCAACCGCTCGATACCAAAGGATGTTTTTACGATGTAATCGGTAATGCCAAGCGCCATCAACTGACGAATAGTTTCGACGTCGCTGGCGGCAGTAATCATTATTACCCCTTGACGTTTTCCGGCGCCACGCATTTTTTGCAGTAACTCGCTGCCTTTCATTTTGGGCATATGGACATCTAACAACAGCAAATCAATCGCCTGTGTTTCGATTATGTTCCAGGCAGCCTCGCCATTCTCGGCGATCGCAACAACCCGATAATCTTTTTCACCAGCCAAACCATTGCGTAACAAGTTGGCTACCAGCGGGTCATCTTCGACAATCAAAACATTAATAAATGCCATACCACAATCCTTTCTATCCTGCCAATACACAAGTTATGCTGCTGCCCGCGCCAACTTCAGAACAAACCTCGATATATCCGTTGCGGCGAACTACAATATTGTTTACCAGATACATACCCCAACCACGGTTTTCGCCTTTGCTGGAAAATCGCAGTTCAAACATCCGGTTCTGCGCCTCCGGCGACATTCCGACACCATTGTCATCGACACGGATAGTAATTTCAGCGTTTTCCTGGCGGACAAACACGGTTATTGATTTATCGTCGGCCGCTTTAACTGCATCACAAGCGTTATCCAACAGATTACTTATTATTACCGTAAGATCATGCGCAAGGTCACTGTCGGTGATTTCCGGAAGCCAGCAATTATCGTCAACTGCAAATTCAATTTGCTCTTCGCGAAACTTACTGGCCTTGCCGAGCAACAATCCGGCAATCCGTTCATCACGGATTTTATTCGTAATATCAGCTATTTCATGCTGGTAGTTGCCGACGATATCCGCCAAAAATTGCCGCAATTCCTCAAGTTTACCAAACTTTGCCAATCCGTCTATTACAAACAACCGATTCATAAATTCATGCGTCTGCGCTCGCAATGTATCAGCAAATGTCCGCACGCCGGTTAGTTCTTCGGCGATTTTACGCATTTCCGTAGCTTCCCGCGCCGTAAGCACTAACCCGACAAAATCCTCGTCGCGGTATAATGGCAAACTATTGACCAAAAACGTCCTTGTTTGCACAACAATTTCTTTCAGATAAACCGGAACACGTTGCGTGAGCGTTTCCAAAAACGGTTTCAGGGCATCTACTTCTTCAAGCAATGTTCCTTCCAGCATTGGAAAGTTGGTGTCCCGGCAAAAGTCTGTAACGTAACTATTTACAAACATTATCCGGCCTTCAAAGTTACAAACGATGATTCCTTCTTGCAATGCGTCAAACACCGCTGATTGTCCACCCAATTTTTCCGATACTTCTTCAATAGATTGACGGTACCAACGGCTACGCTGGCGCCGCTCAAAAAACCAGGCGAAAAATATCACACCCAGAAGAACCGGCGCCACCAAAATCAAAAATATTTGCCGCACCTCGTCGACAAGTCCGGCATCATCAGCATAATCTGCAGCGATACCAACTTTGCCCAAATAGGTATTTTCGGAAGAAAACACCGGTACAACTTCAAAAATGCAATTGCGCCGGCGCCAGCCAATATCAGGTGATTTACCGCTCATCTGGCTTTCAAGCATTGCATCCAGATGATGATCACTATTCATCTTGCTATCAGCCTGCAACACGCGCTTTCCCGTCTTATCCACAACAAGTACACGGTCAATCAAATTCACTCTCAGCGCTAAATCCAGCATTTGTGCAGCATCCGTCAAATCAACCCGCGTACCGGTCAGAACATCTTTTAAATACAGCGATTTACTAAACAGCTGCGCTGCCGCTTTGACATGCAGCTGCCGGTCTTCGCTTTGGGTATAGTTAATGTAAACATTTGCGCCATAAGAAAGCACAATCATCAAGATCACAGCAACAACAAGCACACCGGCATAATACTTTCCACTCAGACGCACATTACTTGCAGTTTTGTTCATCGAATCACACCCTCATACTATTCATTTTATTATATCACGGATTATCTTTGACTAACATGATAAGACGCCTCTCGGTAATACCGTGAGGCGTCTTCTTGTATTGTACAACTATTAGTTATTAATCAGGACAACCATTGCCGCATCAGCCAACATACCACTCTCGGCATCGGCGGCCAATATCCTTGCGCCATCGGCGCGGCTGACCACAAAATTGCGATTGAAATCTCGCAGCGCCAGCGGCCGGATTATGAGCGGCGCGTTTCCGGCTCGTGTATAGTCCGTCGAATTCTGGTCAACATAGTCACACAAACCGCTAACTGCTAACACATCAAAGGTGACATTGCTTCTGGAGTAGATTATTCGACCGTCTTCATCATAAATTACCGGTGCCGGCGTCCGCTCGGCGGGAGAATTCAGGCAGTCCAGAATCAGTCCGGTAATAATCCGCTGACCGTTTACCGCCGTCGATCTTTCCGGTATAAGCTCAACCGGCATTGGCAAAACTGACATCGGCGGCAGATTAGTTAGTGCAAGTTTGTCGGCAGAAGACTCGTCTGCGCCGTTATAAAATACCGGCATTATCTCGCTTGCATCATCTTTTGACTCAGTAATCATCGTAGAGTAATATCTGCGGTTGGTTTTTTTGACCTTAATTCTGTTTACTACCAGCTTTTTTAGGATCTTGGTCGTGCGAACATACCATTTTGCACCGGGTGCAATACGCATATACTTGGATATTCTCGTCGCTTTACGTTCTATAGCAACATCCGTTTCTTCATCCAACAGTTCGCACGAATTGTATTGTATCTCCGTGCCGTCTCCCAATGTAATCTTACAGCCGTCAGCAGGTGTCGGATCACCTTTTGTATTGAAACGGGTGGCGCGGTAGATGTAGTCCCCTTTAGTCATGTCGTAGACGGCAGTGTGATAATAAAACGCCATGTTGTTCCGGTCGACACCGCGCGGTTTTCTTTCCAGCATCAAAGTCAGACTATCGCCCGGGTACAACTCCTGCCACTCATTCCATTTTTCCGCGACTACTCGGCCATCGTCCTTTTCCCAATGCATTTTTTTGAAATCACTCGCAGTCTCGGCAGCCACCCAAACATTTTTTTCGGTTGTGTTAGTGTAAGTGATATAAAGCTCTTCCTTCGTTTTCTCAAGCTGGGTTTCCATTGCCATCGTCGGTTCTTGCGCACTGGCCATAGCCGGAGCGACTACTGAAAAAATGAACACCATTGCCACGATCAAAGCTACAAGTTTTTTTGTTGCCATTTTGTTGAACATAACGTCCTCCATACTTTCTTGTTGTTTGTCTTGATTTTACAACACGAATTTTGGAGGGTATATATTGGCAAATTAAACGAATTAAAGTAACTAAAAAAAGTGTGAACCAGCTACATTTTAAACACTCTGGCTCGTTTTAACACCATATCGCTCCAGCCGTTCAGCAAGCGTTCCGGTATGTAATTCGAACAGGTGATTGTCATAATCATAAAAATAAATTGACCGGCCTTCACCTGCTACCCGGGTGCGCGGCGCCTTCATTTCCAAATCATACTCACTTATCCGCTGCGCATAGTTCTCGAATTCGGCTTCACTGATTTTGAAAGCAATGTGATTATATGTACGTGTCGGTAGCGGTTCGCCTTCCATCAGTACGAGCCATACCCCGCAAATCAGAAAAAACTTCTCCCGCGACAACGAGAATTGTTCATCGCCGCTATCATAAACTTCAACAGCAGCAAATACCGCTTCCAGCATTGCCGCCGAGCGTTGTAAATCGCTGACCACCAGCGTTATGTGACTAATTCCTTCAATCATAACATTCTCTTATTCATGAAAGTTCTTCGTCAAACTTATCCTGAAGCAATTGCTGGATTTCGCCGATGTGCCGCCCGTCACAAAATATATGGTTGACGACCAAATTTAGCGGCATAATCCGACGTGCAGCCTTTGTTGCAATTTTACCCCAAACCAGCATCGGCATCGTCACCGGCAAATCATCATAGCTATGCGGCAGCTGAAAATTGCCCACTCCGGTAAACGCCATGTTGGGAACACCCGAAAAGAAAATCATATCGCCCCGCTCCGGCACCAGGGTGGCAAAATGCTTACATTCAGTTGCCGCTTTCACCAGCTCACGGGCGCGTGCCAAAAATTCGGCTAAATCCGAATGATAATCGACGAAACAATAATTAAAGTAGCCATTTTCAGACGGCACTGTGAACAGCGGATGAACCACCTCGTGTTCGACCACGATTTCACAACCGTTTGCATCTAATTCCAAGCGTTGGCGTAGTGGCAAATAATTGTTCACTACCGTTGCCACTTTCCAAATCGTAAGCAAATATAACGAGCAGCCAAGCACCTTCGCTTGTTGACGAAGCGCAGTCACGTCACTTTCAAAGGCTACCGAAAAATACTGGGTGGATTTACGCCGAAAAAACTCATAGTACTCGCGACGATCCCAGTCAGAAATTGAAATTTGTTTCATAATCCCTCAACTATTATTTTCGTTATAAGCTATTTCGCCACAAATAAAAAATATCCTGCACAAGCAATAAAGAATCTCTTGTGCAGGGTGTCGCATTTTTTACATTATTGTATCAAAAAAGATGATTTCGCGTTCGCGACTTACTTTTTTCTTGATAAAAAAGTAGCAAAAAAATCCAGCGCCGTACGCCGGACAAAAGTTGCACTAATAGTTTATGCGCAGTTGTAAAAGTGTCATGTACTAATCAACTTTTCCTTTTGCCAAATAATCTCAACAGTTTGAGGAAGAGATTCACATAATCAAGGTAAAGGTTTAATGCACCGAGTATCGCTTCCTTGGTATCTTCTTCGGTACCGGCATTTCCGATTTTATTCAACTGACGAATTTTTTGCGTATCATAGGCAGTTAAACCAGTAAACGTCACCACTCCTACAATAGACAGAATCCAGTCTAGCGTAGCATTGTTTAATATCATATTTGTAATTCCGGCAATAATCAGGCCAAACAGCCCCATGATCAAAACTTGTCCAATATGCGTTAAATCAGTTTTTGTATAAAATCCATAAATACTCATAACACCAAACATTAGCGCAGAAACGAAAAACATTTGCCCGATTGATTCAATTGTATATACTAAAAAAATAACCGACAAAGTAAGCCCAATTGAAAAACAATACAAAAGAAAAAGCAATATCGCCGTACCCGCCGAGATGCGCTCTGCCATCCATACCAGTCCAAAAACTAGCAATAACTCACCAATTAACAACCCCTTGAACATGTAACCATTGAAGATTATCGGCTTATATAAATCCGGATCTCCTGAAACTACATAAGCAGTAACTCCAGAAATAACCAAACCAAGGAACATCCACGCATACACTTCACAAAAAAACTTTCTTGTCTCGTCCACTACCTGCGATTCAGAGTATTTCACAAATAAGCGGTACTCCTCTCAAAATTTTCGGCGATATATAATGTTTTTTTTGACGCAAGACATGATGCGGAACCACTATCATGGACCATATCAAAAACATTAGCTTCTAACATTTATCCCTGGTTTTTTCCGGTACATATTTCATAAACATATCATGGTCAAGCTTTTTCAACATACGAAAATCGGCGATTGCTTTATCAATTAGACCTTTTTTTTCATACGCAAGACCACGACAATAATACACGTCGGCATAAGTTGGATCCAATTTTATCGCTTGGTTAAAATCCAATATCGCTTGGTCATATTGACCTTTTTCACCAAAAACCGAGCCCCGGGCATTATAGAATTGCGCCGAGCTTGACTTTAGCTTGATTGATTGGCTAAAGTCTGCCATTGCTTTATCAAGCTGACCTTTCTTCTTATACGCAAGGCCGCGATAATAATACGCGTAAGAATATTTTGGATCCATGCTAATCGCCAGACTGTAATCTACAATCGCCTTATCATACACTCCTGACTCATAATAAGCCCTCCCACGATTAAGATATGCTAAATCATAGTCAGGTTGCTTTTTTATTGCCTTATTAAACTCCACGATTGCTTTGATATATTTACCATTTTCACCGTAAGCATTTCCGCTCTTGAGATAGTACTCCGCAGAATGAAGCGGATATATTTCCTTTTCAACGAACAATATTGCACCGAACAAGAAAATAGCTCCGATAATGATTGCTGCAACCAAACGCGGAATTTTTTCATATCTTCTTCCCCGATACATCAGAAAAATACCGAGTGGTGCAAACAATATACAACTCAAAACAATACACCAACTCCGATAATACCATTTCCTAGTTGGTAACACTCTCTCAGAATTAACTAATTCCTCATTTGGAATTTTAGCGTCTAACTGCGCTTTCGGCGAAACAAGCTCGTGGTAAAAACGTGCTGCAACCGTATTCCATTTTTTTGCTAAATATTGCGTACCTATCATTAAAAACAACCAATAAAATATCCCTGCTGAAGCTGGTAAAAAAACTTGCTTCCACGACGGTACATCTACAACCAAATAAACCAATATTAACAGCACAATCAACGCTGAATAAAAAAAGAATTGGATGGCAAGTGCTTTTGCCAGATAATGCAAATACATTTTGAACAACTTTAGCTTATTTCCAGCCATTAACCATTCACTTTTTTTCAAACATTGCCTGACGCTCAATTCAGGTTGATCATTCATCACATAGAATGTCAGCACATATTTCCATGAAGCTATGCATCCGGGGATAATAAGCAGCAGGCTCCATAGAAACACTTTTATTCCTATTAGCGCGATCGCCAAAAAAGAACGCCAAACATCTTTCGCGTTGGAAAGCAATTCCCTGTACTGCGGCTCACCGCCAGTTGCTGCTACAAAAGAAAATCGCGCATAGCCTTTTGTTGTCAAAACAGCAAAGGTAAAACCAATAAATAGATTGCCCAAAAGCAGCAGGAAATTTTGTTCGTCTTCTAAAAAAACCGAGCCAATAATCAGCGGTAAAAAACCCACAACTGTCGCTAACCAAAAAGCTAACCCAACTTTGCTGGCGTGCTGCTGCACCATCCTGGAGCAAGCCTCTCGAATAGAAGCATTTTTCAAAAAAAGCTTCCTGTTACCGTTAACATCCAAAAAGTCAGCCCCGTTACCACCACAGTTTATATCACCCAAAATACAGCTCCTCAACAAAATTGCTAAAAGCATCTGCCATCTGCGTTTCACCGCATAAAAGATTTATTCGCAGCTATATAGAAAAATAAAACTATAATAGTCACATTCGCCACAAATTTAAAATATCCTGCACAAACGATAAAGAATATCTTATGCAGGATATCTAGTTTTATTTAGAACAGCCACTAGCGTCCACCAATCTCGTTCTCTGCCGCGCATTACGCAGAGCAATTAGTTGCTCTTGGTAAAATGCGCGTTACGCAAAGCGGCATGTCTGAGCTCAACAAACCAACCCGCCATGCAACATACAACGATAAACTACAATGCCGTCGTATAGAATCTCTTCCTGCCCGAAAAAATTCGCCAAGTCGCCGGTAAGCGAGAGGCGATATTCCCATTGTTTAAAGATATATTTTTTCGGACCCCGCACCGGAAGCGTTTCGTCATCAGCCTGCAACAACGCCGTCCGCAAAAAACCATAGACCGCATCGGCGGTAAACTCAGCATCCAGAATAACTCCGTAATAGTTCATGCCCCATGCAGCGCAACCCCGCTTATACACCACTTCTGCACCGATAAAATCACGCGCACCAAAATAGGTGTCATGAAAAGCCCAATCATTATGTTCATAATGATAATCTTTGGAATCCAACCGCGAGACTTGGGCGCGTTCGGCACTCGCGTCGGCATAAGTACTTTTGTTGGCAAGCTTCAAAAAATCAGCCAACTCTTTCAAGTCAAGTTTCATTTTATCTCCGTTTTCTTATTTCGCGACCAATTTTTCCAGCGTTATAACCTTGAAGAATTCCGTCGACCACAGATCCAGTGCTCTACCGTCCCGGATGAACGGTAAAACATCCCGCCTGGCGCCGCGATAATCGATTTCGCCAAACTTTTCACAGAGCATTCGCTTTAATATCTGTTCATTGAAATCCGCCGCAGCGTCCAGATGTCCGGATTGAATCATCCGTTTGCGCAGATGCTCGATATCTACCGTAGTGCCTCGTGACAGATACCAGATGTAATCGTAAAAATCACGGCCCTTGACCCGGCTTTTCCAACTACGGCACAATATCGCGTGCAATTTACCGGCGAATAACGACGAAGGTGTAAACAACCGCACATAATAAGGGGTCGGAATCAATCCGTATTTAACTTCGTAGTCAGCACCCGCTGGTGGATCGGTATCCACCTCGAATTTTATCTTGACGAGTTCATCAGCATTTATGCCGCTTACAGCCGGCTGTATCGCGTTGATTTTCAGCAGCTGAAAGTTGGTTCCGCCTTTAATAAAGGCTGATTTTATCGCAGTACTCGTACTTTTGACTTTTTCCTCCACCGTCATATTCAGACCGTATGCACCCAACTCGTCGCGGACTGCGGCAATATAGCCGCTCAAATCATATTCGGCATCCGGCTCCAGCAAACTAAAATCTAAATCTTCCGAAAACCGGTCTAATCCGTAGAAAACTCGTAATGCCGTGCCGCCGTAAAATGCTGCGTTCTGGAAAAAACCGGCGCGCGACAACCCGAGCAATGCAACTTCCTGAATAATTTCTTTGAGCGCATTACGATAATCATCGGCACCGACCAGCTGGTATTTTTCTAACATGCTGCTTATCGCACTGTTCATTTCGCCTCCCGTTTGCTTAGCCATCCGGCAAACATGTCCACAGAGCGTTTTTTATACAGCGGAGCTATGTACTTCACTACGGCAATATCCAAGGTGCGCAGGCGCTCTCTGTCGATTCTCATATCCGTGATGAGCCATGTTTCCAAATCATACTCGGTTTCAATACCCTTACTCTTATATAACGTATCACACACCGCTTTTGCCGGTGACGCGATCAGATAACCCTGACCATACTCCTCCAAGCGCAGCAATTCATAAGGATAAACTTTTTCCGGAAGGTAATAGTAGTAAAATGAGCCGAATGGCGTATGATACTCTTTGTTTTTATTTTTTTTATATACCGCTGAAGTAACCGCCGCAACTTTTTCCGGTATCATTCCATAAAACGCCAACGCACTTTCAAAGGAAATATATGAAGGCCCGTAAATTGCTGCCGCCATACCGCTCACAGAAATCTCGCAATCGCCGGATTTTACATATAGTCCACGTCTGATTTTAATAACTTCCCCTGACTTAATCATCCTCGTCAAACGGGCTTTGGGCGATGCATATGTGCTTAAGTCATCCATGAGTTTCATATGATCTAGAAACATAAACACCTCCGATAAGTACAATGTTATTGTACTTATCGGAGGATGTCAACATTTTTATCAATTGTTATATTTATAACAGCCGGTTTCATGATCGTTAACCACCCCGACCGCCTGCAAATATGAGTACACAATCACCGTTCCAAAAAACTTCGCACCACGTTTTTTCATATCCATGGCAATCCGGTCCGACAGCTCCGTTTGCGTCGGAAGGCTGTCGTTTTGATTTTTGATTACTTTATGATCAGTAAATCCCCATAGGTAGCCAGAGAAACTACCAAACTCTTTTTGTATGGACAAAAATATTTTCGCATTAGATATAGTTGCATTGATTTTGGCTTTATTTCGAACAATTCCCTCGTTATTCAGCAATTCCTGAATTTTCCGGTCATCGAATTTCACAATCTTGACCGGATCGAAATTTTCAAATGCGAGCCGGAACGCCTCCCGTTTTTTCAAGATTATCAGCCATGACAATCCCGCCTGAAACGACTCCAACACCAGCATTTCGAACAACTTTGCATCGTCATACACCGGCACACCCCATTCACTGTCGTGGTATTTCCGATAAATATCTGAATTACCTTGCGCCCAAATACATCTGCATAATTTTTGGCTACCCATTTTCAAATTTCTACCCCGCTTTTTCATATGTTTTTACTATAATATACAATTCGACAACATCTGAGTTTTTCCTGCTGACGATTTTGCTCTATCTCCTCTGTCAAACACCGCATTAAACAGGACTACCATTGAGCCATTCGGACATAAGACAATCCAGTTGCTGCTCACACTGTTGTTTTTCTAAACACAGTCTTTCGAGTTCGACATAGTCATTAACAAAAGCACTCATAATGGCAACTATTTCCCGCAACCGCTGTTCGGTTGACTCTATCTTCAACTCTAGCTGATTTTGCCTGAAGCTGTTTTGCGAACAACTACTGACAGTTGTCTTTTTTTCGCGACCGGCAAATTTCTCACGAGTCGGCGGTTTTTTTGTTTCCGGCTGCGGCAACTGACGTTTTTCGCGATAATATTCATAATTACCGCAGTAGCTGATGGCTTTGCCGTCACGCAGTTCGACGACACGCTCCGCCAGCAGATTGATGAAATAGCGATCATGTGACGTGAAAATAATAGTTCCCTGAAACTCATCAAGATGTTTTTCCAAAACCTCACACGACTGAATATCCAGGTGGTTTGTCGGTTCGTCGAGAATCAGCAGATTAACCGGCCGCTGCATCAGGATGCACAACCGCAACCTGCTCTTTTCACCACCGGATAATCCTTGCAACTTTTTGAACACGTCTTCACCCCGGAACATAAACCCGGCGAGAATTCGCCGCGCTTCGCCATCCGTCACTGTTACCACGTCACGAAACTCCTCGAGAATAGTCCGTGACGGATCAGCAAACAAAACATTTTGTTCCAGATAAATCCGCTCAGGCGCGCTGACCCTGACTTCACCGCTGTCCGGCAGCTGTTCTTCAACCAACATTTTTAGCAAAGTTGTCTTTCCTGCACCGTTTTTACCAAGCAAAGCAACCCGTTCGCCGCTGCGTACCAGCAAATTTGTGCCATTTAACACAACATTATCGCCAAAACATTTACAGAGATTATTCAAGCTGATCACTTCGGCGCTTTGTGAACGGCTGTCAGCAAAATTCAGCTGCATCCCGCGCTCACTTAAACGCGGTTTGCCAACCTTGTCCATTTTTTCAATCCGTCGTTCTATATTAACCGCCCGTTTGAAAAATTTGTTATTGTCAGCATTTTTTCCCCATTCACGCAAATTGTGTACAGCGGTTTCCAACTGCTTAATAGTTTTTTGCTGCTGCTGATATAGCGCCAGCTGCGCCGCTATCCGCCGCGTCTTTTCAGCAAAGAACTCAGAATAATTACCCGGATAGCTCTCACAGATACCATTTTCAACATCAATAATTGTGCTCACCACCCGGTCAAGAAAATAGCGGTCATGCGACACTACTAAAACCAAACCTTTGTACCGCATCAGATACTCTTCCAGCCACTCGACACTGTCAAAATCCAAATGGTTAGTCGGTTCATCCAATAGCAAAATATCCGGTTTTTGCAACAGTATTTTTCCAAGTACTACCAATGTTTTTTCACCGCCGCTCAGCGTCTGAAAATCCCGCTCAAGAAATTCATCACTGATCTTTAGCCCGCGGCAAACCCGTGCAACCTTCTCGTCAATCGTCAAACCACCGCTGCGCAGATACATTTCCTGTGCCGTTCCGTATTTAACAAGCAGCCGATCAATTTCTCCGGCATCCGTTGCTACTGCCAGCCGGGATTCTAAACTCTTCATTTGTTCATAAATTTCAAACTGTTCGGCAAACGCCATATACAGGACATCTGCAACCATACTGTCCGGAGCGACCACCGGAATCTGATCCAGATATCCGATAGTTGCTCCTTTCCTGATCATTACACTGCCTTCATCACAATGTTCTGTTCCGGAAATGATTTTTAGTATCGTGGTCTTGCCCGCACCGTTTTTACCAACCAATCCAACACGCTCGCCGCTACTAATATGGAAATCAATTCCGTTCAATATTTTGTTGCCGCCAAACATTTTGTGTACGGCATTAAATGCAATATCAATCATTATATCGTCCTCTCGTTACCATCATTACGGATTTAAAAATAAAAACACCCTTTTCCGCCGGAAAAGGGTGTAAAAGCCTCAAGAAGACAACTGTCAACTACCTGCCAATACCAACCACGCCTCATTCCGGACAGACCTATCCCGTAAAAACGCAAGTTTGCCGGTCATAAAGCGTACTCTTAACATTTGTCTGCCTCCTTCCGCATGGATTGCTGCAATTATTGCTTCAGATATTACAGCAAGTCTTTTAAGTTCGTCAAGTTTTATTTTCGAATACTAAAACTCTATTACACCATAAAAATCATATTTCACATTTATCCATATCTTCGATTTGTAAATATTCGTTAATAGTTTTTTAGTGTTTCTTCGCCACTATCCCCAACGTTTTTGAACCATCTGCAAGCGGGTTACCCGCTAAATCGCTCCAGACCGCTTCAACCAAATAGTTATTATCCTGCAAAAGTGTAGTTATCGTATCCGGCGTGTAGCAATGATCCCAAATCTTATACAGCGTACTTTCGCCGTTTGCTTCGATAACATTATACTGGTTGAGAAATACATTTTGTTCTTCGTAGTAAAATGTCTGCTCAAACACCAGGTGTTGATGTGGCCGCCAGAAGCCTGAATCATAGATATGCCAGTTGGCTGATTCCAATTGCGTTCTTTGCTCCCGCGTGAAAACATCAAAAACAAAAACGCCTCCCGGTTTTAATGCCTTCCAGATTTTCTGCAGTAGCAGGTTACGATTAGCATCGGTCAGCGCACCAAAATCACAGCAAATCAGGAAAATTGCGTCGAATTCCGCCTCATAGTCCAACGTCAGATAATTCTGATAAATGTACTTAATGTTCATATTGTTTTCCACCGCGTAATTTACGGCATAGTTAATGGAATTTCTCGAATAGTCCATGCCGGTAACATCCAACCCTTGCTGGTAAAACCTGGTGCTATACAATCCCGGCCCGCAACCGATATCCAACACCCTGCTGCCCGGTGTCAGTTGCAAATAACTTGTAAGCCACCACACGATCTCATCGATGGTCTTGTGCTTACGGCTGGCCACATCCACATACGGATCGAGATGACATTCCAGCATCTGTTGCGAAATGTGCGGATCATTCCAGAATAATTCTTCGCCGAGCGAAAACAGCGGAGGTTTTTTTGCCGCATCCAGCAATAATTCAAAATTTAGTTTGGCATTTTTGATAACGTTATTTTTCGATTTCACAATTCATTCTCCAATCATTATTGACAAAAAAACAGTATAGCAGTTCGATAAAAAAATAGGCCGTAGAATCACTCTACGGCCAGAACTTCTCGAAAGAAAGCCTGAAGAGTAACTTCAAAATCATCTGCAGCCAAACAAATTAAACCGCCTGTATAATACAGTCAGCGATTGTTATTATTCAGCTAAGCGATTTCAAAATTATCTTCTCCGTGTACGCTCATTATGTATCTGTGTTTCAAAGCGTACCGGACAGCATTCCACCCTTCATTATCAAACTATTATACTGTTTTATCAGGGCAACTATAGCACAACTTCAATTATCCGTCAAATTGTCGAATCGCTGAAACCATTTGTTTTTTCTACCTCACCCGCCGATGCGTACGCTCAGCCCGTAGCTTTCGAACAGTTTTTTTACAACGTCAATTTCCAGAGTGCTAAATGGTAATTGCTCCGTCAGTTTATATTCTTTGTTCAGACGCTGGTATTTTTTTCTGCCATATTGGTGAAACGGCAACAAATCGACTTCGTTTAATCCGCATTCGCTGACGAACTCGGCAATCTCCTGCAAGTTTTGCGGCAATGCAGTGTACCCGGGAATCAGCGGAACGCGTGGAATTACCTTGATTTTTTTCTGCAATAACCGCCGGAAATTATCCTTGACAATTCTGCTGCCCGTGCCTAGCGTTACACGGCTGACTTCGTCATCCATAATTTTTAAATCATACATTACCAAACCGCAGAAGTTAGTCAGCGCGTCCAGCCGCTGCCAGTCGCCGATACCGGATGTCTCGATTGCTGCATGAACACCGAGATTAACGAGCGCCTGCAGCGCTGCAGTCACAAATTCGCACTGCAACAGAACTTCGCCGCCGGAAAAGGTTACGCCGCCACCGGAAGTCAAAAAAAACAGATAGTCTTTCTGCAACTCGTCCACCAGTTGCGAGACACTCCACCAGCGGCCTTGCAACAATAACGCATTGCCGGGACAAATTTCGTCATCTCTGCTGCAAACAACGCAATGCAGGCAATATTCTTCGTCTTTCATCAACTCCGGCTGCGGCAACAGCGACTCCGGATTACAACACCACGGACACCGCAACGGACAGCCCTTCATAAACACCGTAGTGCGGATACCGTTGCCATCATGCAAACTATAGCGCTGAATATTAAACACCAGCCCTTTTACGTCGTCAGAATACATGCTCAGTCCTCTTGATAATATCTTCCTGAATAGCTTTGTCCAAATCAACGAAAATCGCACTGTACCCTGCAACCCGGATCACCAAATTTTTGTACTTTTCCGGTGCGAATTGCGCCGCGCGTAGCGTATCAGCCGACACCACATTGAACTGGATATGCTGAATTTTCAATTTCATGAAGGCGCGCAAAAATCCGGTCATGTTCAAAATACCGGTTTGCCCTGCCAGTGCGCTTGGGTGAAATTTCATGTTCAGCAACGAGCCGTTGGACAATAAATAGTTATCCAGTTTACTTACGCTTTTCAAAACCGCGGTCGGGCCTTTGCAGTCCCGGCCGGTCATCGGCGACAAACCACCGTCGGCAAGCTGCTCGCCGGCCATCCGTCCGTCGGCTGTCGCTCCGACTACCGCACCCAAAGGAATGTGCGCCGATACTGTGTAAGCACCGGGAATAAATATCCCGCCGCGCAAGTTATGGTGCCGCTCGACCGTTTTGCAGTAATGAGCCAGCACTTCCGCACCAAGCTCGTCCACCTCATCGCAATCATTACCGTATTTCATGCCTTTGTTTATCAGCTGGTTTTTCAACCGTCCGCCAGCATCTGATCGATAGTCACCGCCCAAAATCGCGGCTAGCTCCGGTAAGCTGACAGTCTTCTGTTCAAAACACGTTTTTTTGATGTTATACAAACTGTCGCTCAGATTGGCAATGCCTATTCCCTGCACGCCGGAGAAATTATAACGCGCGCCTCCGGCGGATACATCCGCACCTTTATCCAGGCAGTCCTCCACAAACACTGAAAGAAACGGCGTCGGCGCATGGTCGCGGTGTCCGGCTTCGACGACGTTCGAACCTTCAGCCATAAGTTCTGCGTACTTATCCGTATTTGCTTTCACGGCTTCAAGCAGTGCCGCAAAATCATCGAACTGGCCGTTACGTTCCTGTATTGTCAATTCCAGTACTTTCAGCAAATTGAACAATGCGATATCGTGCAACCCGTAAGTTTTCCCGGGAATTGACAACTCAACACAACCCACCACGCTATAATCACGGGCATCTTCCAACGAAACGCCGCGTCCGAGAAAACCGGGTACAATCACCTCATCATTGAATATCTGCGGAATACCAGTGCCCAGTCGGATAGTTTCGGCCGTTTTAATCAGAAATTGCTGCGGCGTCAGTTCGTTTATCCGGACGCCAAGGTTGGGCTGCGGCAGGCAGATATCCTGATAAGCCTCGAGCGCCAGATACGAAAGCTCATTCACACTGCAGCGGCCGCGCGGATTCAGCCCACCGAGAATTATCGTGTAACCGGTCGGAAATCCGGCAAAATATCTGGCGCTGTCGGCGCTGCGCAGCAATACGACATCATTCATTTTCAACCACAGGCAATGAAGGATGTCCTTTATTTGTCCGTCCGTCATTCCGTGCGCAATGTCACCAGTATAAAACCGGTACATGTACTGATCGAACCTGCCGGGCGAGATGGAACTGGCATTGGATTCGTACTGCGCTGCAAGATTGATAAACCAGAATAACTGGCAGGCTTCAAAAAACGTTTCAGGCGCCGCATTTTCAATCTTGCGGCAGGCAGCGGCAATCCTCTGCAGCTCGCCATACCGTGCGTCATCTGCAGCACATTCGGCAATTTCTCCGGCAAACACGGCGTAACGCGCGATATGCCGCTGCAGCGCAGCGAGAATCAGCGTCTGCGCCTGATACAGAAGACAATCCGGGGATTGGTTCCGCAGTTGTTCGATTTTTGTGCGCAATCCGCCCAAGCCGGCCGCCAATACCGTCTCATAGCCCGGAATAATATGCCCTTGTCCTTTGTCCGTCTGGTTCAGTTTGAAAATATTTTCCGCCTGCGCGCAGCGAACTTCAGCCGGAATTGCTGAATTAACCGCATCTTTCAACGAACGTCCTGCCCAATACGGATAAAGTTGCTCGCGGTATATGCTTTTATCCGTTTCGCTGACAATGAAACTGTCCTGTGGCCGCGTCGACATACTATCCAGTTCGTCTAAAATCCAGTATGGATCCATCTCCGGCGAGGCAATTCCCGAACGCGGCCTGATTGTGCGATTGCCAGCCAACAGTTCGTCGTCGCGGATGCTGATTGCCACATTATCCAATACTGCGGCGGTTGCAAGTGCGCGTCGGACTATAACCGGCAGCCCTTCGCTTTCCTGCCAGGAAGTCGTATAGATACACGCCCGTTCGATTGAAAAATCGCGCGCACTAAACAGCGCGTCCTTGCGCCGCTCAATTCTCTGCTTGTCCATAATAATTGCTCCTCGTTGTTGCCGGAACCGGCATCGTTCTAAATTTATTTAGTTAAACAAACATATTGCGTAAAGCAAGAGAAACCCGACAATCATCATAACCGGCGTATCCATTGAATGCGGAGCCGTCGCCTCCACGAGCGTCATAACCGACGGGACAAGAATTATTGCCGCTACGAACTGCGTAAAATGATTATAAATACAAGATTTGGTTCACCAATCTGTTCAAAAAATTGCTTAAATATTGTTGCAATAATTAATCCTGGGAAAATATTCCCAAGTACAATCTATTTCAAAGTATTAGGCCGATCTTCCGGTCGGTCCAGAGAATCAAACTGCAACAGAAAGATGAGCAGCACTAAAAGCGACTCTCAAACCCTCCGACAATTTAGTAAATAATTACTCTCTCGCCCTATTGTAAGCATAATTCCGAAGTTTAAAACCTGCTAATCACTCGTGCAACTGCATCGAAATCGGCTCAGTAATCGAAAAATCTTTGAATTTTACTTCAAAACTCGCACGGGTAGGCGAACAACACATAATACCCGCCTGACAGGTTTCTGGCATTGCCAGATAGCCCAGCCGGATTAACTGCCAAGTGTTTTTTTCATCAAGATACTGGATACGGATTGCCGAACCGTGCCTGGTCATTCTAATTGTCAAACTGCCGCGATACTCTGTCATCTTCATAACCGACCAGTCCGAAAAATCTCTGGTCAGAACGGCGCTGAGATGAATTTCTCCGTCGGTGAATTCTATTCCGGTTTTAGCCCAGTTTTTTTCGTCAACACGCAGCATAATTCCCGCCTGATCGTAGAGTGCTTCGTATTTACCAACAAAAGTAACCTGCATGGTGAAATCGCCGGACACTTCGTGATACAAGAAATGCCCGTTGTCGTGCTCAAATTCATAAAAAGTCTTCTGCCAAAAATCGGTGTTATCCGCTGTCCGTACCGACAGCTCCCCGTTTTTAACGCACCACTCCGGCGGCTCGTTAAACCATACCATATTCTTGAACACTATTTTCACCTCTACACATCGTATATTACTTATTCATTTATTTTTCTTGGTCGATAAAAAGAACCACACGAGAAACAATCCGGCAATACCGGTCAGCGCCAACCAGCCCCGTTGCATCCCGATTACACCAAAAATTTGTCCGCTTACACCACTACCCACTACATAACAAATTGCCATAATCAGCTCTGCACAGGCAACCATCGTCTGCCGGCCGATAATTTTTGTCGCGCCAAATGACAGGCAATACTCCGCAAACGAGCTGTGGATTATCGCAAAACCAAAACTTACTATCAACATTCCGAAATACATGTACGGCAGAGTATACCCCGCTGCCGCCAAAAGATGGCCGGAAAACAGCAAAATGCTGCCTAGTATGGTTGTTTCCTTCAAAGAAAATCTTTTCAAACACATACCGAACAATCGCGATCCAAAGTACACAATCGCGAATTGTGCCGCCATCTCGCCCCAACCAATATTCAACAAATCATAGCCATTTTTCACAACAAAAACCTGAATCAAAAATAGCGGTTGAGCCACCAATAACGTGCCGGGAATAATCATCAGCAAGAAAAACCTTCTGGCAGCGGCATCTTTAAATATTTCCTTAAATGCCAACAGAATATTACCGCTCACTTCATTATCACTGGTAGCATCGTGACGGTTTTGCATCAAAATAAATATTCCCAAACCAACAATCAGTGAAACTGCCAGAGTTGCCCAAATCGCCGCCCCCGGACTGACCCGTTCGTATAACCATAACCCAACCAACAACCCGCATAACGTACCGGAATAAACTCCCGACATCTGCTCCGGGCGAAAAGTTGCGCGACAATTCTCATCCGGCTCCGAGCTTAACCGGGTATCCAGACCGTAATAAGCAATATTGACGGCAAAACCGGATAAAAACAAGCCGGCATAAAATATCAGGATATGGGTGGCGCTATAAGAAAGCAATGCCGCAACCCCGCCAATAACAACACCCAGCCAAACCATCGGTTTCCAACCGATTCGCGCCGGAAGCCTGCCGGCAAAAGAATTTATCAGCAATACCGACGCGTATTCTAATGAAAATGCCAAGCCGACCGCTAATTCATACCTGATACCATATTCAGCCAACGGGTAACGATTAACCAGCAGCGGCATAAATCCATAAATCATTCGCAAGCAAAAAAATGAGCAAAAGGACAGTGTTCGTGTCGACAGCAAATTCGAGCTCAAGCTCACGCCGTCGATTTTTGCCGTTTGTTTTGCACTAATGTAAGCTGATAGTTCATAAGTAAGCAAAAAGGTAACATAAATTAATGAAATCAATTTCAACAAGCTGAATAAAATATCTTCTTGATTGATAAAATCAATAAATGATGTTTCGCAGTCCACTTCTGCCAAACCGATTGTTTTTCCGGTTTTGTCTTTAATCGGACAAACCGAGCACACCCAGCCGCCCTCACGGTCGGAAACTCGCATATTCACCGGTTCGCCGGTCTCCATCGACCGGAATAAATACTCATATTCCGGCAACTTCGGCATCGTATAGTTCAGCATAAAATCATCGGACGAATCAATTACGCAGCGCAACTTACCCGCGTCGCAAAAATACACTGCCGTATAAAAATTTATATCGCCAGGGTTTCCTGTCTGTGAAACATTGTCTATCAACTGATTCAACCGTTGATAAGCAACGCTGTTGTAGGACTGTCCGGCAAAGGCTTCTTTCAATGTATTCTCTTCTACCAACTGGCTGAGACACTTTGACAAATGCTTTACGCGGTTTTCTGCTTCGGCGTAACGGTTCGCCGAATAATCGGCAGAAATCGTGCTAATAATGAAAATTGCGGCAACCAGTATCGGTAATAAAACCAGCAACAGCATCTGCGTTGCCTTACCGGGCAACCGCCGCAACCAACGCAAATACAAAAATATCAACAGCACCAGCGCGGCACAACAGAGCAACACCAACGATAGCCAGGCAATTGCACTAAACAGCAAAATCCGACTGGAAATACCAATGTTTTCCAACCGCAACAACCCGCCCGTTCGGGAAAACACAGCAACTTTGTTTAAAGCGATAGCATAAAAATTGTCAGAATCCACGGTTGCCGCCGTGACAAACACGAATTCATCACCGAAGGCTTTGTGCAGGCTTCCACGGTCAATTAGCACGCCGGTATGATCATTTTTCAGTTCGACAACCGTTTGCGAACCGGCATCGAAAAAATATATTACGCCATCTTCGCCCATCTGCAACATCATCGGTACATATTTACTGCCAACGGGCAGCAGCGATTGAACATTTTGCCCTTTGTAGGCGATTATCTCCCCGGACTTATACGCAACTATAAGCCGCGCATTTTTTACATCATACGCAACTGCTGACCAATGTGCATTAAGCAATTTATGTGTTTCCAATCTGTCTGTTACACCGCTCTTCTCATCATAAACAAAAAGACTTGCATCGGTTTCGTTTATTTCAACAAAATACAGCTTGTTTGAATATACCCGCAGCGCCCTGATTTTTGTCTCGATACCATCTTTGTCGTAGCGGGTGTTATATATTACCCCTAATCGTCGTCCATATTCGTCCAGCCGAACGATCTGTTGTTCATGATAACGCTCTTTCAGGCTTTTTATGAAAATATTAGTCGTGTATATGCCACCTTTACCGTCTGCACAAACTTCATCGCATTGTTCAAACGCCGAACTGCCGCCAAAAATTACCCGATCAGCCTCAAATTTCGAATTTACCCTTGTTAACCGTTTACTACCGTCATCAATCAGCCAAAGCGAAGAATTACCGTCAGTATGCAGGTTAAGCGCCAGACTTAACGGATACTGCTGCACAAACGGATTGAAATTTAAATAATAATTCAGTTTATACAAGCCTGTTGCCGCGAGTAACATCAATACAACCGCAGCAGCAAGCAAATACCGCTTGTTCCGATGCCAATAATTCATAATCACCAGCTAAAGTTTTTTTAATACTATATCAATATACCCATTAAACCGTTCGACAATTTTTCAATAATTCCTTCCCCGAATCCATGTCCGCCGCTAAATCAACAGAAATATCAGTCATTTTATCTGGTGTTAATTGCTGTTTTTGCCCGTCCGGTATGGACAGACCCTCCGGCATTCCCAACAACTGTAAATATCCCAATTTCTGCCAGCTAAAATAGTAGATTTCTCCCGGCACAGTTTCTGATTAACGGTATTATTTCCAATCGCTTGTTGCGGACATGCGTTAACGCACAGCCGACAACCATCCGGACACTGAAAATCTGTGACCAATGTATTGGGCTTGATTACCGTATCGATTAACACGGCTCCAATATAGACCATGTTACCCAGCCATTTATTTATAAATATCGTACTCCTGCCCATAATTCCCAAGCCCGCCTGAACAGCAGCATGTTTTAACGAGATAATACCTTGTCCGCGTTTGTTTGCCTGATCCCAATACAGGTAAGGAGTGTCTGACGGAATTAATATCGCTTTGATCCCGTTTTTTTGGAAAAACCGGCACATGTTCATGCCAATTTGATCCATTTCATCATACATTTTGTAAGCAGCATGGGTATATGGCACAGGATTGTTCGCCAAAATTATATCTGTGGGCATTTGTTTAATAAACACGATAACACTCTTGCATTGACTATACACATCGGTTGGACGATAACCATCGGGAGCATTTACAAACCGGTCAATACTGGCTACTCCACAATCCTGCGCACCTAAATCGATAGCACACTCTTTGATTGATTCCGTATTCATAAGAATAACTTCTCTCCTTAATCGTAATCAGTACTCTATTCACCAAATCAGCGCCCCGCACCGCTAATTTTTCGTTCATGCTCCAGCAGCCATTGTTTTCTGGCAACACCGCCGCCGTAACCACCCAGTTCACCGTTGGAATTAATCACCCGATGACAGGGAACAATAATCGCCAGCGGATTCGCGCCGTTGGCGCTGGCGGCGGCACGGACAGCACCCGGGTTATTAATTGCCTTGGCCATAGCGGCGTAGGACCGGGTCTCACCCGCAGGAATTTTTTGAAGTTCTGCCCAAACGTTTTTTTGAAAGTCTGAACCAATCAGAAACAATGGTGTGCTAAACGTCAGCGAAACACCCGCAAAATACTGTTTCAATTCGCTTTCAATTTGTTTGGTCACCGGCGTTGTTCCCGGAATGATCGCCGACTTGGTTCGCTTGCGCAACCGTTCAATTTCCCGTTCGCAGCCGCGACGGTCGACAAACTCCAGCAGATACAGCGCCTGTTCGTCGGCAACCGCGATCATCGGTCCAAGCGGCGTATCCAGCCAGGCGGCTTTAAGAATATTTTCCGAACCAAGTTTTGTCGGCGCAGCTCCCATAATCCGGGAAAACGCATCACGAAAACCACTGCCTGAATCATAGCCGGAAGCCAGTTGCGTATCAATCACCGTCTCACCCGAACGAATTTGTTTCATCGCTAATCCCATCCTTCGCGCCCGCGCATATTCAACAAACGTCATGCCAAACCGCTTTTGAAATTGACGGCGTGCGGTGGACGCGTCAACTGCTACTAATTCCTGAAAATCACGGTTCATCCAGCGCTTTTCGGGATTAGCCTCCACCGCGTCAACCAAGGTCTTAACCACCAGCGATACCTGATTGGGATGCGAAAGCGGGCAACAGCGTTTACAGGGTCGAAACGACGCCAGTAGCGCTTCTTCAGCCTTTGCAAAAAATTCGCAATTTTCAAACTTTGGTTTTCGTGCCGCACAGGTTGGCCGGCAAAATACGTTAGTTGTGGTTATTCCGGCGAAAAACACGCCTTCATAACCACTGTTTTTATCCAATAGTGCCTGATAGTATTCTTGTTTTTTCTCGTCGCTAATCATCGTTCCCCCGCTCTCCGCTGAAAATAGCTTTCAAGGCTTTAGCCACACCCGCCTCATCGTTGCTCACAGTAACCATCCTGGCAATCGCTTTTAAACACGCTTCGCCATTTTCCAACGTAACCGGAAACCCGACCGCGGACAACATCGACAAATCGTTTTCACCATCACCGATGGCAACTATTTCGTTTCCGTCAATTCCTAAACCATTTGCGTATTCCAACAGCGCTTTGCCTTTGGAGACGTTTTCGGTGACGATATCCAAAACATTTTTAGCGGCTCTGAGTATTTCTATCCCCTGAATTTGTTTTAATTCTTCCTGCAAAGGAATCATTGTTGCAACGTCAGCTGCTGCATAAACAAGTTTAGTGATTTTTACATCAGTTGCCAACAGGTCCTCAATGTTGTCGAAAAGTTTGAGGTCCATATATTCGGCTAACCGCTTGCTAAATATTGCAAACGAATTTTTGTCCTCGTTCAACTCGTCCGGATTATAAGTATAAACGGCATCCAGCGCATAAAACCGCGGATACAAATTCTTGCTTTTGAAAAAATTATAAAGTTCAATCAGCGGTTTTCTGGCAATATGCTTTAAATAATAAACTTCGTCACTCAAAACATCGCGCATCGTTGCACCATTGCAAGCTAATATCGGCGCTTTTATTCCTAACGTATTAACGTACTTTCGGGCCATAGCATCGGCTCTGCCGGTAACAACGACAAATTGAACGCCCAGCTCCCGCAATTCCCTAATCGTCGTAATATTCTCCGCAGGTATTTCATGGTCATTGTTTAGTAATGTCCCATCAAGATCAATCGCAACTAATTTGTATTTCAATATAATCACTCTTTCTATATACATTCGGCACATCAATTATATTATCTTGTTAACCAAGCTGCCGCCGAAATTCAGGCATTGATTTTTTATTATACTTCAACGCGTTATTCCTTCAGTACTTTTTGAAATTCCTTAATGTTTTCTTGTAAATGATCGCCCGACTTTGTTCCGGTAAGAATTACTCCATTGAAGCCTTTATTCACGATAAATCTAAACGCCTCCGCCATGAGCCGGGACTTTGTTTGCTCACCGTTTTTATACATTATTTCACCATTATTAAATGGCCGGTTAACAATGACGAACTTATTTCTTTTTTTGGCTAAATACATAATTTCTTCCAAATAATCGGAACTCATGTTGTACGGAAATTGTATTACTGAAAAAATATCACCTTCACAAACAATTCGTCCCGACTCAACGTCACTGATACTTGCGCCAAAAACACGAATTCCCCTTTGTCTTGCATATTGCATAGCGTTAAACAAGTCTTTGCTGCTTAATACCGCCGGACTAGTTTTATGTAACTGCAAAATATCAATCGTTCCCAGTTTTTCTATGCTCTTATCGACGCTTCCGCACAGAGCCGCTTCGGAATGATCAATATAGGTTGACAAGGTTTCATCGTCAAAAAACTCTCCGAATTTTGTCGCAACAATAATACCCTGCCGCTGTTCTTTGCTTAACGTTTTTAAAAACTTACCAAAGCGCGTCTCACTTGAGCCATAAGCCGGAGCCGTGTCAAAAAATTTAATACCGGAAACATAGGCTTCACGCAAAAACCGCAGCACCGTGGCTTCATCAGGAACCGTCGATGATTTGTATCCCCATTTTCTGCCTATCGCAGTTAAGCCAAGTCCAAGTTGTATATTCGTACATTTGATTGCCATAGCAATTTCCTTCTCAGCGGGTAAAAAAATCAAGTACGCAGATTGTCTTTTTTGAATTTTAGATAATGATTTTTTATCGAATTTTCGTCAGCCACGCCAGCTGGTTTCTATTTTGAATTTTCTTATCAATATGAATAGCATCCAGCTCCAAATAATCAAGAAATTTTCTGAAGCAATTTTGTAACGCAGCATGAAGTTCCGCAGTTTGTTCAACATCCGGCTCCCACCACCAGTTTTTTATAATCAGCATTTTGGTTTTCTTGTCCTGTCCAGGCTCAAAACGAGCTACGAACCGGTCGCCGTACAACACCGGCAACACATAATAACCATATTTACGTTGAGCTACCGGGGTGTAAACTTCCCATTTATATTCAAAATCAAATAGCTGTCCAATTAACTTTCGATCCCAAATTAAGTTATCCAGCGGCGCCAAAATACTTGCAATTTTATTGCTATCATCAACCGCTATATCATTCTGTTCCAGCAAATGCTGGTTTTCCGTGGCAATATATAGCGGTACATTCAGGCAATTTACTCGTATTTCTGTAATTTTGTTTTTCTCCGCCAGCGCGGCAAAGGCTGCATTTCTATGGTTAGTTTTTAGACCGCTAACTCCCAGCCAGGCGTCGCTTGCTTTATTCCAAAGTGCGCCTATGCTATTAATTCTGCGCAACATTGCCCACTGATAAAACTCCTCAATTGTTTCGTTGACATCGTTTCTCAAGAATATTTCTCGAGGAAGATACCGTTCTGCAAGCCCGTAATATCTGCGGTTTCCTTTTTTATGATGAACGATAGCTTCCCCGGCGTAACACATACATTCCAGCGCGGCTTTAGCAAAACGCTGGGGACCGTAATGCCAGCCTACCTTCTCCTCCATCGTAAAATCGGAAGAACAGGCCCAGGGATGCTCAGATAAGTAGTCTCTGATTTTTTTTATTTTATCTGAATATTCAACACACCACTCTTGATGAGCTGTACGAAAACGAGAAAAATACGGCCAATCTTCCGTGCAGCAAATGGACATGTTTTTATCCCAAATATCTATTAATTCTCTGTTTTCATATAGATAAGTTTCAATATCATTGATTCTGTACCCGGTAATTCGCGCCTGTAATACCAAATCAGGGTTTCTGCCGACAACATTAAGCGGGTCAAACTGAATACAGCCAACGCGCTTGATAAATCCGCATATATCCAATTGATTTTTCAATTCATTTGGCAATAACAACCCTTGATGCGTTAACATAAACCGGCGCATTTGCTGCTTGGAAATCGCTATTATTTTCATCGGTCTCTTTCTTGCTCGCTTTGTTCCGTGATTCTTGTCATTAATATATTTCGACAGCGACTCAATTTTTCCTGCAGCAATTTTTATTTTTGTTTTGCACTGCACAAGTTGCAATTCGCGACAAGTATGTTACAATGTCTATATATTTATAGACGAAAGTGAGATTTGTTTGTGTTTTTTCAAAAAACCCAACTGCTAGAAGCGCCGCTTGCCGAAATTAAAGTTGGTTACAGCGAGAAACCCGATTGTTATATCTGTCTGTTATGCGGCGACGTTTTCGAAAAAGGAATCATCTATCAGTGCGGAACAATTTTTTATGAAGCATCACGAATGATTAAATTGCACATTGAAGAAGAACACGGCTCGGTATTTGAATATTTGGTTGCTACCGACAAAAAAACTTCCGGCCTGTCCGAGCATCAAAGTAACCTGTTGAAATTATTCTACCAAGGCGCAACCGACGCTGAAATTCAAGAGCGGTTAGGCATCGGTAGCGGCTCCACTATCCGCAATCACCGCTTCGCTTTCCGCGAAAAAGAGCGTCAGGCAAAACTGTTTCTGGCACTGATGGAATTGCTTAACGAACACAGCGGCAAACCAGCGTTGATCACGCCGCACAGTACCGCCATACAAATCGACGACCGCTACTATACGACCGACGCCCAGGCGGCGAAGGTTCTAAACACTTATTTCCCCGACGGCCCGTCCGGGCGGATAAGTACTTTTTCGATGAAAGAAAAATTCAAACTAATCGTACTGCGACAACTGGTCTTGCGCTTTTCAGACAGCCGGATTTATAGCGAAAAAGAAGTGAACGAAATACTTCGTCTGGCACATCCGGATTTTGCCAGCATCCGCCGTTATCTGATTGAATACGGATTTTTGGAACGCAAACCGGACGGCAGCCAATATTGGCTCAAGCAACCCGAACAAAAAATTGGAACTGGAGAAAACAACACAACTATGAACAGAAAAAAAGAACTAACCCGTGAATATAAAGAAAAAACGCTGGAAGCCGGAATCTACCGGATTCACAATACTGCTAACAATAAAATGTTGATGGTTGCCGCCACCGACTTGAAAACCATCAACGGCAAACGGTTTCAGTTGCAAATGGGCGGGCACATGAACAAAGCATTGCAAGCCGACTGGAACGAGTATGGCGAAGCGGCGTTTGAATTCGAAATTCTGGAAAAATTAAAGGAAAACCACGACCCGGCATTCGACAAAAAAGCCGCGCTCGAAGCGCTGGAAAATAAATGGCTGGAACAACTGCAACCGTACGACGAGCGGGGATACAACAAACGGAAGATAATCAAGTAGCTGTATTTATTAAAAAAGCCGCAAGGCTGCAAAGGAGAATTATCCTTTGCAGCCTTGCGGCTTTTTGATTTGCTACCCTGCGCTTTCCTGCTTCAACAGTGATTTTTCATACATTTTAAAGAACGGCAGATATAAGAAAAAATCCATTGCTATTAGCAGTAACACAAACACACCGGCACGCCAGTCTAATGTCGAGAAAAACGCACCGAGCGGCGCCGGCATCGTCCAGGGAACATTGACAAAAGCTTTTCCAATCAAGCCATACTTAGTCGCCCAAAATGCCAGCACGCCGTTTATTCCCTGCACTAGGATAAATGGAATCGCCATATAGGAGTTGAGCACCATCGGTACACCGAAAATTATCGGCTCATTGATGTTAAATATTCCCGGCAATAGCGCAACTTTACCGACCGCCTTTAAATGTTCAGAGCGCGAGCGCAACAGTAATATCAATAACGCCAAAGTAGCCCCGCAGCCCCCAATCGCCACATACATCGCCCATAGCGGTGTAGTGTAAACGTGCGTCATCGGCACTCCGGCCATTTTTTCCTGAACATTCATCAATAAATTCATATCGGAAAACGGCTGGGTAATACTACCGACAATCGCCGCGCCATGTAATCCAACAAACCACAGCAGTTGCACAAACATCGCACAGATAAACACGCTCAGCGCGCTATCGTAAGCACTAACCAGTGGTTCAAAGGCCTTCATGATAAGCTGCGGAATCAGGTACCCGGAGACAGCTTGCAACACCAAGCTGATGCAATAGAATACGATAACAGTGAACACTGTCGGAATCAAGGCTTCAAACGAACGTGCGACCGCCGGCGGAACGCCTTCCGGCAACGTTATGGTTATCTTGCGCTGCTTGCAGAATTTTGCCACTTCGACCGCCAGCAGCCCTATTATCATCGCTGCAAACATTCCTTTGGCATCCAAAAAAACCGTTGGCATTGCGCCATGGCTGTACTTAATAATTTCTTCAACCGTTTTCCCGGATTTTAGCAATTCCAGCGTAACCACGGATTCAGTCGGTGCGGCAACTACCAGAAAAGAGATTAACGCTGACACCGCACCAGAGAGCGGATCAAGCTTGTATATCGTCGCCAGATGATAACCGATTCCGATTGCGACAACCACCGCCATCAGTCCCATGGACATATTTACCGGTACCAACAGCGTCTGGATATTTGCCTGTGACCAATTGTACCAAATAAGCAATAATTGCTGAAGGAAATTGGGATCAGCGCCGATTTCCTTTGGATCAACCGGCGGAAATGCCAGAATCAGAAAAACTCCGCCAATTATTACTATCGGAATTGTGCCCATAAGCGCATTACGCACCGCCAACACATGCGGCTGTTTAGTAAGCTTTTCGGCAATCGGCGTAAGAATCCGCTCCATAATTTCTGAAAATTTTTCGAAAAATTTGTGCATAATCTACTTCTCTCCTCTATCCTTGCTGCATGACATCAACTAGCTATTTACTTTAGCTTCAACTGCCTCGGAATAACCCAATTTGCCATAGAAGTTAACCGCTCGTAACTATAACTGTGCCCTGATGTTTGCCGGTAATTTTTCTATCAATCCCGGTTCGATTGATATGGCTTTGCGGAAATCAGCCAGCGCCTCACTGCGTTGATTCAAATTTTCTTTCGCCAATCCACGGTTAAAGTAGGCTTGCGCAAACTCCGGCGTTTCTTCCAGTGCTTTGCTGTAATCAGCCACTGCTGCTGCGTTGTTCCCGTTATTAGCAAGCGCGTTGCCGCGAACAAAGTAGTCAACAGAATTTACCGGTTCCGGCAGCGTCACTACTGTATTAACCTCTGCTATTGCCAATACTCTCACTCCGTTGGATGTAGGTGCAATATCGAGCATAGTTATGCCGTTGGCTGCATTTGTGTTCGCACTCTCGCTAACGCTACCAGTTCCAGTTTCTGTGCTTGTACCCGTTCCTGCTCCTGTACTTGTGTCAGTACCAGTGTAACTACCATTTGCACCATATGGTGCAGTTGTTGTCGTCACCAACCCGCCCGCCAATTGATTGCCTCCCGTTCCGGTAACCCCTGCTGCATTTGCCGTTCCGGTATTCCCGCTGTTTCCAACCGGCGCTGTCCGCTCATTAGCAATCTGTTTTTGGTTCGTCGTATTGTTAGCATTGTTATTGGCGTTGTTCGCGGCGTTAATTGCCGCCTGCCGGGCTTGTTCTGCCGCCCGCTCCTCCGGTGTAGGCCCAACATATGTTATCGTCAATGTTCCGTCAATGTAGCTAAAGCTGTAGTTTTGGGCGGCCGCACCGCTGGCGGTTATCGGTACAATGCCTGCCGGTGTAGCCGGGGTTGCAGTTGTTGCGTACAACGGCTGAGTCGTTAACACTGTGCTGTCCTGACCATTCTTAAACCCGGTTATCGTTCCGGTAAGCGTCGGATTGGCAATACCATATATCCGGCTAAGACTATCTGCTGTGACTATTAACGGTGCTTGGGTTATCATTAGCGCTCCGTTTGTTGTCTGCGCAGGGTCAATCGAATAGTTCGCTCCGGCACTAACGTTCGTAGCAGTTATCAAATAACCACCCACGACAACGTCGCTGGCTGAATTAGCATTAGTCGTAAATCCGGTTAACAAGCTGTCAGTGTCACTTAGTTTCCAGCCACTGGCAGTGCCGGTTAACACCGGGTTAGCATCACCATATACACGGCTAAAATCAGTTGCTTTCACATCTGTCAGCGCTGCCGGGTTAACGGTCAAGGTTCCTAACGTCGAATAGGTTATCGTGTAGTTGTTGGCATTGAACGTTCCGCCACTTGCATTCGTCGGCGTAATTGCGTAACCGCCACCTACAATAACATTCGCATCAGTTGCAGCACCAGCGCTTGTCAATGTTACGTTGCCAACCGTCTCACTGTTCTTCAATCCGCTCGCCGCAAACGCCGTCGTTCCTAACGTGTAGAAGTCGCCGTAAATTTTTGTAGCATCGCTCGCCGTGATCGTAACCGGCGCCCGATTAACCGTCAGCGTTCCGAGTGTCGAATAGGTTATCGTGTAGTTGTTGGCGTTGAATGTTCCGCCGGTCGCACTTGACGGCGTTATTGCATAACCGCCACCTGCAATAACGTTCGCATCAGTCACAGCCCCAGCACTTGCCAACGTTACATTGCCTACTGTTTCATTGTTTTTCAACGCCGTTGTGGTAAACGCTGTTGTAGCAAACACATAAGCGTCACCATATGTTTTTGTATCACTGTTCGCTGTTACTGTGAACGCTGCCTTATTTACCGTCAGCGTTCCGAGTGTCGAATAGGTTATTGTGTAATTGTTGGCATTGAATGTTCCGGTCGCATTCGACGGGGTTATTGCATAACCACCGGCAGTTACATTCGCACCGGTTGCCGCTCCGTTGCTGGTCAGGGTTACACTGCCTACTGTCTGTCCCAATTTCAACGCCGTTGTGGTAAACGCTGTTGTACCAAACACATAAGCATCGCCATATGTTTTTGTATCGCTATTCGCTGTTACTGTGAACGCTGCCGGGTTGACGGTTAATGTTCCTAATGTCGAATAGATTATCGTGTAATTGTTGGCATTAAAGGTTCCGCCGGTCGCACTTGACGGCGTTATTGCATAACCGCCATCCACAATAACATTCGCATCAGTCACAGCCCCAGCACTTGCCAATGTTACGTTGCCTACTGTTTCATTGTTTTTCAATGCCGTTGTAGTGAACGCCGTTGTGCCAAACGTGTAGGCATCACCATAAGTTTTTGCAGCAGCGTTCGCAGTGATTGTCAACGGTGCTTTGTTAAGCGTCAGATCTCCAGTTATAGCAGTCAACACATAGTTCGCACTCTTTAATCCGGCTAATGCGCCAGTCAATCCGCCGGCATATACTCCCGC
>JBAYGT010000011.1:0-75420 GCA_041666525.1 Negativicutes bacterium
ATTTCCGTCCATCCCGTCAAACGCTCCGGTCTCACTGTCGCCATAAATTACATCATCTCCGTCGCCGCCTTTGAGAATATCGTTGTTAATACCACCGACGATTACATCATTACCCGCTCCGCCGTTGACCAAATCATCCCCTGCTCCGGCGGTTACCGTATCGTTTCCAACCAAACCGTAAATTTTGTCGTTTTGGCTAGTGCCGATCAAAACATCCTCTCCCGCGCTACCTATTATTGGTAAATCTGCTATTGATTGATTTCCAAAAACCACAAATACCGATGCATATTCTGCGCCTTTTTCTCTGTAATAACTATAAAAATCCAAATACTTCTCGTACTCTGAATTTATAGCATCTGCAAATCCGTAACACTTCGCCACCCGCCAATAATTACCAAGCAACTCCAATCCGGCAGTTGAATCAATGGCGATGATTCCGTCCAGCATTTGTTTGGCGTAGTCCAGATTATAGCCGTTCACCTTACCGCTGGCATCAACAGTCGGCTGGATGATGAATTGCAATGCAGTTGACTTAATCAGCAATTCGCAATACAGTTCATCAGTTAACTTGCTGTATATTTCCTTCAAAATCGGCGCTTGAAATTGGTTTGGATTTGCGCCGTGTCCTCCTAGATACGGTTCGCCAAATAACTTTTCCAACGCCGTCAGCTGGCGTGCGTCAAAATACCCGCCGCGGCTGTTCGGATCAACCTTGTCGGTTCCGCACCATTTAAGCATGATCTTTTCTGCCAGCTGCTCGCGCTCGGTTTTACTGGTGGCGTTGGTAAAACTAACAACCAGCGCTTTCAACTCGCCACTGGCGTCGCGAACAATCGCCTGTTGCAAGGAATGCACATTCCCCCAGCCGCGCACATCCGGCAACGCCTTAACATCATCCGGCACCGGAAGAAGTTCGGTTTCTTTTGAATCAATAGCTTCACGATTAACAACATAGCCATTCATCTGTCCAGTTACACCACTATTCCAGACAAATGAACCTTGTTGCCGTACCGACTCGCCATTTGTCTGCTCCGCACCAGTAACATCAGTCTTATTTAAATTAAGCTGCTTAATTCCGAGTTCGGATAAAGTTTTCAATTCCCCGGCATCTGAAATTCCGTTACCATTCACATCCTGCCAAACGCGCAATTGTGAATATATGGCATCAGCTGAATCAATCTTGCCATCCTTATTATCATCATATTCGCCTAACGCATCAAAACCATTTTTCGCCAATGTGCCGTCTTTTTTCTTCATACTGTCGCCGAATAATTCGGTACCATCGTTGATAGTTCCGTCGCCGTTAACGTCACGGGTTAACCAACCATCATCTTTGCCGAGCCATGTTGCTTTTTCTGAAAATTTATTACCGTCGTAGTCGAAATATGCGCCACTTTTGACAAATTCTACACCATCGCCATCTAAATCGAGAGCGATAGGATCGTTTTTAGCTGCAAAATACGCAGCATATAATTCCCTGTACTCTCTTGGCATTCTTGGATCAACAGGAATTTCTGTGCCCTTGTAGTTCATAAGTTCAGACAGGTAATCTAACCAGGAAAAAGCTAATTCCTTTGTCATAATTGCATCATCGGCAATCCCTTTCGCCTTATAAGATACTGTCAAAACCATTCCCATAGACGCAGCGTATGCAGTTGGCCAGCCGCTCCCTTTAAGCATCAAAACAAATTTTGCTATTGCAGCCTCAACCGCTATAGTTTCACCAATATCCCACGCCCATGATTTTATTACATTCATAGAAGAATCGATTAATTTTTTCCCTTCATCAGTCGTTTCCCAACACCATACAATCGCCATTAGAAGAACACCTCCACAAATTTATTTCCATACAGGAAAAGAGCAAAAATGTATCGATTTCGCTACCAAAACAAAAATCAAATGTAATACCAAAATATTCTTAGCCGTACATCCTTTTTTCCAAACAGCCAAATATATTGAAATCAACAAGGCAATTGAAATGAAATCATCGCTTAATATAGAAAGCGGCATTGCTTCCAAAGCAATAACCGATATTACCAGCAAAAACAGTTTATCTTTTAATATAAAAGATAAACAGCATTGATTATCAGGCACAATTCTGTTAAACAAAAAGAATAGCATCCCGGCTTGATTAAAATAGGCCACAATAAAACTTGCGATATTCTGAACGGTTCTCATATCAGCAGCGGGCGGAATAATCACTGGTAGCGTAAATCCGACATTGTAAACAACAGGAATAATTATACCGATAAATCCGACAACTATTACCCCGCTTACGGTTTTCAACCAATATAGCTTTCCTTGATGAACGCTTTTCCCAGTGCCTTCTTTAGCAACGCTGCCGTTTGCCTCATCTCTTGTCCATTTAATCAGCAAGTAGAACTGTACAATCGAAGCAAAAGCGGCATAAATCCATCTAATATCTGCAGAAAAAAACGTTCTCGAGGCAAGACCTGTTTTTTCTAAAATGATTTCTGGAAAAACACCTACCAACAATACTATCAAATATAACAACCAGCACTTAGCTAAAATCTGTAACAACCTTTTTATTAACACTTTTTTGTCTTCCACAAATGACTCCTCCCTTAATATATTTCTCCACATTAATTTTTGAACTCCTTAGACCTCCAAATTTCAGTATTTTTCGTTGTTCCCTTCGCGCATTGCTGAAAACATTAGTTGTTCTTGGTGAAATTTGCGTTAAGCAAAGCGGCATGTATGAGGCAGTACTCAATCTGACAGTGTTGAGTACTACCGAGTTTGCCGTTTGTAGCAAATGAACCATTAGAACAACTTTGTTTGTAGCACGGCGCTTGACTTTTTGCTTACTTTTGTGTCAAGGCAAAAGTAAGGCGCAATAAGCGAAACATTTTCCGTTCATATCTTCTGTACGCCCGAATATCCGGCAACCATACCGTGCATTCGGCCATGCAACATTACCACTCTCCCAAACAAACGTCCCCTGCTTGCGAACCGCTTCCCCAGTTGGCTAATCGGCGCCGTTAACCACGGTATTACCCAGATTAAGTTGCTTTATCCCTAACTCCGCCAGCGTTTTTAATTCTCCGGCATCAGTTATCCCGTCGCCATTTGCATCAACCCAGACTTTTAGTTTAGAGTAAATTTCATCATTGGCATCGATTTTTCCGTCTTTGTTCAAATCATAGTCTGTTAACGCGTCAAACCCATCCTTCGCTAGCGTGCCATCCTTCTTCTTCATAGCATCGCCGAATAGCTCGCTACCGTTATTGATTTTCCCGTCACCATTAATATCCAGCGTTAATAGCCCGTCGCCTTTGCCAATCCATGTTGCCCGCTCGGCAAAACCATCTGTTCCCAAATCAAAATATGCGCTATTTTTTGTAAAAGCAATTCCGTTACCATCTAAATCCAAAGCGAGTGGGTCATTCTTTGATGACGCCCATTCTTTCGCAAGCTGCTTACAATTGAAATAATTCTTATAATCATCGTCGTATCCGGGTGATTCGTGGGGGTTAGGATTGGGACTTGGATTATCCTCAATCCACCAAGTAATTCCCGTTGTAACTGTGTCAACGGATTCTATTAAGTCAGACAAAAACTCACCTGATAATCCAAGCCTGGCAACTGACGCCGTGAGCGCTTTCAAAACGCTATCTTTAGCTACTGATAATCCAAGAACTGCATAAACCGATGCTGCTGCTGCATAATTAACGAGTACAACGGCAATATCACCGGATCGGTTCATTCCAATACCATAACTTTGCAACAAAAAGCTGACGCTTACTGCTACTGCGGCAATTGATGCCGATGTTTCTTGCAATATGCCAATTGCAATCCCTTCCTTGACCCTTTCAATATCTTTTGCACTGTCTGCTGAATAAGTGCTTTCTTTGCCGTGATAATTTGAATGTACTACGCTCATAATTTTCTCCTTATTTTAACGTAAGTGCTTCTGGAAATTTGTTTAGTAGTAACCAATATGTGCAATATAGAAAAGCAAAAGTTGTCGCATTGTAAACATAATTGTATTTACTAAAATAACATCTCCTAATCGCAAATATTCCAAGCAACACGGTACAAATAATATATGGCTTCCAGCCAATGCCATCGATTTGAATCAATATGAACTCAAAGAAAAAAATAATAAGAAACACCCAAATTAGTTTCAACCGCGGATAACGTTTCCTGAAAGCTCCGAAAAGTATTCCTCGATACAATTTCTCGTGACATACAGCCAACATATATAGAATCACAAAAGTTACCAGTAAGACTATAGAATTTTTTAGCAACAATCCCAGATTTTCTTGCGTTAAACCAGATGCTCCAATCGAAATATACTGCTTAATAACAATTAGCAGCATTAACACAGCTGCAAAGTATGTTGCGACATTCTTGCCAAGTACAAAATTTTTGAGATTAACCTCTTCAACTCTTATTGATATGTAAAGCCTCAACGTAGCAATAATAACTAGACTAAATATTCCGAACATGATTATTCCGCCTTGGCGTGATACAAAAATTAATAACATCGTACTAATGCTCAACAAATAGTATTCTATAGCGCTTCGCTTAGCAGAAATTTTCTGATTATTCGTTGTTGTTTCCCCTTCTTTTTCGACAATAATTTTCTGTTGCTCCATTCTTTTCCTCCCAAATCCATAACCTTATCTAATTATTCACAAGAATCAATATCTTTAGTTTACAACAATTCATATTTAGCCTCCATTAAAATATTTTTCCACCGTTTCATAGGCGCATTACGGCGAGCCATAATATTGTTCTTTGCGAAGCTCGCGACCAGCAAAGCGGCATGTCTGAACGCAGTGAGTTTGCCGTTTGCCGCGAGCAAGCATTAGAACAATTGGCGCAGCCGTACCGCGCTTGATTTTTTTGCTTCCTTTTTGTATCAAGACAAAAAGCAAGACGCTATGAGCGGAAAAGCCGTTTTCTGCTTTCGCAGCATACTTTTAGCTTGACCCAAAAGTAGCCAAAAGGTCAAGCGCCGTACTCCAGGCAAACTTGTTCTACCGACGTAGCGTCAGCGTAACCCCAAACTCTCATCCGCATACTTGATCAGCGGATCGAGGAAGAAGTCGATTACCCGTTTTTCGTTGGTCTTGATTTCCACTGTTCCCGCCATACCGGGATAGATTTCAATCGTTCTGGGTATGGTCTTCAAATCCAGCGTTACCTTGATTTTATACACCGGCCCAAGCTTTTCGTCTTCGATGGCGTCCGGGCTGACAAAGGATACTTTGCCCTTAACCACCCCGTAGCGCTGGAACGGATAGGTGTCAAACTTTATTTCCACCGGATAGTTTACGTCAATAAAACCGATATCTTTGTTGTCCGCGGTCGCTTCGATAATCAGCGGCGTATTCTCCGGCACGATGGTCATCAGCACTTCAGCCGGTTTGACCACACCGCCGATGGTCGTCGCTACCATACCGTGTACTTCGCCGTCTACCGGTGCAGTCAGCTTGGTCATCTCCAGCGCTTTCTTGGCTTTGATAAATTGAGACGTTAATTCGATAATTTGTTTTTCTTTCTCGGCAGTGGCGTTCAGCAATTCGGCCTGACGTTCGTATTCCACCAGCTCGTAGCTTTTTGCCGCGCCGAGATATTTTTCGTGTTGCTGTTCTACCGCTTCGCGTTTGGTTTCCAGATCATTCTCGGCGCTGAACAGTTCCCGTTCTTTGCGGTTATAATCTTCCCGGGATATTCCGCCGGCTTGTACGAGATTCTTGCGGTCGGCTTCTTCGACCAGGATTATTTCATAATGCCGTTTCGAATCTTTCAACGACCACTCGGCGCTTTGTTGGCCGTTCTTGGCATCTTCCATATTATGGGCATAGGTTTCGCGCTTGGTCTGATATTGCAATTCGCGGGCTTGTCTGAGGTTAGCATACAAGCTTCGCAATTCTTCCGGCAACCCATTCGCGGCGTTCGGTTTGCCGCTTAGTTCGTTCTGCAGCTGTTGTTTTTCCGCTTTGGCAATTTGCAATGAATCATGTACTTTTTCATATTCAGTCTTGGCGGTCAGCGGATCGAGTTCGAGCAATGTTTGTCCGGCTTTGACTTTTTGGCCTTCGACAACGTTGATGGCTACAATCACGCCTTCATATTCGGACTGAATGACTTTGATCTTGCCGTCGGGAATGAGTTTGCCTCTGGCTACCGCAATCTCGTCAATTTTCGCTATGCAGGCCCAAATCAGGGTTATTGTCAGAATTATGCAGATGCCCCAGATAATTATCCGCCCGGCCGGTGACGGCGGGCTTTCTTTGACTTCCAAAGCATCGGGCAAAAATTCGTGTTCGATGTCTTTGCTCTTGAATAGCTTAAACAATTTCATAACTACCCCGCTGCTGGCTAGCCAGGTGCCAGAATATTCCTTTGGCGTTATACAATTCTTCCGGGGTTCCGGATTCGGCAATTTCGCCTTTTTCGACGGTAATGATCTTGGTTGCATCTTTTAAGGTCGATAACCGGTGGGCGATGATGATTACCGTCCTACCCTTGCAGATGTTTTTCAGGTTTTCCTGAATGATGCGTTCGGATTCGTAATCAAGCGCGCTGGTTGCTTCATCGAGTATCAATACTTTGGGGTTATTTAATAAAGCCCGGGCGATAGCAATTCTTTGCCGTTGTCCACCGGAGAGCGCCGTGCCTTTTTCGCCGACCTGGGTATCGTAGGCTTCTGGCATTTCCAGAATAAATTCGTGGGCTCCGGCGAGGTTGGCAACTTCCATTACCTGTTTGATACTGGCCGCCGGGTTATGAATGGCGATGTTATCACGCACTGAGCCGTTGAATAAAAAGTTTTCCTGCAACACCACGCCGATGTTGCGTCTCAGCCAGCTGGTGTCGGTCGCGGCGATATCGGCGCCATCGACCAATATTCTGCCCGATTCAGGAGCGTACAAGCGCTGAATTAATTTGGCGACGGTGCTTTTGCCGGAACCGCTTCTGCCCACGAAGCCGACGACTTCACCGGATTGAATGGCAAAGCTCATGCTGCGAATAATTTCCGGGCCGTCGAAGCGGTAACGAAACCGCACTTTGTCAAAAGTTATCGCGCCCTTAACACTTGGCATTGCGGTTTGGGTACTAATCAGGTTGTTCTCGGGTTTGACTTCGAAGATATCACCGATACGATTTAGTGATACTCCGGCTTGCTGGAATTCCTGCCACAGTTGCACTAACCTTAATACCGGGCCGCTGACGTGCGAGGACAGCATCCGAAAAGCGATTAACTGTCCGACGGTCAGTTTGCCGTCGATTACCAGCATCGCGCCATACCACAGCACCGCAATATCAGCAGTCTTCTGGATAGCCTGGCCGATACTGCCGGCAATCCCCGCGAGATTGGCGGTTTTGAATCCGGCTTTGATATAGGCGGCAAGACAACTGTCCCAGCGTTTCTGAATCTGCGGTTCGAGCGCGAAGGACTTGATTGTCTGGATGCCGTTCACCGCTTCGACGAGATAAGACTGATTATCGGCGCCGCGGTTGAATTTTTCTTCCAGCCGGGATTTGTACAGCGGTGTTACCAGCCCGGAGAGAATGGCGAACAGCGGCAACGAGCCGAGAACAATCCAGGTGAGCGCGCCGCTGTAGAAGAACATTACCGCGACGTAGACGAAAATAAAACAAACATCCAGTAATGTGGATAACGGCGTACCGGTCAGAAACTGGCGGATGTTTTCAATTTCCCGCACCCGGGCGACGGTATCTCCGGCCCGGCGGATTTCAAAATATCTTAACGGCAAGGACATCAGCCGTTTGAATAAATTGGCGCCGAGTACTGCATCAATGCGGCTGGCGGTATGCACAAACAGATAGGTTTTTGCCGAACCGAGGAAGCTTTCGCCGACGACCAGAATCAGTAATCCGAACATCAGCGCGTTCAGGGTGGTCAGTCCGTTATGGGTCAGTACTTTGTCGATTACCACCTGAGTGATGATCGGTGTTACCAGTCCCATCAGCTGGATAAACAGCATCGCAAGCATAACTTCGATCAGGTGGCGTTTGTATTCCATAATCTGGCGAATGAACCAGCTGAAGCCGAATTTATCGGTGGTGTTCTTCAGCATCGGTTTGAGCAATATTAGGCTGCCGTTCCAGTGCAAAATGAACTCGTCACGCGGGATGGTTAGCGGCTGGGTTAACCCGGGGCGGAAATAGACAATGGTGTCCGGTTCAGCTTTGAGGATGACGATATATTCGCCGTCGTATTCGGCAATGTACGGTGCGGTCAATTTCGACAGTTTTTCGTAACGCGCCGATGTCGTTTTGGCTTTAAAGCCGGTTTTCTTGGCGGCCAGCAGCAGTTTGCGGTTATCAAATTGCTCGCCCAGCGCCGCCTGCTCGTGGATAATTTTACCGGCGTCAACGGCGATACCATGGTATCCGGCGACCAGGATTAAGGCGGCAAGACCGCTATCAATTGGTTGTGGTTGTTCTGTCATTTCTCTCCCCTGTGCTTCTCGCGATTTAAAACGAAAAGCTCCGTCACATCATCGCTCATTACGCAAAACAGCGCGCGACAAATGCCGCAACGCTGCTCTTAATGAGCTCTGTCAAATGACGGAGCCTGTATATTTAGTTATTGAATTTTTGGACGGATACTAACGCAAATTTACTTTTACCCGGAACACCGCATACGCACGGACGAACGCGCGAGTCAATGCCGATTGAAGCCAGAATATCCGCATTCGCTTTTACGAAGCAAAGAAACACCACCCAGCTCAAAACAAGCAAGTTGACAAAACCAGCTATATCAAATTGAAAACCAGACTGGCCCTCTAACGCATCATCGAGCATTTCGGTAATGTCGACTACATCGACTACCGAAACTGCCACACACAGCGCGAACATAAACAACGCCAGCAAGGCTACGCGGACGCACTTCGTTTTAAAAATGGACATATTCATCACTTCGTCCAAAATTTACTTTAGAATGATGATATTACATTTTATTTTTAACGTCAAGTATTATTATTACCAACGGTCAAATATTCGCGGGACGATTACAGTTTGAATAAACATTTTACTATTTATCGCATCTGATAGTTATTGCGACTGTACGTTATTCTTTTGCTGGCAACCATTTTTCCCATCTAAAGACTGCTTTTTGGCCGCCAGCCAAAATATCCGCCTTAGTTCTGGTATAAGATAAATAGAAGCTCTGCAACATCTCACGTTGCGGGGCTTATTTTTTTATGCAAAGGAGGAACCATAATGCTGGCAATTGCATATCTGCTCGTCAAGAGCATCTACAAAATCGGCTCGCTCTATTATGAATACTGCCGCTGATTATGAATCTGCAACCGAAGGAGGATCACCGCGTGTATTTTGACCACACCATTCTCAAACGGCACTTCAACATGCTAAATGACATATCTGCTAAGTCTGCAGGTGAACTTGCTCATTTCACCACAGTTGCACTTGATTACGTCCGCCACGTCATCAAGAGCGAACAGACGCTGGAAAACCTGCGCGACAATATTACCGGTTCCGGTAGCCGGTCGGACTTTCAGTATGAACGCAAACGCTACTACGACTTGCGCCGCAATCTGCACGACCATGTAATTGCTGCCGGTCTGTCACTAAACCGGGCGCTGGCTAATGAAGATTTGCCGATTTTTGACGCAGACACACGCGATAACTGGGCGGAAATAGCGGTGCATCTGTTCGTCCGGGCAAATCATTCTGCCAATTTGCAAGAATTAATCCACTTTCTCAACCTCGGCTATCCGCGGCTATTTTCGGAAAAACATCCGCAAAGCATTTACGACACCTACTACGAAGGAGGCTCAAAACAATGATTAACCTGTTACTCACCATCGCGATCCGTGTACTTGATGCGGTTAGCGATCATCTACTGCGCAAAGACAAACGCGACTGGTTTAATTGGAACGGGAGGGACGAAGAATGAAGCAATCGATGAATTTAGCCGAGCTGGCGCGTGAACTGCGCTGTCAGTCTTTGCAGAAAAAAGACTATGTCGTTGATACCCGCAGCCTGAATTTTGAATCGAAACAGTTGCCGGTCATCAATCCATCGATACCGGCAAAAACAATCAGCCGGTTAACGTTTATGCCGACTGAAAATGCCATGAAACCGCAGGAATATGTTGTCACCGAGAACACCCACCGGCAAATGGCTTCGCGGCTGGATATCCCCTGGAAATACTATGAAACGATGTTAAGCCACTCACCCGAACTTCTTGACCGTAACGTCAACCACTGGCTGCATGCACATCCCGAACGGCGCATGATCAGAACAATGGATCGCAGCGCCAGAGCATTTTTATCCGACCGTTACCGCAGGCTGGACAATTACGACTTAGCCGAGTCAGTGCTGCCGGTACTGGCACAGATGCGCAATGCCGAAGTAATATCCTGCGATTTGTCGCCGGAAAAGATGTATATCAAAGTCATACACAAGGAATTATCGCTTGAAGTTGCAGCTGGCGATGTAGTTCAGGCCGGTATTGTCATTTCAAACTCCGAAGTCGGTTTAGGCAGTCTAAGAGTAGAACCGCTGGTCTACCGTCTGGTTTGCACAAACGGTCTTATTGCCCGTGACTTCTCGCAAAAGCGTTACCACGTTGGAAAGACGTTAGCTAATGACAGCGATGCCTACGAATTGTATTCCGATGCCACAATCGCTGCCGATGACAAAGCCTTCTTCCTGAAAGTCCAGGACACCGTTCGGGCTTCCATCGATAAAGCCAAATTCGAGCTGATCGTTAACCGGCTGCGCGATACCCGCGACGGGCGCATCGAATGCAGCCCCATCCAGTCTGTTGAAGCGTTAGCCTCCCGCTTACTGATTAGCGCCGATGAACAAGATAGTGTTCTGCGGCATTTAATCGAGGGCAGAGATTTGTCGGCATATGGACTGATTAACGCTGTTACCCACGCTTCCCAAACATTGAACAATTATGAACGCGCCACAACTTTCGAACGCTTTGGCGGTCAAATGCTCGCGATGCCAAAAACCGATTGGCGCGATATTCTCTATGGGAAGGCGGCGTAAGTATATGAGTATGGGTTGGGTAATCTTAATCGGACTGGCAGTATGGTATCTTACTAGAAAATACGGCAGAAAATGAAAATGGCTAAAATCGGTTTGACACCAATGAACAAAATTGGCTGCAGCCATGTTTTCGCCTACTGAGGACGATTCAAAAACGACGTCAAGAAAGGATAAACACATCATGAATAATTCCAACAATCTCAACACTTTTACATTCAAGACAGCCGAGCGAAAAAGAGCCAAACTTAGATTGGCGATGTCCGGGCCCAGTGGTTCCGGTAAAACTTATTCCGCGTTATTAATTGCATCGGGCATCGCGCCGTGGCAAAAAATCGCCGTTATCGATACCGAACACTCTTCATCGGAACTGTATGCAAATCTTGGCAACTACTCTGTTCTTACATTGACCCCGCCTTATGACCCGCTTCGCTATGTTGAGGCAATTAAGGCTGCTGAATTAGCAGGCTTCGAGGTCCTGATAATCGATAGCTTATCTCATGCCTGGGCGGGCGAAGGCGGCATTTTGGACCAGCAAGGTAAAGCTACCGACACCAAATACCGAGGCAACTCCTTCTCAGCCTGGCGGGAATTTACACCGAAGCATAACGCACTTGTCGAAGCGATGCTAAATGCCAATATGCACATAATCGCGACTACCCGCAGTAAAACGGAATATTCACTGGTCGACGAGAACGGTAAGAAGCTGGTGAAGAAATTAGGACTCGCACCAGTACAAAGGGATGGTTTGGAATACGAGTTCACCGTTGCAATGGAGTTGTCGGCTGATCACACCGCTATTGCTTCCAAAGACCGTACTTCTATCTTCGACGGTAAATATTTCAAACCAAGTAAGCAGGTCGGCGAGCGTTTGCTGCACTGGCTGAATAATAACGGCAATGTCATACCAGCTGAAAGCTATTCCGCGAACTTGGCGGAAGTCATACCAGCTAATATCCCTCTGCCACCGGATGATAACACGCTGGCCGACGAATTTCGCGTCTTGAACTGTGAACTTAAAGCCAGCCAGAGCGGCAGGCGGATTATTCGGCTCAGTTTGATGGGGAGAACTGACAATATCACTGCTTGGTCGGACGATTTGGAGTTGCTGCAACTCAAGACCGGCGCCAAGATTGAAGCCAACTTATCGAAAAAGAATAACGCCTGGATGCTGGACACATACAGAGGTGTGGGTGCACTTGAAGCAGGGCTGGCTGCGTAATGGAAAAGCTGTACGTCTCCTATTCCAAACTTAAACTGTTCGACGACTGCAAAGCGGCTTATGCCTACAAATACATTCTCGAACGTCCGGAAGCTAAAAATGAAGCGTTATTAATCGGCAAGGCAGTTCATGAGGCGATAGCGAATATTATCGGCGGTATGGATATCGGACTGGCGGCTACCAATGCGGCTGTCAGTCAGGGCATTGCCGACAAAATCGATTGTGTTGCCGAACTGGCAAATCAAGAAGCGGTTCGCGAAATACAACACGGCAATGTGGAATATCCATTTTCCCTGCCGCTGGTTAAAGACGGCAGTATTGTTGTGGAGGGCATTATCGACTACTGGAAAAGCTTTGATGATGGCGCGTTACATCTGCTGGACTGGAAAACCAACCGAATCAAATATCATCCGTTGGATAATGACCAACTTGGGCTTTATGCCTGGGCGTTGCAGGAACTTACCGGAGTCAAAGAAGTCTATGCAGAGCTAATCTTCCTCAGACACGGCGATCAACGAAATGTCACCTGCCATAACTACAGCCGCGGTGAAGGCATATCACTGGCCAAGCTTTGGGCTACCGAAACGGCGTTATTGCTGCAGGAAATGACTGAAAAGTGGGATAATGCTAATAATGTTGATCCGTTGGTAGTCTTTCAGCCAAAGTGCGGCAGCCATTGTTTGCATTGCGGGTTTGCTCACGATTGTGTACATGGCAAACAGTTCGATTGGCTGAGTGTCGGTAGCGAAGCTGATGCCAAGATTGTGGCTATCGAAACATTACGGCTGGAAGCGGCGCTAGACAATCTAAAAACAATGCTCAAGGATTATGTCAACAAACATGGTTCACTATCGGTCGATGGCCAGCGATTTGACTTTGGCACATCACAATCGTGGTCTTTCCCGCCGGAAAACATGAAGAAGCTGGCCAAATATCTTTCAGAGAAGAATATCGACATTCTCGAATATGCTACATTCGCCAGCGACGGAATCAAAAAACTTGGCTTGTCAAACGATGAGCTAGAACAGTTCGGAAAGCTAAAAACAACCAAAGTGTTCCGGCACAGCAAAGAGGATGAGGTAATTTATGCAGCGTAAAACTGTGGCAAAATGCCGGGTAGTGCTGTATTGACCGTTGCAACTAAAAAAGGGCTGCGATGTGAGAATTGGTATTCCCGTCGCAGTCCTTTGCTTATGGAGGTTAATTTGAAGCCGTCTAAATATGCTGTCCGGCTGGTGAAAGAAAGCCGCAGCAGTTACATTCCCCAACCGATTATCAAGCCAGCGGATGTTACCGACTTTCTCAAACGGATGCTAACTGATTCGCCGCAGGAAAAACTGATTGCTCTGCACCTTAACGGCAAAAACGAGATAACCGGCTACAACATAATCTCGGTTGGGTTGATGGACAGATCGCTGGTGCATCCTCGCGAGACGTTTCAAGCGGCGATCTTATCGAATGCTGCCGCGATTATCTTGGCGCATAACCACCCGTCCGGACAGCTTGTTCCCAGTGATGAAGACCGCAAAATAACTAATCGGCTTCGAAATGCCGGTGAACTAATCGGAATACAGCTGCTTGACCATGTAATAGTAACATGTCGCGGTTACTACAGTTTTAAGGAGCATGGGGAGTTGTAGCCGGGTATATAAAAAATGAGCTGCACTAATTTAGCGCTCGCTCTTTTTTAGGAAACGATTATTTTTGGCTTTTGACGATAATTCTAACTGGCTACGGATAATTTTTTACTGTAATTTTAGTGATTTTTTACGATTTTTAACTCGGATGAAGATTGAGTCGTCCGGTTTTCCAGATGCCCGCAAAACTCAAATGTGAAGGTTTTGGATGCATCCTGAATGACGTCAATACTCCAAAATAATATTTTTGAATTCCATGCAAATATTTCGAAAAAGTTGAAATATTTTTCTCCGGCTGATTAAAAACGCCATATATATACGCATGCGCTACAAAATATAACGCTTAATAATTTTTCAAGATTGTTTTCTAATATTATTCCGATTGATTTCTATTGGGAAATCATTGGGAAATAATAGAACACTTCTACTTTGCTGTGCGCCGATCCATCTTGCCTGTTGGAGTTTTCAGCATGCATTCAAAAATTCAGTTTTGATTATAAATCAGCATGCTGTGACAAGCAAGAAAAAACCCGCGATGAATATTATTCATCGCGGGTAAGTAAGCAAAGCTTACATCATTCCGTCCATTCCGCCCATTCCACCCATTCCAGGATGCGGCATCGACGACTTGTCTTTTTCCGGTTTATCGGCAACAAGCGCCTCGGTTGTCAACACCATCGCTGATATTGAAGCTGCATTTTGCAGAGCAGAACGCGTAACTTTCGCCGGATCGACAATACCGGCTGCAATCATGTCGACATATTTTTCAGTCAAAGCATTAAAGCCTATGCCACGGGCAGTTTTTTTCACTTCTTCAACAACTACTGAACCTTCCAATCCGGCATTGTTAGCGATCTGACGAAGTGGTTCTTCAATAGCGCGACGCACTATTCTTACACCGGTCATTACATCGCCGGTTTCATCAATTGCGTCGAGCGCGCCTTGAATGTCGATAAACGTCACACCACCACCGGCAACTATGCCTTCTTCAACTGCGGCGCGTGTTGCGTTCAAAGCGTCTTCAATGCGATGTTTTTTCTCTTTCATCTCAACTTCAGTAGCCGCACCGACTTGGATAACAGCCACACCACCAGACAGCTTAGCTAACCGCTCTTGCAATTTTTCTTTATCGAAATCTGAAGTAGTATCTTCGATTTGCGCCTTAATTTGGTTAACGCGTTTTTTGATTTCGTCTTTTGCGCCAACACCGTCAACAATAGTCGTGTCTTCTTTGGCAACGCGCACTTGACGGGCACGGCCAAGATCGGTTATCTCAACGCTGTCCAGTTTTCGGCCCAGTTCCTCGGTAATAACGCTAGCCCCAGTCAAGATTGCAATATCTTCCAACATGGCTTTACGACGATCGCCAAAACCAGGCGCTTTAACAGCAACAGCTTTGAAGGTTCCGCGCAATTTGTTTACTACTAGCGTAGCCAGAGCCTCACCATCAATGTCTTCAGCAATGATCAGCAATTCTTTACCCATTTGAACCACTTTTTCCAAAGTCGGTAACAAATCAGCAATCGCACTGATTTTTTTATCAGTAATAAGAATCAACGGATCATTCAATACCGCTTCCATTTTATCTGCGTCGGTAATCATGTAAGGAGAAATATAACCACGATCAAACATCATTCCTTCGACAACTTCCATATCAGTTTTCATCGTCTTAGATTCTTCGACAGTGATAACCCCATCCTTACCGACTTTTTCCATAGCTTCAGCGATAAGACCGCCAATTGACTCGTCTGCGGCCGAAATCGAAGCAACCTGCGCTATTGACTCTTTGCTCTCGACTTTGCGTGCAGTTTTACGAATTTCTTCTACCAATACGATTACAGCTTTTTCAATACCACGCTTAAGCATCATCGGATTAGCGCCCGCAGCAACATTGCGCATACCTTCGTGAATCATCGCTTGTGCCAAAATCGTAGCCGTTGTAGTGCCGTCTCCGGCGATATCGTTAGTTTTGGTGGCAACTTCTTTTACTAATTGCGCTCCCATATTTTCATACGGATCTTCCAAATCAATTTCGCGCGCAATGGTAACGCCATCATTAGTAATAGTCGGTGCGCCGAATTTTTTTTCCAAAACCACGTTACGTCCCTTAGGACCAAGTGTTACTTTTACAGTGTTTGCCAGTGCATTTACGCCACGCTCTAACGAGCGGCGTGCTTCTTCATCAAAACATATCATTTTAGCCATTATAAATTTCCTCCGTGTTATTCAACGACCGCGAGAATATCGCGTTCGCTCAAAATTAAGTAGTCTACGCCATCAAACTTAACTTCAGTACCACCGTACTTAGAAAAAATAACTTTGTCACCGGCTTTTACATCCAATGCAACTTTCGTACCGTTTTCCAAAGTCTTTCCAGTACCGACCGCTACAACTTCAGCTTCCGACGGCTTCTCTTTAGCTGTGTCCGGCAGTACAATACCGCTCTTGGTTATGTCTTCACGCGCCATCGCTTTGACAAGAACTCTGTCTCCTAAAGGCCTAATCATGGATAAAAATCCTCCTTAAATTTATGAAAATAATTTCATTCACTTTGTTAGCACTCATCATTTTAGAGTGCTAATCACAGCTCATATTATAGTACATCTTTTGTTATTGTCAATAGACAAAATAAAAAAATCCGCCCTTTATTCTGAACGGATTTGTTTATCATTGCATTTTATTTTTCAATTAAATCATCGGTACGGCCGATTGGTTCGCTCAAATCAATTTCACCCAACACTTCCAACAACTTACCGTTCACGGCTATTCGTATTGCATTCACTCCGTTAAACTCAGTCAACGTGTTCGCCAGTGACGCAACAAGCAACATCTGGCCGCTTGAACCAAGCTGACTCTTCACTGCCTTTAAGGCATCGTTAAAATCAACTATCGCTACGCCGTTAACAATCTTAACTCCCAGACATTTTACACCTTGAGGAAATAAACTTTGAGCGCCGTCACGTTTTGAACCGGCGATCAACAAATCGACTGCAGATTGCATCGCCCGATTATCGTGAGTTATTTCACGTTTTTCAGCAACAACCTTCGTCAAATCTTTAGTAGCAAAATACAAGACCACTTGCTCAGACGTCGGTTTTACCGTCCTGTTATCGACATTTTTAGCTGAATCACTAAAACAACCGGCAACAAGTAACGTAGATACTATCACGCACAGCACCAACAGCTTTTTCATTAACAATACCTTTCCAATGATCGACTAGCGACCACTAAAATAATCATTTATTCCGTCAAATATTCCTAAAGCAGCTTTTTGCTGAAAAATCGGAGTAACTAATAATTTTTCTTCATTTATATTCGAGATAAAAGCTACCTCAACTAAAGCAGCCGGCATTTTTGTATTTCTCAATACATAAAAATTTGCTTTTCTTATCCCCTTATCCGTCAAACCGACACTTCGCTGCAAACAGCGCTGTATAGCTCGGGCTAACAGAGCATCGCGTTCCGATTTGACAAAGTAATAGGTAGCCGTGCCATTGCTGGCACGATTATAATAAGCATCGTTATGCAACGAAATAAAAATATCCGGATTATATTTTTTTGCAAAAGCAACACGCGCCGACAATTCGACTTCATCGCTACTTTTCGGATAGGAGCAATCCACATCTCTGTCCCGAGTCATAACCACCCGCGCTCCGGCGCTTACCAACAAGTTCTTCAGTTGCAAAGCTATCAACAAATTAACATCTTTTTCCCGTACGCCGCTTGGACCAATTGCGCCGGTATCACTTCCACCGTGTCCAGGATCAATTACAATTGTCTTTCCGTTAATTCCTGGAGCAATTTTCTGATAGTCATAGTCACTGCGAGGTTGTACCGGCAAATCAACAACGATGCGCCAGGGGTCTGTCCTACTCCTTGCCATTACGTTTACTGTACTATCACCAAAGCTATCGTTCGATGAATCCAACCGCAACGTCAAAGTTTCATTCCCTTCTTCAAAAAGCATCGTATCAGCAATTTTACCGTCAAGCTGAACTGTTCGATCTAGACTTGCGCGTAATAACAAATTATCAAATTTAATACTACTCACCGATTTGTAGCCAGAAAAAACGGTTGAGCAGGAATACTCGGATACATAAGGACCGCTTAAGTCCAGGATAACACGCAACTTGGCATTACCCGAAACATCAATAATTGATTGAGTTGTAACTTTAGTCACAAAAACATCTCCGCCACTTGAAACGTGGACAGCGGCATGAGTTAGAGAAAAGTTCGTTTGGACAAGGAGGATCATCAAGACAAAAACTATTATTCTATACAATAATTCCCCTCCTTAACAAAAAAAATATTATCTCCATGATATCAGTTAGTTGCAGATTTTTCAATAGTTTCAATAGTCTTTGCGATACATTCGTTAATATTTGATGCAATTATGTTGCGTTTCCCCGCTTTTGATGCAAGTTCACCAGCTTCACCGTGAATAAAACAACCGCATACCGCGGCAAAATAGCTATTGATTCCTTGCGCGAGTAATGCCGCGATAATTCCGGACAGCACATCGCCTGATCCTGCAGTCGCCAGCTTATGATTAGAATGCGGATTTATGACTGCAACGCCGTTAGGATCTGCAATTATCGTTTGCGCGCCTTTTAATACTACAACACAATTATGCAATTGTGCGAACTTAACAGCAATCTCACTCCGATTTGCGTTAACAGTTTGTAACGAAACTCCCATTAATTTTGACATTTCGCCACTGTGAGGTGTAATTACCGGAATAGTATAAGCGTCTTTTAGTATTGAAGCTTTGCTCGACAATATCGTTAATGCGTCAGCATCAATCACAACAGGAACCAAAGCAGTTTTTAATATCCATTCAAGTTTCGTACTGTTTATTTCACATACGCCTATCCCGGGGCCAACCACAATAGCCCGACTAGACCGCGCCGCAGTTTTAAAGCAATCAAAAAAACTTTCATCTTCCGAACTGCTGATCACCGCTTCAGGAAGATTAATAGAGAGTGCATTTGCAGCTTTTTCTTCAGTAAACATTTGCACATAACCAGCACCGGACATAAATGCCGCCCGAGCGCAAAGAGTGGCGGCACCGCTCGTTGCGTCTGACCCGCACCACGCCAACACTTTTCCCCTTTGATACTTGTGAACATCTGCATTATGCCGCGGCAAATAGTGCGCTACTGTCTTCGCGTTACTATATCTAAACATATTTGCTCCTAAACTATTCAAATCACTCGATGAATATATTATAATGAAATAATTATACAACAAAATTTCGAGGTGTAAATGAAGCTACGAGCAATTCCAGTCGCAGCCAGACGAATTGTTATAAAAATCGGCACCAGTTCGCTGTCTTTTCCTAACGGAATGCTTGATTTCGGCAAAATCGAGCGATTGGTACGCGCTATCAGCAATATCCATAACTCCGGACGCGAAATAATTCTGGTAACCAGCGGTGCTGTCGGTGCGGGCATGATGAAACTGGGGCTTAAAGAAAAACCAACCAGCATCCCGGAAAAACAGGCAGTTGCCGCAGTTGGACAGGGACTGTTGATGCACGTTTATGAAAAAATTTTTTCTGAATACGCCAAAACCGTTGCTCAGGTATTATTAACACGCTCTGATACACAAGAGCAAACCAAATGCGCCAATTCCCGTTCCACGTTGTTATCTTTATTGCGAATGAATGTTATTCCGATCATCAACGAAAACGATGCCGTTTCAATTGATGAACTTAAAATCGGCGATAATGATAACCTGTCAGCGATGGTTGCAGCGCTTGTTGAAGCAGACTTGTTGCTAATTCTGTCTGATGTTGACGGACTTTTTACTGCAAATCCTTCAAATACCCCTTCTGCAAAACTTATTTCTGAAATAAAAACCATAACCATTGAAATCGAAAATATGGCCGGCGACACCGGAACATTTACCGGAACCGGCGGCATGAACACCAAAATTCAAGCCGCAAAAATTGCAGTAAATGCCGGTGTTGCCGTCATAATCGCCAATAGCGGTTTCCCTAATGTTATAGAATCAATACTGGACGGGCAATTACTAGGCACTCTGTTTCTGCCAAAAAAAACAAAGCTACAATTCCGCAAAAAATGGCTGTCGTTTGGCAAAGCTGCCAGCGGAAAAATTTTCGTTGACAAAGGGTGTGGCGAAGCTATAGTAAATAATGGTTCCAGTTTGCTACCAGTCGGAATAATTGATATCGATGGTGATTTTACAGGCGGACAAGTAGTAAGCGTAATTTCCAGCGATAACCAAGAAATAGCGCGCGGTTTGATAAACTATTCAGCCTGCGAGCTGCGAAAAATCAAAGGAAAAAAAATTAACCATATTGCAGCAATATTGGGTGGCGTTGATTATCATGAAGCCATTCATCGAGACAACATGGTTGTTATCGTTTAGGAGTAAAAATGAAATATTTCGAGTTAACCGCGATAGGACAGCGTGCAAAAAAAGTTTCCGGTACTCTCGCCATCTGCGGTACAGATACGAAAAATGCTGCGCTTCATTGCATAGCCGACTCTTTGATTACAAATGCTCAAAAAATCATCGCTGCAAATGCCGTCGATGTTGACAATGGCCGCACACGGAATTTTTCCAAAGCATTACTTGATCGCCTGTGTATTGACGAACAGCGTATTCGTGCAATCGCAGACGGAATAAGAAAGGTTAGCGAATTACCTGATCCAATTGGTGACATTGTCGAAGGCTGGACTCTTCCAAATAATTTGGAAATTAGAAAAGTACGCGTTCCGCTCGGCGTAATTTGCATTATTTTTGAATCCCGACCAAATGTAACGGCCGATGCCGCAGCGCTGTGTTTAAAATCCGGTAATGTCGCAATTTTACGCGGTGGCAAAGAAGCAATAAACACCAATGTCGAAATAGTAAATGCAATGCGAGCTGCGCTCGCATCCTGTGATTTACCGGAAGATTATATTCAGCTAGTCACGACCACTGACCGCGCTGCCGTTCACGAATTACTACGACTCAATCAATTTATCGATGTTGTCATCCCTCGTGGCGGCGCAGGACTGATAAAAATGGTTTTGGAAAACAGTTCAATACCAGTTATTGAAACCGGTACCGGGGTATGCCACACTTTTGTCGATAGCAGCGCCGACTTAACGATGGCTTTAGCTATTGCTATCAACGCCAAAGTTTCGCGGCCAGCAGTGTGCAACGCTATGGAAACTTTGTTAATTCATTGTGACATCGCTGACAAGTTCATGCCACAACTCATTGATGCAATGTTAGAAAACGCAGTAGAACTACGCGGATGTGCACGTTCAAAACAATATAATGATAGAATTAAATTGGCAACTAGCGACGATTGGGCTGCTGAATTTCTCGACCTAATCCTTGCGGTAAAAATAGTTGATAATGTAGATGAAGCCATAGCTCATATTGACAAATATTCAACAGGACACTCTGAAGCCATTATTACCAATGATTACTTTAACGCCCAACGGTTTCAGCGTGAAATAGATGCTGCGGCTGTCTATGTAAACGCATCTACCCGTTTTACAGACGGTTGCGAATTTGGCTTCGGCGCTGAAATAGGTATTAGCACCCAAAAATTACACGCCCGCGGCCCGATGGGACTCAAAGAATTAACCAGTATAAAATATTTAATAAACGGCAGCGGGCAAATAAGATAAGCAGTTTCAAAAGTTAAAGAAGGTGTCATGCGAAAATTTTCACATGACACCTTCTTTGTGTGACAATAGACTAATTTCTAATTATTTTATACTGACGTAACTTTTCGGCTAACGGTTTACCGAATTTTGGCAACGCTTCGAGATCTTCGCCGCGGATACCGCCAACCATAAATATGGCAACTATGTAAACCAAACCGCCAACCAGCATTGCTAATATACAGGAATGAACCACACGACCATGAAACAGCTGCATCAACAGATTATATGCACCAAGCGAGCACGCTCCCATTATCGCCGAAGCAACAACTATTCTAAGGGTTTTAATAACCTCTATTCCAAAACCGGTGTACTTGTAGATAAATAACATATTAATTATAGCGGCAACTCCAAAATCACAGTTGGTTGCCCATGCGGCGCCAGCAATATTAATTGACGGTATCGCCACAAATATCCAGGTCACGACTATTTTTACAATAACCGAAACCAGCATTGCGATAAACGGAATTGCCGTCTTCCCAAGACCCTGCAATGTACCTGTCGACACATTCTGCAATCCAAGCATTACGATACCAATAGAAGTAATGGCGATCGACAGCCCGGCATTCGGTTCTTTATACAACGTGACCGCAATTGGTGTCGCCAACAGCCATAGTCCAAAAAACGCCGGAATTGTGATGAGATTAGCAATATGGTAGGCAGTTGAAGTTTTTTTGCGAATATCCGCTATGCGGCCAAGCGCACGCGCCTCAGAAACTGCCGGAACTAAACTGTTGGATAACGACAGCGTCAACACTGTAACTCCCGCAATAAGCGGCACTGCCATACCAACCAGATAACCAAACATCGTGGTTGATTGGGCAACATCAACACCAGCTACACCTAACCGGTAAGGCACCAGTACTGCGTCAACCCCGGAGGCAAATGGCAACATAAGTGATGTTAAGCAAACTGGCAACGCCAGAATTACTATCCGCTTTATTACCGCAAACGCTGATTCACGCGCATGTGTCTGAACCAAAGTTCCGTCATTACGACGTTTATTGAAATAATAAACCAACAGCACAACAAATCCGGCGACTGCGCCGGGCGCCGCCCCCAGACTCGCGCCCATGGCACCATACTCCAAACCGTATTTCAACAATATAGCAGCCATGCCAATCATAAAAACCACCCGGAACAATTGCTCAAACATCTGCGACATTCCGGTTGGTTTCATGTTTTGCAAACCTTGAAAATAACCACGAAATACTGCTTCCATTACCACAAACAATATCGCCGGTGCAAGTGCAACCAATGCCCAATAGGCCCGGTCATCACGTAAAATATCATATTCAATCGCCCAATGTGCGAACAGATACATCAACACACTCAACAATATTCCAAATACAAACAATACCCGCAATGAAATGTTGAAAATGCGTTTAGCACCATAATGATCATTCATCGCTGTTTTTTCAGCAATCATTATTGCAATCGCTGCCGGCACACCAGCGCCCGCAAGACTAATTGCCGCTGTATAAAACGGATATGCAAAATTATACAATCCAAGCGCTTCAGCACCTAATAATCGCGCCAAAATAATTTTTCCGAACGCGCCCATAACTTTTACTATTAGACCGGCAATAGTCAAAATTGCCGCGCCTTTCAGAAATTTGTCTTTACTCATAACAACGAACACTAAATAGTATTCTCTATGTCCTCCCAACAGACAGATTTTGCCAATCGAAAACCATTGAACGAACTGGCAGAGGCAGCCGTATAGGCGCCGGCTATTGGAAATAATAATACATCGTTCATTTCCAATCGAGGCGTTTTAACATTGCTCAGCACAACATCAATTGAGTCACAACTCGGTCCGGCAAAAGTTGCCTTAACCTCTGGACGGTCATAAGTATTGGTTTCAAAACTAAATTCCCAATGATCAAACATTTTTGCAGAAAAGCTGCCATATATGCCCTCGTCGAGAAAATACCATTGCTTGTCATTCTTAATAATGTTGGCTATAACGCTGGTCAAAAGGTTTACTGCCGTACCACAAATATACCGGCCGGGTTCGCACCAAATTTCGATCGCGGGAAATTTTTTACCCAAAGCATGAGCAATCGTGTCAAAAGCTTTTACCACGTCAAAATTAGTTCCTGCTGCTGGAACCGGAAAACCACCGCCAATATCAAGTACTCGTAAATTAAATCCATCTAGTGCCGCGACGTCGAATAACCGCTTACAAGTCTCAATTCCCTGAATATATGGATCAACGCTCAAAGTTTGGCTGCCAACGTGAAAGCACATACCCAAAACATCCAATCCGAGTTTTCGCGCCCGACGCATCAAAAACAGCGCTTCTTCAGGATAACAACCGAATTTTGAATTCAAATCTACCAATGCTTTGGGATTATCCACCCGAACCCTGATCAACACTTGCGCTCCCGGCACGGCAGATGCCATCTTTTCCACTTCAATATCAGAATCATACGTCATCTTATATACACCGATTCGTTTAGCTGTGTTTAAGCCGTTCCAGGTTTTCACCGGATTGGCGTAAACAATTCGATCCGGCGCCACGTCAAGTTCAGCAAGTAGCTCCATCTCGCCGTCAGATGCTACGTCAAAACAGCTACCACTGTCGATCAATTGTTTTAATATATTAATATCCGGGTTAGATTTCATTGCATAATGAATTTTTATCCCCGGTATATGTTTCATCAATAATTCATAATTTTCTTTTACTTGATTACGCGACACAACCAGTAGTGGCGTACCGAATTTATCCGCTATTGGTTGAATAGCTTCTTTAGGTAGTTTGAAAAATTGTTGCATGCACTATCCTCGCTATATTATTTCAGGTTGATTTTAACACATTTTTCTGTAAACAAAAAGAAAAACAATGCCTCCGGCTTTGCCGGAGGCATCTATTCAGGCTGATTCACTTATTTTCACCGTACGCGTTTTGTGTAGTTCAAGTTTTGGTTCAGCAGTACCGTTAACAACTGCTTCAGAAATAGTATATTTCTTCACATTTTTCATTGACGGAACTTCAAACATTATATGTCGCATAATACTCTCAAGTATCGATCGCAACCCACGAGCACCAGTACTAAGCTTGATTGCCTTTGCACAAAGTGCATTTAAGGCCGCATCGTCAAATTCCAGTTCTACTCCATCAATCTCAAGCAGTTTTTGATATTGCTTGATTATGGCATTTTTCGGAGTAACCAAAATGCTCTTGAGCATCTCTATTGAAAGCGGTTGCAACGGCACACAAACCGGCAAACGGCCTACCAACTCCGGAATCAAACCATATCGCATTAAATCATCAGGCGTTATTTTTTGCAGTATCTCGAAGCTGTTTTTTTCGTTAACAACAGCAATTTCCGCACCAAACCCCAGCGATTTCTTGCCGGTACGATTTCCGATGATTTTTTCAATACCATCAAATGCGCCACCACAAATAAATAAAATATTTGTGGTATCCAGCGTTATAAACTCTTGGCTAGGGTGTTTTCTACCACCTTGCGGTGGTACGTTTGCAATAGTACCTTCGAGAATTTTTAATAATGCTTGCTGCACGCCTTCGCCGGACACATCGCGAGTAATCGACGGATTCTCAGATTTTCGGGCAATTTTATCGATTTCATCAATATAAATTATTCCCTGCTGCGCGCGTGCGACATCCATATTAGCATTTTGCATCAGTTTTACTAAAATGTTTTCAACATCTTCGCCCACATAGCCGGCCTCAGTCAACGTAGTAGCGTCGGCAATGGCAAATGGCACATTAAGAATCCGCGCCAGCGATTGTGCAAGCAGCGTCTTGCCACAGCCGGTTGGACCAATTAATAATACATTAGATTTTTGAATTTCGACATCATTATCTTTCTTACTGACATGTCCGATTCTTTTGTAATGGTTATATACCGCCACCGACAGAGCAATCTTGGCATCATGTTGTCCGACAACATATTGATCAAGAATCTCTTTGATTTCTTTTGGTTTAGGAAGCTTTTTTGCCGAAGTTTTATTCAGGTTGCTGAACCGTTCTTCGTCTATGATACCATTACAAACATCAACACATTCATTACAAATGTAGACATCCGGACCTGCTACCAACTTATTTACTTCATAATGATATTTTCCGCAAAAATTACATCGCGGATTATCCGTGTTTTCATTAAATTTCATTCTTACCGCTTTTCCATCACTTTATCGATCAAACCGTATTCTAAAGCCTCAAGTGCTGTCATATAGTTATCCCGTTCGGTATCAATCTCAATTTGCGCTTCAGATTTGCCGGTATGTTCAGACATGATTTTGTTAATTAATTCACGCAACCGCAATATTTCTTTGGCCTGAATTTGAATATCAGTAGATTGACCGCGCGCGCCACCTAGCGGTTGATGAATCATAATTCGCGAATTTGGCAAAGCGTGCCTTTTGCCAGGGGCTCCAGCACATAACAATACCGCCGCCATACTTGCAGCCATCCCCACACAGATTGTGACTACATCCGGTTTGATGTATCTCATCGTATCATAAATCGCCAAACCATCATACACTACGCCACCCGGACTGTTAATATACAAAAATATATCCTTGTCCGGCGCTTCAGCTTCGAGAAATAATAACTGTGCGATAATCAGATTGGCAGAAACATCATCAATAGCTCCGCCTAAAAAAACAATTCGGTCGCGAAGTAACCGCGAATATATATCAAAGGACCGTTCGCCGCGCCCGGACTGTTCAACAACTATTGGTACAAAATGTGACATATAACCTCTTTATTATGCTTTTGCGCTAGCTAAAACAAAATCTTTAGCTTTTTTTAATAATATCGACTCACGAACTTCTTCAAACCGACCATTTTTACGTAGTAACGCCGCTGCCTTATCAGCAGTCAATTTATGTTGGGCGGCAATTTTTTCTAACTCTTCACCCATTTCTAAATCGCTCACTTCAATGTTTTCGGCCTTAGCTATCGCTTCCATTGTCAATTCATATTTCAGCGTTTCAGCAGCGCCCTCAGTATATTGCGCTTTCAACGCTTCTAGGTTGGAACCGGTGTACTCAAGATATTGCTCGATTTTTATACCCTGGCCTTCAATACGGCGGGAAAAATCGTGCAACATTTCTTCAGTCTTATCTTCAATCATTTCTTGCGGAATTTCTACTTTTGCGTTTCCGAGAACTATCTTGATAACCGCGTTATCAAATTCACGCTCAGCCGCAACTTTTGCATTCTCTGACAATATTCTGCGAACATCTTCGCGGAATTCTGCAAGAGTTTCAAAATCACTGGCATCTTTAGCAAACTCATCGTTCAACTCCGGCAACTCTTTACGCTTAACATCATGTACGGTAACTTTAAAAACTGCCGCCTTTCCAGCCAAATCCTCTGAATGATACTCCGCAGGAAACACGACCTCGACGTCACGAACATCACCGGCCTTAGCGCCGATAACTTGTTCCTCAAACCCGGGAATAAAACTATTCGAACCAATCTCAAGCTGATAACTTTTGCCTTCGCCACCAGGAAATGCTATGCCGTCAACAAACCCTTCAAAATCAATTACCGCGGTATCGCCCTTTTGAACTTCAGTACCTGGTTCACAAACAATCAAGTTTGCGAAGCGATTACGAATGTTTTCGATATATTTATCAATAGCATCTTCAGTTACTTCTTTAACTTCTGAATCAACTTTTATTGCCTTATATTCACCCAATGTCGCCTCAGGTTTAACAGTGACAGTTGCCTTGAATTTCAAAGGTTGTCCTTCGGCCATTTCAAGCATTTCAAATTCTGGACGAGCAACAATTGCTAACTTTTCATCGATAATCGCCTGCTTAAAAGCCGGTACAGCTGCCAATTCATAGGCTTCCTGCAACAACGCCTCACTGCCTACATGTTTTTCCAAAATTCTGCGAGGAGCTTTCCCCTTGCGAAAACCGGGTATGTTAACCTGCTGAGCAACTTTTGCAACCGCTGCATTGACAACTTTGTCAAATTTTTCAGTTGAAAGCTCAAAATTAATTTCCACTTTGTTATTTTCTAATTTAGTAACGGTAGTTTTCATTTAAATCACCTTTCAATGTTTATTTATACGGTTAAGTATATTAACATAAAACGCTAGACAATACAAGTTGTTAAACTAAAATGCGCGGGGTTAAATACTTAACTCCGCGCGAAGTTTTTCGGCAGTAATATTTTCTATTGCAACTATTTTGTTGCGACTTGTTTCACCAACAAGCACACTTACCGCACTCTTGGGAAGTTTAAAGCGCTTGGCGATAAACTCGCACAATACTTTGTTAGCTTCGCTATCCACCGGCGGCGCTGTAACACTAATTTTCAAAGCATCATCAAACTCTCCGACAAAGGCATTTTTTGAAGATTTGGGCTGAACACGTATTTTGAGCGTTACATAGCCGTTGCACTGTTTGATATCAACCATGCGTTAGTTACTAAAATAACGTTCGATAACTTCTTGCTGTGCACCCAATAATGCCTTGAAATTGGTGCGAAACGTAACTGCCTCCTGCTGCAACCGCAAATACTCAGCGCTTAGTTCGCGAACACGGCTCTCCGCGCCGGCTATTTCGTTACGCGCCGACAATTCAGCTTCTTTGCGCAACAAATCACACTCTTTGTTTGCGTTTTCACGAACTTGCTCTGACGATTTTTGCGCAACTAATATCGCGTTATGCAAAGTGTTTTCCATTTGCTGATAATAATCCAGCTTCATGCGCATCGATTCCAACAAATCACGCAAATCATTGTTTTCTTTTTGAACTTTATCAAACTCCTTGCCAATGCGCTCAACAAAATTATTAACATCTTCACGGCTATAACCGCCAAAAATACAACTACGAAAGCTTTTGTCTTCTGCCATAGTCACCTTCCTACTACTTCAAATATATCACAATCACTGCTACGATACAGGTTCTAAATATAGCGTTTTAGCGTTACGACCGTCCGGCCTTTTTTTGTTTGACCGCCGACGCTGACAACTTCCATTCGACCACGTCCACGCATCGAAACAATATCACCTTGCTTTAAATGCGCTGCCGGATTGGAATTATCTTTCCAATTTACTTTTACCCGTTGCGCTTCAATTTCTTCGGCCATCTTCGTGCGTGACAATCCAAATCCGGCGGCAGCTAAAATATCCAGCCGCAACGACGCAACAGTTGCGCGAATATCTTTTACCCGTTCTTCCCTTTGCAACATGTCGATGTTTTCGACTACTGACAATTCAACTACCGCGCCGCCGATACGTTCAGCTTGCAATAGTACAAACTTCGCAATAGTTTTTTCGAAAAACACCACTGCTTGGTAATCACCAGCCGGAATTACAATATCGCCCATCATCTCACGCTTAACGCCCAGCGCCAGCAAACCACCCAGTACATCGCGATGATTTAACGAATAATAGCGTTTGTCCCATTTTATGCCGATGGCGACAATTTCACTATCAACAAGGTCGGCAGCCGCGAAATCCATATGCGAAAATACTGCCCGTTCTCGCTCCGCCCCCTGATAACCGCCGTCCGCACGCAAATTAATCTTATCATAATGCGCCGCAACTGTTTCAGCGATATCCATAGCATTTGGATCCAAAAACTCACTTATGCGGAACCGTCGCATTTTTATCGCCGCTTCCGCCAAATCACACAATCGCGCCGCCAAGTCACCTTCATCGTTTGCGCGATAGTAGCGAATTATTTTTTCTCTGTCGCTCATAATTCCTTTCAAAACATCTGTAATCCGTATTTATTAATTGACCTCAGTGTTTTCCGGTGCAAAAATAAACACGTTATTGCCAACAGGCTTGGCCACTCCGTTAACAGCATAAATCGCGCCACTCAAAAAATCGATGACACGACGTGAAACTTCTGCCGACGACTGTGAACAATCCAAAACAACTTGTTGATTTTTCTTAATGTAATCAACAGCTCGCTGAGAATCTTCAAAATGTTGCGGCTGAATTACCGCAATGTTTACACCAACGCTATTAAACGCTCCAGTTTTTTCTGCAGTAATGCTCGAATAACGTTTTTCGTTTTCCGTAAAACTTGGTCGCTCAACCTCAAACTGACGAACCGGAGCCGGATTATTAAACATAAAAGTAGCTGGCTCAGGTTGTTCAACCACTTCTTCCTCGATATCAGCCAAACCTAACCATTTCCATAATTTTCCAAACATAATCCCTCCAAATTTAATTCAAATTTCGTTCGCCAAAAAGTGCCGTACCAATGCGCACTACATTCGCCCCTTCTTCAATCGCCACAGAAAAATCACCGGACATTCCCATGGATAACATATCAAAGTTTGTTTTTTTCGAGACCCGTCTCATTTCGTTAAAAATAATATTCATTTCAAAAAAATGCTCACGCGCTTCTTCGGGATCATCATAAAACGGTACTATCGCCATTAAGCCACGCACTTCAAGATTGTTTTTTGCCAATAAATATTCCAGCAATTGCCAGGAATCATTGATCCCAACACCATGTTTGCGTTGTTCATTTGCAATATTGATTTGCAACAAAATCTGCTGAACTTTACTAATTTTCCCGGCTTCTATATCAATTGCATCTGCCAAACGTTCACTATCTAATGACTGGATAAGATCAAAATATTTCACAGCTTGTTTAGCTTTATTAGTCTGCAAATGTCCGATTAAATGCCATTCGAGCGGCTGGTGAATTAGTAGTTGCTTGTCACGCGTCTCTTGTATCCGGCTCTCACCGAAGCAATTCATACCTGCAGCATGAGCAGCAATTATTGCTTCCGCCGGATTGTTTTTACTTACAGCAACAAGCTTGACTGCGCCATTATCCGCACGACGCCGTGACGACGCCTGCGCAATCTGTTGCTCAATTTTTTTCATATTGTCGCGAATATTATTTTCCATAAGTGGTATTATACAAAACTCATCACATTTTATAAAGCAATTATTGCTGCATGTCGTCCAGTTTTTCCATTTTCCTTCCGGTACGAATAAAATAAATCCGTATTACACGAAGTACAAAGTTCGGCACAAACAATATTTTCTTCAAGCAATCCAGCCTCTAGTAACTGTAACTTATTAGCCAACCACAAATCGATGTTGTATTTTTCTTGTTGTTTTATGATTAACAAATCGCTGCTATTCTTGAATCGCTCGTAAAAACAATCGGCAACTGGTTTGTCAACTTCAAAACAACATTGACCGATAGATGGACCTATTCCGGCAACTAACTTAGTCAGATCACAATCATATGTATCAACCATGTATTGTGCAGTTTGAGCAGCGATTCCAGTAACCGTTCCTTTCCAGCCGGCGTGAGCGACAGCAACGACGGCCTTATCCGGCGAATACAGCAAAATCGGAACACAGTCGGCAAAACCGCATTGAAGCGCCACTCCGGGAATATTGGTCACCATTGCATCGGCATTCTCGGCATCACCACCAATCAAGCTAACGCCGCTACCGGCATCACACAACGCAACTTCAATTACCCGGTTACCGTGTACCTGGTTGCATACTGTCAAAAGTTCAGCATCAACACCAAGCGTCTTACAGAGCGCCCGGCGATTACTCATAACGCTGGCAAGATCGTCGCCAACTGAAAACCCAATATTCAATGAAGAATACTCACCGTTACTTATACCACCGATTCGGGTAGAAATTCCGTGTTTAATACCATATTTTGTAAACTGTTTAAATTTCCCGATTTTAACGCCCGCAATTTCATCGAAATAAAACATATCTATTTACATACTCCACATTTTCTGCAACCGTCATAACAAATAGCTGTATATCTTTGTTTCTGCGCTTCGGCAATTTCCTCTGTAAAAAAATCGTCATCAACCCCACAGTCAATGTGGCTCCACGGTAATACTTCCATTTCTGTAAACCCCGCCAATAAATTTTTACTGCTAACGCCATTTGCTTTCAGCACCCGCTTCCAAGCTTTGAACCCACCCAGTTGGGCCGCTTCGACGATCCATTTTGCCATATTGCGGTCACCACGTGCTAACATAGCTTGAATAGCCGCTTGGCGTAAGTCCTCAGTTTTCAACTCCACACCGGGCAATTTGTCAATTTCAATTTTCAAAAAAGCATATTGCCTGCGCAAAACTTCAATTTCAGCAAACGGCAATCGTTGAAAAGGCGTATTCGGTTTTGGCACAAACGGATTGACACTCAAAGTCAATCTCCCCCGTGGAGAATTTGTTTTTACGATTTTCAATACCTCTTTGCTCAAGTCAACAATTGCCTGAATATCACTTTGCTCTTCAAACGGCAACCCAATCATAAAATATAGCCGCACATTAGGAATCCCAGCTTTAGTGGAGCGGTCAACCGCTGACAGCAACTGTTCATGAGTAATTGTCTTGTTAATAATCGTGCACATTCGTTCGCTACCAGCTTCCGGCGCAAATGTAACCGTTTGGTGTCCGCAGATTGCCAACGCCTTCAACATCACATCGCTTACCGAATCAGCACGAAGCGACGCCACGGAAAATTTAATTTTTTTGTCTAATAAATATTCACACAACTCGTCCACCCGTGGATAGTCCGATATCGCACAGCCCACAAGACCCACACGCAGATTGTCCGCCAGCGGCTGTTCCAACGCCGTTTTAAGTAACGCAAAATCGCTTACGCGTGGCGGCCTGGTGCAATACCCAGCCATGCAAAAGCGGCAATGTCGGCCACAGCCGCGGGCAATTTCCAATAGAAACATTGATGAGAACTCGGTGTTTTCAGCCACAATTGCACTGGATGCCGGCAAAGAACTTGAAAAATCATGCTTTATTTGGCGTTTTATCGATTTATTTTTGCCAAAACAATCAGCGGACTTAAATAGCGAAGGAATATACACTCCGCTTATTCGATTTAACTCAACTAAACAATCTGACCGTGACAGTTTTTTTTCTTGGCAACAATAATAGCAGTTTAATATTTCATTAATAACGTCCTCGCCCTCTCCAATAACAAGCACATCAAAAAAATCCGCTATCGGTTCAGGGTTAGCAGTTGCACACGGGCCGCCTCCGATTAGAAGTGGTTGATTTTCGGTACGCTCAGCCGCAAAAACCGGAATACCGATTTGTTCAATTAGTTTTACAACATTAAAATAATCCAGTTCAAAGCTAAGTGTCAAACCCAAAAGTGGAAAATCACGCACAGGACGGTCGGTTTCAATAGTTTTTAGTGGTCGGTGACCATTCAAAGTATGCTCGTCGTCTTCAAGAAAAAAACGCTCACAGGCTGTATCGCCCCGAGCATTTATTGTCTTGTAAATCACCTGTAATCCAAGATTCGACATACCGCAATAATAATCATTGGGAAATCCCAGTGCAAAACCCTGCTTTACACCGGGATTTATTTTCGGCGTGTACTTTTCATTGTATTTTTTCTTGAAATATTCCGCCTTGTTTTTTTTGTACATCAAAACTCCACTACAACTGTCGATTTCTCAACAGCACTGCGCTGCACATCGATAATGCGCTGATTGCGCGAACCACGGAACGCAATTGAAATATCGCGCTCTTTCTCGATATACGGCCCGTCGATCAACCAATCCGTTAATTGCAAGAGTTCGCTTACTGCGGTGTTTTCTTCAGCAATTCGCAATAAATCTTCATATACAAAACCAGTATAAGTTACCAGGTCATACTTCTTAATAAATTTAACATATCTGGCAACCTCCAACAATTGCTCAGCTTGAAGCATCGGCTCGCCGCCGCTAAAGGTTACCCCGCGAATTAACGGTGCTTCATCAATTAGCCGCAAAAGCTGCTCCGGCTTTACATCAGTTCCACCGTAAAAATCATGGGTGTCCGGATTGTGGCAGCCAGGACAATTATGATAACAGCCCTGGCAAAATATCACTAGCCGCAACCCCGGACCATCTACGACACTTTCAGTAATTATTCCAGCTATCCTAATTGACATGATTTCAACCAGCCTTCTCAATTATCAGCAGTAACCTTTGCCCAAAACTGATAATTGGCAACGGAAACTACATGTCTTTACTATAGCGTTTGATATTTTTATCCAGTTGTATGCGACGTTTGCTAGCCCGTCCACAGGCTGGGCACTCGTCGTTAGTAATAACGCCTGTGTAATTACAGCCGGCACAAAAATCAATCGGAAAATTTATTCCGGCATAGCCGATATCGCACTTTCGCATATGGCGCAACAAGTCTTCAACTGCCGTTTGATTATGCACTGGCGGTGACGAAAATTCGATATAACTGATATGTCCGGCATTTGCATACTTGTGATAAACCCCTTCGCGACGAATCTTCTCAAACGCGCTGATTTTATATGATACCGGAATATGAAATGAATTTGTATAATAAGCCTTGTCAGTAACTCCAGGCACTTCACCAAAATCCTGTTTATCAATTTTAACAAAGCGACCAGCCAACCCTTCGGCGGGAGTGGCTAATAATGTGTAGTTCATATGGCGCTCAGCGGCGATAGCATCGATTTTATCACGCATATATTTAACAATAGTTTCGCCCAAAATCTGCGCTTCTTCACTCTCGCCGTGATGTTTGCCAACGAGTGCAGCCAAAGTCTCGGCCAAACCGATGAAGCCAATAGATAAAGTGCCATTACGCATTGCCGGCTCAATACTGTCGTTCGGCCCAAGATTTTCTGAACCCAAATATAGCTTTTGCCCCATCAAAAATGGCATATCCCTGACTTTTAAAGTCGCCTGAATGTCGTAACGATGTTTTAATTGATCGGCCGCTAATAACAAAATTTCATCTAAAAGCCGGTAGAACTCGTCAATATTACCCTTGGCTTTTAGCGCAACACGAGGCAAATTAATTGTCGTAAAACTCAAGTTTCCTCGTCCGTCAGAAACTGCCGGACCATTAATATTTGCAAGAACTCTTGTCCGGCAACCCATATAAGCCGCTTCATCACCATACGGCGCGTTAAAGGAAGCATCCATGAAACTAAACGTCGGATTTAAGCGTTTGGATGCCACACGAATTGCCAGTTGGAATAAATCATAATTTGGATCGCCCGGATTGAAATTTACACCTTCTCTTAGGCGAAACAAAATATTAGGGAACACCGGACTTTCGCCGCGTCCTAGACCTTTTTCGTACGCCAACAACACTCCCTTGATAACTGTGCGCCCTTCTGGTGAAGTATCGCAACCCAAATTGAGACTGGAAAACGGCACTTGTGCACCAGCACGGCTATGCATACTGTTCAAATTATAAATAAACGCTTCCATTGCCTGAAAAACTTCATTTTCGTCGGCGTCTTTCATAAACGGCGCCATATCACGATCAAAATTTGCAAAAGATTGCCCACCATGCATATCGTTTTGCGAGCTTTGGAGAATTATTGCAGCAAGTGCTGTTGCTGACCCCGGACGCTTCGGTGGACGAATGTAGCCATGGCCGGTGTTAAATCCTTCATGAAGTAGCCGTCCAAGCGGTATTTGCACACAAGTCAATGTCTTCGCATAAAAATCCAAATCGTGAATATGAATATCACCATCGGTATGAGCTTTAGACATGTTTTCCGGAATCAAGCGATGTAAATAAAACGCTCTGGACGCCGCCGACGCAATTTGCAGCATTTTCGCTGACGGTGAATTGGAGATATTGGCATTATCACGGTTAGTCTCCACTAATATTTCGGCAACCGCGTCCATTAAATCCGACTTACCCTCGCGCACGCGTGTACGGTAATCGCGGTACAAGATATAAGCTTTAGCAGTTTTAGCATGACCGTTTTCGATAAGAACTTTTTCGACAGCATCTTGCACTTGCTCAACAGTAAATGGTTCGCCAAGATATCTGTTCTTTAGGTACTCCAAAACCTTTAGAGTCAGCTCTAACGCTTGCTGACTATCTTCGCCACCCACAGCTTTTGCAGCCAAAAAAATTGCCTCTGATACTTTCTTGGTATCAAACGGCACTATGCGGCCATCACGTTTCTTGATTCTCGAAAACATCATCCCTCCACGCTATCTTTTTTACATTTACGTAATGATTTTACTATCGAAACAAAATCATCGACATTTTCAAATTTTTGATATACCGATGCAAAGCGCACATAAGCTACGAGATCGTTTTGTTGCAACTGATCGAGAATTATATCGCCAATTTCAGAACTGGTTATTTCACCAGCAATACGATTCTTCGCTTCTTGCTCAATAAGATCAGTCAACCTTTCTATGCTTTCAATTGGCAGCGACCGTTTTTCAAAAGCACGTACCAACCCGCTGGCAATTTTTGCCCGTTCAAACCGTTCGCGTTTTCCATCTTTTTTCACTACCAGAAACGGTACTTCGTCGACAGTTTCATAAGTGGTAAACCGACGTGAACATTCCAAACACTCGCGGCGGCGACGAACCGAATTTTTCTCCTCCGCAGCACGCGAATCAATAACTTTCGAATCAAAATAACTACAATAAGGGCAGCGCATGATTGCCTCCAACCTAATATTTAACCGTATTGTTATCTATATATCGTACACAACAAAAATATTATACACTATAGCTAGTGGTTTTTAAAACAAATTTCAAAAAAAAAACACCCGTTTACACGAGTGCAAGATTTTCTGGTGGGCCCACCTGGGATCGAACCAGGGACCAACCGGTTATGAGCCGGTTGCTCTACCGCTGAGCTATAGGCCCGAATGGCTCCTCGAGCTGGATTCGAACCAGCAACCCCTCGGTTAACAGCCGAGTGCTCTACCGTTGAGCTATCGAGGAATATCATCATCCGACGAGGCATCATTATAATAAACTATTAATGTTTCGTCAATACTCAATCGAGAAAATCACGAAGTTTTTTGCTGCGAGTAGGATGGCGCAATTTCCGCAAGGCCTTGGCTTCAATCTGACGAATCCGCTCCCGCGTCACACCAAAATATTGCCCTACATCTTCTAAAGTACGCGACTTACCATCATTTAGCCCAAAACGTAACTGTAATACTTTTTTTTCACGGTCAGTCAGCGTTTCCAACACTTCACCAAGTTGCTCTTTTAATAATACATACGAAGCTTCTTCGTTCGGTGCGACTGCGTCTTGATCTTCAATAAAATCGCCCAAATGTGAATCTTCTTCTTCGCCAATCGGCGTTTCTAAAGACACCGGTTCTTGAGCAATTTTCATTATTTCGCGAACTTTATCCTCAGTAACTCCCATCTCTTTTGACACTTCTTCAGTGGTAGGTTCACGACCAAAAGTTTGCAACAGATGACGGGATACCCGCATAAACTTATTAATAGTTTCAACCATGTGTACCGGTATCCGAATTGTACGAGCCTGATCGGCGATCGCCCTGGTTATCGCCTGACGGATCCACCAAGTGGCGTATGTGCTAAACTTAAACCCTTTAGTATGATCGTATTTTTCGACCGCCTTAATAAGGCCAAGGTTTCCTTCCTGAATCAGATCCAAAAACAACATTCCGCGACCAACATAACGCTTGGCAATGCTCACAACCAAACGCAAATTGGCTTCTGCCAAATCACGCTTTGCCTCTTCGTCGCCGTTTTCCATGCGAATTGCCAGTGCGGTCTCTTCTTGAGATTTTAGCAACGGCACCCGCCCGATCTCTTTGAGATACATCCGCACCGGATCATCGATATTGATTCCTTCCAGAAATTTCACATCTATCACAGCAATTTTAACATCTTCATCTTTGATGATTTTTTCGATTTCCTCAGGCATCGGATCTTCAGTCAGTGTTTCTACCAAAGTGATTCCTTGCTCATTCAACGACAAATAAAGGCTCTCAACCTGTTCCGGCGGAAAGTCTTCGGTCAAATATTCGTTTAACTCATCATAAGTTAAACGGTTATTATTAAGTTTCGCCTTTTCAAATATTTCATTTACCAACTGGGTATTTTCCAGTGTTTCTGCCATCTTCGCACCCCTCTCGCGGGTCATTTTTTTCTAATTTTCTGTATTTCACTACTGATCTGTGCAACAATTTGCAATTCCTGTTGAAATTCCTCTGAGCCGCTCTTTTCCAGCTCTCCTGCGTGAATTATATGCTGACGTAACTTTTCACCCAAATATTGTTCGTAGATTCTATCCATTAGTTGTTCGACCACTAATACCGGGTCTTCTGATCCAAAATTATCATCTTTAAGCAAAATTTTTGACAATAACAATGAATAATTGGCATTAATTTCGGACAAACTGTGCGCATCAACAATGGTAAAAGAGTTATTTGCGCTATATATATTAAACAAAGCTTGCCAAAAATCCTTTATTTTTTCCGAAGAAAAATGAAGTTTTTCACTTTTTTGGCAAATAGTTGCCCGCACAGTTGCTCTTTCTATGAAATATCGCAACAATTGTCGCTCAGTTTCGTTGATTTCCGGCATTTGCGCAAAAGCAATCTCTCGCACTTTATCACCGACATTGCGGCGTTTGTTCGCAACTTTGCGAACTTTGGCAAATTCCTCACGAATTAATTTTTCATCTAAGCGCAACCGGCTGGCAATAGTTGCAAACTGCTGCTCTAACTCTAGCGGTTGGGCATATTTACCAAAGAATTGAAGAATGTTCTCCAAAGCACTCACGCGACTATCGAGTGAATCATCGGTTTTTCCGCTAATCACAGTTTCAATCACATATTCGAGAATTCCTCTTGCTTCATTTAACTGTTTGTTAAATTCCTCTTTCCCATAGGCACGGATAAATTCATCAGGATCTTTTGAATTCAACAAGTCAACCACGCGAACTTTGGCACCTGTCGATTTTAGCAGTTCATAAGCGCGTAATGTGGCGTTCCTACCGGCCTCATCATTATCGTAACACAAATAGATCGTCGCAGCGTTTTTCGCTGCCAGCGCCGCCTGTCGCGCGGACAACGCCGTACCCATTCCTGCTACAACATTCTCAATTCCATTCACATGTAGCGTGATTGCATCAAAATAACCTTCGACAATCAACAATTTTTGTTCCTTGCGAGCCATAGTTTGAGCGATATTCAAAGCATATAAGCAGTTTTTTTTACTAAAAAGCTCCGTGTCCGGCGTATTTAAATATTTTGGTTGAGTATCATTCATCGCACGGCCACCAAAGGCAATAACTGCATTATGTAAATCAATTATTGGAATCATTATCCGATTGCGAAACGAATCCAGAACAGTGCCGCGCTGCGTTTTCAACGCCAAACCGGCTTTGACCAGAACATCACTGTCGATTAACCGTTGACGCAATGCGTGGCAAAGTTTGTCTGGGGCTTGTGGAGCAAAACCGATTTTAAATTGTTTGATTATTGTTTCGGTTATGCCACGATTGGCCAAATATTCTAATGCTTCCTTGCCATAAGATGTATTCAGCAAACAAGAGTGAAAAAAATCAACTGCCATAGCATTTGCGTTTTTCACCGCTTCACGTTGTTTATCAGAAAGTTTATCTTCTCTGGTTTTTTCCGGAAGCTTAACACCAACGCGCTCACCCAGCAATCGTGCCGCTTCAATAAAGGGCCGGTTTTCAATTTTCATAAGAAAAGCGAAAGCGTCGCCACCAGACTGACAGCCGAAACAATAAAACATCGTCTTTTCGGCGCTCACCGAAAAAGACGCTGTTTTTTCGTTATGAAAAGGACAACATCCCCAATAGTTACGCCCTCGTTTTTTTAACGCAACATATTCAGAGATCAGTCCAACGATATCAGTTTTACTGCGAATTTCAGCAATTGCACCGCTAAAATCTGCGTTGTTTGGCATATTTCCGTCTCCAACTACCCAGCCACCGCGGCAAGTATTTCGCTTTCTCGTTTACATCATATATAATCCGGATATTTCGCCGGTACTAATAACTGTTCAAAAAGACTGATAGCATACATATCTGTTAGTCCGGCGATATAATCAATCAGCGTACGTTCCAGTCCAAATAACTGTACACGTTCAACATATTCTTCCGGCAACAATTCCGGTTTTTCGAAAAAATATTGATATAAATTCTTTATTACATATCGCGCTTTGCGACGATCGGCCTCTAACCGCGGTGAATCATAAACATTGGCAAACATAAACGCTCGAAAATCATCCATTGCCTGCCTGACTTGCGATGATTGGATTATATCAGCTTTGCCAATCGAATTATTGATTATATCGCTCACCATCACTGTGATCATTTTAGAGGGCGCTGTACCTAAAATCTCCGTTACCAAAAGCGGCAGGTCGCCGCATTGGAGCATTTCAGCGCGTACCGAATCATCAAAATCATGACATAGATAAGCGATACGGTCGGATATTTTTACCACTTGCCCCTCTAGTGTTTTGGGCGTTGAATTTCCGGTATGATTCAATATTCCGTCGCGTACTTCAAATGTCAAATTAAGCCCTTTGCCACCGCGCTCCATGGTATCGACAACACGCAGGCTTTGTTCATTGTGGTTAAACGTTCCGGCTATTTCCCGCAACACATGTTCACCGACATGACCAAACGGCGTGTGCCCGACATCGTGCCCAAGTGCGATCGCTTCAACTAAATCTTCGTTGAGTAACAATGCGCGAGCTATCGTTCGTGCAATTTGCGATACTTCCAAACTATGGGTCATCCGCATCCGATAATGATCACCCGGCGCAATATACACTTGAGTTTTGTGTTTTAAACGCCGAAAAGCCTTGGAGTGAATGATTCGATCACGATCCCGCTGAAACTCGGTACGATAGTCGCAACGTGTTTCAGGAGAAACACGACTGGCCGTTATCGATTTTGCTGAAAACCCGGACAGGCTACGTAATTCATTTTGTTCGCTCTGCTCTCTGATTATCATGCAACAATTTTATCGATAGCAAATAATTTGTACACCAAGTCGCGTATAGCTGCTAGCAGTGCTAACCGGTTTTCGCGAACTTTACTGTCTTCTACCATAACCATGGTATTGACAAAAAACTCACCGATTTCCGGAGTTAACTCATAAAGTGCATCCAGATAATTCTGCCAGTTGCCGCTGCGAAGCGCGCTGTCACAACTTTTTTTGACAGCTTGGTAGGCTTTGTAAAGTTGTTTGTCGCTCGCTTCTTTATACAAAGTTGCCCGCAACGGTTTCTGTTCAGCGGTCTTGGAAATGTTCGCAACACGAGTATAAGCTTCAAGCAGCATAGCGAATTTTTCATTAGTCAAATTGGTTTGAACAATTTCTGCACGAATCAAAATGTTTTTTGGATAATCAATTCCCTGCTGCATAACCGCTTCGATTACATCGTAGCGCACACCACGTTCGGTTAACATATTTTTTATGCGTAATGTAGTGAATGCAGTAAGTTCATCGATGATTTTTTCGTCAATAACATTTAATAAAGCGAGCGCAAAACCAGCAACTTCGCCAAAAGCAATGTCAATCTCATTTTCGGCCAACATTAAGACAACGCCAAGCGCTTGACGCCGCAAAGCATAGGGATCTTGCGAGCCTGTTGGAATGAGGCCTTGTGAAAAACAAGCGGCAATATTATCAATCTTGTCAGCAATACTTAAAACACTGCCTGGAAGCGACTCCGGCAAATTGTCACCGGCAAAGCGGGGCTGATAGTGTTCACGAATCGCCACACACACTTCTTCTGATTCACCGCTGGCTCGAGCATAGACACTGCCCATCAAACCTTGCAACTCATCAAATTCGCCAACCATCCCACTTAGCAAATCGGCTTTGCAAAGATACGCTGCACGATCAACAGCTGCTGTTTCAAGCTTCTTCATACCGATCGTATTGCAAATATACGCTGCAATTTTCCTGATCCGTTCGGTTTTGTCTAAGATGGATCCTAAGCCTTTTTGGTAAACGACATCCGCCAGCCGCGGAACATATGCCGCCAATGGTTGCTTTCGGTCTTCATTAAAGAAAAATTCAGCATCAGCCAAGCGTGCACGCAAAACCCGTTCATTGCCCTTGCGAACAATATCCAAAGCATGTGCATCTCCGTTACGCACCGTAACGAATTTGTTAATTAAGTTTCCGTTTGGCGTGCGCAACGGAAAATAACGTTGATGTTCTTTCATCGGCGTAACAATCGCCTGTTCCGGCAATTGCAGATAACGCTCTTCAAATTCACCAATGAGCGCTGTCGGATATTCGACCAGGAAATTAACTTCATTGAGCAATTCTTCATCTATCTCAATTCGAGCGTTAACTTCAAGCGCCGCTTGAGTGATTTGTTCACGAATAATTTGCTTGCGATAATCCTGATCGACTATAACTGAATGGTTCCACAGTTGCTCAAAGTAAGTTTCCATCGAAGTGACTGGCAATTTGCCGTTGGACAAAAATCGGTGACCAAAAGTATAAGTATCAGATTTTATGCCCGCAAACTCAATGTCGATTGATTGTTTACCAAATAGCGCCACTAACCAATGCACTGGCCGCACAAATTTGGCTCCGTCCACGCACCACCGCATGGTTTTAGGAAACTGCAGACCATTAAGCAAATCCAAAATGATTTGCGGCAACAATGCTGCCGTGTCGCTACCTTTTATGGTTTTCAATGCATACAAATATCCGTCGCGTTCAACCAATTCTTCCGGTTTAACACCTTGCCCGTTGGCAAATCCCCTTGCAGCTTTCGACCAATTACCATCATTATCTTTGGCAATCTTAGCCGACGGCCCTTTGCTAATAACTTCGCGATCAGATTGCTGTTCAGACAATTCTTTTACCGCCAACACCAACCGCCTCGGCGTACCAAAAGTTCGCAATTCCACAAATGCAATGCTTTCTTCAGCAAAACGGTCTGCAGCACTTTTTCGCAATTGCTGCAAAGTATTATTCATAAATCGCGCCGGAATTTCTTCGACACCTAACTCAAAAACAAAATTCTTAGCCATTTTTCGCCTCCTTAATAAGCGGAAAACCAAGTTTTTCACGTTGCTCAACATACACTTGCGCGCACTTGCGCGCCAAGACCCGCACCCGTCCAATATACCCGGCACGTGCGCTTACACTTATTGCACCACGGGCATCTAATAGATTAAAAGCGTGCGAACATTTTAAAACATAATCATACGCCGGCAAAACGGCGCCTTTATCAATAATCCGCGCGGCCTCATGCTCATATTTGTCAAACAATTCAAACAGCATTGCTGCATCAGAAAGCTCGAAAGTATATAATGAGTGTTCATATTCATTTTGCCAAAACACATCACCATAGCTTACGCCATCAGTCCATTGCAGATCATAGACATTCTCAACGCCTTGCATGTACATTGCCAGACGTTCCAAACCGATAGTTATTTCCACGGCAACCGGATTGCAATCCAAACTACCGACCTGTTGAAAATAAGTGAACTGGGTAATTTCCATACCATCCATCCACACTTCCCAACCAAGCCCCCATGCGCCAAAAGTTGGATTTTCCCAATTATCTTCGACAAAACGAATATCGTGTTCTAACGGATTTATCCCTATCGTGCGCAAACAATCCAAATATATTTCCTGAATATTCAGCGGCGCCGGTTTCATAATCACCTGATATTGATGATGCTGATAAAGCCGGTTGGGGTTGTCGCCGTAGCGCCCATCTTTTGGTCGGCGACTAGGTTCAACATAAGCAACGTTCCAAGGCTCCGGCCCAAGCGCGCGCAAAAATGTGGCCGGATTCATTGTGCCAGCGCCTTTTTCAACATCATAAGGCTGTGCAATAACGCAATTATGTTTTGCCCAAAAATTCTGCAGTGTCAAAATTAAATTTTGAAAAGTCATGTTTCTTGCTCCCATAATATAAATTTGAATTATAAAAAACGAGATGATTGGCAGTTATAGAACTACTCACCGGAAATAAAAGCATTTTCTACGTAGTTTATCTGCGGTGGTATAAATTCATCAAACACTTCAGCAATATCAAAGCGAACGTCAATCTTGTCATACAAGTTGTTTTCAATTAAATAATGCTGCGCAACACGGACGATTTTCTGACGTTTAGACCGTGTTACTGCCTCGATTGGACTACCGCATTGATTGCCGCTGCGGGTTTTGACCTCGACAAACACCAAACAACCGGAATAAGTCCGAGTGATGATATCAATCTCACCCTGCTTACACCGGTAATTTCGCTCGACAATATCATAACCAAGCTTCATTAAAAAACTGACCACGGCGCTTTCGCCCATATTTCCGTGCTCGCGATTATTTATCGGCATTTTGTAAGCTCCAAATATATCACAGAATCCGTTTTTTGTCCATTATCGCCAGTATCTCAGGCATCGGCGCAAAAGTGCGACGATGATATTTTGTCACGCCGTGTGTTCGTATTGCATCCATATGCATCATCGTTCCATAACCTTTGTGCGCGGCAAACCCATAGCGCGGATCGAGGGTGTCTAATTCACACATTATCCGGTCGCGAATAACCTTGGCGACAATGGACGCGGCCGCAACGTTCGCGCTCTTGCTATCAGCTTTCTCAATCGCCAAAACTTCGGCATAATGAATATCCGGCAACGGCATTGCGTCACTGATAATTGCTTTAGGCTGAACAACCAATGAATTCAATGCTTGGTACATCGCCAGTCGTGAGGCCTGATAAATATTTATCTCATCAATAACATCCGACGCAACCACCGAATAACTGACAGCAATCGCCCGGTCGTTAATTGCTGTAAACAGTTGCTCGCGTTTTGCCGCCGATATTTTTTTTGAATCATTGAGTCCGCTAATTTCGCAATCCATGGGTAAAATTACCGCTGCCGCAACAACTGGCCCGGCGAGCGGGCCCCTTCCTGCTTCATCAGTTCCGGCAATCGGCAACAGTCCGCGCGTTTGAAAACTGCGTTCATAATTATACATTGCGTACAACCGTATTTTTTCCTGCTCAGTGACCAGTAAACGGCGATAGTACTGCAACAACATTTTTTTTACGCTTTCACGGTCATCTTGAGCAAATAACTCGAGAATGTTTAGCGGAACGTTCTTAGAAAGTAGTATCGTTTTCACTTCGTTTATAGCATATTCATTTTTAGCACGCATACAATATCTCTTTTCAATTTCCCCTTGACAAATTTCAACAATAATAATAGAATATGCTTTGTCTTCGGGGTGTGGCTCAGTTTGGTAGAGCGCTTGGTTCGGGACTAAGAGGCCGCAGGTTCGAATCCTGTCACCCCGACCATTTTCGTAATTGATTGGCGTTTGCATGTGTTGCAAACGCTTTTTTATATATTCGTCGCTGCAATAAAAAAATCCTGCTAAAACAGGATTTTTCTTTATTTACCACGACAATCATTCTATCATCGTATGTCCAGATGTTTTCGCAATTACATTTTTCAATAACAGTGCCGGAATAACACTTAATAGTGCAATCAATGCCAATACCAGAAACGTATCGTCAAAGGCAAAAATATAGGCTTGTTTTATCCGCAACATGCTCAGCAAGCTCAGCGACTTTAATTTAGCTGCCCACACACCGTCACCCAGCAACTGAAATTTATGTTGCATCATAAACATAAAGTTTTTTGTACCAATATCCGACTGTTGAAAACTTTCAGCAATTCGTTCGAAATGAAATTTATAACGATTGTCTAATAAACTGGTCAAATACGCAATACCAAAAGAACCGCTAATTTGACGAATAACATTATTCAAAGACGATGCGCGGCTGATTTTATCGATAGGCACCGAGTTCATGCCCAGCACCGTAACCGGCATCATAAACAATCCTAAACCAAAACCACGGATGGCACTGATTATCATGATATGTTCCCGCGAAACATTGGCATCAAAATACATAAAAGGAATTGTCGCTAAACCTAGTATTGTCAAACCCGCGATACCAAGCGGTTTAGCGCCGATTTTGTTCGCAATAAAAGCTGCCAACGGCATCGTAAGTGCGCTTACTGCGGCCGCCGGAAACAAAGTCTCTCCGGCCAACATCGCCGAGTATCCCAAAACATTTTGCAAAAATAGCGGCATCAGGAACATTCCACCGTACAGCGCTACCGTCCCAATAAACACCACAATCTGTACAATCGAAAAGTTCCAATCACCAAACAGCGTTAAGTCCAGTAATGGATCATCCGCGTTTAATTCAATATAGACAAACGCAATCAAACTGGTAATGGCGACGAAGAACAAACCGAGAATATAAGCCGATCCCCATCCGTCTGCGTTACCACGGCTAAACGCCATTAACAAACAAAACATGCCGACAGTTGCCGTCGCAAAACCGGGAAAATCGAATTTTTTCCCCGGCTGTTTTTCCGTTTCGCTTAATACCATAAACGCCAACAAAAAACCAACTATTCCGATTGGAATGTTGATATCGAAGATCATCTGCCAACTCCAGTTATCCACCAGATAACCACTCAAGGTTGGTCCAATCGCCGGAGCAATGAGCGCCGAGATTCCCCACACACCAATTGCCATATTCCGCTCATGCTCATCAAAAATCAAGTAAATAAGCGACATGGTAACCGGCATTATCATTCCGCCACCAATCGCCTGCAAAACACGAAAGCTGATCATTGAGGCGTTACTCCAGGCCATCCCGCACAGCGCCGAACCAATCGTAAACAGCATCAAACTTAGCAAATACATCGTCTTGGTTCCAAATCGGTCGCATAAGTAACCGGTAGTCGGCTGAATACAACCCATCGACAGCATATACGCGGTAATAATCCACTCCGCGTCTTCGGTATTTACTGCAAATGTTGCCATCATATGCGGCAACGCTACATTCACTATGCTGGTATCTAAGATTGCCATAAATCCGCCGATAGTTGTCACTGCCAGCGCTGTCCATTTATAGGTTTGTGAATATTTCATAGTAGTTCCAATCAGTTAGGCGCAGCTATTTTTACAGTAACCGACATTCCCGGACGAAACACCAAGCCACTATCTGATGGCACCGAAATTTTTACCGGTACGCGTTGAGTGACTTTCGTGAAACTTCCAGCAGCATTTTCAGTGGGTATTAGCGAAAAGGAAGACTGGGTTGCCGGAAGAATACTTTCCAATTTTCCATTAAATACTTTACCGGGATAAGCGTCCACTGTAAATTTTACCTGCTGACCCACTTTTAGACGATAAAGATCATTTTCCTCAATGTTAGCTTTTACCCAGACATAGCTCAAATCCGCAATATACAACAATGGCTGACCTGCTGCAACCACTTCCCCGATATTTACTGCCTTGAGGCCAATATATCCTGCAGTCGGCGCCATAACATTCACATAGCTTACACCGGAATTAGCCGAGTCCAAAGCACCTTGAGCTTGTTTTGCAAGATCAGCTGCAGCGTCAATTTCCAGTTGCCGGGCACCGGCCTGCGCCAAACTCAATTTCGCTTTGGAATAGTTAAGCGCACTTACATAAGTGAGATAATTTGCTTTTGCCGCGTCATATTGTGACTGTGGAATGACACCCTCTTTAAGCATTTTTTCAGCACGTTCAAAATCAATTGTGCCTTTTTCAACATATGCCTGCGCAGCTTCAACTCCTGCTTGAGCCTGTTGTATTTCCTGACGGCGGGCGCCCTCGGCAGTCACTCCGGCTTTTGCGCTGGCTGCAGAATAAGCCGCACTGGCTTGCTTTTGTTGATTAAGTAGATCAACCGGGTCTAATTCAAGTAACAATTGACCGGATTTTACTGCATCGCCGTCCGCCACTAACAGTTTCATTACCTTGCCGGAAACCTTGGCACCAACGGCGGTAATATTGCCTTCAATGCGGGCATCGTCCGTGGAAACGTAATGACTATAATCATAATATTTAAATCCGCCATAAATCAACCCAACCAACACTACAACCACAAGCAAGGCGAGAATTATTAATTTAGACAACCTGCCTTTATTCTTTACTTTCTCCATGCCAACCTCCTATACATACGTATATCGCTGTAATATAAAAAAACGCCGCAAACGGCGTAATTTCTGGCGGAGAGAGTGGGATTCGAACCCACGAGGACTGATTAGGCCCTACACGATTTCGAGTCGTGCGCCTTCGACCGGACTCGGCCATCTCTCCAACCTGCGAGCGATATTCTACCGTACTTTTCCAAAAAACTCAAGTAATATTTTTTGACAATCAGCTTCCATAATACCTGCAACAACTTCTGGACGATGATTTAAGTTTTCGGCAAAAGGTATACCAAACCATGAATGAATAGCTCCGGCTACGCTGTCAGATGCGCCATATACCAACCGCTTAATCCGCGCATTGACTATGGCACCGGCACACATAGCGCACGGCTCCAAAGTTACATACAAAGTGGCGTCTGTTAAACGCCATCTGCCCAACTCTCTGCAGGCTTTTCTAATGGCAACAATTTCGGCGTGAGCGGTTGCATCCTGTAACTGTTCACGCCTATTATATCCGGTAGCAACAATTTTATTAGCAACAACAATCACCGCACCTACCGGAACCTCACCTTGCTCATTCGCATAACGCGCCTCAATTAATGCCGCTTCCATAAAAGTATAATCATCCACTGTGCATTATCCCATCTGTTCAGGCAACATTTTGCAACGCATCATCCAGTTCTTTTACAACACCAAAGACTTCGGCAAACCCAGTAATGTCAAAAACTTCAAACACTAGGTCGTTCATACCAAACATTGCCATTTTTCCATTCTGTGCCTGAATTTTATTTAGCGTTTCCAGAAATACTCTGATTCCGGCAGTCGAGACAAACTCATTAACCGAAAAATCAAAAATTACTTTCTTTTGACCTTCGATAACAATATTAATTTCACTTTGTACATTGCCGGCATTACCGCTATGAATTTCCTTCGGCAGTCCGACAATCAACGCATCGGCATTTTTCGTTACAGTCGTTTCCATTTTTTACCTCGGGTTTTCTTTATATGATAACACATTAGCTAAGATTTACCAACAATCTCATGTACTGTTCATTACGTTGTTGTAGCGATTTTAGCAACGCCAAAGCAATGCGTGGATTGCTCTCAACCAACATTCGCATTCGTTTTGCCGGAATTGCCAGTGTCAGCAATTCACCAAGTTCAGCTTCGATCGTGTAACCGGCTTTCGCACTTTCAAGCACACTTTCCAGCCCGAAGAAATCCTGCCGCCTAAGCATACCGACCGTGCCGCTCCAGCCACCGGCCGAGCGACGGCTAAGACTGGCAAATCCGTCCATCACAAGATAGAAATAGTCATTGGCCTCGCCTTCCCAAACCACGTCACGTTTGTTGGCATAAAGCCGCATCTCCGAGATGCGGGCGAGTTCTGCGGCAGCTTCGGTTGAACCATTTAACAAAGTTATTCCCAACAAGAACTGTGCTCGTTCCCGTAAAGCCGCAGCAACCATTAACCGCATATCATTGGCATCTGGCTGCGGCCAGGAAAAACCAAGCCGCGCCAAGACAGCAACCGACCAATCACCGGCAACCTCAACCGTGGCATTCTCACCGCTCGCCAACAAATCCATATGAGTAAGTATGTTTTCGATATGCACGCGAAAACCGGGTTTGTCAAAATGCTTCATCAGATGGTCGATGAAATCAGAGCCGGATAACGCCTTGACGTTCAAATCCAGTTGTTCATCCGATAATAACTCTGCCATGTCAACCCAGTTTGGATTGGAAAGATGGTAATTGGCATTAGCTAAAACTGTGGTTTCGGCAATCAACCGGATAGCATTAGCCAGACAGTCAACGTAAGAAAACTCTTCCATCGCCATTTCGCGCGGAGCTGCACCAATATTGGCATATGCCCGCAGTTTTGAGAAGAAAGCGTTTTCATCAATGTTTTCCTGTCCGATTCCGGTATGACTATCGACAACAATGTTTCCTACCCGGAAAATATTCGCACGCAATCCGTTACCGCGTGCCAGTTGAATTTCTTTTTCGGCAAGCATTTTCGTTTCCAGATAAACATTATCATGCTTTTGACCAATGTCAAGATCGAATTCCGTAAACAACATATTGTCAAGCCCGGATACCGTTCCTTCAGCAACTGAAACTGTGGATATGTGCTGCAGTGCAATCTCAGTACCGGCAAACTTGATTAGTTCAAGCACCGCCTGCACGTTACTGTTATAGAACTCTTCATACATACCAAAATGGCGCACATTGGCAGCGGTATGGAAAATACAGTCCGTTGATTTTCGCAATGCAAGATAATTTGATTTTGACAAACCGAATTCTGGTTGCTCCAGATTGCCGCACAATACTGACACGCGTTTCATAATTTCGTCGGCACTGTCCGCACCAAAATACCAGGATAGTTTGTTTTTCACTCGGGCTGTAGCTACAGCCACAGATTCACCGCGCACAATAACAACTATGTCAGCATTACTATTGTCTACGATGTTTTTTAGTAAATGCGCACCCAGGAAACCGGTAGCGCCAGTCAATAGTACTGATCGCCAAGTAAATTTTTCTGACAAATCCAGCGTTTCAAGCGCTTCGATTTGAGTTTCATATAATTGTTGTTTTGCTACAAACGCTTTTGACTGTGCTTTTTCTTCGGTTTTATCGGAACTTACTAACTGTTCCTTGAGTTTCAATAACGCAACCACCAGATTGTTGGCAGCCGGTTTTACGGCTTTCGCCAATTCGCCAAGCGTCTGATGCAGGAAAATATCATTAATTGTCACGATAAAACGGGTGTTTAGTTTTGCCATAACTGAAATTGCCTTGATCGAATTCCCCCCCAAGTTGAAGAAGTTATCGTTTATACCAACTTCCTCGATACCAAGAACATCTTTCCAAACTTTGGCAATGTCCAGCTCTGCATCAGTAGACGGAGCAACATATTCATTGCGCTCGCCCAGCTCCGGTTGTGGCAGCGCCCGCTTATCAATCTTGCCGTTAGCAGTCAGCGGTATCGAATCCATAACAACGAAATATGCCGGAACCATATAATCCGGTAATTCTGCCGCTAGCTGTTTCTTAATATCAGCTTCCTCATAGCCGCTCCCCGGTTGCATAACCACATAGGCAACCAAAAACCGCTCACTACCGGAACGCTCCATATCAATTACAAAAGCATCTTTAATGCTGTTAATTTTTAACAACTGCTGCTCGATTTCACCAAGTTCAATACGATAGCCGCGGATTTTCACTTGCGAATCGATCCGTCCAAGAAACTCAATATCCCCGCTCGGCAACCACCTTACCAAGTCACCAGTTTTGTACATTTTTTTGTAATCGGAATTTTGGATTGCGAATTGCGAATGTTCGACAGCTAAATCAGCTCTTTGAACATTCGATAACGTGTCACCAGATGTGAATGGATTCAAAACAAATTTTTCTGCCGTAAGCTCTGGGCGGTTCAAATAACCGCGCGCCAGCTGAGCGCCAGAAATACAGAGTTCCCCTGGTACACCGACCGGAACCAGTTTGCCATAACGATCGATTACATACAGCGCTGTATTGGCTAATGGTTTGCCAATCGGTATATTGTCGTAATACTGGTCAACCGGGAAAGCTGTTGCAGATACTGTGTACTCCGTTGGCCCGTATTCATTTACCAGCCGGTAGTCTTTACGGATATACTGCCGCAATTTATCACCGCCGGTTACCAGTGTTTTTAGTGATTTGTTATCAGACAACGCCATAAACTGTTCACAAAACTGTGTCGGCAAATTGATTATTGTAATTTTATTGGCATCCAGATAATTACCCAATTCCACTGGCAGCAACCGCAACTCATCCGGCACAATATAAACTGTATTACCATACAGTAAAAACGGATACATTTCCCAAATTGATGCATCAAAACCAAAGCCGGAATAAGTCGCCGAACGATCTTCCGCGTCAATATGATGATAATGCTGTACCCAAGCGCACAGATTGATTAAGTTGCGATGTTCCAGTAGCACGCCCTTCGGTCTGCCAGTTGAGCCGCTGGTATATATAATATATGCCAAATTGTCAGGTTTGATTTCGACCGAAGGAGCGGACGCAGGAAATAAAGCAAGCTGAATGTTAATTTCCGGATTATCGACGGCAATTATTTCACCGCTAAAACCTTCGGATTTGATCAGTAAATCGCTATGTGTCAATAACACTTTCGCGTGGCTGTCCTCCAATAAATACCGCACTCGGTCCTCAGGATAGTTGGCATCAATCGGTAAAAATGCCGCACCGGCTTTTAGCGCTGCCAACCCACAAATTATTATATCTTCAGAACGGTTGACCATTATCGCAACCACTTCTTCGACTGCAACTGATTTGTCTATTAGTAGCGCCGCTAAACGGTTTGCCGTTTCATCCAACCGAAGATAACTGTACACTTTGTCGTTATAAACAAGTGCCGGTTTGTCCGGATTTTTTCGCACTTGTTCGGCAAACATTTGCACTATTGTTTTGTTGCGTGGATAGGATAATTTGCTGGCATTAAAACTATTAACCAGAATTTCGCGTTCGTCGTTGGTCAAAATGTCAATGTCACCGATTTTGATATCTGGTGCTGCGGTTATTGCCTTTAATATTTGTGTTATGTGCCCGGCCATTCGCTCGATAGTCGCGGAACTAAATAATTTGCTGCAATATTCTATTGCTAAAAACATCGCGTCAGCATCAACACCGACTTCCAGTGTTAAATCAAACTGAGTGCTCGCGCTCTCACCTTCCCAAGGTGTAATTTTTAATCCGCCAAGCTCGTCGGCGCTGTCCCACTGTCCAAAGGAAAACATTACGTCAAACAATGGATTGCGACTGGAATCACGCTTTAATCCCAAATGGGAAATGATTTCTTCCAACGGATAATCCTGATTATCAACCGCCGACATCGATAAAGCGGCAATTTCATCAATGAACTGTAACCAGGTTTTTTCGCCAAATGGTTGAGCCCGCAACGGCAGAGTACTGACAAACATGCCAATCACTGCTTCGAGTTCATAACGCGCACGACCAGAACTCGGAGTACCAATGATAATATCTTCTTGCCCGCTATATTTACTCAATAAAATATAGTAGACACTCAAAAACACCATAAACATCGTAGTATTGGTACGTAATCCAAGCGCCTTAATTTTTTCGCACAGTGCCCGCGGCAACTCAAATTCGTAAGTCGCCCCTTCATAACTGCGTAACGGCGGCCGGGCGTAGTCTGTCGGCAGATTAAGTACCGGCAAGTCGTTGGCAAACATTTTCAACCAGTACTGCTTCATTTTTTCGTAGCGCAGCGATGACAACGAATTTTGCTGCCAAAGCACATAATCGCGATAGCGTACAGTCGGTTGTTCGAGTTTTTCGCCATTATATAATTGGATTAATTCACGCATGAATACTTCAGCTGAAATACCGTCGAAAACAATATGATGTACAGTAAACAAAAACAGATGTTTTTCACGCGAAAATCTGACCAATTCTACTTTAAACAACGGTGCTTCGGACAGTTTTATTTCTTCATCAAACTCATCGATTATCCGTTGTATCGATGCGGCCGAATCGTCGGTTTGTTCGCGAAGCGTGCGTTTAAATTTGATTTTTTCGTGGATCAGCTGTACCGGTACACCGCTACGCAATTCAAAGGTAGTTCGCAGCGATTCATGCCGGTTAATCATAGTCTCAATCGCTTTGCCGAACCGGTCGCGATTGAGTTCGCCCTCAATTATGAAAACCAAAGGAACGTGATACGCCGAACCAATTCCGTCCATATTATTCAGCACGAACATCCGGTTTTGTGCCGGCGACAGCGGATAATATTCACGATCTTCGACCATGACTATCGGAAGCTCTGGCGTGGTATCAATCAGTTTTTCCACAATTAATCCGGCAAGCTGGCGCACAGTCGGATGAGCGTAAATATCTGCAAACGGGATTTCCACGGCAAACTCTTGGTGAATTCGTCCGGCTAACGTTACCAGTTTCAAAGAATGCCCGCCCAGTTTCAGAAAATTATCGGTAACGCTGATAGTTTCAAGATCTAGCAAATCCTGCCAAATTTTAACCAACGTGTTTTCCATATCGGTTTCCGGCGCAACAAAAGCGTCTGTTGACACTTGAACCGGCTTTGGTAATGCCTGCTTATCGATTTTTCCATTGGCAGTCAGCGGAATGACCTCCACCTGCATAAATACAGCAGGAATCATATAGTCTGACAGTTCGTGTGCCAGCTCATCGCGTAATCCGTCCGCAGACAACACTCTGTCGCTTACAAAATACGCTGCCAGATACTTGTCACTGCGGCTATCTTCGGCAGCAATCACGACCGCATCTTTAACACCGCTGCATTTCAACAGCTGTTGCTCGATTTCACCTAATTCAATGCGGTAGCCGCGGATTTTCACCTGCTGGTCAACCCGTCCTAAAAATTCGATATTATTGTTTGGTAACCGCCGCACCAAATCACCGGTACGATACATTTTTGCGAATGCCGAGAAACTAGGATTGAAGGCGGCAGTTACAAAAGGATTAGCAATAAATTTCTCTGCAGTTAATTCCGGCTGATTTAGATAGCCGCGGGCGATTTGCACTCCAGCTAAACAAAGTTCGCCGGGAACTCCGTCCGGCTGCAGGTTTCCCCAACGGTCAACAATGTAGCATGCCGAGTTTGCAAGCGGCTTGCCGATAGGAATATTCTGATATAGGCCATCCACTTTAAATGCTGTTGCCGAAATAGTAAATTCGGTCGGTCCGTATTCATTAACCAATTGATACTCATGCGATCGCCAGGTCCGCAGTTTATCACCACCGGTCGTGACTGAGCGTAATGACTTATTAGAAACGTTTTCCATAAAATGTTCACAAAATTGCGTTGGCAAATCAGTTATTGTTATCTGGTGTTGTTCGAAATAGGCATTGACCTGTTCAACCGATAACCGGATTGCCGAAGGTATTATGTGCAGTGTCGTACCACGCAGGATAAACGGAAATAGTTCCCAAATCGAGGCGTCAAAAGAGAATCCGGAATACGCAGCAATTTTATCATTATCGGCCAATGCATAGTAATTCCACACCCAATTAACAATGTTCATTAAACTGCGGTGCTCAATCATTACACCTTTGGGTTTTCCGGTCGAACCGGACGTGTAAATTATGTATGCCAGATTCTGCGGCAGCGGTCTACGGGCTAATAGCGGGTTAGCGGGAGTTAATTCTGCATTCCAATCGACGTCATCAAGAATGATAATTTGTCCGGCAAAACCACCGGCTTTTTCCAGTAACGCACGCTCAGTTAAAAGTACTTGGGCAGAGCTATCTTCGAGAATATAATCAATCCGATTTTGCGGATAGTTCGGATCGATCGGCAAATAAGCCCCCTGCGCCCGCATTGCTGCAAACGCGGCAACAATGATGTTACTGTTGCGGCCAACCATTACCCCGACCGGCTGCTCAGTACGCAGACCACAATCCAGCAGCAACGCAGCCAGCTTATCCGTCCGCGCAACAAATTCCCGATAATTCAGACAACCATCTTCAGCATATACTGCTGACCGATCAGAATACCTGTCACGACAATCATCCAGCAAATCTACAACTGTAAGTTGTCCTTCGTAAGCCAGTTTATCGCCGAAAGAATTATTAATAATTACATCGGCCTCATTCGGCGCCAAAATATTCAATTCGCCAATGCAACAACCCGGATTTGCGCATACAGCGTCAGCCAGGTTCAACCAATGCCCGCCAAGTTTTTCAATAAATTCCTCAGAATACAACAGCTGGTTAAAATTTATTCCGATATTGATTTCACGACCTGGACTGATTATTACCCCAAAATCAAAATTGGTCCGGTCATAACCATCAATTTCTTCGACACGATAATCCGCTTGGGGGTTTTCATCTTCCTCGGGCATGTTTTGAAATGCGACAAGATGGCTAATAAGTGCATTTTTCAAATAACTCTGGGCTTGAATATCAGCTAACGACAACCAACTGTAGCTGTTGGAAACGAGCATCGAATACTGAATATTTGCCATAAGCTCCGAAAAAGTCTGCTTTTCCGTTGCCTGAACGCGCACCGGGATGGTATTTATCGTCAAACCAACCATCCGTTCAATTCCGTCAATCTCCGGACGCCGGCCGGAATCCACGTAGCCGAAAACTACATCCGGACGATTGTTATAACGCATCAATAACAACGCCCACATTGCCTGCAACACTGTCCCAAGCGTTACCTGGTGATCACTGGCAATTTGTGCCAGCATCGCAGTACGCTCGTGACCAAAACAAAATAACCGCTCGCTGAATTCAGCACTAGCATTACGCGCATCATTTTGTGCAGGAATCAGCGTAAGTTCATCACAACCGGACAAATACTCGCGCCAATATTTTTTTGCTGCAACTGCGTTCTGTTGCCCGAGCCAGTCGATAAATATCCGATAAGATACCGGCTGAATATCAGAACGCTCAATGTCAGGTTTGAAATAATTGTCAAATAACTCTTGAGTTAATATACCATGGCTCCAGCCGTCGATAATAATATGGTGTGTCGACAAGATCACACGCCAGCATTTGTCAGCGGTCCGAGCAAAACTAAGCCGCAATAGTGGCGGACGAGTCAAATCGAAGCCTCTGTTTTGTTCGCGTATACACAGTTGTTCAGTGGCAACAGCTACTTCGTCTGGAGATATTTGCCGCCAATCATGCCAGGTAAGCGTGTTGCTGCAATCTAGCGCTTTCAACACTACTTGCCAGGTGCGGCTTACTCCGTCGCTTACAAACGCGGTCCGGAGCGCATCGTAGTTGTTAATTATTGTCGCATAATGTTTATGATATTCTTCAATATTGATTTCGCCCTGTACCTCAAACACCGATTGCTCAAAATAAGCACGCGAATCCTGACTGGCGACGAACAACATCCCCTGCTGCATCGGCGAAAGATCAAATATATCAGCAATATTGCTGCCGTATTTGGTAGTAACAACGGCTAAATCAGCAATTGTTATTTTGGTACTGCCAAAATCACTGGTCGTAAATTCCGGCTCGCGATTGACGCAATGCTGCACTATCTCTGCTAATGCCCGGCGATATTCATCAAGAAACCGATTGATTTCTGTCTGTGCAAATAATTGTTTGTTATAGCTTATTTTTACCCGAAACTCACCGTTTTGCAACGACAGCGACACATACCAACGATAATCATTGGGTACTGACAAAGAGATATCCTCACCAACAGTAGTATCAGCAAGCGTCAGCACTGCGTTGTTGTCCGGTTGATCAATACTTTCTTCACCAAAATAGTTAAACTCAATCTCCACCGGCAAACGCGGCGACAAATCGCTCGCGAATTCCGGATCAGTCAATTCATGTAAAACATCATAACCAATGCCATGGTTAGGTACTGCACGTATGGTATCTTTCACCCGTTTGATGTGTTCGCCGACATCTGAATGTGTCTGCAAAACTAGCGGATATGCGGCAGTAAACCAGCCGACCGTGCGGTTAATATCCAACTCCAGGCCAATATCCTGTCGTCCGTGGGTTTCCAATGTCAGGGCGGTGGTCGTAATCGTGCCAGTACTCCATCCAGTCAGCGCCCGCGCGAATCCGGACAGCAACAGCTCTTCAGTTTCAGTTCGATAGGCGCCATGACAGTCTTTTAATAGCGCTGCAGTAATGTCTTTTTCAACTACAAGCTCGCTTTCTACGAGATCGGCAACATAATTACTAACCGGAGTATCGGTCAGTACCGGTAATTTAGTCAACTTAACTGCATCGATTGTTTTCCAATACGATTTTTCGGCCAGTAATTTCGCAGATTGCGCATAACCATTCATAGCCTTGGACCATTTTTGAAATGAACAACTGCGCAGAGTTGGAAGCTTCTGTCCGGTTTTCAACAACTTATATATATCGATAAAATCATCATTAATAATCGACCATGATACCGAATCGATTACCAGATGGTGGATTATCAATGCCAAATAATCACCCTCAAAGGTGTTAAACAACGCGCAGTGCAGTAACGGTCCAGTTTCAATGTCTATTGAACTTTGCAGCACATTTGCGTAACGGATTATTTCCAGGCGCAGAGTTTCGGAATCGCCGGAGCTACAAGTAAACTGCTGTAGTACATATTGGCTGCCCTCGCCAATTGAACGGTTGCGTTGCTGAACATTTTGTCCTTCGAACTCATATACAGCCCGCAAAATATCATGTTGATCAGTAATATGTTTCAGCGTCTGTGCTACCAGCACACTGTCCAGATTTTCCCAGGCTTTGTATAGCGCTGACTGATTCCAGTGATTACGGTTAGGAATATTTTGTTCAAAAAACCATTTTTGTATTGGCGACAAAGCAACTTCACCGCTCACCGGATGATGTTGCTCAACCACATTTGAGCTGGCTATGGTCGCCGCAAAATCACACAACACTGGTTTCTTCAGCAGCCATTTTACTTCTGCTACATAACCCTTGCGCTTCAACCGTGAAACTACCTGAATGGCTTTGATGGAGTCGCCGCCCATTTGTAAAAAATTAGCAAATCGCCCCACCGCTGTACAGGACAATACATCTTGCCAAATTTCTGCAACTATCTGTTCTTGCTCGGACTGCGGCTCACGATATTCAACTTCTTCGACACGGATTTCCGGCAACGGCAAAGCCCTGCGGTCCACTTTACCATTGGCGTTCAGCGGAATACCAGCAAGTTCTACCCAAGCCGACGGAATCATATATTCCGGCAAATCAACGGTTAGTGCTTCGACAATCTGTTCGGTAGTCACTGTTTGGGTAGTGACATACCAAGCGCACAAATATTTACTGCCGCCACTCCCGTCTACTGCAAAAACAGCTACATCTTTTATCGCCGGATGCTTCAATATCTGTTGTTCAATCTCGCCTAATTCAATCCGATAACCACGAATTTTCACCTGCATATCCACGCGGCCAAGATATTCCAGTTGCCCCGCGTCGTTCCAACGCACCAGGTCGCCAGTACGATACATTTTCGTAAAGTCGGAATAATACATATTATGGGTTACATTTTGCACATTGCCAAATGGATTATCAACAAATTTTTCAGCGGTTAAATCCGGACGATTCAAATAACCACGCGCTAACTGGGCGCCGGCCAGACACAATTCCCCCGGCACCCCGGGCGGAGTAAGTTGGTTGTTTTTATCCAGCACATAAGCTTTGCAATTGCCAAGCGGCGTACCGATCGGGATATTATCATAATAGTAGTCAACAGTAAACGCAGTCGCCGAAACAGTAAATTCGGTAGGGCCGTATTCGTTGACCAACCTGTAGGGCCGGTCAAAATAAGTCCGCAATTTATCCCCGCCGGTCACCAGCGTCCGCAATGATGACTCAGGAAACTGTTCAACGTACTGCTCACAGATTTGCGTTGGTAAATTAACGATACTGATGCTGTTTTCAGTAAAATAGTCATCCAATTCGGTCAAAGATAGTTTCATTGTCTCCGGAACAACATGCAATTCAGCGCCGGCAAGCAAATAGGGATACATTTCCCATAATGACGCATCAAAACCAAATCCTGAAAATGTTGCAGAACAGTCATTTTCCGAAACGCTATGATATTGTTTTACCCAAGCACAAAGATTGAGCAGATTGCGATGTTCCAGCATAACACCTTTGGGTTTTCCGGTCGAACCAGAAGTATAAATAATATATGCCAAACTATCGCCAGTCAGTTTGCCGGATAAATTACGCACCGTAGCGCTGCTAGCTTTTGCATTGCTTGACCAGTCGATATCATCAATATAAACTATAGCACCTTCATATCCGGCAATTTTTCCGGCACAGGCGCGCTCGGTCAACAGCAATTTTGCAGCACTATCTTCAAGCATATATTCAATCCGGTCGACAGGATACTGCGGATCGACCGGTAGAAATGCTGCTCCGGCTTTTAGCACGGCCAGTTCAGCCACAACAATATTATCGCTGCGTTCCAACATCACTGCCACAATATCTTCTACGGCTACGGTAGCACTAAGTTCAACCGCCAGCCAGTCGGTTGCTTCGTTCAATGCCGAATAGCTCCAGCGTTTGTCAGCATACACCAGTGCCGTTTTGTCGGAAAATTTTTCTGCAATTGCCACAAAACGTTGCGGCACAGTGATTTCTGGAAACACTTCCATGTCGGTGGCATTATAGGTATTCAATAACAAATCGCGTTCATCTGGACTGAGCATTACAATATCTGTCAGTTTTTTATCCGGACATGTAACTATGTCCTTCAAAATGTTTTCCAGATGGTTAATCATGCGTCTGATCGTTGCCGGCTTGAACAACCAGGTTGAATATTCGATCAGCCCGCTTAGGCAGCCATTTTTCTGTTCTTCCATTTCCAGCGTCATATCGACTTGGGAATAAGCACTGTTTAGGTTTAACATTTCAACTTGCGCGCCGTCGATAACCGGATCAACCGAATCAGTATTCTGCAGTACCAGCATCACATCAAACAGCGGATTGCGGCTGGTATCACGCTGAGCTGCGGTTTTTTGAGCCAACTCGGAAAACGGATAATCCTGATTGTCGTTTGCCGCCATTACTAACCCGGCAATCGCATGCATATAGTCTCTGAAGCTGATATTACTGTCCGGAAAGCTGCGCAATGCCAGTGTGTTAACAAATATTCCAAGCATTGATTGAGTATCAATATGCGTCCGCCCGGAAACAACGCTGCCGACAGTGATGTCCGCCTGACCGCTATAGCGAAACAATAATGTTTTGTAGGCGGCTAGTATTAGCATAAACAGAGATACGCCGTTATCGGCAGCAACTCGTTTTAAATCAGTCAGCAGTTCCGCAGGCAACTCAAAAAATTCGCGTGCACCTTCAAACCGCTGTGTATCCGGTCGCGGAAAATCGTATGGCAAATTCAAGCTGGTGAGTTCTCCGGAAAATTGCTCCAGCCAATATTGTTCCTGACGGGCGAGTGCAGCTGCCTGTGTCGCACTCCATACAGTATAATCACGATACTGCAAATACGGTGCAACCAAGCTGTTGCCCCGATACAATTCGTCTAATTCATCCCAAAAAACTGCAAGTGAAGATCCGTCCATAATAATATGATTAAAATCAACCAGCAATATTTTGCTGCCGTCAGCGACCTCCGCTAAGCCCATCCTAAACAACGGCGCCACTGAAAGATCAAACGGCCGGACAAAACGTTCGGCTAGTTCCGGCAACAGCGAAATCAGCTCAACTGCAGGCAAAATCTGCAATTGAAAAGACACCTGCGCCGCCGGCAATATTTTTTGTACCGCCATATCATCATCTGCGACAAAAATTGTGCGCAATATTTCATGACGCTGAATCATCGTCTTTACAGCCGATTCAAATCGCTCAACAGAAAATTCACCAGTTATTTTGTAAGCAATACTAATATTGTAGGCTGTTCCGACATCGCCAAGCTGAGCTAATGCAAACATCCCCCGTTGCGCTTCTGATAACTGACAGCTGTCGGTTGCCGCGGTCGGTTCGATACTTACAAAGGCCTGTCCGGCAGCAAAACTGACATTTTCCGACAGTAACCGGATGGTCGGATACTTGAAGATATCCGGCAATGAAACGCGCACGCTCAACGCTTTTTGAATACGCGCCTGCATAATACCGGCGCGCAATGAATTTCCGCCGAGCAAAAAGAAATTATCATCGATGCCAATTCTTTCGATATTCAAAATAAGCTGCCACAATTGCACCAGCGTTCGTTCGGTTTCAGTACGCGGTTCGGTATAAACTGCTTTTTCTTTGGCAGTAAATTGCGGTTGCGGCAGTGCCCGCCGGTCAATTTTGCCGTTGGCTGTCAGTGGTAGTTCCGGCAAAAATACAAAATATTCCGGTACCATATAGGTTGGCAACAACTCAGACAGGTGGTTTTTTAGCTGCTGCTCGCTAACATCACCACTTTCGAGCACAACAAAAGCGCACAACGTTTTTTCACCGCTACCATCAGTAATATCCAATACCGATGCTGTTTTCACTGCAACATTCTTGTAAAGCGCCTGCTCAATTTCACCTAATTCAATTCGATAACCGCGGATTTTTACTTGAAAGTCGATTCGTCCCAAAAACTCAATATTCCCATCCGGTAACCAGCGCACCCGGTCACCAGTGCGATACATTTTCGAAAAATCGGCAATTCGTTTTTGGGACTGCACATTCTGCATAGCATGTTGCAGATCAACAAACGGATTGTCAACAAACTTTTCGGCAGTAAGCTCCGGCCGTTGCCAATAGCCGCGTGCCAATTGCCGGCCACTGATACACAGTTCTCCGGGAATTCCGACCGGCAGCAAATTATTATATTTATCAACAATATAGCACTCAGTATTTGCCAGTGGTTTACCAATCGGAATGTTGGTGACATTACCCTCGACTTCAAATGCCGTGGCTGATATTGTATATTCCGTCGGACCATATTCGTTTACCAAACTGTATGGCATCTTGTGAAATGCATTAAGCTTATCGCCGCCAGTAACCATTCGCCGCAAACTGCGATTTTCACAAAGCTCCATAAACTGCTCGCAAAACTGCGTCGGCAGATTGGCAATCGTAATATCGTGATCATTGAAGTATTCATTAACAGCCAGCGGCGACAAACGTATGTCATCGGCGATAACATGAACAGTTACACCGGCCGATAAAAACGGAAATATTTCCCAAACCGAAGCGTCAAAACCAAAGCTGGAATAAAAAGCGGTATTATCGTTGCCCGTGACTGAATGAAAATCATGATGCCACAGGCAGATATTCACCAAATTACGATGCGTTATCATCACACCCTTTGGTTTTCCAGTTGATCCTGAGGTGTAAATCATATAAATTAAATCATCCGGTTTAGACTGTGGCTCAACACTTGCCACCACCCAATCCGAAGCTGCCGAAAAATTCCGGCAATATTCATCATTGAAAACCAAGGTGAAATCTTCGGCTGCGGCATCAACAATAAGTTTTTCGATGTCGTCCAGAAAAATAATTACGCCGCTATAATCACCAACTTTTCCTAACAAGTTCTTCTGACATAGCAGCACCTTCGCCTGACTATCCGCCAGCATGTACTGAATCCGGTCATCCGGATAATTCGGATCAACCGGCAAATAAGCGCCGCCGGCAACTATTACCGCAAGCGCCGCCGGCAGCATTTCCAGACTGCGTTCACTGAGAATACCGACCAGTTCATCACGCTTCACACCGCATGCGCGCAGCAACTTACCCAAAGTATGCGCAAACCGATCCGTCTGCGCAAAAGTCAGCGCCCGGTTCTTGAATACAACCGCATTTTTCTCCGGCTTGTCCGAAACCTGTGCCGTCCAAAGATCGGTTAACGTCAAACTACTGTCGTAATTAGTGGCTGTTGCATTAAATTTATAGCGCACCAGTTCGAATTCTGCCTCGTCCATAAGCGCGATTTTGTTCAATGCGCTCTCCGGTCTGCTTATCGCTGACTTCAGCACAACCATCAGGCGTTTGAACAAACTCTCGATTTCCGCCTTGCTAAAGTTGGCAGTTTGATAATCAATTGCGATTTCCAAAAGACCAAACCGTTCATTAGCATTGGGGTCAATATACAACGTTAGCGGCGAGGAATCACAATCTATATTCACCCACTCGGCACGCCAAGCATTTCGCGATGGCGGAATTTGAACAACATTGATTGTGGAAATGTCACCACTCAACCGATGCTGATTTTCCAGCTCATTAATCAAAGCATTATAAGGAAACCGCTGACGGCTTTTGAAAATCTCATGCAATTCATGGTTCTCCAGCGTTAACAAATCGGCAAAACTCTTCTGCCCGGCGCAGTCGACGTTCAATCCGATTGTATTAACAAACATCCCCGCAGTATTACGTGCGGTTTTTGATAATCGCCCATGATGTACAGTAGTCATAATCGAGCGCGTAGCGTTACTTGCACGGGCTATGTATACCGCAACCGTGCTTAACAGCAATTGAAATATGGTTGTTTTGTGCTCGCGGCAGAAACTGCGCATTTGCTGAAACAAATCATCATCTAAAGCAAACAGCGCCCGCATGATTGCGATTGAATCATTTTTGCATGGATTCATCGCTAATGTTGTCGGTTCAGGCATTTCTGAAAACTTATCCAACCACCAAGCTTTATCGTTCTGATATTCAGCAGCTTGCAGATATTCCCGTTCCACTGCTAATGTCTCTAGATAGCTACCTGCTACCGATTCAAAAGCGGCGGTAATAACGGAAGCAGCAACGCCAGACACCAACTCATTATAAATCTCAAGCATTCGTTCAGACAGCAACTGAAACGTCCATCCGTCAGAAATTATGTGATGCATTTTCATGAATATTCCGGTTATTTTTCCCGGTTCAGCTTGCAACAATATAAATTGAAATAACGCGCTGTCACAGAATTTCAATGGCTGACACGCAATAATTCTAGCATCGGTTTGAAATTGAGTTTCGTCAATTACAGCAACGTCACAGGTGCCAGATTCGTCCAAATACTGCGAATATTCACCGTTATCCAGTTTAATCCGTAACCGCAAATTGTCGGACACCTTATACAAAACATTGAGCGCTTCACGCAGTGTTGCTTCGTCATAAGGTTTTTCGAACCAATACACCACTGCCAGATTATTTATCGGTGTTTTCGGATAACGCAGCTCGTTGTGCAGTATTCGTTGTTGTGCCTGGGACAATTGGTAACTCATGTTCATAAAACCCCGCTACAAAAATTATTAAGCTCTTTTAATCCAGCCATAATTGCCATACTAATAATCGACATCTTCAACTACTTCAATACTTTCTCTCAAACGCGGAATTGTGAGCACATATATTCCAAGCAACGCTGCACCAATACCGTCAAGTATCAATACCGCTTCGGTTGACCAGATATCACTCAGCAAGCCAACGGTCATATAGGATAACGGTGCCATTCCAGCGGCAATTGTACTCATAACACCAAAAAACCGGCCTTTTAGTTCTTGTGGCACTACATACTGGAACATCATGAACGACATCGCCATCATCGTTGCAAACAAACCACCCATAAAGAAAATCAAACCGGCCATCAGGTAGCCGTTGGTCGCAAATCCCAACGCAATCATAAACGCACCCATACAAAATGCAACGACGGCATAAGTCGGATAAAACCGTTTAAATTCACTTTTGAAACTCAACACTACCGCGGTCAGCACCGAACCGATTGAAAGCGACGTCTCAAATACCGCCACCCAATTGATGGTTTCGTGCAACACCCCTTTTACCAGCATCGGAATTAATATGAATATTGGTACCGTGAAAAATGTTTCCAAAGCATAAACTATCGCGTACAAATACAGTGGTCGGTTGGATGCAATATATTTCAGTCCTTTTTTCAGATCTTTCAGATAACGGTTGCTAGACTCTCCGCTTTCTTCGTCTTCATCGTCTTCTTCACTATCATTTTCTTCTACCGGGCGTAACAGCTCGGTTTTGATCGAAAACAAAAACAATACCCCGACTACATATAACGCTAAATTAAACAACACCGCGTGTGCAATGCCGAACGCTGCAATCATTGACGCACTGATTACTGCGGCAAAAATATTGGAGAATTCTATGGATGTGGACTGGATAGTCGTGGCCTGAGATAAATGTTTTTCGTCAACCAATGAGCCGACCGACGCGCTGATGCTGTCTTCGAACTGCGGCACAAAACAGCTCATGCAGAAACTCAGGATAACCAGATAAGTAAATTGCAGTGCGTCTCCCTGCATCAACAACCAGATTATCGTTACGAAAAACAGTTGAGCAGTTGCGCCAATCAGCATACACCATTTTTTATTATACCGGTCGATAATCGGACCGACAAACGGACTGAGACAAAGAATTGGAATCGCTTCTACAGCCATTAGCAGTCCCAGCCACTTGCCGTTTTCTCCGTCTTGGGATATTATCCACCAGGCAAAAGTTATCGCAAAATAACGCTCGGCAACCGCAACAAGTACGTCCCCGATAAAAAAATTCCGAAAATTTGGATATAAATACAATGGATGATCATACAATTTTTTAAACATAGCCACCCCATAAAATTATTATGATTGTTAATTCGACATTTTTTCTGAATTCCCTTCAAAAATACCGCAAAAATAAAGCAGTTATCCACTTTTTGAATAACTGCTTTAAAAACTGTATCTGCTACCCTATTCCAAAATCAGGGCAACTGCCCAAACTTTTTGGCTCAATACGTTCATATCCTGCACGTCGCGTATATAGCTGTAAGATAGCAAGTGCCGGTCTTCGACAACAATTTTCCCGTTGCATATTACTGTTTGGGTGTTCAGCGGACCTGCAGCATATACCAGCGTCGCGTAGGAATCAAAATTAGGAATCATGTTTGGTGATTTTGTTTCGACAATTATCACATCAGCATACTTACCCGCTTCAAGCGAGCCAATTTTATCCGCCATTCCCAACGCACCCGCGCCACCAATTGTCGCTAACCGCACAACTTCCTTCGGCGTCAATAGCGTGTTGTCTTCATTATCCAGTTTAGTCACCCGCGCTACATAACCCATGGCGTTGAAAATATCCAGCGTGTTTGAACTCATCGGCCCGTCAGTTCCAAGACCGGTGCGAATCCCGTATTTAATAAAATCCAACACCTGTGGCGTACCGGTTGCTCCCTTGGTATTCGCAATGGTATTCACCGAAACAGTGACATTGTACTTTTTCAAAAGCTTTATATCGTTTTCGTCGACATGAATTACATGTGCAGCATACAGTTTGTCATATAACAAACCGATACTTTCCAGATACTCAACAGTGGATTTCTTATCGGGGTTGGCGTTAAATTTCTTTTGTACCCGCTCAGCTTCGTCTTTGAATTCATCAACATGCAATAATAGCGGAACGCTATATTTTTGCGCGAGTTGCTTGCATTTTTTTAATTCTTCCGGCGAAACAGTGTAAACCGAGTGCGGTGCAACTGCCGGCGTAATCAACTCATGCCCTGACTTATAATTTTTAATAAACTGCTCGGCATAATCCAATCCGCCGTAAACAACAGGTGCGTCCGGCGCAGCAAAACCGATAACCGTTTCGCCGAGCACAGCACGAATACCGACAGCCTCAGTCGCTTTTGCCATTTGATCTTCATAATAATACATATCACAATAGGTTGTGACACCACCCATCGCCATTTCAATAACACCGTGGATAGTGGCGGTATATACCATGTCCGGAGTCACCAACTTTGCTTCCAATGGAAAAAAGTACTTGAACAACCGGTCTTTTACACCATTTTCACCGAGACTGCGAAAAGCCACCATTGGTACATGCGTGTGAGTATTTATCAATCCCGGCATAATTATTCCGCCATCAGCGTCAATAACTTTTTTGGCTGTATATTTATCTAACAACTCATTTGTGCCAACGGCCACTATTTTTTTGTCCCTGATTGCAACAACTCCTGAACGATATTCTGTTAGCGATGGATTCATTGTAAGCACAATGCCGTTTTTTATCAAAATATCAACCTGTTCGGCGACCGCAACCGGGCAAAACATAACAATCATAATCAGAATAAATATGACAATTCTCATGCTCAACTCCTAAATAATGACATCAACCAATTTTTGTTATAGCGGCTTTGCTCCGTACGGAACAACCTGAACAGAACTTTTCACAATTCCGTTAAATTCTCCAAAATCAATTGCGACGTGCCAATGTCCAAAATACTGCACATCCAACTTAACGGGTGACTGTGTTGCCTGTCCGCCACAATAATGGTGTTGCTGGCCGCCCTTGTAACGTAAAAGATTATCGTTATCCAGTAACCGGACAAACGCCGCGCTACCCGACAACGAAACAACTACTGTCTCGCCCCTGGATAAATATCCGAGATCATAATACTGTGGCGTCATCTGTCACCTTCTTTACTTCATTTTATTTATTCTGGTTGAACATTCAACTGCAATTGCTAACCGTCTTGTATAACATTATTCGCCATATCCAATAAAACTTCCTGCATATCTGAAACAATATCCGCCACACCACTCAATTCTTGTTTTAAAAAACAAAACCCCGCCACACCATAACTGATGTGCGGGTTCTTTGTTTTTCCCTCGTAAGTCTTGGCCGTCGGCTTAATGCCGGCGGTCAAGGCTCGTCGGTTTGACACCTGCATTTCTTCTGCAGGCCCCTTCCCGTTGCTGTCGCGATGCTTTGGCCTCTGCGATGCTACTGTTTAGTCAGATGTCGTTGTCTCCGTCCACCCTATATCGATGAGTATTACCTGCTCTCATCGACAACAGTTGCGAGTCGGGTATTACCAGTTGTCTCCGTCAGGGGTCTCGACCTGTCCGGATCTACTCATCGCCGCCCTATTCCTTCTCGTTCCGGCGATGGTTGCTGGCTCCGTTCCCCGTTGCTGCCGCGTATGCTTTGGTAACTACGGTGCTACTGCTGTGTCTGGTCTACCTTTTGGGCTCCATTAGGCTGATGAACTTAACCTGCGTTTCACCAGCAGCAGTTGCGGGGCGGATCCGAGTCGGCAAGTTGTCAACCTTGCCGGTCGTCCACTCATACTCCGATTCGGTTTCTCTCCGTTTCATTTTTGAGTGTAACCGAATTTTAACATGCAAAATATCTCTTGTCAACACCCTGACACAAATATTTTTATTTAAAGTTTAAATAGTAAATTTTTATTGTTTTTCGCACTCAACTATCCCTATCATTAATACAAATAGTCGGCTGCAATTTACGGATTTTGAAAAGAATAGAATTTCGGATTAGCATTATGCAAGACCTTTGCCTTAGCGGTATCGTCGATATATACACCTTGAGTGTAAAGCGGTATCGTCGCTACCGTTTTGTTGACTCTCAGCGCCTGCTTAACATCAACATAGCGCCAATTCATATCGTTGTAGTTGCGATAATAGTACCGGCCACGACTAAAGTCGGCAATATCCACCCACAAACAACGATCCATAACTATTTTTCCAGATTCAGTAACCGCGACTGTTCCCGGAGATTTGATGTTCCCATCAGTGTTGATATTAGGCGCGCCTTCGATGCCGCGTACTGCGCCGACCGGGATATCAATGTTATTGACAATGTTCATCGCCAGCGTCAAACCGTTGTCTGCGCCGGTAACTGGCAAAGAGGAAGCAGTAAGCGCCACCAATCGCACAAAGCGACTAGCTGGCGTGTAATCACCCGGCAATCCCAACATTCCTGTGCCTTGTCCAAATCCCGTTACCTGAACATTATTAATAGTCAGCGGCGGAGCATTGCTGGCACGGAGATTGGCATAATTTTTGAGGTTGGTCAAATGCCAGTCAAAACTCGGCGAATTTGTCATTACTCCAAATGGGTTTTCAAAAACATGCAGTGTTCCCTGCGTATATTCCAAAACAATGCTCGCACCGGACTTATCGTGCACGGTATAATGCAGCGGCAGCGAACCGCCGTGATCGTCAGCACCTTTGACCACGCTAATTTTCCCAATATTGTTGCGCACATCAGCCACAGTTGCACAAGTAGAAAGCAGCCAGGTAGCAACTTCAGGCTGGGTAATTGTATTCGCACTGGCTGTCGCGTCAAACTTCATATAATCTGCATACCCCGGATACAATAACATACCTACAGCCAATCCAGCATCATTCATACCATCGCAAACAATTGGTAAGTTGAGTGCACCAATTCCGACAATCCCATACTTAGTAGTCCATTTCATCCCGCCCTGACTTCCGTCAGGTAGCATTCCGGTGTATTTAGTACCCGCCGGAATAATCGTGACTATTTCGCCCATCGGAAACGGGTCTTCCATGGTTCGCGCATAGAACACACAACCGTCGGTGGTAGCAATACGAAAACTGGAACAGGCAAACGCCACAGCAGTTGATAACAACAGACATGCGATCAGTAGTAATGCGATTTTTCTCATGAAAACATTCTCCTCTTTCAACTAAACGTAAAAATGTACAAGGTTATTTTAGCACGCTATTCATTTTTCAAAAACATAAATAAGCGCTTTTGCACCACAAAATATGATTCACCAAGTAAAAAAGGTTAGAGGCGTAAACCTCGAACCTTTCAATATTAATCGTATTCTCCGCCGGAATAACCTCGCCTATCTCATTGTCTCGATTTACCTCTGCGTCACCGGCGGCAGGTATATAGATTCCGCGCTCAATTTGCCCCAAGATTAATCACAGATTCACCTTTTCTTCAACCAGTTGTTTATTCAACATATCGCAAAACGTGCCCGGTTGCTGCGAGAGTTGGGCATAGGACCCTTTCTGCACCAATGCGCCATTTTCGAGAACAAGAATTTCATCAACTGCTGATAAAGTTTGCAGCCTGTGCGTTACAATGATCAGCGTCCGGTCTTTCAAATGTTCGACCAGTTTATTTATGACTGCTTCCTCGGTCAGGTAATCCAGCGCCGAGGTCGCCTCGTCGAGAATTATGATCTTCGATTTCTGAAAGAATAGCCGCGCCAGTGCTACCCGCTGTTTTTCACCACCGGAAAGTTTCACTCCGCGTTCGCCGATTTCCGTATCCAGTCCTTTATCTAATCCGGCAATCATCTCATCCAGCCGCATATATTTCAGCACCTCGAATATTTTCTCATCGCTGATATTTTCTTCAAACACCAGATTCTCGCGGATTGTTCCGTCGAAGACCGGCGCATCCTGCGAAATATAGGCGAGCTTATCATAATACGAGTTCAGGTTGACCGTACTGATATCAACTCCGTCAACTGTCATTTTCCCGGAAACCGGTTTTATCAGCCCGGTTATCAGCTTCAATATCGTTGACTTGCCTGCGCCGGTCAATCCGGCAAACGCAGTCGATTTACTGCCCGCCATCGCAAAACTGACGTTCTCCAAAATCACGTTACCGGCATAATCGAAACCGACATTGTGAAATTCGACACATCCGGATGACACCGCAATCGTCTTGCCATTACCAAGATGCAAATCATCCGGCTGCGACAAGAAATTGTTGAAACGGTTGTACGCCATTTTGTTGAGTTTGTAATTTACGAACAGTACGTTGAATATCGCAATCGGCTGGTAGACATTTTCAACCAACGCTACCATCGCAACTATTGTACCAACCGTCGTTTTTGAATCACTGTACTGAATCACGCCTAATATTATAATTGCAATCTTGATCACTATCACAATCAGATGAAACACAGCAAAAAACAATTCGTGAATCATTTTGATCTGGGTTTTGGCGCTGACGATCTCGCCAGCTTTTTCGTCCATCAACCGTATTTCCCGGGCATAGCGTTTGTTTATTCTGAACACTACCATTTCCATCAACGCCCGGACATATTTTCGCGACAGCCATTCTTCGTTTACCAACACCCGGTTTTTTATCCGGTACAAATATTTCAACAGAAAGTTGGTCAGCACAAAAACCACAATGTAACCGGCGGCGATAATCCACATGATTTCGAGATTGTATGATCCCAGAAACACCAGACTTATCAATGCGCCCGGCAACAGCCCTTTGAGAATATGGATATAGAAATCAAACAAAATACTTTTTCCGGCAGCAGCGCCGTTTTCCACCAGCTGCATAATCTGTCCGGTACCATAGTTTTGATAACTGGAAAAATCAATCCGGCTGACTTTTCTGATCGCCGCTAATTTGAAGTGCAAATATATGCCAAAATCCAGCTTTGTCTCTGGATAAGTATCAAGATAGGCAATCACACATTGCGAAATCATCAACAAGGCGTAAATAATTACCGGCACGCCCAATGCCACAAGCACCGCGTGCAATGAAGAATATGCTCCGTGCACGGCGATCAAGTCCAGAATTTTTTGAAAGTATACTATACCGAACGCTGATAATAGCGCCGTGACAATCCCGGCAACCACATTCAGCGTGATCAGTTTCCAAAACCTTTTTATTACCTGCTTGTACATAAAAATCCTCCATGCGTTTTTTTGTTCTTGTCATTTCCGTGAATCACTAATAATGCAAAAAGCCCCCTTCTTGTCAGAAGAGAGCTTTTGTACTCACGCACACAAAAGTTATCGTTTTTCGCAGAGCTAATCGCAACAAAAAAACGCCCTCTTCCATCACCGGAAAAGAGCGCACAAAAAACCGCATAAACGCTGGTTAAATTACCGCAACTTTTTTTCCGGGACAACAAAAATGCTCACAGCAAATAAACTGCTACAGTTACTATTACAGCTACTACAGTTAAACATAAGTCATCCCTTCTTCCGCCCAGCGGTAAAATTTATCTCGCTCAGGATATACCAAAGTAAAATATATGTCAAGAAATTTCCTTCAGGCTTTTTCAGTCTATGCGGCTATTTAAATGAGTGATTCCACTAAACCAAAATAATATTTCGCGTCCTTAGTCTTATATAATTGATACCATGCTTCCAATGTATTTGCTTTCATTGCACTTATTTTCTTAAATATCTCGTATGAGAACTCTAATGGAGCAAGCCCTGTTGCCGTGATTAAATTGTCATCTACTACTACTGGTTCATTTAAATAGTATGCGTCTCCAGAATATTCAGGACACACCATTTTTAAGTAATCTTTGTCGTTGCTGGTATGCCTTCTATTGTTCAAAAGACCTTTTTTAGCCAAAGCAATAGTTGCACCGCAAATCGCAGCTATTATTACTTTTCTCTCAATTAAATCAGAAATAATGGCCATTATTTCTTGATTATTGTCATCCATCCAGGTATCGGCACCCGGCAAAATGAGCAAATCCCCTTCATTAAATTGGATATTATCGATACATTCATCCGGTGAAATACTAATTCCGCCCATTGTCCTAATTGCTTCTGTGGTATTGCCGATTTTGATAATAGATATCGCTTCTTTAGTTTTATCCAAAAAGCGATTGCTGTTCAATTCGGCGGTGATAAATCCAATTTCCCAATCAGCTAATGTGTCTAGCAGATACAAATATACTTTCATTTATTTCCCTCAAGCTATTTTTGTGTACCAAACAGGTACATTTATCGTAAACCCATGATAATGCTCACAAACCGTTTGCGCCTGCCTTAGCATTTTATTTACATCCGCAGCACCGAACGGTACTGCCCATGGAATCGAAAACAGCGCATTAACCGCTATATATAGTGCCATCAGCCTGAAAAATTCGTCAGGCGGGTTACTCTCAAAGTAGCCGTGTATCTGTCCGACTGCAAAAGCACTACTAATTTGTTGTGAAAACGGAATCCGGTTGAACCTCCCACGGGTCACCAAAATCCATACGATTAAAATCGACAACGCCTATCCTGCAATTATTCAGTAGCAGATTACTCACATGAAAATCACCGTGTTGAAAAGTCTGTTTCCTGTCTTCCAGTCCACTTAAATTGCTATTTATAAACTCCAGAAATTTTGTATCGTTATTGCATTTTATCGGACATGCTTCATATTTCAAGCGTTTAATTCTAATCTTCTCCGTATACTTTTTCACCCAAGCGACTTCACTTTCCGGCACGTTGATAGAGTGTAGCTTTCGCAGCATTTGACCGCTTAACAGCCCATATTTATATTGCTCACTTTCAGAGTAGTTAGTCAAGGCAGTTTCGGCATCGGCACCTTCAACCCAGGAGAGCAATTGATACACTTCTGTTCCATCAGCGCAAATTCCGAAGTCAACCGGCTCAGAAGCGGTAATACCGAGCTTTGAAACTAACTGCAGATACTCAAATTCCTTCTGTTTACGAGCATATTCAGATATGCGTGTAGTTCGAAGGAGATAATTGAGGCCAGCCGAATCTTTAATAAAATATTTTTGATCGCTTGACCACCCTTTCATTATCGGCTGGATAACTTTCCAGGTTCTGAACCCCTTGATCTCACTAAAACGATTATAATTCATTTCCCTCTCACTTATAAAGGTATCTCAAACCGGCATTGTCAATTTCAAACACCCTTCCACAAATTGCACGCTTCACACTCCAAACTAATCAAAATTCAACTCTTCGTCGGCGTTCCCTGATGAAATATCATCTGCCAACCTTTAACGGTTTTTCTCCATATCGAAGATCGCAGCGAAACAAGACGGCTATTATCTGGCATTTCTTTGTCTGTCGTGAATGTTGCCAAAACAATCTCTTCAGCTAATTGCTGAACCTGAAAACCGGAAATCAAAAATTCAACGCTGGCAATTTTTGTGACTTTCGGCAATTGCTCTAATATGTCTTGTTTGCTATATACCTCGCCCGAACTACCAAATTCCCGGAAATCATCCGCCAGCAGAACATTTAATTTCTCTGCCGATGCTCTGACCGCAGGCGTTAAAAGCGAAATTTCTAAATTGTAGATAATTTTCTCAACATCGTTTTTCATAATATTTATATCCTCAGACAACTATTGCAGCCGAAATTATCTTTTGATCAGCTTCACAAAATAATCTTTTGCCGCTATGATCGCTTCATCGCTCGCAATAACTTCGAAAACCACTTTCCCGTCAAAATCCGCCAGCTCAGTTCGGAATATCCGCTCAAAATCGATATTGCCTTGTCCAAGGGGCAAATGCTCATGAATATTTGCCAGATTGCGGTCAGCGATATGCAGCATTTCCGGTTTTCGCACGGTTACAAGCTTTCCCAAATGCTCATAGTCATCGATATGGGCAATATCCAGCAAAAACTTCGCCGCCGGATTTTTTGCAAATAAATATTCCAGCTCTTCCGAATCGTGAAAAATCGGATCCAACCGGCTGTTGTTCTCGACGAACAAGGTTACGTCTAGTGCCGCGAAAGTTTGCACTGCAACAGCTATCGCGTCCGTTAGTTGCTCAAGCGGATTAATTACCAGCAGACTTTTCGCGCACACCGGATGAATGATTATTTGTTTATGACCAAGTTCCCGCAAAATACCAACGAGACACGGCAAATGATCGACAATTTCATCAACTGCCAAAACGGCGTGAACAATAGCCGGAAAATTCGCACGCTTAATTTCCGGTAAAATTTCAGCAACAGGTTTCAGCATCAATCCCTTGTTGTCGTACCACAACTGTACGAAATCAAAGCCATTCCGACGTGCGAAATCAACCTCGTTCGAGTAAACGTTGAAATATCGTGCCAGACAACCGTATTGCATAATAGTCTTCCCTCTGCTTTTCACTCAGCTACGCTCGTACTCATATAAATAGTCATTCTGTGCTCACCAATACCACCCCAACAGAAAAACCGCCTCGCTCTGCGCGTTTCTTATCAGCAGCTGCAAAAAGATTAGCCTGATCGTATCCAAGCTCTGCAGTCAATGCTAAAACCACTTCGGCGATGTCGGCAAGTTCTTCGAGCGACGGTTCTTCACAATATTCTTCAAACTCTTCTAATAACTTAGTTCGCAGCAAAGTCTGCCGTTCAGCGCGGTCAGACACAATTTTCGTAATACAAGTTCTGCCGCAATTTTTAATTAATTCCGGTATCCGGTCACGTACAAGCTTGTTTTGTAATTCCATTGCCATTACCTCAAGTAAAACATTCGCCATAAATAAAAAAAGTCCTGCACATTCATAAAACAAAAAAACAGCACCCGTCAAAACGTCGCCGTATAAATATCAATTCGTCTATATACAATTTGTTATCTCTTGTTATTTACAGAGTTTATTTCACACATCGTCTTTAAAACAAAACAACCGCCCCGGCTCATCACCGTGCGGTTCTTCCTGTCCTGCGGGGTTATCTTGGTCGAAGCTTGCGCTTCACCAAGATACGCTCCGAGGTCTTGATGTATCCTCAGTGTCTACACAAACCGTTGTTAGTTTGTGTTCCGTTGTCACCGCCGGTCGCTCTCTCCGGTCGGTTCTACACATCTACTGCTATCAAAGCTCGCTTCATAGATGGTCGCGGGACTTTCGTTGCCACAGTCCGTGCTTAGCGGTACTGTTCTACTTCCTGGCGACTTTCTTTAGCCATCGCCAGCTGTTCCAAAAGCCGGGCCGGTTCTACATTCCGGCTGGTCAACTGTCTTTATTGTCTCGGCTGTTACACCGCCCAGTCAACCGACTACTCGTTACATCCCGTATCCGGCACTGTAAGCTTGCGCCTACCACCTGTCCAGTGTCCGTTTCCGTCCACCTTCTCCGATACGCTCGTCCTTTGCTAC
>JBAYGT010000012.1:0-72480 GCA_041666525.1 Negativicutes bacterium
AATATCTGCATTCGCTTTTACGAAGCAAATAAACACCACCCAACTCAAAACAAGCAAGTTGGCAAAACCGGCAATATCAAATTGAAAACCAGACTGACCCTCTAACGCATCATCAAGCATTTCGGTAATATCGACTACATCGACTACCGAAACTGCCACACACAACGCAAACATAACCAATGCCAGCAAGGCCACGCGAACGCACTTCGTTTTGAAAATGGACATATTCGTCACTTCGTCCAAAATTTACTTCGTTACTATAATACCGTAAAGACCCCTCATCGTCAAGCGAATTAATGCAGATTATTGGATAATACAGGGCGTTATCGAACGATATTTCAAAACATTATTAATTATGATAAATATTTTGCAGGATAAATAATCATTCTGCAGAACTATATATTTGTACAACTCCTGATTTTGCGCGCGCGGATATTCTGATTGGAGCACAAGATGAAAGACACCGGCTGAGAAATGGCGCTGTCATGCGCATGATGTGATAAATAATACGAATATTACCGGCCATACCCGCCGCGTGCGCCGCCGCAGTTATTTTGACTCGTTTTCCGGAAAATCCATAGTCAAAATAAATTGCAGGAGTAAAATATCATGAATAAACTATTAGACGAAGCCATACAAGAACTGCGTGAAAAACGCGAACAATACATCAGCGCCCACGATGCCGATTTCGTCGCTGATCTACTAAAACTGGTCGATGTGTATTACACCAACGAACCAGCCGCAAAAAAAACTTGCTAACAACCAAGTAATTTCAAAAAATGCTGCACCCCAAGCGGCATTTTTTTATTTTCCGGCGCTAAAAACCACACCTGAAATGTTTTCGCTTTAATACATTTAACAATAATCGCCATTTTTCGAAAATCATTTATTTTTCCGGTTGCACCACCGTTGCACCAAAACAAAAAACGCCTCCGAGGCGAAAACCCCAGAAGCGTTGATTTCATTGTGGTGCCGAAGGCCGGAGTCGAACCGGCACGCCCGAAAGCGTCTGATTTTGAGTCAGGTGCGTCTGCCAATTCCGCCACTTCGGCTTGCTACTGTATTGGAACGTTTCATATACTATCATTAGACGATAACGGTGTCAAGATATAAAACTACTTTTTTCTTCGGCCAACAACAATTTTACTGTTAATTTCTAAATACAGCATACGATTGTTCTACTTATCAACCTCAAAGCGTGCAGGCTCCATCTACACTCAAAACGGTGCCGTTAATATACTTGGCGTCATCTGAGGCAAGGAAGGCGAATGCCGCAGCAATTTCTTCCGGTTCGCCAAGACGGGCGGCAGGAATCTTGACTATAATTTTCGAATCTAATACTTCCTGGGGAATTTTTTTGACCATTTCGGTTGCAACAAAACCTGGCGCCACACAATTAAACCGGATTCCCGATTTTGCCATTTCCTTTGCCCACGACTTAGTCATACCGATTACGCCCCATTTGCTGGCAGCATAGTTAGTTTGACCAAAATTACCGTATAAACCAACAACCGAAGTCGTGGTCAACACCACGCCGTTTTTTTGTTCGAGCAAATATGGTAAAACGGCCGATGTACAATTAAATACTCCGGTAAGATTTACATCAATTACCGACTGAAAAGCCTCCAAAGTCATTTTTTTCATAGTCGCATCTTTAGTTATTCCGGCGTTGTTAATTAAAACATCAATTCGCTTGAAAGCTTCTATTGTCGTTTTTGCCATTTGTACGGTACTTGCCTGATCGGCAACATTGACTTTTACATAAATTGCTTTGCTACCAAGCGCTTCAATTTCTTTAACCGCCTGACTGCCGTCAGAATAATCAGCAATAACTATTTTAGCGCCTTCTTCTGCGAAACGCAGAGCTGTTGCTTTACCAATACCGGCCGCTCCTCCGGTAATAATAACTACTTTATCTTTTAAGCCTCTCATTTTCAGCAAACCTCACACTATATTCGTTCTACAATTAAGGCCGTGCCCTGTCCGCCGCCGATACATAACGTTGCCAAACCAATTTTTTTATTGCGTGCTTCCAACGCATGCAACAACGTAACCAATATCCGTGCTCCACTTGCGCCCACCGGATGGCCGATTGCTATGGCCCCACCGTTTACATTTACTTTCTCAGCATCAAAGCCCAATTCACGTCCAACCGCAAGGAATTGAACGGCAAAGGCTTCATTTGCCTCAATTAGGTCGATATCGTTTATAGTCATATTGGCTTTTTTTAACGCTTTGCGTACCGCTGGCACCGGACCCATGCCCATAATTGCCGGATCTACTCCGCCAGACGCATAAGCTATAATACGCGCCAGTGGTTTTAAACCAAGTTCAGCCGCCTTTTCTTCACTCATTACAAGTAAAGCCGCAGCACCATCGTTAATTCCCGAAGCATTTCCAGCCGTAACCGACCCCCCTTTGTTAAACGCTGGACGCAATTTCGCTAATGCTTCAAGTGTAGCTCCTGCGCGCGGATATTCATCAGTATCAAAAGTTGTTTCACCTTTTCGTGACTTTATCACAATCGGCATAATTTCTTTCTTGAATGAGCCTGCGGCAATCGCATACTCAGCTTTATGTTGAGATGCTAACGCTAATTCGTCCTGATCGGCACGAGTGATACTATATTTTGACGCAATGTTTTCTGCTGTAACACCCATATGATAATTATTAAGCGCACACATCAAACCATCTCGCAGCATACTATCGACCATCTTTACATCACCCATTTTACTGCCCCAGCGTGCAGTTTGAGCAAGATAAGGCGCATTGGTCATACTTTCCATTCCGCCTGCCAACACAACTTCTGCATCACCGGCAGCTATCGCCTGTGCCGCTAAAGCTACCGATTTCAACCCCGATCCGCAGACTTTATTAATAGTGAAAGCAGTTGATTCTTGTGGAATACCAGCCCGCAGCGCAGCCTGGCGCGCAGGATTTTGCCCTAATCCTGCCTGCAAGACATTCCCTAATATCGTTTCATCTACTTGTTTTGAGTCAACACCAGCGCGAACCAATGCTTCTTTTATTACAAGCGTTCCCAAGTCAACAGCCGAAAACGATGCAAGGCTACCACCAAAACTTCCCACAGCGGTACGAACAGCACTGACTATTACAGCTTTCTTCATTTTTCCTCCAATACTTAAAAAACATTTAGTAATATATTGTTGCTTCTCTAATTAAAAGTATTCGACAGGATTAACGCTTTTCCTGCCGAATACTTCATAAATTATTGATATTTTCTAAAACTCTAGATACTTCGATATAAGCCAACTACTTTGCCGATTAAAGAAACATTGTCAAAATACATTGGTTGCATGTGATCGTTTTCCGGTTGCAACCTAATGCGATTACTTTCGCGATAGAACCTCTTTACAGTGGCCTCCTCGTCATTAACTAACGCAACGACAATATCGCCGTTGTTAGCTGATTGTCTTTTCTGAACGATTATCAGATCGCCATCAACAATTCCGGCGTTAACCATGCTGTCACCTTGTATTTTCAACATAAACAAATCCGATTCTTTACCAATCAAACCAATTGGCAACCTAAATTGCTCTTCAATATTTTCGATGGCAGTAATTGGTTGACCAGCGGTAACATTACCAACCAGCGGTACCAAAACTGTCCGCTCAAATGTTTCACTCAGCTCACTCGACAATTGCAACGAACGTTTTTTGCCGTTTTCAAATTTTAAATAGCCAAATTGTTTTAATTTCGCTAAATGTGTATGCACTGTAGCTGTTGAACTCAACTTACAAGCGTCGCAAATTTCACGTATTGAAGGCACAATACCTACAGTCTGCTTCTCCTCAATAATAAAATCTAAAATTTGTTGCTGTTTTTCGCTGATATCAATATTTTTTTTTCTACCCACATATCCTCCTACGAACATTTATTCGTTTTTTAGTTGACAAAAAAAACGTTTCTGCTATGATTATATCAACGAACATAATTTCGCGCAAGTAGGAGGAGAAGAAAATGACACATATTATTTCTCGGTACTCAGCAAAAAACGCGCCGCCTATAACCAAGCGACGCGTCAAAAGAAACGGAAGAATATTTTTCGCAATATTGATTTTAGTGATCATCGGTTATGCTATGGGGATTATGACATCGTTGGCATTTTCTTATCAGTCGCATAACGAGCCGATTACTTACATCAACGAAACAGTAAGACGCGGGGACACGCTATGGACGATAGCTGACCGTTATTGTGACAACAGCACTAACATTCAAGAATACATTCATAAAATTGCCAAATTGAATAATTTAGACAGTAACTACAGTTTAGCACCCGGACAGGAGTTGCTTATACCTACTGCTGAATCTGCCAAACACAACTGATATCCTGTTTACCAAAGTGTTGCAAGCCACTTAGCTTCATAATAATCATAGAGTTGGTCGGCGACAAGCCGGCCGGAAACTCTATTACCACACTGCTGAGATCTTTTATAAATATACGGGTTGGATAAAAAGTATTACCTTGCGCATCAATTGCAGTAGCATTTTTTAACAAATATTTACGTATTATATTGATTTTGTCCTGATAATTTTGTGCAAGCTGCACGTCATAACCAGTCGGGTCTCCTAACCCATCCATAGAACCGTCGTTAACATCGTAGGACACGAAAATATCTTCGCTTACATCCGAGCGAAGTTTTAACAAAAACACGCTCTTGGTATCATTAATAGTCGGATTAGCAGCAATATATTGATTGATTTTATCAACCCAGCCATTATCTTTAATTAAATCGTCAGTAGCACGCAACAATCCATCCAAATACGTAGCTTTTACTGCAATTTTCGCTTCGTCGTAATAAGCATCATTAATATTGGCGTATTTGCCATATTCTGTTGACCACATTACTACACTGTTGGCATACGGCCCTACTCCGGGTTGCTGTGAATTAGAAATAATTCCTTGTGAGTGATCGAGATAATAGGTATCCATAACCGGCATATTGGCTGAAGTCATGCTCGGCTGTTCATCTTTGTTACGCTGTAACTGAATGTAGCACGAACGGCTTTCTGTCAACCTACCCAAGTAGTTAGCATATTTTTCATTTTGCAACGGTGCGGAATAATCAATCATCGTATTGAGTTTCATCGGCACCGATGCACTATCACCACATCCGCCTAAAATTAACGTTAGTAGCAGAACAAAAATTAGCGCAATTATTTTTTTCACGTATACTCTCCTCAACATTTCTCCCAGATAGTTTAACAAAAAACACTGAACTTTGCACCATAAACCATTTGATAGCAAAATTTTATTTATATCCCTGTTCGCATGCGGTATAATAGCGATTATGTTAGAGGTGGACATGCAAACAAATAAAATAAAAATTGTTACTGAGAATCGTAAAGCACGTCACGATTTTCATATTATCGAAAAATACGAAACCGGCATCGCATTGACCGGCACTGAAGTTAAAAGTCTGCGTCAAGGAAAATGCAATCTTCAAGACAGTCATGTAGCGGTTAATAAAAACGTTGAACTTATACTTTGTGGTTGTCATATTAGTCCGTACGAACAAGGTAATATTAATAATCATGAGCCGTTGCGCGAACGAAAATTATTGATGCATAAAAGTGAAATATTAAAACTTTTCAGCAAAACCCGTGAAAAAGGACTTACGCTTATCCCGCTAAAGATGTATTTTACCCGCGGAAAAGTCAAAGTGGAAATTGCGCTTGCCAGCGGTAAAAAGCAGCATGATAAACGCCAAGACATTGCCGAACGTGACGCCAAACGCGATATCGCCCGAATAATCAAATCCGATAGCCGGAACGAATAGAGCGATTCTGTTGATATTTTTATTGTTTTGTGGTAGTGTATGCACAAGCAAATTGATCTGTCATGTTAATTTGTTAACCGTCGGGGGCGTACTGGTTTCGACGGGAGTGGTTGTGGCACGGTAAGCAAGTCGGGATCCCACCAGCCCGTAATACGGTGGAACCAATTTAAACGCAAAAAATAATTACGCTTTAGCAGCTTAATCACTGTTAACCCTCTACCGCTTCACTCCCGCTGTCGCGGCTGAGGGTCATTATGCGGGATTACTGATGATAAACACCCGTATATCGTCAGGAAATTTTCGGGAGTAGGATTGGACATACCTGGTTGTGGGTGTGTTTCGTTCGAAATTTGATTGCAACCTGAACTTGGAGAAAACCGTGTGGTGATGCTTTCGGACAGGGGTTCGACTCCCCTCGCCTCCACCAAAGTAGTGCTTATTCAAAACCTTTGAAGGTTGATATGCAAAGGTTTTTTGATTTGGAAAAGATAACGAAAAGTCACGCAGCGGGTTAATCCCACGCGCGGCTTTTTTTCAATGTTATAGACAGACGCGAAATATTAAATGGGCGGTAACTATAAATGATGATATTGGAAAGACGTTTTGCAGTATTTTTTTGCTTAACTACTTTGATGCTTTTGGGATTATTTTTGTTTTGGATTTACTCTATTGAACAAAAATCGCGTGATGAATTTGAAAGCGAGATTGTCAATCATGTAATTCCGGCTACCAACAAGGAAAAATTTGCTGACGTAGTGGTGGAAATATTTGATTTAAAAGACTTCGATACCCGTAAGGGCAGCTATGTTATCGATTCCAGTTTAAAGATAGTTTATGACCCTGCTGAAATACCAGAAAATTATCGCTTCATGGTCTACAACGCGCAGATATTATTTCAGCAAAAAGTAAAACACGATAAGTTGCCAAATGGTAAATATCGCGATATGTATTTGATGTCGACAACCCACAATTTTACGCCAATAATTGAGGACTACCCGCTCGATCAACAAGCGCTGACCTATGATCTAATGAGTCAAAATCCGTTCGATCCATATTCATTTAGAATATCAAAGCTAATTGTCCCAGATAATTTAAATTTTGGAAGTTACGCGCTGCTGTCTTCGGGTACCGCTTTGCAAACGGCCAAGTTTAATCTTGACGACAACTTGAATTATACTACATATGTATCGCGCGCTTATATGGTCATTGAACATAGTGGTTTATTGACTTATTTTCGCGCGTTTCAGTTGCAGATTGTAAGTGTTATTTTAGCCTTGGTTTCATTTATCAGCATTAGCGATAGCGCGCGATTCGGTGCAATCATCGGTTCAATATTCGTTTCCATGAACACAATCAGCAGTTTATGGGGACGAATTAGAGAAGGGACGTCGATGACAATTTTAGACATTGAAAGTTTCTATTATCTGCTTGTGATAGTAGGTGTGTTAGTAATGGTTTCAATAAATTCACGTAATCGATACAATATGGACCAACTAGCTAATAAAATGTCAAGGCTACGCGACACTAATGAAGTTGAGTATGATAAATTAGCAACAGAAAAAGAATTGTATGAAATTTTAATTAAAAAGTATGATAAATTGGCAATAGTGTCGCTTAACATTATGTTCTGGGGCTTCTTTTTCGGCGCTTATTGTATTTCTGCCTTCTAAGATGAGATTCGTCTGAATAAATAGCAACAAAAAACGACCTTAACGGCCAATGTCATTAAGTTAAGGACGGCAAAACTTAAATGAGACAATAGAAAAGACAGTGGGATTGAGAAATAACAGTCTGCTGTCTTTTTTTGTCTGTATTTGAGCACGACAAAGAAGCAGATTGCCATCTGCCGATAAAAGATCTATATTAATAGGGAGATTATGCTACGCGATACAGAAAACTCACGTTTGACTTGGGCTTGACTTTGCTAGAGTCAGTGCACCCTGGTCTGACAGGAAGAAGGTTTTTCCGTATCAGCATCTCGACAATTGGTGGAGATATATCAGAATGGAATCGCAGAAAACGCCGGCATATGTGGATTGCCAGCGTATAGTTCACTTGGTATACGTGCTTTGTGTTTTTTTGCTGGATCACCACATGCGTTGTGATGATTTCGCAGAAGTTATAGAGTAGCAGCCGGGCAAAGATTTCCTGCTTGATATACTCCACCTTTTTTGCGTGGAAACAGGTTAGGCCGATTGCATATTTCAATTCGCGGAAAGACGTTTCGATTCCCCAGCGCATACCGTATAGCTTTTTGAGTTCATCTGGCGGGAACGCATCACTAGGCAGATTGGTGATAACGCATTCACATGTATCAGCTATGAGCGGGAACCGCACGAAGCGCAGAGTAATCGGATAGAAATCATTTTGATTCAAAAAATCGAAGGTGCTGGTTGCTAGAAGAAGCTTATAACCAGGATACGCCTTTGCCAGGACTGTCTGCTTGCGTGTCAGAGTCAGGTGCACTTGTGTATCGAACGAACCCGTTTTCGGTAGTCCGAAGCTACAAACCATACCACGGCCAGCATCCCTTACACGTATAAGGTAATACATACTTTTTTGTTCTGCGTGGGCGTAGATGTTGTAGCATTCATAGCCGCGATCCGCGATGAATATTGTCTTTCCCCCGGATGAACACCTGTCGATCATGTCCGCCATGGCACGGTACTCATTGTTGTATCTTCCCGGTTGGATAACTGCGTCAACGTACCGTCTGCTGCGCAGATCGTACAAGGCGTTAAGATGGAGTTGATTAAAGCCCTTTTCACCGGGGTTCGACTGGAAATAGTTTTCGCGATCGCTTGGATTACATGCAATGTTCAAGTCCGTGCCGTCACAGGCAAGCAATCGATATCCACGGTATGTTTGATATTTATCAAAAGCTTTGTTGAGCTCTTGAAAGAGAAATTCCAACGCTTTCGGCAGTATCTTTTCACGCTGCTGGTTAAAGGCCGACACCGTCGCTGTGTCAGGATTGTACCGGAAAAGTTCCAAGAGTTCTTTTTTCAGGCTACCGCTTTCCATTGCAATCAGACAATGAATGGTTGTCTCGAAGTCAAGTTTTCGTTTTCTCGTAAAATCACTCCCTGGTTTGCGCACAAACTGTTCGGTACAGGCCGACATCGCTTGAATTTTGTCCAACAATATTTGCTTCACACTTTCAGAAAACTCCATGGCAACAACCTCCAGAAAATATTCTTTCAAGAGGCTGCGCCGCATTTTTATGCCTGTTTGTCAACTTTTTTTGTATAAAAAAAGAACCAAGTACTTCGTACTCAGTTCTTTTAGTGATTCTTATATATTCCTTAACTTAATAACATTGCCTTAACGGTCGTTTTTTTGTTAATTTTATACTCCGGCTTTTGCAAAAGTGTCACTGACAATTTGCTTGGCCTCGTCTTGAATTTTTTGCAGATGATCGATGCCCTTGAAGCTCTCAGCATAAATTTTATACACATCTTCGGTACCGGATGGCCGGGCAGCAAACCAACCATTTTCTGTGCAAACTTTTAGGCCACCAATATCAGCATTGTTGCTCGGTGCCTTGGTAAGTTTTGCTGTAATTGTTTCGCCGGCAAGAATCGAAGCCGTAACCTGTTCCGGAGACAGCTTTGATAGTACTGCCTTTTGTTTGGAATTTGCCACCGCATCAATGCGCGCATACACCGGACTACCAAACTTTTCTGTTAAATCACGATAATGCATGCCTGGATCGCGACCAGTTTTAGCCGTAATCTCTGCCGCCAATAAACACATGATTATTCCATCTTTATCAGTGGTCCAAACTTTACCGTTTTTACGCAAAAATGACGCTCCGGCACTTTCTTCGCCACCAAAACCAAACGAACCATCCACCAATCCGTCCACAAACCATTTAAAACCGACCGGCACTTCTGCCAATCGACGACCAAGCGAATGCGCAACGCGATCGATCATCGAAGAACTGACCAAAGTTTTACCAATAGCAGCATCGCTTCTCCAACCGCTACGATTTTGGAATAGATAATTTATCGCTACTGACAAATAGTGATTAGGGTTCATTAACCCGACGCTTTTAGTTACAATACCGTGACGGTCAAAATCCGGATCATTACCAACGGCTAAATCATATTGATCTTTTAATTCAATTAAACTGGCCATGGCATAAGGCGAAGAACAATCCATGCGAATTTTACCGTCGGCATCGACAGTCATAAAACTAAAAGTTGGATCAGGATAACCATTGATTAAATCAATATTTAATCCATAAGCTTCAGCAATCGGTTGCCAATAACCAAGACCGGCTCCACCAAGCGCATCGGCACCGATTTTTAAACCAGCTGCCTTAATTACATCCATATCAATAACATTTTTTAAATCATCAACATACGGTGTAATATAATCATGCTCATGCACGTTTGGTTGTTTTAACGCCTTTTCATACACCATGCGCTTCACGCCAGTGTTTCCGGCTTTCATATACTCGTTGGCTTTGTCAGCAACCCATTTAGTAATATTAGTGTCTGCCGGTCCGCCATTGGGCGGGTTGTATTTAATTCCGCCATTATCCGGCGGATTGTGTGAAGGTGTAATAACTATACCATCAGCCATTCCGACCGTACGATTGTTGTTATAGGCGAGAATTGCATGCGATATTCCTGGAGTCGGTGTGTAATTAAATCCTTTAGCTCGCATAGTTTCGACACCATTTGCAGCCAAAACTTCAATGGCCGAAATAAACGATGGTTCAGATAAGGCATGAGTATCAAAACCGATAAATAACGGACCATTGATTCCTTGCGCGCTTCGATAGTCGCAAATGGCTTGGGTTATCGCGTGAATATGTGCTTCATTGAATGTGCCATGAAAAGAATTACCACGATGTCCGGAAGTGCCAAAAGCAACTAACTGCGCCGGGTCATTAACGTCCGGCCGATTTGTGTAATAGGCGCTAATCAAGCGCGGCACATTGACCAAAAGTGATTTCGGTGCCTTTTTTCCTGCAAATGGACTTAGTGACATAATAATACCTCCGAATATTTTTACATGGATATTTTAGCATAACTAACTCTAAATATATATCGTTTGTCCGATTTATTAGCAAAAATACCCGTCGATCTAAAACCGACGGGTACAGTGTATAACATCTATTCTTGTTTTTGCGGCGGCTGAATACGAAACGCAAAGGCGTACAAAGCCGGCAGGAAAATCAGTGTCAGCGCTGTAGCGACAATCAAACCACCGGCGATTGCCACCGCCATTGGCCCCCAGAAAATATCCGACATCAAAGGAATAAACCCGGCAATCGCCGCTGTCGCGGTTAGCAGTATCGGCCGGAATCGCATAATTGCTGCATCTATAATCGAATCATACGGATGTGCGCCTTCAATAATTCCTTCACCGATTTGATGGATAAGTATTACCGAATTACGGATTATCATTCCGGCAAGCGCAATAATTCCCAGATTAGCAACAAACCCCATCGGCGCCTGCAACGGCAACATCGCCGCCACTACGCCGATAATCCCTAACGGAGCCGTCAAAATTACTAAGGCAGTTTTTCCCATATGCTGTAGCTGACACATCAACAGGAACAATATTACCAAAATCATCATCGGATATACGGCAGTCAGAAAAGCAGCCGAACGTTGACTGTTTTCCAAGTCGCTGCCGCAGTCAATACCGTAACCTGACGGCATCGACTTAATCAGGTCCGCTGCCTGTTCGTAAATCTGCAACTCGACATCATTACCGGTGAATCCGGTGTTAACGTTAGTACTTACCGTGACAGTAGGCACAAGGTTGCGGCGGGCAATCAAGCCATATTCCGCGCCATAGCTCAGATCAGCAATCTGGCTGAGCGGAATATAAGTATTATTTGTTGTAAACACTTGGATATTCTTAATCCGATCGATATCATTAATATTCAGCTTGGCATCTTTTTGCCGAATCGTGACAATTGCATCCTGATCCTGCTTATAAAATTGGGTCGCAGGAACTCCGGATAAGCTGCTCTGCAGATTATACGACAAGTATTCAGTTGTAACTCCAAGCTGACGAGCGCGAATCTGATCAATAGTCAGGTTGAGAATTTTGCTCTTTTCGTACCAGTCATTATTTATAGAGCTCTTATCGACACCCGGATGCTTGAGCATGATCTCTTTTAACTTTAGTGAATATTCCTGCACAGTATCCGGGTCATAACCATATACCCGAAACTGAACCGGATACTGAGACGGCGGACCATTGGAAATTACCCAGGGGTGAACTATTGCCTCTGGCATCTGCGGCGCAATCTTTTCGTTCACCATTTTCATCATTTCTTCGCGCGCCGGTTCATCGGCCATTAATAGCACCATTTCGCTGAAATTAGTATCATCGTCGGTTGTATTAAAGGTTAAAACAAACCGCGGTGCGCATTGACCGACATATACTGAATAATTGACAACTTTTTTCCCAAGCGGATTGTCGCTTTTTTTGAGATCTTCAATTATTTTCATTAATTTCTTCGAAGCTGTTTCCGAAGCATAAATCGATGAACCAAGCGGTAATTGTACATCAATAATTACTTCACCGCGATTGGACGCCGGAAAAAATTCTTTGGGAACAAAGCGCATCGAATACGCTGCCACCGCAAACACCAGAAAAGTTACGATAATTACTTTCAAGCGATGATGCAATGCCCAAACCAACGCAGCACGAAATTTTGTGTTGAAAGTTTTCATCATCTTTGATTCTTCTTTGGCATGGCCGACGCTTTCTTTCATGATATGATAACCAAGTGTCGGAATTATTGTAACCGAAGAAAACCAGGATACAGTCAATGAAACTCCAACAACAACAAACATACCAAAGCAGAATTCAGAAGCCTGTCCAGCAGAAAATCCGACCGGCATAAATCCAGCAACAGTAACCATGGTACCGGTAAACATCGAAAGTGCAGTAACTTTGAACGCTGCACTGGCAGCATCAAATTTCGTCCACCCCTCACTTAGCTTCTTCTCCATCATCTCCATCGCGATGATAGCATCGTCTACCAGTAATCCTAACGATATTATCAACGCCCCGAGAGTGATACTGTTTAGTCCTTGACCGAGTGCCTTCATGAACATGAATGTTGCAAAAAGCACCAGCGGAATACTGAGGGCTGTAACAATGCCCGCGCGACCGCCAAGGCTGATAAAACTGATTACCAAAATAATAATTATCGCCAGTGCCAGAGTGGTAGTAAAATCACCGATGGACTCGGCGACAATTTCACCCTGGTCAGTAATCTTTTCAAGTTTGACACCACGAGGTAATGTTTTTGAATTGATTTCTTCGCGCATTTTTGCCAAATTTGAACCAAGATTAAGAATGTTACCACCGTCAACCATTGATACCGCAATAGCAACGCAGCGATTGCCGTTGTAATAATATTCGTTCTGCGGCGGATCATCATAACCTCCGGTAATAGTGGCTATATCGCCAAGTTTAAACGTTTTCGCGTTGACAATAATACCGATATTCCGGATTTGATCAAGATTTTGGAAGATTCCATTGACGCGCAGAAAAATATTCTGACCGTTGGTATAATCCATACCGCCTGCCAAAACTGCATTTTGTTGCTTTAACTGATCATAAATCGACGTTGGGTCGATACCGAGTGTTGCCAGTTTTTGGTTGTTCAAATCGACATAAATCATATTATTCGGCGCGCCGATCACTTGTACCTTGGATACATCCGGAATCTGAACCATCATTGTACGTAGGCGGTTAGAAGCGATATCGTTCAGATCAGATAGCGAATACTCACCGTTAGTAGTCAGAGCAAACATATTGCCGTAAACGTCGCCAAAATCGTCGTTAAAGTAAGGCCCCTCCACTCCCTGGGGTAATGTTTGAGCAATATCAGATACCATATTACGGACTTTTTTCCATAAGACAGGCAAATCTTTTGACGGATAAGGATCGTTAATGTTGACATATATAACCGCTTCGCCAGCACGGGAGTTGGAATTCAAATAACGCAAACCCGGCGTCTGTTGCAGCTTGTTTTCGATTTTTTCAGTTACCTGATCAGCGACCATTTGCGCCGAAGCACCTGGCCATTTGGCGCTTACCGTCATCGTTCTGATAGTGAAAGTCGGATTCTCCGCTCGACCAAGGCTAAAATACGCAAATATTCCGCCGATAGCCAGAATCAGAATAATGAAAAACATAAACTGCTGGTTATTGAGCGCAATTTCGCTTAAATTAAAACCGCCTTTTTTGTGTTCACTCACTTACATCACCATCCTAAGCGTCGGGATTGGTCATTCCATTTGGCAACCTTCGAACCATCCAGAATCGTAATGACCCCGGAATTAATAATTGTTTCACCTGGTTTTAAGCCACTAGTAACTTCTATGTTGTTGTTGGCACCATAACGTCCAAGCGTGATTTCGCGCTTGTGAGCAATGCCGTCTTCAACAACCCACACATAAGGTTTATTGGTGTTGTCCTGCACCAAAGCCTCAAGCGGAATAAAGATAATTTTTTCATTCATAGACGATAGCAAATTAACTGTACAAGTCATACCGAGGCGCAATTTTTCAGGGCGCTGATCCAACGTTATCCGCGCTTTAAATGTGCGGGTTGTCGTATTAGCCGAACCGCTTATTTCACGAATCGTACCGGCCATTTCTGGCACACTGCTTACCCATGAATAAACTTTTACCCGCGTTCCAATATCAAACAACGCCCGCTCACGTTCACCGAGTTCAATTTGCGCATCCCATTCTTTCAAATAACCCAGCCTTACTACTCCTTGCCCGACGTTCACAACATCGCCAATATCGGCGATAATCTGCATAACTACAGCATCGCCGGGTGCGATCAAGTCGGTGTACCCGACTTGGCGTCCTATTCCATCGCGTTGGCTTGTTGCTGCGTTTAAGCTGTCACGCGCGCTTAAATATTGGGCGTATTGTGAATCATATTGGGATTGAGGAATTGCCGCGCCAGCCAATAGTTCTTTAGCGCGTTGTAAATTTATCGTCTGCAAATTCAAGTTGGCTTGCGCTGACGCAACTTGAGCGTTTGCAGTACTCAATTGAAGTGCATAATCTGCTGTTTCGAGCTGATACAATACCTGTCCGGCTTTTACAATGTCACCCATATTTACCAGTCGCTTTACGATATGTCCGCTTACTTGGAATCCCATATCAGCCTGGAACTTTGGCACGAATTCACCCGGCAAATCGTAGTTGGAGGTGTTCTCGCCTAAACCAACTTTTATCATGCCTACGAGCTTCGAATCATTAGGTTTGGCAATCGGCTTTTCTATTTTTTTAAAAATAAAATATCCGCCAATTGCTACCACAACAATAATCACCGCAATGATAATCGCAAGACGTTTCTTTTTCAACATAAACACCGCCTAAAACATTGTTATTTTTTATCGTACAAAAGGTATTTTAACAGACATTTCGTATTAATACAACGAACTAGCTTGCTTTACAGTTTTTTTGCTAGACAGCTACCGCTTCAAGCAAAGACAAAGAACAACTATCGGCATCTAATCGGGCAGCAACGCCAAACGGTAAAGAAATCATTGGCATACAATGCCCCGTCTGAAAATTATAGATTGTTGGTTTATTGAACGGTTTGATAATTTCTTCGGCGACTTGATGAATAGTCAAGGATGGTTTGTCAAACACCTCGCAGTTGTTAAAGTCGCCCAAAATAATTGCGGCAACATTATCAAATTTTCCGGCTAATTTAAGCTGCGACAACATCCGGTCAACACGATAGGGTTCTTCGCCGACATCTTCTAGTACAAATATTTTTCCGGCGGTATCAAAATCATATTTTGTCCCAAGAGCTGCTACTAATAGCGATAGATTTCCGCCAATTAACGGTCCTTCAGCCATACCAGAAACCAACGTCTCGACATTTTCATGCGCCGGAATCGGCAACACACCGAACGCCTCCGGTCGCATAACCAGTTTTAAAAACAAATCTAATGTAAACTCATCAATGTCCTTAGCAAATTCAGATGTCAGCATTGGCCCTTGCACTGACACCATATTACACTCTTTCGCTATGGCCAGATGCAGCAAAGTTACGTCACTGTAGCCAATCAATAACCGCGGCCTGTTCGTCAGCAGCTGCCAGTCGATTTTATCTGCGATCCGATGCGCGCCGTAGCCACCACGCAAACACATGAACGCATCTATCGTTTCATCAGCAAACATTTTATTGACGTCATTGACCCGTTCAATATCAGTGGCAGCCAAATAACCATGCGCATATTTTTCCTGACAATGCTCAGAAAACTTAACGTTAAAGCCAAGCGAACGCAGACGGTTCACGCCAGCCTGTAATTCCCACTCTCGTGCCGAGCTCGATGACGGTAAAATTCCAATTGTGTCACCGGATATTAAACGCTTGGGCTTGATCATCAAAGTTCAGTCCACTCCTTCAACGCGGGATAAGTCTAGTTCTTTCATAATTATCTCTTCCTGGACACGCATCAATTTCTTGTCAGCTTCTGCCAAATGATCGAAGCCCAGTAAATGCAAAAAACCATGCACCGCTAAATAACTCAGTTCGCGTGCCACCGAATGATCATACACTCTGGCTTGTTCACGAACTTTGTCAATAGAGATAATTACATCTCCCAAAACTCTTCCGGCGCAACCGCCAATAATCTTCGGTTCATCTACTTCATCGTATGCAAAGGAAAGAACATCTGTGGAAATATCTTTGCCGCGATATTCGCGGTTAAGTTCACGAATTTGTTCGTTGTCAGTAATGGTAAGGATCATTTCGCATTCATCTTCAATTTTATGCTGTTTTGCCGCAACACGCATTGCCTGCACTAATAATTCTTGTTCTGCGATTAAAGTTGCTACTTCGTCATGCTCAAAAACAATTTCAACAATCACTGTGCTTAGCCTCCTGCCTTGCATATGCCATAATAATGCGTCCAACCACTTCATGACGCACAACATCTGTTTCGTTCAAATAAACAATACCGATACCGTCGACTCCGTCCAAGATCTGCGCTACTTGTTCCAACCCTGATAGTTGGCGTACTGGTAAATCAACCTGTGTAACATCGCCGACCGCAATCATTTTTGAACCAAAACCCAAACGCGTCAGGAACATTTTCATTTGCTCAGGAGTAGCATTTTGCGCTTCATCCAGAACAATATACGCATCATCCAACGTTCGGCCGCGCATATAAGCTAACGGCGCAACTTCGATTATTCCGCGAGCTGTGTATTTTTGAAACAGTTCGACACCTAATATATCATTTAGCGCATCATAAAGCGGCCGCAAATATGGATTAACTTTTTCCTGCATATCCCCAGGAAGAAAGCCGAGTTTTTCACCGGCCTCAACCGCTGGACGAGTCAATATCAATCGCTCAACCTCACGATTTCGCAACGCCAATGCCGCCATCGCTACCGCCAAATAGGTTTTACCGGTACCGGCCGGGCCAATTCCGATAGTTATGAAGTTTTTCCTGATTGCGTCAATATATGTTTTTTGACCTATAGTTTTCGGTTTTATTTGTCGGCCGCGCGAACTCATGATGATAATGTCATCACACAATTCGGACAGTTTTCCCGACTTATTAGCTTCAAGCATACTCAGCCGGTATTCAACATCTCGCTTTTGAATGACATTTCCACTACGATGAATATTTTGCAGCTGTGAAAATAACGCCTTGACAGCTTTCACTTCATCGTCAAGCCCGGAAATATTTATAACATCGCCACGAGTGGATATATGTGCCGAAAAAGCGCTACGGATCAGCTTGATGTGTTCATCATTTTTTCCTAATACAGCTACGGCTTCAGCGTTATTGGAAAACATAACTCTAGTCGTCAAATGTGCTCCTTTATGTCAAGTGCTTGCACATATTTTAACAGGCTGAATATCGATATGCAAAAAAAATAATCCGGTTACCCGGATTATTGTAGGCTTTGTCGAACAATTTGATTTACAATTTTGCCGTCTGCACGACCCTTTATCAGTGGCTTAATCAATGTCATTACTTTTCCAAGTTCTTTTAGTGACTGCGCCCCTGAACGCTGAATACAATCTTTAACTATATCAATTATTTCTGTCTCGCTAAGTTGTTCCGGCAAATAGGTCTGCAAGATCGCGACTTCGCTTTCATATTCTTTAATCAAATCATCTCGTTTGGCAACACGAAAATCTTCGACTGCATCTCGGCGCATTTTAACTTCTTTGACCAAAACCGCAATTATTTCTTCGTCATCTAATTCGCGTTTTTTATCAATTTCAATGTTTCTGATATTCGAAATAGCCGCACGAATTACTAATAAACGCAGTTTCCCAGCTTCGCGCTCTTTCATCGCCGATTTCATATCGTCAAACAATTTTGTTCGAAGATTCATACTTTCAACCCTTATTTCGTTTTACGCTTACGCGCAGCTTCTGATTTTTTCTTGCGTTTTACGCTAGGTTTATCATATTGCTCACGCTTACGGCACTCGGAAAGAACTCCGTCTTTTTGACAAGCTCGTTTAAATTTCTTCAACGCGCTGTCAAGACTTTCGCCTTTTACCAATCTTACTTCTGCCACCAACATCACCCCTCTCCGATACAAGCTCTGAGAGCATGCTACTTACTATAGCATAACTGCTAAGTATTATAGTTTCCAATCATAAATAAGTCAAGCATTTCGATTGACAATTTGCCCTTTTTTTATTACATATTTAACAATATTTTCAGCAATACGATAACTAAGAAACTTATGCGATGAATATTTCAGTACTAGCAAGTCGGCTTGTTTGCCTAACTCAATACTTCCAATTCGATGTTCACGGTTGATTGCCTTAGCACCGTTTATCGTAAGCGCCGTAATGATTTCGGCATTAGTCATTTGCATATTAAGCGCAGCAAGCGCGATAACTAACGGTATTGACGCCGTACAGCAGCTACCCGGATTGAAATCGCTTGCCAACGCCACGCAGGCCCCATGATCAATCATGTAACGAGCCCGCGCATAATGCTCGCGCAATGAAAACGCCGTTGCCGGCAACAAAGTACATACCACTTTACTATCTGTCATTGCAGTTATTCCGGCGTCAGATGCATTCAAAAGATGATCAGCCGAAACAGCACCTAATTCAGCAGCAAGTTCGGCTCCGCCTAATTGGACAATTTCATCTGCATGAAGTTTGCTTTTTAGTCCTAGTCGTTGAGCAGCTGTTAAAATTTTTCTCGACTGATCAATTGAAAATACATTTTTTTCACAAAATACATCGCAAAATTCAGCAAAATTAGCAGCTTTAGGCAAGACATCATTAATAATAATATCAATATAGCTTTCCGGGTCAGCCTTGAATTCCACCGGGATTGAGTGTGCGCCCATATAAGTTATTGCAATCTCCAGCGGTTGACTGTCATTTAACTCGCGCATGACTGCCAATTGCCGTAGTTCAGTATCAATATCTAAACCATAACCACTTTTACCTTCAACAGTAGTTATTCCATAATTAAACATTTCAGCAAGCCGTATTCTGCCGGTTTTCACAAGTTCCGCGACCGTAGCCGAGCGAGTTGCACACACCGAATTGGCAATTCCACCGCCGCGCTCCATAATCGACATATAGCTTTCGCCATTTAGTCGCCACTCAAATTCGTCTTCGCGATAGCCACCAAAGATAAAATGGGTATGCGAATCCACAAATCCCGGCAACACGCACTTACCATCAGCATTAATTATTTCATCGCACAGATTCGCTTGATGACTTAGCTCCGATATAGTACCAACGCTTTGAATAATATCGTCTTCAATTATCACAATGGCATTATGAATAATACCAATATTATTCATTGCCTTACCGAATTTTGCGCCATCAGCACAAGTTACCAGTTCGCCAATATTAATTATAGCGGTTCTTTTTGCCATTATTCCATTAACCTTGTTTCAAGAACCTGATCGATTGAGAAATTTTCCAAACCAAGATAGTATTCTGCGGAATCAACAAGTGCTTTTAACGGCACCAAGCCGACGATTTCACTGCCGACAACTTCCACGCCATAACGGCGGGCTTCCATTTTTACCATTTCAAAGGCTCGGTAAATAGATGTTTTGGAATAATCAGTGAGATTCATGGACACCTGCACAATACCGCGATCTTGTAAATCGATTCCCAATGCTTTGACGAAACGCAGACCACCACCAATATTCCGTACAACTTTTGCAATTTTGTCGGCTACTTCTAACTTGCTTGTACCCAGATTTACATTATAAGCGACCAATGGCTGCCGGGCACCGACCACAGTTGCGCCGGCCGTCGGATGCGGACAGCTCTTACCAAAATCCGGTTGCCATTCCGGCAATTGCATTTTAGCAACCAATCCTTCAAATTCGCCTTTACGAATAGTTGCGAGATTTTCTCTGGCTGGTAATGCCGCAGCTTTCTCATATAGATAGACCGGCAAAGAAAAACTTTTCCATAGTTCAGCAGCTACAGATTTGGCTAATTCAACCGCCTCTTCCATAGATACGTTGCTTATCGGTATAAATGGCACGACATCAACAGCACCCATACGCGGATGTTCGCCATGATGTTCATTTAAATTTATTTTTTCAATCGCCACAGAGATTGCTGCTAAAATAGCCAGTTTTACGGCTTGTGGTTCGCCAACTACTGTAACTACAGTTCGATTATGATTAGCATCACTGGAGTAATCCAGCAGTTTCACACCTTCAGTTTCACGAAACGGCTGTACGATAGCCTCAACCACCTCGCGGTTGCGGCCTTCGCTGAAATTTGGTACACACTCGATTATTTTTTTTAACACAACAACCTACCCCTAAATAAAATTAATATTTAATAATTATAGAAAACAGCTCTTATTTCATCATCGGTATTTTTACGCCACAACGTTTAGCACAGGCAACCGCCTCGTCATAACCGGCATCCACGTGACGAATTACCCCCATGCCCGGATCAGAAAGATATAACCGCGCTGCGCGGGCAGCAGCCGCATCCGAGCCATCTAGCACCATTACTTGCCCGGTATGTAGTGAATAACCGATGCCGACGCCGCCACCATCGTGTACTGAAACCCAGGTTGCGCCGTTGACAGCATTGATCAGAGCATTTAATATCGGCCAGTCGGCAACCGCGTCGCTACCGTCTTTCATACTTTCAGTTTCGCGATTTGGCGACGCCACTGAACCACAATCGAGGTGATCACGTCCGACCACAAGCGGAGCACTAACTTCACCATTTTTCACTAAATCATTAAAAACTTTTGCCAATTTATCGCGCTCGCCGTAGCCCAACCAACAAATCCGTGCCGGTAGCCCTTGAAATTCGATGCGCTCTTGAGCAAGTTTAATCCAACGTGCCAATGCCTTTTTTTCAGGAAAGGTTTCGAGAACCGCACGATCAGTACGGTAAATATCTTCCTTATTACCAGATAGCGCCACCCAGCGAAACGGACCTTGTCCCTCGCAGAACAATGGCCGAATATAAGCCGGCACAAATCCTGGAAAATCAAACGCGTTGGTTACCCCGGCTTTTAACGCTTGCCCACGCAAGTTGTTGCCATAATCAAAAGTTTCAGCACCGCGATTTTGTAACTCCAGCATCGCGCGTACATGCTCCCCCATAGTGCGCAAACTCTCAGTGATATATTTTTCTGGCTGTTCAACACGTAATTTTAACGCAGCAATGTAACTCATGTTATTCGGAACATAGCCGTTTAACTCATCGTGTGCCGAAGTCTGATCTGTAAGAATTTCCGGCGTAATATTGCGTTCAATCAACCGATTCAACAAATCTACCGCGTTACATAATACGGCAATTGATATTGCCCGGCCTTCGTTTTTAGCAACAAGCGCTTTATCTATTGCTTCATCGATATCACGCACTAAAACATCACAATACTTGGTGTCCAGTCGTTTTTGTATCCTGGTTTCGTCAATGTCAGCACACAACGCAACACCTTCATTCATTGTGATTGCCAATGGCTGAGCACCGCCCATACCACCCAGTCCCGCAGTAACTGTCAAAGTTCCGCGTAAGCTTCCTTGATATTTGCGTTCGGCTATACTGGCCAATGTTTCATAGGTCCCTTGAACAATTCCCTGCGAACCGATATAAATCCAGCTACCAGCAGTCATCTGTCCATACATCATTAATCCAAGTTTATCCAGTTCACGAAATTTTTCCCAATTATCCCAATGGCCGACAATATTGGAGTTGGCAATCAGTACCCTCGGGGCATCCTTATGGGATTTAAAAACTCCGACTGGTTTTCCGGACTGAATCATTAAGGTTTCATCATCTTCCAAGTTTTTCAAACTAGCAATAATTGCATCGTAGCATTCCCAATTACGGGCAGCCTTGCCTATGCCGCCGTACACAATCAAATCTTCAGGTTTTTCCGCAACATCCGGATCTAAATTGTTCATCAACATCCGCATCGCTGCTTCTTGTTGCCAGCCCTTACAACTGATATTTGCGCCGCGGGGTGCGCGAATTTCTCTTTTAGCCATGTTCCCTCCAACAAAACGATAAACTATTATTCGACAACATTTTCTTAATTTCCTGCATAAAAAAACCGGCTCCCGCCGGTTTACTCTAAAATAAATACTGTTAACTGCTTGCGGCCAAAATTTAGCGCGGCAGATCTTGATTCAAAAGCTAAGTCGAGTTTCGCTCCCTTAATTGCGCTACCAATATCATCGGCAACAGCAATGCCATAACCCGGTACGTACAGCCTCGTGCCAAGAGGGATAACTTTAGGATCAACTGCGCACAGCCCTTTTTTTATCCGGGTGCCACGATAGGTATACAAACCACAACCAGGATCCTCCGTGGAATAAGCCGAAACATTCATTTCCATGGTACGCATACCGCGGCTAACCAATGCAGCACTTTTTCGCAAGCTTTCCATCACCAACGGTGTCGCAATTCCGGATTGCTGTTCGCCTAGTGATTTTTGCACAACAACAACCGCTTGACGCGTTTCATTGCCAAATATACCGTCAATATCACCGGTATAATTTCCCGTCAACGCTAAATATTTTTGCAACATAAGCACCGCATCACCGCGCATGCCTTGTTCCAAGTGCCGTTCTTGAGAAACACTGTCAGGGGCACCGATTGAATCGCTGGCACCAGTAACACTAATCGTCGTCGCGGCTAAACCAACGCTTGCATATAACAACAATAACGCCATAGTAATAAAAAAACTTCGAACCATCAAAGCCTCCTGTTAATCCTCACCCATCTTTAAGGTGATAATATAATAGTCATCATACTTTTCGAAACCAAGTGCACGATAAGCGCTGGCAACCGGCGCACTGTCGTTTTTCAACATAAACGTCGGCGTACGATCCATAGCAATTACCCGGCGGCATAATTCCGCACAAATCGCTTTGCCATAACCAAGACCACGTACAGTCGGCTCCGTATAGATACTGCCGATTTGTCCAACGCAATCAGTTACAGCATGAATACACCCTTGCGCCACGATAACGCCATTCTTTCTCATAAACACAACCGCTTCTTCATCGGAGCTTTCACGAATCATCCGCAATGCTTCTTCTTTAGATTTTGTTTGATTAAAACCGCGACTATAGGCTTCAACGATGAATTCCGAAGCGACATTCTCATCCATTTCAGTGGCATCAATAAACTCAGCATCGTCAATATAAAAATCAACGAATTCGTTATTGATATAATACCCGCCTTCAATCACATCTTCAAAATCTTTTTCCAGCTCCAACTTTTCCAACAAGGGCTCAATAATTCGAGCTGTACCAAGCAGATAACGAAACTGACGTTGCTTCATCATCCAAATAAATACATCCATGCTTTCTTCCGTTTCATAATGCGGAACGCAGCTACCCAAATTGTAAAAAGCAATTACGCCAGTTAAATGGCCGTACTCAAAATTACCAATGTAATCACCACTACGACCTATATCAAAGCGATTTTCAACGCCAAACGCCTGAATATTGCTATAGAAGAAAGTGGTTTCCATTTTGTGACGGCTAATATATTCGAGAATTATATCCCAATCAGATTCATTCAACAATCTCAGCATAGCGCAACCTCGCTTTCGTCTTTCCAGTAATTTTACACACTTTTGCAAATTTTCGCAACAAATTAAAAAACCCCGACGAATCGGGGTTCGATTACTGCTGGAGCGGAAGACGAGATTCGAACTCGCGACCCTCGCCTTGGCAAGGCGATGCTCTACCACTGAGCTACTTCCGCAAGCACTGGTATTTTACATCATTCCTGGAAAATTTGCAAACGGCAAAGCTATTAACTTTGCATCGTTATCGCAGTTACTGTTGATCAAGTTCCGCTTATAGCTGCTATAACTACTTTTCAGCTTACCGATCAATTCACTCATCTCGATTTGCAATTCAGATGCCAATTCATAATTCTCCGTTGCTATCGCCTCTCGTATTCTGGCAAATAACGATTTATCAGTCATCGAACTCTTTGCCAAATATATGCGCAATCGATTAATTTCTTCCCAATTATGTAAATCATAATCATTCGCTATATCCGGTTGATGCAATCTTTTGCATTCTAAAACGATATCAAGATTTTCCGGAATTATCCGATTTTGCAGCTCAATCTTCCACCTCAATATCGAGGCTGCGGCAAATGCGTCAATAATTTCATTCGTGAATATACAGCAATCAGATAACACTTTGCGTTTTTCGGGATACAATACGAGATTATTAACATTTTCCCAAACTGTAGCCGGAGGCTTACCAAACATTTCATCACGCTCTTGTGACGAATAATCTTCAAACACGTCATGCTCGCTGCGATAAGCTCGGGAAGCTTCGAGGTAATCTACCTGTTGATCAGGTTTTTTACTCAACTCTGCTTCGAGTTCTTTCATTGTCTTGCCTGAACTCACAGCATATTTTATACCATCAAACGCTGCCAACAACAAAGCACTAACCACAATATAAGTATTCGAAAACGGATTTGGTGCTCGCAACTCAAAACGAGTTGCACGTTGATTATCGACATCGCGAACCAAGCCTGCTAAAATCGTACGATTCCGTGACGGATTTTCCGGGGTGTGTCCAAGCGAAGTCACGATACAAACCGGCGCTTCAAATCCCGGTTTTAATCGATTAAAGGCATCGTTCGTTGCCGACACGAATGGATTAACGACCTCATAATTTTTAAGCAGTCCCATAATTGCACCATAACCGATACTGCTCAAGAAATCGGTTTTCATGTCAGTTGGCGAAAATAGATTATAAACTTTCCCATCATTCATACGTGCGGCAATACTAAAATGAGTATGCTCACCACTACCAGCAACGCCAATAATGGGTTTTGCTTGAAAAGTAACTTCAAGGCCGTTATTTCTGAAGATCTTTCGAACAATATTTCTTGCCAACAATTCGTTATCAGCCGCCTGCATTGCTCCGTCAAACCGCCAGTCGATTTCTAATTGCTCCAACACATGAGTTAAATCACCGCCGGCGTTCATTTTTGATTTTACGCCACCTACTTCTTTATGCCCCATCTCTGGTTTTAAATCGTAATTTTCCATCGTGGTTATGGCTTGTTCTAACGCAGTTCTCACTCTGCCGCGGGTGCGCTGCCAATAATTTTCTTGTACAACTTGTGTAGCGGATAACTCAGTAACATCGGCTTTTTCTGCCGGAGTTTTAACCCAAAATTCCAATTCGGTCCCAATGGAAAATTCAATGCCAGCAATTTCTGCAGTATTAATATGTTCCAAACCATTTACTGCTTTATTTGCCAACATTGTTTTAAGCTCTGTTGCAATATGCTCCAACGTACCTTTTAGAATCGAACGCGAATCAACACGCTTACCATTGTGAACAAGGAATGCCGGAATCCGCACTGTACCAATAGGTAATTGGGTTTCCGGGTCAATGTTTTCTCCGTTGTAATCAACGTGCCACTTAATTTCATGATCTGCTACCATATCGACACGGGCGTCATTTAATGTGGCAATACCGGTCAAAACCACCGACGATCCGTCAGTTTGTACGGCCTTGCCGGAAAAAAAGCTTTCGTAGTCCTCGCGAAATATCCGCATAGGAATTTTTTCATCGGTATCATTTCCAGCTAAATCTATCCCTACCAGTGATACAAATTTTATTTCAGGATGTTGTTCCAGTACATCCAATATTTCTCGTTTTGTTTTGCCGATCGGATCAATAAAATAAATCAGTTTACTCATCAATATTCCTCCAAAAAAATAAAATTAATTCTACACCACCCACTTATTAAAGTAAAGAAAAAAAAGTCGCCACAAAGTGTGGCGACTTTTTGACTATTCGTATTTATGCAGGAGCTCAGGTAGCACATCAGAAATGATAGCGGCCAAAGCGGCATTTTTGTCTGCGTCTTCAAAGTAAATTTCATTAATTTTTTCGAAACCGCGATACATATACGCACCATTACCGGAAACATTTATGAAGTAGCCTCCGGGAAGAATTTCTTCAGCAAGAATTTCTTCAGCATAGTCCGGATTTTCCAATATTACCAAGTCTGCTCCCTGATGATATAATCCGAAATCAAAAATATCTTCTTGACGATGATTTATAAGCGCGATGTCAAGCCTGGGATCACGCAACATTAATTTTACATTTTGATCATGATCAGGATTATTACAGACATAGCAACCATCACGGAATACCCCTTCATCAACCAAACTAGCCAGACAAATATCCGGTTTTATACGCGCCGCATCCCTGTAAATCCTCGCTGCCAGATCAACGTCAATATTATTACCGGCAATAATTGGAATACGCGAACATTCCGGACGGCCAAAATGCGCAGCCATGATTTTCCCAGGTACATCAATACTATCACCATATGCTGGAACTAAATGCATAAATACACCAGGGCCGGCATTGATTTCAATAACACCAAAATTACCTTCACGCCACGATTTACTAATGTCAGCGGTCATCACATCAATACCCAAACACATTACATCAAAATAACGGGCGATGTTTTCGACAAGCGCGACATTATCGGGATGCATTTTTTCCGTAACATTATAGGAAACACCGCCGGTCGAAATATTTGCCACCCGGCGCAAATCTACCCGTCTGCCTGTTTCAACTACCGAATCAGTAGCAAGATTTTGCAACGCCAGATATTCACGGATGTTATCGTCGATAATAATTTTGCTCAATGGCGCACGTGAATCATCCTTGCGAACTTCCTTGTTGTTTTCCTCAATAATCAATTGCTCAATCGTATGCACACCATCACCGTCAACAAACGGTGGAACACGCTGTAAACCGGCGGCAAACTCGCCATTAACCGCCAACAAACGGTGATCATAGCCGAAAATTTGTTTTTCAACAATCGCGCCTTCAAAAGGCTGACCGGCTTCTTCAGCAGAGGCAATAATAGCTCGAAGCGCAGCAATCGCCTGTTCGGAATCTTTAATATCAGTAGTCACGCCCTGACCCTTGTGACCGGCTAACGGCTTGACCACAATCGGATAGCCGATCCGCTCAATTTCTTCGAGCAATTCCCCTTCTTCAAAACAACAGCTTCCAGTCGGTGACGGAAACCCAAACATGTTTAGGAAGTCTTTTACCATATCTTTGTTCATGGTAAATTCTGAGTCCTTAATACTATCGGTACTAAATACTGTCGAACGACCACGCAATTGTTTTTTACCGTAGCCCCACTGAAATTGATTTTCTTCGGCAATATAGTTTACCGGAATATCGCGTTTCAACGCGCTTTCAATCAGTGAATAGATCGTTGGTCCACCCATTATTGATTGTTCAAAAACTTTTTGAGCTGCCTCAAATGCCGAGCTATAATCAAACGGTTCATCATAGGTTACTGCATTAAACCATGCACATAATAAACTAATTACACGGCGGCTGGTACGCTCGTCCAAATAATCAATAGCGATAACAAACTTATCGCCGTCTTTTTCAACCGAATAGTGATTAATAAATAAATCCACGTCAAGTCTGGATAGCCAGAGTAGCGTTTCTGCGGCCAAACCAGGAATATCGCCTTCAAAGTTGTTCAATTGAGGAAATTTTTCAACAACGGTTGCATGCAATTTATTGAAATTGGCAGCACTCGGAACCGACAGATTAAATACACCGGCTCGGGTTTTTAAATAGTAGCTTGGTCCAGAATAAAACCAGATTTTCTCCGCACTAAATTGTTCTTTCATTTTCCCTCCAATTTTATTGAATTACTTTTTTCTTACTTAAATCAAATTTCATTCCCGGTGCGACAAACGTCATGCGAATGCCTTCGGTTGTAATATTATCATCTTCGGCCTTGCTTTGATAATTAGAATAAAAATTCGGTTGCTTTATCAAGACAGTAATAACGCCACTGCCCACGACTTCCATAGTATTGTCCGGATAAACTATTCCCATTGTATCTTCACTAACACCAATCGCCATGTGCTCCGGACCGGCTGCCAGCATCAAGGCCAAACGCGGAATGCGTCCGCGTTCCAAAAAATGCGTATCAACCAAGGTTTTTTTAATAAACCCAAAACCTACGCCATCATTTACACAGCCTTTGTGATACAAACACTCATCATCACGCCAACTGAAAATCATGCGTTCAGCCGCTGCCGCTGCTCCGGCGCTAGTACCCGCAATTGTTGTCCCTTTGCTAAAACGCTCAAATACTTTTTTCAGCAACTTTGATCCAAGTAATATTTCACTCAACCGACACTGGTCGCCACCTGTAAAATAGATCAGATCTGCATCTTCAAGCATATCGACATATTCATCCTCATTGGCCTCGTCGACGTAGCGTACGTCAACAATATTTATGTCCTTTATCCCTAAATCTTCAAAAGCTTCAATATAAGTATCAGCACACTCCCGCGGATAACTTGTTGCTGTTGGAACTACTGCCACTATTTTGGCATCATTAATTTCTATCAGTCGCTTGAGCACTTCTTTTTCATAACGCCGGTCTTCACTACCACCAATTAAAGCGAGACATCCTTTTCTTTCAGACATACTCATTAAATCACCTCTGATATTGTTGCTGCGCGTTAAATTCCTCACGAATCATAGCCGCCAGTTCGTTGTTTTCAATTATATCATATCCCGTAAAGCTTAGCGCCAATATTCCGCGATTTAATGCAATTTTTGCGCGATCTGTTTGCGTGGCCTCGGCAAATTCGCGAGTATGTCCGGAAATATGTACATCAGTTATTGCTAGATATGAATGAATCGAAGGACATACTTTGCTAACATTTCCCATATCAATCGACCCAAAGCTATCGCGCATCGGTAGCACCACCGGTTCACCAGCCAATAACAAGTTTTCGCTGAAGCAATCGCTAAGCGCTTCATTTGTCATCATATCATCATAACTAACCTCATTATTAAAATATTCTAACCGTGAACCGGTCATAATAGCTGCACCTTTGGCACAATCAATAACTTTTTTTACGACAACATCCAAATACTCACGGCGCCGAGCGCGAACATAATAATGAACAACAGCGTACTCCGGAACAACATTAGGTGCAGTACCGCCCTCTTTAATTACACCGTGCAGCCGCACATCGCTCATAACATGCTGCCGCATACAATTAACACCATGAAACATTAAAGTTGCAGCATCAAGTGCGTTTATGCCATTTTCTGGCGCTGAAGCCGCATGGGCCGATTTACCAAAAAATCGAAACTCCAATGAATCCATTGCCAGCGACACGCCGCTTCTGTGGGTATAGGACTCTGGATGGATAAGCATGGCGGCATCAATCTCAGAAAATGCGCCCTGTTTTGCCAGCTCAACTTTTGCACCCATTGTTTCTTCGGCCGGCGTACCGAATACGACAATTTTTCCGCCAATATCTTTGAGAATTTTACTTAACAAAATTCCGGCACCAGCGCTCATCGCCGCGATGTGATTATGCCCGCAACCATGACCAATATTGCGCAATGCATCATATTCGCACATAAAAGCGACTGTTCGCCCCGGTTTATCAGAACAGAATTCCGCTTTAAATGCTGTATTATAATTGTATATTCCTTTGGTCACTTTAAAATTATGTTTACTTAACTTGTCGCATAAGTAATCACAAGCTAAGTACTCTTCACAACCTAATTCCGGATTTGCAAACAAATACTCACTAATCTGTTGCGCATCGTTTTCAACTTCCGGAAAAAGCGCTTTGAGTTGTTGTTTTTGTGTTAACATTTTTCCTCTCAGTGTTATTCAATATATTTTTTTGGGCGAAGCTGGATGGCTTCAGCAATATGGGTTTCATTTATCATTGCTTCATTTTCTAAGTCAGCAATTGTCCGTGCAGTTTTTATAATTCGATCATAGGCTCGCGCACTCAATCGCATACTTTCATAAGCCTGCTTTAAAAGTTCCGTGGCATTTTTGCTCATTTTGCAAAGCAATTTTATGTGATTGTGCCCCATTAAGGCATTACACGCAATACCATAATTTTTAAACCGCTCGGTTTGCAACGCCCGGGCACTGATGACTCGCCTGCGAATTTGCACTGAAGTTTCGCTGGTCTTATCGGCAACAAAGTCCTCATAGTCAAGGCGCGGCACCTCGACCGCAATATCTATTCGATCAAGTAGCGGCCCGGAAATTCGCCGCTCATATTTTTTTATATCCGCATCCGTACAGCGACAGGCAATTTTCCCATCATTCCGGTAGCCGCACGCACAGGGATTCATCGCCGCAACCAGCATAAACTGTGCTGGATAGGTCATAGTAGCATTAACGCGGGAAATTGTCACGTCACCATCCTCGAGTGGCTGACGCAATACTTCAATGACATTTTTAGCAAATTCAGGAAACTCGTCCAAAAACAACACACCGTTATGGCTAAGAGTAACTTCTCCCGGACGCGGCACCCTGCCGCCGCCAATTAAAGCAGCGTCTGAAGCAGTATGGTGCGGCGCACGAAAAGGCCGCTCTCGCAACAAACTGCCATGATTTTTTAATAATCCGGCAACACTGTAAATTTTGGTTACACTTAATGATTCAGCGTCAGTGAGTGGCGGCAAAATTGTCGTTATTCGTCTGGCCAGCATCGTCTTTCCGGTGCCAGGCGGCCCGGTCATAATCACATTGTGTCCGCCGGCCGCAGCAATCTCCAATGCACGTTTGCCTTGAAACTGCCCCTGAACGTCGGCAAAATCAAGCAATTCTGCTGTCTCATTAACTTCAGTTTCAAGTTTTTCAACAGGCACTGGTTGTTTTTCACCACGCAAATACGCTACCACATCGGATAATGTCTCAGCAGCTACCGGTGTGACTTTTCCGGTAATCGCAACCTCATGCGCATTTTCCGGTGCAACAAATATTCTTTTTATTCCGGCATCGGCAAGCGCCAACGCCATAGGCAACATTCCGTTTACTCCCCGTAAGCGTCCCTCAAGCGACAATTCAGCCAAAAACGCGCAATCCGACAAATTGTCACAGGCTACATAGCCGGCCGCTGCCATGATACCGATGGCAATCGGCAAATCGAAACCCGAACCTTCTTTTTTCAGATTAGCTGGCGCTAAATTTATTGTAATCCGCTTTACGGGAAATTCAAAACCAGCATTACGAATGGCTGCTCGCACACGATCACGTGATTCTTTCACAGACATTTCGGGCAATCCCACAATGTCTATTGCCGGAATTCCGCGCGCCACATCAATTTCTACGGATACGTCGACACCGTCGATGCCGCTGATAGTGGCCGATGTTATTTTTGTAAACATGAACTACCTCAAACTATTGTTGATTATATATTCGGCGCAATGTTTCGCATTTCCTCCTTTTTTTGCGATTTGTGATATAATCTTATAGAATTTTATCCAATTAACAAAAGGGGTTTTATGTCAACAGATTTTAAATCCGGGTTTGTAGCCGTTATTGGACGGCCCAACGCCGGCAAGTCAACCTTGATCAACAGCATCGTTAAACAAAAAATATCGATCGTATCGGATAAGCCGCAAACCACTCGGACTCGGGTGATGGGAATCCATACTACGGAAAACGTACAGATAGTTTTTTTGGACACCCCGGGAATCCACAAACCAAAGACTAAGCTCGGTGAAAAAATGATGAACGCAGCTACCGGTTCGTTGTCAGAAGTTGATGCGATCTGCTATATCATCGATGCTTCCGAAAAACCCGGACCGGGTGAACAATATATTATCGAGATGCTCAAAAAAGCCAAAGCGCCGGTAATTTTATTGATAAACAAAATCGACCGCACCGATGAAGCGACAATCTTTGCGCTTCCCGCAAAACTAAATTTTGATTTTGCTCACGTATTGCCGATTTCAGCGCTCAAAGGCAATAATCTTGATAAGTTAGAATCACTATTAAGCGAAATGTTGCCAATTGGTCCAAAATATTTTCCGGATGACATGGTTACCGATCAGCCAGAACGGCTGATCGTTGCAGAAATAATTCGCGAAAAAATCCTTAACAACACGACTGATGAAATTCCCCACTCAATCGCAGTAGATATTGATGAAATCAAATATCGCGACAACGGTATGATGTACTGTCGGGCTACAATATACGTAGAACGCGATTCGCAAAAAGGAATAATTGTCGGCAGTAACGGATCAATGTTAAAGTTGGTCGGACAACAAGCCCGCATTGAAGCCGAGGCCTTGTTGGGTTGTAAAATATATCTTGATCTATGGGTTAAAGTCAAACGCGACTGGCGCGATGTTGATGGCTCGTTAAAAACATTAGGGTTCTAAGGAAATGGTAAAAATGAAATTCAAGGCACTCTTTAACCCACTATATCGCTATTTTTTGAATGGCTTGATAATTATCGCACCGGTTGCGCTAACGCTGATGATTATTGCAAAAATATTGCAATTTTTAGATCAATTAATCGGTGATTTTATTCCAATACATATTCCCGGAGTTGGAATAATTTCCGGCGTTATCTTGATAATCATCTGCGGATGGTTGTCTTCATATTTCTTTCTTAAAAGCTGGATCAGCCACGCGGAGCAGTTGCTGTCATCAATTCCATTAGTTAAATCTATTTTCAAAGTTGTCAAGCAAATTCAAAGCGCGTTATTTGATAACAAGCACTTTTTCAAAGACGCAGTGCTCATACCTTATCCGATAAACAACTCCTACGCGCTCGGCTTTATTATGACGGATTTGAGTGATGAAATACGCCGTTCGCTTCCAGAAAACTATATCTGTGTATTCATTCCCTTTAGCATCAATATGACGACTGGAACGAATTTGTTTATCAATCGTGACACAATTATTCCGCTTGAAGTAACAACAGAAAGTGCCATCCAGTTTTTTTTATCTGCCGGAGCGGTCATGCCTAATAATAACACAAAAAAAGAGGTGTAACAGTCATAGAAACCCAGACGGTAATTTTGAAAATATTTATTACAGCCCTTCTGATATTTGCAAATGGTTTTTTTGTCATGGCCGAATTTGCGCTCATCCGCATTCGCCGTACACGGTTGGAAGAATTAGCCAACGACGGTAACACCACCGCGAAAATGGCGCTATGCATGGTAGATGCTCTCGACTCATATTTAAGCGCCACCCAGTTAGGAATAACGTTAACATCACTTGCAATCGGTTGGCTGGGAGAACCGGCAATCGCCACATTGCTGGATAAATATATTTTTCAGTATTTTGTACACTCCGAATTATTATTAAGCGCAATCAGTTTTGCAATTGCGTTTAGCACTATTACTTTTCTGCACGTTGTCGTCGGCGAACTGGTACCGCGATCACTAGCCATAAAAAAAGTTGAACCGATACTAGCTATAATAGTCTACCCTTTGTACTATTTTAAAAAAATCACTTACTTTATCACCATTTTATTTAACCACTCTTCGCGTTTTATCCTCGGGCTATTTGGCATCAAGGACATTAACGAAACCGATGAAACCCACTCCGAAGAGGAATTGCGGATGCTGATTTCCGCGTCGCAACGCGACGGAATACTCGACGATGTCGAAAGTCGGATAATCGATAATGTGTTTGATTTTGCCGACCGAACTGCGATTGAAATCATGGTGCCACGCAAAAATATGATTTGCTTATACACTCAGGATTCAATCGAAACTAATCTGGAAATTATCCGCTCATCCGGGCACACCCGCTACCCGTTGTGCGATAACGATAAAGACAATATCATTGGCATGATTCATATTCGTGACTTACTCGAGGCCACTGATTTGTTTTCGGTGGTTAACAATATTAATTTTCATGCAATCAAGCGTGAAGTGCTGATGGTTACCCAGCATATCGAAGTTAGTACTCTCATGCAGAAAATGCGTAAAAACCGCATTCATCTGGCAATTTTGATCGATGAATACGGTGGCACTGCCGGCCTTGTTACTCTTGAAGATATTCTTGAAGAGATCGTCGGCGAAATTCTTGACGAACATGATGAAATAACACTTGACCCGGTTACGGTTATTCCCGGCGGCGGTTTTCTGCTAGACGGCATGGTTCTTATGGAAGATGTAGCAGAAATTTTGGATGCTGATTTCGAACAACACGAAGAAGATACACTTGGCGGATACTTGTTCGGCATTCTTGAACGCAAGCCGCAAGAAGGTGATTTGATCGTTTTGAATAATTACCGTTTTGAAATTTTAAAAACCGAGGATTATCGGATAATGTTAGTCAAAGTTTTGCCAATAGAAGTCGCTACTGACAAGGCAGAATGACGCTATGGCTACTCATCAGCATCAAGCAATAATCATAAAAATTAGTGATTGGGGCGTAAAAGATCGAATAATAACTTTTTTAACGGCAGATCGCGGCAAAATGCGGGCAATGAACTACAATGCCAAATCACAAACCAACCGTCACAACAGCAGTTTGCAGCTTTTTAACACCGTGGAAGCAGAATTGGATTATGCGCGTAGTTTACCAACCATCAAACAGGTTGACTGTATAAATTCCCGAAGAGAATTGCGCGAAGACTTTGATCGTTTACAATATTCAGCGTTTATCGCTGAATTAGTTGATGCACTATATCACGAACAGGATAATGACAGCCAACTTTTTCCGTTGCTAACTAGTTGTTTTGCGCTGTTGTTACAACGCAATTCTCGAATCGCGGCGCTTGTGTCCGCACTGCATATTATCGGACACGCTGGCTACAAACCCTATTTGGATCATTGTTTGCGATGCAACGCAAAAATCACCGAACGATTGCATTTTGATTTTGACCGCGGCGGTTCACTATGCGATAAGTGCAGTCCTGCGCAACTGCCACCGCTAGCAATGGACGCTGTTGCGTTGCTGGCACAATTGCAATCACTGCCGCTTGATGCAAATCACAGTTTCAGTGTTGGTAAACGCAGTCTTGACATTGCTGAACGCATATTCTATTCCTACATTACCCATCACATCAATCACAATTTCAAGACACTTAGTTTTATCAATGCAATAATCATCGATGAATAATAACTTTCCTAGCTAGTCGATATTTTATTATCACAGTAATTGTGATTGAATTTTCTTAATTTTCCATATATAATGGTTTTATATTATTTTAGGAGGCGATACCAATGAGCGATATATCTCTAGAAAAACTTGACCTTATTCGCGAACGTACCGGATTGAGCTACAAAGATGCCAAGGATTTACTAAAAAAATACAATGGCGATATCCTTGAAGCATTGATTTCTTGGGAAGAGGAAAAACCGACAACAAAAGATACTGTTAACGATTTAATCGGTAAATTAAAAGACGCTTTTAAAGACGGCCAAGGCAAAGCCACTCCTCATGTTGAGGCGGCAATGAAGTTTCTAAAAGAAAAATATTCAGAATTACAGTTAGATGAACGCATCGAAACCGTCAAAGGTGAAGCCAATAAACATGCTACTTTTGCTATCGATAAAGCCAAGCAGCTGATCAGCGAAGGTAAGGTTTCCAAGGTTTGTATAAAACACGAAGGAAAAATGTTGGTAGAAATACCTGTTGCTTCATGGGGCGCCGGCGCCGCGGTTGCTGCAGCAGTTCTGATGCCTGAACTTGCGGTTATCGCAGTTTTGGCAAAGGTGTTCAAGTTAATCGAGGTAGAAATCGTCAAAATTGACGGAACTACCGAAAAACTCTCAATTAGCAACGACGAAACAAAATAGTAAATAAAGAAGCGCCTCCTTACAGAGGCGCTTCTTTATTTACCGTTCACGTTCATTTTGTTAATCAATTTACTCGGAATATTTATTCGATCAGGAACATTCTGTTTTTTCAAAACGTTAACTGCGGTCTCAACACCAGTCGAACCAATTTCATAGGCATTTTGGGAAACTGTAGCATCAATAATTCCAAGCTTTATCGCCTGCAGCGCTTCAGGTATAGCATCCACACCAATAATATAAAGATCAATTGCATAATGTGCTTCTCGTTCAGCGTCGGCAGCGCCAAGCGCCATATAGTCATTTGTCGCGAATATTGCCTGCACTCCGCTATACTGCTCGAGTAAACGCGCAGTCAACTGCTTGGCTTTTTCGCGATCACTATCCGCATTTTCATAAGCAACAATCTCCACGCCGGCATCTCTAAGAATTTTTATTGCCGATGCAGAACGCTGGTCTTGTGATTCATCCCCCCAAATACCGCGAATTATTATTGCGCGCTTCACTTTGCCAGATTGCAATATTGCATTAGCTGCAATTTCGCCGATTGCATCGTTATCACTGGCAACACACGGCAACAATTCACCAATATCCAGATAACTATCAATCATAATAACAGGTATTTGGGCGCTACGGGCGCGTCGTAATGCTGTCACAATAACATTGGCATTATGCGGCGCAATGACAATAGCGTCAACTTTTTTTTCAACCGCCTGATTAATTATACTGGCTTGCTTAATAAAATCAGTTTCTTGATCCGGACCTTCTACGGTCAAAACGAGTTGGTTATATTTTACCGATTTTGCACCATCAGCTACATCTTTCCAAAACGCAGCCGAATTTGATTGCAGAATTACCGCAACATTAAAACTATCGGGCTTCTTTATCAGCACACTATCAATTTTAAACAAATAAAGTAACAATGCCAGAAAAGCTATACTTAATATTACCGTAATAGCCACAATTTTTTTTATCATTTCAGCTCCCTAGCTTAACTCGTTGTAATCATTATAGCATTGTGTATTAATAAGTAAAATAAAAACAGCTCATAACTTGAGCTGTTTTCTTTATTGTCATTTTGTAAGCAACGCTTCAACCTGACTAACAATATTTTTCGCAGTTAAACCATATCGTTCCTGCAAATAATCCTGTTTTCCGACTTCGCCAAATAAATCGTTAATACCAATGCGCTTGAATGGCAAACATAAGCCGCTTTCAGCAATGACTTCGCAAACCGCCGAACCCAATCCATTCATAATTTGATGATTTTCAATCGTTAACATTGCTTTGGACTGCTTGGCATATTGCAAAACCAAATCACTATCTAGTGGTTTAATAGTATGCATATCAATCACTGTAGCCGAGATGTCTTTCGCCGCCAGTATATCACAAGCTTTCAATGCTTCACCAACACAAACGCCGCCGGAGGCAATAAGACATACATCTGAGCCATCACGCAGCACTTTACCTTTGCCAAATTCGAATTTTTCGTCTTCAGAGTAAACGGTCGGGAGTGTTTTACGGTGCAAACGCATATATGTATTGCCTTTATGCGCTGCAGCCGCTTGAACTAACGCTTTTAGTGATATAGGGTCACATGGTTCAAAAATAATAACATTAGGAACAGTGCGAACCAATCCAACATCTTCAAACGGCATATGCGTACCACCATTAAATGCTGCAGACACACCAGGATCTGTGCCGCATAGTTTAACGTTTTGCTGGGCATAGCAACAAGCAATAAAAAATTGATCAAATGCCCGACGTGTAGCAAAACAACCAAAGGTATTGGCAAAAGGTATTTTACCGCCAGCACTCAAACCAGCTGCAATGCCGACCATGTTTGCTTCAGCAACGCCGACGTCAAAAGTACGGTCAGGGTATTTTTGCATGAACGGTTTAGTACCTGACGCCGCCATCAAATCGGCCTCTAATAACACAATGTTCTCATCGGCATCGGCCAATTCCAATAAGGTTTCCGAATAGATTGCACGCATTTCTTTATCTGCCATCTTACTTTACCTCCGCGTCAAGCAGGGCGATTGCCTCAAGTGCTTTATTGTAGTCAAACGTCATATTATGGCAATCCAAACGTCCTTCTGCAAAAGAACAACCTTTGCCTTTAATTGTATCAAGAATTATCATCACCGGAGCATCAACTGCTGTTTTTGCTTTCGTAATCGCAGCATCAATCTGAACGTAATCATGACCGTCAATACGCATCGTTGTCCAACCGAAAGCCTGCCATTTTTTCTCAATGTTTTCGATTCCCATGATGTCTTTGGTATAACCATCGATTTGCATTTTGTTAACATCGGTAAAGGCAATAAGATTGTTCAACTTAAAATGAGCGGCCGCCATCGCGCCTTCCCAGTTTTGTCCTTCATCAGATTCACCGTCACCAATAATCAGATAGACTTTCCGGTCAATACCGTCCAATCGGTTGGCCAAAGCCAATCCAATCGCCGACGAAATCCCTTGCCCTAGTGATCCGGTGGTCATATCAACTCCCGGTGTTTTGTTCATATCACAGTGACTAGGAAGATTCGTACCGCCTTTGTTCAGTGTATGCAACCACTCTTTAGGAAAAAAGCCTCTGCTTGCCAGCGTGCAATATAGCGCCGGCCCGGCATGACCTTTTGACAAAACCAGTTTATCGCGATCAGACATTTTCGGGTTAGCGGCGTCATAGTGCATATGACATTCATACAACACCGTTAACAAATCAACAACTGACATCGCGCCACCAATATGGCCAACGCCGAGAAATCCAATACACTCAATAGTGTCTTTACGAATTTGGTTGGCCTTGGCTTTCAACTCATTCAGGACTTGCTGCTCCATAAAACCTCCGTAAAATATTATAACGTTATTATATCACAGTTTTGTGGTTACAAATCAAATATTACAACGTCATATCTCGTCATGCTCTTTAAAACTATAGTAACCTTTTGCTGTAAAAATAACATGATCCAATACCGGAATACCTAATAATTTTCCGGCTTGTAGCAAACGTGTGGTAATAAGTCGGTCTTCATCACTCGGAAACAATTGCCCTGAAGGGTGATTGTGGGCGATGATTATTGCCGCTGCCCGGTCAGTCAGTGGAGCGGCAAAAACCTCGCGCGGATGTACTAGACTGCGATCAGATAATCCAATTGTCACAACCCGGCACTTAATTACTTCGTTCGCACCGTTTAACGATAGACACAACAAGTGTTCCTGACGGCGATCGACATAATGCCGGACGATATTCATTACGTCAACCGGTTTGATTATCCTAACTCCGTCAGCGCTAATATGACGACGCACAAATTCCCAAGCCGCGGCTAGAACCGTTGCTTTTACAGCAGCAATACCAGGTATGCACCTCAGTTTTTCAAGCGGGAAATCTGCAGTATCGTTATTATCAAAAACTTCCACCACCTGATGTGCAACATTCATAACATCATTGCCTTTAGTACCGGTACCAATGATTGCGGCAATAAGTTCAACATCAGTCAAAGCGCTGGCTCCACGTACGGCAAGTTTTTCACGAGGCCGATCAATTTCCGCAATAGCTTTCAAGTTCTTCACAATTAAACGAACTCCATTCATGCAATAATAGCATTACCAGATAATACGATCTACGTTATCTTTCAACACGCGCTCGATAAAGACTTCTAACGACATCGTGCCAATGTCATTCTGTCCGCGTTGACGAACAGCGACTTCGCCTGCTTCAGCTTCTTTATCACCGATAACCAACATATAGGGAATTTTTTCCATCTGTGCTTGACGAATTTTGTAACCGATTTTCTCATTTCGCGAATCCAACTCGACGCGGATCCCCTGTCGTTTTAATCGCTCTACAACTGTGTGTGAATATTCCAATGAACGATCTGTTATTGGCATAACTTTAACTTGTACTGGCGCTAACCACACCGGAAAGGCACCGGCAAAATGTTCGATCAGGATACCAATGAATCGTTCCAAGCTTCCATACACAACCCGGTGTATCATAACCGGCCTGTGTTTTTTACCATCTTCGCCGATATACGTCAAATCAAATTTCTCCGGCATCAACATATCAAGCTGTATGGTACCGCATTGCCAAGTACGGCCGATTGAATCACGTAAATGGAAATCAATTTTGGGCCCGTAAAACGCTCCGTCGCCTTCATTTACACGATACTTCATTCCGCGCTCATCCATTGCTGATCGCAATGATTCTGTAGCAATTTCCCATATTTCATCGGTGCCCATAGCGCCTTCAGGCTTTGTACTCAGCTCAGCATGGTAAGTCAGCCCAAATGTACTGTACACCTCTTCGAATAAATCTACTACGCTCATAATTTCTTTTTTCACCTGGGACGGCAACATTGTTATGTGTGCGTCGTCCTGTGTAAAGCAGCGCACCCGCATCAAGCCATGCAATGCGCCTGACAATTCATGCCGGTGTACCAAACCAAGTTCGGCCCAACGTAATGGCAAGTCGCGGTAACTAAAATGATGCTGGCGGTAAATCAGCATTGCACCCGGACAGTTCATCGGCTTAATTGCATATTCACCTTCATCAATAGTCGTAAAATACATATTATCTCGGTAATGATCCCAATGCCCCGACTGATGCCAAAGCTCTTTGTTTAAAATAATCGGTGTCTTGATCTCGTCATATCCGTAACGTGAATGTACTTCATGCCAATAATTTTCCAAAGCATTTCTTAACACCATTCCCTTGGGATGAAAGAACGGAAATCCTGGACCTTCGTCCTGAATGCTAAACAGATCCAGCTCACGGCCGAGTTTTCTGTGGTCACGACGGGCAGCCTCTTCAAGCATATTTAAATATTCTTCCAAGGCTTCCTTGCCAGAAAATGCAGTCCCATAAATCCGCTGCAACATTTTGTTTTTCTCGCTGCCGCGCCAATAAGCGCCGGCAACCTGAAGCAATTTGAACGCTTTGACTTGATTTGTTGATACAAGGTGCGGACCGGCACATAAGTCGACAAAATCACCTTGTCGATAAAACGTAATTAATGCGTCTTCAGGCAACTCATTGACTAATTCGATTTTATATAGTTCACCAGCCTTGTTCATTAAACGAACCGCTTCTTCACGAGAAACTTCAACGCGTTCTAATAGCAGATTACTATCGATTATTTTTTGCATCTCTTTTTCAATTTTTTTGAGTTCCTCTGAAGTAAACGGATTTTCAATATCAAAATCATAGTAAAAACCATTTTCAATGGCTGGTCCTATAGCCAACTTTACGTCTGGATACAGCCGTTGTACTGCTTGTGCCAAAATATGCGAAGCAGTATGCCGTAAAGCATTTTTCCCTTCCGCATCTTCAAAAGTAAAATACTCTACTTGGGCATCAGTGTTCAAAACAAACGATAAATCATGCAACTGGCCGTTGACTTTAGCTACAAGCGACTTCTTTGCCAATCCTTGACTTATTTGTTTGGCGATTTGCAATAACGAAATCCCGCTCTCGCACTCAAGTTGTTTCCCGTCTTTTAACGTTATTTTCATTTTCCCCTCCATAAATATAAAAAATTCTCCCGCCCACAAGGGGCGAGAGAAAATATCCCACGCGGTTCCACCCTATTCAACAATTTAATATCTCACACATAATCCGAAATCTAAATTATTTTCTTAGTCTTCTATAACGGGAATTCCCGGCGCAAAATACTTAATTTTCTTTTACGCTGCTCAAAAGTGGTAACACACAAAATTTTGCGATTATCGCTTACAGCTGTTGCAATAACTCTCTGGCGCAAAGATTACAGGCATCATGTCTTTATCAAAGCTTTGCTTCATTGTAGTATTTTTGGAAGAATATGTCAATATTTGTAAGTACAACAAGTTCAGCAATTGAATCATATTTATATTTTACTAATCTTTTTTTGAACAGCCAGTATTATTGTGCTATAATTGTGAGGAATTAATTCTAGGAGGATATGTTAATGCCATTAGTAGGAACTAAAGAAATGTTCAAAAAAGCATACGAAGGCAAATACGCTATCGGTGCTTTTAACGTGAACAACATGGAAATCATCCAAGGTATCGTTGATGCGGGTAAAGAAGTTCAAGCTCCGCTTATTCTTCAAGTTAGCGCTGGCGCTAGAAAATATGCACGTCATATCTATCTGATCAAGCTTGTTGAAGCAGCCGTAGCCGATAGTGGTTTGCCAATTGCTTTACACCTTGATCATGGTGACAGTTTCGAGCTTTGCAAAAGTTGCGTTGATGGCGGTTTCACTTCCGTAATGATTGATGCTTCGCATCATTCTTTTGAAGAAAACATTGCCATCACAAAGCAAGTTGTTGAATATGCTCATGCCCACGGTGTAGTCGTTGAAGCAGAACTTGGCCGTCTGGCAGGCGTTGAAGACTCGGTAAATGTCAGCGCGGCTGATGCATCATACACTAACCCCGAACAAGCAGCCGAGTTTGTTCATCGCACCGGCGTTGATAGTTTGGCTATCGCTATCGGCACCAGTCACGGCGCATTCAAGTTCAAGGGTGATCCAAATCTTGATTTTGCCCGACTGCAAATAATTTCTGATTTGCTGCCAAACTTCCCGTTGGTTTTGCACGGAGCATCCAGCGTTATTCCGGAATTGGTTGCCAAAATCAACAAATATGGCGGTAAAATGCCTGGTGCTCAAGGCGTTCCCGAAGAAATGTTACGTCACGCTGCTACTATGGGCGTATGTAAGATTAATATCGACTCTGACTTGCGTTTGGCAATGACTGCAACTATTCGCGAATACTTTGCCGAGCATCCGGATCATTTTGACCCACGCCAATATTTGGCACCTGCTCGTGAAGCCATCAAGCAAATGGTTCAACGCAAAATCGTAAATGTTCTTGGTTGTGCTGGTAAAGCTTAACAATCTTTCGTTATAGATAACAAAAAAAGTCTTCGTTTTTACGAAGACTTTTTTTGTTATCTATATTTGTTTTAGAACCCGAAGGATGCGCCGACAAACGGACCGGCAAAGGTTAAAGAATTTGCCGAGTTATCAATAGTGCCACCATATTGGGTAACTTTATAACCAGCATCAATTGAGAAAACCATGGCTATCGGAACGGACAATCCGGCCTCGTAGGTCAGACGAGTGTTGCCATAAGCACCGGACGCATAAATTGTCGCTAAAACAATATTGTACGAAACATTAGCGCCAGCCTGCCAACCAAAATTATTAGCAACAGCATTATTTTGCACATTTTGCAAACTAACATCGCCGTTAAAATTTTCCACAACTCCGGCAAACACATTGAGATTCGGTAATAGCGGCGCTGAAAATACATTATACATTAAGTTTGCTTCTAAACTGCTGTAATTAGTCGGTAAATTGGACGTAGTTTTCAGTTTATCAGTTGTCAATTGCGCATTCATCGCAAAACCAGCCCCCAAACCAACCGTAGCACCTAAATCATACGCGAAATTATAATTAGCGTTCGTGAAATAATTTTGAATCGTCGAGGACGGTGTAACTTGTCCCAACCCTTTAACTTTAACATCCGCTTCAAAATGCGGAAAGCTGTAGTTCGTCAACGGTGCAGCAAGTGCAATACTAGAAACAAGCATTGTCATTACCACCAAAAATAGTAATTTTTTCATATTTTTCCTCCAAATCCATTATAAAAACTAGGCTTTATTATAACATAAGTTTCGCGACATCTTCTAGTTAATCATCGGAATGTATCATGATTTTTTCCAACAGTTCTTGCATGTCCGGCCATAGCGGTGCATTAAACGTCATGCTTTCGCCGCTTACCGGATGAGTAAACGATAGTTCAAAGGCATGTAGCGCTTGTCGCCGAAAATCAAAACGATTCTTTGCGTTACCATATACTCCATCGCCCAAAATTGGATGACCAATATAAGCCATATGCACGCGAATCTGATGTGTGCGTCCGGTACGCAAGTGACACTCAACTAACGTCAAATCCTTAAATCGTTCGCGAACGAAGAATTCAGTTTCAGCGTTCTTGCCATTTTTCTCAACAACAGCCATTTTTTTACGATCGCTTGAATGACGGCCAATTTTGGTACGAATAATTGCCTGGTTTTCGGCTATTGCTCCCTTTACGACCGCTAAATACTTACGCGCAACCTGATGTTCGGCGATTGCTGCTGCTAATATTTTGTGAGCATTATCATTTTTGGCAACTACTATTAAACCGGAAGTATCTTTGTCCAAGCGATGAACTATCCCCGGACGAATTTCTCCGCCAATACCGGATAAATCATCCATGCGTGCCATAATGGCGTTCACTAGCGTACCCGTATAGTTTCCGACAGCCGGATGAACAACCATCCCTGGCGCTTTATTGATCACAGCCAAATGCTCGTCTTCATAAACAACGTCCAACGGAATTGCTTCTGCTAATATTTCTACTGTAACTGCAGCAGGTATATTTACGATCAGCTGATCGCCACCGGCGATTCGCTGATTGCTTTTGGGGACTTTACCATTAACTGTTATATCACCACTTTTGCACAGGCTCTGTACTCTGGTGCGTGACAAATTACATAACTGCTCCGTCAGATAAACATCTACACGCTTATCACTATCAGCGTCCGTAACTATCAAACTAAGCGTTTTCATCTTTTTCCTCATATTCTTTCTTCCGCAACAACGAAAAAGCCACCAGAGTTGCGCCGATACAAATAGCGCTGTCTGCAACATTAAAAACCGGCCAAATACGAAAATCGATGAAATCAATCACACTTCCGTAAAGTAGCCGATCAATCAGGTTCCCTACTGTTCCGCCGAGCAACAATGTCGCTCCCCATTGCATATAGTTCCCAAAAACGATAATACGCGGATAGAAGTACACAAGCGCAATTGAAGCAATTATTGCCAACGACGCCAGCAACCATATTTGGTTGCGTAAAATTGAAAACGCAGCGCCAGTATTGTATAAAAAAGTCAAATGCAAAACATTTCCGACCACTGGTATCGATTCACCTAAAAACATCCGATTAGACACTTCGTATTTCGTTAGTTGATCGGCTACAATAATTGCAAACGACCACAATATGCATTGAGCTCTGTATTTCATCTAGAAAAATCCCCTTACCACGACCAACTGCCATTACGACGCATATCGACAACATCCAGAATTCCAACAACAAAATCCGGCAAAAACGGAATTTTGTATTTTACAAATAAGCCAAGAACATACAAAAACACAGCAAATACACAAACTGCGCCGACAAACCAGCCTAAATTATACATTATAAAAGCGTTTACTTTGTTATAACCAATTCGATAGGGATTGGCCACCATTTTATTGTGATTAATTATCCCCAGTTCACGAATACGATGCTTAACGTGCGAAATCCGCCGTGCAACACTACCCTTCATATTTTCTCCAGACTAAAAATTATAGCGCTTGCGAGCTTGTAAAATCTCAATCCAGTGATTAATAAATTGGCTTATCCATGGCACTGTTTCAAAATTTGATAATAACCATATTACCAGTCCGAACATTGACGTAATAAGAAATCCATAAAACAAACCTAGCAGCGTACCCATGAGGATGTTCCAAAACAACTGCTCCCACCAATTATATATCGCTTCGGACCAAAATCCGGATATTGGATTATAATCAGTGAAATAATAGCGAAAGAATTTACCAATTCCCCTAGAAACAGCTTTCATATTTCACCTTCAGTGCCTAAACGAACCATTATTCTCGACAATTGAAACGATTTGCGCAATATATTTCCCGATAAACGGAACGTTGGAAATGGCTAATTGCTGCAAAATATACAAAAACAATGCAAAAACTACAACTGCGCCGAACGCATAACCAATACCTCGAAACACACCGGAAATAAAATTTATCCAAAACAACTTGCGATTAGTATTCAGATAAGCAATATATTCCGGTATCTTCAATTCCTCAAATCGGTCCAGCATAGTTTCTAACTGAGTAGCAATAGCTATCAGTTCTTTTTTATCTTTGCTGTGTTGATCGTCATTATGGTTTTCTTGCATATTTACACCTGTTGCCAATCGCTGTATTCATTGATCACTATCATTGTATCGCAAACATATTATACAACACTTGCACAACGACTGCACAATGTTGGGTGTTCGTTTGACAATCCTATCGTTTCTGAATAGACCCAGCAACGTTCACACTTGACACCAGCTGCCGCATGAACGGCAACAGCAACCTGAACTTCGTCAGCTACTTTAGCCCCCTCCGGAATACCACGATGTAATGTAACTTGCGAAGTAATGACAAACTCATGCAAAAAACTTGTCAACGGCTCAAGAATCGCGTATTCTTCGTTATCGGCATATAAATTCACCGCTGCATCAAGTGAGTGTCCAATCACTTTTTCTTGACGTGCCGTTTCCAACGCCTTAGTCACAGCACTGCGAATTTCCAACAATTTGCGCCATTTAGCCATTAAAGGCACATCAAGACGCTCGGGTTTGGCTTCCGGCCAAGTTGCCAGCAACACGCTTTCCGGCTGTCCAGCTACTGCAGGTATATAACGCCATATCTCCTCAGCAGTAAAACTTAATACCGGTGCAAAAATCACCACAAGTGTGTTTAACACTTCATTCATAACTGTTTGTGCAGCCCGGCGTTTGATACAGTTCGGTTTTTCAGTATACAATCGATCCTTGATAATATCGAGATAAATACCGCTCATTTCCACGGCACAATAATTATGAATTGTGTGATATAGATTGTGAAATTCATAGGTATCGTATGCTATGGCAACTTCGTTTTTCACTTGCTCTAATTCGCTTAGCGCCCACCGGTCTAGCTCGGTAAGCTGATCGTAACTGACCATATCCAGTGTCGGATCAAAATCATAGAGATTGCTCAGCAAATAACGAAAAGTATTACGGATTTTCCGGTATGATTCCGTTAATTGTTTTAAAATCTTATCTGAGAGCCTGATATCGTTGGTATAGTCGGCCGACGATACCCACAACCGCAAAATGTCAGCCCCAAATTTGGCGATAACATCTTGCGGCGACACAGTATTGCCGATTGATTTTGACATTTTCCGACCTTCGCCATCCACAACCATACCATGTGTCAACACCGTTTTATAAGGGGCGTTTCCACGGGCAGCCACGCCGGTCAGCAGCGACGACTGAAACCAGCCGCGATGCTGGTCACTACCCTCAAGGTATAAATCAGCCGGACGTTTAAGTTCCGGCCGCTGCTCAAGCACCGCCACATGCGATGAACCACTATCAAACCACACATCCATTATATCGGTTTCTTTTCGAAAGCCGTTAGCCGCCTTACAGTGCGGACAACTAAATCCGGCAGGTAATATTTCTGCAGCAGAATATTTCCACCAAGCATCGCCGGTTTCCTTGCCAAACAATTCAGCAACAACCCCAATAGTTGCCTTTGTTACAATATGTTCTCCGCAATCATTACAGTAAAAAATCGGGATTGGAACGCCCCAGATCCGTTGCCGCGATATGCACCAATCTTGCCGGTCAGCAACCATGTTTGTCATCCGGTCTTTTCCCCAGGCTGGTATCCAATTAACTCTGGTAATTTCGGCCAACGCCAGTTGACGGAAACCTTCTACCGATGCAAACCACTGCTCGGTCGCCCGATAAATTATCGGTGATTTGCAACGCCAGCAATGCGCGCACGAGTGCCGGATTGAACCCTTGGCAAGTAATCGATTTGCTGCTGCCAAAGTTTTAATAATCGGCACATTGGCATCATCCGTTTTCATTCCGGCATATTCACCACCGTCTTTGGTAAAACAACCAGCATGATCAACCGGGTTAATTACTGGTAAATTGTATTTTTTGCCAACTTCAAAGTCTTCCTGTCCATGACCAGGTGCAGTATGCACACAACCGGTACCGGTTTCCAACGTTACATGTTCACCACAAACAACCGGCACAATCCGTTCCAAAAAGGGGTGATTGAACTTCATTCCTTCTAAATCAGCACCCTTTATTTTGCCAATAATTTCATATTCCGACAGTTTCGCATCGATTGCCACAGTCGCCAACAAGCCGCCCGCAATTAAATAAATTTCTTCACCCACTCGTACCAAATTGTATTCAAATTCAGCGTTTACCGCGATACCAGCGTTAGCCGGAAGTGTCCAGGGAGTAGTTGTCCAAATTACTGCGTATACAGAGTGTTTATCAATTCCAGCCGGCAAGCGGCCAAGGTCATCTGCCAATAGAAACTTAACGTAGAGCGCATGTGACTTCCGCTCGGCATATTCAATCTCAGCCTCCGCCAAAGCCGTCTCACAAGTCGGGCACCAATATACAGTTTTTAGTCCTTTATAAATGTATCCATTGAGCGCCATCTCACCAAACACTTCAATTTGGTTCCGCTCATAGCCCGGCAGCAGGGTGATATATGGATTATCCCAATCCCCAAGCACGCCTAACCGCTTAAAGTCGGACCGTTGATCGTCCAAACATTCCAATGCGTATTCACGACATTTAGCGCGCAAATCCAAGGGATTTAATTCATGACGATTAAGTCCTAATATTTTTATCGCAGCGTGTTCAATTGGCATCCCATGTGTGTCCCAGCCAGGGACATAGGGTGCACGAAAGCCGCGCAATGACTTGTATTTTACAACAATATCTTTTAGTGTTTTATTAAGTGCCGTACCCATATGGATTTTACCATTGGCATATGGCGGTCCGTCATGCAAAACAAATGACTCACGGTCATTATTTTTAGTTTGCATTTTTTCGTATATTTTCCGGTCATACCACTCGCTCAAAAATTCCGGTTCACGCTCCGGAAGATTTCCCCGCATCGGAAACTCAGTTTGTGGCAAATTTAGTGTTTTACTATAATCCATAATTTCCTCCAGAAACTTTCATCATAACTAATTGCTATACTTCTGACGATTAAATTACCATTTCCGTTGAATATTTTGCAAATAACGCTTCGCCTGATCAACATCTTCACGCATTTGTGCTTTTAAATCAGCAATAGAATCAAACACTGCTTCTGTACGAATCATTTTTAACAACAATACTTCAACGTATTCCCCATAAATCATTTTGTCAAAATCAAAGATAAATACTTCCAAACGCAGCTTGTTAACATCAATAGTCGGACTCATGCCAAAATTCGCAACACCTGCATACAAAGTACCGCCAATATTCACTTTGGCTACATAAACACCAAACGCCGGTTCTACCTTATTCGCAGAAAAATCAACATTGATCGTCGGGTATCCTAAACCGCGTCCACGTTTTAAGCCGTCAACAACAATTCCTGATAAGGTGTACGCCCGGCCAAGCATCTGCGATACACGGTTCATTTTCCCTTGCGCTATCATATTACGAATAGCAGTGCTACTGACTGCATGACCATCAAACTGAACTGCCGGGAAAATAGCTACATTAAAACCAACTTGTCGAAGAAGTTCCGGATTTCCTTCGCCGTTTTTACCAAACGCGCAATCCGGACCTACAAAAATCTCTCTTGGTGCAAGATATTTCTTAATTAATCCGGCAAAATGCAGCGCCGAAACCTCAGCCAGCTCTTTAGTAAACGGCAAATCAATAATTGCATCGACACCAAGGTCGCTTAACCGTTGAATTTTCTCTTCACTGGTCAATATCAATTTTGGCCCGCGCCGCGGATTAATAACCGTTAACGGATGATTGGAGAAAGTCAACACCACCGAGTACCCGTGATTACTTCTCGCAGTCGCTATCATCGACGTTATCACCCGTTGATGACCGATATGAATTCCGTCATAACTGCCAATCGTCAAATACACCGGCATTCCTTGTTGGAATTGCTCCAATGTTGAAAATATTTTCATTAATAACACCAACCTGTAATCAGTTGTGCAACAATTCGCTGCGAACAACTTTTTTTGCTATTACAACGCCCCGTTCGACAACTGCCACTCCACAGAAATTTTCTTTTTCGTCAGAAACAATACACGTTCCTATAATAGGCATAGTCGTAATCAAGCGCCGTCCATCCTGAAACAAAACAGCATCACCGTGTTGTAATGAGATTTTCGGCAAAAACAGCTCAAGCAACCGCTCAACCGGCGTTGTTAATTCATGAATATTTTCAGCAACCTGCTCCATAGTTACGGCATTTGCCAGAGAAAAAACGCCTACCCGGCTACGTAACAAAAAACCCATCATTGACGGAATGCTTAACGCTCTACCGACGTCGCGGCATAACGAACGAATGTAAGTGCCACTCGAACAATTAACAATTACTCTGGCAATATTTGCATCTGTTCCGGTAAGTTCTATACGACTGATATCAACTAACCGTCGTTTAATTATAACATCTTGCCCGCTGCGTGCATATTCATATAGCTTCTTGCCGTTAACCTTTATTGCTGAAAAAATCGGCGGTTGCTGCTCAATCCGGCCAGTAAATGTTTTTAAAATATTCTGCAAAAGTAAAGGTTCGATGTGCGGTATTTCACATCGGCTAATTTCAGTACCGGTATCATCGCAAGTATCAGTCTCACAACCAAATATAATTTCTGCGAAATATTCTTTATCGTCAGGAAAATATTCAATGAACCGCGTTGCATTACCGATAAAAACCGGTAATATACCGGCAGCAGCCGGATCAAGCGTTCCGGCGTGTCCAACGCGCCGGGTATTGCTCAGCTTGCGCACTACGGAAACAACATCGTGCGAGGTCATACCCGGTGGTTTGATAATATTAATTACACCATTCAACATTTTCGTTTTCAGCTATCCATCTGCTTGCTGCAAATAGTCCTTCAATTTCTTAATTATTTTAGTTTTAATTTCCGAAAGTTCTCCTGCAATACTAAATCCTGCCGCACGCGGGTGGCCGCCACCGCCGTAGCGCTGCGCGAACTGTGACGCATCCTTATACTTAAATCGCAAACTCAGTTTTATTAATCGTGGTTCAACTTCTTTAAACAACACTGCTGCTTCACAACCGATAACTTTGCGGGCGTAATCAACATAGTTGTCCGAATCGTCGTCCAATGTTTTTAAGAGTTCATTGTTGATAGTCAAACTAACAATGTTACCGTCAAATTTCTCCAAGGTGTTTAGTATTTTTGAAAGTATAATCGTATTAACAAACGACTTTGCCCCAATAGCTTCACTGGAAGTCTCAGGCCGTACGCCTTTGTCCAGCAATGCTGCTGCAATACGCAGAGTTTTAGCAGTAGTGTTGGCATAACGAAAACTACCGCAATCAGTCGATATCGCGACAAACAAACATTCAGCAATAACTTTATTGACAGGGATGCTGGCTATACCAAACAAATCATACAACAACTCCCCGGTAGCCGCTACGGTCGTATCAACGATACACAATGACGTAACACAGCGATTCGAAGCATGGTGATCAATACAGCAAAGTTGTCCATAGTTAAGCTTTGTCCCTTTGATACCACAACGATCAATATCACTACAATCAGTATCAAGAACAATAAGCAAATCACAATCAATTGTCTGTCCATGACAGTTTTCAATTGCAACGTAAGCTTCTAAAAATCCAAATTGTTCAGACAGTGGCTCATTTAGTATCATCCGCACTGTTTTATGCTTCGCAATCAGAACATGGTATAACGCCAGCATTGATCCGATACCGTCGCCATCATGGTGCAGATGGGTAGTCAAAACGATATTTTGCGCAGCTTCTATTGCTTGAGCAACTTGCATTGTGTTATTAACAATTTGCTTGTTCATTGACACCTACGCTTTATTTGCTTCGTTTAATAACCGTTGGATATTTTCGCCGGCATCCAAGGACTCATCCAAAAAAAACGCTAGCTCCGGTGTAAAACGAATATTAAGCGCCTTTCCAACCGTACTACGGATGTATCCTTTTGCATGGTTTAAAGCATCCATTGTCTTGCCGCGTTTCTCTTTGTCACCTAGCACTGAGAAATATACCTTTCCCAAACGCAAATCACGAGAACATTCCACGCGGGTTACCGTAACAAAACCAACACGCGGATCTTTTAGTCCATCGATAAGTATGTTACTAATTTCTTGTTTTATAAATTCTTGTACTTTCTCCACCCTTAATTGACTCACAATAACTCCTTATAAAAAAGCCTCCTGAAACGCAGGAGGCTTTTTTTAGATTAACGTGCGATTTCTTCCATGATGAATACTTCCAGAACATCACCTTCATGAATTTCGCGGAATTTTGCCAATACTATGCCGCACTCATAACCGGTGGCGACTTCTTTGACATCATCCTTAAAGCGTCGCAAAGAATCTACCTTGCCTTCATGCAATACAATGTTTTCACGTACTAAACGAACACTGGATTGATTGGTAACTTTGCCCTCGAGAACATAACAACCGGCGAATATCCCTTTAGAAGTATCATAAACTTTGCGAATTTCAACTTTACCCTGAATAACTTCTTTGAATTGCGGCGCCAACATTCCCTTAATGGCTGCTTCAACGTCATTTATTGCATCGTATATTACACGATACATACGAATATCAACACTTTTTTCTTCAGCTGCCTTACGAGCATTGTTATCTGGACGGACACTGAACCCAATAATATATGCATTAGCGGCAGCTGCCAGATTAACATCCGACTCGGTAATCGCACCTACAGCAGCATGAACAATATTCACACGCACTTCTTCACTGGTGATCTTCTCGAGCGACTGCTTGAGCGCTTCCACCGAACCTTGCACATCAGCCTTAACTACAACGTTGAGATCTTTTAGATTACCTTCTTGAATTTGTTTAAACAAATCTTCGAGCGAAACTTTAGCGGTTGAGCGCTGGTCGTCAAGACGGCGCTTGGCCAAGCGCTTGTCTGCTACTGCGCGAGCAATTTTTTCCTCGACACATAAAATAATGTCGCCAGCATCAGGAACATTGTTTAAACCAAGAATTTCGACAGGAACCGAAGGGCCAGCCTTTTTTATTCGTTCGCCGCGATCGTTAAACATCGCACGAACATTGCCATAGGCCGAACCGGCAATAATAGTATCGCCAATATGCAAGGTTCCTTTTTGAACCATAATTGTTGCGACCGGACCACGCCCCTTGTCAAGCTGTGCCTCAATAACCAAGCCCTGTGCAGGTCGATTTGGGTTGGCCTTATAGTCGTTCATTTCTGCAACCAGAAGAATCATTTCGAGCAGTTCATTAATCCCAGTGCGTTTTTGTGCCGATACCGGAACCATGATTGTCTCACCGCCCCAGTCTTCGGCCTGCAAACCATATTCAGTCAACTGTTGTTTAACGCGTTCAGGATTGGCATCGTCTTTATCCATCTTGTTAATTGCAACAATAACTGGAACACCCGCCGCCTTGGCATGATTAATTGCCTCAATAGTCTGCGGCATAACCCCATCGTCAGCTGCCACAACAAGGATTGCAATATCCGTTGCCTGCGCTCCGCGCGCACGCATTGCTGTAAAGGCTTCATGACCAGGTGTGTCTAAAAAAGCAATCTTCTTTCCATGACAAGTAACCTGATACGCTCCGATATGCTGAGTTATTCCACCCGCCTCACCGGCAACAACTCTTGTCGACCGGATGGCGTCAAGCAAAGAAGTTTTACCATGATCGACGTGTCCCATGACCGTAACCACCGGCGGTCGAACTATCAGATCACCAGGTTCATCAATAATTTCGACGATTTCAGTAGGATCGGCCTCAGGCGGTAACTCTTCAACGGTCACGCCGAAATCTTCGCCCACTACCATTGCAGTTTCCAAATCAATTTCCTGATTGAGCGTTGCCATTATACCGTGTTTCATCAATTTCATAATTACTTGACTTGATGTTACACCCATCTTCGACGCAAATTCGTTCACCGCGATGCTGCCAAGAATTTTGATGTTTTTGGGCCGGGTATCAATTTTTTGAGCAGTCTGTATATAGTTGGTACGCTGATTACGGCCACGATAATGCTTGTCGAGTTTTGTCGCATTTTCGGCACGCTTGTCACGTTTATCACCAAATTTTTTGTTTTTATCAATAATATTATTGCTTTTGCGCGGCGCTTTATTCAGCACTGCAATATCTGGAGACGAAGCTGGTTTAGCCGGACGGCGGGCATTGTTGTATTGCGGTTTTGCATCACCATCTTTATCTTTATCGAACGGCGGACGATTTTGGCCAAACGCTGGCCGTTGTCCTTGTTGGTACGACGGACGAGCACCACTTTGATATCCTGTATTATTACCAGTTGTGTTATTACTATTTTGATAAGGCGGACGTTGTCCTTGTTGGAAATTTGGCCGCTGTCCACCTTGATAACCAGTACTGGTACGATTGTCGACCGCCTGATTATTATTGTTATTATTATTATATGGCCGATAATCAATACGTCCGGGTTGGACACCAGGCTTAACAACAACAGTGCTGTTTGGATCGACCGGCCGTGGATTATGGTTATACAAAGGACGAGCTGGCGAAACCGCCGTTGACGCAATTCCTGGATTTTGCGGTTCACGTTGCTGTTCCTGACGCGGCAATTGAACACTGCTAGCAGTATTTTCGATTCTGCTGCTTTCAGTTGCAGGCTGTTTGCTTACCGATGTCCTAACCTGTACCTCAGCTGATTTTTCCGCATTTACGATTTCACCAGCCAGTTTTTGCAACTCATTTTTTTGCCGCTCTTGCCATTCACGCTGCTCACGAGTCATGTTAGGCGGCTGCGCTGTAACCACAGCTTGTCTTTCATGAGCATTGCTTAAGCGGGCATTGATTTCCAAAATTTTTCGCGAATCGTAGCGGTGTTTGGTATCTAAACCAATCGTGACACGTCGAACTGGCGCGCCGGGTTGTTGTGTCGGACGCGCTTCGTTTGCAGAAGTTTCTGCAGCAGTTTTCGTAACTGTGCCGGTAACCGTTGAATTCAACGATGCGTTAGCAAAAACACCATCTAATAACTTAATCTCTTCAATACTTAAGCTATTGGATGATTTTTTTCCGGAAACACCGTTCTTTTCCAGTACTTCCAAAATCAGCTTATTCTCAATTTCCATTTTCTTAGCATAATCATATATGCGCATTTACTGACACACCTCCGAGTCATCCTCGTACCGTTTCAATATCGCTTGAGCGAAATTTCGATCGGTTATTGCGATAGCAGCACGTTGAGCCTTACCAATTGCACTGCCTAATCCATCCTTGCTGGATATTTCGATAAATTTCACGCGGCAATCCGCGCATTGTTTTATAAATTTCTCTCTGGTACTGTCGGCAGCATCATGCGCCATCAAAACCAGTTTGGCTTTTTTTGATTCCAAAGCTGACAACACCGCAGTATCACCGCTGTGAACCTTACCAGCTTTCTGCGCAAATCCCAACAACGTAAGTATCTTATTTTCCTTCGTAATTAACAAGCCGCTCCTTTATTTCTACAGTCACAGAGGTTTTAAGCGAACGCTCTAACTTTTTTTTATTAATAGCTGTTTGCACGCATTGCTGGTTATTGCAAACATATGCACCACGACCCGGAGCTTTGCCCTTTTCATCAACGGTAACTTCACCATCCGGAGTAAGTACTACTCGAATTAAATCACGTTTAGGAAATTTATTTCCACAACCAACGCATATCCTTTCCGGAATGTGTTTCATCTATAACCTCGATTCAGACTTGCGATTCGCTCTTAATGTCAATTTTCCAACCGGTAAGCTTCGCTGCAAGCCGGGCGTTTTGCCCTTCTTTGCCAATTGCCAGGCTCAGTTGAAAATCAGGCACGACGACTCGAGAAGTTTTTTCGGCAAGATTAACATCGACAGATATTACCTTGGCCGGGCTGAGTGCACCGGCAATATATTCAGCGGCATCTTCCGACCAACGTATTACGTCCATTTTTTCACCGTGCAATTCGTTAACAATCATCTGCACTCGTGAACCCTTATGCCCAATACAAGCTCCGACAGAATCGACCTCTGGATTTCTAGAAAACACCGCGACTTTTGAGCGCGATCCGGGTTCGCGAGATATCGCTTTGATTTCAACAATGCCTTCTTTAATTTCCGGCACTTCAAGTTCCAGCAATCGCTTAAGCAGACCGGGATGAGTGCGTGACACCATAATTTGAGGCCCTTTGGAAACTTTGCGCACTTCCAAAACATATGCCTTAATTCTTTCGCCAAGAACATAACGTTCACCTGGTATTTGTTCACTAGGTGCCAAAACTGCTTCAGTGCGTCCCAAATCAATATGTACATTCTTTTGGTCAACGCGGCTGATTTTTCCAGACAAGATGTCGTTTTCCCGATCAGTATATTCATCATATATCACATTACGTTCTGCATCACGCAACCGTTGAATAATTACCTGTTTGGCAGTTTGAGCTGCTATCCGGCCAAAGTCTTTAGGAGTTACTTCCAAATCAATTTCATCATCAAGCTCAAACTTGTCGTTAATCTTTTTGGCACTAACCAAATCAATCTCAAATTTTGAATCAATAACTTCTTCAACCACAACTTTTGTAACAAAAATATGCCAATCGCCATCGCTATTGACTACCCGAATGTTGTTCGCAGAACCAAAGTTGCGTTTATAAGCCATGATTAGCGATGCTTCAAGCGCTTCGATTATTACTTCGGCGCTGATATTCTTTTCTTTAGCTACTTGCCTTACTATATCTATTAATTTTTCCTGCATTTTAACCTCAAAATTCAATATGTAGCTTTACCGAAGCAATACTATTTGCAACAATTCGTACCGTCACGTCATCTACTAACAACTCTATATCCGTATCCGTAGCCGCATTTAAAACGCCAACCAAAGTCTTTTGCCCATCTATCGGTGCAAAAAACTTCAATTTCACCTTTTTCCCAAAATTTCGTTCAAAATCACGTATCGTTTTTAGCGGACGATCCAGCCCGGGTGATGATACTTCCAAATAATACTGCTGAGATATATCTAAAGCAACATCTAGCAACGGATTAAGTTTTGAACTGACAAAACTACAGTCATCCATCAAAATGCCACCTGGTTTGTCCAACAATACTTTGAGAAACCAATCACGCTCTTTTACATATTCAACATCAACAAGCTCGAATTCGGTATCTTTAATAATTTCCTTAACCAATTCTGCAACTTTTTTTTCGATACTCAGTCTGTCCAACGATACTCCTTGGTCATAAGATTAAAGAGTGGGTAAACCCCACTCTTTAGCAAGCGACTATATTAACGCCCTTATTATACATTGTAACAGCTTCGCAAGCAAGCACAAAAACTGATTTTTTAAAACAATGTCATTTGATCAGTCTCTTCCATGCCGGTAAAACAACCATGTGTACGCATAACTTCCGTAACTGTCTTGTTGATCCGTGCTCGTGTTTGCAAATCTTCTATGGAAGTAAATGGCCGAAGTTCACGTTCACGTACAATATTCAACGCTGCATTTCCACCCAATCCACTCAGTGCGCATAGCGGCGGTAAAACTTTGTTATCAATAATTCGAAATTTATTGCAATGTGAACGCTGCAAATCCACTTTCATAAACTCAAAACCACGCAGGTACATTTCTATCGCCAATTCCATTATCGGCATCAATACCTCTTCTTTGCCGCTGACTTCTTTTCCCTTTCGCTCCAATAATTCATATTCGCGTTTTAATCGTTCCAATCCGTTACATATCATTTCAGCGTCGAAATCTTCAGCTTTTACAGAAAATGACGCGGCATAAAACGGCAAAGGTTCATGCACTTTGAAATATGCAATTCGAAAAGCCATCATTACATAGGCTACAGCATGAGCTTTTGGAAAGAGATACTTAATCTTCTGACAAGAATCAATATACCAATTTGGTACTTTTGCCGCTTTCATTGCTTCAACATCCTGTGCGCTTAACCCTTTTCCCTTACGAACATTCTCCATTATGGTAAAAGCATGTTTTCGTTCCAAACCCTTATCAATCAAATAGATCATTATATCGTCACGCGCAGAAATTACTTCGCCAACTTTTGCAGTTTTACTAACTATCAAATCTTTGGCATTCCCCAACCAAACATCTGTGCCGTGTGAAAATCCGGAAATACGTACTAATTCACTAAATTTTTTGGGGTTGGTATCACGAAGCATCTCACGCACAAATTTTGTGCCGAATTCCGGAACACCGAAGGTGGCAACGGTAGAACCAAGCAATTGCTCTGGAGTCAACCCAACTGCCTCAGTCGAACTAAACAAACTAAGTGTTCTTATATCGTCAAAAGCAACGTCGTTTGGATCAGTATCTGACATCTCACTTAAATCTTTTATGATTGTCGGAACATCATGACCGAGGTTATCAAGTTTCACTAAGGCATCGTGAATAGAATGATAATCGAAGTGAGTAGTGATTATACCAGTATCCTTGGCTTCAGCCGGATATTGCACCGGTGTTACATCACATATATCCATATCATACGGCACAACCATTAGTCCGCCTGGATGTTGCCCAGATGTACGTTTAACACCAACACAGCCTTCTGAAAACGAAGTTATATAAGCTTCGCTGGCGTTGAATCCTTTTGTTTCAAAATATTTTTTTGCAAACCCATAGGCATTTTTTTCCGCAACGGTCGATATAGTTCCTGCCCGGAAAACATTTTCTTTACCCAACAATTCTTCAGTGTATTTATGAATTTTAGCTTGATACTCTCCAGAAAAGTTTAAATCAATATCCGGCGTTTTATCACCCTCAAATCCCATGAAAACGGCAAAAGGTATATTATGACCATTTTTACTCATAACAGCGCCGCAACTACATTTTTTATCCGGCAAATCAAAGCCATTAGCGAAACTGCCATCCAGAACAAACTCGCTGGTTTTGCATTTCGAACACAGCCAGTGCGGCGGCAAAGGATTCACTTCCGTAATCCCAGTCATAGTGGCAACAAACGACGACCCTACTGAACCACGAGAACCAACTAAATATCCATCTTCGTTAGATTTTTTCACCAGTTTATGCGCAATCAGATACAAGACTGCGTAACCGTGACCAACAATCGATTTTAATTCAAAATCCAACCGCTCACTGACAATCGCCGGCAAAATTTCGCCATACTGTAATTTAGCATTGCGGATGGCCATACTTTGAATTTCTTCTTCAGAACCGGGAATTTTCGGAGGAAACAATTTATTAGGTATTGGTTGTAAAAATTCGATAGAATCGGCAATCATATTAGTATTTGTAACCACTACTTCAAAAGCTTTTTCTTCTCCCAGATAAGAAAATTCCGTCAGCATTTCTTTTGTATTACGAAAATACAGCGGTAATGGATAACTGCCATCCTCCATGCCTTTTACCGCCAGAATAATACTGCGATATATTTCGTCTTCCGGATTAAGAAAATGCGCATCAGTTGTAGCTAGCACCGGTTTTTTTAACACTTCACCCAGTTGAACTATCTGTTTATTCAACAACTGCAAATGTTCATAATTGCGCACAAGACCCCGACGAATCATAAATGAGTTGTTAGCCGTGGGTTGAATCTCTAAATAATCGTAAAAATCGGCAATTCGTTTTAATTCAGAATCATTTTCCCCGGTTGCTATCGCCCTGAATACTTCGCCGGCTTCACATGCACTGCCCACAATCAATCCTTCACGGTATTTTTCTATATCGGAACGCAGAACGCGTGGACGTTTTTTATAGCGCAATAAATGTGAATCTGAAATTAATTTGTAAAGATTTTTTAAGCCGGTTTGATTTTTCGCGAGAATAATAATGTGATAAAGATGCGCCTTCACATCATCTACAGCTTCATCTTTAACCAAATAACCTTCAATTCCATAGATTACTTTAATACGATGCTCACTTCCAGAATCAAGAGCTGATTTATTATACTTAGCAGCGGCTCTTGCGGCATCCGGAAAAGATTGCGCTACGCCATGGTCAGTAATTGCAACAGCCCTATGCCCCCAACGTGCCGCAGTGCTGACGATATCCGTAGCTGACACAGTAGCATCCAGAGAACTCATTTTACTATGACAATGAAATTCTACTCGCTTATGTTCACAGTCATCCATTCGTAGCGGTTTTGCTGGTAATACCGTGATCGATTTTGGCTCCATAACCAAACCACCGCGGTTATCATATTGATCACGTTTAATATCGCCGTGAATCTTTACTAACATTCCTTTTTTTATTCGATCGGCTAAACTGCCGTCATCTTTAGTTGACGACCGAACAAATATTTTACAATTTATCGCTTCACTGTCGTCCACAACGGAAAAAAGAATAATAGTAGCCTTGCTGGCAGTTTTTCGCGTTTCTATTTTAAAAATTCGACCTTCAATTGCGACATTAAAACACTCGTCACGAATCAATTCCAAAATGCGTTTTGGTTCGACATTGCTGGGCTTACCCAATAGTTGCGCACCATTTCCACCAAAGCTACCGCCGTTGGTCTTAGAAACAGGCGAAGAATAAGAGCTGGCTTCAACCTCAGAAGCCCGTAAATCCTCCTCAATTATATCGCTATCTTCCGGTAATTCTTGCACAACTATACTTATTTCTACACAATCCGCCGCCGGATGATCGGTACACTCAGCAAGAAATTTTTTTATTAATTCAACCGTTTGGTTATCATGCAATAACTTCTCAACGGCCTCATTATCGACAGCTATTGTTATCCGATTGCTTAGTATTTCAATAGCAGCAGCATTAAGCGAGCGCCAAACAAGCGCCGGAAATTCAACACCGGCGTCACTCAATACTTCATGCGGCTGGCTGCAAAATTCAGCAAAACTAATTTTCTCAGTTTTTTCTATTTCAAACCGGACACTGTTAACTCCAAGCAGCTTGGCTAAAGCTAATGAAATTGTCGTAAGTTGGTCCTCGTCTATGGCTACTTCAATTGTCATCATCAACAACAATAAGTTGTTGATTTCATCAAACGTCACTGATTTAATGCTACCCTCTTCAAGCGTTTTCTTGATAGATTGCGGCACATTTAACTTGGAAATAAAATTCAAGTATTTATTCATATTCACTCTTTTTGTAATTTTTGGAAATTCAATAACCGTTACATTTTATCCATAGGTGACAAATAATAGCTCCACCGATAGCAATCATCGTCATACGACGTGATTGCAAACTACGTTTCAGTTCGCTTGAATTTCCCATTTTCCCTACGGCATCCAATCGTTCGATTGCTAGACCAAAACTAGGAGATTTTTTATCTTTTCAAGATAATTGTTAACCGAAATAAAATGAATTTCGCCACTCTTGCGTTCTTTAACTTCTAACAAGCCCTCGTTTACCGCTTTAGCGCCAACAGTAATTTTTAACGGGTAACCAATCAAGTCGGCATCCTTAAATTTTACGCCAGGACGCTCATTACGATCATCTAACACCGTCTCAATACCAGCACTGTTTAGCTGCTTATAAATTTTCTCGGCAAGGGCAACTTGCTCAACATCTTTTGCGCTGATTGGCACAACAACCGCATGATATGGCGCTATATTTACCGGCCACACAATACCATTGTCATCGTTATGTTGTTCAACTGCTGCCGCCATGGTTCGGGAAATACCAATACCATAGCAGCCCATAACCATAGGCGCCGATTTGCCGGTTTCATCCAAAAATACCGCCTCCAGAACATGGGAATATTTTGTGCCAAGCTTAAATACTTGTCCAACTTCAATGCCCCGCGCGTATTCAACCGGTTTTCCGCAACGCGGGCAGGGATCGTTAGCAGCTATCAAACGTAAATCGGCAACAATATTACATTTAAAATCACGTTTGGGATTAACATTGATATAATGCTTATCAACTTCATTTGCTCCGGTCACCGCATTATACATATTCATTACAGTACTATCGGCTACAATAGTGACATTTTTCAACCCGATCGGCCCGAGAAAACCACCTACGCTATTCATGTCTTCATTAATCATTCGTTCGTTTGCCATATCAAGATTCAAACAACCTAGCGCGTTCTTCAATTTAATATCATTCACCTGATGATCACCACGAATTAAAACTAGCACCGGACCATTTTCAGTAAAGTATGCAACCGATTTTATCAATTTATCCGGCGCTAGATTCAAAAATCCGGAAACTTCTTCGATAGTTTTAACATTAGGCGTGGCAACAATCTGAAGCCCCTGTTCAATTTCAATTTCTGCTACTATAGCCGCCAGTTCGGCTTTTTCATCATTTGCCGCATAAGAACAATGACTACAAAAAACTACGCCACCTTCACCTGTTTCACACAGCGCCATAAATTCATGCGAACCACTACCACCAATCGCACCGGAATCGGCTTCGACCGGACGAAAATTCAATCCGCAGCGACTGAATATTTTCATATAAGCAGCATACATTCGCTGATAATTCACTTCTAACCCGGCTTCATCTTTATCAAACGAATAAGCATCTTTCATAATAAACTCACGACCGCGAATTAAACCAAAACGCGGACGAATTTCATCACGATATTTATTTTGAATCTGATATAAATTAAGTGGCAATTGACGATAAGAGCGCACGTCCATTTTCACCAACGTAGTAATCATCTCTTCATGCGTCGGCCCAAGACAAAACGGACGGCCATGGCGATCATTCAATCGCCACATCTCGTCACCATATACATCCCAGCGGCCAGATGCTTGCCAAATTTCAGCAGGCTGAGTTATCGGCATTAGAATTTCTTGTGCATCTTCAGCATTCATCTCTTCACGCACAATCGCTTCGATTTTCTTAAGCACTCGTAGCGCAAGTGGCAAATAGCTATATATCCCACCCGCAGATTTACGGATATAACCAGCACGCATTAATAATTGGTGACTTACTATTTCGGCTTCAGCGGGAACTTCGCGCAATGTCGGCGAATATAATTTACTTGCTCTCATAACAAATCCTCTCGATTTCTTTGAATAATTCATCTTCCAATTCTGATTCAGGAACCTTTTTAATGATTTCTCCCCGACGAAAAATCAATCCATACTCTAAGCCGCCGGCTATTCCAACATCAGCTTCCTTTGCTTCACCAGGACCATTCACGACACAACCCATAACCGCAATTTTCAGCGGTAAACTAATGCCCTCTAGCCGTTTTTCTACCCGCTCAGCCAACCCGATCAAGTCGATATTGGTCCGTCCGCAAGTCGGACAGGATATCAGTTCCGGGCCATAACATTTCATGCCCAGCGACTTCAATATTTCATTACCGGTTTTCACCTCTTGAACCGGATCACCGGTTAACGATACCCGAACAGTGTCACCGATGCCTTCAGCAAGTAGTGCTCCGATACCTACTGCCGATTTTATCACACCGGACTTAATCGTTCCTGCCTCAGTAATTCCAACATGCAACGGATAGTCACACAACTGCGCCATCATTCGATAAGCGGCGATAGTCAATGGCACATCATGTGCTTTTAATGAAATTTTGATATCAAAAAAATCACATTGTTCCAATAATTTCACGTGCTCCATTGCGCTCGCACATAAAGCTTCCGCAGTTGGCCGCCCATATTTTCCCAACAACTCTTTTTCCAACGAACCGGCATTAACACCAATCCGTATCGGAATTCCCCGCTGCTTGGCACTGGCAACTACGGCTTTGACGTTTTCCATCGCGCCAATATTGCCGGGATTAATTCGCAATCCGTCAATTCCGTTTTCAGCGGCTGTTAATGCCAAACGAAAATCAAAATGGATATCGGCAACCAACGGAATGGTGATTTGCTTGCGAATAGCAGCAATCGCTTCTGCGGCAGCCATATCCGGCACTGCCACCCGGACGATATCGCAACCACAAGCTTCCATACGCTTTATTTGCGCAACTGTTGCAGCAACATCGTGTGTTTTAGTATTGCACATCGACTGTACCGACACCGGCGCATCACCGCCGATCAGCACATTACCCAATTTAATTTGCCTGGTCGTACGTCTGATTATCTTTTCCAACCCAAACCCCCAAAAATCCAACTTCTCAATTGAATATGTTCATTCGTGCAACATCTTGTATCGTCGCGTACAAAAACAAAGTCATCAATAACGCAAAACCGACAATTTGAATTTTTTTTAGCACTGAACCAGACAATGGTTTGCGGCGAACGGCTTCGATTAAAATAACAATAATATGACCACCATCAAGCGCGGGCAGCGGCAATAAGTTAATTATTCCTAAATTTATACTTAAAAATGCCGTAAACTGCAACAGAGCTGCAATTCCGGTTTTTGCCACTTGGTTGGTCATATCTATGACACCGATTGGTCCGGCCAAATCAGCCGGCATTTTTCCGGTAATCATCTGATAAAAACCATCCAAAATTAATCCGGCGACTTCAATCGGCGTTGTTACCGACAGTTGTGCTGATTTTATCAGCCCAGGGTACTCGATATCCACCTTTGGTGACACACCGATAATCGGTTTGCCGGCTTTACTGTCAAATTGCGGAGCGACGTCAATAGCAAGTGGTTTTCCACTCCGTTCAACCATCAATTTCACATTTTTGCTGCCATTAGTTTTTAACGTTTCAGTAAATTCAGTCCAAGTAGCAACATTCTTCCCGTTGATCGCGATAATTCTATCTCCAACGTTAATTCCCGCATGATAAGCAGCTTTTTGGCCGTCCACACTTCCGATAATTGGTTTATCGTGAAACTGCGGAATTCCAAAAGCGAAAAAAGCAATGAATAGCAACAACACCGGCAACACAAAATTCATAAGCGAACCAGTAACAATAACCAACAATTTTGCCCAAGTCGGTTTCGTGCAAAAACCACGTGCAGAAACATTGTCATCCGGATCCATACCAGCGATTTTGTTATAGCCGCCAAGCGGAATCAACCGCAACGAATAACGGGTTTCTCCGCGCGTAAAACTAATTAGTTTAGGACCAAAGCCGATAGCAAACTCATCTACTTGCATACCAGTAAGTTTTGCCGTAAAAAAATGCCCCAACTCGTGAAAAAAAACTAATATACCAAAAACCAATACTACTGCAATAGTTGAAAACATTTAATCACCATCATTTTCTGTTATATATTTTTCAGCATAGCGACGTGCCTCGCTATCCGCAGCAAAAATCATATCCAAATCATCATCTGCATTAACAGGAATTGCCGATAAAGTTTGTTCGATTACTGCCGGAATGTCCAAAAAGCCAATGCGCTTTTTCAAGAACGCTGCAACTGCTATTTCATTGGCCGCATTAAACACACAAGGCGCTATACCACCAGTTATACCTGCTTGATACGCCAACTTTAAGCAACGAAAGCAATCGATATCCGGGCGCTCGAAAGTCAGACTATTCAATGCCAACAGGTCGGTTGCCGGATAATGAGCATTGTTTCGGTCCGGATAAGTAAATGCGTACTGAATAGGCAAGCGCATATCCGGTAAACCCATTTGCGCGATAAGACTGTTATCAACAAATTCAACAAGCGAATGAACGATACTTTGACGATGAACAACAACATCAACACGATCTAGTAGTACATCAAACAACCAGCGTGCCTCAATTACTTCCAACCCCTTATTAGCAAGTGACGCCGAATCGATAGTAATTTTTGCACCCATTTCCCAATTGGGATGTTTCAAGGCGCGTTCTACGCTCACTTTTCTTAATTCATCACTGCACATTCCGAAAAACGGCCCGCCGGATGCAGTTAATATCAAACGTTTTATTTGTTGTCGATTCTCCCCGTTAAGGCATTGAAATATCGCACTATGTTCGCTATCCACAGGAACAATTGAAATGGAATTTTCCCTCGCTGCATTCATCACGATTCTGCCTGCAGCAACAAGCGTCTCTTTATTAGCAAGCGCAATGTTTTTCTTGGCATTAATGGCAGCAATAGTCGGACGCAAACCAGCAAATCCCACAATCGCCGTCAAAACTGTGTCAACTGCATTATGAGTTGCCGCTTCCATTAAGCCGGATTGACCGGCAAGAATTCTCGTTTTCCCCGAATAACGCGTCTTAAATTTTTCAGCCGCAGCTTCGTCGGTCAAAACCGCTAACTCCGGCTTAAATTCATATAATTGTTTTTCGAACAAATCAATGTTCGAGTGCGCCGACATCGTTCTCACAGAAAACAAATCAGGATTATTTCTAATAATGTCTAATGCCTGAGTACCAACTGAACCAGTACTGCCTAAAACAGCTATATTTTTCATTCCAAGTCCTGCTTCTTCCTCTATTAAACTCTTGATTTCCAGATAACTCTTTAGCCCATAACAATTATAGCGACAAAATAATATACCATCGGTACTACGAATAACAAACTATCAAAACGATCCAAAACACCGCCGTGCCCAGGGAAAAAGCTCCCGGAATCTTTTACATTGCAAAACCGTTTCATCGCTGACTCGGCCAAATCTCCGAGTGGTGCTACAACGGCAGCAATTAGGCCGATCACTGCACCGCAATACAATGGCAACCCTAATCCCCAAATCACCAAAGTGCTTACAGCTATCGCACCGATGCCGCCGCCAATCACACCCTCCCATGTTTTTCCAGGGCTAATCGTTACATTTAATTTTGTCCGGCCAAACAACCGACCGGTAAAATATGCAAAGCTGTCACTCGCCCAAGTACCAATTAGCGCCAACCACAAATACGCAGTACCCGGGTTGAGTTGAAAATATTTATAATTGTAAATCGTATCATTGTCAATAAAGCGCAATTCGACAAAATGTGAAAACAAAAAAGATACATAAAAAAAGCCAAATACCGTAGCTACACAGTCACCAATCGAAAACTTGCCACTGGTAAAGACGACCTTTGCCAACAGAAAGACTATCGAAAAAAACAATATAAATTGATATTCGGTATTATTGGCATAACGCGCAAAGACCATTGACAGCACAATCAACACCGAACCCAGGGAAGTGCAAATTTTCACTCCGGCTTTACGAAACATTCGTGCCAATTCCATCCATGCAACCAATGCCAACACTGTCAGCGCAAGGATAAAAATCAACCCGCCGTAATTAATAATAAAAACCGCCAGTGCAATTCCCACAATTGCAGTTATAGTTCTAGTAAGTAACATCACAGTCCTCCAAAGCGTCGATTGCGGTTTTGAAATTCGCTAATTGCTTCCATCATGCGCTGTGGTACAAAATCAGGCCAAAATATATCCACAAAAATCATTTCTGCATAAGCTATCTGCCAAAGCAAAAAATTGCTCACCCGATAATCGCTGCTCGTTCTAATCAGCAAATCAACTTCGGGGAAATCCGGAGTATATGTCGCTTCGCCGAAAATACGCTCATCAATATCATCAACTGAAAGTGCTCCCTCTGCTACAAGGCTAACAATTTTTTTTGTTGCACGAACAATTTCGTCCCGCCCGCCATAATTCAAGGCAATGTTAAAAATCATACCCTCGTTCTTAGAAAGATAGTTGACATCATAAGCAATCTTTTCTTTAATCGTCTCAGAAAAAATTGAAGTATCACCAATAAACCGTAATCGGACATTATTTTTTTCCAGTTCTGGTAATTCATTATCCAGATATTGTGTTAACAATAGCATAAGATATTCAATTTCTTCCGCCGGACGCTTCCAATTTTCGGTAGAAAAAGCGTAGACAGTCAACATCTTGATGCCGATATTTCCGGCAGCACGAACAATCTCTCGCAGATTTTCGCTGCCCTGCTTGTGCCCGAACGAGCGAGGCAGACTGCGTTTTTTAGCCCAGCGGCCATTACCGTCCATAATTATCGCCAAATGCTTAGGCAACAGGTTAAAATCAAGCTCTGCTACTGAATATTTATTTTTACGCGAGAAGAAATTTTTAAAAATCGAAATCATGTTTTCCTCCGCATTAATGGTTAATTATTATAACAGAAATAGCTGTAAATAAAAAGAAAAGGAGCCTTTCGGCTCCAAATCTGACTATCTTTTTTCGCGAATGCGAGCAGCTTTACCAGTCAACTCACGTAAATAGTACAAACGCGCACGTCGTACAATACCGCGTCGAACAACTTCAATGCGTTCAACCCGGGGCGAATGAGTAGGGAAAGTTCTCTCAACACCAACACCGTAAGTAACCCGACGAACGGTAAACGTTTCACGAATTCCGCCGCCGTTGCGCTTAATGCATACGCCCTCAAAAGCCTGTAAACGCTCACGGGTTCCCTCGACAACTTTTACCATTACGCGCAGAGTGTCGCCAGCGCGAAACTCGGGTAAATCAGTGCGTAATTGTTCTTGATCCAACAATTCGATTAAATTCATTTTGCCTCCTGCATCATAGATGTTCTTGGCAGGCGCACCCATCCAGAGGACCATCCGTATATAGCAATAGTATTATATTACAATACAATTACTTTGACAAGAAATATTTCAAATTTCGTATAGTAATTCAGCAGCAACCGATTGAAATATATTTTCACCAACAGCAATTCGAATAATTCTCAAGGCGAAATCCATTGCTGTCGCCGGTCCCTGCGATGTCAAAATATTATCACTAACAATAAACTTGCGATTTTCATAACCCAACGCAGACATTTTTTGTTGGATACCTGGATAGCAGGTGAAGCGATGATGCAATAAAATATTTGCGCGATCTAATGCCAACGGTGCTGCGCAAATAGCACAAATCATTTTTTTTGCACCATCAAAACGTTTTATCGCAAGCTGTACATTTTCGTCTTCACAAAAAACCAAAGTCCCGCCCCAGCCCCCAGGTAAAATTAGCATATCATAAGTTTCATGCGCAGTTTCGACTATTTCATCAAGCTCTATATCGGCACTGATAATAATATTTCGGCTGCCACGCAATGTTTTACCGCCAACACCAGCTAAAGTAACTTCCACGTCTGCGCGACGCAACACATTAGCAAGCGTTGTTGCCTCAATTTCCTCGGTTCCGTTGGCAATAATAATTAATGCTTTTTTCATTTTACTCCTCTAAAAATAATGACACAAACATTCTACAACATTGAAATTTGAAAATCAAACCACTTCATCAGCGAATTTTACGGATACTAATTGCGAAACACCAGTTTCCTCCATTGTGATGCCATGCAGTTTATCAGCGACTTCCATTGTTCGCTTGCGATGTGTGATAATAATAAACTGCGTTCGCTCGCGATATTCACGAATAAATTCCGAAAACCGCTCAACGTTAGCTTCATCCAGCGCCGCATCTAATTCGTCAAGCACGCAAAATGGTGACGGTTGATGCTGCAACATTGCAAACAACAGAGCAATAACCGTTAATGCACGCTCTCCACCGGACAATAACGTCATATTTTGACGGCGCTTTCCAGGGATCTGTACAACAACTTCAATTCCGGTCTCCAACATGTTATCAGGTTGGGTAAACACGATTGACGCCGTTCCGCCGCCAAACAGCCGCACAAAAATATCGGAAAAATACTTGTCTATTTGCTCTACAGCCTCTCTGAATTGTTCTGCCATAACTTCATCCATACCGGCAATCATTATAACAAGTTTGCTTTGCGCATCAAACAGATCAGTACGCTGCGTAACTAAGAACTCATATCGGTCTCTGTTTTTTTGATATTCTTCAATTGCGTTCGGATTTATCGTCCCAAGCGCTTCAATTTGTTTATCCAGTTCCGACATTATTTCGCCATCGATTTTACTCAACTCGTCTCGCGTCGGTATATACTCCTGCAAATTAATATGAAAATCAGCCGCAGCACGCTCACAAACATTTTCGATTTCCACACGACAGCGCTCGTTTTGCACTCTAACATCCGCTAATCGCAACTGGACGTCGGAAATTCGTCGGCGAATGCTGCGCAGATCCTTGTCAAACAGCTCTTGCTGTTGTAACAGCTGATGTTTATTCTCAAAGCTTTCTGCAAGTCTGGCATTTTGCTGATTTTTATCTTGCTTATAGTCCAGCATTTGCGCTCCTAGCGCAGCGATTTCGGTCTCAGCGCGAAAAATCGTGTTTTTGAGCGTAATTTTTTCATCAGTCAAACGAATCTTGTTATCATTATGAATTTGAATCGTCTGTACTAGATCATTGATGCGTGTTTCTGCATTATCAAATTTCGCCAATAATGAATTACGCTCGATTTTTCCGTTATTCAACACTTCTTGGGCTGTAACCAACGCAGCTTGCAACCGCTCCAGTTCGCTGATTTTTTCATTCAACGCTGTTTGATCAACGCTTTCCAACTGCTCTGACAGGTGCAACTCCTCAGTCAGCGCAGCACACACGCCAAGCCGTTCATCACGGTCATCCATTAACGCTATTCGTTCAGACCGATCCGCTTCAATACTTTGCGTCAAACGCTCAAATGTTTCTTCAATATGTTGCAGACTGATAATCTTTTCGGCTTGCTGCAACTGCATTTTTTGAAGTTGCAAAGAGTGCATTCTAACACACTCATCGACAACGGATAATTGCCGTTCAGCAACATTAAGTTTTTCGGAAAAATCAATCAATTGCTTTGCAGTTTCTACTAATTTCTGTTCGAGTGAAATGATTTCAGCCTTCCTTGAAACAATACCACCACTCTGCTTTTGGGTACTGCCGCCGGTAATCGCGCCGCCGGGCGTCAGCAGTTCACCATGCAACGTAACAATACGCGCGCTGAAATTGAGCGCTTTTGCTGTTTTAATCGCATTTGCAAAATTGTCGGCTATCAGTATACGTCCGAGTAGAAATTCAACTGCCCGGTTATCGCGCTCGGCATAAGTCACCAGTTGTGACGCACGACCGATGATGCCATACAATTTGTCTTTTGGGAAATTAGTTTCACTATAACGTAAATTGGCAAGCGGAAGAAAGGTTGCGCGTCCGACTTGCAATTTTTTCAAATAATCAATTGCCTGACGCGCGGTTGCATCATCATCACAAACCAAATTTTGTGATGCTTGACCAAGCGCGGTCTCGATGGCTAATGCGTGCTCGGGTTTTGCAACTATCAACTCACCAATAGCTCCGTAAATTTTGGCACGCCATTGACCAGTCGCCGTTAATATGGCTTTTGTTGCACGCGAAAACCCTTCATAGTTTTGCTGCAAGCTATGCAACACATCCTTACGGATTTGCAATTTACGATTTTCATCAACGAGGGCACTTTTTTGAACTTTTACCGATTCCAAAGCAAGTTTAGCCGCACTTTGATCATTAGCTGCTTTTTCTGCAACGACTTTTAGTTTATTAATATCAAGCGCAATTTGATTGCTCTGTTGCGTATGTTTTTCTAATTCAGCGGCAACATTGCGCAATTCAGCTTCACACTGCGCTATTTCAACATCCAACCGGCTGCATGAACGTGCGTAATTATCTGTCTCCATGCGCGTCATGTTAATATTATTACGAATTTGCACTGTCTGTTGTACACGCGCAAAGGCGTTTTCGCGAATAAGTGCTAGTTCACGTTCGCTTTCAACTGCCGCTTCAGTTGCTCGTTGTGCTGCAATAGCTAATTCAGAAATCAGTTTTTGCGAATCAGCAATATCAACTTGGAGCATTAGCCGCTCATCACGAAGCACGGCACGAGTGCTTTCGGCATCTGCGTGAAAAGCATCTACTCGTTCTAATTCAAGCGCTATTGCTTGAATACGCTCTCTTGCCAAATTGATGCGGTTTTTTTCAACCTCAATTTTTCCGTTACCAGATTCATATGCTAAATTTAATTCATTGATTTTAGCTTCTGTTTGAATGATTTTTTCTTCTAGTGCAAGAATATTATTAGCGGTATTTGCTTTTTCAGTTTCAACAACCAATAAAGCTGCATCTTTTGCAAGTGACTCATCAGAATACTCCAACTCGCGAAGTTGCCCGTCAGCAGCATATTTATTGAGTTTACGCAACTTAATAGCCAAAGCATCAACCTTTAGTTCACGTAACTGCGCAAATAATGTATTGAATTTTTCTGTCCGTGCAGCTGCTTGCGCTAACGGCTCTATCTGGGTTTCGAGTTCTGCCGTAATATCATCAATACGAACAATGTTGGCATTGGTATCATCAAGTTTACGTTGCGCTTCTTTTTTACGGTTTTTATATTTTCCAATTCCGGCAGCCTCTTCGAAAATCAAGCGACGGTCTTCGGGCTTGCTGTTCAAAACATCATCTGCCCGATTTTGACTGATTATCGACATCGAATCTTTGCCAATCCCGGTCCCTGACAACAATTCATAGATATCCTTCAGTCGGCACGGAGCCTTATTGATGTAATACTCACTTTCACCACTACGATACATCCTGCGGGTTATTGCAATTTCGTTAAAATCAATAGGAAATGTGCGCAGTGAATTATCCAAAACAACACTAACATTGGCGATATTGAGTGCTTTTCGCTTGGCGCTGCCATTGAATATTACATCTTCCATTTTCGAGCCACGCAAATTGCGCGCGCTCTGCTCGCCAAGCACCCAACGCAAAGCGTCGGCAACGTTGCTCTTGCCGCTGCCGTTGGGTCCGACTATCGCCGTAATATTGTTTTCAAAACCAAATTCTATTTTATCTGCAAAAGATTTGAAACCATAGGCTTCGATACGTTTTAAAACCAAACCAGCCACCTGTTAAAATTAGTTTGTTCATTATATCACAATATCAGGGTCTGTGAAAAAAAGTCTGTAAATAGCCAACTATGATAAAATTTAAATAATCGTAGGAGGTTTTTTATGGCTAAGCGCAGAACCCCAATGAGCGAAGGAAAAAAGAACATCATCGCATCT
>JBAYGT010000013.1:0-68892 GCA_041666525.1 Negativicutes bacterium
ATGATAATATACTCAAGCGATACGAGAACCTGTGCTTAATTTACTGAACCGCCGTATACCGAACGGTACGTACGGTGGTGTGAGAGGTCGGCTGATAAATTAATTGTCAGACTCCTACTCGATTTATTGAATGTTAGAATTGGCTTTATCAAATGTATTTATCAGGGTCTGGATAATGTCTTTTTGTGCGGGTTCTAGCCTTACATAGACATCCCACATTGCTGTTGCTTCGGGGTGATATTCAAACAGCGAATCCATACTGGTTTTGTAAAGCCGGGCGAGTTTTAATAGCGTAGTGTAATCAGGGGTGAAGCGGTCACGTTCCCAACCACTAATGCTTTCCTGAGTCACACCGAGAATTTCACTAAGCTCCGCTTGTGTCATGGCGTGTTGCACTCGAAATTTTTTCAACATTGCACCAAGCATCATTGCCCTCCGTAAGATGATATGCTTATATTATAGGGTAAATAATGTAAAATAAGAATATTAATGTTGAAAAAATTGTATTGATCAAGTTAATTTTTACAATAAGCAAAAAAAGCAGGTATTTTTTTGTTTTTGGCGAATTACTATAAAGAGTTTGTGTGAAGGTATCGGAGGCTGGTCATGAAAATATGTTTAAAATCTTGTTATATTTCTTGGATAGCCTTGTTTTTGGCAATTATGGCCGTGACGTTATTTTCTAATATTTTTGTTGTGAGCGCAGCGAAATTGCATGTATATTCACAAGCCGGCCAGTTATATCTAAATTATCAGGAACCGGGACAGTTTTATCGGGCACTAAAAATGGAAAAAGAAAGCAATAATTGGTGGTATGCTGATGAGTTGCCGGATTTAATTCGGTTTAATATCGTAGATGATAAAGGGCAGACAGATAATCTTGGCGGAGTGCTGGGCGAATATCCAGGGGATCCGGCGGAAGATTATTCGCTAAACAGTCAGGAAAGTTGGTTAAAAGACGGTTTACTTTATCCCTATAATCCTGACAAGATAAAACCATCGGATATTCTGACTATATTGACGCTCAATATGCATACCTATCAAGAAAAAAATCAATCTGAAAAACTTGCAACAATTGCACTTGCAATCAATAAACTTAATCCGGATATTGTCTGTTTCCAGGAATGCGCACAGGACAGAAGTTCGCCGTTATTGAAAAAGCACTATGGAAAAGATATCCGCACCGATAATATGGCGGAAATTATCACAACATTGCTTCGAGAAAAATACGCAAAGAACTACGACTATTATTGGGATTGGTCGCATTATGGCTGGGATCGTTGGGAAGAAGGTGTTGCGGTGCTAGCAAAATATCCTCTTGCAAAATGCGATTCGCACTACGTGTCACATAATACCGAAAAAACTTTTTGGAAGTCCCGCAATGTTGTTTACGCTGAAGTGGCTACTCCGCTAGGTACAATTAACGTGTTTTCGGCACATCTGGGCTGGTGGACCGATACCGAAGAACCTTACAGATTTCAGATCGATAATTTATTAAGCTGGGAAAGTAGTCTGCAAAACAAGAAAATTACTGCGACATTTATGTGCGGTGATTTTAATGAAGCGGCAGGAAGTGAAGGCTATAATTATACGATAAAAAACGGTAAGATCATCGACAGCTATTTTGCTTGTTTTGCTAACAGTATGCTTGATTCAACTATAGGTGGAAAAATTGATGGTTGGCAGGATGGTGATGGTCTGGGAAAACGGATTGACTACATATTTATGAATGATGGAGCGAAACTTAAGCCAATACTTGCGCAGCGTATTTTCACAGAAAAATGTTTCGGACGGGTATCTGATCATGTCGGCGTATATGCGTTCTTCAAAAAATAGAAACAATTTATGATTAACCAGGCCAGTAAAAGAATTTTGAGGTTGATATGCGCAAATTAATTGTTTTTGTGATCTTGGTTTTGTTTGGCATTGGTTTATACCATATAATTGCTTGGAGCGGAGGCTTTGGAGCGGCAAAGAAAATTCACGTTATTCTGCAAGACAAAACGGATAATCCGTTTTGGACGGATGTTATCAGTGGTGCTAAGGCTGGCGCAAAAGAATTGTACGATGTTGGTATAGATGGACCGGAAGAAGAAATTGATTATCTGACGCAGGTTCGGTTGATAAACAAAGCAATTGCAGAAAGAGCTTATGCTATCGTTATCGCTCCGATAAATCGCCAGATGGTTGTTGATGCGCTGGTTAAGGCGCGGAATGCTAATATAAAAATAATATTTATTGATAGTACCGTAGTATTTGATGGAGCGATAACCTCTATTGAGAGCAATAATTATATGATCGGCGAGCTCGCGGCTAATCATATCTTTGACGATGGCTGTAAAACTGCAGTAATTATTCGTGGTGCTAACGGTGATTCATCACACGATGCCAGAGTTGAGGGCTGCAAGAATGTTTTTGTTACACATAATATTCAGATAAAAGAGTTGCTTGTTGCTGATTCTGATCGAATTAAAGCTAAAGAGCAACTGAAAAACGTTTTGCGGTTAAGAAATAATAATGTTGATTGTGTATTCGCAACAAACGATGAAATGGCGCTAGGTGCTGCTGATGCGGTAATTGAATTAGGTGTGAAAAACATTCGCATAGTCGGCGTTGATGGATCAGAAGCTGCTTTAAAAGCCATCGCAGATAATAAACTAGACGCGACGGTTTCGCAGAATCCTTATGCGATGGGAAAAATTGGTGTTGCGTCGGCAATTAAAGCACATCAAGGCGAACAGTGTCCGTCAAAAATTTATACTGAAATTGTTTTGGTTGCAAAAGCTGACCGTCACAGAAGTAACAATGATATTGAAACGGTTGAGGATTATAAAATTGCCCAAAAACAGCAACAACAAAGCAAAATATTGCAGACTATCGAGAAATATTATTCGAAATTTAAAAAATATATTTCCGAAAGTATGAATGCTGGTACTATAACTAATAAATAACGCTAATTGCAGATGGAGGGAAAAATGCATGCAGTAATGTGGATTGCAGCGGCTGTGCTACTGATAATTATGGAAATGGTTGGCGGCGGATTTTACTTGGCTTGTATTGCGGTCGGTTGCTTATTCGGAGCGCTGGCATCGGCATTATTTGGAAGCGTTGCACTTTCAATTGGAATTGCTGCAGTTATTGCACTTATTGCAATGGTTTTTGTCCGTCCGCTGGCAAAAAGCCATTTCCTGAGCGGACCAGCTGATCTTACCAATATCGACGCGATCATAGGTAAGCAAGTTGAAGTTGTTGAAGCTATAACGGAAAACGGCTCTGGCCGGGTAAAACAGGGCGGTGATGTTTGGCCGGCGGCTGATGTTGACGGCAAAGGCCATCCGCTTGGTGCGGTTTTGCAAATTGTTGGCCGGCATGGTGGTACGGTAATTGTAAAATAAAATTCTAAAATATGTTTGATTCAATTATAAAAAAATAAGGAGCTTAATAATGTTAGAATTTAGTATATTGGCAGCGGTTGTTTTTATCTTTGCAGTAACTTTTATTGCTAGCGGTGTAATTGTTGTTCGTCAAGCGGAGACAGTAGTTATCGAGCGATTGGGTAAATATCATGCGACATTGGCTAGTGGGTTACATGTCATCATTCCTATTCTTGACCGGCCGCGTTCGACAACCTGGAAATATATTGCCAGCGATATGAGTGGCCGCCAGATTGTTACTCGCAGGACTGTAAATCGTATTGATTTGCGCGAGACTGTCTATGATTTCCCGCGCCAGAATGTTATTACCAGTGATAATGTCGTAATTGAAATCAACGTCGTTATTTTTTACCAAGTAATTGAACCAATGAAGGTTGTTTATGAAATTGCCAATTTGCCAGACGCGATTGAAAAATTATCACAGACCACGCTGCGGAATATTTTTGGTGACATAAGTCTGGACCAGACTTTTGTCAGCCGTGATACTATAAATAACAAGCTGCGGGTTATCCTCGATGAAGCAACTGAAAAATGGGGTGTTAAAGTCAATCGTGTCGAATTGCAGGATATTATTCCGCCAGCCGACATCAAGCAGGCAATGGAAAAGCAAATGCGTGCTGAGCGCGATCGTCGTGCGGTTATTCTTGAAGCTGAAGGCTTGAAGCAATCAGCAATTTTGTCGTCTGAAGGAGTTAAGATGGCGGCAATTAACCAGGCTGATGGCCAAAAGCAAGCTGCTATTCTGTCGGCCGAAGGCCAGGCGAAAGCCCGTGTGGTGGTTGCAGACGCTGAAGCAGCAGCAATAATCAGGGTTGCAGAAGCCATCAAAGGCGATCCGACTAACTATCTTGTTGCCTTGAAATACATTGAAGCGTTAAAAACCATGGTTGAAGGCAAAGACAATAAAGTCGTTTATATGCCGTTTGAGGCGACTGGCGTGCTGTCGAGTTTAGGTGGAATTAAGGAAATGCTTATGCAAAAGAATTGACAATGCGCTGATTGGAGAAATTATAGCTATGGATGGAACAAAACGTGAAGATATCAAAATTGGAGCTCGAGTATTGGTTATCCAAAAACCGCATCAGCGTAGTGGACAAACTACCGAAGGTGTCGTTGAACGATTATTAACCAGCTCAGCAGTTCACAGTCGCGGCATTAAAGTACGGTTGCAGGGCGGTATAGTTGGCAGAGTGAAAGAGATACTTTAGTTTAATTGTTGGAGCTGTGTAATGAATAAATTAACCGAGCTGCCAAACATTGGCGCCAAATTGGCTGGTTTGCTCAATCAAATCGAAATTGAGACGCCTGAGCAATTGGTTGCATGTGGCAGCAGACAGACATTTGTACGGATTATGATTGTGCATGATACTGCTTGCATAAATATGCTTTATGCTCTAGAAGCAGCGGTTTTAGGCATTAACAAAAAAATGTTGTCGCCTGATATCAAGAAAGACTTGCTGATGTTTTTTCGCTCATTACGGTAATATTTGAGTGAGCATAGATGCTTAACAAGTAAAAAATAACCGTTGATTAAATAGTATTATTTAATCAACGGTTATTTTTGTTGTTAAATTTTTATTTTTTCGCAAACCACTTATCATAGATTTTTTGCAATTCGCCGTTTTTCTTCATTTCGGTAAGCGCTTTGTTTAATTTTTCAATTAATTGAGTATTGTCTTTTTTTACAACCATTGCAAATTCTTCGTCAGATAACATATTTACAATTTTTAAGCGTTTCATTTTGCGTTCACTCAATGCATACTCTGCTGACATTTTATCCATTATTATCGCATCAAGATCGCCGTTGAACAGATCGATAAACATATCTTGCTGGTTTTGATAACCGCGAATTTTGGCGCCCTTGATAGCGCTGGCTTGCGGAACCATTGTTGTATTTAATTCGACACCGACAATTTTGCCGGACAAGTCATCTGCGCTGGTAATGTTGTCGTTTTTAAAGGCTACGATGCAAGCACCACCTTTTGCGTAGGGAATCGTGAAACCGACATTCTGTTTGCGGTCGTCGGTTATTGAAACACCGCCGATGGCAACGTCGATATTTTTCCCTTGCTCAATTTGTTCGAATATTTTTCCGAAAGCGATGTCGCGAAATTCAATTGTCAGTCCAGCTTTTTTGGCGGCAGCGGTTATTACATCCACATCGAATCCCTGGTATTCTGCTGTTTTGGCGACAGACGCTGTAGAAAGACCATCGTCAAGAATTACCGAGACAGGTTGAGTTACAAAAGTATATGGCGGATTATTGTCCACACCGACGATGATTCTGTCGGCGGTCTTGCTATTGCCGCATCCGGCGACAAAAATTACGGTTACACCCAACATTATTGTTGTGAGTAAAATCATGAATAATTTGTTCATTTTGCACACTCCCTTCAAATGATGCTTTGATGCTTTTCAAGCTGGTATATTAAATAAATGAGCTAGCTTAATTATACCATATAGATTTTTTGATTGTATAAAAAATAATCAAGTGCGAGTCTTGTGAAGCTTATTTTTCACAGCGTTTGTTGAGCTGAATTGCAACGAGAACTAGAAAGTTGGAGAATAAAAATGCATTTTAGCTGGCTTTGATTTGACAAAAAGAGTATAATATTAGCGGATTAAGAGCGAGGCCGGTTCGCGAATTATATTTTTTGATATAATAGCGAGAGGTCTCTATTTATTTTGGAGGATACATGAAGAGAAAAAAAGTCATCATTTGTGGCGCCGCGGGGCGCGACTTTCACAATTTTAACGTTATCTATCGCGATAATCCTGAATTTGACGTAGTGGCGTTCACTGCCGCACAAATCCCCGACATTGATGGAAGAGAATATCCAAAAGAATTGGCAGGGAAACTATATCCGTATGGTATTCCGATCTATGCTGAAGAGAACTTGAGCAGTTTGATTGAAAAGTATGAGGCCGACATTGTTGTACATTCCTACTCTGACGTGACCCACAACAATGTTATGCACCTAGCGTCGGAAGTTTTGGCTTATGGCGCGAAATTCACTCTACTTTCGCCGACTAAGACAATGATTGTGTCGCGCAAACCGGTTGTTTCGATTTGTGCCGTTCGTACCGGTTGCGGTAAATCACAAACCACGCGAGCAGTTTCTCGAATTCTTTCAGAAATGGGTAAATCAGTGGTAGCCGTTCGACACCCGATGCCTTACGGCAACTTGGTTGAACAGCGTTGTCAACGATTTGCAAAGACCGAAGATTTGGCGTGCCACAACTGTACCATTGAAGAAATGGAAGAGTATGAGCCGCATATCGACGCTGGTCGGGTAATATATGCTGGTGTGGATTATGAAGAGATTCTCCGTGCTGCCGAAAAAGAAGCTGACGTAGTGTTGTGGGATGGCGGTAATAATGATACGCCATTTTACAAATCTGATTTGGAAATTGTGGTGGTAGATCCGCATCGTCCGAATCATGAGCTGTTGTATCATCCGGGCGAAGTTAACCTCCGGCGCGCTGATGTAATTGTTATCAACAAAATGGATAGCGCTGATCCGGCGAATGTTGAAATCGTTATTGAAAATGTAAAAAAATATAACCCTAAAGCAGTCATTATCAAAGCTAATTCACGTCTGGAGATGGACAACGCTGAACTGGTAAAAGGTAAACGCTGCTTGGTCGTTGAAGATGGCCCGACGTTGACACACGGCGAGATGAAATACGGCGCTGGCGTGGTTGCAGCAAAAATGTTTGGGGCCGGTGAGTTGGTTGATCCTCGTCCATACACTGTGGGTTCGATTACGGAAACTTTCGAGAAATATCCTGATATCGGTATTTTGATGCCGGCTATGGGGTATGGCGAACAACAAATCAAAGATCTGGAAGAATCAATAAACAATACTGATTGTGATGTTGTTATTTCTGCGACACCAATCGATTTGGCGCGGATAGTAACTGTCAACAAGCCAATGGCGCGTGTGCGTTATGAGCTCGAAGAAATAGTTGAACCAGGTAAACCGACATTGAAAGATCTGCTTATGGAAAAATTTGCGTAATAAGTTCAAAAGACTCCGCTTTCGCGGAGTCTTTTTTTATCAATGGTCAAGAACATTTGTTATTTCAAGGAAGCGGTATTAAATCAATAATCTTATAATCAATTAACTCTGAATTAATTACTGGTGGCGCAATTTCTATTTCATTTTCACTCGAATATTTATGATTATTAACTTTGACAACATAAACGATAGTCTGGCTTGTTTTTACGTGTTTAATTGCATATAGTTGATTTTTGTCAGTTTTCATCAAAAACTTATATCTGCCACGATAGCCAGTTGCTTTGGCAAAACCAATAATAATATCGCCTACCGTTTTGTAAACTAATATATCATCTAGAACCAGCACTTTACCGATTTGGAGACAATCTTCGTTATCAGTTAATTCAACAGCATCATATTTTTCGGAAAACTCTTTTACGGATTGATTAATTTTCGCGTTGTTTTGACTAATTACTTGTTCTGTAGCTTTTTTTTGCGACGCTTGGTCGTTTTTGCTACAACACATTGAGGAAAAAGTCAGAAAAAGAACCATCGCAACTATTATTAACCTTTTCATAAAGCCTCCGTTATTATTACATATATAATACAGACGCGGATTAGATTAATTGATTACAGAAACAATAACAGCCTAAATAAAACGACAATTGTCACAGAAACATTGTCCTGCACCTAATTATAACTCATAATAATTAAATTATGGATATTTATGATTAAATATTCCTCATATTATTTGATTTTTGTTCGTTTATAAAAAAAACCGACATCGTAATGATGTCGGTTTAAATAATTATGGTGCGGTTGATGGGATTTGAACCCATACACCTTTCGGCGCCACCCCCTCAAGATGGTGCGTCTGCCGTTCCGCCACAACCGCGGGTAAAATGCCAAATTTGGTGCGGTCGAATGGATTTGAACCATCACGAGGTTGCCCTCACTAGCTCCTGAGGCTAGCGCGTCTGCCGTTCCGCCACGACCGCAGGTAACAGCCTTGATATAATAGCATAGCTGATTTTATGAGTCAAGAGGCAGTTGAATAAAATAAGGGACTTATTCGGTTGTTAAGCTGTTGTCGAGGCTGATTTGATGATCTCGTCAGCAGCAATTGGGCGCTTGATCATCGCGTAGCATATTGCGCTAATCGCGCAGAGTATACCGCTGATGACGAAGACAAAGTCATAGGAACCGGTAAAGGCAATAATATAACCGGTGCCAAGCGGCGCTAGCGCTCCGCCGATGAAACTGGCTGAGTTTTGAATTCCGCCTATTGTTCCGACCGCTTCACGTGGCGAAATGTCGCCGACTAATGCCCAGAGCACTCCGACCCGCAACGCTCCGGCGAACAAGCTGATAGTAATAAGTGCCACTGCAATTGTTGTGCTGGAAACATAGTTTACCGGAATTACCGCAACAGCAGCCAAAAGTGAACCACCGACAGTTGGTACGAGGCGTGCCTTAATTGTAGACATACCGCGTTTAATTAATTTATCGGATATCCAGCCGCCGATTGGCACAGCCAGAACACCCGCCAAAAATGGGATTGCGGCAATCCAACCAGCAGTGGTTAATGACATACCGCGGTCTTTAGTCAGATAGGTTGGCAACCAGGTGAAATATAGCCAAAATACATAGCTGGTGCCGATGTTACCGAGATTGAGCCAAATAGTCGTCGGATGCCATAGTAGTTTATTAAAACTGAAATTTCGCACAAGACTTGCTGTTTTAAAAATCGGTGCGTGCGGCGGTTTGTAGTTGTCGCCGCGATAGTATATTAGCCACAAAACTGCGATGACGATACCAAAAAGTCCGAGTGCGATGAACATGCCGCGCCAACCCATAAACAACATCATATAGGTGATTAAGGGCGGCGCGAACCCGTTAGCGATTTTCGGACCCATGTTCACTACGGACGAAGCTAATCCACGTTCTTTATCGGCAAAGTATAATTGGGTAACTTTGCCTGCACAAATAAAAAATGGCGCTTCGGCGATACCCAATAGTATGCGGATAAGAAACATCGACATAAACCCCTGGATAAAACCGCCGGCGACTGTGGCAACCGACCAAGCTAATGTTGACCACAAAAAAATTCTACCTAAACCCCATTTGTCGACCAGCCAACCCATCGGTAAATTGGTCCACATGTATGAAATGGCAAATGCCGACAGCAACCAACCCATTTGCACCGAATTAAAGCCGAATTCTCCGGCAATAGTGGTGTTGGCCATACTCAGGTTTACGCGATCGAGGTAATTCATAATCGAACCAATGAGCATGATGATGATAATCGTCCAGCGATAATCCTTATACCAAGATAATTTTATTGCCATGGATTTCTCCTTCTACCACGGATCACAGGGTCCGGTTACACAGATCATCCGATCATTGGATTTAATTTCAGTTTGTTTAATCTCATTGTCGAGTTTTGCTTGTTGACGCAGCCAAATTTCCTCGTTCCAGCGGTGAATGTAATCATGGCTGTTCTTTAATATTATACCGAAGTATTTTTTATAACTGTGTTCGGCAAGGGTGTAATTGGCAATATAGCCAGGGGGGAGTGATACTAAATCGCCGTTTTGCGGCATGAACAGCGGCAATTGCAAAACAGTTGTGTTAGAAGCAAATTCGCCTAACTGCGGTATTACGTCCCGATAATTAGTGACTTGATAAGCTTTAACTTTTTGCGTCAATAAAGTTTGCATTTCCGGACTAATCGCGGCCCAATCGCCAGTGGTAAGCAAACGAATATGTCCGGCCTCAACTTTTTGGTCACTGGCGATTAGCGCCGCAAGGTATGCAGCATAGCTACCGCCGGCACCAAAACCAGCAAGGAGCACGCGGCTGTCTTTGTCGGCTTTTAATTGTTCAACAAAACTGCTGAAAGCGGGGTCTTTTAGCAACTGGTTCAAGTCATCGGCGACCGGTTTCAACATCTTGCCAAAGGCAGGTGATTCCACGATAAAATCTTTATCCAGTCGTTTCAAAAAATCTAAAGAGCTTACGCCAATACCGATGATGTAGTAATGCTTGCCGTCGGTGTCCAACCGTTTACTGTATACTACCGAAAAAGTTGCGACCGGCGTTGCTGATGTTGGTGTTTGATAAATGCCTTTGCCGTTAAAACGCGTAAGGTTGAAATCATGTTTGGTAAGATGATTAGCAAATGGCAAATAGTTATCGTTATAAGCCGCTAAGGCTGCTCCGACGGTTAATCCGCCTAAAAACAAATACTGCTGACTGTTGATATTGGTTAGGTTTGCTTTGGGCGGCGGAATTATATCCGCCAATGGAATGATTGTTGCATCAAATGCTGCCTGCGGATATTCGGTGTTCCAGACATCGGTTATAAAATTTGCACAGACATTGTTTAGGACTGTTTGGTACAGTCTGGAATTATCTAAAACATTAGCGTATTGGCAAGGAACAGTTACCACGTTACCAACCGGGTAAAAATCGATTGAATTCAGAGTAAGCGCCAGCGGATCATTTGGACGAATAAAATTAATTACGTTTAGCTTGCCTTTGATTGAATCGGCAAAGCCCTTGCCGGCAATTGAAGGGGCGGAAAATTGAATGACGTTCAGTTGTTGTGGCAGTATGCCAAAGTTTCTGCTGGCTATTGCTCCGGCAATTAGCGCAAAACCACCACCAAATTCTGTACCGCAAAAGGTGATCTGCACGTTGATATCAGCTTTGGCTGCTTGGCATATGTTATAAAGCTTATTTTTCTGCATAGCCGGCTCGGCGACTGCCGAAAAATAATTATGGACGGCATCGTCAAAATCCATATAACGTACCGGCGTTCCACAATCAGCCGCGAATCGGGCGAGGTTTTGCGGCAAAAGATTTTGAAAAACAACGTATAATTGGAGTTGTTTACTGGTAGATCTTGAATAGATGTTTATGAAATTGTCATCGCTGGTTTCGTTTTTAAAACCACAATCTGCCAGCAATTTTGCGGTTTTCAAATTGCCGGCTTGTGAATTAATGGCAAGCAATGCTGTAAATATCGTTTGCTGATCAAGTGCTGAAAACTCGTAGCGTAAATCTGCCAATGAGGTTAGTGCAGGTTGAGCCGTGGTAGTTTCGTCAACCGGGAATTCGGCGCTATATTCTTCTGTCCAAATATCTTGGATGTTTTTGAATTCGGTGGACACGGTAAAATTGTCGGCAAAACCAGTTGCGGTGATTGTCAACATCCCCAAAAGCGTCAAAAAAATAAACAGAACTTTAATTTTCATAACAAACTCCTGCACCGACGCTGTTTGTTGATAAAACGTACTATATTTAGTATCTTTTAATCATCGAGCTTTGTCAATGTTTTTCCAACTTCAAAAAATGAAACTGCTGATATATTTTTTGTGAGCACTTGAAAAAAAAACGTAGTGTGTTACAATTTTTCTAACCCTACTGTGTGCGTGTAGTGTCATTTGTTTTGAACCAACAAATTGAGTTAAGGGAACCGTACTTCAATTCCTGGCATGTAGGACCGCCCAGCAGCGGGAAACGGCAAACGGAGGCGAGAGGCGCCCACCTGTGAGAACAGGTTCGAAAACTCGGGCGCGTTACGGCATGTGTGGGGGATTTTTGTTTAAAGAGTGAATTATGAAAATCAAAACTAGTTTAGCAATCACTCAAATCGTTTTGTTGACGGGATTTACTGTTGTTTTGTTATATTTTGGCAATGCTTTTTGGCTGGAAGATTATATTGCTCGCGAACAAGGTGAAAATCGCGAGCGAATAGCCAGAATTGCGGCTGCCTTTGATCAGAACTGTAATATATTGTTGACACTTACTAACGATTGGGGATTTTGGGATGACGCTTACGCTTTTGTCAATGGAGTAAAACCGGAATTTGCTGAGCAATATGGCCAGACAAATGCACTATCGTTGTCAAAAATGGGTGTTGATTTAATGTTATTGTATGACAAAGATGGTAATAAATTACTGACATCTTTTGCTGACAGTAGCCGTGAACGTTCACTGGTAGACGATGGCAAACTAAGCTCGGTGTTTGCCAAGGATGGTGTTTTGCAACAATTACAATTAGAGAAATCTAATACTGGGGGTGCATTCACTACGGTTGTTATGTGTGGAAAGAATCCAATACTGGTTGCTGCAACAAAGGTTATGCCAAATAACGGCAAAGGCGAGTTTAGCGGCCATGTATTGTTTGGTAAAGAAATAAATGATAAATTTTTGGCGGATTTACTTAAAAAAAACTATATCCACGATGTGAAACTTGAATTTTCTGATGACCCTCCTCAATGGTTGCGAACAAAGATTTCAAACTCCGTTCAGTTGTTTAAATATTATCCGGACCCCCAGTCAGAAAACGAGAGCGGATTTTTTGTTGTGCGGACTTTAGGAAAACAACCGCTGTATGTGAAAACTACGGTTATGGTAGAAGGAAAAGCCAAAGGCAAAATGGAGATGTTTGTATTAATATTGCTGACGTGTGTGCTTACAGTGGTATTGTTACACTTTATTATTGCACGACGGGTTTTGTTTGGAAAATTCAATATTATTGCCGACTTTCTTCAGCGGTTTGATGTAAATCAACTGCGGTTCAATGTCAAACGGCTTGAACTGAGTGGCGAGGATGAACTCAATGATATGGCGAAAGCATTCAATCAAACTATTAACGAAGTTGGGGTGTTGTACAAGAATTTGTTGACCGAGCTCGAAGAACACAAAAAAATCGAACAACAATTAAACGAAGCCCAGATCGGTACAATATATTCGTTGGCAAAATTAGCCGAATGCCGTGATAATGATACGGGTATTCACCTCGCGAGAATTTCCCGAACCTGCAAACTAATTGCCGGTATGGCGCGTTTGCGTCCAGAATATTCGGCGTTGATTGACGATAAATTTATTTCAGCGATTGAAGTAGCAGCGACATTACATGATATTGGCAAAGTAGGTGTCAGCGATGCGATATTAAACAAAAGCGCTGATCTAACTGCTGAAGAGTTTGAAATGATAAAAAAACATACAGTACTTGGTGCGAATGCCTTGCAGGAAATGTCCGAAAAATATCCTGCAAATGAGTTTTTGAAAATGGCTTGCGAAATCGCGCGCTGTCATCATGAAAGGTGGAGTGGTAAAGGTTATCCAAGAGGAATTGGCGGCGTGGAAATTCCACTGTCAGCACGAATAACCGCGATTGCCGACGTATTCGATGCTTTGATATCGTCGCGCTGTTATAAACCGGCCTATAATTCCGAAACAAGCAAAAACATCATTGCTGATCTGAGTGGCGAGCAATTTGATCCAATATTGGTAGAAGTATTTATTGAGTGCTATGCTGATATTATTAAACAATACTACCCAATTTATGAAGCAGATGTTTAGTCTACGGGCTACAGGAGTAAGTTAATGTTATATCCAAATTTCAAAAACAAACAAGGTTGCAGTTCGGTTGTGACTGCCCGGCAATATATTGATTATGTTAAAAAACTGCACAAATTTGATTTGGTAATTGCTCCTCAGTCGGTAATCATCTGCTATAGCAACCGACTTTACAAATACATTATGGAGATTCATACCAAACGCAGGGTGAGCACCCCGGCAGGCGAAATGCTGTTACTGGATGTTGAAGGGGACATTGCCGTTGTTGGTGGTTTTGGAATCGGTGCACCGGTTGCAATAGCGAAACTCGAAGAAATGATTGCATTCGGAGTCAAACAATTTTTGTCAATCGGCGAGGCTGGCGCGTTGCAACATGAATTGGCGATTGGAGACATCGTATTGTGTGAGCGTGCCATTCGTGATGAAGGAACATCGCATCACTATCTGGCGAGTGCAAAATACGCCTATCCATCCAAAGTCATCACGGCGCAAATCGCCAATACCTTGGAACAAATGGGGCATGAATACACGCGTGGCACTTCGTGGACAGTTGATGCATTGTATCGTGAGACGTTTGATGAAGTAAAACGCTATCAGGTAGAAGGCGTGAAAACTGTGGAAATGGAAGCCTCGGCGTTATTTGTTGTCGCAAAATACCACAGTGTTGAATTGGGGGCTTTTTTCTGCGTAAGTGACTCGCTGGCGGATTTTTCCTGGCGGCCGGAATTTCACAGCGGGGAAAATCGTGACGGGTTGGAAACTTTATATGAAATTGCGGTGAAAACACTGCGCGGGAGGTAGATATGAATAAATTTCGTCCATTTTTGGAAGCGCCTTGCGGAAAAATTGCCGGGTTTTATGAAAATAACCAGGCATTGTTTTTAGGTATTCCTTACGCAAAGCCGCCTGTTGGTGATTTGCGCTGGCGAAATCCGGTTGAAATGCCGGTTTTTCGTGATGTTTTTTTTGCTGATAAATACGGCGGCACTTGTCCGCAGCCGAAAAGCACCTGGATTGAAATCGAGGAAGACACGCAGTCTGAGGACTGTTTATACTTAAACATACGCGCGTCGCGGAACGCCTGCGGAAGTTTGCCGGTTGCTGTACATATTCATGGCGGCGGTTACACTATTGGCACCGGTGCGAATGAAGATGAAGACGGAAGAAATTTTGTCGAGCAGGGGATGATTTTTGTTACGATTAACTATCGCCTGGGACCATACGGTTTTCTGTATCTCGATGATATTGATAAAAGTTGCCAAGGCAGTGGCTGTATTGGTATTTTGGACCAAATTGCCGCACTGCGCTGGGTGAAAAAAAATATTGCGGCATTTGGCGGAAATCCTGATGAAGTTACAATCCTGGGTTGCTCGGCTGGTGGCGGTTCTGTAGCGGCGTTGATGGTTGTCGAACAGGCGAAAGGCTTGTTTAATAAAGCAATTGCCCAAAGTGGCTCATTGCGTTTAACTAAAAGTGTGGAAAAAGCCAATGCAGTTGCCCAAACTTTTATGAAATATACCGGGGTTGCTAATTTGTCCGAAATGCGTGCGTTACCGCACGAAAAACTCTTCAAAGCTTATTCACGGACTTTGAAAAAATATGGGTTTACTGCCAAAGAAACAGCATTTGCGCCGGTTCGTGACAATGTCGTGATACCAGAGGAACCTTTTTTAGCTTTAGAACATGGCGCGGCAAAAGGCGTGAAGTTTTTGACCGGAACTGCCAAAGATGAGATGAATGGGTTTAAGCATATTTCTCGAATAACGAAGATTTTAAGTTTTAGAATATTTAAATGGATTGTACCTCAAGATGTAAGTGAATATTTTGGCCGGATTGATGATGTTGTGGCCGACTTTTATAATCGCAACTACAAATTTCTGTCCAAACCAGACAGGCTGTTCAAGGCGGCAACTGCCGGGGTGTTTTTGTTACCGCAGTTGCATATGGCAATTGCGCAGAGCAAATATGCGCCGGTGTATTATTATCGTTTTGATTGGGGCGGAAAAGACGGTGCTTTGCATGGTAGTGAATCACCATTTGTATTTGGACGTTACGATGCTGATGTTAAACCGGATCGTGAATATCGCAAACCACCACAAACAGTCGTGAATGCGATGCACAACGCCTGGGCGGCGTTTATTAAGACAGGGACACCGGCTACCGGAACAACTATCAATTGGGAATTGTTTGACGATACCAACTATGCAACTATGCTAATTGATGAAAAATGTGAACTAAAGCATGATCCGGATAAGCACGAACGCGTTTTTTGGGACAATTTAAATTAGGCATCGAGATTAGTGGCAGACATTATGTCAGAAAGATTTTGTGCTGATGAAAAAACAAATTGTGTCGATGATAATTATTGTTTTTATTGCTGTGACTTCCGGCTGCGGCGTATCCGGATTGCCAGATGATAAAGACAACCCCGATGAATTTGTCGAACTAGTCTGGTATACTAACGGCCAGCGTCCGGCAGATATGGATGTAGTTCTTTCAACAGCCAATGAATATTTAAAAAATAAACTCAATTGCACGCTGAAAATTGTTTTCGTCGGTGATAAGGAATATGATACCAAGTTGACGACAATTACTACTGCCGGGGATAAATACGACATCGCCAACAGCCTGCCGAATATGTTCGATTACCGTGTGGCTGCTGGCGTTGGTTATATTTCCCCGCTTAATGAATTGCTAAAAAAAAATACACCCGCGCTTAAACAAATAATCAATCCGATTGCCTGGTCGGCAGCGCAAATTAATGGCGAGTGCTATGCTATTCCGGCAAATTATGGATTGGCTCACCAATTGACGCTGGTTACCAGAGCGCCGATAACTAATTCCAATGAGCTGATGAAGACCTTTGCGCGCGCTCACACGGAAGATCCCGGTATTGTTGTGATAACCAATCTTGGTGAATTGACACGTGCTGCAAATCTTGACTATGTTGTAGATGGCTATTTTCCGGCGGCGGTTAAATTCGACGATAAAACTTGCAGGATAATTAATCAATTTGAAGATCCGAATTATATTGCGCTATTGAAAACAATTCGTGTTGCCGCACAAAAACAGTATTATGTCAAAGACATGAATGCCGCTGAAAGCCAAAATGTTTTTGCGGCCAACAATGCGTTTTCGCTGATCGAATCGTTGTCCTATCTGGACAGATTTACAAAGACGAAGTTCAATAAAGCCAACATTATTCCACTAACGGCTAATCAACGCATTACTGCTTTGAACGTAAATGCGTCGGCGCTGGTTATTTCAGCTACCAGCGCCCATCCGACGCGGGCATTGCGTTTGATTGAGTTGCTTTATGCCGATGAATACTTAAAAAATTTATTGACGTTTGGTATTGAAAATCGGCATTATGAAAAAACAGCCGATGGCCATATTCACTTTTTGACTGATCACGGAAATTATCTAATTGAAGAGACCGCTTTTGGGAACGCTTTTTTAGATTATGTGCCGGAAACACAACCGCTGAATAAATGGCAGGCGGTTCAGGAATATGATACCAGTGCTTCTGTTTCGCCGCTCGCCGGTTTTGTCGTTGATGTCCAACCATTGAAACGTTTGTTGCCGGGTTTGGTTAATGCGGTATCAAAATATCAGAACGGCCTTCGCAGCGGAGCACTGGATGTTGATCAAGCGGTAGCAGCGCTGATTATTGACTTAAAAGCCAATGGTTTAGATGAATTTTTGCAGTTATTGCAGAACCAGGTTGATAGCTGGCGAAACCGGAAAACTTAAACGAATTGTGAGGAATGATGCTAAAAATTGATTTACGTAGTGATACTGTTACTCAGCCGACTGACGAGATGCGTGCTGCAATGGCGATAGCGCCGGTTGGTGACGATGTTTATGGCGAGGATCCGACTATCAATGAATTGGAGCATTATGCTGCAGCGGTTATTGGCAAGGAAGCAGCATTGTTTGTGCCGAGCGGAACTATGGGCAACCAAATTGCGTTGTTGACCCACACGCGACGCGGTGACGAAGTGGTTTGCGATAAAGACGCACACATTTTTTTCTATGAAAATGCCGGAGCGGCAGCACTTGCCGGTTGTCAATTACGTACGCTTGAGCATTGTGACGGGCAGATAAATCCGCTCGATTTCGAAGAGGCTATTCGCAAGGTTGATATGCATATGCCGCGTACCAGTCTGTTGTGGATTGAAAACAGTCATAATCGCGGCGGTGGAACTTGTTATTCGATGGCGCAGCTCGACGAATTGGCCGCGGTTGCCCAAAAGCACAATATCCGGATTCATTGCGACGGAGCGCGAATTTTTAATGCTGCAGCATATCTCAAGCTTGATGCATCGGTTTTAGCAGCACATTGCGATAGTGTTATGTTTTGTTTATCTAAAGGCTTATGTGCGCCGGTTGGATCGATTTTAGCCGGAAGCGCCGAATTCATCAGCCGTGCCCGGCAAATGCGCAAATTGTTGGGTGGCGGGATGCGCCAAGCTGGAATTTTGGCGGCAGCCGGTATTATCGCTTTGGGGAAAATGTCGGCGCGGCTGGCAATTGATCACGCCAATGCTAAAATTGTGGCTGATAAACTTGCTGCAAACGGTGTTTTTATTAACCTCGCTAAAGTGCAGACTAATATTTTGTTATTCGATCCGCGGCCGTTTTATGCAACTGCTGATGAATGTGTCGATGCACTTCGTGCACACGGTGTTTTGGCAAGTGCTTTTTCGAAAACAGCGGTGCGGTTCGTGCTGCATAATGATATTAATGACCAGCAGGTTGATGCCGTATTAGCTGTTATTGATGAATTGTTCAAGAAGGAATAAGCGATGAGTTTGTTTAGTGAACAGGAACGAGAAAACTTAGCTAAAGCAGCGCCGCTGGCAGCACGAATGCGGCCACGAACGTTGAATGAGTTTTTTGGTCAGAAAAGCATAACCGGCGATAATGCCTTTTTGCGCAAGCTTATCAATAGCGACAATGTTCCGTCGTTGTTGTTTTTTGGTCCGCCCGGTTGCGGTAAAACAACTTTAGCGCATATTATCGCCAATGGCACCAAGTCGCATTTTGAGAAACTAAACGCGGTGGCCGCCGGAACGGCTGATGTTAAACGGCTGGCGGAAGAGGCCTATCGCCGCTTGCGTGATCAGAATATCAAAACGATAGTTTTTATTGACGAGATTCATCGCTTCAACAAACTGCAGCAGGATTCGTTGTTGCCGCATGTTGAAAGCGGCGCGATTACGCTGATCGGCGCGACCACGGAAAACCCCTACACTGAAGTTAATCCACCGTTGCTGTCACGGATGCGCGCTATCCGGTTGAATGCACTTGGCGAAGCTGATTTGATTAGTTTGATGCGTGATGCCATCGTTGATAATGAACGTGGAATGGGGGTGTGGGCGGTCAGCATTGCCGGTGAAGCCGAAACACTTATTGCAATGCTTGCAGCTGGTGATGCCCGTGTGGCGTTGAATGTTCTCGAGCAAGCGGTATTTATGGCGGCATTGCAAGAAGAAAAACAAATTTCCGCCGAAATCGTACGTGAGTTAACCGGTGAAATCCGGCGCGGTTACGACCCGGATAATAATAACCGCAGCGACATTGTGTCTGCATTTATTAAAAGCATGCGCGGTTCGGATCCACAGGCTGTATCGCACTATATGGCGCGGTTGCTAAGTGCCGGTGAAGATCCGGAATTCATTGCCAGGCGGATAGTTGTAGCTGCGAGTGAAGATGTTGGCAATGCCGATCCAATGGCGTTGGTTGTCGCTACCAATGCTTTGCTTGCGATCAAAAACATCGGCATGCCCGAAGCACGAATAATTTTGTCACAAGCGGCAATCTATATTGCCTGTGCGCCGAAGTCTAATGCTGCTTATTGTGCGGTAGATGATGCCATAAAAGATGTGGAAGGTATGCCTGTCTATCTGGTGCCGGTTTATTTGCGTAACCACTATGATCCGCAACTAACCGCTGGAAAACGCAAATATCTTTATCCGCACGCTTTTCCCGGCAATTGGGTGGAGCAGCAGTATCTTCCGGATGAAATGGTTGGAAAAAAATATTACGTGCCTACGGACAATGGTTACGAACAAAACCTTTCGTTGCGATTAAATAAATCAAAAATAAAGGAGTAGCATTGTGCAAAAACAGTATCGGATTTTGTCTATCAATCCTGGTTCGACTTCCACTAAAATTGCTTTTTTCATCGATGCTCAACCGGTTTTTGTCGAGACGGTGCGACATAGTACCGATGAATTGAAGAAATATGAAAAAATCACTGATCAATATGAATACCGGCGGCAACTTATTTTGCGGACGCTCGCGAACAACGCAGTCGAAATTAACGAGCTGGATGCGGTAGTCGGACGGGGTGGTTTGATAAAGCCGCTGGCGAGCGGCACTTATCGTGTTAATGATGCGATGTGTGCCGATTTGAAAATTGGCGTTCAAGGTGAACATGCGTCTAATCTTGGCGGGTTGCTGGCGCGTGGCATCGCCGATACAGTCGGAATACCAGCATTCATCGTTGATCCGGTCTGTGTTGACGAATTGGAAGCCGTGGCGCGGATTACCGGTCTGCCGGAAATTAGCCGACGAAGTTTAGTGCATGCGCTAAATTTGCGTGCGGCGGCGTTACGCGCGACGGCAGAATTGAAAAGAGCGGTAGCTGACACAAATCTGGTATTGGTGCATTTGGGTGGCGGGGTGTCGCTTGCCGCAAGTAAGGGCGGCAAAATGATTGATATTTCCAATCCAAACGACGAAGGAGCTTTTTCTCCGGAACGCGCCGGTGGTTTGCCGATGCAGGAATTTATGAAAATGTGTATGAGTGGTAAATTTTCGGTTCCCCAACTGAAAAAAAAGCTGGTTGGAACCGCCGGGTTAGTGGCGCATCTTGGTACTAGTGATGGCAAAGAAATACTTCATCGTATTAATGAGGGTGACAAAAAAGCCGAATTGATTATGAATGCGATGGCCTATAATATTGCCAAGCAAGTCGGGGCTCTGGCAACGGTGCTTTTTGGTGCAGTTAATGCGATAGTTTTGACTGGCGGTTTGGCACATTCTGCTTATTTAACTTCGCTGATCGGCGAACGGGTAAATTGGATTGCTCCAATATTGCTGTTTCCCGGTGAAGATGAAATGCAGTCGCTGACTGAAGGTGCGTTACGGGTGTTGCGCGGGGAAGAGCCGGCGCAGGAATATTAAAAAAAGCATATTGATAGTGTAGAAAGAATGAAATATGAATGAAATAAAAACATTGTCCGACAGAAAATTTATCGTGCTGGTCGGCGAATTTGGCAGCGGCAAGTCGGAGTTGGCCGTAAACGCGGCGATCCGCGAACAGCGAACGCTGGTTGATTTGGACATTGCCAAACCGATGAACAGCAGTCGCGATTTTCGAGAGTTACTGATCAAACATGGGGTTGCAGTTGTTGGTTCACCGCAATGTTTTGATCATTTGGAATTGCGTGTTTTGCCACAGATGATTCCGCAAGTTATTTATGGCGAAAGTTCTGCGGTCTTCGATGTCGGCGGCGGCGATTCGGCAGTAACTATCGGTCAGTATTCTGATTTGCTTAATACCCGGTCAACGGATGTGTTGCTGGTGGTAAATATCTACCGGCCATTTTCCAAAACCACTGCTGAAATAGTTGATGAAAAAAAATCACTGGAAACTCGAACCGGATTGAAAATCACCGGAATTGTTTGTAACTGTAATTTGGCAGAATCAACTGATTGTAAAATTGCACTTGCCGGGCTGGCGGAAATTGCATCAGCGGCAGCTGAAACAAAATTACCGTTAAAGTTTGTCGTGTTGCCGGAATGGTTGCGTGATGATGTGATTGCGGTTGATTATCCGGTTTATTATTTACGAAGGCATTTTAACTATATCAAATAAGGAGCGACCATGGTACTTGAAGAAAAACGATTAAATGGGGAAACGTTGTTTGAGGGGAAAATTCTAACACTGCAACACGATGACGTTGAATTGCCAAACGGCAATTGTGCCAAACGCGAGATTGTGCGCCATCCCGGCGCGGTAGCGGTTGTACCGGTGTTGCCTAATGGCGACATTGTTATGGTGCGGCAATTCCGTTATCCGATTTGTAAGGCTATTTTGGAAATACCTGCCGGAAAACTTGATTGCGGTGAACAGCCGGAGCAATGCGCGCTGCGTGAATTAGAAGAAGAGACCGGTTATACCGGCAGCGTGCGCAAACTTATCGCCATTCACACCACCCCGGGATTTTCTGATGAATTGATTCATCTGTATATTGCGGAAAACTTGCATTTCAAAAAACAATGTTTGGATGAAGACGAATTTGTCAATGTGGAGATATTGTCGCGCAGCAAATTGCGGGAGCTGATTAAGAGCGGTGAATTATCAGACGCTAAATCGCTGGTGGCGTTGATGCTGATAGGAATAATGGAGTGACAGAAGCAGTCAACCGGCGAATTTTGCAGGGCTATATTGAAATGTTTCTTGATTATTTGAATGTTGAGCGTGGCTTAGCGGAAAATACCGTCGTTTCTTATCGGTTTGACTTGACTGATTTTGTTGCTACATTAGACAGCGATACTTTGATTTCGCTCAACAAGCAGGCGATTTTTCGTTATCTCAACGAATTACAGACCAAAGGGATGGCGGTTTCGACTATTTCACGGCATTTGGCGGCGATAAAATCTTTTTGCAAGTTTTTGTTTTTTGAACGACATATTGAAAGCGATCCGTCAGAAATTTTCGAAACGCCCAGAGGAATCAAGCGGTTACCTAAAGCGATTGCAATAGGCGATGTCGAACAAATATTAAAAGCTATTGATACCTCTGATGCCTATGGTATACGCGACCGGGCAATGTTGGAGACGTTGTATGCCACTGGAATCAGGGTATCAGAATTAATTGGTATCGACTGCTCCGCGATAAATTACGATATGCGCTTTGTGCGGGTGTTTGGCAAAGGTGCCAAGGAACGCATCGTGCCAGTTGGCGGTATCGCGTTAAAATGGTTGAAAAAATATCTTGCTGAGGCGCGTTGCAGTTTTCACAAAACCCAAGCCACCGATGCGTTATTTTTAAGTGCCCGCGGTACACGGATGACGCGGCAGGGATTTTGGAAAATCCTCAAGGCTCACGCTGCAGCTGCCGGGATTGATAAAATAATCACGCCGCATACTTTTCGCCATTCGTTTGCTACTCATTTGCTTGATGCCGGAGCTGATTTGCGGATTGTGCAGGAATTGCTCGGACATGTGGACATCTCATCGACGCAAATATACACTTTCGTTTCACGCAAGCGATTACGGGAAATTTATAAAAACGCTCATCCGCGGGCGTAAGTGTTGATAAAGTCAAGCTGGAAAAACTGTAAATAAAATCGCTTACCGGCAGGAAGTTTTGCAAATCGCGTCGAAATATACTACTACAAAACTTAATGGAGGTAACCTATGTTTGACAGAGCAATTATTGTAGTATTGGACAGCGCCGGTGTAGGCGCAATGCCGGATGCGGCTGATTATGGCGATGTTGGCGCAAGCACCATTCCAAATTTAGCTAAAGCGGTTGGCGGAATCCATGTTCCCAATATGGAAAAAATGGGTTTGGGCCGAGTTGCTGAAATAGCCGGGGTTGACCCAAACAAAGCAACGGTCGGCGCTTACGGCAAGATGGCGGAAATATCGCCGTGCAAAGATACTACCGGTGGGCATTGGGAAATAGCTGGTTCGCCGATGGAACTACCGTTTCCGTATTACACCGATAATGGTTTTCCGGCTGATGTACTCGAAGCATTTTTGCGTGAGACCGGCGAAAAAGGCATTCTTGGCAACAAGGCGGCATCTGGTACAGAAATCATTAACGAGCTTGGTGATGAGCATGTACGCACTGGCTATCCGATAGTATATACTTCGGCTGACAGTGTATTTCAAATTGCCGCTCACGAAGATGTTATTCCGTTGCCGCGGTTATACGAATTGTGTAAAATTGCCCGTGATAAAGTCATGGTTGGCAAACATGCCTGTGGCCGGATAATCGCTCGTCCGTTTACCGGCGGAAATGGCGCTTATACCCGTACTTCCAACCGCCACGACTACAGTTTGCGTCCACCAAAACGAACTGTTTTGGATGAATTACAGGATGCCGGATATATGACCGTTGGCGTGGGTAAAATCTTCGACATTTTTGACGGTGTCGGTGTTAGCGAAACCAAATCTACTAAAGGCAATGCACACGGCGTTGAAGTAATGCTGGATTTCATGAAACAAAAGCAAAATGAAAAAGGTTTGCTGTTTGTGAATCTGGTTGATTTTGATATGTTGTACGGACATCGCCGCGATGCGGCAAAATATGCAAATGAACTGGAGTGGTTTGACGGTAAACTAGATACTATTAAAGCTGCTATGACCGATAAAGACTTGTTGTTCATTACCGCAGATCATGGTTGTGATCCGACTTTCCCGGGTACTGATCATACTCGTGAATACGTACCGTTGCTGGTATATCACAAACATATCGGTCTGGTTGATCTTGGCACCCGTAGATCGTTTGCGGATATTGCTGCGACCATTATTGAAAATTTTGCATTGCCGAAATTACCGGATGGTGAGAGTTTCTATAAACAAATCGGCTAAAACTAATATCCGCACCAAGTTGACAGGTCTGTTATAATGTACTCTGGCGTGTAGCTAAAAATGTTTAATCGAGGGTATATGAGTAGTATTTTAGTTTTAGTGATTCAATTGGCGATCGCTTATTGGATATATAATGACGCAAAGAAAATCGGGATGCCGCAAATGCGGATATTGATGTGGACGTTGGGAACAATAGTAATTCCGTTGCCGATGTCATTGTTGGTAGTAGCCGCTTATTTCTTTATTGGTAAAAAAGGCGTTAAACCACCACAGGACAACAACACCATCGACGTTCAGGCGGAAGTGCTTCCAGATGATGAAGCAAAGCCGGAAATATTAGCTGATTCCAAAAAACCGGTTATGTATTGTCGGATGTGCGGCGCTGAAATACCGTTTGACAAGAGCGCTTGTCCCAAGTGCAACTCAGTTGTAGAGTAACAATGCGCCCGTAGCTCAGGGGATAGAGCGTCGGCCTCCGGAGCCGAAAGCGCAGGTTCGATTCCTGCCGGGCGCGCCAAAAAAAAATCAAGCTCCGTGATTTTCACGGGGCTTTTTGTTTAATACAGGCAGGAAAACGGCAAGTTTTGCCGAATTAATATTAAAAGCGCAAATCTCGGACAGCGCTGTTCAATTTTGAAATTCATCGAAATCCGCCAGCGCTGGCGGATTTGAAAGATTAGGGAGCTCGAAAAAATGCCGGACAAGTTTGATTTGGTGCGATTAGATGAATTTGACAACAGGTTGACGTTCGATATCCGCTACGCAACCGCAGACAATTTTCTAAATAAGGTACTATATCCTTGCGCTATTGCCGTTGCCAGGCGCGGAACTGCGGACAAATTGAAAATTGCCGCTGATTACATTGAGCGATTGGGGTTTAGGTTCAAGATTTGGGACGCCTATCGTCCGGTGGCGGTACACAATCTGTTTTGGGAAGTATTGCCGGATTCTGATTATATCGCAAATCCGGCGACTGGCGGCAGCAAGCATTCGCGTGGTTGCGCTATCGATTTGACATTAATTGACACGGACGGCAATGAGCTGGAAATGCCGACGGTGTTCGACGATGTAACCTACAACGCCGGCAGAAAGCACGCTGAGACGTTGCCGTTGCATATTCGCGAGAATCTGGCAGTGCTGACCGACGCCATGGAAAGTGCGGGTTTTGAGAGCATCGACAGTGAATGGTGGCATTACTGCGATAGCGAATGGCGTGAATACCCGGCGCTCGATGTTGAGCTTGATGAGTTTAATTAAAGTTATGGGGGATATAATGAAAATTGATAAAGACAAAATCCATGATTATGCGGCTAAAGTTTATGACATTACCGTCAATGGCTCGTTACCGGGTTCAGATTCGGCTTACGAACTCGCGGCAAAATATAATAAAATGCCGCTGAACGTTGAACAACGGATTGACAAGCTGATAAAAAGCCATGTAGTGTTAGGTGCTAGCAGTGGCTTTTTGTCGGGATTCGGCGGATTCGCGGTAATGGCAGTTACTTTGCCGCTTAACCTTGCGAGCGTGATGTTTGTTCAAATACGGTTGATTACGGCGATTGCAATAATTTGCGGTTGCGATCCCCAGGATAAGCGGGTGAAAACTTTTGTTATGGCTTGTCTGGTGGGTGAGGGGGCCGTGGATTTGATAAAGAGCTTTATGATAAACACTGCCAAGTCATCAGCCGGCAGATTAGTGGGCGCCCTGAACAAACTGGCGTTGCGCCAGATTCAGGAGAAAGCGTTGCGCCAAGTGATTGAACGGTTATCTAAACGACTAGCGCCACGGATTATTCGTGTAGTTCCGTTGCTGGGCGGTGTGGTTGGCGGCGCGGTTGACGGTCTGGCGGTTGCGGCTTGCGGGCAGGCGGCGAAAAAAGTCTTTCTTGATGTTTACATCGGTCGATATTTAGAAACGCAAATTGTGGAAGACACTGAATATGGGAGTGTGAAGATTGCGATATGACCAAAACACCTAAAAACTGGTATCGTGATTTTTTCGTCGGTGCTGCCAATAAATATTGGGATTCAGCAATATCGGTTGAGCGGACGCTGGCGGAATGTAACTTTTTAACGAGTATCTTACCTGCCGGCGCCGAGTTGCTGGATATTCCTTCCGGATGCGGACGTTTGGCAAAAGTTCTGCTTGAACGCGGTTTTGCGGTCACTGCCGTCGATGTCTCGGAAGAAAATATCGCAAAGCTGAAGCACACCGTGTCTAGTCCGAAGCTGACAGCGTTGGTTGCCGATATGACGGAATATGTGGCTTTTGAAAAATTTGCCGGAGCCTGCTGTTTTGGAAATAGTTTCAATTATTTCGACTTTCGGCTTATGAAAAAATTTGTTGGTAACGTCAGTAAATCATTGCAAAAACACAGCCCGTTCATTGTCCATAGCGGCGTGATTGCTGAGAGTTTGTTGTTGAATATCGAGGAGCGGACGTGGCATAATGTTGCCGGGTTAAATGTTTTGTTGGAGCATTCCTATAATCCGCTCCAATCTATGCTTATTACCGATTATACTTTTATTAATGACGACGGAGCGCGACACACCAAACAGATTTATCATTACGTTTATACTTTGGCCGAAACAAAGCGGATATTTGCTGACAGCGGTTTGAAACTACGCGATGTTTATTCGGATACTGCTGGTAGCGACTATGTTGTGGGTTGTCCGGATTGTTATTTGGTGGCGGAAAAAATGTGAGGATGAGCATGAAAGTAAAACTTATTGCAACGGATTTAGATGATACTTTATTGGGAAAAGGCGGCACTATTTCCGAATATACCGAGAATGTTGTACGCGAAGTGAAAAAGCGCGGTATTATCATGGCGGCTTGTACCGGCCGGATGTTTGAATCAGCTATGAATCATATCCGTCATATGGAGTTTGAAGATGTGATAATTTGTGCCAACGGAGCGTTGGTGCGTGAATTAAAGTCAGATAAAGTGTTGTTACATCGGCCGCTGTCAATCGAAAAATATCAAACGCTGCTTGATCTTGCCCAAAGCAAATCCTGGCCGCTAATTGCTTGTTACAACGATCAAATGTATTCAGATAGCTGGAATGAATTTTTAATTAAGTATCGCGATAAATATTTGCATGATGAGTTAAATGCAGTGCGGATAAATATTGTCGGCGCTGAATTTTTTAGAGCAATTTTCCAACCGGAGAAAATATTGTTGATTATTGAAGCGCCGGAAATTTATGTTGCGCAGGAGTTTTTACGAAAAATCTATGGTGCTGAATATGAGATTGCGATTTCCAAACCACCTTGTTTGGAGCTGACTGATAAATCCGCCACAAAAGGACAGGCATTGACATGGTTGGCGGGTTATTATGGATTGACCATGAGCGAAGTTCTGGCGTTTGGTGATTCGTATAATGATTTTGATATGATTAAAAACGCCGGAACCGGTGTGGCGGTGGCAAATGCCGTGCCGGAGTTGTTGGCGGTTGCTGATTGCGTTACACTTTCCAATGATGAGGACGGTGTAGCAAATTATATCGAGAAAAATATTTTGAAGTGATTTAAGGAGAATTGATAGATGAAAAAATGGATTATTGGCATTGATGGTGGTGGTACAAAGACAATTGCCTACGCCGCGACTAGCGACGGTGAAATTATTGCCAAAGCACAAGAGACTGCATCAAATTATCATGTAGTCGGAGTAGATGAGTTTAAACGGGTAATTATTTCGATAACAAAACAGTTGATTCATTTGACCGGCGCGCAAATGAAAGATTTGGAAGTATTTTCGCTCGGATTGGCCGGTGTTGACCGCCCGGAAGACGAGCGAATAGTACGCGAGTCGTTACGCGATGTCGGTATTACTTGTAAAATAATTCTTAATCACGATGCGGCGATAGCGTTGGCCGCCGGAGCCGGCAAAAAACACGGAATCGTGGTAATTTCTGGTACCGGCTCAATCGCCTACGGTGTGAATGCTCGTGGTGAAGAGTTTCGCGCCGGCGGTTTTGGCCACTTGATTGGTGATGAAGGTAGTGGCTATGATATTTCAATGAATGCCATCCGTTGTGCATTAACGGCTGAAGAAGGCCGATCACAGCCGACAGCATTATTGCCGGTGTTGGCGGCGGCGGCCGGGTTGAATAGCCGCGATGAATTGATTGGCTATGTTTATCAGCAATCCAATAATAAGGCTGAATTGGCAAAACTTGCTGAAGCTGTTGTCCAATGCGCCAACAGTGGTGATAAATGCGCAAAAAAAATCATCAAAACCGCCGGTAGTGCGTTGAGTGATTTAGTGAATTCAATATTAATTCGCGGCTTCTCTGAGGAAAGCGATGTCAAAATTATTACTTGCGGTAGTGTGGTCAATAACGTCCCGGCTATTTTTAAAACCATCCGCGCCGGAATCGGCGACCGGGGTGTGTTGATTCCGCTGGAGTGCGATGCGGCGTTGGGCGCGGTGAATATTGCGCTTGAAAATTAGGAACACTGTTTAAGAGATTTGTTAATGAAATTAGACGAAATGGTTGGATTAACCGACCAAAACAAATAGTCGATATTTAGCGTTTCGTGTGGTTTAAAAATAAGATTATTAGTAGTATAATGACTTCGTCAATTTATTAAAGGAGAGCTAAATGAAAATTTTAATGGTCTGCGCCGGCGGGATGTCGAGTGCAATGGTTATTCGTGCAATTGAACAAGAGGGTGTCAAACAGGGACTGGAAATGAAAGTTAAGGCTGTAGGCATCTACGAGTTTGAAGACGAGATTAAAAATGGTTGGGATGTTGGGTTGGTAGCACCGCAAGTCCGCCATTGTTTGGCAAATTTTCAAAAAGCCGGCAACGAAGCTAACGTGCCGGTAATTGCGATGTCGCCTCAATGTTATACACCGCTGGGCGGAGCGCGGGCGTTGGCTGAAGCAAAGGCGGCCGCAGCGAAGTAGAAATCGGCGATAGAAGTTGTAAGTTATACTGAGGAGAGAGCTGTATGAATTTCGTTATGACCTTCATCGAAAAAGTGTTGATGCCACCGATGACCAAGATTTCTACACAGCGGCACATTATGGCGGTCCGCGACGGGATTGTTGCATCAATGCCATTTGTAATTGTCGGTTCCGTTTTTTTGATTGCAATTGCGCTGCCGTTTGACGCCTGGAAAGAATTTATCAAACCTTATGCACAGACGATTATTTTACCTTATCGTATATCACTTGGCTTAATTTCGTTGTATGTTGCCTTTGGTATTGGCTATAACTTGGCAAAATCTTATAAGATTGATCCTCTGGCCGGCGGAATTATGGCGTTTGGCGCGTTTATGATGACACAATTGCCGGTAAATGTTGGTGCAGAGATTAGTAAAATCGTTGGCGACAATAAGTTGGGTGTAGTTGGCGAAAACTTAACCGCTTTTGGCGACAAAATGGGGTTGGCATTTCCGCTTGAGCGGTTGGGCGCGCACGATATGTTTGTGGCGATTATTGTGTCAATAATTGCTGTTGAAGTGTTACGGTTTTGCCGCGAACGGAATCTAACGATAAAAATGCCGGATGGTGTGCCGGAGTCAATCGCGAGATCTTTTGCGTTACTGGTGCCGGTAGGCATTGTCATCCCAATAATCTGGTTTTTCCGGCATATAGTGAATATCGATTTTGGCGTTATTATTATGCTATTGTTTAAGCCGTTGGTTGTTGCGGGCAGCACATATATTGGCGCTTTGGTACCAGTATTTTTGATTGACGCATTGTGGTTTTGCGGTATTCACGGTGACTCAGTGGTCGGCTCGGTTGCCCGGCCATTGTGGACAATGATGATTGAGCAAAACGGCGCAGCGGTGTTGAAAGGGTTGCCGGCGCCGCATTTGTTTCCCGAGCAGTGCTTGCAGTGGTTTGTGTGGATTGGTGGTTCCGGTTGTACGCTTGGGTTAGTGGTTATGATGATGTTTTCAAAATCCACCTACCTGCGTGATATCGGTAAGGTGTCAATAGTTCCGGGAATTTTCAATATTAATGAACCGGTTACTTTTGGTTTACCGATCATGTATAATCCGATTATGATGTTACCGTTTGTTTTTGGACCGCTGGTTATTGGCACCACAACCTGGGTTTGTATGAAGTTTGGTTTGGTTCAGGTTCCTTATATTTTAGTTGCCTGGACGTTGCCGGCGCCGATTGGCGCGCTGTTGTCAACTGGTTTTGACTGGCGGGCGTTGGTGTTATCAATGTTTAATCTGTGTTTAATGACGGCGATTTATTATCCGTTTTTCAAGGCTTATGAGCGCAAACTGGTTGCCGATGAAAAGGCCGCGGCTACTTCTACTGAACACTATCAGCTGTAAGCAAAGTGTAATTATAAACATTTCATATACGACTACCGGCCGCTAGCGGCTAGCCGCTGGTAGTCGTATAATTGTTTTTCGGGGGGGCTATGAAAAAATTTGCCATTGCCGTTCACGGCGGTTGCGGTTCGCAGGACAAAAATATGTCTGAAGTTGAAAAACAAGCGCTACATGAATTAATGACTCAGGTTGTTAATGCCGGCAAGAAAATTCTGGAACGAGGCGGGTCGGCTGTTGACGCTGTAGAAGCCTCAGTAATGGTTATGGAAAATGATCCGATTTTTAATGCCGGACGCGGTGGTACTTATAACAGTCTTGGCGAGATCGAACTGGACGCGTCGATAATGAACGGCAAAAATTTTGCCTGCGGGGCGGTCGCCGGGGTGCGGACCGTTGCAAATCCGGTTAAATTAGCGCGCGCGGTAATGGAGCAGTCCAAAAATGTGTTTTTGATATGCGGCGGCGCCGAGCGATTTGCCGAAGAACTTGGTTTTACAAAAATGCTGCCAGACTATTTTCATACCGAGAGCCGTTATAAGCGTTATTTGGCAGCATTAGCTGAAGAGGAAGCCGCAAAAAGCTTACCAGAATTAAAAAAAGGTACGGTTGGTGCGGTTGCGTTGGATTGTAATGGCGATTTGGCTGCGGCAACATCTACTGGCGGAATTCTTATGAAAAAATACGGCCGGGTCGGTGATACGCCAATAATTGGTGCCGGTACATATGCAGATAACCGTACTTGTGCAGTGTCCTGTACCGGAACCGGCGAAGAGTTTATTCGTTATAACGTTGCCCGTGATGTCAGTAACAAAATGGAATATCTGGGTTATGATATTTTTAATGCAACTGATGCAGTGATTAATCCGGAACGCGGCAAGCTTCAACCGGATGACGGTGGTTTGGTTGCTGTTGATCGTTTTGGCAACGTTGCATGGCAATGTACCTGCGACACTTTGCTGCGGGGAACAGCGGACAGCGATGGACGTTTTGAAACAGGTATTTGGACAGAAGGCGAACCGCAGTTCTATCAAAAAGCAAACGGAAACGAAATAGAGAAATGAAATCAGCGAATAAAATAACTCGTGATATTTTGGTAGTTCCAGTGTATAATACTAGCGTATTTTGTTAGTGGAGGATGTTAATGTCAAAAGGGCTCAAAATCGCAACAATTGGCGGTGGTTCCAGTTACACTCCGGAAATTGTTGAGGGATTTATTAACAAAAAGCTGTCCGGAGAATTGCCCCTTACTGATTTGTTTTTAGTTGATGTTCCGGCCGGTAAGGAAAAACTGGAAATTGTCGGCACGTTGGCAAAACGTATGGTTAAGAAAGCCAATGCCGGCATTAAGATTCATCTTACTTATGATCGGCGTAAGGCGTTAAAAAATGCTGATTTTGTGACAACACAGTTTCGTGTTGGCTTATTGGAAGCCCGGATTAAAGACGAGAAAATTCCTTTGAAATATAATCTGATTGGCCAGGAAACTAATGGCCCTGGAGGGTTTGCAAAGGCACTCCGGACTATTCCGGTAATTTTGGATATTTGCAAAGATATGGCTGAGCTTTGCCCGAATGCCTGGTTGATTAATTTTACTAATCCTTCCGGTATGGTTACTGAAGCAGTATTGAAACATACCAACATTAAGGTTCTTGGTCTGTGTAACGTGCCGCTTGGCATGAAACAGATGGTTGCGGATATGTATGGCGTGGAAATGAACCGCGTGTATATTGAGTTTGCCGGATTGAACCATTTTGTCTGGGGGCGAAAAATTCTGCTAGACGGTTTGGATGTTACGGCTGATGTTCTTGATGCACTAGTCAAAGGTGAAATTATTGGAACAATGAAAAACATGCCACCGGCCGAGTGGAATGTTGATTTGCTAAAAGATCTAAAAATGTTGCCTTGCGGCTATCACCGTTACTATTATATGAAAAATGATGCCCTCGAAAAAGTCAAAAAAGAGGCTGCCGACAAAGGTGTTCGCGCCGAAGTGGTTAAAGGCGTGGAAGACGAATTGTTCGAACTCTACAAAGATCCTAATTTGTCGGAAAAACCGGAGCAACTGAGCAAACGCGGCGGCGCACATTATTCTGATGCTGCGGTAAATTTAATATCGGCAATTTACAATGATAAACGCGATATTCATGTCGTTAATGTCCGCAACAACGGTACTATCAGTGACTTGCCGGATAATGTAGCTATTGAATGTAATTGCGTGGTAACACGCGACGGTGCCAAACCGTTAGCCATTGGCAAAATGCCGATTGGTGCGCGCGGAATACTGCAGCTGCAAAAAGCTTTTGAAGAGTTGGCGATTGAGGCAGCGGTTACCGGAAACTATGCGACTGCGTTGCATGCCATGACTATCAATCCGCTGGTCGGTGATTCCAGCCTGGCGAAAGCAGTATTAGATGACCTTATTGAAGCACATAAAGAGTTTTTGCCGCGATTCAAATAATAAAAATATATTATAAAGGGGAATTAATCATGACAGAACAAGCTACTCAAATCAAAAACAGTGTAGGACTTCATGCTCGTCCGGCATCTATGGTTGTTAAAGAAGCAGGTACTTTCAAATGCACTGTGGAATTAGTAAAAGCCGGTAAAGCGGTAAATGCTAAAAGTATTTTGAGCATTATGGGCGCTGGTATTAAAGCCGGAGAAGAAATCATTATTCGCGCTGACGGTGAAGGCGAAGCCGAGGCGGTGGCGGCGATTGTGAAACTTATCGAATCCGGCTTCGGCGAGCACTAGTAGTTTCGCTGAAAAACGCGCATTTACGGTGTTGCTCCTGTGCTTTCTTGCTTACGTACGTTATGTACGCGGCGCGTCGAAATGCGCGGAAGCGCCTTGTAACTGCACATTTTTGAGCGAACTTTTCGAGAGTTGCAGTTGTTGCATACTTTTGAACAAAATACTCGTTGAAAAATGCGCATGTGTAATTGCAAAATAAAAAGCGACCGGATGACGGTCGCTTTTTTGATACGGAGAATTGATGAGTTTTATTAATGGTTTTGGTAATCGTTTTATTGTGCCGGTTGCCGTATTTCTAAGCCAAAATCGCTATCTCAAGGCGGCGAAAAATGGTATCGACGCGATATTTCCATTTTTGGCAACCGGGGGATTATTTTTACTGTTGGCATATCCGGCGCTACTGAAGATTGATTTTGCAAACTATGGTGTGTTGGGGAATTTTTTGGAGCTGTGGAAACTGGTTGCCGAAGAGCATCTACAAACCCTGTTATTGCCGGTTTACTTGACGGTCGGTCTAAGCGCAGTATGGGTGGCGATTGCGGTAGGGTATCGGTTAGCTAAACATTACAAGTTGCCTAAACTACAGCTTGGATTGATTAGCGGAGCGGCGGTTGTACTGTGTGCGGCGCCGGAAAATGTTATTGTCGTGATGAAATTGTCGGCAAAAGCGTTTATGAAAGATGCGCCGTTTGCGATCATCCCGGATGGGTTAATCGGTGCACAGGGGGTATTACCGGCAATTATTATTGCGTTTTTGGTTGTGGAAATTGCTCGTGTTATCGGAAATGCTGGATCACGTGTAAAACTACCGAAAAGTGTTCCGCCGGCAGTTGTGCACTCGATTGTTGGGTTAATTATTGCCGGTTTGACGTTGATTGTGATTTTCATCGTAAATGAAACTTGTCAAGCAAGTTTTAATTTGAGCTTTATCGGCTGTTTGTGGCTTGCAGTAAATCCAATTTTGTATGTTGTCGGTAGTTTGCCGTTTATATTGCTTATTGTATTATTCTCACAATGGACTTGGTTTATTGGGTTACATGGCTGCAATACAACAATGCATTTGATTCAACCATTTATGACGGTATTTATTCTTTTGAACGCTGAGTTGGTAATGAATGGTCAGGCTACGACGCATGCTTTCACCGATCCGTTTCGGAATTATACAGTAATTATCGGCGGTAATGGCGCCACATTGGGGTTGGTGATACTTACACGGTTAATGACAAAATCACAACATTTGCAAAATGCATCCAAACGAGCAATTGGTTCAGTTACTTTTAATATCAACGAGCTGGTGACGTTTGGTTATCCGGTAATTCAAAATCCGCGACTGATGGTGCCTTATTTGGTTGTTCCGGTTATAAACGCTGCTGTTGCCTATTTTTGTATTAGCTATAATATGGTTGGCGCTGCCTTTTGTATGTTGCCATGGACAATGCCGGCGCCGATTGGCGCATTTTTGTCCACGCTTGACTATCGGGCGGTTCTTTTGGTACTTGGTTTAATAATATTGGATGCGCTAATTTATTTGCCGTTTTTGTTGAAGTTTGACAGAGAGTTGGTAATTGAAGAGCGCTCTGGTGTGATATAATACATTCGTTATTGTTAGTGGAGGAAACCATGTTTTTGCCCGCCGTCAGAGTTGCCGAATTGCGTAAATTGATTACTGTATATAATCAAAATTATTATCATACCGATAATCCGTCCGTTACTGATGCCGAATATGATGCGTTGATGCGTGAGTTAATTGATCTGGAGGCGAAGTACCCGGAACTTGTGCGGGCGGATTCGCCAACGCAAAAAGTTGGCGGCACGCTTAGTGAAAAGTTTTTAAAAGCAAAACATTTGGCGCCCATGATAAGTTTAGGCAATGCTTTCAATGAAGCTGAACTGCGCAGCTTTGACGCCCGAATCAAAAAAACGCTGCAAGAGGATGCGGTTGAGTATATCTGCGAACTGAAAATCGATGGGCTGGCGATTAGTTTACTGTATGAACAGGGAAAGTTTGCACGCGCCACCACGCGTGGTGATGGAGAATTTGGCGAGGATGTGACTACTAATATTTTGACGATAAAATCCATTCCGCACGAAATTGCTTTGCCGGATTTTCCGGAGCAAATCGAAATCCGGGGCGAGGTGTATATGTCGCGTGCTAGTTTTTTGCGTTTGAATAACGAGCGTGAAGAAAACGGTGAATCGACATTTGCTAATCCGCGCAATGCCGCCGCCGGGTCATTGCGGCAATTGGACCGCGAATTGGCCGCCGGGCGAGCGTTGGATGCTTTTTTTTATGCTTGCGGCGATAGTTCCGGTTTTGTCAACCATAACGAGTTTTTGGATATGCTAATTGCCTGGCGGTTTAATGTTAACAGGAATTTTGCAGTTTGCAAAAACATTGATGCAGTTGTTGATTTTGTTGGTAAATGGGCTGATAAACGCCATGGTTTGGAATATGACACTGACGGAATCGTCGTAAAGGTTAATAATTATAAGTGGCAGACGATTCTCGGTAACACTGCCAAGGAGCCGCGCTGGGCAGTTGCTTACAAATTTCCGCCGGAACAAGCGCAAACAAAAGTGTTGACTATTATTTCTAGTATCGGGAGAACCGGAGTGATTACGCCGGTTGCGCAACTGCAGCCGGTATTATTATCCGGGAGTACGGTCAGTAATGTTACTTTGCATAATAGTGAATTTATCGCTGAAAAAGATATTCGCATCAATGATACGGTGCTAATTCACAAAGCCGGAGAAATAATTCCTGAGGTAATTGAAGTTTGCAAAAATATCCGCGATGGTAGCGAGCAAATTTATGTTTTCCCGTCAAACTGCCCGGCGTGTGGAAGTGCGCTGATTAAACTGGATGATGTTGCGGCCATTCGCTGCATGAACAAATTTTGCTCGGCGCAGATTAAAGAAAAAATAATCCATTTTGCATCCCGTGATGCAATGAATATTGAAGGATTAGGCCCGGCGAACGTCGAATTATTAATAAACAATCAATTAATCAGAGATGTAGCCGACTTGTATGGTTTGCAAAAAAATGATTTAGCAGGATTAGAGCGATTCGGTGAAAAATCCGTCGATAATCTTTTGGCGGCGCTTGTGACCAGTAAAAATGCGCCTTTGCATAAAGTATTGTATGGTCTGGGCATTCGTCATGTCGGCGAGAAAACCGCACGGTTGATTGCAGCGACAATGTTGTCAATTGAAAATATTATGTCGGCAACTATTGAAGAAATGCAAGGCATTGAATCGTGTGGCAGCATTGTTGCTGAAAGCATAGTTGAATACTTTGCTGACACTGCTAATCTTATGTTAGTTAAAAGATTAATAAATTATGGTTTAGTTATGCCGGCTGAAGTTATCGGTGCTGGAATACTTAGCGGCAAGAAATTTGTAATTACCGGTACATTGCCGAAGCTTAAGCGTTTGGAAGCGCAACATTTGATTGAGAGAAACGGTGGTAAGCTGTTATCTGCTATCAGCAGAGCGGTTGATTTTGTCTTAGTTGGCACAGATGCTGGCAGCAAACTGATTAAGGCCGAAAAACTTGGTTTGAAAATTATCAATGAAGCTGAATTTTTGGCGTTGCTTGCCGAAACAGAAAGTAGTGAATAAATTGGCGATTATCGTTAAAGTATTTAAAAAAAATATTTATAGATCAGGCGTGATGATAGTTGCGCTGATTTTGTTGTGTAATAATTGTTTCGCATTCTCAAGTGCCGATTTTGACAAAGCGGTGCGAAATAGCATGGCAGATAACAAGTTGGTTGGTGTTTCAATTGTTGTGTTTCAAAACGAAAAGCCGATTTTCTCCAAAGGCTATGGTTACGCGAATATTTCAACATCCGCGCCAATGAGTGGTGAGTCAATTTTCCGGGTTGCTTCTCTTAGTAAAATGATTGTGGCTACAGCGATAATGCGGCTCTATGATAAGGGACGGCTAAATCTTGATGACGACATTGCCAAGTATCTTGGCTATAAAGTGCGCAATCCAATGTATCCCAACGAAATTATTACAGTGCGGCAGTTACTGTTACATACTTCCAGCATCAAAGACAGCGGTTGTTATAATAATTTCATTCTTAGTAACGGCAAGCTGTTCCGGACAATTGCGTTGAATGAGTTGCTTACGCCTAAAGGCAAGTATTATGAAAAAACGCTGTTTTCCCAATATGCGCCGGGTGAAGCGTTTTCTTACAGTAATCTTAATTATGGTATTCTTGGCAGCATAGTGGAAATGGTCGCTAATGAGCGGTTTGATGATTACTGCAAAAAAAACATCTTACTGCCATTAGACATGGATGCCGGCTTTGACGCAGCAGATATTGTTAATTGGCAAAATATCGGTGTTACTTATCGTTATAGAGCTAACAGGCTTAATGCAGTACTTGATGAAAATGGTAACGGTAAACCAATTCCAATAAAGATAACGGCACCGCTGGGGAATGCGATTGGTTGGAGTCCAACTGGCGGGCTTAGGGTGTCGGCAAACGACATGGCAAAGTTTATGATAGCGTTGGCTAATGATGGCGTTTACGATGGACGACGAATACTGACCAAACATTCGTCAGATATGATGCAGCAATTATTTTGGATGGGTGTTAGTTATGACGGGCTAGATGAACAAGTCGGTTTGTTTCGCCAAGAAGGGTTAGGCTTAAATGTTGTTGATCAGTTGTGTGATGGCTGGCGTTTGGTCGGACATTCCGGCGATGCTTATGGTTTGATCGCCGGGGCTTACTTTGATCAAATAAGCAAACTTGGTTTTGTTTATATTATTAACGGTGGAATTTATAAAACAGCGCTCCCGCAAAGTCCAGCTTATGTTCCTGAACGTACTATTGCTAAAGCTATTCATGATCGATATGAAGAATTATTGCTGGTAAAACCGCTTAATCTGTCGATAATTCCTGGTGAGCAGAAAATATCGGTAAATGGCCGTGATATTTGGTTGCCGGCAACGGCCACGGTCGATAAAGAATATTATTTGCCGCTTATTACTGTCAATGATGCGCTTGGATTAGCTGTGGATGAAGGTGAAAGCGGAATTTATTATCTTTCAAAAAAAGATATCTCGTTAAAGCTAGCGCTAAAAGATACTACGATAACTGTTAGTGGATACATGAATACTTATTTACCCAAGGCTCCGTATTCTAAAGATGGAATTGTTTATGTACCATTGAAACAGATTGCTGAAGCATTAGGAATAAAAGTTGTTTATAAAAAATAGGAGGCCATATGCTTAGTCGTGAGCAAATTGAAAAAGTTGCTAGTCTCAGCCGCTTGCAATTAAATCCTCAGGAAATTGAAAAGTTTTCCGGACAAATCGGCGCAATAATTGAATACATGAAGGTGTTGAATTCGGTGGATACTGCTGATGTCGAGCCGATGATCTACGCAGTGCCAACACATAACATCTGTCGTGAAGATGTCAGAAAACCGTCACTAGCGCATTCCTTAGCGCTGCAAAATGCGCCACAATCCGACGGTAACTATTTTGTTGCGCCAACAGTGGTGGAGAAGTAGGAGAGTATTATGGAATTATATCGTCAGACAATAAATCAATTGCAAACTAAAATAACGGCTGGAGAAATAACCGCTTCAGATGTTGTGGCTAGTGTTTCTAAGCGGATTACGGAAGTTGATGCAGCAGTTGAAGCATTTATTACGGTGTGTGCAGATGCCAAAGCTAATGTTGATAATATAATAAGTCGCTCACCGCTTGCCGGAATGCCTGGAGCGGTTAAAGATAATATTTGTACACAGGGAATTCGCACTACCTGCGGTTCGCGGATTTTGGAAAACTTTATTCCGCCCTATAATGCGACGGTTGTTGACCGGCTTAACGAAGCCGGAGCAGTTATTATTGGCAAAGCTAATCAAGATGAATTCGGCATGGGGTCGTCCACTGAAAATTCGGGTTATCATATTACCCGCAACCCTTGGGATTTAAGCCGGGTTCCGGGCGGATCGAGCGGCGGTAGTGCCGCAGCGGTGGCTTCGGGTCAGGCATTGTGGGCTCTCGGGTCAGATACCGGTGGTTCGGTACGGTTGCCGGCAGCGTTTTGCGGAATAGTAGGCTTGAAGCCGACTTACGGCAGAGTGTCACGCTACGGGTTGGTTGCCTATGCTTCCAGTTTGGATACTATTGGCGCGTTGACGCGTGATGTTTATGATAATGCGCTGGTCATGAATGTTATTGCCGGTTATGATGAACATGATTCAACCAGTATTAATATTCCGCGTGAAGATTATACTGCGAATATCGCTGCGGGAGTGCGGGGGTTGAAAATCGGACTGCCAAAACAATATTATGGCGAAGGTTTGAGTCCGGAAGTGGCATTAGCACTGGAGCAGGCAATACAAACCTATCGTGAATTGGGCGCGGAAATCATCGAAGTCGATATGCCGAATACAGACTACGCACTCTCGACCTACTATATTATTGCAACCGCTGAAGCCAGTTCAAATTTGGCGCGTTATGATGGTGTCAGTTACGGTCTGCGGGTTGAAGGCGACAATATTGTCGATATGTCGGAAAAAACTCGTGAACAGGGGTTTTCTGAAGAAGTTCGTCGTCGAATCATGCTTGGTACGTACACGCTGTCTGCCGGGTATTATGATGCCTATTACAATAAGGCACTCAAAGTACGCCGGTTGATCAAAAACGATTTTGATGCGGCTTTTAAAATAGTTGATTTATTATTGACGCCGGTCGCGCCAACGCAGGCTTTCAAAATCGGTGAGAAAACTGATGACCCGTTGACAATGTATTTGTCAGATGTGTGTACTGTAACCGTGAACCTCGCTGGTGTGCCGGCACTGTCGTTGCCGTGTGCGTTTGCGAATAATTTGCCAATTGGTATGCAATTAATCGGTGCGCCATTGTCCGAAGCGTTGCTATTGCGTGCCGGTTACGCTTTTGAGCGCGTCTCCGGGCTGGCTAACAAAATTGCACCTTGTGGAGGTGAACAGTGAAATATAAAACGGTTATTGGATTGGAAGTACACGTCGAATTAAAGACTAAATCCAAGATATTTTGCGGTTGCAGTACCGAGTTTGGTGCTGCTCCGAACACTAATGTTTGTCCGGTTTGTTTAGGTTTGCCGGGAGTGTTGCCGGTTCTTAACAAAGCAGTTGTGGAATTTGCGATTCGCGCTGGTTTGGCGTTGAATTGTCAGATTGCTGAATATTCTAAATTTGATCGCAAAAATTACTACTATCCTGATTTACCGAAGAACTTTCAGACGTCGCAATTTGATTTACCAATAGCCGAGCATGGTTGGTTGGATATTGAGGTTGACGGAAAGACAAAACGTATCGGCATTACCCGGATTCATATGGAAGAAGATGCCGGAAAATTGGTACATGCCGGCACCATTACCACGTCTGATATTACCTGTGTGGATTATAACCGCACCGGTGTGCCGCTTATCGAAATAGTTTCCGAACCGGATTTACGTTCGCCGGAAGAAGCAAAAGCCTATATGGAAAAAATGCGCACGATATTACAGTACATTGATGTGTCGGATTGCAAAATGGAAGAAGGCAGTTTGCGTTGTGATGCCAATATTTCGTTGCGTTTGGCTGATACAGAGCCTTTTGGTATTCGTGCGGAATTGAAAAATTTAAATTCATTTCGGTCAGTACAACGCGGGTTAGAATATGAACAAATTCGCCAAGCGGAAATTCTTAATGACGGTGGTCGCGTTATTCAGGAAACCCGGTCGTTTGATGAAGGGAAAAATGTTACTTTGTCGTTACGCAGTAAGGAACAGGCGGATGATTATCGGTATTTCCCTGAACCGGATTTACCACCGCTGGTGATTACTAAACAGTTGATCGATGAAATTCGTGCACAGTTGCCGGAGTTGCCGGATAGTCGCGTGGCCCGGTTGATTGAGCAAGACGGATTGTCTGAATATGATGCCAAGGTTATTACTGCAACTAAAGCCATGGCCGAATATTATGACGCGGTACGGGTTTCTGTTACAGATGCCAAGTTGGTTGCCAACTGGCTGACTGGAGAGCTGGCGCGTTTACTTAATGCCAACGCTGTTGAAGTTGAAGATTGTCCGATAAAAGCTGCAAATATTGTTGGATTACTTAAATTACTTGAGGATGGTACCATTTCCGGGAAAATCGCCAAAACGGTTATTGAGGAGATGTGGCAGAGTGGCAAAACCGCCAAGCAAATTGTCGAAGAAAAAGGTATGGTGCAAATCAGCAACGTAGATGAAATTGTAATAATTGTAGAAGAAGTAATCAATGCCAATCCGCAATCTGTTGAAGATTACCGCGGCGGTAAGGAGAAAGCGATTGGTTTTTTGGTTGGCTGTGTAATGAAACTGAGCAAAGGTCGGGCCAAACCGGATTTGGTTAATAAATTGCTTAAGGAGCGTCTATGAGCGGTTTTCGCGAATTAGTAGCAGAGGAATTAAAATATAATTGTTGCGAAAGTAAGTTACCTAAGTCATCCAAGAAGATTATGCCGCTTGCGGACAGCATCGGCCAAGAGCGGGCGATAAAAGCGGTCGAATTTGGTCTGGGAATGAAAAGTAGCGGTTACAACATTTTCATTTCCGGTGTCGTTGGTACAGGGAAAATTACTTACGCTAAAAAAGCGGTGGCAAAAATAGCTGCAGGCAAACCGGTGGCACAGGATTGGGTTTACGTAAATAATTTTGACAAACAAGAGCAACCGATCGCAATCGCCCTTTCTGCAGGTAAGGGAGCAGAATTTCGCAGTGCTATGGAACATCTGGTAAATGAAGTCAAAAATGCAATACCCAAAGCATTTTCTTCTGAAGGTTATGAGCAGGCGCGTGCGCTTATTTTAAAAGCGCTTCAGGAGGAACGCAGCGAATTATTTCAAAAATTCAACGACCAGTCAGAAACTATGGGAGTGACGCCGCAGTGGTCACAGACCGGATTTGTCGGTGTACCGATGCTGGATGGCAAGGCGCTTTCGCAAGAAGAATATTCAAAGTTGGAAAAAGCTGAGCGCGAAGAAGTGGATAAGCGGATGTTCGCTGTGCATGAATTAGCGTTGGAAGTAATTCGGCACATGCAGCAAAGCGAAAGGGAAATGCGCGAAAAACTGCGTAAACTTGACGAAGAAATCGCGTTATATTCGATTCAAAGCGAACTTTCAGAGCTTTTGCTGCAGTATGTTGCCATTCCGGAAATTATTGATTATCTGGAAAACGTAAAAAAAGATATGGTCAAAAATGTTGCCGACTTCAAACCGCAAACCCAGGAAGAAGACAATATGTTTGCCATGTTTAAAAAGAAAGGCAGCGAATCGATTGCTGAGCGTTATTTTGTAAACTTATTGGTGGATAACCGTGAACAAAGTGGCGCGCCGGTGGTATTTGAGAAGAATCCTACATATTATAATTTACTTGGACGGGTAGAATACGAAAACCGCATGAACGTAGTTACTACTGATTATTCAATGATTAAAGCCGGTGCATTACATCGTGCTAACAACGGTTTTCTGATAGTGAACGCCCGTGATTTATTGACGAATATCGGTTCATGGGATGGATTGAAGCGTGCACTTCGGACTCGTGAATTGGCAGTGGAAAATCTTGGAGAACAGTATAGTTTGTACGCAATGTCCAGTTTGCGCCCCCAGACCATTCCGTTGAACGTGAAAATCGTGTTACTTGGCAGTCCCTGGATATACCATATGCTTTGTCAATATGACGAGGAGTTTGGAAAACTATTTAAGATTCATGCCGATTTTGATGTTGAAATGCAAAATAATAATGCCAATTTGGAAAAATTGACATCATTTATCAGTTCAATTGTCGAAGAAGACAAGTTGCGTCCGTTCAATCGTGATGCAGTTGTAAAAATAGTTGAGTACACCAGCCGCTTGGCCGGTAGTCAAAAAAAATTGAGTACAAAGTTTAAGGACATTGTTGAGCTTATTTGTGAAGCAGATGCCTGGGCGGCGGTTGATAACAAAAAAAATGTTGATGCTGCGGTTGTTGCAAAAACAATTCAAGAGATGAATAATCGCGAAAATATGTATCAAGACCGGTTACACGAATTGTTTACCGAAGGCAAAATTCTTGTCGAAGTCGATGGCGAAAAAGTTGGGCAAATTAATGGACTGGCGGTACTGGATACGGGATCATACCGATTTGGTAAACCGTCGAAAATCACTGCCAATACCTTTATGGGGCGTGCCGGTGTAGTCAATATTGAGCGTGAAGTAAATATGAGCGGTCAAATTCACAGCAAAGGTGTATTGACGTTGAACGGTTATCTTGGTTATAAGTACGCGCAGCACCAGCCGCTGTCGTTGTCCTGCAGCCTGACGTTTGAGCAGGAGTATGGCGGCATTGACGGCGATAGCGCGTCATCTACGGAGCTTTATGCAATAATTTCCAGCCTTGCCAACGTACCAATCAGACAGTGTATCGCTGTTACCGGTTCAGTAAACCAAAAAGGTGAAGTGCAGCCAATTGGCGGAGCTACGGAGAAAATTGAGGGCTATTTTGCGATTTGCAAAATAAAAGGGTTAACCGGAAAACAAGGCGTGATGATACCGGAAACCAATGTCGCTGATCTGAATTTAAACGATGAAGTTATTCAGGCAGTTAAATCCGGCAAATTTCATATTTACGCCGTAAAAACCATTGATGACGGCTTGGAGCTTTTGACCGGCAAGAAGGCTGGTGTAATTAACCGTAAAGGTGATTATTCACGTGGCAGTATACATTATTTGGCATTACAAACGCTAAGACGTTATGAAAAACATGGCCGACGTGACAAAGATGAAGATAAGAAGCCGCAGAAAGCTGTAGTCAAGTTACCAGGGTAGACAAATAATTTTGAAATGAGATATGATGAACAACACTTATGAAGTTACAATAGACAATTACGGACACAGCGGTGAGGGCGTCGGCCGGGTTGGCGGGAAACCGGTGTTTGTGTCCGGCGCTATTGTTGGCGAGCGGTTATTAGTGCGCAATACTGAAAACAAAAAAAGCTACTCGCGCGCGAAAATCGTCGAGATTTTGGACGGGTCACCTGAACGGGTTACTCCGCGTTGCGTGATATATGAGCGTTGTGGCGGTTGTCAGTTACAGCATTTGAGTTATGCTGAACAATTACGGATGAAACGCTCATCGGTAGTAAATGCGATAGTTCGTATTGGCGGGTTAGACGAGAGCATAATCGGCGCGATTCTTCCGGATATGGAAGAATTTGGTTATCGTAACAAGATGCAACTACCGGTGCAGCATAAACACGACCGATTGGTTGCCGGTTTTTTTGCGCAGGGTACACATACCGTAATTGATATGGAGAATTGTCCGATTCAACACAATTTGAACGATCAAATTGCCGCCTGTGTCAAAAAAATTGCCAAGGATTTGGATTTACACGCTTATGATGAACGAACCGGACGCGGCTGGTTGCGGCATATTATCGGCAGAGCCGGGGTTAATACCGGTGAGGCGATGGTAGTTTTAGTCACAGCGATGCCGATATTTCACCAAAAGAACGAATTTGTGCGGCGGGTGCGCGAGGCTTTGCCGCAGGTAGTTTCGATTGTACAAATTGTTAATTCGCAAAACACCAACGTAATTCTTGGTGTGCGCGAAATTGTATTGTGGGGTAAAAATCATATAACTGAGGCGATGTGCGGGTTAAACTTCGAACTGTCGGCAAAATCGTTTTTTCAGGTTAACACCCATCAGGCTGAACGGTTATACGCCGTCGCCAAACAAGCTGCGCAATTACAGCCGGATGATATATTACTCGATGCTTATTGCGGTGCCGGGGCAATCGGTTTGTTTATGGCGAATAAAGTTAAAAAAATAGTCGGTGTCGATATTGTGGCGTCAGCAGTAGAAAACGCCAACCGCAACGCGATCATCAATAATATTGCTAACGCTGAATACCACTGCGGCGATATTGCGGCGGTGCTGTCCAAACCGGAGATGGAAGAATTTTTGCCGACGGTGGTGGTTGTGGATCCCCCGCGTACCGGTTGTGATGAGAATGAACTGCGGATATATGCTGACAAAATTAAACCGCACAGAATAATTTATGTATCCTGCAATCCGGCAACGCTGGCGCGCGATTTGAAAATCCTCTGCGCGGAGCAATATGAATGTTTGTCAGTAACTCCTGTCGATATGTTTCCACAAACTTATCATGTCGAGAGTGTGACAGTTTTGCAACGGAAAAATTCCTAAAATCAACAAGAGCATGTTAATAAGAATATTGACATGCTCCGTTTTTGATAAGGATGCTCAATGACTGAAAAACTTAAACACAAAGTTGCCAATCTTCCGGCGGCGCCGGGAGTTTATATTTACCGTGACGCAAAAGAACGGATTATTTATATTGGTAAAGCCAAGAATCTGCACAATCGGGTTCGGTCGTATTTTCGCGCGGAAGTAGATTCGCCAAAGACCGCGGCATTAGTCGAACGCATTAATGAATTGGAATATATTGTCTGTAATAGCGAGTTAGATGCACTGGTGTTGGAGTGCAATTTAATTAAGTTACATCGGCCGCATTACAATATACGATTTAAGGACGACAAGGGTTACAGTTATGTCAAAATTACTAATGATGAATTTCCCCGGGTATTACTAACGCGCGACCGGTACAACGACGGCGCTGTGTATTATGGACCGTATACTGATTCTTCAGCAGTACGGGAAATGTTGGACTTGCTCAAATTGGCTTTTGCAGCACGGAGCTGTAACAAGATGAAAAATAACCGGCCTTGTTTGCTGCATCATATCGGCCGTTGCCTTGCGCCCTGTAGCGGAGCAGTTAACCGCGCAGAATATATGAAATCGATTAATGGCATTAAAGAAATATTGACGGGTAAAACTGTGCAACTGGAAAGGCAGTTAAATGAACAGATGCTGTCTGCTGCCGCTGACCTTCAATTTGAACGCGCAGCACGTATTCGCGACCGATTGGCAGCATTAAATAAAATCAATGAGAAGCAACAGGCCGAACATGGTATTGACGAAGATTTTGACGTTATCGGATTGGTCATAGCACCGGAAGGAACCTGCGTTCAATTATTTGTCAACCGTAACGGCAAGATTTTGGGCCGGGAAAATTTTGTGCTGGCCGAAACCGATGGTTCAAGCCATGCAGAAATTTTGGAAGCGTTCATCAGCAGTTATTATTCGAGTTGTGAATCATTGCCGAAAGAAATTCTGTTGACTGATAAACCAGTGGACAGCGCCTTGCTGGCTGACTGGCTCACAGATAAGCGCGGCAATAAAGTGCGGATTGTTGTGCCGGAACGTGGTGCGAAAAAAGCACTAGTGGACATGGCGGTTAATAATGCTGCTGAGTATTTGCGTGTACGCCAAACCGAATTGCGTATACAGGATGAATTTAACAGCCTTGCGGCACGGGAACTGGCAAAAGTCTTAGGACTGTCGGAAATTATCCGGTTGGAGTGTTTTGATATTTCGCACACCCAGGGGAGTGAAACGGTAGCTTCGATGGTAGTTTTTCGTGAGGGAGTACCCGATAAAAAGGAATATCGCCGCTTCAAAATTGAATGGTCTGAAGGCAAACCAGACGATTTTTTGTCAATGTATGAAGCCGTGTCCAGACGGTTTGCCAAGAAATGGGCGCGTCCGGATTTGTTGGTTATTGATGGCGGTAAAGGCCAGTTGAGCGCTGCTTATTCGGCACTTGAAGACGTTGGAATAACTGACGTTTTGGCGATTGGATTGGCAAAAGCCGAGGAAGAAGTATTTGTAAAAAATCAATCAGCGCCGCTGGTTCTTTCCCGCAGTTCTAAAGCACTGTTTTTATTACAGCGTATTCGTGATGAAGCACACCGGTTTGCGGTCACTTATCATCGCCAGTTGCGTACTAAACGTAATAAATTGTCTTTGTTGGATGGAATTTCCGGATTGGGGCAGAAACGCAAACAGGCGATTTGGGAGCGTTTCAAAACTATTGCCGCGATGAAGTCCGCAAGCGTAGATGATTTTTTGCAGATAAAAGGAATGAGTCGGTTTGCCGCTGAGCAGGCTTATAACTTTTTCAGAAATAATGAAGTATAGAGATTAATCTGGATAAATAGCTGAGAGGTAAAATGATTAGACTGATTTCAATAGATTTAGACGGAACGACCTTGGATAGTGGACACAATTTACCTGCAGAAAATCGCTTGGCACTGCAAGAAGCTATGACGCGCGGTATAAAAGTTGTAGTTAATACCGGCCGGCATTATACGGCGGCGTTGGCTATTGCCAAGGAAATTGGTGTTAATGCGCCGCTGATTTCCAATAATGGCGCACGTATTACCGATATTAATACCGGGGAATTGCTCTATCATTGCCCGCTGACGCAGGAGCAAGTTTTAATGGTAGCAACCGAGTGTCGCAAGCGTGGTTGGGCTTCAGCGGCTTCACTAAATAGCGTTGTCTATTCCGATACCATGCCGGCGGCCGCTCAAAAATGGCTGGATGATGGTTATCCGATTGATATTCGTATTACCGGTGCTGAATACTATCAAGGCAAGCAGGAAGCGGATAGTATGCTGGTACTGGTTGATGCACCGGAAATTTATTGCGCGCAGGATGCTTTGCAGGGTAAATTTGGCGATGAACTGCATATTGTGATTTCTATGCCGCCGTGCATGGATGTGATGAGTATGGCGGCTGGAAAAGGCAAGTCGTTAATCTGGCTGGCAGAGAGTTATGGAATCAAGCACGAAGAAATTTTCGCTATCGGTGATTCGTTTAATGATATTGATATGTTGCAATCTGCCGGAATCGGGGTTGCTGTGGGCAACGCGCATGCTGCTTTAAAAGAAGTTGCTGATCACGTTACCGCAGGGCATGAAGCGGCAGGCGTTGCCAAAGCCATTAGAAAATTTGTTTTTTTGGAAAAAGGTCAATGAGTTAGCAGAAAATTGAAAAGGTAGTAATTATGGCGGGTATTGTTATCAGTGTTTTTTGTGTTGTAATGCTGTTTTATAGCCGCAGAACTGCGGCTTACTATAATCATTCACTCACAGCTCATGGTGCATTGGAAAATCAGGAGTATTTGCAAAAAAAAGTTGTTGTTGAAAAACTGCAAATCTTTCTGCTATCCGAACATGCCCAAGTTGGGGTAACATTGGATAATGTTGATGCCTGGTCAGTGAAAAATATTGCCGGGTACCGATCAGTGCCGTTAAATTTGAAATTTGCAAATTCAACCAACGAAAATTTGGAAACAGCATTTATTGAAGCAATACGAGCCAATCCGCTTGCTTCAAGAGAAAACTACCTGCAAATTATTGACGGTAGTAATTGTGCTATCGAACAACAATTGGCTTGGAATGACGTCTGCGTTACTGATTATAAATATTCTTTTCCATACGTTCGAATCTGTTCCGGTCAAGAAGTCAAAGCGCTTGATGTAATTGCGACGGCAGCCGACGAACCGGATTATGGTTTAGATATGGGACTGTGGAACAATAACGCAACGGTTGCCGGTTCGTGTTATGATTTTGGTAAACAACCTTTTGCTGATCCAAATGATATGGTGCAGTCACAGGCACCATTTCATCTGAGTTTTATGCATGACAAGTTTTTGCGGATGCTGGCAAAACCCTTGCGGGGCAACTATACTTTGGTGCGAATAAAAACTTATTCAGAGCTGGCCAAACTTGCGCGGCAAACCGGACATGAATATTGGGCCTGCCGGTTCGCCGGACGGGCGTTGCACTACATTCATGATTTGACTGTGCCGTTTCATGCTTCGATGACACCGGGATATTCATTCCCAATGGTTTTTGGCGCCGTTGCCGCTAAAGTTTGCGGTGTGAAAAAACCATACGAAGAAATGTTTTTGGATATTGCCTGCACGCATGTGATGTTTGAAGTAATGCATTATGAGCGGCTTAACTTGGCGTTTGTAGACCATGACCGCACGGCAGCTGTCCATCGCTCTTTGCTTAGTGGAGACAATGAAATCTTTTCGAAAATTGATGATTTTTACGCTCGAGATGTTGTTGCCAAAGAGGCGTACTGTTTGCGTGACAGAGCTTATCATGCAGTAAAAAACCTTGTTATTGATAAGAAGGAGCTGGATAAAATTATTACAGCATCGGCAAATTCAATCTATAACAGTCAGCCAATCAGAAGCGGCGCGAAAATAACGGATGAGAACGAGTTCACTTGTGTTTTGAACATCATCGCGGCTAATTCCGGAAGACATACCCGAACTTTTATCAACCACTTGCTAAACAGATAAAAAAACCGTTTATGCCGATTTTAAGCATAAACGGTTTTTAACTTTTTCAAGCCGGAGATTTATTGATAATTTACCAATACTGCTATGGTCAACATTATTATTGCTACCGGAAAATAAATGAATACCGCAAATCGCGCCGTATAACGGATATACTTGAAGAAACCGACGCCAGCCATTGTGCAAACTGTGAACAGTATTCCATCCCATGGCATCCAGAAGTTAAAGGCGCCTGTAGCATATTGAAATGCCAGTACTACGGTCTGCTTGGAGAAATTGAGCACTTCGGCCAACGGTCCCAAAATTGGCATGACGACGACCGCTGTGCCTGAAGCGCTAGAGATAATTCCCGCGCAAAGTGCGCTGATGCCAAACATAATATAGGCGATAAATACATGCGGCACGCCATATAAATAACCTGCCAAAAAATTCAGCATCGTATCCATTATCTTGCCATCTCTCAAAATAAAACTCATCGCGCAAGCCGCTGACATCATTACGACCGCAATCATAACGCTGCGCATGCCCTCAATCATTTTTTCAATCATAAGAACGAGAGAAAGCCCGCCGACCAGCGGAATAATGATTCCCATCCAGAAGAACACGGAAGCGATTTCTGTAAACCCCCAGTTGTGTGCCATCAAACCGTAGATAATAACGCCAAAACCAGAAATCAGCATTATTAGTGCCAAAGCCCGTCGAGCGGTCATTTTGCTGTCTTCAGGGTTAACGTCGTGTTTTTGTAGCTCGCGCCGTTTACAAAGATCTTCATCATAGGACAACGAGTTTTTTTGCGGGTCCTTGCGGGCAAGGTGTGCGTAACGCATAATAACGATGCTGACGACAGACATGAAGACCAAAAAACTGATTATTCTAAACCAGGATCCAGAATACACCGGAACGCCTGCCAAAACTTGTCCAATCATGACATTGTAGGGATTGGTTATTCCGGCGGCAAAACCGATTGGAATACTCCAAAACAAGATAAATACGGCGACCATTGAATCAAAGCCTAATGTCAACATCAACGGTGTGATAACCAGGATAAAGGGAATGCCTTCTTCATACATTCCAAAAGTGGCGGCGCATAGTCCAAAAGCAAAAACCAGAATCGGAATGAAAAATAAACCTAATTTCTGGGTTTTTGAAATCAGCAGGTGTAATCCGGCAGTTATGGAGTTCGTTGCAATTATCGCGGTTAGCGCTCCGGCGGATAGCATTATTAGAAATGACCGTTCCGCGCCGTCAATCGCCCCGCGCATAAACAGTGTCCAGGTTTGGGCAATACCTTGTGGAACTGAAGGAACATAGTGAAATGAACCGGGAACAACAACACTGCGTTCGACGCCCATGATTTCTACGGCTCTGCGTTCGAATTCGCCACCGGGAATGATGAAGGTCAAAATCGAAAATAAAACACACATTCCGAATACAACCATTAGCGGGTTGACATTGCTGACTAAATCGACGAATTTTTGCCGGTAAGTCTTTCCCATAATCTTGCCTCCTGAAAAATAGATTGTTTATTTATTCGCCAAATAATAGAAATATCCTGCTGGATTAAACCGATTATTTTATTTTAGGTTTAAAATATTTTCAATTGCATTGCTTGATATTTGTTTTTTGTTGATTCTCGTGGCAATTATCTTTGAAATCGGTGTTGCATTTTTCGTGCACTATGATATAATTTCTATGCTAACTTTTTAATGATTATAAGGAGATACATAATGAAAGAGAAAATTCATCCGAAATATCAGGAAGCAACAGTTTCCTGTGGTTGTGGCAACACATTCGTTACCGGCTCGGTAAAAAAAGAATTGAAGGTTGATGTTTGCTCGAACTGTCATCCGTTCTACACCGGCACCCAGCGTTCGTTACTGGCGCGCGGCCGTGTTGAAAAATTCAACAAGCGTTACGGAGTGGAAAATTAAAAACTGAATTAGTTTGATACAGCAGAGCTTACAGCTCTGCTGTATTTGTGTGATGTGATATTGTACAAGGAGAAATTATGGCTAAACCATTTATCGGTGGTCAAGCGGTCATCGAAGGCGTAATGATGCGTGGTCCGGATTGCATCGCCACAGCAGTGCGGCAACCGGATGGCACGATAATATTTGAAAAAAATGATTTTAATCCGATTATCGAAAAATACCCGTTGTTGCGCAAGCCGTTGTTGCGCGGAGTGATATCACTGGTGGAGTCACTGGTTTACGGAATAAAGGCGCTGTCTTATTCCGCACAAGCGGCTGGTGAGGAAGAAGCCAAACTCAGTAAAAAAGAAATTGTATCGACGATGTTGATTGCTTTTGGCTTGGCAATAGTATTATTCATTGTCATTCCTACCTATGCGGCAAAATTTTTGAAAATGATTTCAGCAAATCCGATCTGGCTCAATATTTCTGAAGGAATTTTGCGGTTAGCGATATTTTTGGCTTATATCGGCGCAATTTCGCAAATGAAAGATATTCGCCGGGTTTTCTCATATCACGGCGCCGAACACAAAACCATTCATGCTTTTGAAGCCGGATTGGAATTAACGGTGGAAAACGTGCGTCCGCAATCACCGTTGCATCCGCGTTGTGGAACTAATTTTCTGTTGATAGTAATGGTAATTAGTATTTTTGCTTTTGCGGCTTTTGGTTGGCCGTCGCTGCTGGAGCGAATTTTGACCAGAGTACTGTTGATGCCGGTTATTGCTGGAGTTTCCTATGAAGCAATTCGTTGGGCAATAAGAAGCAAGAGCACATTTGTTGCCAAGTTGATGCTACCCGGGCTGATGTTACAGAAGTTAACAACGCGTGAACCGGATGATTCGATGCTGGAAGTGGCAATCGTTTCGGCAAAGGCAGTTATTCCCAGCGTTGAAGAAGGCGACGGACAAGAGTTCCAATAATTCGTCACAGCATGAGAGGGTATTATGATAAATAAACTACAGCAGTTGGAAGATAAATATTTGGAGATAGAAACCGCGATAAGTGATCCGGAAACAATGAATGATATGAAGGAATGGCAAAAACTGACCAAGCAACATTCCAAATTGTCCGGAATTATCAACGCTTATCGCGAATATAAAAGTGTGGTGCGTCAACTGGAAGACAACCATAGCATGCTGGATGAGAAAATCGATGATGATTTTCGTGAATTGGTCAAAGCGGAAATTGCTGAATTAAAAGATAATAAAGAACGATTAGCCCAGGAACTAAAAGTTTTGCTGCTGCCAAAAGATCCTAATGACGACAAAAACATTATCGTGGAAATTCGCGGTGGTGCCGGCGGCGATGAGGCTGCGTTATTTGCCGGGGATTTATTTCGGATGTATACGCGTTACGCCGAAGGCCGCGGCTGGCGGACAGAGATTCTTGATGAGAATCCGACCGGACTTGGTGGTTATAAAGAAATAGTGTTTATGATTAATGGTGATGGTGCTTATTCGCAGCTTAAATACGAGAGTGGTGTGCATCGTGTACAGCGGGTTCCGGCGACTGAAAGCGCCGGGCGTATTCACACTTCGACCGTCACAGTTGCGGTTTTGCCGGAAGCTCAGGAAGTTGACATTGAGATCAATACCGGTGATTTGCGTATTGATACATACTGTTCCAGCGGTGCTGGCGGACAGAATGTTAACAAAACCGAATCGGCAGTGCGAATTACTCATGTTCCGACAAACATTATTGTTACTTGCCAGAGCGAGCGGTCGCAGCTGCAAAACAAAGAACAGTGTATGCGGATGTTGCGCGCTAAGATGTTGGAAGCCGCCGAAGCACAGCAGGCCAGCGAAGTTGGCGAGATGCGCAAAAATCAGGTGGGCAGTGGTGACCGCAGTGAGAAAATTCGTACCTATAACTTTCCGCAGAGCCGTATGACTGATCACCGTATTGGTTTGACGCTGCATAAGCTGGAATTCATATTGAACGGTGATTTACAGGAAACCATCGATTCGTTGATAACAGCAGATCAGGCTGCACGACTGCAAACGGCAAGCTAATTAACAAGTTGCCGCTTCGGGGATTGAAGATAGGGGAAATAGTGGAACAAATTTGGACGATTGCGACGTTGCTTAGTTGGACGGCTGATTATTTTGCAAAAAAATCGATTAGTTCAGCGCGGTTGGATGCCGAACTATTATTAGCCGATTTGCTTGGACACGATCGAATTTACTTGTACGTTAATTTTGACCGGCCGCTACTTGCGGATGAATTGGCTGGTTATAAAGAACGAGTTAAGCGTCGGGCTGCAAACGAACCGTTAGCGTATATTCTTGGACGTCGTGAATTCTATAAGCTGGATTTTACGGTAACTCCAGCGGTGCTGATACCGCGTCCGGAAACAGAAATATTGGTGGCGTCAGCGATCGAACAAGCCAAAGTTGCTGATTCAAAACGCGCATTAGATTTAGGAACAGGTAGCGGCGCAATTGCGGTAAGTTTGTTGGTCAATTTACCGGAATTAATTATGAAAGCCAGTGATTTATCGACAGCGGCTTTAGAAATTGCGCGCGCTAATGCCGAAAAACATTCAGTAGCAGTCAGGACAGAATTCGTAGTCAGCGATTGGTTTACGAATATTGCGTCAGAGCGATTTGATATTATCGTTTCTAATCCGCCATATATCGAACTGTCTTCACTGGGAAAATTACAACCAGAGTTGGGATATGAGCCGCAGTCGGCGTTGTACGCCGATGCCGACGGATTGTGTTGTTACCGGACAATTTTGGCGCGGGCATATGAATACTTGGCTGTTAATGGTAAATTGTTTCTTGAAGTTGGTTTTAATCAGGCAGAAGCGGTTGCGAAAATTGCCAAATCAGCAAATAAATACGGAAGCGTTGAATTTGTAAAAGATTATTCCGGCATCGACCGGGTTGTAGTTATTTCGGCGAATGGTCCAAGTTAATGAAGACAAAATATTATAAGATTGATGACATCCAGTCTGGTGCCGCACGGACAGTAATATCTGAAACGGCACAGGCAATCCGCAAAGGCGAGTTAGTGGCTTTTCCAACCGAAACAGTGTACGGCCTAGGCGCAAACGGTTTGGATGCGAATGCAGTTCGGAAGATATTTGCAGCCAAAGGCCGTCCGAGCGACAATCCATTGATACTGCATATTGCCAAAGAATCGATGCTGGACGAAATTGTTTGTGAAGTCAATGCAAAAACAGCGTTATTGCTTGATGCGTTTTGGCCTGGTCCGCTGACCGTAGTTTTACGCAAAACCGACTTGGTGCCAGCGGTGACCTGCGGTGGATTGGACACCGTAGCTGTACGTTGGCCGGCCTGCCCGATTGCACAAGCTTTGATATTGGCAAGTGACGTTCCAATTGCCGCGCCAAGCGCTAACACGTCCGGTCGTCCGAGTCCGACCTGTGCTGCAGCGGTATTAGCTGATTTGGATGCGAAAATTGCTTATATTATTGATGGTGGTGACTGTGAAATCGGTCTTGAATCGACAGTGATTGATTGTACCGGCGAAATACCGGTGGTGCTTCGTCCCGGTAGTGTTACAGCGGAGATGATTGAAGTGGTATTGGGTGAAGCGGCATTGCAGTCATTTGATTTATTGGGTGATAATGATGCACCGCGTGCGCCGGGAATGAAATACCGGCACTATGCGCCGCGTGCGCCATTAATACTCGTCGATGTTGATGATTGTGATCAATGGAGCGAACTGCAAAAACAACTGAAAAGTGTTAACAAACGGATCGGTTTTATCGGCAGCCAGGAAACATGCGACCGGATGCCGGGAAATATTTTTTGCTTTGCACTTGCAAAAAAACAGGAAATTAAGCGGGCGGCAGCGAATTTGTTTAAGGCCATTAGGACGATGGATGAGCATAATATAGAATTAATTTTTGCCGAAACCTGGTCTGATACAGACATAGGAATGGCGTTAATGAACCGGTTGCGAAAAGCTTCAGGAAATAGTAAGATTAACTAGCCGTTTATAAACACTTATAATTGAACCAGTTATTCGTAGTTGGAGGAATTGTGAAAAAAATTCTGATCGTCGACACCGGTAATACTTGCCGCAGCCCGATGGCGGAGATGGTATTGAAAAAGCGCCTTGAAGAAAACAATTTAACCGACAGGTTATTGGTAGTTTCTGCCGGTTTAGCAATTGAATCCAGCCGCGCAGCCTCGCGCGGTGCGCGTTTTGCTGCGACCAGCGTTGGAATGTCGCTGGAAAATCATCAGGCACGTCAGGTCTTGCCGGAACAATTAGTAGAGGCAGATTTGGTGCTGTGCATGACGGAGTCACACAAACAATTGCTAAAAAACATGGCGCAGCTTTCTGCAAAAAAAGTATTCACACTGAAAGAATACGCCGGTGAAAGCGGTGATGTGCTCGACCCTTATGATAAGCCTGTCGAAGAATATGTTGATTGTCTTGGTGAAATATCATTATTGATCGACCGTTCTTTTCCGAAATTTCTCGAATTGACCGAGCGGTTGCGTGTTGCAATTGGTAGTGATCATGGCGGCGTTAACCTAAAGGCGGAAATAAAAGCGCAGCTGGATGAACTGAACATTGAATACCATGATTTTGGTGTACAGCATGACGAAGCAGCAGATTACCCTGATATTGCCGAGATCGTTTGCAAGGCGATGTTGCGGGGCGAGTTTGAACGGGGAATATTAATTTGCGGTACTGGTATTGGCATTAGCATTTCCGCAAACAAAATTCATGGTATCCGCGCGGCATTATGCAGTGATGTTTTTTCGGCTCAAGCAACCCGCGCGCACAATAACACCAATGTTCTGTGTATGGGCGAGCGAGTGATAGGCGCCGGTTTGGCACGGATGATTACCAGCACTTGGTTGGGAACAGAGTTTGAGGGCGGTCGTCATGAGCGTCGTGTAGATAAGATGATGAAACTTGAAGATAGTGAGTGAAAGTTTATTATGATTGATTTTGAGCTGTTGCGCTCACAAACTGAGAAAATGTTGGACGAGTTTTTTGAACTGGCAGCATTAAATGCCGGCGCAGTATTAGCAATTGGCTGCAGTACCAGCGCGATTTTGGGCAAAAAAATTGGTTCGGCCGGTTCAACTGACGTCGCGCAATTGATTTATCCGATTATTATAAATAAAGCTGCAGAGCAAAATATAAATGTTGTATTTCAATGTTGTGAGCACCTTAATCGCGCGGTTGTTGTCGATCATAAAATAGCACTTGAGCAACATCTGGAAATCGTATCGGTTGTGCCGAAACCCAAGGCCGGCGGCGCATTGGCAAGCCTTGCCTATCAAACAATGAACGATCCGGTGGTGGTTGAATTTGCCAAGGCCGATGCCGGAATTGATATTGGCGGTGTGTTGATTGGTATGCATATCCGCCACGTCGCAGTGCCGCTTAAGCTTGAGAACAACTATATTGGCGAAGCGCGGATCGTGGCTGCCAAATCGCGTCCGAAACTTATCGGCGGCGAGCGTGCACAGTACCAGTAAAATTGTATATATTTTAAAAAAGGAAGACAGTAAATGAGTATACTTAAAAAACAAGATCCGGAAGTATTCTTGGCGATGTCCCAGGAGTTAGGACGGCAACGTGACAAAATTGAATTAATTGCCTCGGAAAATTTTGTTTCTGAAGCGGTGTTAGAAGCTCAGGGGTCAGTACTGACCAACAAGTACGCCGAAGGCTATCCGGGGAAACGTTATTATGGCGGTTGTGAATATGTAGATATTGTTGAGATTTTGGCGATTGAACGCGCTAAAAAGCTGTTCGGTGCTGAACATGCTAATGTTCAACCGCATAGCGGCGCGCAAGCGAACATGGCAGTATGTTTTGCATTTTTGCGTCCCGGCGATACTATTCTCGGTATGAACTTGGCGCATGGTGGTCATTTGACGCACGGAAGCCCGGTAAACATGTCGGGAAGCTACTATAATATTGTGCCTTACGGCGTAGATGAAAAAACATTTTATATTGATTACGCTGAAGTGCGCCGCTTGGCAGTCGAGCACAAACCGAAACTGATAATTGCCGGGGCAAGCGCTTATCCGCGCGAGATTGATTTTGCGACGATGGGTGAAATTGCCCGCGAAGTTGGCGCGGTTTTCATGGTAGACATGGCACACATTGCCGGATTGGTGGCCGCTGGTCTGCATCCAAGTCCGGTACCGCATGCTGATATTGTAACCACGACTACGCATAAAACGTTGCGCGGACCGCGTGGCGGTTTGATTCTTTGCAAGGAACAATGGGCAGCAAAAATCAACAAAGCAATTTTCCCCGGCATCCAGGGCGGTCCTTTGATGCATATCATTGCGGCCAAAGCAGTTGCGCTGCAAGAAGCCCTGCAACCGGAATTTGTCGAATACCAACAACGAATAATTGACAATGCGCAGGCCTTGGCTACTGCGCTGACTGAAAATGGTTTTAACCTGGTTTCTGGCGGAACCGACAATCATTTAATGTTGGTCGATTTGCGAAATATTGGCTTGACAGGTAAAGTGGCGGAAAAGTTGTTGGACGAAATTGGTATTACTGTTAATAAGAATGCCATTCCTTTTGATCCGACAAGCCCGTTTATTACCAGCGGCATCCGTATCGGGACACCGGCGGCAACAACCCGTGGCTTGAATACGGACGATATGAAAGAAATCGCCGCGATAATTAAATTGGTGCTGACGAATCCGGACAGTGAGGCCATCAGAGAACAAGCTGCCCAACGGGTAGCGGCTATCTGTGCCAAGTATCCGATGTATGTTAATCAGTGATATTTTAATGTTGAGATGAACTAGTGTGAGGAGAGGGTTATATGAAAGTCAAAATAATTAATCATCCGTTGATTCAGCATAAACTTACTTTGATGCGCGATAAAAATACCGGTACCAAGGAGTTCCGTGAATTGCTAGATGAGGTTGCGATGCTGATGGGTTATGAGATTACCCGTGATTTATCGCTGGTTGAAGTTGAAATAGAAACACCGGTTGTCAAGTGCAAGGCTTATTTAATTGAAGGCCGCAAAATTGCTTTGGTGCCGATTCTGCGTGCCGGATTGGGCATGGTCGAAGGTTTGGTTAAGCTGCTTCCAGCGGCGAAAATTGGCCATATTGGTTGCTATCGTGACCCGGTTACACTTATTCCGCATGAATACTATTGCAAATTACCACCGGACATTGAAGAACGCGAAATTGTGGTTGTCGATCCGATGCTGGCAACCGGCGGTTCAGCTGATGCAGCGATTACGTTGATAAAACAAAAAGGCGGTAAAAATATCAAACTCATGTGTCTGGTCGCTGCGCCTGAGGGCGTGAAGGCGATTAACAAGGCGCATCCGGATGTGGAAATATTTGTCGCAGCGGTGGATGAGTGTCTGAACGACCATGGTTATATTGTACCGGGCCTGGGTGATGCTGGTGACCGGATTTTTGGAACAAAATAAAGAATACAAAAATCTCTGAATAAATTCAGAGATTTTTTTGTATTGTAGCAGGAAGTTAGGGTTTGCTGACGAATTACTATGCAGTACCTATGTAATGAAAAATTGATGGCTATGATTGCAAATTATTTTGGAGGCATTATGAACTGGTTTAGTTGGTTTCTCGAAGAAAAAATTATGCCCGCTGCTGTTAAAGTGTCGGGGCAACGGCATTTGTCAGCGATTCGCGAAGGATTTATCGTATTCATGCCGTTTATGATTATCGGTTCGTTGTTCTTGATTGTTGCCAATTTTCCGTTACCGGGTTATTCAAGCTTAATGAAAAGCATCTTTGGCGCGAAATGGGATTTTTACGTCGGTTTACCGGCTGATGCGACTTTCGGGATTATGTCGATTTTTGTCGGAACAGCTGTTGCTTACAAACTGGCATTGTCCTATAAAGTGGATACGCTGGCCGCTGGAATCACCGGATTGGTTTGTTTTCTTATAACCATCCCGTTTGGCGTTGTAGTTGGTGATAAAGTTGTCGGCGCAATTCCAGCGCAGTACATCGGGTCACGCGGTTTATTTGTGGCGTTGCTGATGGCGATAGTTTCGGTTGAGATATTCAGAAAAATTGTGCAAAAGGGAATCGTGATAAAAATGCCGGACGGTGTACCCCCGGGAGTGGCGCGATCGTTTGCGGCGCTTATTCCTGCCGGGTGTGCGATAACGGTAGCGTTATTTATCCGTATCGGCTTTGCACTAACTCCTTTTGAAACATTGACCGGGTTTATTAATGCTACAGTCACGGCGCCGTTGAGTTTGATTGGGAATTCGCTGCCGGGCGCAATATTGACTGTTTTTGCAACGACGCTATTTTGGACGATTGGCTTGAATGGCGGTTCGATTACCAGCGGTTTTTTGCGGCCGGTTTGGATGCCGCTGCAGGAACAAAACATTCTTGCGATCAAGGCTGGTTTGTTACCGCCCAATATTATTACCGAACAATTCTATGATTTGATCTGGATGGGCGGTGCTGGCGCAACTCTGGCGCTGGTGCTGATTATGCTTATAAAAAGTCATTCCGAACAATATAAGGAATTGTCGCGTTTGGCGATAGCACCGGCGTTATTCAACATTAATGAACCAATAATGTTTGGTCTGCCGATTGTACTCAATCCGTTGATGATAATCCCTTTTTCCATTGCACCGATAGTAATGGTGGTGATAAATTATTTTGCCATGTATTTTGATATTGTCGCAAAACCGACCGGAGTGTTTTTGCCATGGACAACGCCGCCGCTCATTCAAGGTTGGCTGGTAACCGGCTCAATCAGCGGTTCGTTCCTGCAGTTGTTTGATATTTTTGTCGGTATGGCAATTTATCTGCCGTTTATCAGAATTATGGACAAACGGATGCTGGCTGAGGAACACAAACAAAGTTCGTAGAAATTTTTAATATAGCAAGAGGCATAAATGAAAATAGCTATTATTGGAGCCGGGCCTGCGGGGGTGTATGCAGCCATAACAGCTGCAACTCACGGCGCAGAAGTAACAGTATTCGAAAAACGCTGCGTGGGTGAAGGAATTGTTTGCGGAGAGTGTATATTTGATTTTTTTGGAACGCTACAACAACCCCGATATGGATATCGTTATACAGTAGAAAACATTATTGTTCATGCTCATAATACATATACGAAGGCGGTTGCAAAATACAACCGCCTTTGGATGATGGACCGAAGCGCTTGGCAGCGTGGATTGGCGGCGGAGGCTGTTGGGCTTGGAGTGAAAATTCATGAAAACAAGGAAATCTTACCAGCGCAGTTAAGACAATTGAGTCAGGAATTTGATTTCATCATTGATTGCAGCGGTGCGCCCTCCGTTACCGGTCAGGCCTATGGTTTTCATAGCGAATATTTAAATAAATTCAACGTTGCTTGTCAATACGAGTTGCGCGGCGATTTTTCTAAGTTCAAAAAATCAATTTTGATTGGCTTTCTTCCCGATATTCCCGCCGAGAACATGCCCGGCTACTATTGGATATTTCCCAAAGACGATCAAAGTGCCAATGTTGGTATCGGATATCGTACTGATACGAAGGGCAAAACAGTTAATTTGTGGCAAAAACTTGATGAAGTTATTCGCTTGGAAAATTTGCAAACTATGACGATTACGGGTAGGGGCGGCGGATTTCTCCCAATATCCAGACCGAATAAGCTTGTCCATGACAATATTTTGCTTGTCGGAGATGCCGCCGGAATAACTTCGGAATTCAGCGGCGAAGGAATTGATTTGGCATGTATAAGCGGCACCTTGGCGGCGCGTGCGATACTGGATGGCGACGTGTCCGGTTATCAAAACCGGCTTAACTTGCTGCTCAAAGAAAAGTTTGCGCTGGACAAAACTATTACCAAATATATGCAAAACAGTAATTTGGTTGAAATTGACGGATTAGTCGATGCGGTTTTTAATAAAAAAATTATTCTCAATCCACGGACAATGACGATTGCCTATAAATTGCTCAAAATGATCGTCTTGTGGAAGATCAGAAAACGAATTATAGCATGAAAAGAAAATGTTAAGTGTGAGGATGAAAAAATGAAAACCAAACTTCAGGGGAAAATTGTTTTTATTACCGGAGCTTCCAGCGGTATCGGCGCAGCTTGCGCGCGAGCGTTTGCCGAACAGGGCGCAAATTTAGTTTTGACTGCACGAAATATTGATAAACTAATCGGACTGGCTGCCGAACTTGAACAAAAATATAACATTAAAGTCATTGCATTGAAAATGGACGTGCGTGACCGCGTCGCAATCAAGACAGCAATAGCGCAGTTGCCGTGCGGCGGGAAAAATGTGGATATACTTATTAACAATGCCGGACTGGCGCTGGGAATGGAAAAAGTTGTCGATGGTAACTCGGATGACTGGGATGTTATGATCGACACTAATGTCAAAGGGGTGCTTAATGTTTGCAAAGAGTTGCTGCCGGGTATCGTTGAGAATGAAGGACAGATAATCAATATCGGGTCGGTCGCCGGAATCTATCCCTATATCAACGGTGCGGTATATTGTGCTAGCAAAGCCGCAGTTAAATTTATTACCGATGCCATCCGGATGGAAATGGTAGATAAGCCGATAAAAGTTACCAATATTCAGCCGGGGATGGTTGAAACTGAGTTTTCGATGGTGCGTTTTAAAGGTGATAGTGAGCGGGCCAAGAAAATTTATGCCGGAATTACTCCGCTTACGCCGGAAGATATTGCCGATATTGTTGTATACACCGCAGTACAGCCAAAACACGTTCAGATTTGCGAAGTGACGGTAACAGCATTGCATCAAGCGCCGGTTGGAGCAATTTACAAAAAATAAACAATTGCACTTTTTACTGTAATAGTTTGTTGTAAAAACGCGCGAACTAATTAACAGCTAGAAATATAAAAGACCGCCGGCAATCCTGCACGGCGGTCTTTTATGTTTTAAACTATTCGCAATAATCAAATTCACAAGTGAAGTGCCGCAACGCTTTTGGCGCTTTGGCAATCTTCATACCGCGGGCGTTGGCGCGATTTTGGAATACTTCCTCAACAACTTCGGCGACATATTCCATGTGCGACTGGGTATAGACTCGGCGCGGGATTGCCAGTCGTACTAATTCCAGTCCTTTGTAGTCGCCGTGCTCATTGAACATTACGCTGCCGATTTCACAACTGCGGATGCCACCGGCTTTGTAAAGTTCGCAAGCCAGCACCTGTCCGGGCAATTGTTCGCGCGGGATGTGCGGATAAAACGCCTGAGCGTCGATATAAACGGCGTGGCCGCCAGTCGGTTCGATAATTTGTACGCCGCATGCCAGTAGTTTTTCGCCGACGAATTCGGTTGAACGGATGCGGTAGAGGAGATAGTTTTCATCGAGAACTTCATACAGTCCGGTGGCCAGCGCGTCAAGGTCGCGCCCGGCCAGTCCGCCATAAGTCGGAAATCCTTCAGTAAGGATGAGGACATTTTTCGCTTCGTCAAACCACTCCTGATTGCGCATCAACAGCAAACCGCCGATATTGACGATGCCGTCTTTCTTGGCGCTGATGGTTGATGCATCGCAAAGATCAAAAATTTCGCGGACGATTTCCTTGACTGATCGGTTTTCCTGACCGGCTTCGCGGTGTTTGATAAAGTAGGCATTTTCTGCAAACCGGCAAGCATCGAGAATAAGTGGCTTGCCATATTTGTCGCAAACGGCTTTAACGGCGCGCAGATTGGCAAGGCTTACCGGTTGGCCGCCGCCGCTGTTGTTGGTTATTGTCATCATTACTGCCGGAATATTGGCAGCTCCATATTCTGCAAAGCAGCGCTCGAGTTTGTCGATATCCATGTTGCCTTTAAATGGATGGCGCAGCTTGGGATTATAGGCTTCGTCGATTACCAGATCAAGCGCTTTGGCGCCGGTGGCTTCGCAATTTGCGCGGGTCGTATCGAAATGGCTGTTGTTAGGAATGACTTTACCCGGACCGCCGATGACTGAGAATAGAATTTTCTCGGCAGCACGGCCCTGATGAACCGGCATGACGAGCGGTAAACCCATGATGTCATGAACGGCGGCTTCCAATCGATAAAAACTGCGGGCTCCGGCATAAGATTCATCGCCGCGCATCAATGAGGCCCATTGTTCGCTGCTCATGGCGCCAGTACCGCTGTCAGTCAATAAATCAATTATTACGTGTTCGGCGCGGAGCAAAAACAAATTGTTACCGGCGGCTTTCAGATAGCGTTCGCGTTCTTCACGAGTGGTCATGGATATTGGTTCTACCATCTTGATTCGGAAAGGTTCAATTATGGTTTTCATCTGTAACTCCTGAACGTTATTTGTCTCATAAATTAGTAAATTCGACGCAGTGTACTAAAATACCTGCATCATAAAAGACCGATATAAAAATAAATCGATTACGAAGCAGGAATATCTGATTATATGTAGAAATATTTATCACAACTAAAGTTTTAAAAGGAGCAAAACATGGATATTCAACAAATCAAAGACAGTGTCAGTAAAATAAATGATTGGGTTATTAATGTGCGTCGTGACTTCCATATGCATCCAGAGCTTGGTGGAGAGGAATTTCGTACCAGCAAAAAGATTCAAGAATGTTTGAGCGAGTTAGGTATTCCTTGGAAATTGAGCGCTTATGATACCGGGGTGATTGGAATAATCGAAGGAAAGCAGCCCGGAAAAGTTGTGGCGTTGCGGGCGGATATCGACGCATTACCGATGGACGATCGAAAGGTCGATTGTGCTTATGCGTCAACAATTCCTGGCATTATGCATGCCTGCGGACACGATGCGCATACGGCAGTGCTGTTAGGCGTGGCAAAAGTGCTAAACGATAATAAACACAAGTTTTCCGGCAGCGTTAAATTGTTTTTTCAACCTGCCGAAGAGAATATCGGCGGCGCCAAAAAAATGATCGAATTGGGTTGCATGGAGAATCCGAGAGTAGACTATGTGCTTGGCTGGCATACTGAAAATCTGCAGCCGTTTGCGACAATCGGCTTAATTCCCGGCAAAACCTGTGCTGCAATCGACGATGTCCGGATAACCGTACGTGGCAAACAATCGCACGGTGCCTATCCGCACACTGGTATCGATGCGATATTAATTGCTTCGCAGCTCGTGGTGGCGTTGCAGTCAGTTGTCAGTCGCAGCGTTGATCCGCTGGATTCGGTGGTGCTGACCATCGGGCAGATGAACGGTGGAACGGCAGATAATATTATTTGTGATGAAGTGGTACTGAGCGGAACACTGCGTACGTTAACCAAAGAAAAACGCGGCGAAGTTGTCGAACGAATCAAGGCGATTTGCGAGAGCCTTTGTTTGGGGTTTGGCGGCAGTTGTTTGGCAGAAATCAACGCAGATTATCCGGCGCTATTTAATGATCCGGCTATTATCGACAAGATTGCCCGGAATTCTGAAGTGCTTGGCTTTAAAAATTACTTCATCCCGCAGCCGGAAATGGGCGGTGAAGATTTTTCCTATTTTGCAGATTGTGCACCGAGCGGCTTCTTCACTATCGGTACCTGGAATCCGGCGTATGGTGAACCGCGCAACGCCCATGAAGATAATTTTGATATTGATGACAGTGTGCTGCGGATGGGTGTGGAATTGCAGGTGCTAAATGTGCTGACATTATTAAGACAAAGTGATTGACGGCAAAAATAGCTTGTGGGAGTGTTGATGAACGCTATTTTAGAATTAGATAAAAAACTTCTACTACTGATAAACAAAAATCACACCCCATGGGCCGATAAGCTGATGTGGTTTGTCAGCGAGCGCTTGAATAAAATTCCGTTGCAAATAATTGTTTTTTCGGTTTTGTATTTTGTATTTAGAAAGCGGTCACCAAGATTACTGATTTCGCTGATAATTTTGATGATGCTGTTAAGTGAGTTGGTTGTTCTGATTGCTAAAAATAAAGTTAAGCGAAAGCGCCCTTTTGTTAATGACAAAAAGATTCGGATAATAAATGATTATAAATTAAAAGACGCCAGTTTTTATTCGGCCCATGCAGCCAACGCTTTTGTGCCGGTGGTGCTGGTGGCGTCGATAGTTAAAAACCGGTTCATCAAATTGTTTTTATACTGTGCTGGTTTGGTGGTAGGCTACAGCCGTATATATCTCGGACAACATTATCCAACTGATGTTTTGGTTGGGGTTATCGCTGGAACAATATTTGGTAAGCTTGGTGCGCTTATTTATAAATTGATAATGCTTTGTAAACAAGTGGTCATTAAGCTATAATGTACTAAAGTTAAAAGTAACCGAAAGTGTAGAGACAAAAGCAAAATACAATAACCGACATAGTGAGAATGAAGATTATGAGTAAAAATCCGCCGGTATATTTTTATCGACTGGTTACCTTTTTGAAATTGCTGTTACAGCTAATGTTTCAATTGCCTGGCTTTATTGTAAATAATATTGTTCCGTTTGATAAGCGTAAGTTAAGTTTGGCAATGAAAATATATAAACTTGCTCAGACAATCCGTGGCAATTATCACAAATAAGACTTATCATTTTTTGCCGTAATGCAATGTTATGGAGGAATGTATGAAAAAGCAGGGGATGCTAAATTCGGAAATTGCAAAAGTTTTGGCTGATATGGGGCACGCCGACAGCATTTGTATCGCCGACTGCGGTTTGCCGATTCCCGAAGGTGTCAAGCGAATTGATATTGCACTCAAACTCGGTTCGCCATCGTTTTTGGAAACACTGGAAGCGGTGCTGGCGGATATGCAGGTTGAAGAAGTTATCTTGGCAGAAGAAATATGTGTTAAGAATTATGAAATTGCGCAAGCAATTGAAGATTTATTTGATGAAAAAACTTCGATAGAGTATTGCGGTCATGAACAGTTCAAAGAAAAAACGAAGAACTGTAAAGCAATTATCCGCACCGGTGAATGCTCGCCCTACGCTAATATTATTTTGAAGTCGGGCGTAATATTTTAAATTGAACGACCAAAACAATCCAAAGGAGAATTGAAATGATTAGGCTGTTTGTTTTGACTTTGCTAGTGACATTTTTGTTAACGACAACTGGTTTGGCACGGCCGTTGGTAATTGCACATCGCGGCGGCGCAGATTTGGCGCCGGAAAACACACTTGCTGCTTTTGCCAATAGTATTTTCTGGGGTTGTGATTATTTTGAATTGGATGTGCATGTCAGCAAAGACGGACAGCTTGTTGTGATGCATGATGGTGATGTCAGCCGTACGACAAATGGTAAAGGCGAAATTTGTGATATGACATTGGCGGAAATAAAGCAATTGGATGCCGGTATAAAATTCAACCCGTTATATGCCGGGGAGCGGGTGCCGTTGTTGGAACAGGCACTTAATCTTGCGCAGGGAAAATGCGGAGTGGTTATCGAAATTAAATATGGCGGACAAAAATATCCGGGAATCGAGCAAAAGGTAGTTGATTGTATTCGTGCTAAGAACATGATAGATAAAGTACTGGTTATTTCTTTCGATCCGGAGAGCTGTAAAACAGTGAGACAGATTGAACCGAAAATCCGCTGCGGAGTTTTATACGGTGAGGCGTTGAAAATTCCGGCATGGCAGTTTGCCGAGCAATATAACGCAGAAATTGCATCACCAAATTTCAATTTGGCAACTGCCGCTGAAATCAATGCTGCCCATGCCCACGGAAAGTTGATTAGCGTTTGGACTATAAATAAAGAAAGCGATATGAAAAAGTATATTGCTTTAGGGGTGGACGCAATAACAACTAACAATCCGCCGCTGCTGTTGAAAGTGCTTAACGGGAAATAATCATGCAAGAAATTAATTTATTGGCGGAGAAACTACGGTCGGCAACCAATTTGTTGATTTTGACCGGAGCTGGAATGTCTACGGCTTGCGGTATTCCGGATTTTCGTTCGCCAACCGGTATTTGGAACGGTCCAAACGGCAAACGCAATCAGTACTTGTTTTCCCGTGACGGATTTACTTACGCGCAGGCCGAATTTTTTATTGCTTTCAAGAAAATGTATACAGAGTTTAGGGAGATAACCAGCGACGAACCTTATGAGTGGTTGCGAAAACTAGGTGATAGCGGGCTAGAAGCAACAATTGTCACGCAAAATATCGACGGTTTGCATAAACGGTTTACAAGCGAAAATTTTATAGTATACGAGCTGCACGGTACGGCAGCAACAATGCCCTGTTTGGGGTGTGGTAAAAAATATTCGACGGAGCAGGTTCTTGAGCTATACAATGGCATCGAGGTCCCCAAAACGCCGTGCTGTAACCGGCGTTTTGATACCGATATTACCTTGTTTGGTGACGGCTTACCGAATGATTTTGATGACTTGATGCGCAGAATTGACAACTTTGATTTTCTGCTGGTTATGGGTTCAAGTCTGGAAGTGGCACCGGTGAATATGATTCCGCGTTATTTTTCGCATAGCAACAAGGCAATAATCAATTTGCAAACAACCAGTGTTGATTCGGAATTTGGTATTGTTATTCATGCGGATATCAGCGAATGTTTGCAGGAGTTATTTAATTATTGGAGGTTGTTGTGAGACAGTTGCTTGTTGGTTTTATTAAGGAATGTATTCAAACGCAGACAAGGTTAAGTTTGCAATCCGGAAGTTTGATTGTACCATTGACTGCGCCGATGCGCGCAATGTTACAAAACAAACTTGCAGGTTCGTCCGTTAAATCGGTTGGATTTATTACTGACGGTTTTGATATAACAGTAAGCAGAAGGTTTCCAATTATCGGCGAGCTTGATTTTACGCTGAAATTTCGTGCTTTCGAAATTCGGCGTGATGGTGGCGATGTAAAAATCCGATTTCGGTTGGACAGTTATAAATTTATAAAATATGTGTTGCCGCTACTGACGAGTAAACTTGAAAGCAACCAGATGGCGATAGCTGTTGAAAACAATTGTTGGACGATTGATGTTGGTCAAAAAGTTGTTGGAATGTTCAAGCAACCATGGCAGGATGCCGAGGAACTAAAGCCATTTGTAGAGAAATTGTTTTTTAGTACGGCAGTTACTGTTAGTATGCTAAACAACAGCATTGTGATAAAGCCGCGGTTAAGGCTTGACGCCGAAAAGAAGCAAATACTGCTCGATTTTATCGAATCGGCTATAATATAAATAAAGGGGCTGTGTAAAAAGCCGTAGCGCAATAACGATACAAAAGAATACAAAACACAAAACCAAGGAAAGCCGGTTAGTAGCGCTGAAAAGAAGAGCGATACTAACCGGTTTTTGGTATAATA
>JBAYGT010000014.1:0-65076 GCA_041666525.1 Negativicutes bacterium
ATCAGAACAAACCAACTTTTCTTTCTGAAATCTGCTGTTCATCCGAAATTTATCCCGGTTTTTGTCCATACAACCGAAAAAAGAGCCGTGTAGAAAGTTTTCCTTTCTACACGGCCCCTTTTTCGTCGATATTGGTATTCAGTCGATTATTTCCACGCAACCACGATTGCCGTCTACTCTTATTATTTGGCCATCGCAAATTTTTGTTGTGGCATTATCAACACAGGTCACCGCCGGAATTCCATATTCCCGCGCGACGACCGTGCCATGTGTCATCAAACCGCCAATTTCTGTTACCAACGCACTGGCCGACATAAATAACGGCGTCCAACCCGGATCAGTATAAGGCGCTATCAGAATATCGCCGCGCTCAATTTGTACGAGACTAGGATCAAAAACAATCCGTGCACGCCCTGTTGCAACTCCGGCCGACACTGCTGTTCCAAATAAACAACCGGTTGATTCAGAGCCCCCTTCCTGAACAGCAGTGACAATCTCCCCGCTCTCGGTAATCACTCGTGGCGGTTGCATTCTTCCAAAATTGCTGTATTCTGTTTTTCGCTCCGCTATCCGGTTCAACAGTTGATTATCACGTCCCGTTTTTAGCAAATCATATAATTCGTCGAGCGATAACCAAAAGACATCTTTATCGTCTCCAATGATTCTGTTTTTTGCAAGTTTGTTGCCAATTGCTAAAAGTTTTTTTCGATAGATATCAAACAGGGTCATCATCAAGTATTTCGGATACTCACGCAATCCGAATGTATTCCGATAGATTTCGAGCAAGCGTTTTGCGATTCTTGCCTTTACCCAGCCACCCCGGGTTTGTCCTACACACTCAACCAATTGTGCCATATATTCCCCAGCATTGTGTTCGCTTTCGCGAAACCGCGCTTGCTGTTGATTTTTTGGATTACAGCGAATGTGATTACAAATCGGCGCCGCAAATATAACGGCATTTTCCCGCCAGCGCGGACATGCGACATCAACTTCGCCCGAACAACGCATTCCGTATTTCCCTAAAAATTCATTCATCGCCGCCACAAACTTACCGTCTTGCACAATCAGCTTGCGAATTACCACGGCAACGATTGACGGCTCCAAGTCTGCAAGCGGATCGACATTATCCCGCACCATTTCGGCTAAATTACCAAACGCCAAACCCATTTCTCCGGAAATATCGTTGGGCACAGCCTTTGTTAATACAGTGAAGTCTACTTCGCTGTTGCTCCATTTCCTAAATAAATACCGGATGCATTTCTCAGACAGTACTCCAAAAGTAATAAAATGCGCCAGCTTAATCGCTTCAAACCGTCCAGCCGATTCCTGAATCAATTTAATTGCACCGGCATCATCAATTGCTGCTGCCAAATCATTATTCAAAGCAGTAGCAACTTTTTCCCGGTAGCCTGCCGCCCGGGTGAAATACTCCGCTGAATTAATCCATAAAATGCAAAATCCGGCACGCCAAATTATTGGTATGACAACTTTCGCCCACCGCATTATTATCGCAATCCCGGATCGTGTTGTCCGTAAAAACCGTGGGCGGTTACATGCCACAGCAACAGCTCTTCCCATAGTAACATCCAACAGTCCGATGATTTTCGGTAACAATTTTCGAAAAATTTTAAAATATAACACCTCGGTACCATCAATATATAACCGCCCGGCTAACGGCGCCATATAACTGCTCTCGGCCGTAAGCTGTTTCTTTCCAATCGGAAACATCAACCGCCAAAGCGAACAACCCAACGGCGATATCGGGCGTGTCATCATCTGCCAGTGTGCATAAGAAAACAGAATTCGCGGCCGATTGTCTGCAAACTGCCAAACCGGAAACAACGTGGTTATTGGCCGGCTTTGCACAATATAATATTCCCCCGCGCACCAACACCACTCAATATCCTGTTCGCTAGCGAATGTTTTTCGGATTGATTGTCCAAGCGCAGCCAACTGGAGAATTTCGTAATCTGGAAGCACCTGCAGATTTTGCTTGTCCAAAGCTACCTTTTCATAATCAATACCACCGTCAGCATCTATATTTGCAGCGATGTGTTTAACTGTGATTCGCTTATCGCAAATTTTGCCGCGCGTAACCCGGTAATGGTCAGCATTCGCCGTACCGGATACAATTGACTCACCCAGCCCAAAATTAGCATCAATACACACAGTATCGCGATCGTTGTTCACCGGATCAGCAGTAAACATCACGCCCGAGGCCTCAGCAACAACCAGTTTTTGCACTACTACAGCTATTGCTACACTCGAATGCCTGAATCCTTTATTAATTCGATAAGCTATTGCCCGTTCAGAAAACAACGACAACCAGCAATCACGCACTGCTGTCAGTAAATTTTCTTCACCAGTTACGTTGAGATAAGTTTCGTGAATACCGGCAAACGAAGCATCCAAAGAATCTTCACTGTCTGAACTCGACCGTACGGCATAGGCATCAACCACACCATGTTTATTAAGTTTGCGTAAAATATCCGCTACAATTGATTCGGGTATTTTTCGCGCATATAAATGTTCACAAATCTTATGGCTCAACAAGGCAATGGCGTCAACCTCTTCAGCGGTTAACGGTGCTAGTTCAGTAAAATACCCGGACAATATTTCATCCGCCTGCACAAAATCCCGATAGGCATTGGTTGTTATGCAAAAGCCCGAAGGAACGTTATAACCGGCCGCTGTCAGCAAATGAAGATTGGCCGCTTTTCCGCCAACTTTTGCAACATTTTTACAGCCCGGATCTTTTAAAGCTATTACATATTTTGACATTTTTACCTCACTAACCGTGTCGGGGTTCCAACAACATTATGGCCTCGTATGCTCGCAACGTTAGCACTTCATTTGTCGCTATTTGGTTGGAATAATTTGCAATCAACACCTTCTTGCAAGTAACATCAATATTTATTTCTACCGTCGGTTGATAAAAATTGCAAATAACCGTTAATTTCACATCATCTAACGTCCGTTCATAGGCAAATACTGCCGGGTGATCAGCGAACAACAGCTTATAATCGCCATTAACAATAACCGGGTGTTCACGCCGCAATTTGATCAGTTTCTGATAATAAAAGAAAATACTGTCAGCATCAAACAAATTTTCCGCCACATTAATGCTGTGATAATTCGGGTTAATTGCCAACCACGGCATAGTGGTAGAAAATCCGGCGTTGGGCGTAGCATTCCATTGCATCGGTGTGCGGGCATTATCGCGTCCCTTGGCATAGATAGCTTCCGTTATCTTATCCATTGACCAACCGGCCGCCAATTTTTCCCGGACCATATTTCGGGTTTCAACATCCTGATATTCATCAAGATTCAACTTCACATTAGTCATGCCGATTTCTTCACCCTGATAAATATACGGCGTACCTTGAAGGCCGTGCAACAGCGTTGCCAGCATTTTCGCACTGACAACCCGATGCTCCATATCATCGCCAAACCGGGATACAATCCGCGGCTGGTCGTGATTCGACCAAAACAACGAATTCCAACCGTTATTATGTAGTTTGATTTGCCATTTGGAAAACACTTCTTTCAATTCGGCCAATTGCAATTTTCTAAGTTCCCACTTACCTTCACCTGACACTTCGTCAAGCGCAACAAACTCAAAGCCAAACACCATCGACAACTCGCGACGTTCGGGCGCCGAAAACAACCACGCCGTCCCAGCCGTGGCAAGCGGTGTCTCACCGACCGTCAACACATCGCGACCAGCAAAACAAGCTATGTGCATTTCCTGCAAAAGACGGTGCGCTTTTTCAAGATTCATTGTCCCGGTGTATGGCTCTTTACCAATAAGATCAATAACATCCAATCTAAACCCATCAATCCCTTTATCCAGCCACCAGTTAATCATCGTATAAACATCCCGGCGCATTTTCGCATTATCCCAGTTTAAATCCGGCTGGCGTTTGGAAAATTGATGAAAATAATATTGTTTGGCTTGCTCGTTATACTCCCAAGCACTGCCACTAAAAAAACTTTGTTGTGTGGTCGCAACTTTGTCCGAAAAAATGTAATACTCGCGATAGGGCGAATTCACATCAACAATTGCGCTCTTGAACCAGGGGTGTTCGTCGCTGGTATGATTGACCACCAAATCCATAATCAATTTCATGTTCCGTATATGTGCTTGCTGTAATAACTCTTCCAAGTCAGCCAAACTGCCAAATTGTGGGTTTATTGAATAATAATCAGAAATATCATAACCATTATCGTCCAGCGGTGATGCATAAACCGGCGTCAACCAAATCACGTCAATTCCCAACAACTTTAAGTAATCCAGTTTGCCGATAACACCGCGAATATCACCCATGCCGTCGTTGTTGCTATCACAAAACGACATTGGATATACTTGGTAAACAACTGATTGCTTCCACCATTCCATTTTTCACGCTCCGAATTATTTTCTCACAGAATGTACTCTGTTATTATTCGACAAAAAACAAAACAATCCTGCGTTCAACCATTTTCACTACAATATTTGTTTTTGATCTCGTATGATGTTAGAATGTCTTTGAATGCTTTTATGACAAGAATGACGCTAGCCAGTTTTTGGGGGAGAAATTATGATTCAATTATTGTTGCTCGCTTTGGGTGTTGTTTTGAGCTTATTGCACTACAACCTGGCTAAAGCGAAAAAATCACGCCTACGCCAACCTGATTTCATGAACATTTTTTACAAATACTGGCTGTTTTTCACAGTCGGCATGACCCAAACTTTCTACGGCATTGAGCGTCTATATTATTCCTACTCGCTTGCGCAAACCTTTCAAACAACTATATCCGCTTCATTACAATATGACCTTAGTCTCTACAGTCTGAGTCTGGGGCTTCTGGGACTGATAGCACCGTTTGCTACGCGCAGTTTTCGCGCGGCAGTTATTATCGGTTATTCATTTATTACACTCAGCGCCGCGAGCCTTCAATTATTTGAATTATTGAACCAGAATGGCTATACCTTTAGCAATGTCAATACGCTTGCCTATGGATTTATTGTACCACTAGTATTGATCGGACTATTCTTTATCGGCGACACAAAGAAATCATTTTAAGAAAACAATTTAAGAATGAACATAGAAAAAGGCTCCTTCAAAACGAAGGAGCCTTAACTTTTTTCTAGAACCGGTAAGATATTCCAACATTCGGTTGGGTAGCATAAATAGTTCCGTTCAAATTACTGTTAACCGAGTTGACATTAAAGCTTTTGAAATCCACCCCGACGTTAATATCAAATTGCGGATTTAACGCAAATCCAACACCGGCACCAAGCCCCCAATGCGAAGTGCCAAGATCGCCGTTCGCATAAAAGTTCGTCGAGTCATTAATCGGCGCTACCAACTGCAAGCCGCCCAGGAATCCGCCACCAATCATGTTAAATTGATAAATATTTCCGGTAGAATATCCATAGTAATTATTCCAGTTGGAATCCGTCACAGTCGCTCCAAGTACCGGAACATCAAAACCAATTAAGACAGTCAACGATACCGGGCTGCTATCCAACGTCAATGCCTGATACATAAAATCCAACTCGGTATCTGAAATATAACCTGTACCGGAAATGTTGTCAGTGTTGCCAGTAACCGGATTCAGGTATGAATACGAATAAGTGCTACCGCAGAAACTATTGTTCTTCAACCGCAATGCGAAATTGCTGCTCAGCCCCACGGTAACACCGAGATTGCCGGCAAGACCGCTGCTGCTGCCGCCAAATCCGTCATTAATAATAGCGCCGCCAAATCCGCTACCAGTACCACTAGTCCCGTCAATCGCCCAGCCCAAACCAAAATCAATCTGAATTTTTCCTGCCGAGTAATCAGTAAGCGGTGTCGCTGATACCACCCCTGTAATTGCCAGACATAGCAACAATACCAATAAAGTTTTTTTCATAGTTCTTCTCCTCAATAAAAATTTCTCAATTTAGATTACCATTATTGAGCGCTTCTGTAAAGATAATTAACCTTTTCGGAGCACAAAGCAGTTTACAAACAATAATGATAGTGCAACACAAACTGAGAGCGCGCAAACCATTATCAGTGAATATACCCCGTAAAACTCCACAACCAATCCACCGAAAATTCCGCCAATTATTACCGCCAGATTAAGATAAATCGCTTCGCCGACAGTGAATGCCATCGTTTTTAGATGGCTGGGCGCGACCAGATAAATATAGTTACGCACCGAGGTCAGCAACAAGCCAAAGGCAAAACCCTGCAAAACCGAAGTAAGCATTACCGCCGTCGCGGTCTGGAAATAGAGAATCAACAAAAACCGCAACAGATACAATGACACGGCGACCATTATTATCCGCTTCTGCGGAAACCGTTTCAGTAGCCAGACCGAGAGAAACATCGATGGCAATTCGCTACCGGCATCAATAAAAAAAGTCCAGCCCAGATTTATTACATCGCCACCGGCGTTTTTCATAATCAAGCCCAAATAATTATACGCCGTCTGTAACCCAAAAAACTGAAAGAACAGTACCACCACGATAAACAGATAGGCGCGGTCGCGCAACAGTTCACGGGCTGCTTTCCATGGAGTGATTTTAGCTTGCTCAGCTTGCGGATTTACTACCGACCGCAACGATACGTCATCAATAAACGAGACGGTTACAAGCATCAGTAACGCGGCAACAACGCCTTCAAAATACATGATATTCCAGCCAAACCAACTGATCATGTACGCCGTGGCGCAGGCCGTGAGCGACCAGCCTAACGATCCAAACGCCCGCACCGTGCCAAATTTGGTTTCCTGCCCAACTTTGCTCAGATGCTTCAATAGCCACGAATCAACCATCGGCGACATCGGCGGCATTAAAAAGCCAAGCGCTGCCATCGCAATATACAACGTTACGATGCTGTCATTAAACGGAAACGTACCGATTATTATACAGGACAGCACTGCCGCCAGCACAAACGCTTTCTTTATCGAATCAAACTTGTCGCACAAGTAGCCCCAGAACGACTGTCCAACCATCGTGGCAATCGTGTATAACGACATCATAATACCGATGGTCGAAGGCGTTATATGTTTGCCACTTTCAAAAAATAACACATAATAGCAGTTAAACGATGCCGCAAATGTCCAGAACAGGAACACTGTCAACCGAAATTTATTCAACAACCTTTTAATTTGCTGCATTATCTATAAACTTTCAATCGCTCGGTAATTGACGAAAACTCCTTTTCACCAGGTTGAGCCGTCGGTTTGCCAAACGGCATCTGTGCTGTTAGTTTCCAGTTGCGCGGTACGCTCCAGCGACCATACACGCCCTCATCGACAACCGGCGAATAATGTTGCAGCGACGCGCCCAAGCCTTCGGCTTCCAGCGCTGTCCAGACCACCAACTGTAACATTCCCGAAGCTTGCCCCGACCATATCGGAAAGTTCGCTGCATAAGCCGGAAACTGCTTCTGCATGCCCTCGACAACAGCCATATCTTCAAAAAACAACACTGTACCGTAACCGGCTGCAAACGCGTTAATTTTTTCTTCGGTCGGTGTAAATTTTTCCACTGGCACAAGCGCCCGCAGCGCCGCCATTGCGATTGCCCAAAAAGCAGCATGTTCTGCGCCAAACAGCACCAGCACCCGCGAATTTTGCGAATTGAACGCTGACGGTGAATGTTTGAGCGCGGTTTCAACTATCTCAACAATCATCGGTTCAGCAACTATTTTCTCATTGCTTATCCCGTAGTAAGTTCGGCGATTTACTATCGCCTGTAAAAAAGATTTTGACATACACCCTCCAATGTTAGCGTGCAAACCATAACGCGAACTTGTTCGCAAAGTTACTTGGCACTGGTTTTGGTCATCGGCTGGCCGCAACAAACCAATACCGGATTACCACCGGCTACCGTAATAACCGCCTCGTTACCACAGATTTCACATTTAAACACTTCACCGACTTTTGCCACGTCACACCTCCACTAATGTAATGGACATATTGTAGCACTTTGCCCAAGTTTGATAAAGAAAAAAAGGCTTCCGAGAAAAACTCGGAAGCCTGGTATAACTGTGGCCTGCCCGGCAGGATTCGAACCTGCGACCTACTGGTTCGAAGCCAGCCACTCTATCCAGCTGAGCTACGGGCAGATTTGTCGTTGTATTTGTACCTATGTGATTCTAATACGATAGCCCCGGCTTGTCAACTGTTTTCATGCTTCAAGTTTTTTTTAGCACAATCAAACCTTTCCGAAGCATCGGGATTCAACTTCAACACCTGTGTATAATCCGCAATTGCCAGATTGTACTCCCCTTTCATTCCATAGGCTTTACCACGCTCAAAATATGCTTCGGCGTAGTCCGGTTTCAACTTTATCGCTTGAGTAAAATCAGCTATCGCCTGATCATATTGATCTTTAATTGAATATGCTTTGCCACGGTTAAAATATATTTCGGCATCGTTTGGGTTCAAGTTCATCGCTTGGGTATAATTCGTAATTGTTTGATCAGTTTGATCTTTACAAGAGCCAGCTTCACCAGCGGCAAAACCGGACTGGCCGCTAACAATCAACAATACAAATAGTAAAATAATAATTTGACACTTTTTCACAGTTCCTCCAAAATCCTGCACAAAGGCTGAAATATGAAAAAAACATATACTAGCATTGACGTTTAATCGCAATAACTTCATTTTTTTTGATACTCTGACAAAATTTCCCTAATAAAAATTCCCCGGCGGGCAACTCGATTTTTTGCTCACGGTCAAAATTAACAAACACTACGATTTCCTCTGAAACAACTTTTCTGACAAATTTTATCAATCCATCCGTGTAGGTTAACTCTTGATATTCGCCATACATCAGGCACGATTCCGTATTTCTGAGATTGATTAATTTTTTATAACAATTTAACAACGAAGCGGCGTTGGCTTTTTCCGTTTCTACATTAACTATAGCATGATTTGGATTGATCTTCAACCAATTCCGGCCTTTGGTAAAACCAGCGCCGCTTGCTGCGTTCCACTGCATCGGACTTCTCGATTTATCACGGTTGTTTCGATTGGCAATTTCCAGCGCCTGTTCCGGTGATTTTCCATCTCTGATTGCGGTCACAAAATTGTTTCGCCCCTGAATATCATTGATATCGTTAATTGAGTCTACATTTAAATCGGTCATACCGATTTCGTCACCGAAATAGATAAACGGAATTCCTTTTAGACAAAGCATTAATGCTGCCACGGCTTTTGCCCGCTCGATGTCGCGCTCAGTTTCACCAAACCTGCTGATATATCTGGACATGTCGTGACTGCTGAAAAACAGTGTCGGAAAACCGGGTAACTCCGTTTCCATATTCCGGATCTCGTTGAAAATCAACCTGGAATCAAAATCTTTGACGCTGCCTAGATTGAAATTGAATACTACATCCAATAAGCTTTCACCCTGATAGTTCTTTAACACCGCTAATTTATCGCTGCCCACTTCACCGACGGTAAATAGCGCGCCAAAACTGCGCACATATTCACAAATTTCGCCGATAACTGAAGCAACGCCTTGCTGATTTATGTCGTTTTGATGTTCTTGTTCACCTTGTTCATTTACCGGATTATCAGCAGTTATTCCGGCGCAAGTCAAATAGTTAATAACATCAAATCTAAACCCATCCACCCCGGCGTCCAGCCAAAATTTCAGGATAGCTTTTACTTCGGCAAGAATTTTCGGGTTAGTCCAATTTAAATCAACCTGCTCTTTGGCAAATTTATGATAATAGTATTCTCCGGTCGCAACATCAAATTCCCAGGCGCTACCGCTAAAAAATGATTCCCAGTTATTTGGCGCACTGCGCCAGATATAATAATCACGATAAGGATTATCTTTGCTTTTTCGCGATTCAATAAACCACGGATGTTTATCAGAAGTATGATTGATAACGATATCGACGATAACTTTTATACCAAGACTATGAGCCTTATTGATAAAGTCCGAAAAGTCGTCCATTGTCCCATAGTCGCTGTCAATTCCGCAATAATCACTGACATCATAACCGTTATCAACCTTGGGCGAAGGATAAAAGGGTGTCAACCAGATTCCTTTGATACCCAGGTCTGCCAAATAACCCAACTTCTGTGTTATCCCTCTGAAGTCGCCGATTCCGTCATTGTTTGAATCGCAAAAACTCGGCATATATAGTTCGTAAAAAACGGTTTCTTTCCACCAAATGGTTTTCATGCGATTCCCCCAACAATGACTATTCGCCGTCAGCCAGTCCCTTGAGGATGTTGGCTATTGACATTTTGGCAGCACAAACAAACTCGTCCGCCGCTCCGTAATAAATAGTCAGCGTATCATTATCTTTACCCAAAACATGGCCGTTGGTAAAGATTACATTGCCAAAAAAACCACATAGCTCGTATTGCTCCTGCGGCAGCATTATCGGTTGATTGCTCCGCGCCAAAACTTTGGCGGGGTTATCTAAATCAAGCAGCACCGCGCCGAGGCAATATTGATGATTTTCTGTCGCACCGTGATAAATTTCCAACCAGCCCTGCGCGGTTTTGATTGGTGCCGCGCCGGCGCCAATACGTTTACTGTCCCAATGTCCGCTACGGGTTCTTAGCACGCATTGATGATTGCCCCAATGTACACCATCCAGCGATTCGCCCAGCCAAATATAATTGCCGCCGATTTCAACACTGCTTGGACGGTGAAGTGCATAGTATTTGCCATTTATCTTTTCATTAAAAATCGCGCAGTCTTTATTGTGCGGCGGAATAATCATGCCATGATCGGTGAATTCCCGCCAATCACTGGTGGTTTTCATACCAACACCGACCCCGTTTTCGGAAACGGCGGTAAACGTCAAATAATACAGCCCTTCGAGAAAAGTTACCCGGCAATCTTCGATACCAAAAGCTTGCAAATAGCCCCGCCCAAACAACGGCGCATAGCCCTCGGGTTCATAAAACCTCTGCCCGTCATCACTGCAGACCAGGCGCAGATGCGACAAGGTGGTCAAATAATCCCGGCCTTTATAATTGATAACTCTGGCATCACCAGCGTTCAAATCCGGATCATCAAGCGCAATTTCCATTACTTTGGTGGTATTCTCGGCAGTTAAAATCGGAAACGACACATAGCCGTCCTTCTGCGTCGGCCGTTCCGCAACCCGCACCAATAACCAGGTTTTGTTTTGAAATTCAAACGCTCCGGGATTCAACAAACAAGTTATCTCAAATTCCGGAGAACTGGGTTTTAAGTCCTTGGGTGATAATATTGGATTAGCCGAAAACCGTGTTGCCAAATAACTCATGTCAAGCTTTCCTTTCAAATGCGCAGAGGTATAGAGGACAGTATGTTCTGTATTGTTTTTCTTGTCAATATTTTTGCTTTAACTTTTTGCTAGATACTGGCCGGAATCGCCACCCAAAAAATTTCCAGAAAACCTGCCTCTTCACGAATCGCCGCTTTTATCCGTTCGCCCGCGTAGTAGGTCTTGTATATCGTGGCATAGCGGTCGGTGTATACAAGAATTTCGACTGCAAATTTCCCGTTGCGGAGCTCAATCCAGCGCAGTTTATAAGCCATAAAATCATCTTTTTGACGCTGAAGAACTTCTTTTATTATTGCTTCAACCGCCTCGTGCTTGAGCTGCTTTTTTCGAAAAAACATCACTACACCCAATACGCTTCAGTCAGCATTGGCTCTTCAAACACCACTTCTTTCAAACATTCAACAGCTTTTTTTAATCCTTCATCAGTCGATGCCAATGCGTCTTCGTGTTCAATACTCAACGCGCCATCGTACCCGGCCAGCCTCAGCGCACTGACAATGTCACGCCATTTCTGTTCACCAATACCATAACCGACTGAGCGGAAAATCCAGCTGCGTTCGCTCATAAATGTATACGACTTGGTATCCAACACCCCGTTACGCGCGGTATTGTGTTGATCAATATAAGTGTCTTTGGCATGAAAGTGGAACAACGCTCCGGCTTTGCCAAGCTCTTTTATCGCCAAACAAGGATCAATTCCTTGCCAAACCAGATGTGACGGATCAAAATTCGCACCGATCTCCGGACCGACAGCTGCGCGCAACCGTAACAGCGTCTCCGGATTGTACACACAAAACCCCGGATGCATTTCCAAAGCGATTTTAGTAACGCCATGCTCACGGGCAAACGCCGCTTCGCGTTTCCAATAAGGAATAAGCACTTCATTCCATTGCCAGTCCAGAATCTGCATATAGTCCGGCGGCCAGGAACAAGTTACCCAGTTCGGATTGGCCGACCGCTCGCTGTCTCCCGGACAACCGGAAAAATTCACTACCGTATCAATGCCCAGTTTTTCCGCCAACAGCACCGCACTGCGCCAGGCATCATGGTTGGCCTTGGCAAATTCTTTGTTGGGATGAATCATATTGCCGTGAACACTAAGGGCGCTGATAGTCATAGCTCGCGACTTAAAAGCATCGACAAACGCCTGCGTTTTTTGGTCATCAACCAATAATTCCGGCGGATTACAATGTGCATTTCCCGGATAATTACCGCAACCGATTTCAACTGTGTTTACCCCAAATCCCTTAATTTTGTCTAGCGCCTGCGCCAAAGGCAGGTTTTGAAACAATACTGCAAAAACACCGATTTTCATTTAATTTTCTCCATCCGATTATTTTATTATGAATTTACTTTAACCCAACACCCGGTTTTCCCGCTCTGCAAAATTGCCGCGATAACTTTCATTACCCGGTCACCGTCAGCAAAGGTGGCAAAGCTCGGTTTTTCCAGCCGGACATCTTTACCCGCACGGATATAACCGTAGAAATTAGCCATCATGTTCTTCAATCCGTCCGGCCAGCCTTCGTTATGCCCGCCCGGATGCGTCAGATACTGGCGGGCATCCGGTGCAAATAACGCGCCGTCGGCAAGCATTACTTCGTTGGCTTTTTCCCGGTAACCAAACCACAGTTTTTCCGGTTCTTCCTGATTCCAGGCTAATGCCGCTTTGCTTCCGTCTATCTCAAACTTAAAACAGTTTTTCTTACCGGCCGACACTTGCGAGACAGTAAAAACTCCGCGCGCGCCGTTACTCAACCTGAATATTACGGTCGCATAATCTTCGGTACTGATCGGAACAGCTTCGTAATCACCCGCTTGCAGTTGCTGATTCGAGAAAGTTGCCACCGCCGTTTTCGCACGCTTGCGCACCGGGATTATCGTTGCCACATCGGCCAGCACTTCGACAATTTCAGCGCCGGTAACATGCATAATTGTATCGCACCAATGCGACCCGATATCGGCCAACGCCCGCGATTCACCGCCAAGTTTGGGATCCAGCCGCCAGTTGTAATCAGTATCAAACAACAGCCAGTCCTGCAGGTAACTGCCGTGCGCCAGCGTCACTTCGCCTAACTTTCCAGCGGCAATGTTGGCACGGGCATTTTGCACCTGGGCAAATTGCCGGTAATTAAGATTGACGGCATTTACACAGCAACTATCCATTGCCAGCCGCGCCAACTCGGACGTTTCATCCGGTGTCAGCGCCAGCGGTTTTTCTGACAAGATATGTTTTCCTGCCTGCAGCGCTGCTTTATTTATTTCATGATGCAGATTATTGCCCGTGCAATTGTGAATGACATCGATTTTCGGATCGTTAACCAGTTCGTGCCAATTAGCCGTGCCGCGCGGAATGAAAAATTGCGCGCATTTCTGATCAGCCACGATCTGCGTCACTTCCGCAAGCGCAACAATTTCAACATAGCCTAATCTTCTTACCGCCTCAATATGCTCAGCGCCGATAAATCCGGTGCCGATAATTGCAGATTTGATTTTCTTCATGACTCCCCCTCGTTTTTGTTAAAACAACTGCTGCGGATAACATCCGCTTTCGACCAGCGTCTTGATACTGGCCACTACCCGCGCACGGTCCGCGCGGTAAGTGACACCAAACCAGGAATCACGGCTGCTCAAAACTTCAACAGTGGCTTTACCGGACTTAATGAGTATATCTACCGCTAGCGGAATATAGAACTCAGCTTTCTCTTGCCCGCTGTGATTTTTCAAAAATTCAAAAAACAACTTTTCGAACTGAGCAAAAACTCCGGTCGTAAACCCCCACATATTCATCGAAATAATTTCCTCGCCGGAAAGCGCACATTCCGCGCCTGGTTCAATATTGCGCGCACCGTTGTCGTGCGGTTCAATTTTGGTCAATTCAGTTACCGCCGTCAACTTTCCGGCAGTAGTTTTACAAATGCCGCGGGCGACCGGGCCATTAGCCGACAATGTGTTTTTCAATAAAAAACCGCACATGCAAAAATTACAGCTGTCCGCAGTATGTTGTTGATTTAAGAAATCGGCAAGCAGTTGATAGCTCTGCGCACCGTAAAAATCATCCGCATTGATTACTGCAAACGGTTCTCGAACCACGTCACTACAGCATAACACGGCGTGGCCGGTTCCCCAGGGCTTTTTTCGGACTTTGGGCAACGCAACTCCCTCCGGCAATCTGTCTAATTCCTGAAACGCATAATCAACGATAAGTTTTCCGGCATACCGGCTGCCAACGACTGCCTTAAATTGCTTTTCAATATCCTTGCGAATAACAAAAACAACTTTCCCAAACCCGGCACGGATGGCGTCATATATTGAATAATCCATTACGGTTTCGTCATTCGGGCCGACTGCGTCCAACTGCTTTAATCCGCCATAACGGCTGCCCATTCCCGCCGCCATTACCACTAATGTCGGTTTCATCGCGCCTCCTGATTCGTGACTATTTTACTATTTTCAATGTAAAAATCTCAAACGGTTTTAAGTTGATTTTTACTACACCATCAATGTTTTTCAAAGACTTAAGCTCATTCCACTCCATCATATCAACTTCACAGCACACTGATAGCTCAGGTACCGCCAATAGCACCGTAGTTCTTTTGCCATACGGTTCATAGATGCGGACGATGGTAGCAGCGGATTTTTCGGCTTTCTTGATGACCTCGACGATTGCCTCACCGTCCACTATTCGGGCCGCAGGAACAAAACTCACTGCCCCTTTTACAACAACCGCCTTTTGATTCAGTTGCGCCGCTTCGTTTAAGACTGCAGATTGTTCCAACGTTTCAGAATGCGGTAAAAACGAATAGGTAAAGCAATGTTGTCCGATATCAGCTTCCGGATCAGGATAGTTTGGCGCCCGTAACAGCGATAACTCAATTTTGTTGCCAAATATTTTATGACCGTATTTACAGTCGTTGAGCAGCGCTACGCCGTAGTTTTTATCGGAAAGGTCAACATAACGATGCCCGCAAACTTCAAATTTGGCAAAATCCCAAAGCGTGTTTTTATGGGTATTGCGTTTCAAGCTGCCGTACTGCAGCTCATAAGTCGCCTGATCAGTATGCACGTCAACCGCAAATTCGACTTTAAGCAATTTGTGTTTTTCGTTCCAATCAACAAACGTACCGAATTCAATTCGCTTGCTGTTGGCAAAAATCATCGCGAACTGCTGCAGCTTGGAATTGCCCAGCTCAAAATTCAGCTGAAGTCCCTGTGCCATCGAACCGTTAATAAACTTGGTCATCGATACACAACAGGCACTGGCACGCAATTGCTGTTCGTGGTAATAATCGACATCCCAGGCATCCCAATCCACCGGATGATCAGCATACAAGTTAAACACATTGCCGCGCATTCCACGGGGAATAAATGCAAAATCAGCCGCTTTGTCATAACCGTAAACAATCGTGCCATCGGTGGCAAACTCATAACGCACCAGCTCATTTTCAAGTACCAGGTTTTCTGTAGTTTCAGCTCTTTGCGGCTTCGCGGCTGGCTCATAGCGCTCGCCCCGATATAATGTTACCGCGCTCAACCCGGGAATTTGCGGCATAACATAAACATTAGTAGCACACTCCGTCGAAGGAACAATCGTTCCGTCGGCAAGTTGTACTTCATGGCCTCTCCAGGTAGACGGCAAAACCACTTCACGGGTATAAGCCGATGACAAGGTATTAATTGCAGTCATACAGTTTTCAGCATTATCCGACACAAGTGCAACGTAGCGTTCCAGCAACTCGCTGCATTTTTCCAGCAGCCGCTTATAATCATTGCGACAGTCAACATATACCCGGTTGACACTCGATCCCGGAATGATATCATGAAACTGGTTCATTAAAGTTTCTTTCCACAGCGCATCCAGCTCAAGTTGCGGATAGTGTTCCACTCCAATTGACGAATAAAGAATCTCCAGCTCCCGTAAGTTTAGTTCCAGCTTGCGGTTCATTTTCTTGTTAAAGGCCTGCGTCGTCAGTGTGCCGCGGTGCAATTCCAGATAGAGTTCGCCTTTCCAGTGGTCAAGCTCGTCAACACTCTCATTAATCCGGTCGAGCAGCTCACCGGCACAACCAAACTTCACTTTGGGCGCGCCTTCCAGATTCTGCTGCCGCCGCCCGATCTCGATCATTTCTGCCGTCGGCCCGCCGCCGCCGTCACCGATACCAAACAACGTCAAAAAGTCATCCAAAACCGCTTTTTCCTGAAAATTATCTTCGGCACGGCGCAAGCCCGCCGGATTAAGTACACTGTTATAGGTGTCCTCCGGCGGAAAATGGGTAAGAATGCTCGTACCGTCGATGCCTTCCCACATAAATGTGTGATGGGGAAATTTGTTGAACTGGTTCCAGCTGATTTTCTGGGTGACAAAATAATCCACGCCGGATTTCTTTAATATTTGCGGCAGTGAAGCCGCATAACCGAACACATCCGGCAACCAAAGATTGCGCACGTTTTCGGAAAACTCATCCATAAAATAGTTTTTGCCGTGCAGTATCTGGCGCACCAGCGATTCACCGCCGGTAACATTGCAATCGGCCTCGACCCACATTGCTCCCTGAACTTCCCACTTGCCGTCACAAATTTTGTCCTTGATGCGACGATATAGTTTCGGGTAATATTGTTTAGTCATGGCGTAATGCTGAGCCTGAGACGCGCCAAAGATAAACTCCGGGTATTTATCGCTGAGCGTAATCTGCGTGGAAAAAGTTCGCGCACATTTGCGAATAGTTTCTTCATACGGCCATAACCAGGCCGTGTCGATATGCGCATGGCCGACGCACCAGGCAGTCAGCGCACTTTCATTGGCGCGCTTTTCTAATAGCGGACGGAGTATTTCGCGGCACCGGCTGATTGTTTCAGCATCAAATTCCAAGATGTCGATAGCCCGGTTTATTGCATGCAAAATGCGGTCACGGCGCACCGATAGCTCCGGCAAGGCCTGTGACAAATCAAATAACGTCTTGATATCCAGCTGCAGTTCCCAAACATCCTTACGCCAGATAGCCAGGTTGAGCTTGTTAACAACAGCTTTATGGTAACCAAGTTTAGCAGGCAGACCGTTTTTTAGCTGCGAATCTATTGGCACACCAAACATCAGTGAAACTGACGCTTCAATCCATAATTCGACTGCTTCGCCGCCGCGGGCACGCTCAAATAATTCCAGCCGATCACGATAAAAACCCGGGTCCCAGGTTGCGTAGGCTGTAATTCCCTGCAACGGCATGCCCTCGTTATCATAAACGCAACCCTCGGCACCGATGTGCAGAAGCGCAACAACGTTCTTACCCTGCCATTCTGCCGGAACAACGCCTTTGAGTTGAAACCAGGCGTGATCCCAGGTCTTGCCAAAATTTTCACCCCAGGCAGCACCGGCTTGCACCGGTTTGTATTCGCCGTTTAAACGATCGGCAAAAGCCACAATACCGTCACCAAAATTACAATATGTTGCTTCAAGCGGGATGCCCGGTTCATAGAATTTATCCTCCAGCTGCTCCAGCGTCCGCCGGATGCGCTTTTCATGCAATTCTCTGGCGCGTCTGATCATCGTGCCTCCATAGTCAACACCAATATTAAGCTTATGTTCGTTGTATTAATAGTTCGACAAAAACACCATTTCCCCTGCAAAAACATTTGCTTTTTCATATTAATATCGCTGGTTCCGTTCCAAAACAAAAGCTGTTTCGCTTTTATAAAAAGCTTTTGTATGCTAAAATAATTCACGAGGTAATAATGATGAATGTAAGAATCGTGCTATTGACAACACTCTTGCTTATCGCAACTGTTTGCACCGGTGGTATCGCCGCCGAACGGCAGGCCATCCAGTTCGAAATGGAAAATTATTACTACAACTATAGTGAGCTTAATTTGCCAATCAGAACCTATGGCCAGCTCAAAAGCGACGAATCCGGCTATGTTCCCGGCTTTAAATTCAGTTATTTGTATCAAGATTTAGAGCAACACGGACTCGATTTTCGGCTGAGTTTGAGCATCGCCAATAGTAGCATTAATTATGCCGGCACAGATTTCAATGGAAACCCGACATCAGGGGTATCAACCGCAAAATTCATGGATGCCCAATTATTGGCTAATCTGTACTATTTCAAATCGATCGAACTGGCCGCTTACTCCGGTGTCGGCTACCACAGTTGGGACCGCGGCGTATGCATGGCAAACGGCGGTAGCGGCTTTATGGAAAACTACAGTTGGGGTTATATTCCGGTCGGTATCCGGCGTGAATTTTTTGTTAATAGTGAATTGTCAATCGAACCAGACTTGAGCTACCGCTTCATGTTTGCCGGTAAAATGGCTATTCCGTCTTATGAAACCACGATGACGCTCGGCAATAAGTTTGGTGTAAATTTCCAAATGCCGATTCAATACCGCTTTGACGAAACTTTTTCCGGACTGCTCACGCCCTGGATCGATTACTCGGAAATCGGTATAAGCAATGCTGTGTGGAGTCCCGTTAAACAAGCCTACTATTACGAACCCGACAGCCGAACCTGGCAGTACGGCGCCAATATCGGCGTGCGTGTTAATTTTTAAGCATTAACGCAAACAAAAACAGCAGCACTTCTTTACGAAGTGCTGCTGTTTTTATTATTTGTTATTGTTCCATAATTCTTTCTTATCAACTTTTGCGCAAAAACCGCCGTCACATTTCCCCTCAATCAGCCGCGGACATTCACTAAAATCTTCACGTTCATAACAGGGTTCACAGTGTATTACCACGTCATAGGCGCCAAGTTCATCTCTGATATCTTTTTCAATATGATGACACAATTCATGGGCGTCACGAAGGGTAACATCGCGATCAAACACCATATGCATATCAATATGCTTACTGCCACCCGATCGCCGGGTACGCATTTTGTGTACCGAAACAATATGCTCATGCTGGGCAATCAACTTGCGGATTACTTCATCGTCTTCGGCAATATTAGCGTCGATTAAATCGGAGATATTAGCTTTGGTCAGTTTTAACCCCTCACGGAAAATTATCAGCGCCATCGCAATCGCGATTATCGGGTCAAGAATATCCCAGCCGGTAAATTTTATCAGAACCAATCCAACCAGGACGCCGCCCGATGTCCAAATGTCCGCTTCGTTGTGCAGCGCGTCGGCCTTCAAAGCCGGCGATTGAGTTGACTTGGCAACCTTGTATAAATATCGGGACACGAAAATGTTTGAGCTAACTGATATCGCCATACAAATCATGCCATACAACAAAAAATCCGGTTTACCACCAATTATAAGTTTTTGGACGGCTTCATACACAATCCAGATTGCGACCAGCACAATCAGTACCGACTCGACTGCGCCGGACAAGTTTTCGACTTTTCCGTGACCATAATTATGCACGTCATCCGGCGGAAGGCCGGATTTTCGCACAGCAAAAAAAGCCATGAATGCTGCCAGCAAATCTACAAACGAATGTGCCGCTTCTGCAACAATGCTTATAGCGCCACTCAATATTCCAACTGACAATTTTATTACCACCAGTGTCAGACTGCAACAAATCGCCAACAATGCCGCCCGACTCTTCCGTCTCGTGACTTCAGCGTTCATTAGCTCTCCCTAGCGCTTGCTTAATATCATTAATCAGATCTTCGGCATCCTCAATACCAATCGACAGTCTGATTAATCCCGGTGTAACACCGGATGCCAATTGTTGTTCTGCGGTCAGCTGGGCATGTGTGGTGCTCGCCGGATGAATGACCAGCGATTTGGCATCAGCAACATTCGCCAGATGCGTAAACAATTTCAAGCTGTTAATGAATTTTTTACCGGCTTCCAGCCCGCCTTGGATTTCAAAAGTAAAAATCGATCCGGCGCCTTTAGGTAAATATTTCTGCGCCAAACTAAAGTATTTATTTCCGGTTAGCGATGGGTAATTTACCGATTCGACTAACGGATTGTTTGCCAAAAACGCGGTGATTATTTTAGTATTCTCAACATGTTTAGCAACGCGAAGCGACAGCGTCTCCAGGCCTTGCAGCAGTAGAAATGAATTGAACGGGCTGATGCAGGCGCCGGTGTCGCGCAGCAACTGCACCCGCACCTTGGTGATATATGCCGCTTCGCCGCAGTCATTGGCATAACTAACGCCGTGGTAACTTGGATCAGGATTAACCATATCCGGAAACCGTCCGCTCGCCGCCCAGTCAAACTTACCCGAATCGACAATAACACCGCCGATTGACGTGCCATGACCACCAATAAATTTTGTCGTCGAATGAACAATGACGTCCGCGCCAAATTCAAACGGACGAATGAGATACGGCGTTCCGAACGTGTTGTCGATAATCAGCGGCAAGCCGTTTTGATGCGCAATAGCTGCTACTGCCGCAATATCGACGATGTTAATGCCCGGATTACCGATAGTTTCAATATAGATAGCTTTGGTGTGTTCGTTGATACACTGTGCAAAATTTTCCGGCACATCCGGATCGACAAAATGCACCTTGATCCCCATTTTCGGCAACACATGGTTAAACAGATTATAGGTGCCGCCATATAACGTACTCGCGGAAATTATCTCATCGCCGCAACTGGCGATATTCAAGACCGCATAAGTCACCGCCGCCGAACCGGAAGCAACTGCCAATGCACCGACACCGCCTTCGAGCGCAGCAATACGTTTTTCCAATACATCGGTTGTTGGATTCATAATTCGCGTATAAATATTTCCGGTTTCTTTCAAGGCAAACAAATTCGCGGCGTGTTCGACACTGTCAAATGCATATGAAGTCGTCTGATATATCGGCACTGCCCGCGCTCCGGTTGTCGGATCGGGTTGCTGTCCGGCATGTACTTGCAATGTATCAAATTTGTATTGTTTATTTTCCACTAACTCACCTCAATGTTTTATCAGAATATAGCTCTAGCAATTTCTCGTTTCCGTTCTCTCAATTACCGGCGCAAACAGCATCCCGCCGACTACACCGACTATTCCTTGAGCAATGTTCCCGTATAAAGCGGTGACGAACCCGGCCCAGCCATATATTTCCAGTGTAACGATTTGATATAGCACCAGCATAATAATACTGCCAATAATCATTGCCACCGCTTTGCGCAAGCGCGACGATGCACGTCCGGCAATCAATCCGACAATAAATCCCTGCAACCCATGGATAATAAAGCTAAACGGCGCCCAGATAAAATAGCCGCCGAACACATCGGCAAGCGCCGTGCCGAAAGCGCCGCAAATCATCCCCGCGCGGCGGCTGTAAGCAACTGCTACCGCCATGATTACCGCGTCACCCAAATGCGCATAACCATTAAAAGTGGGGATTTTCAATACATAAGTCGCCAGCAACACCAGTGCCGTAAACAAAGCGTACAGCGCAAGATTTCTCGTCCGCATAACTTCCTCCCGTTGATTGCATCAACATTGTATCGCAAAAAAATAAAAACAGCAAACAGCGGCTGCTGTTTGCTGTTGAGTCTTCCAGTCTTTATTTTACTTCGCGTTCTTGCCAGTGGAAATGGGTATGCAACAACTCATGTGCTTTGTGGCCGTTCGGCTCACCCAGAAATTCTTCGTAAATCTTCTTGATATACGGATTGTCCTGTGGTTTGCGAACAATTTTTTCACTATCCGCCTGATAGATTGCATCCATACGTTTTTGGCGCATCTTTGCATTGACCGGTATCGGCTGACCGCCGCCACCCAGACACCCGCCCGGACAAGCCATCATTTCGATGAACGCATACGGACTCTCGCCCTTTTTAATCTGTTCCAAAAGAATCCGGCAAGCGCCGAGCGTGTTTGCCGCCGCAACCTTTAGTTTCAGGCCACCGGCTTCAACTTCAGCTTCTTTTATCCGCTTCAACCCGCGCACGGCTTTGTAATCAACATTTTCAACGTAAGTTCCGGTTATTTTATCTACTGCAAACCGCAATGCCGCTTCCATAACTCCGCCGCTTGCCGCAAAAATCAATCCGCCGCCGCTTGATTCACCTAACGGATTGTCAAACGTCTCGTCTTCCAACTCGGTAATTTTTATCCCGGCCGCACGAATCATCCTTGCTGTTTCGCGGGTGGTTATTACCGCATCAACGTCTCTGAATCCGCTTGAATTCATTTCCGGACGGGCGGCTTCAAATTTCTTGGCAGTGCAGCAGGCCGAAAACACCACATAAATGCTGGCCGGATCAATACCCTTTTTCTCGGCGTAATACGTCTTGATGAGCGCCCCCATCATTTGCGCCGGTGATTTCGCCGACGACAAATGCGGCAGTAATTCCGGATAATGCACTTCAATGAAGTTCACCCAGCCCGGACTGCAGGACGTGATCTGTGGCAACACCCCGCCGGTAGTCACCCGTTTAATCAGTTCGGTACCCTCTTCGATAATCGTCAAATCCGCGGTAAAGTTTGCGTCAAACACCTGGTCAAAACCCAGACGGCGCAGCGCGGCTACCATTTTACCTTCGCACAAACCATTTTCAATACCAAACTCTTCACCGATTGCCGATCGTACCGAAGGTGCGGTAAATATAATTACATGTTTATCAGGATTACCAAGTTCAGCCCAAACCGCTTCGGTGTCATCTTTTTCTGTGATTGCCGCCGTCGGACAAACCGACGAACACTGACCACAGAAGGTACAAGCTGCCTCACCTAAGCCAACGTTGAACGCCGGACTGACAATCGTGTCGAAGCCGCGGTGGGTAAACGAGTAGCAGTTTACATTTTGAACTTCGCTGCACATTCGGATACAACGGCCGCACAGAATACATTTATTCGGATCGCGTACTAAGCTGGGATTGGAATGATCCATTTTCGCATCGCGGCGTTCCCCGACAAAGGGAACTTCACGGATTCCGTAATCGGCAGCCAGCTTTTGCAGTTCACAATCGTGGTTGCGGATACACTGCAGGCAGTTCGTCGGATGATTGGCAAGCAGCAACTCGATTACCGTTTTTCGCGCTTCGCGAACTTCACCGGTATTGGTATGCACTTCCATGCCCTCAGCCACCGGATACACGCAGGATGCTACCGGTCCGCGCGCGCCTTTTACTTCAACCATGCATACCCGGCAAGCACCCTCCGGACGCAATTCCGGATGATAACATAACCGCGGTATATTTATGCCTATTGAATCAGCTGCTTCCAGTATCGTTGTTCCCGGCTGCACCGAAATGCTTTGTCCGTCGATTTTTAAATTAATCATTATTGCCTCCAGATTTTCATCCACTCCATTTTACCACATCGATGAATATATCAAAACAAAAACCGCCAGATTTCTCCAGCGGTTTGAACTTGGCATTTAAACGACGTAGCTGTAAGTTTTTCAGCAGACTGTTTAAAAGGAATAGATACAGACATCGCCGTTAGCATAAGCTGCTGCGATAAATTTTCCATCCGGTTTCAACGCCATAACGTTGAGCCCGGAACCGTGAAACATTGCATCTGTTTGAATACAACCGATAACATCAAATAACTTTATCGATCCGTCCAGGCATTGAGCAATTATGGTATTAGCATCACCCGTTAAAATCAACGCACAAATATTATCCGTTACATTAATTTGACCATTCGGTTGTAAACTATCCAGATTCCAAATCTTGATGAATGAATCCCGTCCGGAAGATACCAGCAGATTATTTGCCGCATTCACAGTCAAAGCATCCACGCCAAATTGCTGCGCATAAATTTTGCTAACCGCCTTATTACGATCAATGTTGCCTTTAATTATTTCGCCTTGGGCATTAGGCAGCCCTTCAATGATTTCATTACTGCTCGCCCCAAAAGCCACCACGCGCGGATGGAAATATTTATAGGCAAAAACAGTAGTATTGTACGAATTCATATCAATTATCGTAACATCACTGCTGTCGCAGAGAACCAGCGCCCGGGTATTATCATTACTAAACACAATTTGTTTGACCATGCTCTTAAACGTAAATTCTTTTAGAAGCGCGCCGGTGTTGTCAGTAAATCGCAATTTCCCGTCACGCGAACCAATCGCAAGAATTTTTTGGGCACTATCAAACGCCAACGCTGTAATTTGATCTTGCGTTAGCCGCTTGACGTCCAGCAACGGTTTCCTGAGCCAATTTTTTGCGTTGCTGTCGCCGGTTTCAAATATCGCCATTCGCCCCAGCGACGTACCGATAACCAATCGGTTGCCATGCGGACTAAACGTTGTAGCAGTAACAACTTCGCCGTTTGGCAAATTGATTTTCCAGACACTTTCCATTGCACTGGCTCCGGCCACTGAAAACAGCATAAGCGCCAGCACCAGCCAAGTTACTCTACGCATATTTTTCCTCCGCTATTACGCTCCGATATCGCTCCGATAAAACATCCCCGGCCAGCTGATTTTACTGATTTCGCGATAAATTTTTCCCCGGACCGCAGTGTTAGTTGCACCGACCGCGCTTACCACCAGCACCCGGCCGCCATTATTGGTAATCCTGCCGTCAATTTCTCTGGTACTGGCATGAAAAATTTGCACATCATTGGCAACATTATCCAAACCGTTAATCGCTAACCCTTTTTCAAAGCTGCCCGGATAGCCGCCGGATGCCAATACTACGCAAACAGCAATCATATTTTTCCAACCGATAACTACCTCTTCCAGGTTGCCTTCGGCTGCCGCCAGCATTATCTTTGCCAAATCGCCGTCTAACCGCGGCAACAACACCTCCGTTTCCGGATCACCAAACCGGCAATTATATTCCAATACTTTCGGACCAGCTTTAGTCAGCATCAAACCAAAATAAAGCACGCCGCGATAGTCAATATCTTCGGCAATCAGTCCGCCGAGCGTACGCGCCACAATCTCGGTTTCGACAACTTTTCTAATCTCCGCGGTGAAGTCCGGCACCGGAGAAATCGCGCCCATGCCGCCGGTGTTCAAACCGCAATCGTTATCAAACGCCCGCTTATAATCGCGTGCGCTGTCCATTAACCGAACACTCTTGCCGTCACAAAACGCCAGTAACGAAACTTCGCGGCCAACCAAAAATTCTTCAACCACCACTAAATTTCCGGCAACACCAAACACCTTGTCTGTTAATATTTCTTTCAACGCCGCTTGCGCCGAATCAAGGTCTTCGGCGATTATTACACCCTTCCCGGCGGCCAAACCATCGGCTTTTATTACGACCGGAAACCCGAATTGATTTATCTGCGCACTGGCGGTTTCGTAGTCCGAAAATGTTTCGTAGCGTGCAGTTGGAATGCGATATTTTTTCATGAAATTTTTAGAAAAAGCCTTACTGCTCTCCAACTGTGCGCCTTTTTGGTTGGGGCCAAAAATCTTTAACCCCCGACGGATAAATTCATCCGCTATACCCAGACTAAGCGGCACTTCCGGGCCGACAACCGTCAGGTCAACAGCGTTTTTTTGCGCCCAGTCCGCCAATGCCGTAATATTTTCAACCCCGATATTTACCAGCTCCGCAATATTGGCAATTCCAACATTACCCGGCGCACAAAAAAGCTTCTGCACCGAAGCGCTTTCGTTAAGTTTGGCGATAATCGCGTGTTCACGCGCCCCGCCGCCAACAACCAATATCCTCATCAATTTTCCCCTAATACGTAATACTTTTGCAAATTCCTGTACCCGACTCTATTTTGAGTTCGTACCCGTTGTGTTTGCGACCGGCAACACCGCTAAAATATCCCCCACCGAACGTTCTTGCCCGACGAACGGCTGTTTAGCATTGTCCGACGGACTGTTGACAACTTTATTCTTAATTACCATTGTCGATGAACCGCCGCCATCCAGATTGAGTGCCTGATAGCAACCAAGCGCCAGCATATATCCGGCCAATTCATCGATGTAGAACCCGTTACTGAAGTTTTTTTGCCGGCCGTCGGCCACTACCATTATTATGTGACCATTTTTAGTCAGCCCCACCGCGGTACGCGGTGCGCAACTGTCTGCAATATCTGCCGGAAACCGTTCGATAAGTTTATAAATCGATGAAACAGCGACGCCGCGCCGCACCAATATCGGACCGGCGCCAATAATATCGCGATAGTCACCAAACTGTTCACTGCTGGATTGATTAATCGCAATTTTGTCGCCAATTTTAACAGCAGAAAACTGCTTTTTTGCCAAACCATACACTGATAATACATAACCATTAAAAGGAATCTCTGTAGGCCCGGAATTTATCGCAGAAATTTTGCCATCGGTGATAGTGTAATCAGTCCACCATTTGTTAGACGCAGTTTTGTTGCCATATAGCGAATTAAACAATACCACACCCTCACTGCCGGAACTCCCATTCGTATCGACAGGTACATAGAGATAATTAAGATTGCGTATCTTGACGACTGTGCCGTCTGCCAAAATCGCACTGCCAGTATATTCCGACAAACCAATCGCCGCCTGATGCTGTGAATTTATTGCCAGTGCCCCGCGTTTTTGTCCCGGCACTTCGACCGCTGAAGCATAGCGGCCATCAATTTTTAGCAACCCGATAATCTCACCGGCAGCATAATCGCCCATAACAAAATACGAAGCATTAACTGCCGCCAAAGCATTAACGGCTTTTGCCGTAGCGCTCGTGGATGCCAGGCCGACCGAACCACCATTGGCCAAAACCGGTTTGACCGTATAACCGGAATCCGGCGCGATATCGATGATATAAGTTTTTACAATACCATTTCTCCCCTGAACAGAATCCACACGATAATCAACCCCCGGCGCAATTAGTTCTGCCTGAACCAAGCCCGTAACCGCAAACAACACCGCCCATAAAAAAACAACAATCTTATTCATCATACTCCAACCTCTCGCTCAAGCCGTTATTTCCCCAGACAGAATTCACTAAATATCCGGTCCAGCAAATCCTCTTTTATCGTTTCACCGGAAATCTCACCCAGACTCTCCCAGGCTTCACGTAAATCCACGCTCAAAATATCGCAAGGCATTCCCGCTTCCAGTGCTTCACAAACTCTTTTCAGACTCGATTGAGCGCGCTGTAATATTTCTATCTGCCGCGCATTCGCAACCATTACTTGTTCCGGTTCCAGACAATTTGCGTACACCGTTTCAGCCACAGCCTGTTCGATTTCGGCAAGGCCGGTGGTTTGCGTCATTGATGCGCGAATAATTCGCGCGTCCGCTATTTCTGATTTCAGTTTAGCAATATCAATTTGCTCTGTCAAATCCGTTTTGTTTATTATGACAATTAACCGGCCAAAATAATTGCGTAGCCGCGCCAAATCAGCGCTCTGTAGTTGCTCTGAGCCGTCAATAATATACAAAATCAATTCGGCAGTGTTCGCAATTTCCGTGGCCCGTTCCACGCCAATCCGCTCCACAATGTCCGTTGTTTCCCTCAACCCGGCGGTATCAATCAAAACAATCGGGATACCGCGGATATTTACGCATTCCTCAATCAAATCGCGGGTAGTTCCCGGAATTGCCGTGACTATTGCGCGTTCCGTTCCAAGCAACGCGTTTAGCAAACTGGACTTCCCGGCATTTGGCCGTCCGACTATTGCCACGCGCAACCCGTCCCGTAGAATTCTACCGCTGTTCGCCCGCGCCAGCACTGTTTCCAACTGTGCCAGCCAAGCCATCGTCTGCACTTGTACATTATGATTAACTATCGTATCAATTTCATCTTCCGGATAATCAACCGCAACCGCAATATGCGCAAGCAGTGCCAGTAATTCGCTGCGAATAGCTCGAACAGCCGCGGACATTTTTCCATTTAAACCGCGATTCGCCGCTTTGAGCGCTATATCGGTTTTGGCGCGGATGACATCGATTACCGCTTCGGCTTGCGCCAAATCCATCCGCCCGTTAAGAAATGCCCGTTTGGTAAATTCGCCCGGCTCAGCCAAGCGGGCGCCATTACTCAACGCCGCCTGTAAAATGTTTTTAACCGCGACAGCGCCGCCATGCGCCTGAATTTCCACGACGTCCTCGCCGGTATAGCTGCGGGGCGCGGTAAATTTGAGCAAAATTGCTTCATCAATAACTTCATTATTTACAACCGCTTCACCAAGCGCAGCCTGACGCTCGGTCAATTCAGCGACTGTTAACTTATTCCGCAGCTGAAAAATTCTATCCGCAACGGCAACGGCGTTCGAACCGGAAATCCGTACAATGCCAATACCGCCCTCGCCAGCCGCTGTCGCAACCGCCGCTATCGTGTCGTTCATATTAACTCCAAACCATTATAGTAAGCATCCTGAGAGTTGTTCAAAAATATGCAGAAACAAGGCGTGGCGAGCATTGTGACGTGCCGCGTACTGAAAAGTACGCAAACTAACAAGCAGAGCCGCAACGAAGTTTATGCATGTTTTTCAACAGCTTTGCTAGCCGAGCTCGCTGTAGATCATGCCACTGATGATACAACCACACCCCAGCCACTGCATCCAGCCAAGCGGATCGCCAAAAATCCACCAGGCTAGTATCCCGCCCATCGCCGGTTCAATCGAGAAAATTATTGCCGTATGAACTGCGGTAGTATATTTTTGCGTCATACACTGGATGACCAGCATCAACGCCGTACAAATTATGCCGGCGCCAATCAAATCGCCCCATACCCGCAAACTCAGATCAAATCCGTGAAACGGCTCAAACAATATCGCTACTACCAGCGAGTATAGTGCCGCCCAGCCGATTTGCAGCACCGCCAGTGAAATCGCATCGCCGCGCGGCGCATAGTAACTTACCGAAGCGTATTGAAAAGAAATGACCAGCGCGCATAGCAAACAGAACCAGTCACCGTAATTAAATTCCCAGCCATCGCCGTGATATGCCAGCAGCGCCAAGCCAAGGGTCGCGAGCGCAATACCAAACCACGCCGCACGCTTGGGATTAGGCAATCCCCAAACTTTCCCGGCAAATGGCGTCAAGATAACTCCCAATCCGCTTAGAAACGCTGCATTCGAGGCAGTAGTATATTTCAAGCCATAGGTCAATGCAAACAAACCGCCCCACCAAAAAAAACCGACCAGCGCCGAAATTTTCCAAAGACTCAAAAAGTTGCGCTTCAGCCGTTTATGGAAAATCAACCATAACAGCGCCACCGCCATAACATGACGGTCGGCCATCAGCCAGAACGGTCCGACACCGGTCATGGCGTCTTTAATAAAAATAAATCCCATCGCCCAAATAATGGTGATAGTAGTCAACACCCCGTCGGCAATATTGCGTTTTTTTTCAACTGACTGATGACGAAACCAATTCAACATTCTCACAGCGCTCTGCCTCCGTATATTCTGTGGCTCATAGCAATTATTAATAGCATGAATTATACCACAGCCGCAAAAACAAAAACAGGGCGAATCCGCCCTGTTTTTAGCCGCAAAATACGTTAACCAGTCAATAATTCCCTTCTGGTAATCAACAATTATCTTTGAAGCTTTGTTTCTTTGTAGCTTTAAACTTCTAGTGTTTTTTTCCTTTCATCGCAATCTTCCATACCATATAGCACAAACCGATGTAAACAGCGATTGCTATATAAGTAGCATCAGGAGTGGCTGCCCACTCATCCATGAACCAGTTAATGCCCATAATCCGGACTACTGCACTGACTAATCCACCCAATGCGCCACCGGCAACCAAACCGGCGCTGACGATTTCACCGCGATGCAGGCGTGCTTCACAAACACCTTTGTCTTTGCTGCTGCGGGAAACCAGCCAGGAAATCAACGCACCGACCAATAACGGTGTATTGATCTCCATCGGTAAATACGCGCCCAAAGCAAACGCCAACACCGGTATATTCAACATCCACATTAATACCGCCATAATTGCGCCCGCCATCATCAATGGCGCGTGAGCTCCGCCGCCCTCCATGAATGTCTGTGCCATCGTTGCAAACATATTGGCTTGCGGCGCCGACAATACTGTTTTGCCGGTAAATCCGTACGCCGAATCAAGCAGCATAACCACGCCAACGGAAAGAATCGAAACCATAACCGCCGAAACAACCTGCCACTGTTGCATTTTTTTCGGAGTAGCGCCGGTCAGATGCGCAACTTTAAGTTCGGACATAAAGTTACCGGCCATTCCCAGGGTCGTCGCTAGGAACGCCGACATAAACAACACGGCAATGATGCCCTGCTGACCATGCAGACCGGTTCCCAACATAACCAGGGACGCGACCATCAGCATAAATATCGTCATACCCGATACCGGCTCCGAACCGGTAAACGCGATTGAACTGATACCAACGACTGACAGCATAAACGCAAATACTACTACAATCACCACCGCAATCAATGACTGGGCAATAGTGTTTGCGCACATTAGATGGAAAGAGATACCAAACAACACGATCATCGCAATCATGGTCAAAGTGATCGTTTTCATCGAAATATCACGTTCGGTACGAAGCATTGAAGCGTGATGAATAACTTTACCGGAAAAAGTCTCTTTGATGGCTGTTGTGAAAACTTGTTTCACCACGCTGCCCATTTTTAACAGGCCGATAATACCGCCCATTGCCAGCATCCCGATACCGATATACTTAACATATTTGCTGAATAGCACATCAACCGGCACATCTTTGAGCGCGACCATTTTGCTGCCAATCATTACGGCGTGATCGCCACCCATGTAATAAATTATCGGCATGCAGACAAACCAGGAAAAAAACGAACCGGCGCAAATAATCGATGCATAGCGAATACCGGTATAATAACCGATACCCAGCAGCGCCGCTTCAGTATCCAGAGAAAACGCAATTTTATAATTACTGGCAAGTTTTTGCCCCCAATTGAACGTCAATGAATTTACAACTTCCTGCCACCAACCAAATGTGTTAATAACCAAATCATAGAAAAAGCCGGCGAGGCCGCTGATAATCATCAGTTTGGCGCTGGCGCCTTCGTTACTGGTCAATACCCCAACCGCCGCGCGGCCGGCAGGGAACGGATATTCCTTGTGCATATCAACACAAAAATACTTGCGGAAGATAATCGCCATCATGATACCCATAACGCTGCCGAGCATAATCGGTATCATCATCGAAACATACGTCATATGAATGTTCAGAATAAAGAATGCCGGCAAAATGAACATCGCACCGCCAAGCATATTAGTTCCGGCACTGGCAATCGCCTGAATATGCACATTCTCCGGAAACGCATCTTTACGCTTTAATAGTACCGCCGTACCCATCGCCAGAATCGAAACCGGCGCAAACGCGTCAATCGTCTGACCGATTTTCAAGCATAGATAGCCGATTGCCAAAGCAAACAACGCTGCATAAAACAATCCCCAGAACACAACATAGGGTTTGATTTCATGGTAGTCCTTGTCCGGCGACATCATCGGTGTGAAATCGTGATTTTTTTCTTCCATACTCTACTCCTCCGAATGATTTGGATATAACGAAATTATAATACACTATTTCGCGGCAAATTTACAGCAAAGAAAACAATCATCCAGCTTTTTCTTTGGTTAATTATTTTCTTCCTGATGCTGATAAGCAAGTTCATGGGCTTTTTTGAGTTTCTTGATAACCAGCATCATTAGCAAACCTGTAACAACCAGTGTGATGCCGCAAATTCCGAACAGCTGGAAATACTGCTGGGCACACTGGCCGACATCGTTTACCTTGTCCGGATCGACACTGAAACGTGCTGTCAGCAACCCGGAAACAAAACTTCCGAACGAGATCGAAAAGAAAAACATCCCCATCATGAAGCCGGAGAGTTCCTTGGGTGCCAGTTGCCGCACCATCGAAAAACCGACAACGGATTGCATGATATCAGAATTGGCAAATACAAAGAAAGCTACTGCCATAATCAGGAGTGAGCTGCGCAGGCTGCCGAAGGCCATGAGCGCTTGATAAGCAAAAATCAGGAAACTCGTTCCCATGACAAAGAGCGAGATAGTGAATTTTACCGGTGTGGACGGCTCTTTGCCGCGTTTTTCGAGATAAGCCCAGAGTTTGTCCAGCAGCGGCGCCTGGATAATAACGAAAAATGGCTCGCAGAAATTAATAATAAAGGTCGTTGGCAGCTCAAAACCAAAAACCGATCTATCGATGATCCGGTCGATAAACAGAACCAGTGAATCAAACATTTGGCCATAGAGTACACAAAAAATTGCTGAAAACCCCACATATATCGCAATCGCCGGAATCGAGTGTTTATAAAATTTGTCATGACGGTATTGCAAATAGTACTTAAACAGCGCCACAACAACAATAATAGTTAAAAGCGTCATCATGAATACCGCAATGTTCTGGAACAAAAACAATACCGTTACCAGCGCCACCGAAGCAACTATTGAGCCGTAGGCCACCAATTTGCTTTTTCCGACACCGGCTGTAGCGAAATGATTTTCCGCCAGGCGCAAATGTTTCATACCCAAAAGATAGACAATCAGGCCGACTGCCATACCGCCGGCCGAAAGCGCAAACCCGGCATGCCAGCCGACTTTTTCCGCCATTATTCCGACCAATACTGCGCCGATGCTACCGATATTGATACCCATGAAGAAGATCGTATAGGCCCGGTCGATGCGAGGATCGCCGTCATCATACAACTGGCCGACCAAAACGGACACCGAAGATTTAAGAAGTCCGGTACCAACAACGATAACCGCAAACCCGAAATACATGAGTGGCAACGTTTTGTCAACCAGCAAAACGACATTGCCGGCCAATATCATCATCGCCCCGTATTTTACGGCATTAACCTGTCCGATGAATTTGTCCGCCAGCCAGCCGCCTAACAAAGGCGACAACCAGGTAAACGCCGAATAGGAACCAGCAAGGATTCCGGCTTGCGCGTCGTCGAAGCCGAGCGCTTTGGTGGCGAACAGGATCAGGATTGACATTATGCCGTAATAACTGAACCGCTCCCACATTTCTGTGCTAAACAGGTAATACAGCCCGCGCGGATGCCCTTTGGGGATATTGATTTCCTGCTTCATAATCACCCTCACTTTTGTGAAAACATTTTCTGCATTTTCAGATAATAACTAAATCTTTTGTATAATTCTCTATAAAAAAATTTTTTCCTGCAAACTCAACAAAAAAAAGACAACATTTCTGTTGTCTTTGGAAAACTTTATTATACGTTAAAGCGAAAATCGATTACATCGCCGTCTTTCACGATATAATCCTTGCCTTCCAGCCGGACTTTGCCTTTTTCTTTGGCAGCAGCGAATGAACCGAATTCTACCAAATCAGCATAGGCGACTGTTTCCGCACGGATAAACCCCCGTTGAATGTCGCTGTGAATTTTCCCTGCGGCCTGCGGCGCCTTGTAGCCATCACGAATCGTCCAGGCACGGGTTTCCTGCACCCCGGCAGTCAAAAACGAAATCAAGCCCAGTTGCTTATAGCTCGCTCTGATTAACTGCGCCAAGCCGGTTTCACCGACGCCCAGCTCCTCGGCAAACATTGCCGCTTCTTCTTCGCTCAACCGGGAAATTTCCGCTTCCAGTTTAGCGGCAACTACGATTGCTTCCACGCCATTGGCTTTGGCGTAGTTAATTACCTTCTGCGCGGCCGCACATTTTTCCGGCTGTTTCACATCGTCTTCACCGATATTGGCAACAAACAACACTGGTTTGAGCGTCAGCATGTTTATGTCTTTAATACATTCGGTTTGCTCATCGGTCAACCCAAGCTTGCGCGCCGGTTCAGCGTTTTCCAAACATTGTTGAATCTGTTCAAGCATCGCCAGCTCGTCTTTTAGTTTAGTATCGCCGCTTTTGATCAGCTTCTTGGTACGGGCCACACGCCGCTCAATCGACTCCAAATCCGCCAAACACAACTCGGTATTCAGGATATCAATCTGATCCAAGGGATCGCTTGAGCCTTCCTCGGCCAGCAGATTTTCGTCTTCAAAACAGCGGACTACCTGAACCAGGGCGTCGGCGCTGCGAATGTGCGATAAAAACCGGTTGCCCAACCCTGAACCGCCGGATGCGCCCTTCGCCAATCCGACAATATCGACAAACTTCATCGACGTCGGTACTGACCGCCGGGTTTTATACATTGCCCCCAATACGTCCAGCCGTTTATCCGGCACGCTTGCCGTACCGATATTTGGTTCCAGCGAACCGGCAGCATAGGCGTCGGTAGTCGCCGTCGATTTGGTCAAGGCATTAAACAATGTGGTCTTGCCGGTTTTTGGCAATCCCAATATTCCCACTTCTAAACTTGTACTCACTATATTCTCCAATCAATTAATCTAGCGTCGCAGAGTTTCAAGGCCTCGAAGCCTCAAAGCCCCGGAGCCTTTGCTGCTTTGTAGCCTTGTAGCTAATCTTGCGTTTTTCCCACCCGAGCAATATTCCGTTTCATCTGCTCGCGCGCTCCTTTGGCGCGCTTATACAAAGTTTCGCGGTCAATTATAACACGGCGGCCGCATTTATTACACTTAATCCACACATCCGCGCCCAGTCGTTCTATTGTCCACTCAAACGAACCGCAAGGATGAACTTTTTTCATTTTTATTATATCACCAACGGAATACCCCGATACATCCCCACTCACCATCAATCCGTCTCCAACTCAGCCAATTTTCATTCCGGCATCTTTGAATGCCAGTTGAATTGCTTCGCGCAGATATACTTCCACGTTGAATTGCGTCGTTGGTTTGACTTTCGCAGCCACCGTAAAAATCAATCCGTCCGGTTTCATGTCGGTAATACCGACTACTGACGGCCCTTCAATAATATATTCATTGGCTTCTTTGGCTTTGATACAAACATCATTCAACAATGCCGCCGCTGCAAAAATATTTATTTCGTACTTAAACGGCACTGTTACGGTGGCCGCCATCGCGCCGCGTGACATATTGGTCACTTTAACAACACTGCTGTTTGGCAAAATATGCACCGCGCCGTTGTCGGCACGCAGCTTCGTAAACCGCAGATTAACTGCCTCGACGGTGCCGGACATATCGCCAACAACAATGTAATCACCGACATCATACTGATTTTCCATCAAAATGAAAAAACCAGTCAGAAAGTCGCGAATAAGATTTTGCGAGCCGACACCGACCGCCAAACCAATCATCGACGCTCCGGCAAGAATAGAGGTAGTATTCACACCCAGTTCTTGCAAAATCGACAGTAATGCGATAAAAATTACCACATACCGCGCCAAACTGCGCGCCAACGTACATAAAGTCATTACCCGGTTGTTATCGTCTGCCGTCATATTATTAATCGGCATCAGAGCTTTTTTAATCGCCAGATTAATTACCAGCAACATTACATAGGCAACCGCTATCACAATTACAATATGTACCAGTCTGCCTATCCATTCCAAAATAAATTCCGGCGACAAAATTTTCTGAATCTCATACTGAATGAAATCTTGCCAGCTGGTAATCCGCGTAACTACCAAGTTTTGCATATTTATTTGCTCCTTCTGTTTCGGTTATTGCAAACATATTGCTCCAAGTAACCGTTTCGGTAAAAAACGCAGCCATTATCACCACTTCATCGGCATTGTCAAACAACATACTCTGTCCGCAGGACACGCTCAGTTCGCGCGGCGTCGGACGAAATTTGACTTTGACCCCGGCCTGCAACAGTACCCGTTCAGCTTTCATTGCCTGATGTACCGACTGGAATGTAATCAAGCGATTCATGGGCGGCCACTAGTTCGCAAAGCCACAAAGCTGCAAAGCCACAAAGGAAAAGATTTAGACATTGCATTTTTCCCTTCCAATTTCATTTTGCACAACGCGTTTCAAACTGCTTATACCTGCTCCAACAACTTTGTACTCATTCAACAGTTTGCTAATTTGAGAACCGTCTGCGTAGCCAAGATCTTCACACGCCTGCAACAATACGCACACTTCCTCTTTCGAACCAAGCGCTATAACAAGAAACCTAACATAATCTCGTTGATATTCCTTGTGTCCATAACCCTCGGCTATGTTAAGCGGAATTGACAAAGCAGCTCTGCGTAGCTGATCTGCCATCGCGTATTTCTCCACAGCTGGTAAAGTTAACGACAGTTTATGACAATCCAAAAACAATCTGTACGACCGCTGCCAGATATCAAGTTTTTGATAGCTCAAAATTTCATCTCCTGTTTAGCTTTTCGACCCTGCTCCCCTTTGTAGCTTTGTGGCCTGCGGCCTTGCAGCTAAAATTTTACAACCTTCGAACTTTCCAGCAACTCCAACGCACTATACATATTTCCCGGCTCACCCACAACAAGTTTATCTTTTAAATTATAATAATCCAGACAAGTACCGCAAGCGAGAATTTCCGTGCCGTTGGCAGCAACTTTTTGCAAAGTCTCAATGTGTGCCGACCCTTCACAAGTCAAAAACACACCTTTATTCATAAATATCATTGCCCGCGGCGCTGGCCGTTCGCTAATTGTAAACAGCAACGACCGCATCAACACTTTTCCCAATTCTTCATCACCATTACCAAGCACATTGTCGGTTATTAAGTAGACATTGGCTGTCGGAGTTTGAACGTTGACACTCTCGCTTCCCTTCGCAGCTTCGCGACTTTGCAACTTTGTGGCTTCCTCCGCCGTTCGAGAAATTGTCACTACCCAATCCGCTCCGGCTTGCGTAGCGGATGCTTCACAGTCCATACTTTTGGCCAACTTCAATACATTCATTTTGGCGATATCGTTATCAACGATTACGGTTACTTCGCTGCCAGTCATTCCCGCCAAAGCTTTCTTGGCGGTAATAACCGGCAACGGACACTTCATACCGCGGCAATCAATATTATTTGACATAAATTTCTCCATTCCCGTTTTCAACAACTTCACCAACAACCGCGGCAATTATTCCGGCAGCGATCATCTGTTTCGACATTGCCATTGCTTCGTTTTTCGCCAAGGCAATAAGCAGTCCCCCGGATGTTTGCGGATCAAACAGCACATCGCGCATGGCTTCACCGACGTTATCGGCAAAGCTGACTTCGGTGTAGTGTGTGCGGTTATTGTACACCCCGGCCGGAACGAAACCCATATCTGCCGCCGCTAATGCATCTGCCAGGATTGGTACATCTGCCGAATTAATAACAACCTTTACCGCGCTCGCTTCAGTCATCTCAAAAGTATGCCCGAGCAACCCAAAACCGGTAATATCGGTACAAGCATGCACGGGGTACTGCACCATGATTTCAGCGGCATATTTATTTAACCGTACCATTTCACTATAAGCAATATTAACACTATCGGCAAACAGCTCGGCTTGCGCCGCAGTAATCAGCACACCGCTGCCAACCGGTTTGGTCAGCACCAAAACATCGCCGACTATTGCGCCGCGGTTCGCCAGCACTTTTTTCGGATGGACAATTCCGGTAACACTAAGTCCGAACTTCGGTTCCTTGTCCTCAATACTATGGCCACCGGCAATAACCGCACCGGCCTCGATACATTTTTCAGCGCTGCCACGCAGTATTTCCGCAAGCGTATCTTTGCCAAGCGCACACAACGGAAACGCCACGATATTCATTGCGGTAATCGGCTTGCCGCCCATGGCATAGACATCGCTCAAGCTGTTTGCCGCCGCGATTTGCCCGAACAAATAAGGATCATCGACCGGCGGTGGAAAAAAATCCAGCGTCTGGATGATCGCGATATCATCATTTAATTTATATACTACAGCATCGTCGGATGTATCCATTCCAACCAAAACATTGTCGTTAATTATTCGCGGCAACCCGGCCACGATTTCCGATAGAGCACCCGGCTCTATCTTGGCCATTCAGCCACCGCCGGTTGTAAAATGTGTGAGCTTAACCATATACCCGCCTTCAATTAAATTACGCGCCTATTATAACACAAACGCTTTGCTAAAAAAATAAACTCTAGATTAAAGTAAAAAACCGACACCAATCGAGCGACGGCGTCAGCTTTTCCAAGTAATTATTTCAATGTTTGCGTTTCATTCCGTTTGTGCAAACTTTTTTTTGGTCATTTAAATAATGTTTCACGTAAACATTATTTTCAGGAGCTGTAAGAAGTTTTTTTATTTGCATGAAAATTAATGAAACCGTTCTGCTTTCGCAGCGTACTTTTTTCTTGATAAAAAAGTAGCCAAATAATCAAGCACCGTACTTCAGGCAAACTTGTTCTACAGCTGCGCGCCGCAAACGGCAAACTCGCGATTATCTAAATTATCCAACTCGTCTCTTTCGAATTCAACAAACAACCGTTGCATCTCACGTTCAATATAAATGAAGTGACAGAACCGACTTGCGCCTTTGACGATATCAACAATCCGAAAGTTTCCCGCCCAATCATATACGTCTTGAAACATTCTACGATGTAACTCACAAAAATCGTCAACACTGTACAATTCGTTGCAGTTGTCTTTCAATAATTCAACTGTCCGAATTAAAACCAGCTCGTCTTCTACAAGTTCAAGCTCTTTGGCATTAATAACGCCGAGCTTGTTTTTCAATGTGTTATTGTCACTATCGAAATACGGATCAGTATTAACCCGGTATTTTGACATATTTCTTCTTCGTCCGCTCAATTAATTCACCGAGACTAACACGATTATCCATATAATCGCGCAGATCTTTTTTTATCGTCTTACTCGGTACATATCCTTCAAATGTTGCACTGGCGATTATGCTGTTGAGCATAATATCGGATTTATCAACATCCCGTTCTTTTTTCATACCGCTCACCTCATAGAATCTCAACCAAGTTAACTCAAGCCAATGTTAAAGTTTAATACCATAATTCTTGGTCTCAATTATACCATAATTTGCACTTAATAATATGCGTTGCCATGTTATAAAATTATGAAAACTTTTGCTTTCGCAGCAGATAATTTCAACATTTATGAATTGTGCGCTATAAAAGGATACCCCCGTAGCTCAAAGAACCACGGGGGACTACCTTGCGACACTTACTGTTTCCAGTAACGTCTTATTTTAGCAACGTGTAACACTCCGATAGGCATTATCAAGTGTTTTCGTTAGAAAAATTGTACCACAAAATCATATTTGAATCAAATTTATAGCAGTTTTTCTCATTATAAATTACCGAAAATCCTATATGGTATGCCTCTTACCAAAGACAAGGTTAATGCCTATCGGAAAATTACAGGGAGCTAAAACCGGAATTTAAACGCTGGAAACAAGCCAGAGTTAATGCCTATCGGAAAATTACAGGGAGCTAAAACCAATCGTTCTGGGATCGTTTCAAAACCAGGTTAATGCCTATCGGAAAATTACAGGGAGCTAAAACGGTTATTTACGTGATGGTGAAAAAGATTTAGTTAATGCCTATCGGAAAATTACAGGGAGCTAAAACTGGTTTGGGCAAGTGCAGATGACTTGTTTTGTTAATGCCTATCGGAAAATTACAGGGAGCTAAAATTGCAGTGAGAGGGGGCGGTTAAGTATGGATGTTCATGCCTATCGGAAAATTGAGCTATCAACAGGTTAATTATACTACTACATCTTTAATTAGAATAGAGACATTTGCTCCGTATTAGCCATCTTTTCTTTCTTTTTCGGCGAACCGACTAGAAACTTCATTTTCCCGTATTGTTTGTCAGTGATCTGCAGAAATCTTATCGAACCTACCGGCGGTAAATTGGCATTTAGGCGATTGACGTGCTTTTCAATAGCGTCTTCACCATTTACCAAGCGACAGTACACGGAAAATTGCACCATATCATAACCATCGTTCAACAGGAATTTTCGAAACTTGTTATAACGCTTGCGATCTTCTCGTTCCACAACCGGCAAATCGAAAAATACCATAATTCTCATAAATCTGCTACTCATAACTATGCAGCTGCAACGGTACCAGTGTCGGTAATTCCAGCAACGCAACATCACGATCACGACAAGCCGCAGCAAACGAAGCCATCATAACATCTACTGCATTTAAAACACTTCGGCAACCATTTTTCAAAAACACATCGTAGTGTAACAACTGCACTAATCCAGCACGTTGCAATTTGCCAAAAACTTCTACCTCGTACAAGTTGCTATGCACCCACATATCTACCAACGGTCGAAATGGTTCGATAAAATCATCGGCAAGATTAAAATTATTAAGTTCACTGCGATGAAAAATCCCCAATGCCGGATGAAAACCATAAGCAGTTAACCCCCGCGCTACCGCAGTACGAATTATCGCATAACCATAATTTAAACCGGCATTTATTATTGTACCATCATCTCTGGTCATATACGGAAACATTTCACGAAAATAACTATTAGCCGCCACCGCCTCGCAGTTGTCTTTGTCACCTGACACCACTCGCTCGGCGATACTTCTCAACTCTTTTGCTCGATTGAGTTGCAGCAATTCCAGTGCCCGCGCTTGATTATCAATCTTACACTGCACAACTTTTTGCCAACAGCGTTTTTTAAATGGCTCACTAAGCTCCACTTGCATCTTGAGCACTTTGCTTTGCCGCGAATGGCTGTTATAAGGCAAAAATATGCCGCTCGGCAAATGCTTTTCATCACAAACTACGAGCGCGGTATCAGTAGCTGCCAGTTCTGACAGCAAGCGGGCACTCAGACTTATTTCCGGCGTGTCAGCCACGATGACCGCAATATCTTCCAGCGGCAAACCTACCAAATCATCTTGAGTTATCACTAATTGCCGATTTTTGATGTTTAATTGCGCCGGATTAGAAATCATTACACTACGCCAGCTCACAGCGTTTTTCACCTCGTACCGGAAAATAATTGCCTAACACATCGACTTGATACTTTTCGAACTCTTTGGCGAGTTTGACGCCCAAGCCCCTAGCGCATAACTTGGGATTGTTATCATGTGCATCAACCGCTATTGATCCATTACTACTATCAGTGGATTTATAGTAACCAAACGTTTCTTTGCCACCGGCAAGTACGCGTACCAAATCATTTGAAAAAAGACTGAACTTAAATCTATAACTATCATCCATTTCTGGCCATTCATTTCTAGATTTGCCTTGCACTATGGCTTTGTTCGGCAGTATTTGTTTCACACGGTCGGCAACATATATCGGTACAAGGTAGAATTTGCCAGCTTTTTCAAAAACATCGACACGAATCATCGGGGCATTGTCGGCTATACCATTATTTATTAGCACGCCACCTTCGCCGCCTTTTCGTTCGATTTTTATACTGCGTACGATTGGTCCACGGCTACCGTCGTTTGTCGGCTTATAAAACGGCTCGGCAAAAGCATTTTCGGCTTTATCCCCAAAAAGCTCCAATCGATTTTTTAGGGCATCGTAAAGTTGATAGTCACGCTCCTTGCCAGCCATGTTTTCCAATAACTCAAACCCTTTTCTTTTTTTAATACAGATTTTCTTTATTTCTGTGCGTAAACTTGTAATGCGTTCAACCAACTTTTTCGCACTACGTACTGTTTCCTTGTGTGCGGTACCACCGATTTTGTGTTTTGGCATTCTCGAAACAAAAATTGGCTTTATCTCCGAGCACACACCGTCGTATTTCGATTTCACAAAACTATTAGCATTTATTGCCCTAGTCGGATCAACGCTCATGCGTGCTTTTAGTTCTTCGCAAAAGTGTTCCCACGGCTTGGGAAAATATTTTGTATCAATATTTTGATAGATGCCGCTGTCTAATATTTCGCCAGTGTCTGGATCGATATAATGTTCATCAATATGTATGAGTCGTTTATATTTATAATGATATAACTCGTTAGCCTTGGAGAACATCGTCAACCGTCGCACTAATTTGTCTGATGCTCCAGCAACAACCGCCGCATCTAATGCATGATGCAAATCGCCCTCGGCGCGGACTTTGTGAAACTTCCATTTAGTGCGCAAAAAAGCAGTCATCTGGCCGTTTATAGTACGCACCCGTTTAATTTTATCCGAATCGGAAAACTGCAAATTGTGTTCAATGAAATTCTTCATAAACCGACAGATATAGCGGGTATCGTTCAAATGCCGCTCTTTCATTTCCTCGGCAGTAGAGCGGTCATATTCTTTACGCAGCAATTTTTGTCGTTTTGTCCAAGAACGAATAGTACTGTTCACCCACTCTTCATAACGATGCCAGCGATTTTCATTGCTGCCAAAATATTCATATGGCGTACTATTGCCTTTAAGCTGATTTTCTTCAACCGTGACCAGCACTTTATTTGCCATACCGTCGTCCAAGCAACGGCTAAAGGGAATAATATGATCGATCTGCGTATATCCGTCATCAAACAATCTTAGGGGTTCGAGATAGCGTTGCGAATAAGCGCAGTAGCCGCTACCTTGCTCGCGCCAGAGCCGCCACTTTAGCAACTGATCTCCGTGCGGCTCACGCGCGAAGTGTTCTTTGAAACTGCGCGCAGTATCTTCTTTGAATTTGCGGTACTCGTCTTGACCTTTCTTGATTTTATCGCGCTCAAGCTTTGGTTTGCCAAGATCACGCGCTAACTCAATATTTACAAACTCCGGTTTGCCGTATTTTCTAATTATGGCGTTTACAACTTTTCGTGTCTGCGTTACTGCGCGAAAAACCACCGGATTAGTAATATCGGCGCGTTCAACCACCGGAAGCAGGCTTTGCGCAGTAATTGCTTTCGGTTGGTAATGACAATATCCGACTTGTTCACAGGCTACATCATAGCGAATATTTTGCTCTAAATACGTCAAAATTTTTCTGATAGCTTTCAGAGAAAGATGCATTACCTTATCGCAACTAATGTTGAGTAGTTCGTCTATCGCAGGTGCCTCTATGCCAATCGCCGCAAGCTCTCGTGACACCTGATCATCTGCCTTGTAATAAGTCAGCGCACAAGCTATATTGTCTAGCAACTCAGGTTGTGTGCTAATATTCAACCAATAAGTTTTACTATATTTTTCCAATGTTTTGCGAATCATATGCCAGTTTTTCAATTCAACAAAAGTTGCGCCTTCCGGATCCTCGTCACCGTTCTTACCGCTATAGCGCAAGCCGTTAAACTTATACTCGGACGCAATCTGTAATTTTATCCTCATTTGTTTATACGTCAATTTACTTTGCTTATAAGCCAAATCAACACAATTGGCTTTTTGCTCCTCGGTCAACTCAATACGCACACCGCTCAACACTAATCTAAGATTATTAATTTTTTGTAACAGCGTAAACCTTTCTGCTGAATATGCCGCTTTTGGCGCACGTAACTCCCCCTCTTCAAAAGTGCAGGTACCGACCATTTTTAAAACTTGGTTGCCCTCAGCATAATGACGCTGCGAATTAAAAACAATTAAACAATCCGCTTCAAATTTTTCATCAGCAAAAAGGTTACCAAACTGCCGTTGCATGGCAAACAGTATTTTCAGCTCATCTTCTTGCATAACTCTGGCAATGGTGTTTAGATAACTACCAGCTTTATTGCGTTTATTGTCCGCAAATCGAACGTCTTTTGACAGCATCTCGCCAATTGTACGATAACCCTGCGCTTTAAGTTCTGCTTGATTGCGTTCAATATTTTTGCGTATTTCTCCGCCTTCACCACTCGCCGTTTCGCTCTTGCGATTAGACTTGAAGCCGCGGTGTTTAGTGACATGATAAATAATGCGCAACCATTCTTCAGCAGAAACAAGGCGTTCTAACGCCACTGACCGCAAATCATAAGGTGTCAAAATAAACTTTCGCGCAAAAAAATCTTCGAATTGAGCTTCCGTTATTAACCCTCGTCGCTCAAACAAATGCACCAACCGTTTCATCCGATGGGAGCGTCTACGCAAACGCCTACGCAATCCGCGCGCCATTCGCCGTGGCGTATTTAAGCTAGTACCATCTTTTGGATTCTCCGCCCCCTGAAATGTTCTAACGCCCAAATCTTCAATTCGTTCATCATCATTGTTTAGTACTGCCCACCCAACAGACGTTATTCCGATATCTAATCCAAGCGTGTACTGCATAAACTACACTCCATATTTTTATTACTAAAATATATTCGACTATATTCGACACACTTTTTATTATTCCTGCAAAGTTGCACTAATCAGAAATATTATATTTTTATGCTTTATTTGCACAAGACCTCTGATTTTTTTTTGCTTTCGGGTAAATTTGTTCTATGACTATGCCAGAGGCGGAGCGATAACTAAAAAAAAATACGCCCGAGCCGTTTTATTGGCACGGGCGTTTGCAATTTGACTGTTCAACCAAACATTTGTTATGAGAATATTTTGCTTTCGCAGCGTACTTTTTTCTTGATAAAAAAGTGCGCCAAAAAATCAAGCGCCGTACTTCAGGCAAGCTTATTCTACAGCTACGCGCCGCAAACGGCAAACCGTCTGCCGATTAAGTCAGATATTTCAACCATATTTCCCCACAAAAAAGCTCCAAAAGGCGCTAAATATTTCAATATCCATTTGACGATAGTCAAGCGATTTGATATAATATGCTCAGGTTCAAGGGAAGGAGGTGTTGGGGATGGATGAGACATCCGCTCTTTTGAAAGTCGCAATTGCAATTGCCACAATCATCTGGTTGCTAACGCAGTCAATTGACAAATGGCGCAATTGGGCAAAAGAAAAGAGCCAGCGTAAACGTCGAAAACGCTGACCCACTGAATGAGAGCCGGAGATCGACGCTCCGGTTCTCGTCCTTGAGCTTATTATAAGACATTAACGGAGGTATTTCAACATGAATCTGCGAGGAGAGTACGTAATAATAATCAGCGGATTGTTATTATTCGTCGATTATTTTGCAAAACCACAGGGAACTATGATGCAAATAGCTATGCTAATTGCGAACATTATTTGGCTGGGGGTGATCATCTATGACCTATTCAAGCGTTTCACGCGAAAAAGTAAAAGAAATCGCAGAAAACTACATAATTAGTACTACAGAGGTAATCTCTTTACTCAACTGCAGCAGACAATATATTCACTATCTAATCAAATCTGAAAAACTTGTACCTTTGAAAACTTCTGGAAAAGAAAATTTGTACTACCGACCCGATATCGAATCACTTCTAAACAAGCGCACAAACTAAGCAGGACGAACAACCGTCCTGCTTTTTTTAAATTTAATGGTACATATATTCCTGCTATTCCTTCGTAATTTTTTTTAATGTTATATTCTAAACTCAGCGCTATTTCCACAAATTTTAGATTATATTCGAAACTTTTGGCAAAACTCATCAGCATCGACCAATCACAACAAAAAAGCCCCTGCTATTCGCAGAGGCTGATGAATAATGATTTTATGCAAATACTTTTTTGATCCGTGCTATCGCCCAATCCAACTCTTCTTTAGTAATAATCAGCGGCGGTGCAAACCGGATTGTATGTTCGTGAGTTTCTTTGCACAGCAGTTGCTGCTCTTTTAGTTTTTCGCAATATGGCCGCGCAGTGCCATACAATTCCACACCGACAAACAAACCCTTGCCGCGGATTTCTTTGATCATCGGATTGTCAATTTCGCGTAATTTGGCGATGAAATATTCTCCCAGTTCTCTGGAGCGTTCTACCAAGTGTTCGCGTTCAAGCACCTCGATAGCCGCTACCGCCACCGCGCAACCAAGCGGATTGCCGCCAAAAGTCGAGCCGTGCGAGCCAGGGTTAAACACGCCGAGAATCGACCGGTCAGCAGCCACTGCTGATACCGGAATTACACCGCCGCCCAGCGCTTTGCCAAGAATATATACATCCGGAACAACATTCTCCCACTCACAGGCGAACATTTTTCCGGTACGGCCAAAGCCGGTTTGAATTTCATCGGCAATTAGCAGCACGTTATTGCGTTTGCAAAGGTCGGCGGCGGCACTGATGAATCCCTCCGGTGGCACGACAACGCCAGCCTCTCCTTGAATCGGTTCAAACATAAACGCAGCAGTATTAGGCGTAATCGCCGCTTCCAATGCCGCAATATCGCCGTACGGAATAATTTTGAATCCCGGCGTCAGCGGGCCGAAGTTCGCCTGATAGGCCGGTTCGCTGGAAAAAGAAATGACGCTGATCGTACGGCCATGAAAATTGCCGTCACAAACAATAATCTCGGCGCGATCTGCCGGAACACCTTTTTCCTGATACGCCCAACGCCGTGCTGCCTTTAGCGCTGTTTCCACTGCCTCGGCGCCGGTATTCATCGGCAATATCATATTTTTCCCGGTCAGTTCCGCTAATTTCTCATACAATATATATAACCGGTCATTATGAAAAGCGCGCGAAGTCAGAGTTACTTTGTCGGCTTGATCTTTGAGCGCGGTGATTATATGCGGATGTCGGTGTCCCTGATTCAGCGCCGAATAGGAACTGAGCATATCCATATAACGATTGCCATTGGGGTCTTCCACCCATATGCCTTCAGCTTTGCTGATAACAATATGCAGCGGGTTATAATTCATCGCTCCAAGTTCATTGGTGCGGGCAATAATTTTTTTGTCTGCCATGGTTGGTCCTCCAAATAATATCTGGTTATTATCACACACATGCTTTAAAAAGTCAATTCGCAAGCACGCTGGCAATTGCCTTACCCTCATTGCACATGCTATACTGTGTAGTAATTTAATAGTAATAATCAAGTTGCTCATACGAGCAATCGGGAAGCCGGTGTAACTCCGGCGCGGTCCCGCCACTGTAAAGATTGACGAGTTTCACTCGACGAGTCTGAGTCAGGATACCGAAGCTTGATTTCTTGAGCAATCACGGAGGATGATTGTTTTGTTTGTGCATAATTCCAGTCCTCCGCAAGCGGAGGACTTTTTTTATGGAGATAACTATGAAGACAGTACAGAAACTTTTTTTTGCAATAATAATCGTCGTGTTGGCAACTTGCGCCGGTTGCGGAACCCAGCCTTCTTCTGTCAATTCGGTCGGCGCTTCACTAAGTTTTCCGATGACCGTAACCGACGCACTCGGCAATGAAATTAGCCTTAGCAAACAGCCGGTGCGGATAATATCCTTAGCGCTTACCACCGACGAAATACTAGCTGCCGTTGCCGACAAATCAGCGATTTATGGCCTGTCAACCTACTCCGACGATAAGTTTTATTCCAACATCGTCGATTTTTCAGCGACCATTCCCCATAAATTCACCGGCAAAGATTTGGAAAAAATCATTCAGGCCAAACCGGATTTGTTATTAACTTCGGACTGGGTTGACGCACGGGATTTGGCGCGGTTGCGGGCTGTGGGGATTCCGGTTTTTACCTTTAAACTCCCGGACACTATTGACGACATTCGCAAACTCATCCAAACCGTCGGCGTCCTGACCGGCAACAATACTCGCGCCACCGGCGTAATAACTGAGCTGAATCGGCGGCTCAAAGCGGTTTCGACCGCGACCGAAACTATTCCGGCTGACAACCGGTTAAACGCGATTATGACTGACAATCTGTTTTATGTATTCGGCACCAACGCGCTTTCAGCGCAATTGTTCACGGTTGCAAACATCAATAATTTAGCGGCTAAAATGGGTGTTACCAATGTTGATAACGTCTCGAAGGAGCGAATCGTCGCCGCCAATCCCCAAGCAATATTTGTATCCGCCTATAGCGCCGAAGAAAACAGTAATCCTTTGGATATTTATTTAAAAGACAAGAGTTTCGCCAATGTCACGGCAATAAAAACCAACCGTGTTTTTGTTATCAGCAGTCCGCACATGACCTCGGCCTCCCAATTTATCGCGCTCGGCGCTGAGGATATCGCCCGCTGCGCGTATCCGGCTGCAGGTATTAAATGATGTTTAAAACAAAATTTTTAACGCTATTGTTCTTGCTGGCCGCCGTGTTTGTTTTTTCAATCGCCCTGGGTGCGGTTTTCGTCCCGCCACTGGCGATAATCAAAGTGATTTTGAGCCATTTTGCTATTGTTGGTATTCCACCCGCCAACGATGAATTCGATGCAATTATCTGGTTTGTGCGCCTGCCTCGGGCTTTGACCGCGGCGCTAGCCGGCGCGGCGTTGGCCGCCGCCGGAGCCTTTATGCAGGGGATTTTCCGCAATCCCATGGCCGACCCCGGCATTATCGGCGTGAGCAGCGGCGCGTCACTCGGCGCAGTTATCTGTATCGCGCTCAACCTCAGCGCTCTTAATATTATGTTTATGCCGCTTACTGCCGCGCTGGGTGCACTGCTGGCATCAATGGCGGTCATAACCATCGCGCGTCAAGGCAATAAACTTCCCCCGTTGCGGCTGCTGCTGTCCGGTGTCGCTACCAGCATGTTTTTCGGGGCACTTACTTATATTGTCCTGATGAACATCGCCGGCGACAAAGTAAAACAGTTCATGTTTTGGACAACCGGCAATTTTAACACCGCTGTTTGGAGCAACGTCTGGATTGTGCTAATTCCGACCTTGTTACTACTGCTACTGGCCTATCCGTACCTGCGCGATTTAAATCTGTTGCTTGCCGGTGATGCGCAGGCACGTACCCTCGGTATCAATCCCAACAAAACCCGGATGCTGTTCATGTTGCTAGCGTCCTGCATCGCCGCATCCGCCGTTTGTGTCGGCGGCAACATCAGCTTTGTCGGCTTGATCGTACCGCATATCGCGCGCTATTTCACCGGTTCGGATTTTCGCCGCGTCATCCCGTTTGCCGCAATCGGCGGCGCAATAATGCTGCTGCTTTGCGATCTGCTGGCACGCACACTGTTCAACGATCTTAGCGTGGGTATCGTCACTTCATTGATTGGCGTACCGTATTTCATCGCCCTGTTGCGACGAGCCTAGAATAAAATAACTCAAGGAGTTTCGTTAAATGAAATCAGCAAAAATCTCCCTGCTTACCGGCGGCGTGCGCAGCGGAAAAAGCGCTTATGCCCTGCAACTTGCCCAATCCGCAACCGCGCCGTTCTATATCGCTACCGGCTGGGCAGACGATGAAGAAATGTCGGATAGAATCGAAAAACACAAAGAGGAACGCGATACGAGTTGGACGACCATCGAAGAACGCTACGACCTCGGCGCAGCTATTAACACGGCTACCGTCCGCGGCGCCGATATAATAATCGTAGACTGCCTGACAATGTGGGCCTGCAATCTGATGTACCAGTTTCAGGATAACAGTGGTCATGTCGACGATTTGATCGAAGTATTATGCAAAACAACGATTCCGGTAGTTTTGGTCACGAACGAAGTTGGCCTTGGCATTGTTCCTAATAGCAGCGACGGTAGAATTTTCCGCGACGCTTTAGGTTTCATTAACCAAAAAATCGCCCGCATTGCCGACAAAGTTATCTTCATGGTCGCGGGAATTCCGATGGTGCTCAAATGATGAACGCTATGAAGTTCGCCTTCTCAATTCTGACGACAGTACCTTTTGGTTTTAGTTGTAAATTTGACGACAAAACCTGGCCTAACAGCGTCTACTTTTATCCGTTGTGCGGTTATCTGTTGGCGCTGCTGAGCGCCGGCAGCTTTTTTGCTTTCGCAAAAATAATCTATATTCCTGATTTGATTCAGGCGGTCGGCATCGCAACATTTCTGTTTCTGCTAACCGGCGGCATGCACCTGGACGGCCTCGCCGATACCTGCGATTCGCTGTTTTGTCCCGCCAGCCGGGATAAACGCATCGAAATAATGCATGATTCGAGAATTGGTGCCTTTGGAACTATCGGACTCTTTTTCATTCTGGCAACCAAAATTTCCGCGCTGTATATTCTTGTCGGTACTCATAAATATCTGGAAATTTTCTGCGCAATCGTCATCGCCCGGTTTATGCTGGTCGTCCTGATTAAAATTGGCCGTTATTTCCCGTATGAAATCGGTATGGGCCAGGAAATAATCGGCAAAATCCCCTGGCTGACGCTGCTGGTAGCATTTATTTACTCCGCTCCCTGTATTTTTGCGGGCTGGAACACAGCAATAACTACTCTGATACTGCTCGGCGTTGTATTGTTTTTGAACTACCGCGCCAACGCCAAGTTGGACGGCATATCCGGAGATATTTTGGGAACCGCAGTTGAAATCTGCGAAACCTTTGGCTTTATCCTGCTCACGCTAAACTTCCATTAACAGGAGAACTGATGCTGGAAATCAAAAATCTGGATTGCTGGCTAAACGGCAAACAAATATTGCATAATATTAATTTCTCGATATCCAAAAACGAATTCGTCGGAATTATCGGCGCCAATGGCGCGGGTAAATCGACGTTATTAAAATGTCTGGGCGGCATCAATAAATATTCCGGCGATGTTGTTTTTGACGACGTGCCACTAAATAAAACCCTTGCCACTGACTGCGCGAAAATCATCGGTTATATGGATCAGGATAATAACTACGACTTTCCGTTCACCGCCAGCGAAGTTGTGATGATGGGGCGCTATCCGCATCTTGGCCGATTTTCCGGCGAATCCGCGCGCGATCATAAGATTGTCGAGCAGGCTTTAACCGCGACCACGGCCGCAAACCTTGCTGCGCGGAATTTTCAACAGCTGTCCGGCGGTGAGCGCCAGCGCGTATTATTTGCCCGGGTGCTGGCACAACAAACACCAGTTGTATTACTGGATGAGCCGACTTCGGCACTCGACATTTCCTGCAAGGAACAATTGTTCGAATTGATGAAAGCCGAAGCAAACAGCGGAAAAACGGTAATTGCTACTATCCACGATATCAAAGATGCCGCACGGCATTGTTCGCGACTGCTGGTCATGAAAGCCGGAGCCATCATCGCCGATGGCGCACCGGACAAGATTCTGACCGATGAAATCATCCGCGCCACTTACGGCTTAGATACCATTGTGTACTTCAACCGCATGAGCGGTGGCATTGATTATTTCGTGCATAAAAAAGTTCGGCCGGAAGATTCCAAGCCGGTTCATCTGATTTGCGGCGGCGGTGTCGGTGCCGGTATCGCCCGTTATCTTTCCGGCGAAGGCAATCTGGTCAGCATGGGAGTGCTGGCGCACGGCGACAGTGATCTTGAATTTGCGCGCTCCGCCGGATTAGAAGTTGTTTCCGAACAACCTTTCTCGGCAATCAGTGATCGGGCTCATGAACAAAATGTTGCATTAATAAAAGCCGCGCACACTGTAATCATTGCCAATATCCCTTTTGGAAAGCAAACCGTCCGTAATCTCGAAGCTTGCCGTTTTGCGAAAAACCTGATAATCTTAGAAGACGAACCGATAGCCGCACGCGATTACAGTGGCGGTATCGCCACCGAAATATACAACTCGCTGCGGGAAAATGCCACAATAATCAAGACCGCGGAATTAGCATCGATTCTGTAAAAGGAGCGAGCCCATGGATTTTACAAAATTATTGTTTCAAACCGGTGCCGTAAAAGTCTGTCCGGCTGATAAACCATTTTGGTACACCTCCGGCATGGTCGGCCCCTATTATGTCAACACCCACTTTCTCTATGGCAGCGAAACCAAAGCTAAAGAGCTGCTCGTTATCATTGACGAGCTGAAAGATAATCAAGATGCCTGCGCCGAAAAACTTTTGGCAATTCTTATGAATAATTATCATACTGACGCAATATTCAAGAATACCATCGACGGTATGATTGCCACCCTGACAGCGAAATATCCCGCCCAATCCATTGACTACATCTCCGGCGGCGAACGCCGCGACTGGATATTTTCCTTGCCAGTCGCCCAGCTGTTGGGAATCCCGCACATCACGATGTTTAAGGATTTAGCCTGTTCGGTATTGGCTGCAAGGCCGCAAAGCGACAAAGCCGCAAAGCTATACCCTACTTCCGTAATAATCCACATCGCCGACTTGCTTAACACTGCCAGCAGTTACGAACGCGCCTGGGTTCAAATTTTGACGAAACTCGGTTCACACCTGACTGCATCACTGGTGGTAGTTGACCGCAATCAGGGCGGCGGCAAGTTTATGCACGGCAATAATATCGACAACATCGCCTGCGTAACGATTGACGAAGGTTTTTTCCGAAATGCCAGTAAGGATGGCTATATCTCTGCCGCCCAACTGGATATGATTATTGATTACATCGCTGATCCCAAAAAATACATGAAAGATTTTTTAATCAAACATCCTGAATATCTTGAAACAGCAAAAGACAAAATTCTGAGCCAAACAGTTCTGGCAGCAATGTAAGAAAAACTCCGTGCACTCGCAAAGAGCGCCGGAGTTTTTTGTTTAAGTTATATCAATGTAAGTTTCGAAAAATTCTTAATCCGGTATTTCGGCAACGACACTTGCGCTGCGGTCAGTTTCCCATAGCCGTACTCAGCAAAAACCATGGCAACGGCATTTTTCCGTGCGGCCTGTATGTCACCGATGGTATCGCCGACATACAATGTCTGCGGTTTATTCAATGAATAATTTTGTATTAAAGCGGCAATCGATTCATATTTTTCCATGGTTTTTCCCGGCAAAACATTGGGTGAATAAACATCTTCAAAAAAATCCAACAAGCCGCGCAGCTTAAGCAATCTGCGGGCAGGTTCGACGGCTTTGTTGGTAACCACAAACAACCGTTTCCCGGATTCTTTCAGCTTGGTCAATGTGTCTACTACGCCATCATACGGCAACGATTGCTCAAGCGCCGAAGCAAAATACAATCGGCGAAAACTCAGTACAACTGTTGCCACAAATTTATCGTCATATTTCGCCGGAATAAACCGGCGCATGATTTCGCCCAGCGGCGGACCAATAAAACTGTAGTTGTCAGGCAAAGGAATATCCAAATCATGTTCAGCCAGCGCCGCAGAAAAAGTTTTCATAATATCCGGCGCCGTGTGACACAAGGTACCGTCCAGATCGAAAAGATAGTTTGTGTAATTTTTCATATAACTCCAATTGTTACCAGCGTTTAACGGCATTTATATTTCGCTAAAGCCTCAAAGCCTCAAAGCTTCAAAGCGAATGCATGTTTTTCAGCAACACCTAACAAGATCGCTCAAAAATGTTCAGGTACAAGGCGCAGCGAGTATTTCGTAGCGTGGCGTACATAACGTACGCGAGCAAGAAAACGGAGCAGCAACGCAGTAAATGGACATTTTTCAGCATTACCTTGTAAGAACGCTCAAAAGTGCGTAGCTGCGCGACGTAACGAGCATTGTGACGCGCCGTGTACTGATAAGTACACAAGCTAGCAAGCGCAGGAACAACAAAGCAGATGCACACTTTTCAGTGTTCTAAATGATTTTGGTTGTCCAGTTACCAACGTTCCAGACATCACTAACCCAATCCTCGTAAAAATCCGGTTCGTGCGACACCAACAACACTGTTCCTTTGTATTCACGCAACGCCCGCTTCAGCTCCGCCTTCGCGTCAATATCCAAATGGTTGGTCGGCTCATCGAGTAACAGCCAGTTTACGTCCTGCAACATCAATTTGCACAGCCGGACTTTGGCATTCTCGCCACCGCTTAGCACCCGCATTTGGCTGATAATATGTTCATTAGTCAATCCGCAACGTGCCAACGCCGCCCGCACTTCATAATTAGACATTCCCGGATAGGCGTTCCATACTTCCTCAAGCGCTGTATTACTGTTGTCACGCGCCGATTCTTGCTCAAAATAACCGGGGATAACGTAGGGATCGCGGGCAATTTCGCCGCCGAACGGTTCAACAATTCCCATCAGCGTTTTCAACAATGTCGATTTACCCAAGCCATTCACGCCGCAAATCGCAATTTTCTGGCCGCGTTCCAAAACCACATCGACCGGTTTAGTCAACGGCTCGTCATAGCCAAGCACCAATCCGTAAGATTCGATTATAAACCGTCCCGGAGTGCGCGCCATCCGGAAATGAAATGTCGGTTTGGGTTTTTCTTTCTGCAACTCGATCATTTCCATTTTGTCTAACTTTTTTTGACGACTGCTGGCAATTCCGCGCGTTGCCACCCGCGCCTTGTTGCGGGCAATAAAGTCCTCTAGCTGGGCAACTTCCTGCTGCTGACGGCCAAAGGCTTTTATTTCCTGACTTTTTTTCATTTCATACATCTGCAAAAATGCATCATAGTTGCCGGTATAGCGGGTAAGCAATGTGTTCTCGACATGATAGATAACATTTATTACTGAGTTTAAAAAAGGAATATCATGCGATACCAAAATAAAACTGTTTTCATAATTATTCAAAAACCGCTTGAGCCATTCGATATGTTCAAAATCAAGATAGTTCGTCGGCTCGTCCAGAATCAAAATTGTCGGGTTCTGCAACAACAGTTTGGTCAACAATACCTTGGTACGCTGACCGCCGCTTAATTCCGCGACATCGCGATCCAATCCGACATCCGTCAAACCCAGCCCGCGTGCGAACTCTTCAATTCGGGCATCGAGCGTATAAAATCCGCCATGTTCCAAATCATCCTGAATTTCACCGACCGTTTCCATCATTTGCTCGAGTTCTGCCGGTTCGGCGTCCGCCATCTTGTCATAAAGCGTCAGCATCTCGGTTTCCATGTCAAACATACTTTGAAAGGCCTCGCGCAATACTTCGCGAATCGTTTTGCCGCGGGTCAGCGATGTGTGCTGATCCAGATAGCCCACCGTCACCCGGCTCGACCAGGAAACTTTTCCGGCATCAGGCACCAATTGCCCGGTAATTATATTTAAAAACGTCGACTTTCCTTCACCGTTGGCGCCAAAAAAACCAACGTGTTCGCCTTTTAGCAACCGCAACGACACATCTTCCAGGATTGCCCGCGCACCAAATCCATGGGTAACGTTCTCAACATTCAATACACTCATTACACCGCACTCCTATCCAAAACAAAAAGCTCCAGCAGGAGCTTTTGCTATTTTAAACGAAATTGTATGAAAGCTCAAGTGTTTTCCGGTTGTTATCTATCCACACGCCAGCGCAACCCGATCAGTAACGTCAACAAGCAAGCGGTAACCATCAACGCCACCAACCCGTACCGTGCCGAGAACGTATATAACCCGCCCGCCAGCAGCGGTCCGGCGAAATTACCAAAGCCTTCCATCGTTATTAACGCTGCCTGATAACCAAGCAACTCGCTGCCGGAATGGCGTTCACCGTTGAGCGTAACCACTAAAGTAAAAATCGAAGACAATGCTCCGCCCCAAACAAACAACAATCCATACGCCAGATAATTATATTCAAGCGCCAGCGGCAAAAACAGCGGCAGTAATCCCGACAGCACTATCGCCGCGAGCAGCAACCGCTCCCGGTGCATGCGGTCGGCCAGCCAACCGATTGGAAGCTGCCAGATAATTGCGCCGCACATCGTAGCCGTCGCCAATAACGACGGCTGCACAGAATACAACGCTGAATCCCGCCCCAAAAGCGGCACAAAATCCAATGCCCACACGTCCAGTGCTGCCACCAGCGCTATCGCCGTCAACAACACCGGTTCGCGTTTGAATATCCGCACCAGCGAAATTTTCACCATTTGCTCCATGTCCTCAGGTACTCGCAAGCGTATCAGCAGCAACAATGCACACAGCACAAACAACGCGCACAATAACAACGGCGTAGTCCCCTCGGTACCGCTGAACGCCAATAGCGCCGGACCAACCGCGTAGCCCGCCGATAACATCGTGGTATAACCCCCGATTATCCGCCCGCGTCGATTTTCTTTAGCCAAAGTATTGACCGCGGTATCACAAATTGCAAACACTGCTGAATTGCCCAATCCGATCACAAACAGCAACACAGCCCAACACCACAAATCATTAACCGCTACCATGCTCAAATAGGCGGCAATCACCGCAACGGCGGCAAATAACAACGCCGGTTTACTGCCCAATTTTCCGGCTAACCGTTGCACAAATGGTCCGGCAAAAAACATCGCTCCTACCGGCAATGCTGTCAGAATTCCAATCTGCCAGCCGGCAGCTCCGGCTCCGGCAAGATGCAACGCGATATAAGGACCGATAATTCCCACCGTACAAGCGATGAAAAACATCAACAGCAAAACGACAATGAGATCTTTTGTTACAACCTTCATTCTGCCTGCTTCAATTCGGTTTCGTTCCGTTCATTACTCCGTCCAGCAGCGCCATGCGGATATACATGCCGTTGTGCGTCTGCTCGAAATACAGCGCCCGCGGATCATCATCCATTTCACTCGCGATTTCAGCGTTGCGCGGCAACGGATGCAATAACAGTGTAGTTGCGGAAAATCGGTTCATAACGTTTTTATCAATAATAAATTCTTTTATCTCGATACCGGCATTCTCAAACCGCTCCAGTTGGGTGCGAGTTTGATAGATAACATCAACGTCCGCCGGAACATCGGCAAACGTCTGGCAGGCAAAATATCTTGCGCCATGTTCTTCGACATAATCAATATATTCCTGCGGCAGTGCCAGCGCTTCGCAACTCAACCCGTATATCGTGATATTTTTGTAGAGCGTCAGCAGCTTCACCAGCGAATGTACTGTCCGGCCATAACGCAAATCGCCGACCACCGCGACCGTTATTCCATCAATTCCCGGTTTGTGCCGGAAAATCGTATACATATCGAGCAGTCCCTGCGTCGGATGCTCGCCACTCCCGGCTCCGGCGTTGAAAATCGGAACAGTTGCGACACTCGCGGCAGCAGTTGCCGAATTTTTGTCATAATGCCGCATGACAATTGCATCGCAGTAGCCCTGCACAACCCGGACTGTATCTTCGATGCTTTCGCCTTTGATTGCCGAAGACGCTTCTTTGGCATTTTCGGTACTAATATTTTTGCCGCCCAACCGCAAGATTGCCGCTTCAAATGACAAGCGGGTACGGGTACTTGGTTCGTAAAAAAGCGTAGCAACAACTTTGTTTTCCAAGCTGTTGCTATATTTCCCAGGATTATTCCGTATGTCGTCAGTATGTATAAACAACTCTTCCAAACTACTGCGCGAAAACTGCTCGCAGCTGATTATGTGCTTCATATTGTCTCCCGTGTCATATTTTCAAATAATAATGCCCGAGCAATTTCAGCTCATCAGAAAATTCATACACCAGCGGCACGCCGGTGGGAATGTTTAATTCAACAATTTCATCATCACTAATATCGTCGAGGTGCTTTACCAGCGCACGCAAGCTGTTGCCATGCGCAGCAATAATAATTTGCCGACCAGCTTGCAACTGCGGCACAATTCGGTTCTGCCAATAGGGAACGACCCGTGCCACAGTATCGAACAACGACTCACAGCGTGGCAACAATTCCGGCGCTACGTTGCTGTAGCGCCGGTCAAATTTAGCCGAGCGCGGGTCGTCCTCAACCAGCTCCGGCGGTCGAACAGCATAACTGCGCCGCCAGATTTTCACTTGCTCATCGCCGTATTTCGCTGCCGTGTCGGCTTTGTTTAGTCCCTGCAGTGCTCCATAATGGCGCTCGTTGAGCAACCATGATTTCTCCACATCTATCCACGACTGATCCAATTCTTCCAAAACAATATCCAGTGTCTTTATCGCCCGCTGCAACCGTGATGTGAACGCACAATCAAACAGAAAACCCTGCTCGCCTAACAGCTTTCCGGCACGTTTGGCTTCGGCCTCACCTTCACTACACAGCCGGACATCAGTCCAACCGGTAAACCGGTTTTCTTTGTTCCACTGGCTCTCGCCGTGGCGAATAAGCACTATTCGTTTCATATTTATCACCCTGTTGTCAAATTACGCAATCGTAATGTTTTTTTCCAAATAGACCGACTGAATGGCATTTATCAAGTCAACGCCTTCGGCAAACGGCTTTTGGAAGGCTTTACGGCCAACAATTAGTCCGGCGCCGCCGGCACGTTTGTTGATAACCGCCGTCCGTACCGCAGCAGCAACGTCATTGGCGCCTGATGCGCCGCCGGAATTTATCAGGCCGATTTTGCCCATATAATTGTTGACGACCTGATAACGTGTCAAATCAATCGGATTGTCTGATGCCAACTCGGTGTAAATGCGCTCATCAAATTTTCCATAATGACTGTCGCCCATATTAAGCGCCTTATAACCGCCGTTATTAGTCGGCAGTTTTTGCTTAACAATATCGGCTTCGATAGTTACACCAAGATGATTGGCTTGTCCGGTCAAATCTGCTGCTTCATGATAATCTTTATCTTTCTTGAATGCCGAATTGCGCAAATAGCACCACAAAATCGTGAACATCCCGCGGGCATGCGCCTGTTCAAAAGCCTTGCTCACTTCGACAATTTGCCGGTCAGCCTGTTGTGAGCCGAAATATATTGTCGCACCAACACCGGCCGCGCCCATATTGTAAGCCTGATCGACTGATGCGAACATGATCTGATCCGCCGGATTCGGGAAAGTTAGCAATTCGTTATGATTAATCTTGACCACAAACGGAATTTTGTGCGCATATTTACGGGCAACCATCCCCAGCACGCCAAGAGTTGACGCAACGCCGTTGCAACCGGCCGCCAATGCCAGCTTTACGATATTTTCCGGATCGAAATACATCGGATTTTTGGCAAACGATGCGCCGCCAGAATGTTCAATACCCTGGTCGACCGGAAATATTGATACATAACCGGTATTAGCCAAATGGCCGCTGTTATACAACCAGGTTAAATTGCCAAGTGTGCGATTGTTGCGGTCCGACGCCGAGAACGACTGATCGACAAAATCCGGGTTCGGTAAATGCAGCATGTCTTTAGAAACTTTGGGGCTGTTAAAATCCAGCAAAGTTGCGCGTTCATTTCCCAACAACGTCTCGATTTTTGCGATAGTAAGTCTGTTCATAATTTCACCTCAACAATTATTCCGTACTACAAATATTCTACTATTCATCAACAAAATAGTCCATGAATTTCATTGCCGATACTGCGTCGAATAAATCGCTAATCCAAAGCAACATTACACAGATGCAGCAACAACGCAGTCAGCGTCAGTCCACATTTTATTTCGTTGCGCTTTATCATAGCATCAATCGTTTGCAAGTCGAACCAAGCAGATTCGCTGACCTCGCTTTCGTCAAAATTGTCTGATTGCGCCCGGTTCGAATCAACTTCACCACGTACCAAAATGCATTCCTTATTAGAGATTCCGTTCATCGGGTAATAGCGATGAATTTCCGAAAGTTTATGAATATGGTAGCCGCTTTCTTCAAACACTTCACGCGCCGCGGCAACAGTCGCCGGCTCACCGGAATCAACCATTCCCGCCGGAATTTCCCAACCATGTGTACCAGTCGGATAACGATAAGCCTTCACTAACAGAACTTCGTTTCGCTCATTGGTCACAATACAACCAACGTCTGTGTATTCGAAATCTACAATATGATAGCGTTCGATCAATGCCCCGTTCGGCGCAATAACTCTGTCAGCAAACAGGTTAACCCACTTGCTGCGATATACAATTTCACGCGACAGACGTTCGAATTTATTATTCACTATTGTTTTCTCTTTTCCTTCTATTTCATTCCAGCGTCTTGTTTAACACAGTGTTCGCGTCGTTATCAGCATTAACGTTACAATCTGTTTTTTTCAAATTGCTCAGCGCTGAGCAATTTGAAAAAATTTCGAAAGTTGTATCGCCTGTTGCCAGCGCCGTATCAATGAATCGCCGGTGTTATGCGTTCCCTCTGCACGCCTTAATGCAATAACCACAAGTATGCTTTCGACCAATTTTTGCTATCGCGTCTAACCGCCAGTTGTTGCACACATACGCATCAAACAACTCTTCGCGTCGCATACCGGCGCTCCAATTGTGATTTTTGATCGCACCGCACGGACAGGCTTGCACGCAGCGGTTGCAGTTGCCGCACTTACTCTCTTCCACCGGTGACGCGGTTTGAAACTGTGCATTTGTTAATACAGTGCACAGTTTGACTCGCGAACCATATTCTGGCGTAACCAGCAACGAGTTTTTTCCAATCCAACCTAGTCCGGCGCGTGTAGCCGCGAATTTATGTGAAAAACAATTTAGATTATCGAGCTGTTCGTTGCATTCAATGATCTGGCTAATCGGAATAACCTTGTAGCCGTAACCCCATTCAGCCAATTTCATTGAAATAATCGTCGCCAACTCATCAACAACTGGATTCAGCGAGGATAGCTGCCGGTGGAATTGCTCCTCATCTTCAATTATTGCCGCGTCATATTTAACGGCAAAGGAAATCGCAACCGGATATGCACCGGATAGCTCATCAACCCGTATCGATATGTCACCATAGCCAACGAGTGCTGCGCCATGATTTATTAATGCTTCTGTCAGCAGTACTTGCTGTTGCGAAATAATATGCTCCATGATCAACTATCCACCTTGCTGAAAGTTTATTAACATGATCGTATTTCTAATGCGCATATGCAAGACAAAAGAAGGCGCGCGAGCGAAAGGTTCATTTCATCCCAAATATTATCGCCTCAACACCGGCAATGATAATATGTAGCACTGCCATGTGAACTTCCTGAATTTTGTCGGAAGTTTCACCTTTAACAATCAACTCGTAGTCACCAACGCCTTTAAGCGCACCACCGCTTTTACCGAGTAGCGTTACAACAATTACACCGCGCTCTTTGGCAACTTGTACTGCTTTGATAATATTCGGTGAATTGCCACTGGTTGAAATCGCCACAAAAACATCGTCCGCTACACCGAATGCTTCAATACCGCGCGAAAAAATATCGTCGAAACCATAATCATTGCCCACACAAGTAATATGTGCCGGATCGGCAAAGCTGATCACCGGCAACGCCTTGCGGTCTTTGCGGAACCGTCCGGTAAATTCTTCGGCAAAATGGATCGCATCACAAGCGCTGCCACCGTTACCGGCAATCATCACTTTTTTGCCACTAGTGAAAGTATCCGCTATTACTCGAGAAATTTGCGCGATAATTTCAATGTTTTCCGGTTTGCTGAATTCGGAAAAGGCTTTGATCGTTGCGTCCCATTCTTTTTGAATCAAATTTTTATACATTTTTTCAACACTTCTTTCGTCTATATTTTTTGTTTGCAGCGACTTCTGTTGCATAACTGCGCATTATGTAGAGCATTTTCCGAGTTTTTCTACACCCAACTCAAAATGCTTTCATCCAACGGCTTGCGTCTGGATTTTGATGTTTTTTCCGGATAGCCCAGCGTTATCACCGCCATTAACTTCAACCCTTGTGGTATAACCAATAACTCATTTACTTTATCCTGATTTTTCAGTATCTCGCCAATCCAGCAAGTACCCAAACCAATACTATGCGCAGCCAGCAGAATGTTTTGAATAGCCGCGCCGATTGCCTGCATGTGTTTCATTTCAGCATCAAAAATCGAATTGTCAACTCTACTTCGATCGTAATAAACGGCAATCAGGCACGGAGCTGTCCGTACCCAGTTACCAAAGACGGTCAAATCAGCCAGTTCACTTATCGTCGTTTCATTGGTAATAACAACAAATTTCCACGGCTGCAGGTTATTACCGGACGGTGCCCAACTTGCGGCTTCAAGTATTTGCTCAATCACGCTGCGGTCAACTTTAGCACGCTTGTATGACCTAACACTGCGGCGGGTTTTTATCGCTGACAATACTTCGTTCATAAATACTCCCTCAATACCTATTTTCACTCGATTTCAATCCAGTATCTTTGAAAAACATCGCATTTTTCATCAACCGCTTCGCTTTCGAGAACACCGCCATTGGCGATAATTGTCTTTACTGATGCTATATTGCTTTTGCTACAGGTTATCAGCACCCGTTCAATAGCATACCCCCGACACTTTTCTAGCGTAAGCCTGAGTATTATTTTTGCGTAACCTTTTCTTCTTTCCGAAGGATGTATCCAGTACCCGATATGCCCACCTCTTATTGACAATGTTTCATTCAAATAATGTCTCAGACTAGCTATCCCAACTATTTTTTTGAAATTATCTATAAGAAAATACATATCGCTGGTTACATAATGCGGTGGACAAGTTTCTCTATTTTTGTATGACTCCAAAATTTTTAATAAGCTATCATAATCTTCTTCTGATGGTTTTATCGTAGTTCCGGGGATGAAATTTTCATCCGCCTCTTTCCATTCACTAAGCATCGCATAATATTGTTGCTCATGCTCTTTTGCAGGACTTACGAGAACGACTTCGCCACAAAATGATTGCATACATTAACACATCCTTAATCAATAATAGCTTCTTTTTATAAACTCCGGTTTACGTTCGCAGAAAGTCACCGCCCGCAATCCAGCGCTATCGCCAAGGTCATACGCCTGTCGCAGTTTATAGCCCAGCCGCCCTACCCGATGCGCGTCAGAACCAGCCGTAAAATATTTGCCGCCGAGTGCTCTGAACAACCGCACGATTGTCAGCAAACTATCGGTTGCACCAGTAATATCAAACCGCTCGGTGTTTATTTCCAGCGCCAGCTCCCGCGTTACCATCAGTTTTAGCAGTTCATACAATCCGTCGCCACAGTTGGCAAGCGTCAGATTATTGTCCGGATATTTGTTGTAACGGCAGATACCATCGATATGCGCAACTGCGTCCACACATTCGTGCAAACGCAGGGCTCCGGCGTATTCCGCAAAATATTGTGAGTAGATTTTCGGAATGTCATTCACCGAATAGACCAATTCGGCATAAGGCGCCCCGCCTACTATGTGCATAGACCCTAATACATAATCCCAAGGCTGCGACTTTACCAAGTTGCAATTTTTCTCTGCAACACTCGGTTCCATTCCCAATTCCACACCGATACGAAAATTGTCGCAGCTAAACGGCAAAAAGCTGTCAAACAACTTCTCACAGTCAAATAGTGACGGCTGACTATCGTAATTACGCGGGTTGATATAGTCAATGTGGTCGGTTATCGTAATGCCAATTTTCTGCTCGCTGGCGGCTTTGAGATACTCTTTCAATTCAGCTTTGCCATCTACAGAAAATTCAGTATGCACATGTGAGTCAAATAACACAATAAAACGCCCTAGCCTCGCCAAATTTGCGAACAATCTTTTCACGGATAAATTGAAATTCACCGCTAAGTAATTAAATGCTCGATGACTTTTTTGTTGCACAAAATCAGCTGACAGCGCTAACGCAGTTACGCTGCATTATTTTCCACCGTCCCATTCTTCAGAAAATTCCTCTAAAAACATTTCCATACATCTATGTCGCGATTCTGCTAATTCTTTTGCTGCTTTGGTATTCATTAAATCTCTCAACTTTAAAAGTTTCTCATAAAAATGATTAATACTGGTTCCTTTGCAATTAGAATATTGTTCTGCATTCATATCATCCATAGGTTTCTTATCAGGTATGTGTAAAACTCTGTTATTATTACCACCATATGCGAAAACTCTTGCAATACCAATTGCGCCCATGGCATCCAGTCTATCTGCATCCTGAACTATTTTTCCCTCTTGACTCTTTGGAATCTGTATTCCTGTACCCTTAAAAGATATGGTAGAAATTATCTCGCACATAATGTTTATTTTTGTTTTCGAAATATTGCTATGTTTTAAAAAACTTTCTGCATTAGAAAAATCACCCATTCTTCCGCCAAATAGCTTATAGTCATCAACATCATGCAATAAAGCAGCTAATTGCACGATTTCTAAATTAGCATTTTCTGTTTTACAGATAGTGGTAGCTAATTTATATACTCTAACGCTATGATAATAATCATGTCCGCTATAATCATTTTTAAATCTATCTCTGATATGCAATAATGTTTTTTCTAACAATTTTTCATCCAAAACGGTTCTCCTCATTTTCAATAAAAAAATTAGCCAAGCTATGTTTTGACAGAGAAAACGCAGCTTGGTTTTTAAACACTTCTTTATTCAACACCTGAATGTTTTTTCAGTAATTCTCTTGCGGCAACTAGTAGAGGTGGTACAATTTGATCTTTTCGGCTCATAACATTTGGCAAATATATTTCATAATTATCTATTTCTTTACCAAAAGCCATTTTTACAATATCATCACCATTGCCTTGAAACAGGAGATGAGTGGACATCTCAACAATATTTGTTACCATTAAAAACGACGCTTCATACTTGCCACTAGCACGCATTTTTTCAAGAGCCTTCAGCAACTGTTCCTTTTGTGCCAATATTTCATGTGTATCCATAAATGAGATTTGCGAAATAGAAATCACTCTACCATTGACTTCATATTCTTTCATATCGTTGTGCACAATTTGATCTGGCGTTAAGTCATAATTTTCACCAGCTTTAAGCATTTTTAAGCCATATTTTTTAATATTGACACCAGCGATTTCAGCCAGTTTATCTGCAGTTTCTTTATCTACTCCAGTGGTAGTCACTGACCGAAACAATACCGTGTCAGAAATAATCGCCGATAATAACAAACCAGCTATGTTTTTCGGAATTTCAAGTCGATGCTGCCAGTATTCATTGGCAACAATAGTAGCCGCACAGCCTACCGCTTCAATGTGAACAGGAATTGGATTTTCCGTTTTTAATCCGCCCAAACGATGGTGGTCAACAACACCAACTATTTCAGTTTCCTCAAGACCCGCAATCCCCTGTCCAAGCTCGTTATAATCTACTAAAACAATCTTTTGTTTTTCACCAATAATTTTCACCAGCGGTGGTGCAGACACGCCGAAATAATTCAACGCATACTGAGTTTCATTATTGATTTCACCAACGCGAATAGCGATTGCGTCTATCCCTAACAACTGCTCGAGTTTTGCATAGCCAATCGCCGAACAAATTGAATCTGTATCAGGGTTCTTATGTCCCGCAACCAAAACTTCCGTAGCTGATGCAACACCTGCATGTGTAAAAAACATAATTGCAACACAAATGATAATGGCTTCCAACGTCCGCTGCGTTTTGTTCATACAATCACCCTCATCTCCAATTTTGCATCAGCTTAAATATTTATCAATTTTCTATCTTGCAAAAAATACAATTAATAAGCGTTATCAGTATTTGGTAGCTGTTCACTTGTTTTGTAATTTCATTGCCATAACCTCAGGTGAAGTATTCGTCATAAATAAAAAAAATCCTGCACATTCATAAAACAAAAAAACAGCGCTCATCAAAATGTCGCTGCCAAATTAACATTTCATCATAATCGACACAAAAAATCCCGCCAACACGTTTACACGCATCGCGGGTTCCTGTCCTCCTGGAAGACCTTGGCCAA
>JBAYGT010000015.1:0-59079 GCA_041666525.1 Negativicutes bacterium
TGAATTTTTGGACGGACACTAACGTAAATTTACCACTGCCGGAAACACCGTATGCGAACGGACGAACGCGCGAATCAATACCGATTGAAGCCAAAATATCTGCATTCGCTTTTACGAAGCAAAGAAACACCACCCAGCTCAAAACAAGCAAGTTGGCAAAACCGGCTATATCAAATTGGAAACCAGAATGACCCTCTAACGCATCATCGAGCATTTCGGTAATATCGACTACATCGACCACCGAAACCGCGACACACAATGCAAACATAACCAATGCCAGCAAGGCCACGCGAACACACTTCGTTTTGAAAATGGACATATTTGTCACTTCGTCCAAAATTTACTTCGTGACTATAATACCGTAAAGACCTTTCAGCGTCAAGTGCATTAATGCAGATTATTGGATAATATAAAACACAAATAAGCTACAACGCCGGTTTGATTCCCCAGATATCGCGGCAATACTCGCGAATAGCGCGGTCAGACGAGAATTTTCCCATCCGCGCGACGTTCAATATCGACATTTCTGTCCATTTTTCTTTGTTGGCATAAATCTTATCGATATAGTTCTGGCAGTCATGATAAGCTGTAAAATCAGCGAGAATCATATAGTCATCGCGACTCATCAGCGATTCGATAATCGGCCGGAACAAATCACGGTCACCATTACTGAACGTGCCATCCGCCAACTGCGCGAAAATCCTGGTCAAGATCGGATTGCTGTAAACGTAATTGGTCGGATTGTAATTTTGCCGGCGTTCTTCAACTTCAGCGGCCGTCATACCAAACAGAAAGAAATTTTCCGCGCCGACTTCTTCGCGAATTTCGACGTTCGCGCCGTCTAATGTGCCAATGGTTAGCGCGCCATTCAACGACATTTTCATGTTGCCGGTACCGCTGGCTTCTTTTCCGGCAGTTGATATCTGTTCCGACAAGTCTGCAGCCGGAAAAATGAAATTGCCGTTTTTGACGCTGTAATTCGGGAAAAATACGACTTTCAATAAATTCCCCACCTGAGGATCATTATTCACAACTTTGGCAACCGAAATAATCAGGCGGATAATTAGTTTCGCGATGTAGTAACCGGGTGCCGCCTTGCCGCCGATAATTACTACCCGCGCTGTCATCCCCTCAGTATCGCCGTCTTTAATGCGATTATAGCGGGAAATGACATCAATAATATTCAGCAATTGACGTTTGTACTCATGAATACGCTTAACCTGCACGTCAAACAACGCAGTGGGATCGACTTCGATACCGGTCCGCTCTTTAATCAACGCGGCCAGAATTTTTTTATTCTTAAGTTTAGCTGTCTGCCATTTTTTTTGGAATTTCTTATCGATTGCCAATGGTTCAAGCTGCTTTAATTTGTAGAGATCAACTAACCAATCGTCGCCGATTTTCTCATTGATAAGCGCGGTCATTTCCGGATTGGCAAGCGCCACAAACCGTCGCGGCGTGACGCCATTGGTAATGTTTTTGAATTTTTCCGGCCACAAATCATAAAAATCAGCCATAACCGTTTGTTTTAACAATTCAGAATGCAACTCGGCCACACCGTTAACCGCGTGACTGCCGACTGCCGCCAAATGTGCCATCCGCACCGTGCGTTGTCCTTCTTCGTCAATAATCGACAGCCGTTTCACCCGTTCACCGTCTTCGGGAAAGCGTGCACGCACAATCTCAAGGAAGCGTTGATTAATTTCATAAATAATTTCCAGATGCCGCGGCAAGAGTTTTTCAAACATCTTCACCGGCCATTTTTCCAAAGCCTCCGGTAACAGCGTATGATTAGTGTATGCCAAAGCACGGGTAGTAACCTCCCAGGCCTTATCCCAATCCAGCCGGTATTCATCTACCAGTAACCGCATCAACTCGGCGACCGCGATCGACGGATGAGTGTCGTTGAGCTGCACCGCAAAGTGTTCAGCGAAAGATTCGGGTTTAGCTTGCATAAAGTTTTTCAAAATTTTGAAGACATCGCGCAATGCACACGCCACAAAGAAGTACTGCTGCTCCAGGCGCAATTCCTTACCACTGATTTGCTCGTCGTTGGGATACAGCACCTTTGAAATATTTTCTGAAGCAATTTTGGCATGCACCGAACCATAGAAGTCGCCGGCATTAAAAGTACTAAAGTCAAATTCGTCCGACGCTTCGGCTTTAAACAGCCGGTGTACGCTGACACTCTTGCTGCCATAACCTTGAGCCACAATATCACAAGGTACGCCGAGTAATTTTTTCTCCGGCATCCAGCGTTTACGACTGGCACCATGCTCGTCGTTATAATCTTCAACATAGCCGCCAAAACCTACTTCGACTGCCGCCTCCGGCCGGACAACTTCCCATGGGAAACCTTTCTTCAACCAACGATCGGCAAGTTCTACTTGCTGCCCGTCCACGATTTTTTGTTGAAAAATTCCGAATTCGTAACGGATACCATAGCCAATCGCCGGCACTCCGATGGTTGCGCACGAATCAATATAGCAAGCCGCCAACCGTCCCAATCCGCCATTGCCCAATCCCGGTTCAGGCTCGGCGTCAAGCAACTTGTCAAAATCTATTCCCAATTCTGTAACCGCTTGCCGAACCAAATCCATCGCATCGACGTTAACTAAATTATTCCCCAGTTGCGGGCCGATGAGAAACTCCGCGGACAGATAGCACACCATTTTTGTTTTGTTCTTCAACACCCGCTCGTTCCCTTGCGCCCAATGTTCCAGAATTATCTCGCGAACGGCATACGCCAACGCTTGATAATAATCATCGGTGGTGGCGTTATGGGGGATTTTTGCGCGTGTAGTTGCCAAATGCCGAATAATGCCTTCCTTGATTTGCTCCACGGAAACTTTTGCTTTGCTCATAAAATCCTCCAAAGGTTCTTACTCTTGTTCTTAATGCATTTAATATTGATATATTCGACTTATAATAAATTAATCCTTCTTAAAAACAAAAAAATATTGACTGCGCTGAAACTAGTTGTTTTGACGCAGTCAATATTCAGCTAACTCCTATTCTTTTACGGCGCCTAACGACAGGCCGGAAATGAAGTAGCGTTGGAAAAACGGATAGGCGAGCACTGCCGGTCCGGTCGCAAGCACAATCATCGCCATGCGCACGCCTTCCTGCGGCAGGTTTGCCATTAGCTCCATCATCCTGGTACCGCCCATTTGCGCGGAATTTTTCAAGATAAACTCCATCGAATTTTGAATTTTCATCAACATATACTGCAGCGGCAGCAGGTTTGGCGAATCAATAAACAGCATTGCGTTGTACCATTCATTCCAATATGCCAATGACGCGCCAAGCGCCGTAACGGCGATTGCCGGTTTCATCAACGGCACAACAATCCGGAATAACGTCCGCACTTCACCGCAACCGTCGATACGCGCCGCCTCGATAAGTGAATCGCTTATTTGCATTTTCAGCATGACTCGCATGAAGAATATTCCGCCGGCGGTGCAAATGCCGGGGATAATCATCGCAAAAATATTGTTCTTGAGCAGCAGAAATTTAGTCATTACTATATAAAACGGCACTAACGGTACCGTAACCAGCATCGGGAAAATCATCAGCAAGTTGAACAACCGGCGATAGCTAAACTCCGGCCGCGTGAGCGGATATGCGTACAATAACGTCATGATAATAACCAGAATGACGCCGATAACGGTAATGCCGATTGTTACCAGATACGAGTGTAATAACTGATCCGAAGAAAAGATCGTATAGCGATAAGCTTCAAGACTGAATTTTTGCGGCCAAAAACTATATCCGTGCTGAATGAGCACCTGTTCATCCGTGAATGATACAATAACAACCAGCAGGAACGGCAGGAAACAGGACAGCGCAATCGCCACAATAATAATATTGAACAACACATTAAGTGGTTTTGATATCTGCCAAAGTTCTTTTTCGACGTTTAATTTTTTCGCCACCATTGCCTCCTAATACAACGCCAGATCTTTGTTGATTTTGGTGCGCACAATCCAGTTTGCGACCAAAATCATCAAGAATCCGACTCCGGATTGGAACAAACCGGCGGCTGTTGACATTCCGACATCACCGGTGCTCATATAAGCACGATAAATATAGGTATCAAGAATATTGGTGACCGGGAACAACGGCCCGGAATTCATCGGCAATTGGTAAAACAAACCGAAATCACCTTTGATAATATTGCCGATTGCCATGATTACCTGAATGGCAATCAGCGGTTTAAGGTGCGGAACGGTAACGTGGATAATCTGTTGCCACTTGTTGGCGCCATCAACCATCGCCGCCTCATAATAGGTCTTGTCGATACCGGCCAGTTGTGCCAGCATCCAAACTGAGCCCCAGCCGATCCCCTTCCAAATGTTCGCCGCCACAATAATTACCGGCCACGGCCCGGGATTGGAATACCATTGCACCGGATCGACACCAACACTTTTCAGCAGCGCATTGAGCAAGCCTTTGTCAACACTCAGGAACGCAAAGGCAAAATAGGAAACAACGACCCAGGAAATAAAATACGGCAAAAACATAAATGTTTGATAAACTTTTGCAGCTTTTTTGTTCAGCAACTCGTTTATCATTATCGCAACGACGACCGGAACCACAGCGCCAATCGCAATAAATATCAGATTGTAACCAACGGTATTACGAAAAATTACCCAGGCATCGCTGGTAGCGAACAAATACTTAAAATTGTCCAATCCCACCCAGGGGCTGGTAATAACGCTGTCGAAAAAACCACTCCGTGAAAACCGGAAGTTTTTAAAAGCCAGTACTAACCCGCCAATCGGCAAATAGCACATAACCAGAAAAAATATTGTGCCCGGCAATAACATTGTCAAAAATGGCAAATTAGCCGGAAGCGTCTTTAAGTGCGACTTAAATACGTTCAGTTTTTTGGACATGCTCCCTCCTCCTTATTCACTGCAATCTCCCCAATAAAAATAAAACGATAAAGACCAGGATAAACACGAACACCGGCACGTTGAACTTAAACACCCAAAACTGAATACTTTCGTAGCGCGCCCGCAATAGCTCGGAAACCTGAAACCCGAAAATCGCGACAACCATCACCAATCCGGCAAGAAAACTCCGCAAAAACCACAACATAACCGCGAACAGTAATAACATAATCAGATTAACTGACGCGCTGATAAGTTTCTGCTTATCTCCGAGTTTGTGCTCATACCAAGCCACGACAACTGTGTTTTTTATGACCATGCTGCTCTTGTTGCCTCGCTGCAGCACCCGAAAAACAAATATAAGGTCAACACCCATCCCGATCAACGCAATTATTGCTACGGCAAATGCTCGCTGCGAGGTTGCAAACAGCGCCAAATTCTCAGAGTAAATTATCGAGAACAACACAAAAAACAAAAAATACACCAAGGCACAGTACATTGTTTCCAGATGTTTCAAGCGTACCTCCCAGTGTGTTTGTATCTATGCATAGTTATATTCGGTGATTTCACAAAAAAACCTCTTTTAATATGAAAAAATCCTGTAAATTACAGGATTTTTTCATTTAATCAGGACATACAAGATACATCACGCAACTTAAATCTTACTTAAATTAAAACAGTTTGCAAATTTTGCGCAACGCCAGAATCCGCTGAATCTCATTATGCACCATCATATAGGCCTCATCTACGCCCATTCCGGGTTTTGCCAATATCATATCGCAGTTCAATCCCATGGCAATATGTGAAGAGATGATCGCTGAATCATCGGTTTCGTTACAGGATCCGCCCCAGTAGGTGCCAATACTTTTATCCTTACAATATAAAACTGCTTCGATAGCATTGTCGATTGAACCTAAATCCGGCGCTTTGATATGAATAATGTCGGCTGCTGCCGCATCAGCATAAGCCTTGATGTCTTCGAGCGTATTACACCATTCATCAACAATTATTTTAACATTGACGTCTTCTTCACTCAACCGCAGCATTAATTTCTTCATATAGCCCAGCTGAATATCGGCATCGCCTAACTCCACCGGATCTTCGACCAATATCCGAAAGGGCGCGGCAACGGCCGCCATTTTTTTTAAATATTCAACGGTCTGCTCAATATCATTGTAAAACACCTGGCTAAGTGAGCCGTGCAGCACCAGGTGAAAAACCGGCACATACAAATCATCGGAACGCAGTTTTGCAACACGTTTCCTTAACCAGGCAATATATTCCAGCAACCGCTCGCCATTTTTTCCGCAGGTCTTAATTCCATTATTGAACAATCCTTGCGGAATAATCGGTACTTGTTTGATTATCATTTTATCGGCATTGGAATAAATATCCGCGCCCGATTGCGCAGTAATCGGCACCGCCACTTCGCTGACTTTATGGTGATATTCTTCCGCAACGATTTCGCACATCAGTTTTTTCTTGGACCGGGCCACTGCCGCTAACAAGGCCTGGGTAACACCATAGCGCAGCGCCGGATGCAATTTCAACCCCTGTGCATCACGGATTGCTTCGATTTTTTTTGCCAGCCGGCGAAAATCATCCAACTCTTCGCTAATCAGCGCCGGCCGGATATCACGGTTGATTATCGGAATAAACGCGTCGGCCAAAAACACCGGATAACGGCCAAACGTGCCGCTATACTGCACTGCCGAACAATCACCGTATGCCATGTCACCATTTTCGAGAATAATCATAACCGACACCGCTTCACCGGCTTGGCGAACCGAGCAATAATTTTGAGTTTTCGGTTTACCGGTGTAAGTAAATCCGTCCGGTTCAGCACCGGCGCGAATAGCTTTCAAATCATCATAATAAAAACCGCTAATACCGCGTGCGCAAATAACATCTAATATTTTCATACCAGCCCCCCCAGTTTTCCTCTAATAACATTTTACCATTTGGCATTGTCATAGTAAATGAATTATAATTGAAATCATTATACGCTATACAAGAACAAACAAATACCCTTGGAGGTAAAATGCGCTACGCGGCAATCGATATCGGCAGCAACTCCGTCAAGCTCCTCATCGCCGAAGTCGCTCAAAGAGTAATCACCCGGCAAATTATTTTTCGCCACACCGTAACCGGATTATCCAAGACCATGAAAAACCATCAGCTCAATCCGGAAAACATGGCACTCACATTATCAGCAATTATTGACTATATCGGTTGTTGTAAAGAATACAACGTACAAAACATCCGCATAACGGCTACACAGTTTGCCCGTGTTGCAACAAATGCAGCCGAGCTTCTTGACAACATCCGGTCGCAAACCGGGTTTACCGTTGAAATCATCAGCGGTGATGAGGAAGCACGCTTAACCTATCTCGCCGTTGCACAAGAATTTGCTGACGAACGGATTATGGTGTTCAACATCGGCGGCGGCAGCACTGAATTTATTATCGCTACGCCACACAAAACCGAGTTGCGTACCAGCCTGCCCATCGGCGCCGGGCAGCTCAGCCGTGATTTCCTCACCTCGGTCGATATAATCAACAACCGCGAATATCTGCAAATGCAAGATTATATTCTCGGCATTCTCCATGAGAAAGTGCTGCCGTTCTACTCTGACACATTATCTGCCGCTCAGCAGTTGCCAATCGCAATCCCCCCGAAAATCATTCTGTCCGGCGGAACCGGCACTAATATTGCACAAATTGCCGCCGGCGCGACACTCAACTGGGAAAATACTGCTTGCCGGGAAATCTCAACCGACGAAGTCAACCAGATAGCACACCTGCTGTGCCACCTGAACTTAACGGCACGACAAGCCATTCCCGGTATCGAAGCTAACCGCGCCGATGTGCTGCCGGCGGGAATAGCAATTGTCACCTGCTTGCTGCAACTATGCCGGGCCGACAAAGTGTACATTACGAACAAATCACTGGCGCATGGAATAATCTGCGGAATGTTGGAATAAGAACGAGCGATTTGCATAATAAAAGGAGTGTATATGAAAACAAAATCGAGCTGTTTTCTGTTTCTCAGTTTATTTCTGTCAGTATTAATTTTCGATTCATCGCTGGCAGCCGCTGCCGACAACCTGATTTTTGCAGTCACTTATATAAGACATGGTGACCGGGCGCCCTATTCCAAAATCGACACGCCAAAACTGCAGTATCAGTGGCCCTATGGAATCGGCGAGCTGACTCCGGAAGGTATGCATCAGGAATATTTGCTTGGTAAAGAATTGCGGTCGCGTTATATCGACATGTTTCACTTGCTGCCGCCTACATATAAAAACAATACCATGTATGTTTTATCAACCGATTACAGCAGAACTATTATTAGCGCCGAATCTTTATTACTCGGATTCTATCCACCGGGCACCGGTCCTAAACTTAGCGATGGCGCGACTGCGCTGCCAAATGCCTTTCAACCGGTTCCTGTTCGCACAATAACTGGCAAACAGAAAAATATTATTCGGCCCGAACAACAAGACCCTGAGCAGTTTAAGTTACTTATGGATAATTATTCTCATACCCAAAAAGCCTGGAACGAAGAAAACAGTAAACTTACCGCTGATTTTAAAAAATGGGGCAAAATACTTGATAAACAACTGAATACTTTTGACGATTTTCTGATAGCTGCAGATACTATCCGCTGTGCCTCTTTGCACGGGTTACCGCTACCAGCCGGTTTGACAAAAGCAGATGTTGCAAAAATTTTGAACGCTGCAGATTACCTCACGGCGCTGCAATACGTACCGCAGCCAGTAGCATATTTTATGGCTTCCGGCTTCCTTAGCCAATTAAACGCAGATTTCCGTTCGGCTGCAGCCGGAACTCAGCAATACAGCTATATTCTGTATTCCGGCCACGATACGGCGCTTTGCGGTATTATGAGCGCATTAGGAAAACCGCTTGCAATTAATCCGCCTTACGCTTCGCACATTGATTTTGAATTATATAAGAATGATTCGAATTATTTTGTTAAAGTACGCTATAATGGCGAGCCGGTAAAATTTTCGGACAAAACCACCAATGACAGCCTGACACTCAAAGATTTCAGCCAACTTCTAGAACCTTATTTGATCAAGAATTAGTGCATTAGCCGTAAATAATTTTCCCAGATTGCAGGAGTTGCGATTTTTTGTGTCGAATAATACCTATGAAAATCGTTTCGGGGAGGGAAAGGGAAAATGAAAATCACACGAATTCTGGCAATCATCACGCTTGTCGCATTCGCGGCATTGGCTATGGCTGGTTGCGGCGCAAAAAGCGACCAGCAGGCAGCAACCGTCGATGTATTCCAATTTAAGGTGGAATTCAAAGACGCATTCGAAAAACTCGCAAAAACTTACATGGCAGGCCATCCGAATATCAAAATCAACGTCACCACCGTGGGTGGCGGTTCGGACTACGGCGCAGCATTAAAAGCCAAATTTGCATCCGGTGCCGAGCCGACCATTTTTAACATCGGCGGCCCGCAAGACGTAAAAGACTGGCAGGCAAAGTTAGTTGAACTTGGCGATACTTCGGCCGCTAAAATTGCCGCCGAAGGCACGCTTATCGGTTCTACCCGCGACGGCAAAATTTATGGTTTGCCGTTCTGTCTGGAAAGCTATGGTTTGATCTATAATAAGGCTATTTTCAAAAAAGCCGGTATTGACACCGACAAAATTAAATCATTCAAGGCTTTAGAGGAAGCCGTAAAAACTCTCGACTCCAAAAAAGCTGAACTGGGTATTCAGGCAGTGTTTGCCTATCCGATGAAAGAAACCTGGGTTACCGGCCTTCATACCAGTAATGCCTTTATCGCCGCGGAATTTGGCGATGTCATGAAAACTTTTGACGCCAAGGAAATCAAATTCACTTATGGCTCCGCCTTCAAAAAAATGGTCGACCTGCAAAACAAGTTCTCAGTGCAACCAACTGTCAGCATGGATTATTCCAAGCAAGTTGAAGAATTGTTCAGCAATGGCAAAGTTGCCATGATTCAGCAGGGCAACTGGATTTATAGCACGGTTGCCGCGGCCGACAAAGATTTTGCACAAACCGGCATGGGCATCTTGCCGTTCCCGGTTGAAGGCTGGAAAGAGGACTGCATGCCGGTAGGCGTACCGATGTACTGGTGTGTTAACAAGAACAAAGATGCTGCAGCGGTCAAAGCTGCTACTGATTTTCTGGACTGGATGTACACATCCGACGAAGGCAAGAAATTCTGCGTATCTGATTTCAAATTCATTCCGGCCTATAAAGGCTACGATGTGTCCGGCCTGAATGATGAAGTTTCCAAAACAATCTACAAATATATCACTGACAACAAAACTATCCCCTGGGTGTTCATGGGCTACCCGACCGGCTGGGGTATGGATCAAATGGGAGCCAGTCTCCAAAAATACGCCACCGGCAATACCAGCTGGGATGATATGATAAAATCAGTTCAAAAATCCTGGGCAGGCGCACGTAGCAAATAATAACTTTTACCGGCCGCGCTCGACGCGGCCGGTTTTTCTTTACAATTTCGGTTGATTCCATAGGAGAAATCATTATGAAACACTTAAAACTACTTGCGCTAGCTCTTCTGTTTGCGTTTGCCGCCAGCCTCAGCGGTTGCGGCCAGCAATCACCAAAAACCGCAGCTACTGTTGAAATATTTCAATACAAATCGGAGTTTAAAGAGCCCTTCGAAAAACTCGCCAAAACCTATATGGCGAGCCATCCCGATGTGATTATTCAAATTATCACCGTCGGCGGCGGCAACGATTACACCGGTTCGCTCAAAGCAAAATTCCAATCCGGTTCCGAACCGGCAATTTTTAACGTAGGCGGACCACAAGAAGTTATGGACTGGCAGAGCAAAATCGTCGACCTGGGCGCTACAGCAGCGGCCAAAGCCGCCGTCGAAGGGGTGTTGGACGGCGCAACCCTCGATGGTAAAGTTTTTGGCCTCCCGTACTGTATCGAAGGCTATGGTTTCATCTACAACAAAGCGATTTTCAAAAAAGCCGGTATCAATCCGGATAACATTAAATCATTTTCGGCGTTAACGGCAGCGGTAAAAACTCTCGATACCAAAAAATCCGAACTCGGCCTTAAAGCAGTATTTGCTTATGCACTAAAGGAAACCTGGGTAGCCGGAATGCACACTGCTAATCCCTACCTTGCCGCCGAATTCGGAAATATCAACAACGCCTTTGCCGCCAAAGAAATCAAATTTACCTATGGCGCAGCTTTTAAAAACATGGTTGATTTGCAAAATAAATATTCCGTCCAACCAACTGTCAGTACTGATTACTCAATGGAAGTCGAAGAACTGTTCAGCAATGGCAAAGTTGCACTAATCCAGCAAGGCAACTGGCTCTACAGCACTCTTGCCGGTGCCGATAAAGCATTTGCACAAACCGGTATCGGCATCCTGCCATTCCCGGTGGAAGGCTGGAAAGAAGACTGCATTCCGGTCGGCGTACCAATGTACTGGTGCGTCAACAAGAATAAAGATGAAGTAACAATTAAGGCGGCGAAAGATTTTCTGGATTGGATGTACACTTCCGAGGAAGGCAAGAAAACCTGCATCCATGATTTTAAATTCATACCGGCTTATAAAAACTATGATGTCTCCGGACTGGACGATGATGTCTCAAAAACCATCTACAAGTACATCACCGACAACAAAACGATTCCCTGGGTATTCATGGGCTGCCCCACGAATTGGGCGATGGATAAACTCGGCACCGGTATCCAAAAATACGTCACCGGCAATATCTCCTGGAATGAGCTAATGACTTCAGTGGAAAAATCCTGGGCGCAATCACGCAGCAAATAACAAAAACGCCGATCGCAAGATCGGCGTTTTTGTTTCCTAGTTTGTTTTTTCTACCGCTGCACCCGGCCGGAGCCATCACCATTTGCCAAAGTCAACACTTCGGCAACACTGACATGGTTAGCATCGCCTTCAATCGAGTGCTTCAAACAACTGGCGGCGATTGCAAAGTTAATCGCGGCTTTCGCCGGATATTTTTCCAGCAACGCATAAATCAAACCGGCAGCAAAGGAATCACCGCCACCAATGCGGTCAACAATCATAATATTGTATTCATTGGAAAAACTGGCTTGACCGTCGGTATATAACATACCGGCCCAGTTATTGACCGATGCGCTGATACTGCCGCGCAAAGTTATTGCAACCGCCTTAAATCCGAACCGCTCGGTCAATTTTTTGGCAACATCAACATAACCGTCATGGCTGATTTTTCCACCGGAAACATCGGTATCATCCGCCTTGATGCCAAAGACCTTCTCGGCATCCTCCTCGTTGGCGATGCAGACATCAACATACGGCATAATTTTTTCCATTACTACTCCGGCTTGTTGCGGTGTCCAGAGGTTTTTGCGGTAATTAAGATCGCAGGAAACTACAATGCCCATCGCGCGGGCGGTTTTACAGGCCTCAAGCGCGGCCGCAGCACAAGCCTGACCAAGTGCCGGGGTAATTCCGGTAAAATGAAACCAGTCCGCACCGGCAAAAATCTTTTTCCAGTCATACTCTTCCGGCAAGCTGCCCATAATCGATGAATGATTGCGGTCGTATACAACCTTTGACGGCCGCTGTGATGCGCCTTTTTCGGCAAAATATATCCCGATCCGCTCACCGCCGCGGACGATATTTGAAGTATCTACGCCAAACTTGCGCAGCTCGTTTACCGCCGCCTGCCCCAACGGATTGTCCGGCAGCTTGCTGACAAAACAGGCATCCATACCAAAGTTGGCGAGCGATACACTGACGTTCGCCTCACCACCGCCATACACCGCGTCAAAACTCGTCGCCTGCTCAAACCGTTTAAATCCCGACGGCTGCAACCGCAACATAATTTCTCCAAAAGTAACAATTTTTTTCATAATATCCCTCACAATAATTTATACTAAAAATGCATAAGATGAGTTTTTTCAACGGCTTAAGCTTATTTTAAAAACATCTCTAATACCGCTTTAGTGCCAAACTTCTTCATCTGCTCATAATAACCGTTAACAATGCTGATTAACTGTTCATTGCCGGACAAGTCTTCACCAAAAACCCGCTTTTGTTCAAATACTTTCTGTACGTAGTCTGCCGCAGTTTCTGCCGAGTCGTAAGCCGAGCGAAAATCCGATGCTAACGGATCACGCACATCAATAACCGTACCAACGTCATCCACTGCCGATACATAGCGCAGCCAGGCCGCCAAAACAAAGGCTGTAACTGAATAATCACGCCCGGCGGCGATGTTGGCACGTAATCCGTTTAGCAACCGATAGGGCAATTTTTGCGAACCATCCATGGCGACTTGCCACAACCGGTGTTTTAACGCCGGATTGCGATAACGCTCGATCAACCTGGCGCAATATTCAGTCAGGGTTATTCCCGGCGGCTGTTCCAACGTCGGAATGGCTTCACTGTTCCAGTAGCGTTCAATCAGCTTGAACAACTTATCGTTGTTTATCGCCGTGTCAACCGTTTCATATCCGCACAGATAACCGCAATATGCCAATGAACTATGCGAGCCGTTCAACAGACGCAGCTTCATTTCTTCAAAGGGTTCCACCCGGGTTGTGAATATCGCACCGGCCTTGTCCCAATCCGGCCGGCCATTACGAAAATCATCTTCTACTACCCATTGTTTGAATTGCTCGCACACAATTGCCGCTTTATCGGTGTAACCGGAAACCAGTTCGGCTTCTTGAAAACTCACTTCAGTCATCGCCGGCACAATCCGGTCTACCATCGCACAAGGAAACGACACTTCCCGTTCAATCCAATCGGCCAAGCTGCTGTCTTGCAATCGCGCAAAATCACAAATGGCTTTTTTGAAGGTATGGCCGTTATTGGTCATGTTATCACAAGACAATAGCGTTATTCCGCTCAATCCGGCTTGCTTTCTCAAGGACAGCCCGCGCACAATAATCCCCGGAACTGACCGTGGTTGTTCCGGATGTGCGCGGTCATGAATGATATCACCGTTCGCCTCATCCAGTTGATTTTTGCCAAAATCAAAGCAATAGCCTTTTTCAGTAATTGTTGTCGTTACAATAGCAAACTCCGGTTCGCAAAAAGTTTCAAAAACCGCCGCCGGATTATCGCAATAAAACACCGTATCATACAGCGAACTTATCACTTTGACTTGTGCACCGGTGCTGCTGGTCTCAACCAGCGTATACACCCCGCCGTTGGCATTGATTGCATTGGTCAGAACATCGCCGCCCGGACGGGTTTTTACGGCGCGGATTCCCCATTTTTCACTACTCAACCGGTTGGCAGCATCGGTATAATCCGCCAGATGCGCCCGAAAAAACGCACCCAATCCGAAATGAAGAATGCGCGGTTTAAGTTCCGCTCTGGAATAAGCTGCTTTCATACTACCTCCCGTAACAACGCTGTACACGTGCCGCAATATCTGCCCACTGCTGATTCACAATGTCTTCCTGTTTAGCGAGCCAGGTTCCGCCCAGCGCTACAACGTTTTTTAATGCCAAAAAGTCTTTGTAGTTATCACCGGTTATTCCGCCGGTCGGACAAAACAGCACATCGCTATAGACGCTGCCATAAGTTTTCAAACCGCCGATGCCTCCAGCCAGAGCCGCCGGAAAAAACTTTAACACCTTGTAACCGTAATTCATCGCACGTAATATCTCACTGGAAGTCATAACTCCCGGCAAATACGGAATATTTGCGGAAGCGCCGACTTCCAAAAGTTCTGGCGTACTTCCGGGAGAAACAATGAAATCCACTCCGATACTTTCCATTTTCAGAAATTGTTCCTTACTACAAACCGTACCGGCACCAGTCAGCATTTGCGGTCGCTCCCGTTTGAGTAATTCAATCGCCTGCATTCCCACTGCTGTACGCAAAGTTATTTCAATAATATTGCAACCATTATTAATCAAAGCATCTGCCAACGGTAAAGTGTCTTCCAAGTTGTCTATGACTACAACCGGAATAACCGAATTCGCCTCAAGAACCGCAATAAATTTCTTGTAATCAGTCATATTAATAACCTGCTTTCTGCATTTTCAACTATTTATTTTAATAACCCGCACTAATTTCACCATTTAGATTTTTTGTTCAACCACCTGTTTCTCAAAAAGTGTGCCGCCAGTTTTGGTTGACGATCTCTTGTAAAAGCTCCTTTCTTATTGCCGTCAACTCTCATTATCCCTTGGACGGTCTGAAAATCAGCAAAATTCCACATATGCTCTCCGACTATATTTTCCACAGAATCGAAAACTTCGTGTTGCTTTTCCAAAAATTCCACCTGATATTCTTCCGACCACATTACTCCCGGAAGTTTATGAATACCAGGCATTGTATCCGCACCATATTCGCTGATAATAATAGGCTTGCCTGTAGTTACCCATCCTTCTAGTTCACTTTTAAAGGCATCAACTGCAAATTCCAACGCTATACCACCATCGTTATACCATCCGTAATACCTGTTAAGACACAATACGTCACAAAACTTATGTATTTTACACTTTCCCCATCCGGAGGATAATTCGTTTGCGTAGGTCAGAGGCCTGTTCTGTGGATCCAGTTTTCGGGCGTAACCGAAAATTTCTTTGAAATAATTATGAGCGGCTTCTTCATGAGATACTGGCTCATTTGCAAGACACCACATTACAACCGAAGGCGAATTTTTATCCCGATTGATAAGCTCAAATATCGATTTTTTATGATTCCCCAAAGTTTTTGTTTTCACTTCTTCTAAGTCAAAAAAAGTTTTTGTCGGTTCAATCCCGGCTCCGGCCATAAAATTAAATGTTGAATTTACCAGCCCGACCGCAGGGGCTTCGCCAATAATCACCAATCCAGTCCTGTCTGCAAGTTGGATGAATTCTTCTGAATAAGGATAGTGTGATGTCCTGACCGAATTTGCGCCAATCCACTTAAGCAGTTCAAAATCTCTGAGATTTATTGCATTATCAAATCCGCGCCCCCGGACAGGAGAATCTTCATGTTTGCCAAATCCTTTGAAATAAAATGGGGTTCCATTGATCAGAAACTTATTTTTTTCTATTTTGACAGTTCTAATCCCTACCGGCAAAGAATACTCGTCGATAATTTCTGCCTTATCTTTATCGACAATTTTTACATTAAAATCATATAAGTATGCTTTTCCAGGCTGCCAAAAGCTGGCATTTTCAATGATAATTCTTCCTGCTTTGCCAGTATTTCGTGCGATTTCCTTTCCGTCCTCGTCATAAACATTTATGGCAATATTATCCCACCCGGTTGTTTCCGTTTTGTATTCTATAACCCCGTTATTTCCGTCAATATCAGTCACTATTGTAATATCATTAATATGTTCAACAGGCATAGAAACCAATTTAACCGGCCTGTGTATGCCAGAATAATTGTAAAAATCAAAATGCGGATAAAGCTCTTTATAATTCTTCTTTCTTTCTACGATTGTACCGCAAGGAATTGTCGTTTTACTCAACTCATTATTTACACAAATAACAACTGTGTTTTTTTCACCGTATCTGACATATTCGTTAAGTTCTCCCTCAAACGGCGTATAGCCGCCTTCATGCTCAACTATCTTCTCGCCGTTAAGCCACACCTCGGCTTTATGGGTAACGCTTCCAAAACGGATAATATTTCTCTTGTTTTTCCATTCACGCGGAACAATAAATTCTTTTTGATACCAAACATCTCCAACAAAATCTCTATATTTTGCCTCGGCAAATATGTCATTATAGCTGGCTGGAACTGCCATAAAAACCGTATCGGTTAACCCTTCATACCACCTGTTTTCACGCCCCTCCGCATCAAAATCAAATCTGAACCTCCACAAGCCAGAGATGTCAATTACCACTCTGGTGCTGCTTTCATAGGGATACATAGAAGAAGTACCGTTCATGTTCATTGCTCCTGCCTTTCTCTTCTTTTTTCAAGATCCAAGATAATTTGTTTGTAAAATTTGGGCGTAAGGTTATAGATAAACAAAAAAGCAAGCATTGCTACAATCATACCAATAAACGGAATTCCAGCTGCAAAGAATTTTATCCCGAATAAAGTATGTGCAGATTGCTGCGTAGCGCCCGCCTGATACCCTATGAGTGACAATCCGATACCGGCAAGCAACCCGGAAAAGGCCTGCGATATTTTTCTCATAAAACTATACGCCGCATAAACAATCGCTTCCTGCCTTTTACCGCTTTTCCATTCAGCATATTCCACACAGTCAGCTATCATCATCCAGGTAAGCATATTTGGGAAAGACAAAGCAACTGATCCCAAAAAGAAAAATGCGAAATATATATATATATTGTCAGGCAAAACAAATATTATCAAATAACTTAGCGATGTAAAAACCGAACCCCAGATTGCAAGCTTTCTGTTACCGTATTTTGATACCAGTAAAGCAAGAATAGGGGACAAAACCAACACCGGAATCATTCCTATAAAACCTTTGATACCATACAACACTTCCGCGTGAAGATTAAACTTAAAATAATAAATTGCCATTGCTCCATTGAGCATCCAAGTAACAATTATTGCTATAGAACCAACAGAGACACCCCAAAACGGCCTGTTGGTTTTAATCATCATCAAGATTTCTTTCAAAGTCGCTTTTTTCTCTTTGGGATTATGCTGAATTTGCTCAACAGAAGTTTTATAGCTAATCACATATCCGACGAATGCCACAACCGCCATAGAAGCCATTGCCACAACCCATCCGGTCTTTGGATTTGCAAACATAAGAACAATAGGAACAACAACCATTTGCGGCAGCAGTCCGCCAAGAGCGCCACCCACGCTTCTGGTTACTGATAACGCAGCCCGGTCTCTTTGATCGTCCGTCATAACCGAAGCTAACGAACCATAAGGAATGTTTATAAACGAATACGCTGTTCCCCATGCAATATAAGTTGCGTACGCCCACACAATTTTCCAGCTTGTATCCCATTCAGGCGCTACAAACACAAGCACCGCCAGAACAAGAACCGGCCAACTGCCTTTGATTAAAAATGGTCTGAATTTTCCCGCAGGAGATTTTTGTCCCCGCCGATCAATAAACGCTCCCATAACCGTATCGGCAAACGCGTCCCAAATTCTTGCAATGAAAAAAAGGACCCCTGCGGCAACAGGTGGTATTTTCAAGACATCTGTATAGAACATTAGCAAAAACATTGCCGTCATAGTAAACGTCACGCTATTACCAACATCTCCAAACCCATATCCGACCTTTTCCCAGTTCGTTAGCTTTCTCATTTTCCCTCCTAAATGCAAATGCCGCTTCTTTAATCTAACCTCTGTTCAGTCAATCGAAATCAAGTCCTTAGCATCAAAACGAATAGTAACCCGAAAAGCACCGGCAACATTGTCAAACTTAACCAGTGAGCAACGATTTTCCGGATTGAACCAGAAGCCGGAATTCGCATCAGCAAAAGATTTATCATCAATAAACATTTGCAGCGATTGCCCATTTATTGCGATATATAACGGCGCACGTTCCGGGCAGATAATATGCAACTTGATGGTTTTCACAGTAGTTATATAGTTACCCTGCCGCTGAAAATCAATATCCAATTTGAAACCATCGATTGCTGTCGAAATTTCCGTTATCAGCTTCTCACCCTGTTCCCAGGCGTTGGATTTGCCATCATCTTCGTACAACGAAAACTTTGCCGCAATAGATGGTTCGATAATAATTTCCAGATCGGTAATCGCCTGTTTATTTAAACAATTTATTCCGTCAGTCAATGGAATAATTGCCCCGCTGCGGATGAAGAGTGGTGTTTTTTCGAGTGGCGCATTAACGGTAATATGCTGGCCGCCTTGATAACGCCGCAGAGTTTCCCATTCCAACCACTCGAAACCTGATGGTAAGTACAAGGTTCGCTCAGTGGCGCCTTCTTCAAGAACACAGGCTGCCAAAATATACGGTCCGATCATGTAGTCAAAGCTGTTATCGACAGCTTCGATATCCTGTTGAAAATCGTATAGCAGCGGCCGCGCGACGGCATGCCCTTTGATCGCTGCCTGATACATCAGCGAATACAAATACGGAATCAGACGGTAGCGGAACTTGATAGCTGCGCGGATATATTTCGTATATTTCGGATACATCCACGGTTCAGTAACGGTATTATCATTATTGCAGGAATGAATACAAAACCGCGGTTGCAACACACCATGTTGTACCCAACGCACAAACAACTCCGCCGTTGGCGCAGCTCCGGCAAAGCCGCCGATATCTGCTCCTTGAAACGCCACTCCGGATAAACTCATGCCCAGCATTATTGGCACACCAAATTTCAGATTATGCCAACTTGTGCCATTATCGCCCGACCAGGTTGACGCATAGCGTTGAATTCCCGCATAACCGGCCCGATTTAACACAAACGGCCGTTTGTCCGGACAGGTTGCGCGTACCGTCCGCTGTGCAACCAGCGCCATTAAAGTCGGTTGCAGTGGCCGCAAGCTCGCGATCTTTTCATTAGTTTCTTCAGCACAACACATTGATTCAGCGTCATTGATTTCATACTCGCAATTGTCGTTCCAAATCGCGGTAATTCCGTAATTGATATAATTTTCCACAAGATGCTTTTGCCATGTATCTCGTCCAACCGGGTTGGTAAAATCCACAAACGCTGCACTTCCGCCCCAATATCGATCTACGCAATTGCCGGTTTTGTTAGCATTTTTTATATATGCGCCGGCGTTGCTGAACTCTTGATACAGCGGATGTGACAATAGCATTCCCGGCTTGATATTCGGTACTATTTCTCCGCCAAGCGCAAGGCTGTCAGCAATAAATTCCGCCGGTTGCGCAATCCGGCGATTATTCCAATTAAAAACATAGCGCTTGTTGTCGGTGCCGGTGGTATAACCCGAGGACATATGAAATCCATCGCAGGGGATGTTTTCTAACTCACAGCGCTTGAAAAAATTCAAAATCGCTGTGTCACTGCCACTGTCAATCTCGGTATAATACATCGTAGAACCCAAAAAACCTAGTGAATATACCGGTGGTAGCGCCGTTTTTCCTGTCAGATCTGTGTAGCCCTCGATAACGTCCGGAATTTTCGGGCCGTTAATAAAAAACCAATCCAACTCACCGCCATCAGCAGTAAACAATGTTTGCTTTCCCCAATAGTTGCTATGTTCAGCGCCAACATCAAAAACTGATATATAGGAATTATTATAAAAAATTCCGTGCGCGTGTCCCGCTTTTTTGTCGAGACGAATATAAAACGGAATGTGCTTATATAATGGGTCGGTTTTTTCGGCATCATAGTCATAGGTATCAACATTGTTCATCTTCATTCGCCGGTGCAATTTATTCAGTTCGCCTGATTTTTCGCCATAGCCGTAGTAACCATCATTATCACCGCGTGTCACACAATGCGATACCCGTCCAAGCTGATCACGTACATAAGCTCGCTGTTTCATATCACTGTGCAGTAAATTACCGGCGCAATCACAGATATTGATGCCAAACGGTTTTTTGTTTATCACTACGACCAATTTTTTGCCAACCAGTGTCACCGTCTGTTCGGTTTCGGAAACGTTTACGGACAACGGTGTAATTCGACGGCGTTCACCCGCAAGTAAATCATCGGCCAAATCAGCCCAAGCCGTCAACACCAACGCATAAGACAGTTCCGGTTTGAATTGCTCATCGAACGAACAACGGACACGCACAATGTCGTCTGTCATAAAATACAGCCGAAACCGGGCTGCGTCGGTATCTATTTCGAAATAACCGGCAGCCTCCAGTCGCCAATTTAACAAACTCAGTACATTATTCATACATCCTCCGCAACGCCAGTGTTATCCCTTTAATCTCCGCCAACCCTTTCATCCTGCCGATACAACTGTACCCGGGATTGGTTGTTTTATGCAAATCATCCAGCATCTGATGCCCGTGGTCCGGACGGATTATTATCTCGCTTTGTAACTGTTTTTTCTCGTACTGCAATATTTCATAAATCAAATCACACAAGCTGGTACTACCGGCAAGATGTTCATCTTCATAAAAACTGCCGTCGGCTTCACGCCGTACGCTGCGCAAATGTACAAACGGCACCCGGCCGCACAGCCGTCGAAACATTTCCGGCAGATCATTTTCGGCACTTGCGCCTAACGATCCGGCACAAAGATTGATGCAGTTTGCCGGACTATCAATAGTTTTCAGGATGTACTCCGCATCATTAATATTGCTCATGATTCTCGGAATTCCAAACAAGGGCCACGGCGGATCATCAGGATGAATAGCCAGCTTTATTCCACAGTCTTCGGCAGTCGGAATAACTGCCTGCAGAAATTCCACAAGATTACCGCGTAATTTAGCAGCGTCAATGGCATCGTACTGTCCTAACGCCGTGCGGAATTCTTCCACCGAAAAACTTTCTTCGGCGCCCGGCAATCCGGCAATAATATTGCGGGTGAGTTTTTCAATTTGCTCAGGCGTGGCATTGTCGTAATATTTTTTTGCCGCGACTTGCTGCGCCGGACTATAATTGTTTTTTGCCGCCGTCCGCTGCAAAACGAACAAATCAAAGGCTGCAACTTCAACGGCATCATAACGCAAAGCCCGGCTGCCGCAAGGCAACTCATACGCCAAATCCGTCCGCGTCCAATCCAACACCGGCATGAAATTATAAATTACTATTCTTATGCCACAAGTTGCCAAATTCCGCAATGTCGCTTTGTAGTTTTCGATATATTGTTCGAATTTTCCGGTTCGTTTTTTGATATCCTCATGCACCGGCACGCTCTCGACAACGCTCCATACTAATCCAGTGGATCGTTCAAGTACTGATGAGTATTCCACTTCCCATTGGCGTTTTTTTATCGCATCGATTGACCAAACTTCTCCGTTCGGAACGTGATGCAATGCACTGACAACATCGCTTGCGCCAACTTGCATAACAGCTTCTATTGTCACCGGATCATTTGGTCCAAACCAACGCCAGCCATATTTCATTTCAGCCTCCATCATTGATTACGAAAACAATCATAACCAAAATCATTCTAATTCTAATTTGTAGCTAGCATTTTGTTCGTACGATCATAAATCAACCACAACATCAATGCGGCACCAATTAAATCAAAAAAACCCATTGCCATAAATATTGGATTATAACCCCAATAGGGAACGACTGCTCCGATAATCAGCGAAAACAAAAATCCGCTGGTCCATGCAGAAAAACCGCGCATTCCGTTAACTGAAGCCACTATCTCACCGTCAAAGTTCTCCATTACCAGCACACTCAAAACGGCGGAAATTAATTGATGTCCAAATCCACCGACAGATATTAATGCAATGATTGTGTACGAACTTTCCACAAAAGGAATTATTGTCAAAGAAAGCATCAGGCATGCGCCGGAAACCGAGCTCCAGATTGCTGCATTATTGCGGTTGAAGTTAAAATGTTTCTTATACCACTTGGCCACATAACCGCTGGCTGCACTACCAAAATCAGCTGCCAAAAATGGTAGCCAGGCAAACAACGCAATTTCTTTCAGGTTCATGCCTCTTTCAGTCGCAAGATACAGCGGTACAAAAAAACTGAATGTTTGCCAGGCCGGCTCGGCCAAAAATGCCGGCAACGCAATACCATAAAACTTCTTGATTCCGACTATACTTTTCCAGTCTCCCCAAAAACTACGTTTAAGAATTTGTTTATGCCAGACCAAAGGTTTTCCTAAAATATATTCACGTTCTTCCTGTGAAACGTACTTGGACTTAGCCGGTTTATCATAAAATATCTTCCAGATTAACACCCAGACCAGTCCCATTGCTCCGGTCGCAATAAATGCCGCCTGCAAACCAAATTGCAATTGCAATGCGATCACCAACGGCGGTGCCAGCATCGCACCAAAAGAAAAACCGACCCCGGACCAACCAGCGGCAACAGCGCGCTCATTTGCCGGAAACCACTCTGTTAAGAATTTTACGTTCGCAGGAGCAGCTGCCGCTTCGGTCGCACCCATGAAAAATCGCAGACCGGCCAATCCCTGCCATGATGCCGCCAAAGGATGCAGCATACATAAAACTGACCAAGCCATGGCAAACAACATAAATCCAATTTTTAAACCGATATGATCAATTACCCAACCGCAAATTGGTTGAAAAACTGTATAGGCCAATTGAAAAGCCGCAACAATCCAGGAGTATTGTTGTGTCGTAATATGCAGATCTTTCATTAAGGTCGGCGCCAATACGCCCAATGCATTTCTGCTGACGTAATTTAACGTAATTCCGCTGATAAACATAATCAGCATTATCCAGCGCAGTTTCGTGAACTTCATCTTCTCTCCTAAAAACTATCTTCAATTTTTACAACACTACCCCTGTCTTAAATATCGCAATATCCTTGTAACCGTTCAACTCGGCCTTGCATTGCTTACCACCGGCAACAGCCAACACCGCTTCAAGCAATTCCGAAGTTTCCGTTTCAAATGACGTTCCTTCGATTAATACCCCGGCGTTGTAATCAATCCAGTGCGGTTTATTATGCGCCAATTCCGAATTGGTTGAAATCTTTATAGTTGGCGCGATTGCGCCAAACGGTGTACCCCGGCCGGTCGTGAACAGCACCAGCTGGCAACCGGCAGCCGACAGCGCCGTAGCCGCAATCAGATCATTACCCGGGCCGCTTAGCAGATTCAACCCTTTCACGGCAATACTTTCGCCGTATTTTAGCACACCGGTTATCGTACCGCTGCCACCCTTCTGCACACAACCTAAGGATTTTTCTTCAAGAGTAGTTATGCCGCCCGCCTTGTTGCCGGGCGAAGGATTCTCATATATTGGCAGTTCGTGTTTACGATAATAGGCTTTGAAATCATCCACCATTGCAACGGCTTTTTGCAATACCGTCTCATCCGCACACTGTTTAAACAGTAATTCTTCGGCGCCAAACATTTCCGGCACCTCGGTCAGCACTGCAGTGCCGCCTGCAGCAACAATGATATCCGACAACTTGCCCACCAGCGGATTGGCGGTAATACCGGACAACCCGTCCGACCCGCCGCATTTCAAACCGACAACCAAATCCGATAAATTGCATTTTTCACGGCGGTCGTTCATTATTTTTTCGATAAGTTTTCCAGCGGCAGCCACCGTAACTGCTACTTCATCACCCGTCTGCTGCGCAGAAATATAGTCAATATTTGCTGACCGCTTTATTTCGGCGCGCATTCCGTCAATTGTATTGTTCTCACAGCCCAAACCGAGAATAATAACCGCGCCGGCATTCGGATGTTCGGCCAGCCGCGCTAATATTTCTTTAGTGTTCTCATGATCTTCGCCCATCTGCGAACAACCGAACGGATGTGTCAGTGCAAATACGCCGTCAAAATTTTCCGAGCGCGGATAGTTTTCGTTCAACCGCCGGGCAATTGTTTCTACAGTGCGGTTGATGCAACCGACCGTTGGAATAATCCACAGTTCATTACGCACACCAACTTTTCCGTTTGCCCGCCGGTATCCGGAGAAACTATGGTTACAGTCCTCAGTCCTGAGTCCTGAGTTTTTGAAACTCCAAACGCTAAACTCTGAACCCTTTTCCCGCACAGCTCCCAACGCTGTCCGCATGTTATGCGTATGCACATGTGCTCCTGCCGGAATCATTGCCGTTGCGACACCAATCGGATAACCGTATTTAACGATTTGTTCACCCAAGGCAATAGCCCGGATGGCAATTTTCTGCCCGCGCGCAATTCTGTTTTTCTCCGTCAGCAGGACTGCGACATTATCGCGTCCGTCAATAATTAATTGCTCATTCATGCCTGACAAACTTTCCGTTCACGCAATAATACCCATAAAGCGGCAACACCGATTAAATCCAGACAACCAATTGCAACGAACAGCGGGTTATAACCGATGTGCATTACTACATAACCGACCACAAAGGTAGACAACATTCCGCCAAACTGGCCGATACCACCACTCCAGCCGTTTGCCGAAGCAACTGCAGTCTGAGGAAACAAGTCGGCTGGCAACGTCAAATAAGTCGAAGATAACGACTGATGGGCGAACGAGCCAACGCAGAAAAAGAATATCGCCCAATATACACTCGACGACATTCCGATAAACACCGCAAACATCATGATAATCGAGCCGACCAGCGCTGCGTATTTACGCGCCCGCAATAGCGGTACACCATGTTTCATGAAAAACGGCGACAAAAAACCACCAAACAAGCAACCCAAGTCTCCGGCCAACGGCGGCATCCAGGCGAACATTGCTATTTGTTTCAAATCCAGCCCGCGTACCGTAAACAAGTATAGCGGAATCCAATAAGTGAAAAATTGCCAAGCCGGTTCGGCAAGAAAACGGGCAATCGCAATCGCCCAAAATTCACGCACTGCCAGCATTTTGTACCATTTATCGCTGGACTGGGTTTCTGCCGGCATATCTTCTTCTTTTTGTCCGGCAAGAATATAAGCCCGTTCTTCTTCGGTGATATATTTACTGTCTTTGGGCGCACGATAAAAAGCAATCCACAACAACAGCCAGAGAAAACCGACCGCACCGGTTACTACAAACGCCGCCTGCCAATGCCAGGTAAGCACAATCCAGATGACCAATGGTGGCGCAATCATCGCGCCGACACTTGAACCGGTGTTGAAAATACCGGTAGCAATAGTGCGCTCTTTCGCCGGAAACCACTCCGAGATCGTTTTTATCGCCGCCGGAAAGTTTCCCGACTCACCGATTCCCAGTAATCCGCGGAAAATTGCCAGTGACCGCGCACTGCCGGCAAAACCATGCAGCATATTGGCAATCGACCACCACAACACGGCAATCATATACCCTTTGCGCGTGCCCAGCCAGTCGATAATACTTCCGGCTATCGGCATCATCGCCGCATAAGAAAATTGAAAACACATAATAATGTAAGCAAATTGCTGTTCGTCAATTTGCAGGTCCTTCTTCAACACCGGGCCGACTGCTCCCAAACAACTGCGGTCAAGATAGTTCACGACCGTCGCAAGCATCAACAGCCCGCACATGTACCAGCGTACACCTTTAAATTTCATGGCCAACCTTCCTCAATAATATTTCACTCAGTTTGCAAAATAATTTTTGGCATTTTCATAACAAATACCGCGCACGATTTTTTTCAGCATATCCCAGTCTGCCGGATATTCACCATTTTCCACCCATTCGCCCAGCAAATTGCAAAGAATCCGCCTGAAGTATTCATGACGGGTATAAGACAACACGCTGCGCGAATCAGTCAGCATTCCGACAAATTTTGAAAGCAACCCGAGATTACCAAGTGTCGTCATTTGCCGGATCATCCCGTCTTTTTGGTCATTAAACCACCAACCTGAGCCAAATTGTATTTTTCCCGGATAAGTGCTTTGAAAACAACCAATCAGCGTGCCGATTACTTCATTGTCCCGCGAATTTAGATTGTAAATAATCGTCTTGGGCAGCCCGCCACATTGCTCATTCATCGCATCCAGTAATTGTGCCAGGTTTTTTGCATAAACTGCATCGCCAATGGAATCAAACCCGCTATCCGGTCCGAGTTTCCTGAACATCTCGGAATTGTTGTTGCGGATTGCCCCCAAATGCAATTGCATTGTCCAGCCGCGGCTGACATATTCCTTTGCGCAATAAATCAACATGAATGATTTGAATTTTTCCACAGCCTTTGGCGAAAGCGCTTTACCGCTTAAACGCCGGGCAAATATTTTCGCCGCCTGCCGTTCGTCGCAAGCGCGATAAACCGCATACTCCAGCGCGTGATCCGACAAGAAACATTTATTATCCGCAAAATGATTGAGCCGGCAACTGAACACTGCCAAAAATTCGCTGAAATTTTTGATATCAGCCGCCGCAGCAACTGCCAAACCGGCAACATCTGCGATATACGCGGCGTTATCAATATTCACATATTTATCCGGACGAAATGTCGGAAAAACTTTCACATTTCCTTCGCGGCGCAGTTGTGCGTGACAACACAGATCATCAGCCGGATCATCGGTCGTACACAACCAGTCGACATTAGAACTTTTGATGATACTTTGTGGCCGGAATTCAGCACGGGTCAGCTGTTGATTGCAATTATCCCAAATATATTCCGCAGAATCAGTGCTAAGCTGAACGGTAATTCCAAAATAGCGTCTCAGCTCCAAGTGTGTCCAATGATACAGCGGATTGCCGATGCAATACGGTAAAGTCGCTGCCCACGAACAGAATCTTTTGTATCCGCTAACTGTCCCGGTAATGCCGTTCTCGGGAATGCCATTGCTGCGCATTGCCCGCCACTTATAGTGATCATGCTTCAACCAGATTTCGGCCATATCCGCATAATTGTTGTTCTCGGCGATTTCTTTCGCCGGGATGTGGCAATGATAGTCGATTATCGGCAACGACTTGGCATAATCGTGATATAACCGCTCGGCAGTTGGGCTGTGCAACAAAAAATTGTCGTCCAAAAAATTCCGCATTACTTACCTCTTTTCAGTTGATTATTCCTGATTATCGATTATACTTGTATACAAGATGGTCGTCAACATATTATCGACACTAAGAAAAATTTCTTTAATAACTATAAAATAACTGGAAGTGGCTAGTGATGAAAAACATAATTCAAACGGAAAAACTGCCCCAGGAAAACGTCCGTGAATACATTTATCGTGTTATTCGCGACAACATTCTGAATTTGACACTACCGCCCGGCGCCAGCATCAGTGAGCCGGCAGTAGCCAACATCTTGCATGTCAGCCGGACGCCGGTACGTGAAGCGTTCATCCGGTTGTCCGAAGACAAGTTGCTCTGCATTCAACCGCAACGCGGCACCACCGTCACACTGCTGGATATTGAGCTGATTAATGAATCCGTGTTCATGCGGGCAACGCTTGAAACTGAAATATTGCGGAGCGCCTGCGCTGATTTTCCGGCAGCCGCGCTCATGGAGCTCGAAATTAATTTATTTACGCAGAATTCACTGGTAACCAACCAGTTCGATCCGTTGCGCTTTCATCAACTGGACAACGACTTCCACGCGCTGATTTTCTCCGGCTGCGCCCATAACTACAGTTGGGAATTTTTGAACCGCTTCAATTCGCATCACCGGCGGCTACGAATGTTCGAGATGAACAACGAGATGTATCTGCTGCTAATTGTTAAACAACATCAACAGATTTTTGACGCGATAAAAAACAAGGATGCCTCCGCTATCGGTGAAATCGTCCGCAACCATCTGCTTAACTTTCTGCCCAACCTCGACTTGCTGCGGAAAAAGCAACCGGAATATTTTTTGTAAATAATTGTTGCCCGATTTTCTGTTAGAAAAGTTGAAAAACCGCTTGTAAGCATCAATCGTTGCAGGATTATTTTCCCTGATGTCGAATAATAATAATCAACAATCACTTAGGAGGCGGCTATGTCCAAACGAAAATTATTGGCAATATTCTTGCTGGTTGCACTCAGCGCAACGCTGTTTACCGGCTGCGGCAGTAAATCCGGCGACGAGGATAATCCGGCCGAAACAGTGGAATTAATCTGGTACACCGGTTTTGATGGCACGAAAACTCCGCAAGACATGGATAAGGTTCTTGCCGAATTAAACAAATACACCAAAGAAAAAATCAACGCCACAATCGTGATCAAACCGCTTCCGTTCGCTGACTACGAGAAAAAAATGAATCCGGTATTATCCAGTGGCGAGACCTGTGATTTGGTTTTTACCTGTTCCTGGACGCTCGATTATCGTAATTATGCCAGTAAAGGCATGTTCTATCCGCTCGATGATTTACTGCCCAAATACGGTGCAAAACTTAACACGGTCGTACCAAAAGAATTGTGGGATGCCGCCCGTGTTGACGGAAAAATCATCGCGGTACCCAACTACAAGGATATGGTTTATCAGCAGGTTATGCTCTTTAACAAGGATTTGGTGGCAAAACTCGGACTGGATTTGTCTAATATCAAGTCCTTTGCGGATCTGTTACCGGTATATGCAATCGCGCACGCGAAAGATCCTAATCTATCCTGCTTCGGCTTCCAGCCGGGAACGGCCGTTTCGCTTTATCAAAAATATGATTTCATCAACAGTTTCGGGATGCCGGGCGCAGTCGCACTTACCGACAAGGATTGTAAGGTTGTCAATCAGTGGGAAGATCCGGAATTTGTCAATATCTATAAAATCTACCACCAGTTTTACACTAAGGGCTATATTTCCAAAGATGCTGCCACTTCACGCAATCAGGGAAACGTTTTCACCAAAGGACAGGCGCTGTCGACTGTAGACGTACTCGTTCCCAACAGCGACGCTGTTTTAAGTGGCATTTATGGTTTCCCGGTTCAAACCGTAAAAATCTATGAAAGACCGTCCATGACCACTTATTCCACCACCGGTTCGATGATCGCAATATCGCAGTCATCCCGGCATCCGGCACGGGCATTGCGGTTTCTGGAACTGCTGAACACCGATCCTTATGTACGCAATCTTGTCACTTACGGCATTGAAGGCGTGCATTATGACAAAACCAGCCAAACCAGCATTGCTTTTCGTCCTGAACATAAAAATTACGAGATGAATAAGGCCGGTTTCGCACTCGGCAACCGCCTGATTGAATATACTGTAGATCCAACACCGCACAATTCCAACGAATTATTGAAAGCCTTTAATGACTCCGGTGTGATTTCGCCGATACTAGGCTTTGCCTTTAATCCCGATCCGGTTAAGAGCGAGTTGTCGGCACTCAAGAATGTAATCGAACAATACGCACAGCCCATATATGTCGGTATGGCTGACACTGAGCCCGCTGTACAAGAATTAACCATGCAATTAAAAGCCGCCGGACTTGACAAATTCATGGCTGAAATGCAAAAGCAGGTCGATGCGTGGAAGAAAATGCAGAAATAGCAGGAATGTTTACTTATCTTGTCGAATAATTACTTTATGAAATAACCGGCACAGAGGAGAGAGACACCGTGAAAAAAAAGCATGACATCTATTACTATTTATTCATCGCCCCTTGCGTATTGGCGCTCTGTATGGCAGTGTTTGTTCCGTTCATCTTTGGTATCTGGTATTCATTTACCAACTGGAACGGCATCGACACTCCGGCATTTATCGGATTGACAAATTACACGCATCTGTTTCATGACAGCCAGTTTTGGCTGTCGCTGTTGTTCACCGCAAAATTTGCCTTAATATCCATCGTTTCAATAAATATTATCGGCTTAGCACTGGCGCTGGTGGTTACGCAAAAAATCAAAACCAGCAGTTTTCTTCGCACAATATTCTTTATGCCTAATCTGATCGGCGGCTTAATCCTCGGTTTTATCTGGCAGTTCATCTTTATCAAAGCTTTTGGTGCAGTCGGCGACCTGGTTGGCGCATCAATCCTCAAAGACTGGCTGGCAACGACTGAAACCGGGTTCTGGGGTTTGGTCATCCTGATGTCCTGGCAAATGGCCGGTTATATTATGATTATTTATATCGCGCATCTCGAAGCGCTGGATTATGAACTACTCGAAGCAGCAGCTATCGACGGCGCCGGTGTCTGGCAAAAATTGCGCCACATCGTTTTCCCGCTAATCGTACCGGCCTTTACTGTCAGCGTGTTTATGACGCTGTCCGGCTCGTTTAAATTGTATGACCAAAACTTGTCGCTTACGGCCGGCGGCCCCTACAACTCCACCCAGATGGTGGCAATGAACATCTACAATACCGCTTTTGGTGAAAATATGATGGCTTATGCACAAAGCAAAGCAATAATTTTCTTCATCATCGTAACGATAATGTCCCTGGTTCAGGTTTATGTCGGTAAGAAACAGGAGGTCGAAGCATAATGCGTAAAGCCGGAATATATATTGTCGAAGCCATCGGCGTTATTCTCGCGTTATTGTGGCTGGCGCCGTTTTACCTGATGTTTGTCAACGCCTTTAAGACCAAGAAAGACCTTTTTGCCAACACCCTGGATTTACCCAAAACCTTGTTTTTCGACAATTTCACCGTCGCCGCGGACAAGCTGGATATCTTGCGGACTTTCGGCAATTCAATTTTGATTACCGTTGTCAGCGTGTGCATCATCGTCTTTTTCTCGGCACTTGCGGCTTACGCATTGCAACGCACCAAATCCAAGCTCAGTAATCTTTTGCTGTTTTTATTCATTGCTTCAATGCTGGTACCGTTTCAATCGGTAATGATTCCTCTGGTCGGCTTTTGGGGCAAAATGGACATGCTCAACCGCGGCGGCATAATAATCATGTATCTCGGTTTTGGCTCAAGTATGTCGATCTTTCTGTTCCACGGCGCACTCGGCGGCATCTCCAAATCTCTAGATGAAGCCGCAACCATCGACGGCTGCAACAAATGGCAGACCTTCTGGAAAATTATTTTCCCCTGCATGAAACCGATGTCCGTTACTGTGGCAATCCTCAATACTATCTGGATTTGGAACGATTATCTGCTCCCAAGCCTGGTAATCAATCGCCCAGAAACTCAGACCATTCCATTGAAAATGTTTTTCTTCTTTGGTGAATATACCAAACAGTGGAACCTGGCGCTGGCCGGCTTGACGCTGGCAATCGTACCGGTAATCATTTTCTACTTCTTTGCTCAGAAACAAATTATCCGCGGGATTACCCAAGGATCGGTTAAGGGTTAAAACAATTTAAACAAAACAGCCGCAACGGCAAATGCCGTTGCGGCTGTTTTTGTTATTTACCCAATCGGCGTTTCCACCGATGAATTATCTTTTATCAGCATAAACCGTCCATCGCCGATGAAGTCGATCACTTTCTGCTGCTCAATGGTATGCTCGACGATATCACGGCAAAGGACACCGGTATCGCGGCCATTAATACCGTTTATAACGAATCCGCCCAAGCCGTTCACCATGAAATCGCTGGTAACTACACGGTAGCGTTGATCCATGTTGATAGTCAAACCGCTATTAAGCAAGATTTTGTCCACAGCTTTGCCATAGGGTTTGCGGGCATCATAGATTATCGTCATACCACTCCATTGAACGATATTGATACTTGGATTGTTAATACCGAATTCCAGCACACTGGTAACATCCCTGCCATACATATCAATTGTGTACATCGTAATATCAATCGGCATCGCTTCATAGAAACTACCATAAGTTATCGCGCCAACCGGCAATTCTTTGCGGATACTGCCCGAGCTAAGCAGACAAATGTCGGCAGTAGCAGCCTCACGCACCGCATCGCACAGATATTCGCCAAACACTGTCGGCCTAAGCGGTCCGGGATTGTGCGTCAGCGGTTTTATCGCCGTTCCGATAACCGTGTTACGCAGCACCGCAATTTCCGAAAGCGATTGTTTGAGCAGTTTTTGCGATAACACATCCGGTTCCAGCTCGCTCCATGGCGGCGTATTCAGTTGGACGATTTCCCGTTTGGATTGGACAATTTTCCGGCTGTCCGTATCAAAAACCAGTTGCAGTTTGGCTACTGCCCGGCCATATTCACCCGCCTGTACGACCGGAATGCCGTTTATCTCGGAATTAACGTAGGAATGACTGTGCGCTGTGATAATTGCCGCCACCTTACCATCCGGCAACAAGTCCGCGACATCGCGAAATTCACCACTCAGCTCCGCTTCAGCCTGCTCGCTGCCCAGATGCGTAAGCAACACAATAACATCCACATTTTGTTTTTGCAGCTGCTCGACGTAATAGGCAGTTGGCATGATTACTCCAGCAAAAAACAAGCCTTGAACATTTCTCGGGTTGGTTGCCAGCGGCGTCGTCGGTGTGCACAGGCCGATAATACCAATCTTAACGCCCTTGCGTTCGATAATTGTGTATGGTTTGAGCGGTTGGAAAATCTTACCGCTGTCAATATCAATAACATTAGCACCTAACCAGGGGAACTTCGAGGCATTGATATTGCGTTGCAAAATTCGTTGCCCCCAGTCAAACTCATGGTTGCCGACACAAGCGGCAGCAAAACCGATATAATTCATCTGATCGACAACGCTCATCCCCCGCAGCAAGTTAGATTCCATACTGCCCTGAAACATATCCCCGGCAGCAAGAATGACTGTGCCATCCGGATTTTGCCTTTTCTCAAAATCAAAATATGCGGCAATTTTGGCAATTCCCGGATTTTTGCCTTCACCGACCAATGCGCCATGAAAATCATTAACCGCAAAAATATCGATATTCACCTGTTCGGCGCCCGCCGTCACACAATATAACAGAATAAAACAAGTGACGAATAATATCCGTTTCATAGCGCCCCTCCAGGTATTTTGCAGTTATTATTCGCCATTTATTGTCAGTTTTCCTGCACGAGCAGTAAAATAATCAGTTTCATTGTCTACCCGGATAAATATCGATAATATGCAACTGCTGCGGCACGTTAATCCGTACAGGAAACCATTGGCCGATACCATTGTTGACGATAATCGTCGAACCGTCCTCTTGATATTTCCCGGAAATATATTTATATTCATTGCCCAAAAACCGATAGTTGCCCACACTTACCTGTCCGCCATGCGTATGCCCAAACAGCAGAATGTCGAACTGATGCGGCTTCACCCAAGTGATAATTTCCGGCGTGTGTGCCAGCAATATCTTCGGTGCATATTCTGATAGTCCGGCGCAAGTTTTCTGTAAGTACTCTTTTTGACGGACGGGATCAAAAGTATCATCATTATTCAGACTTGCATATTCAATACCCACCAATAACAACGGATGTCCGCTGTCGCCAATGTCCACAACGGCATTATTCAGGACTTTGACGTGATAATTCAATAATTGTGTTCTGATTTTATTCCAGTTTCCGTCGGTACTGTCACCGTTGCCATCGACGAAATACAGCCCCTGCGGTAATTTTTCCGCAAGTGTCCCAAGCTGCGCGGCGGCGCCCGGCAACATTGTCATATCATCCACCAAATCGCCGCAATAAACTGCTATGTCACATTTTTCCGCAACAATTAAAGCACAGACACCGGCTAATTTTTGGACGTTGTCATCAAACCCTAAATGGGCATCAGAAAAAAATGCTACCCGGATTTTCTTGTCCGCATGCCAGTTATCCAACACAATGCTTTCGTGAACAACCTCATAACTGCCGCAACCGACTAATATAACAACGGTCGTCAGCAATAACGAAAAAATAACTACCCCGGTGAAAACTGACCCGCTGACCATTTTTTTGTAGTTGAGCAAATGCACGAATTTCCCGAAAACCAGCGCCGCCAACCAAACCAGCAGTAATATTAACACCGCGAGCGCGCAGCCAATGAACCAGGTCAATCCGACGTAGATCCAGTTCACTGCCAAATCAGCAAACAATTTTATCCGTCCGGTCACTTCCGGCAGCAACACCAAAATAAAGAACCCGTCCAGCGCCACAAAAAAAGCGACCAGATAAGTCGGCGGTAAGCGTTCCGCAAAAACGCGTTTAGTGCAATCAATGTCAGCATACTGATCAACGGCCAATATTTAATTTGAAACAGCGAACTGTCCACCTGCTGATGTAACTCACCGAACCCTAAATCATGCATACACTCGCCACCCTTTTACATTATTTCATTGTCCGGGTGCGGATGCGCCAGTTTGTGTAACCGGCTGGTTTTATCCAAAAGCAGTTCATGATACTTGCCGCGTTCAACTATCCTGCCACCAGCCAACACCACAACCAAGTCCGCATTTTCAACAGTAGTCAGCCGGTGCGCGATTACCAGTACTGTCAGTTTGCCGCGCAACCTGTCCAGTGACTGCTTTATTTTCTGTTCATTTTCGTTATCCAACGCGCTGGTCGCTTCATCCAGCAACAGAAACGCCGGTTTACGCAACAAGGCCCGGGCCAGAACAATCCGCTGCCGTTCGCCGCCGGATAATTTGACACCGCGATCGCCGATTATACTATCGATTCCCGCGGACAAGCCATAGACAAACTCGCACGCCGCCTGCTGAAGCGCAACAGCGACAGCGTCATCGTTGGCATCCGGCTGCGACCAGAGCAGATTGTTTTTTATCGTGTCGTTTAACAAAAATGAGTCTTGCGCAACATAGGCAACACTATTGCGCCAGACCGAAACAAAATCACCCGTCAATTTTTGACCGTCTACCGTAATCTTTCCACTGTCCGGGCAATGCAACCCAATCAGCAAATCCGCCAGTGTTGATTTGCCGCTTCCCGATTCGCCGACAATCGCAACTGTAGTGTTGGCCGCAATTGTCAAACTAATATTATCGATAACCGGCGTAGCAGGATTATAGGCGAAACTAACCGCGTCAAGCTCGACCGCCTGTTGTATTTTGTCCACCCGGATAGTCGCGCCCGGAGTCGCTTCACAGCAACTTTCGGCCTGCAAAATAAATTGGTTGATCACGGCAAAGGACGGCAACATCATAATGACATAATGCAAATTGTTCTGGATGTTGGCAAAGCGTGGCCACAGTCGCGAAAAAATGTACAACATCAACAGCAAATATTCGCTATTCACCGGCAACAACTTGGCGGCCACCAACAGAAAAACGACAATCAGCAGCGAACTGCTGAGCTTGGAATACAGCGCGGCATTGCTCTGCGCTGCGTTAAACGCCAGCAACTTCTCATCCACTTCACTGCCCAACTCTGCAAACTGGTCGGCGAAGCGCTGTTCGTTATTATAAGCTTTTATTTCTTTGACGCCGTTTAAGTATTCCTGGCACTCCGAGTGAAACCGGCGATATACGTTCGATAAATCCCAACCGAGGTTTTTCGAACGCCGCACCGTACCAAGACTGCCAAAATACAGAAACACACCGGCAATTGCCGCAATCAGCGTCAGTTGCGGTGAAATAAACAGCGCCAGTACAATCTGGATTATGACAATAATTACTGCTGACGTTATCTGCGCAAAAAAAACCGTGCCGGTAATAACCCGCGCCACCTCATCCGTCAAATAATGAGTAATGTCAGATTTGCGGTTATCCAGCCAAAACCGCCAGCGTGCTTGCGTAGCACTACGGAATAACCGATTACTCAGCAGCCGCCCAAAGCCGCGCTGCAATCTGGCCAAGAGTAATGACTGCTCGCGTTGCAACAGACTTTGTCCGATAATTATCAATGCATAGCAACCCAGTAACGTATAAATGTTCAACGGCAAGCCAACAATAGCAAATGCCTGCTCCACCTGATGCGTCAAACTGGTTGGCGCCCCCACACCCAACACGGTCAGCAACGGGGCAATTAAAACAATATTTATCCCCTCAAATACACCAAGCGCGCTCATCATAATAATAAGCGCGCTGAACCTGCGCCGGTCATAGCGGTACAGAGTTTTTGAATATTCAATTAATTCACGTAGTGTTTGGCTTAGCATCTAAACAAACAATTCCTCGGCCGTGATTCCTGGATGGTGATAACGCCCCTTTTTGGCGCTGCTGCCCAACTGAATCGATCGTTTCGGACACCAGTGAATACATGCCATGCAGGCCTCGCAGCGGTCCAGCCACTCCGGACCACCGGTTTCAAACTTAATGTTTTGCGCCGGGCAAACTTTGGCACACAAACCACAGCCAACACAACTAAAATCGACAGAAAATTTTTCGCTGCCTTTGTGTACATTTTTTTCGAAACCGATTTTAAACAACCGTAATACCGTTTTGTTGAGCGCCTTCATTAATGCTCCCTGCTGGAGATCGCAGCGTTCACGCGCGCTGATTGAACGAATAATTTTATCCACGGCAATGTCGGTTTTTGCCAAAATAGCTGCAATTTTCTCCGGCGCCGGAATATCGCCTAAGGGCAAATAATTGGTCACCGATCGTAAATAATAGCCGCTGATTTCACGAATATTACCCTGCAGATAACGCCGGGCTTCGTCTAAGAACATTCCGGAAATATTTCCGGCGCCGTCACAAACAGTAAACAGATAATCGACATAAGGCGTCTTGAGCTTTTTCATAAACTCGCAGACCATTTTTGGCGCGCCAAAACAATATAATGGAAAGACCAAACCGATTTCTTCATCGTTATAAACAAACTGTTTGTTCTTCATCGCGCTGGCGATATTTATCAACTCGGCGTCAAACGCCGCGGCAATTTTCTTGGCGATTGCCAGACTGTTGCCCGTTCCGCTAAAATAGAATATCTTCATTTGCTGTCTAAAATCCTCCTTAGCGCCGCCTCATAAAATTTGCAGGCAACTTCCATTCCCTGAGTTTCAATAAGCCGCCCGACGGCCTCAAACGTAAATATCGAACCGATCATAATATGTAGTTTTTTTGTGGAAACATTGAAGGTCAAGGTCAATCGTGCCGCCAACTGTGCCGTCCGCATTTGCGCGATTCCGCTCCAGTGCCAATCAGTATTGGCCAAAAATGCAATAACATGTTCCGGACGGACATCTTCGATGGTGTAACGCAAGCCAATATCAGAAATCCCCAGATAGTGGTTGACCAATTTGAAGCTCTCCACACCGCCGATATTGACGCCGTCAATTCCATGAATTGCAGCCACCGACTTAATCAAATACTCTTCGGCTTCCAATGCTACCATTTCGCGCAACAACCAGGAATGATGATCGTCGGTTTCGGCAACAAACCGGTCTTCATTACGCACCAAATTATACTCAGCATCAAAACCATAAACAAACCGTTTCATCGAGTCATGCAGAATAATCGTTGCATATAGCAGCGATTTATCAATTGACAAGCCTTTTTTCAAATACACCGCAGCTTGCGCCTCAGCATATTCCAGGCAATGCAAAGTATGCACCGCCAAACCACCGTAGTGCATATGGTGCGCACTCGATCCGATTGCCATCGAAAACGGCAGCGCATGACCGGTTTCATATTTGTACGCCGTAACCGGTTTCGGACAAGTATGTAATGTTTTTATAAGTTTACGCCAGAGCGGGTCGGCGATTTGCGATAAGAATTCATCATGAATTCTTTGATTCGCCGGAATACCCAAAAATCTGGACAAATATTGCGGAGTGACTTTTTTCATAATATCCCTTCCAAATGAACAACCTAAGCAATTCCAAATATACTGACAGAAAATACGCAAAATCAGCTCGTGAAAACCAAATTTTCACAAAGCCACATTTATATTATACTATTGCTACGACCATAATAGTAAAAAATTTCCAAATTTATATAAACAATTCTAGATAAAAGATTAATAGCATGTTCCGTTTCACTGCTGGCTGTTGACATTTTGCAGCCGGGAACGGTCGGGTTGGACGCTGTCATCGGCAAAAGATTGCTCGTTAATTGCAAATATTTTTGCTTTAGCCTTAGCACAGATTTCGCCGTTAGCTAACGTAATTTCACCGACGACATTATAAAGTTTACCACGATTTTTTTCGATCCGGGCACAAATCGTCAGTTCTTCGCCGACCGGTGTCGGCTTTAAATACTTCACATGCAACTCGGCAGTAACCGCCAAAAACCCTTCTTCGATTACCGCTCTGGACAAGCACTCATCGAGCAACGTCGCAATTATGCCGCCATGCATCATATTTTGATAACCGACATGCTCCGGCTGACCAACGAACTTCGAACAATAGCTGCGGTCAGCATCAATATAAAACGTCATTCCCAAACTAACCGGGTTAGCACGGCCACAGGCAAAACACATTGTATCTTTCGTTTCTATCATATAAGCTCCTTACGCTCCAATCGATTGAATTCATAATACAAAAAGCAAAATGTCGTTACAGTTATCAACACATCAGAAAACGGCAACGCCCAGAATACGCCGAACAATCCGAAATAATGTACCAGCACATACATCGGCGGAATCGTATAGATAATCTGTCGCAACAACGTCAGCCACACGCCGATTGCCGGTTTATTTACCGCCGGAAAATATTCAGATGCCACTATCGCGTAACCGATTACCGGAAAACTCACAACCACGATCCGCAACGTTTTGACGCCAAGCTCGGTTGCTGCCTCACTCAAATCGAATATTGACAGTATCTGCCGGGGGAAAATTTCACAAATTGCAAAAAAGAACACCGCGATTGCCGTGGCAACCCAAATGCCACGATTGAGCGCTAACCGCATCCGCGCATAATTGCCGGCACCAAAATTATAACCAATAATTGGCTGTACGCCAACCGATATGCCAACTACCGGCATAACGATGAAGCCGATAATCCGTTCTACCACCCCGCAAACCGCGAGCGCTGTAGTGCCACCGTAAATATTGGTCAGATACAGCATTTCGGCAAACACAAAAAACGCCGCAATCTGTCCCGCTAATGCCGCCGAACCACACTTGAAAATCAACTTGAAATTTTCCAGATTTATCCGCAAATGACGTGCGTGAATTTTCATCACGCTGTAGCGTGAATAATAATATGACAACCGAAGCAACAGCGTAATAAAATCCGCAGTAACACACGCCAACGCCGAGCCGGCTATGCCCCAATTGAAGACATAAATATATACCGGATTGAGTACCACGACAATTACCAGCGGCACCGCTACCGTGAACAACCCGTAATTCGGACTGCCATCGCTGCGCATTACCGAATGCAATGTCCAGCTGACCGACAATAACGGTAATCCCCAGATCATGATTCCGGTAAAAGTATAGGACATTTCCAGCACCGCGCCGGTCAATCCAAATAGCTCCAGCAGCGGATGCAACAACGGCAAACTGACCAGCATAAACATACCTGAAAAAATCAAATTAAGAACAATCGAGTTGCCAAGTAACTCTTCCGCTTTGTCTTTGTCTTTTTCGCCAAGCTTGATTGACGCCAGGGTAGCCGAGCCAATACAAACATCAAGCGCCAACGCAATCATCACGCAAAAAACCGGCATCGCACTCGACACCGCCGCCAGCGCGTCCGTTCCCAAAAAATGTCCGACAAAAATGCTGTCAATGATTCCGTAGGAATTTTGCAAAATAAAACCCAGCGTTACCGCCAGTGAATATTTTACTATTAACTTTACAATCGGTTTAGTCTCGAACTCCAACGCCCCGACGTTAGTAAGCTCTTTCGTCTCTTGCACCGCGGTCCCCCTTGTTGCTCTCGCGATTGTTGCAAACTTATTTTTGGTCATTTAAAAAATGTTTCACGTGAAACATTTTTTAAACTATCTTTAATAACTTTAGCAGCGATTTTTTCGAATCGTTAGCATTGATAATTTTTCACAGGGTTAATTATACAGCAATTTCAAGCATTTTTCCTTAACTTACGCTAAAAACAATGCTCACCCATAGACAAAATCAAGTAGGTGTCTGACAATTAATTTATCAGGCGACCTCTCACACCACCGTACGTTCGTTCGATATACGGCGGTTCAGTAAATTAAGCACAGTTCCTCGTATCGCTTGAGTATATTATCATACCCCAGCGTTTCGAAATTTTCACTTGTGAGCATTCCAAGCAGAATTGGGCTACTGACAATCCGCCAGTAGCCTTTTCTTGTATTTGCCAATTCTCATGCTTTGTTTTCCGGCTGGTTATGGCTTTCACTCGTTCCTTGATTTTCTTTAGTGGTTTTTCGTGTACGCGTATTCCTGTGGCTTTGCTTATTTTGTATAACGCAAATCCGAGAAACTTCCGTTTCAACAGGCTTACAGTCTTGCTTTTCGTCGTTTTGACTTTTAGCTTCAACTTGCCTTCAAGGTACTTTGTGCATCCGCTCATCACTCGGTCAGATACGCGTCGGGTTTTGACGTATCTGTTACAGTCATCAGCGTACCGAACTAATTTATGTCCGCGATTTTCCATCTATCTGTCAAATTGCGTCAGATAGAGCACGCTACTCATTCCGCGTTCTTTGTAAGCCCCTTTTTTACATTTTCAGCAATACAATGTTCAACTGATTGCAGTATAAAACTTGCTAATGGCTTCAAGTGCGGCGGCTTTAATATATTTTGATGATCACAATTGAGTTTTACAACTCTGATTTTTTTGGCACGGTTCTCCCAGCCGTTGAAATTCATCAATATATTTTTACCGCTCTTTGTATTTTCAGGTTCTGAGAGAATTGTGTCAATCTCCCTCATCGCTTTAAACAATATTAATTCTTTGTTGTAAAACCAATTTTCTATCTCGGAGCTATAGCCGGTTTCTATAGGCAGTATTTACATAACCTTGTTAATCATTGCCTTGTCTTTTCGTTAAGTACGCTGCGGTTTATTTATAAATTCATTCTCAGCATTAAGTCGGTTTTATTTTTCACGGCGTTTTTGCATTATCCCGTTTTTGCCTCACCGGACAAACGAGTGTCCGACAATTCGTCATCTGCAGCGTTTAACGGAAGTTCTTCGCCAACAATATTCAGCAGTTTGGCGCCTTGCTCCTCTGCCGCCGCCAACGGCCCACCGAGGAGCTGCGCCTCATTTGGACTGACCATTGGTTCAGCAGTTTTGTGTGATTGAATGCTCACCGCGCCCTGATTCGCAGCGTTGACCGCCTGTTGCGCTGCCTGAACCGCATTGTCGAACGACTGATTCGGAGTCACGGTAAGCGTCCCATCTGCATAGCTGAATATATAGTTATAGTTTGTCCATCCACCGGAAATGTTTATCGGATACGCACCAGCGCCGGATGCTATAGTTGCTGTTGTCGAGAGATTCACTCCGCTGATTACTCCGTCTTCTTGCCCGCCATGCAGCCAGGTTCCGCTGGCCATATAGGTTAACGGCGGATTTGCCGTTTGAGCGACCTTAGTCTTATTGTCCGCAGCCAGAGTGAACGACGCAGCCTGGTTGTAGACAAACCGGTTGCCGCTGCCAATACTGCTTTCAACGCCACTATAGTTGTACCAGGGTTTGGCAGTAATAATATCGATGGCTTTATTATTGGAAACATTGCCGAGAAATATCCTGAAACGATCTGCGGTAATTTCCCCGGCTCCGGTCACAACAAAATCTCCGTCAGTTTTCAGATCAACGTTACCGCTGGCAGTTAATTTAGCGCTGTCCAGAGTAATCGCGCCGGCATTATCTACTACCATGTTCGCACCGGATAAACTTCCATTCAGTAGCACATTTGCCGTCTGAGCGTTAACCGAAATATTTCCGGCTGCGGCAATTGTTCCAATCTTGAGATCGTCGCCATCCTGCATTGTAACGCTCGTACTCCTGGCATTATTGAGGTTGAGCGTCAAATCATTGTATAGCCGTTCGTCTTCGTTGTTTTCGCATACAAGAGATGTAATGTTGATTTTCGCACAATAGTCTTCCTTCTGCTGCTGGTCAATGTTTATGCTATGCTTCTGGCGGCCACTATACGATCCGTTTAGCAAGTTTATGTTCAAATCGTTTGTTAATCCGTTATGTTCAGTATCCGCCATCACAAAATTGACATCTCCGCGGGTGTTGATTGTTATTGGAACGACAGAAAATATCCCGGCGTTTTCAGTCAATTCAATACTGTCTCGATAGTTCAGTTCGATACTTTGTACGTTTAATTGCTCCATCCCGCCAAAAATACATGTACCGTTGATGACAATTTTGCTTGTAGAATTTGGTTGACTGTCAACATACCCTGAGTTGTCGAACCCGAAAATTAATTTTCTATCGCCGCTTTTAGAAAAACCTATCTTCTCCAACTCATCGCCGTTTAACGATAAACTGCCGCTCACTTTACTCCCAAGATACAGCGGATCACTTTCGCCGTCATCATTATAATTGGCTATCATCACGTTACTCGCGGCTACGACCATTGCGGCTTGAGTAATATCCAGTTCTTTTGCGACAAAACCAACACTGCCGTTTGATGCCATAAAAGCAGCGTTTGGCGCAGCCGTTATCTTGCCATCAATCATTATCGCCATGTTGCCGTTAACAGAGACAAGCGATCCGAGTGTAGTGTCACCTTTACCCCAAAAGCCTAAATCTGTTACAGCAGTAGCAGTCATTTCTCCAATCCTGTTATCCATTCGCATCAGACCGATTCTGCCGCGCGCGTTAATCGTCATTTTGCTCGTTTCGATTTTATCCGCCTCTTCGATAACATCCACACCTGAAGATATTTTTGTAACACCATTCACATAGAGATTTGCTCCCTGATCGCCTATGATGAACGCATAACTAGTGCTTGGATTAACTTGCAAATTTAGATTTTGCATAGATCCATACAACCGGTATATGGTATTGCCGGTCGCCAGATAATCGGGTTTATAATCCAGGATGACATCAGTGGCGTTAATTTCTGCAGTTTCGATATTAACCGGTTTGTTCTGTGAAATGTTGCCATTAATGTTTAGCTGCAGCTTGCCCAACGCCTCAGACTCGGGGCCGCGCATATCGACAGCATACAGCTGGCCATCAGCATCAAGTACTAAATTGCCGGTACTGGCCAACGTTATTGCTGCCTCAACTCCCTCTTGAGTGCGTGTTTTTGCGCCAAAAACGCCAATCTGGTTACCCGCTTTGTCCAAAATGATATTGTTACCGGCCTCGACAAACAAGTTGCCTGTACTAATCCTGCCAGATGTCTGAGTCAGATCGCCGACCAATCCGCTGTCAGTGTTGCCTTTGATTTCCAATACAGTTTTACCGCCAACCGTCATGGCGCCTTCGATGCTCGTATCCGCAGTTGCCGAGAGGTAAAAATCGCCGCTAGTGCTGATTTTTCCTAGTTTCAGCGCTACATTGGTATATTCGCCTTCGTTCTCCAGAACGTTATTCAGGCAAATATCCGCTTTCGCAGCGTCGACAGAGATCTCAGCAACTACATTCTGATATTTACATTCACCGAATTCGAAATCACCGCTGCCGCTCAATACCAGTTTGGCAGTATCAATTTCACCGGACTGGGTAACAGTCCCGGCAGAGATCAACTGCAAACTATCCCCTTGCAGCAGCATTGTTACATCGTTCACCACGAAACCGCTGTCATCGCGGAAAACAAAGTTAGCCGGTTCGGCAACATCAGGCGCGACATGGACAACCGCTAAGCTCTGAACGTTGTTTCCTGCGGCATCGAATTGCACAGTTCTGCTGGCAAGCTGCAGTCCTTTGACGGTAACAGCCGCTTCCGCTTTCTGATTAATGTTGCCATAGTTAAGAAAAGTCAGATTCTTCGACAGTAGATTGATGCTTTCATTGATTCTGATATCGCCGGGATTAATTATGAAATTCCCCTTAAATTCCAGCACTGTGCCAATCTGTATGGTGTCTACTGTATCGCTGCATTTGGCAAAGTCTGCCGCAGTCAGCAGCAACCCGTCTTTTTTGTCTCCGCCGACATCAATTCCGATGTTATTGCTGTAAGCGTTGAATACGACGCGTCCGGCATCAAGTGCTCCGTTATTCATATTCGATAAATTTAATTCATTGGTGAACAAGCCGATAACTTCATCTTCCTCTTTCGCTGCAGTAATACTGCTGTCCGCGGAAGCTGCAGATATTTTCGGAGCGCCTATAATTACGGTCTTTCCTGCTGCGATTTTCCCGAACCGCAATTCATCTTTCCCCATAAACGCGATGTTCTGTCCGGCAGTTGCATTCAGCGTCCCGTTTATTTCATTACTCTTGGAAAGATTGATGTCAGTTGCCGCATCCAGCATGACATCGCTCTTAGCTACAATCCGTGCGTTATCTTCATAACCATCCTCCTCTTCGGCCATCACTATTTGACCTTCAGCTGACTTAAGGTTGATGTTAGTACCCCGAACTGCTTCTTTATCTTCTTTATTCCCGGAAGCGGCGAGTGCCAGGTCATCCTTGTTGACGAACGTAATGTCACGCCACGACGTCGGATCGTCCTCGCTTCCGGTCAGCAAGGTGACCTGATTCACCTGATTCCCGGCAGCTGTCAGGCTGATATCACTTTTTTGGGCAGTTACTACCAGTTTGCCGGCTACTATCGCGTTGGCCGCCGCATTATCCTGCGTAATCGCCCCCCCGGATGTCAACTTAAACCCGGTCGCTTTTATTCCTCTGACATTGATATCGCCGCTGCTGTACAAATCAACATCTTTTCCCTGCACTTGCGTCAGATTAACCATTCCCTTATTGCGCAGAGCAATGTTTTTCCACGTTGCCGGATCTTCTTCCTGCCCGGTTGCCAGTTTGGCATTTCGTACTGTATTGGCAGTATTATCGAGAATTATATCGCCCTCGACCGCGAATATATCCAGACTATCCGTTGTTATCGAACCTTTTTGCTCAATTCCCTCTGGCAAAGTAAGCACAATTTTATCGGCGCTAATTCCTTCACCCGCTATGCAAATTTTTTCCGTATCGGTGAAATTGATTGCTTTAGCTGTGCCTCCGAGATAATCCACCTTGTTGTCAAACGATTTTCGAAAATTATAACTGCCTTTGTTCAAAATCAATTTTGATACTGTAATCGGCGCATCATCATCTTGCGTCACTTCTCCGGAAAAGTTAAGTATCGCTGTCGACAAGCCTTTGGCATAAAACTGACTGATATTAACCGTTTCGTTATCATTGCGTATTTCTATCAAATACTCTTCACCGGTCGGATTTTCCGCTCCTAGCTCCAGCGAGCCGAAGCGGTTGTTTCCGTTAAGTGAAATCCCAGCGCCGGTTACTGACAATTCACCGGCGATAATCTTTGAACCGCCTTGTTGGATTATTTTGCCATATTTCGTACCTAACAACACAGAATTAGCTTGTATTGTTCCGGCTATAACAATATTGTTAACCAGTTCAACATTGTCAAACCTCGGATTGACTATTCCGATTTTATAGCTACCGGTGCTAATACGTCCGATTTCGTCATCAGAGAGCGAAAGCGTATTTTCAGTAGTTACTTTTTGACCGCCGATTTGAATATCCATCTGGTTTGTATATTTTGGCAACAAACTAAGCCAATCGGCAACGACCGATCCGTGTTCTGCAACCGACACCAGGTCAACTTCGAGTTGCAAGCCTTGTCCGGCATTAAGCGCGTTGTTAATCTCCAAAGCTTTCGCTTCAACACATATTCCGTTTACCGTCAGCAAATTATCAAATTTTACCGTCCCTGAGCTTTTGATATCTACCACTCTATCATAGACTATAGTTGCCGATGTAATAACACCGGTTGTGTCATCGTCGCCAAGTATGAGCGCTCTTACCGGATTAAGCGTATCAAACAGTGCCTGCGTAATTTTCAACGCCTGCGCATTTCCAGATACGCCACCTAAATCGACAATGTAATTGTCTGTCGCAGGCGAAAGATATATATTCGAATTCTCTCGTCCGGTAGATATTTTTGCCGCTCCGTTTACTGTCAGATCGTCGGTAAACAACTGCACCCGCATGTACGCTCCCAGAGATTCATCAACCGTAATCTGTTTCGCAGACAATACGGCAATTCCTGCCGAATCAGTAGTCAGTCCGGATTTATACAGCAATTTTTCGGTAAGGCCGCGGTCGCCAATCGCCAAATCATACCCGCCAATAATCGTCTGCGGTTTTATCAACAACCAATTTTCGGACTCGGCACCTTCATTGTCGACCAGTATGTTTGTCCCCGGGGACGAGTTGCTCAATTTCAACTCGCTTGTTTCCAAATCCCCACTTACTACAGTTATCGAATCTGCAAACAACGCCACTTTTTGGTCGCTCCGAATTTTCCCGGTGTTGGATATTCCGGTATCTGCCTGTCCCTCAATTGCTATGACTTCGGTTGAACCAGCCCCGTCCAGACCGACGATTTTCACCTCGTTCAAGGCGCCAAAACAAACTGTTCCCCATCCCGATATAGTTCCCGTGTTCCCGATATGCTTTGCGAATACAATCGCGGCTTTGCCGGTTTCGATGTTACCATAATTAAAGATGTCCGCGCTGTTCATGTTGCCCTTGAACGTATAGTTACCCGCCGAAAAATTATCATTCAATATATCCAGCGTACTCGCAACAATTCCGCCGACATTGACCCGCGCGTTACTTCCAAACAGAATACCGTTCGAATTAACCAGAAAAACTTGCCCGTTAGCCTTGACGTTGCCGAGAATCTTTGACGCGTATTCACCGCCGTTGTTTACAATCCTGTTCAATACTGCCGAGGTTGCTTGTGGCTGGACATATTCTACCGTGTTCGTTTCGCCGACATTGTAGCTCTGCCAGTCGATTATTCCTTTATCACTGCTTTGGTTTATCGTAAGATCGCCGGTTTTTGTTGTCCGGTCAAAGCTGAATGTCCCGTTGACAACAGCTTCACCCTCAGGAAGCTCCTGGTTTACCGTATTTCCGACGGTGTCATTCAATACTGCCGGAGCCGCGTCAGTAATAGTTACTGATTCGGATCCACCAACGAGCATCATTCCACCACTGGCATCGTCGATAACGATCTTACCCGCGTCAAGCTCTCCGGCTTCGATTCCCGAACCGTGTATTTCAATGAATTCATCAGCGTATATCGTTCCCTTGTTGACAATCGCTGCTGCGCCTTTTGTGGCAACCGACATCCGTACGGCAAGAAAATCTTCATTGCTGATATTAACAGTACTCGCGACCAGACTGCCGACATTAACCTGCGAACCTTGTGAAAACAATATACCGTTCGGATTGACAAGGATTACCTGCCCCTGCACTACTCCGTTATGTACCGCTGTCATCTGCCCGGCTATCTCCGACAACCCGTTCCCGACTACCCGATTCAGGACTGCGTCACCGGCATGTGCCATATCGAAATTAACTTTCGCAGCCGTTCCCACACTGAACGTCTGCCAGTCTGTCGAACCTTTGGCTTGCGTCACGTCCAGCACCACCTGCATCTGATGCGCAACTTCGTCACGCTGAATTGTCAGGTTCTGGACGTTTTGTTCTCCCGTCGGCAACTGTCCGGCATCCACCGCTTGCGCTCCGGTTTGCAGCGACACTACCATGCCGGCTGCCAACATCGCCGCCGCCCATTCTCTGGTATGTGCGCAAACACCGGATTTTAACGCTGCCAGCTGAGCGTAGGCGGCTGATTTTGTTCGTTTACAGCCACCTGCCACCAGCCTCTTGCCAACTATTGCAACCTTGATAACACTCTTTGCAAAACACATCATCCACTCCGGAATTATCCGGTTCATGTTCCTTCTTATCTTGCGGCTAATTTTCATATCGTCCTCTCAGTTTCTCCCGGTTTTCGTCCGAATCCCTGTCCAACTATCAGGGAATTTTATTATCTGAGCAATCTAAAACAGTTTATACAGTCTGAACCACAACCGCGATGTCGATCCGTCGCTGCTGGCCGGGCTGCCCGGCATTATCCACGCATAATCTATCTTACCGCCATAATTACCGCCCTGCGTCAGGCTGATTCCGCAACCCAAATCGCCAAGCGCGGTCGTATTGGCGCCGCTATTCGGCAACGGGTTCTGATTGTACTGAACGTATCCGCCATCGACAAACAGATACGGCGTCATCACTCCAAGTTGCCGTTCCCAAGGATAATTTACCGAATACCGCAGCTCCGCTGTTCCCAGAATTCCCTGATCACCGCTCGCTTCACCCGGAGCATATGCCCTCACTGCATACGGACCGCCCAGAGTAATCTTGTCTGCCGAATTCAGATTTTTACCCGCGAGCTGACCGTTGCCGCTAACAAAGAACTGCAAGCGATCGGCAAGATAGCGGTAACTTTGGAAATTCGCAGTACCGTAGGTATATACACCGGTCATTCCTGCTTCCTGATATTTATTCTGCCACCAGGTGCTGCACCCGTTACTGCTGCCGAAATTGCCGATATTAAAATTTATTCCATACAGGTTGTAACCTCCGCCCAGCTCAGCATCATAAAAACTACCATCTAGCCCTATCATTCCTTCAACCGTGGAACGCAGATTATCGGAATTCAAATTCGACGCCATATTATCCTTAAGATATTTGTAGCTTACCCCAAAATCCAGATTAAGGTTACTTATCCGCCCACGCTCAATCGGCCAATTGTAAGTTACCGCTCCGCTGGTCGCAGACCCTTTCGCTTCCAGCGCCGAAAAAATCGTGCCTAGCAAACTATAGTCTACTTGAGAAACACTGAAGTTTAGGTTACCGCCTAACCAGCCGTCCGGGATGTAGTAATTTACTGCGCCGGAATCAATTCCGTTTTGCCAGGAGTTGTTTATCCCGCCCATCAAGGCAACACCCAGACTGTCACCGTACTTCGCAGGATTATTCCATGCGACATTCAGCATTCCCTGATACTGTCCGGTGGTAACATTGCCATAGTTATTGAAAAACACATTGCCGCTTATTGCCGGGGTGCCATCGTCCGCAATCGCTATCAGCAAATCAGACACGCCTTTTGTTTTTGTAGCGTCAACAGACATCCTGGCAGCCGCGCCGGCAAGATCATTTATCCGTAACACTGTCCGGTCTAGTTCCTGCTTGTAAATTAACCCGCCTGAAGTTATTCCTTTACCAATCCGCGCCAGGATAACACCTTCGCCTAAAGCGCTGCTGTTTTTCAGGACGATTTTTCCGTACCGTCCGGGATACAACGCTACCTTCAGTGCACCATCTTTGTTCAGCTTTTGCTGCGGCAAAGACACCTGGGCAAGCAGCAACCCCTGTCCGCGCAGATATTCATCTATTATCTGCGTCATCAGTTTCAAATCGGCAATTTTGTTGCGCTTGCCTATATAATCCGCGGCAATCAGATTTAACATTCTAGCATCTATTCCGTCCGCACCTTCCCAGATTATCGAACCGACAAATACTTCAGAACCGCCCTGTGCTGTTGTTTCCGGTTGATTACTGTTTACAACAATCTCGCTGTTCTTTTCTGGTTGCTGCGCAGTCTGATCGCTCTGCGCCAGCATATCGGCAAATTCCTGTAGCGCCCTGCCAGAATTCTGTGGCGGCACATCGGCCGCCAACACCGCACTCATTGCGGGAATTAAAAATAGCAGAACAATTACCAGTGTCTTCTTCATTCTTGCACCCATTCCTTTCGCTAATAGCCCGTTTCATCCCGTAATCCTTCCAGTCGATACTGTATCAACCTCTTTCCGATTCATTTATGTCTGATTCAGGCAGCAGCGTTTTCCCCGCTATACTGTTTCGATAGCCGAAACCTGTATAGATAATAATACCGAGTACAGCCCAGGCGGTGAAAAACTCCCATGTCACCACCTGCAGGTTTATCATCAAATAGCCGCAGGTAATCACCGCGAGCGGCATTATCACATATGCCGCCGGACAACGAAATGGCCGTTCAATTGCCGGCTTGGTCAGCCGCAACACGAAGACGCCGACGGACGCGACAATAAACGCAAACAGCGTGCCAATGTTTACCAGCTCGGCAAGAATTTCGATTCTTACAAATCCGACTATGGTTGCGACTACCATACCGATAGTAAGTGTCAACCGGTGCGGTGTTTTGTATTCCGGATGGATTGCGCCGATTTTCTGCGGCAGCAAACCGTCGCGCGCCATCGCAAGAAACAGCCGGATTTGTGCATACAGCAAGCCTAGTATTACCGCGGCGAGTCCGACGATTATGCCGATTCCGACCAACGCCGCGCCAAACCGGTAACCGGCTGCTGCCATAACCATAATGACCGGCGCACCGCCGCCCAGTTGTTTGTAGGGAACAACGCCGGTCATTACTGCTGTGACGATAACATACAGCAGGGTTGTGACGATCAGCGTGCCGAGGATGCTGCGGGGAATGTCGCGCTGCGGGTTAGCGGTTTCTTCGGCGCTGTTGGCGATGATATCAAAACCGAGATAGGAAAAGAACGCGAACGAGGCTCCGGTCATTACCCCCGACCAGCCATACGGCAAAAACGGAGTCCAGTTCGCCGGGTTGACGTGAGGCAGTCATAGGATGATGAACAAACCGACTATCGACAGCTTGATGACAACGAGTATTTGGTCAAGATTTTGTCAACATTTCGTCAATAATTGTCGAGATGCATTAGGTAGTGTTTGTAAAATAAACAGCTAATTAACAAATTACAAAGAAATTATTCGTTAGATTTCATATTTTTATCCTCTGTAGACAATCACGTTTTGCGAAAGCGATGTCGTCAAAAATCAGCTTAATTCCGTGATGAATTTATCGAGGTAAAAACTTCAATGTGCTGCGGTCTTACAGCACCAGAGCTGGTAGTAACAACAAAATCAACATATACCAAGTGTTCGCTCGTATTTGTAATCGCTGGAACACAAAATATTCCATTTCGATAATCATGCGTCCCTGTTGGATTGTCGACTGTTCGCATATCCACATCAGCCACGCCGATAGTTAATTGCACAGTGTTTTGTCCAGATGATTCGGCAGTCAGCTGATTCATTGCGCTTATAGTGCCCCACCAAAGCTGTCCGGGACAGGTACTGTCGGTCGGAAAATAGTAGCGATAACAATAAGTAGTCGTCGTCATACCGTTTGTTACGTTATATGTTAGTGATTGAGAGGTTGGAGCAAGAGAAGGAAAATAAGAAATTGCGTACGACGACGCGTCAGCTGTTTGCAGATTTCTCGTCAAATGATCGACGACCGTCCGCGCAGTCTGCTGGCTGTTACTGTAAGCATCGTTGGATTTCCAATAGTGCAATATAACGCTCGTCGCCGAAAAAACCACTGTTAATATCATCACTCCGACTCCTGAGCCGATAAGCAATCCGGCAAGCGTCACTCCACTTCGGTTGAGTAATTTTCTTTTCATGTCATCTCAAATTTCGCTGCAGTCCGTTATTGTATGGATATCAAACCGGCTGCGTTTACCGTGATTGTTTTCGTTGCCGAACGACAGAAAACCTTATGGTTGTGGCAGTTCCCGCCACCGGAGCGCCATTACTGTCAAATTTAAAAGTTCCGGTTGAATCGGCAGTCGTGTTAGCCAGATAATTCACCGTATTTATTGTTACCGTTCCGTCTTGGACTGAACACGCAAGCGTTTCGACTGAAGCTTAATAATTCGTGTTTCCGCTAACATCGTTTTGCTGTATTTGAGATAAATCCGCCGCTAATTTCCGCGCTACCGTATCAAAATTCGTCGTTGTCTGCGATTCAGTTAAATTCAGCATAACTACCATTGATAATATTTCAATTACCGCTAGTGCTATCAATAATTCAACCGACGTAAATCGCTTATTCATAATGAAAATTCTGAACAGGTTTTTGATCTTCTTGGCGAGCCTTCGTTTTTTTCAACTATTCGTTCAATTTGATAAAACTTGTAATAGACATATCCTGTTAACGCAAGCATCGCGATATCTAAAAGTATTGTTGCTGTCACGAGTTCCATGATTCACTCCTTAAATCCCGATGCTGCAATTTCCACACGTGTAATGTACGCCATTGCCACACTAACGTGCTTAACATCATTACCATCATCAGCACCGCCGGCAAAACATAGCCGCACTGATCAGCTTTGTCGCATTACCACGTTTTTTTGTGGGAAGGTTAATAGGTACATCGGAACGCATTAGAAACACTTACAGTTCCTTTTCTTGTAGCACCTACCGCCGAAGGGTGATTCCAAACTACTTTTACAATGAATTCAGCTGAATAATATCCGGTTGCAGTAGTAGCTCCGCCGTACAACGGCATTTGTTGCCACTGAATTGTTGTTTGAAAAATAACGCCGTTTATTGAAATATCCACTGGAAACATAGTTGGAAGCAAGGGAGCTGTGTCAGATGCCCCGTCAAAATAATCCCAATTCATCGGAGGTCGCCAACTACATTTGGTCGGGAGCGATTGCACGGCAATTTCTGACATATATTTGTTGGCCAGCGCTGTCGCTACAACATATTCGCCCTCGCTGTTTATGGCGTCACGACTGCTGCTAAAGGAAAACACCAACGTTCCGAACATCAATGCCGCAACTCCTGCTGCAACCAGCGCTTCGACCAATAGATATCCCCTGTTTTTTTTCATTTAGCTAAACCCGTAAACTAATTTTGAGTAAACCGACTAGATTATGTTTGCAAAATAAACAGCTAATCTATGCATAAGTTTAAAGGAAACTGAACTGACTGTATCGAATTAATCAAATATGAGTAAAAGACGACACGAATTAACCGATGATATTTTTCTTTCAAAAACTTTTGGCAAAATTCGCCTTGATTTCTGCGCGACAAGTACATATCGCCATTCCGTCCGACAATGCGCTTACGGTTGGTTTTATTACGATTTTTTCAATCCGGATTGTTCGTACCAGTTCACAAGTTCGGCGAGACTATTTGAAGCAAATTGCCGGGCGCAGAGAGCGGTAAAGTTTTTCGATTAATGCTGCAATTCCACAGTCGGCGCGCAGGTTTTCCGCAAAAAAATCGTAGTCATAGCTTTTACCAATGTCAGGCAAAACATCTATATGCAGGTATATGCAGGCAGACAAAACCACGGCCTGCAACCCCTGCCGCCAGCAGCCACCCGTTAAAATAAGCTCCGACCAGAACGACTACTTCGCGCTGAAATATCATATACAGTACTCCTTGAGAGCGTTTTTGAACCGCTCAACAGCATACGGCCATGGAGTGTCTGCTACCCGGTCGCCGATCATAAGGTATTGGCACAGAAGCGGAAAAAAATCTTCGCTGATTTCCTCGCTGCATATTTCGGGCAGCATTGTCGGTAAATTATCGATAGCCATGATGTCAACGTTACCTGTTCGCAGAGTAGGATTGGCAAAAGTAGTGACTTGCGAATATACGGGAAATGGATTGCGTGGATTTTTGGCATAGCAGGCAATATCGGCAATCAGGCTAAGCTTGCATCCATGAGCTGATTCGAGTGTTTCATGTGACAGAAAAATCGGGCAAGGCTCGCTTCCGTCAAGACTTTCTATGGATATTCCGTTGAAAACAATTTCATAGTCGATAATAGTTTTAAACGTTTCAGGATTAATCGTTTCCTTCCGCGTCCAGGTATCGTATTTTATACCCAATGCTTTCAGAATCGCCCGCACCCCGTGTCCGACATTGCCGTCTGGAGCGATAATAAGACAGTTTTCCTCCGTTTGGAGATGGCCGGGGTTGATTGTCGACCTCAGGTATTCCTTCAGTTGCGATTTCGTTTTAAAATATTGGAGAATCCGGTACGGCGGGTTTGCTCCAGAACGTTTTTGCTGCCAGACCATCAGAGCGACGGCGGCTCCGCAGACACCTGCAAAATAACCGTCGCTTCTAAGGACGATTTGTTTCTTCCGTGAATCAAGCAGTTTTTCCAGAGCATACAGAGTTCCACCTCCGGTTTTATAACGCTGCAGTAATTGTGTTGAACCGGTTTCACCATCGAGACAGTGACCGGCCTGAAAGTGCCGGTGTATCAGCGGAAAGTTCTCCGTCGGCAATTCTTTCAAACCGATGATCAAGGAGTTAGCCGGAGCTATCTTCCAACTTCCGGGTTCCTTCAGCCTACAGCCGACTGTTTCATACTCACCGTCGGTAAAAATCCTTTGTTGTGATTTTTCCACATAAACTTTGTAACCAGCATCAACAAGCGCTTTGGCATGAGCGGGCACTAAAACTGTACGGCGCTCGTCGGGACGGCTCTCACTGCGAATCCATATCATCGGTTTACCGGAACCAACTACAGTACTGTCTGTTTCCTCAACCAACTCCAATTCGAACGAGCAGTAGCTCTTGTTTTTGCCTAGGTTTTCGCCAACCTGTATCCAGCCTGTTTTAATTACTTGTTCCTGAAGCAATCTATTGGAATTGCTGATGAATGTGATTATCCGGCTAAAGCCTAACGGTAGAAACTCTTTGCGGAAAATATAACCGGCTTGCTCCGACGCACCACTGCGGTATTGTTTAAGTATATACGTATTTTGCAGATAAAGAAGCTCTCCCTGGACAACTGAAAACAGACTTAAACCGGCTAATTTGCCATCATCGCCGAAATACCGCAGCAGATACATACCAAGGTGCACATCGTTGCTTCTATAAGGATACTTTTCAAACAGTTTTTTCGGGTCATGCCCCTTCGCCTGTCCGATGATATAATTTACGTCATTGATTGCTTCCCGTTGGTTATTTGCGCTCACGCAAATTAGCTTGTGATTCACAAAATATGATACCTCCTTTTACTAAATATTCTGCGGATTTTACTCAAGTTTTCAAATATTATGTCAAGGCTTTGTTAAGTTAGTTTAGCACTGGCCAGGCTAGTCGTCAGCACCAGCTTTTTGTACAGTTCTGCACTGAAAATACGGGCAACGAGACCGAAGTTTCAAACAAGTTATATACTGTTTAGCATTTGCACTGTTTAATAAGTCATCATGACTAGCTCTTCCTGTCCGCTTGACGGATTGTCAAGATTATCGATTATCCACCTACAGTTTGTCTGTTGTTCCGTTAGAGTCAGCAAAAATAGCCACATTAAATATTCCTATACAAGATAACACAGCGACAATATACCATTTGTTTGCAGACGATTGGTCAATTATTTATCGAGAATTTATCAAGATATATTAATATCTGAGCAATTATGTTTGATTACCGTGATTATTCACGTTATAATTCTTTATAGACAATAGGATGGTAGGAGATAGAAAAATTGACAATACTTGTAGCCGATGACGAGCGATTGTTTTGTGATATGCTGTGTTTGGTGCTTAAAAGCATAAGTGCTGATGTCATAAACAGTTACAACGGTGAAGATGCCTGGACTAAGATCATGCAAAACAAACCCGATCTTCTGGTATTGGACGTTACGATGCCGCAGCTTAATGGACTGGAACTGCTGCAGCGAATCCGCCGCCAACCAGAATTCCAGTCGGTTTATATAATAATGCTCACCGCGCGCAATTCCAGGAACGATATCGTTTCCGGTTTGGAGTCCGGTGCCGACGATTACATAAGCAAACCGTTCGAACTCGACGAATTTCTGGCGCGGATACGCGCCGGGGTGCGACGGGTCAGCGCAGAGTCTGCGGCACACGCAGTCGAAAACAATATACCGGTGCACGGACTGTATCTGTTTGAAAATGGTGTTACTGTATTTGCTGATGGTCAACGGTTGCATTTGACAACGATAGAATTCAGTCTGCTGGAGCTTTTTATCAACAACCGCAACAGCGCACTGTCGCGTGAATATCTTCTGAACCAAGTTGTTGGTTTTAATTCCGAAACAAATACCCGCACCATTGATACACACATTAATAACCTGCGCAAAAAGCTGTCCATATCGCAGCATATGAGCGATTGTATAGTCTCGGTGCGAAACATTGGCTACCGTTTTGATCCGCCAGACTCCTATCCAGTAATTGTACAGTGACAAAATGATAATCAACAAATTTCTGCGACGAATAATGACTTTTTTTCTTTGCACTTTTTTGGTTTCACTACTTTTGAATATATTTGTTTTAGGCTATCTCTTCATGCGCAATGATATAAAATCGAACACAGCCCTTTTTCGCCAGCTTTTGGAAAAATACATACAAAGTAATAACAGCAGCCTAGCTGCCGACATGGTTTTTATAGCCGCTAAAGAAGATATGTCCGCGACTTATTTTTTGTTACTTGACGAAAACGGCAATATTCTATTTGAGCGTGGCAATTCTAAAAACATAAATATTCCTGAATTATTGGCGCACCCCGTAACAAGCATAAGTTTTTGGCAGTTGATGCAGGGTAAACCTTTTACAGTTGCGTATGAAATTCAGCTAAGTAATGGCAAAAAAATCACATCCGTTGCCAATAGTAATTACCCAATAGTTAACTCAATACTATTAATAAATCTGGTCGAAATGGTGTTGCTGATTATACCGTTCGCGATGTTTTTTATACTTGGTTCCCGAAACCTGCAAAAAAAACTCAACTTAATAATAGCCTCTACTACCGAAAAAGCCCAAGCTATTGCTAATGGAAATTATAACTTGCGGTTAACCTATGACCAACCAAACGAATTCTCAGCCATTGCCGACAGCTTCAATACCATGGCCAAAAAAATTCAGGAAAACATTGCCGCGTTATCAGCATTTTCCGGTAACGTCGCGCACGAAATACGCAACCCGCTGAGCGGAATCGAGCTGGCATCCAAAATGATTGTTCTGCATAATGAAGACACCACTGCCACAAAAAAACTTGCGGGCAGAATAGCGGTCGAAACGCAACGTATGGAGAAATTAGTCCAGACATTACTGGCTTTGGCAAAGCTCGATGGGCAAGAGCTTCAAAGAAGTTTAAACTTCAACGAAATACATATCGCCGAAGTTGTTACAGAAATTCTAGCGGAACGGCATGCGGAAATTTGTCGCAAAAACCTCTTAGTCAACACAATTATCGACTCGCATCTGCTGCTGTGTAGCGACGCAATACTATTTCACCAGTTGCTGGACAACCTCATCGGTAACGCCGTCAAATTCTCTTCTGATAGCGACGAAATCAACGTAAATTGTTCCTCCGGTGAAGACGGTGGCATCGTCATAATTGTAGCCGACAGCGGCCCCGGAATTTCTGCAGCCGATTTACCACATATTTTTGAGCGTTTTTTTCGATCTGATACAACACAAAATGCGCCAGGCAACGGTCTCGGCCTGGCGATAGTTAAAAAAATTACCGACCTGCTCGGTGGCGAGATTGCTGTTACCAGCAATCTCGGTGCTGGCACGGCTTTTTGTATTAAGTTCCCCCGCAATACTGCTGATACTGCTTCTCGTTAATGACTAAAAAATTTTGTTCATGGCTTGATTCGTTCCACTTTTTTGATTAACCCTGCAGGATTAACAGCGAACTCCTGGCACGCGGTTAAAGTACGCGTCAAGAAAGCTGGCGGCGAAACAAAACACAGCTACATCGTCCGACAAAAACTTGAAGAATTGCAGAAATAATCAAAACGAGCACACCAATACGAGCGAGCGGATCTGGTGATAACAGTTATCCGGCGCTGCAACAATGCGATATATACTCTATTCAAAAACACCCTCGCCGCTATCGTGATTGTTCACGGTAACTGCGAGGGTGTTCTTTTGCGAAACTCTGCTGAAAAACACGTTCGTTACTACTCAAGCGATCGAATTGAACCTGCCGACTTGCCAATTTTCGCCTTCTGACCCAATCGTCAAGCTGTTGCACATGCCCGACACACAAAAAAGACCATCCACGCAAACTAGAACGTGGAGCGGATGCTTATCGCTGTCAGGATGTTGTCAGCTATGCGTAGTATACTGAACCAAAATAAACAAAATAAAAATTAAGGGAGGAAATTATTTTGAGCAATGTTTTTACGAAACTTATATCAGACATCAATATTTTGGGTACCCACATTTATAATGATATTAAGAGCACAGGAGTTTATGACGCTATTGATTCAATAGTCAAATCCGACCTGCAAAGTGCCACCCCACTGATCATGAGCGATTTACAAAACGGCAGCGAGTTGTTCGCACAAGGTGCGAGCGACGGAGTGAAGGCTTTTGCCGACAGCCTTTCAGTGAATATGACAGCCGAACAAAAACAAGCCGTACAAAATGCGTTTCTAAGCTGCGAAAAAGAAGCTGCCGATCTTTCCCGACAGGTGTGGGCAACTGACATGAGGTCAACAATAAATGAGGTGGCTGATGATTTGGCCAAGGCCATTCAGGACAAAGGCTCTTTTGACGCTACATGGCTAGCCGGCGAGATTTTTCTGGAATTGAACAGCGGCATCAACCAGAGCGCAATTCAGGTTATCGCCGGCATGGCGTTTAACGACATAAAACACGACGCTTTGGATGCCGCCGAAGCCAATGGCGCGATTATATCGCCGACTGGCAAGCAAATTGACAAGTTCTATTCTGGATTGGAAGATCAGGTTTATAACCGCCTGAACAACGTGACAACAATTTTGGAAAATGAAATCAACCCGCGTATTGACAAAATCGAAAGCGATGTTAACAACGTTATTGCAGCGTATATCCCAAACATGATTAAGGCTATTCAATCAGACTTTGCAACAATTCCCAGTGGACTCAGCTCCAGCGCCAAACAAATTATCAGCGTGGTAAAAACAGTAATTTCATTGGTCAAGAGTATTTTCAAAAAATTCAAGCTCTTTTAGTGAACTAACTGCACCAAAAAAATCCGTCCACACAAACTAAAATGTGTGGACGGATTTTTTATCAGCACCGTCAATCTTCTGTCTACGAGCCACGTCTGCTACAAAAACTTCTAGCGCACCGGTGACGGATCAGACGGCGGCAGAATTTCGTTCACTGGGACTTTCAAAATGTTTTTTTCTCCAGGCTTCCATTCTTCTTGCTCAATAATCTCTATGATTGCAGCCCCGCCAATTACCTCGTCCAGATTAATTTCTTCTTTCTTGTTCACGACAACCTCCCAAAATAATATTTACTATGCCCTGATTATACAACCAAATTGTGGAGAAAA
>JBAYGT010000016.1:0-48353 GCA_041666525.1 Negativicutes bacterium
AGCGTACTTTTTTCTTGATAAAAAAGTAGCCAAAAAATCAAGCGCCGTACTCCAGGCAAACTTGTTCTAAGGCTATGCGCCGCAAACGGCAAACTCGCCTACGGCTCAAACATGCCGCTTTGCTTGTCGCGCATTTAGCCCAAGAACAAGTATTTGCCCTGCGTAATGCGCAACAGAAACCGACGCTAATAGATAGCGCGAAGCAAAAAAATACGCCCGAGCCGTTTTACCGGCTAGGGCGTTTTCATTACTCGTATTTTTCCCAATCTGCTAAAAATATTTCCGATAACTGTTTGATGATTTTCGGATTGACCGAGATAATCCCCAATTCCCGGTTGCGCTCAATCGAATTGGTAGTCATATATTGCCGTCCATATCTGAACAAATTACTCAGACATTCACGCCACGTTTTTTCGCCGCTACCAGTGCGTCACCGATATTAGCCGTTTGTCATCTTCAAACTCATAGATGATGATATCAACTGATTTTTTCGCGCTGTTTATCAGATTAATCAGCGGCTGTTTACCGTTTTGGGGCATGACGAGGAGTTCGTGTGACTGTTGAAGCTGATTGACAGCCAGCTGCGTCTGCGTGTTCTGATTATTGATGTCTGGTTGCTGGTAGCAACCGGAGAACGTAAACGCAATTATTGCAAATAGCGCAACCAATGTAATTTTATTATACATAATCTATCAAAAATACCATCTCAAGCAAAGGCTAAATTGTGACTGTGGCGCAAGTTGAGTAAACTGATCCGAAGAAACTACGGCGTCATAATTATAAGTATAATCGACAACGGCGCCAGCATCGCGAGCGAATTTCCATTCTACACCTGCTGATATAGGCAGATAGAAAGATGTCGAACCGGTATTCGGCAAGTCAGAACTATGCGAACCATAATTAGCCAGCGTCGTCGCTGTAATATTCGCGCCCGCGCCCACACCGATATATGGCTTAATCTCGTCAAATGTACAAGCCGCGATAAGCTGCGCGGCAATTTTGTATGAACTGACATTGAGACTGCCGTTGCTAAGCCATATATTATAGGACTGTGAGTAAATATCACCCTTGCTTTCATAATAGCTGAAATTTGCCCGCACGCCGAAATAGTCATTAAAATTTATGCCGCCTTCCAGCGCCAGTCCGGACAGTTCTCCCCGCTGAAAATTGTTCACATAACTACGGTTGCCGGAAACCGGACTCGTCCAGTAAATTGTTGAACTGCTCCCACTAATTAGTCCATACCCCAATCCCACCCATCCGTCAAAACTCCGCCGGTTTGAATTAACCAGCGTATTGTTCGACACCGGTTGCTGAATCGTTCTGCCAGATGAAGCTTGTACCGGAATATTGAAAGGAACAACTGTCGCATCTGTATTTTCATAATTATTTACTGCAGCAATATTGCGGTAAGGATTGTAGTCACTTGTGTTTTGCACCAACACCCGGACTTTAACGGTGTATTTTCCAAAATCATCATTGGCAACATATTTCGGCTTGCCATAACCGTTTGTATAGTCCTGATTCAGTATTACTGCCTTGATACTGGCTTTAATTTCATCTTTGACAACCTGACTGTTTTCAACAACAGTAACTGAGTTAATAAAAACCAGACCGGCTTTTTCAATGGCATCGCGCCGAGCTGTCTGAATGGCGGCGTTTTCGCAATCAGCGTGTGAAATTGTTTTGGTCATCACTGCTTCGCCGTAACCATCTACTCAAACTGGTGTTTTGAACTCAATATCAAACAATTCGGCTTTGGCGGCATTGATTTCCGTCATCAGCCGCTGCCGCTCGGAACTATAATCGTTGCGTTGCTTTTCTAACGCTGACACTTTTCCGCGCACTGTGTTGGACTCTCTTTGCGCTTGTAAATAGTTCTGCCACTCCGTGTTTTTCTGCTGTTGCAACCGGCTGACCGCCGCAGGGTCGGAATAATGCGACTGCAACGCATTATCCAGCTCACCGGAAATTTTGTTATATTCGTTTTTATCAGTCTGCTCGTTGGCAATTGCATAGCTTAACTGTTCATTCGCCGCCAGCAAATCACGGACAACACCTTCGTTCAGTTTTTCAACCGCTTGCATACGATTTTGTAATTGGCTGATTTTGGCATTTAGCTGCGTAATCGCGGAGAGGTTATCCGATGCGGAAGAAACTGCCGATATGGCAGAAATAATAACCATTGCAATGGGGAGTATTCTTCTAAAAATCATTGTTCACATCCTTGCTATGACCCTATCAAACTGCTACTAACTAAAACCCACGATAGCCATACGGTTCGGCTACACGCAACTTTATGAAATCGACAAAACCAACTGAGTTAACAGCGAATTCCAAAACAAATGTCTGATTATCCAAATTTGCAGAGTATTCATAGAATACGAAACCACGATATTTTTCTTTTTCATCTACAAACACACCATACAATACTTCAAATCACTCGTTTAGTATTCCTGGCAAACAAACCATAAATCTGGTGCTGTTCTCTGGGGAAATTGAGCCACCCCTTGAGCCACTACAACTGGGCACGTTCAATGGTGCCGTTCCCGCAATATTTTGCTTTGTATATTTTTTCCGCCCTGCGAAACCACCATGAAAACTTTACTCCTGTCTCTTCTTTTTCAGTCTTCTCTGCAATTACTGCCAGTTCACTCCATGTGATTATCTTCCAACCATTTTTGCATTTGGACTTCGGCAACAAAGCAATTTTTTTGTAACTATATTTTGTTACAAGCGGAATCAAATCGATAAATCTGTCCGCACTATCAAACATCATCTCGGTCTGAGCTTTCACTTCAATGATGTACATAACCGGGTCGCTTTCGTTATGATCAAAAATCACCAAATCAAAAACTCTTTTTTTCAAAGCCTTCTTGAACGATTTGGGTAAAACATTATCATCAGTCTCTCTGCAATACTTAGCAAATTCCTCTTTTGCCTTGTTTTCTTGAAAATATCCGCTTATATTTTTTTCAATATCATTATTCCATTTAATATCTCGAAACAAAGCTACTTCGAAATTTACTTCCAGATCATTTTTTTGAAAGTTTTTCATACCAATTAATGAACAAAATTCTTTCAGATTATCTTCGAACTTCAACCAGCAATATAACTCAGAAACGAATTGCCGTTCTTCGCGGCTATAACATTTCCAGAGACACGTTTTTTTCATCTCACAATTCATGCCTTACATCCTTTATATTATTACAAAAGAAATATTTGGCGTTAAAAAACGAATATTTTTGGCCAATAATACAAATGTGGTCAGACCATCCTCCTAACACTCCAAAAACTCCGAAATGCGCCTCGCCACTGAACGAAGCATTCCAGATTAATAGTAAAATTGCTCAATTGACACTTAGATTTTTAATAACTTGACCTCTTATTAACGGAATACTCCTTTCGCCACCAACAACAAACTTAAATGGCTTAAGCTCTCTAAAAGTACCATATATTATTAAGTTGTCATCTGCCAATATTCGTGCGTCGTTTTTCTTTGCTAATCGCTGAATAATAACAATTTGTTTGGGGTTATTATCTACAATAACCGTAAAGCATTCTTCTTTTTCAAAAAGCTGCAATACTTTTCCGTGAACTTCATATACTTTACCATAGCATTTTTCGGGATACCTCATTAAATGCTCATAGTCTAGTGGTATTGAACCGTCCACAAGCTCTTTAACAACCTTTGCATGAAGTTCTTCCGCATCTTTCATAACTTTATCTACGTATTGCTGCCCTTCCAGATTTTCTTTGTTTATTTGATCTTTTCGTTTTTGTTCTACTATAGCCTGTTCAGCTTCTTGCTTCTGTTCTTTAACTACATTTGGCGTTTCAGTTTTTTGAACGATATTTTCAGATCCAGGAGAATGTACAATAACGACAACAAACAAAGTGATAGCCAACAACATTGATACTATCAGATATGTATTACGCTTCCGAACGCTAATTCTTTTGCCAATTGGTATTAGATGAAGCACGATAGCAGCAACTATTGAAAAGACAAACCAGAAAAATGCGAACCAAAAAAACGCACTCCAAATAGGAACAGGATCAGATATATGGCAAAAAAACCACGATAGCAACCCCGCAGAAATACCAACTAAGATAAATGATATCAATAACCTGATGCGTCTGCTTAATTTCGTAACTTCCCATATAGCGATTATAGAATAAAGTAGCAAACCGGCTAACACAATTTGCCATAGCGTAACAATGGTATGAAACAAAATAAAACCAAAAAAACAGACAAGACCAATTATTACTGCCCACTTAAAAATAGCTAACATTTCTTCTAACTCATACTCGAAAAATAGTTATGCCACTACAACGAGGCATTCCTTATTGACCAGTAAAAAACTAAGTTTGTTTTCTGCGAAACTGCAAACCGGAGAATCCAGTGCTGATCTTTCTGACCGTAAGCATAGGTGTCGTATTCATATAACCAAAGATTGTTGTATGATGTGACAGCATAATAATTTTCACCGTACTTCTCACGCACTTCTGCCAAGCTGCTGCCAACATGTATTTTTCGATAAGTATAGTCACCGGGATCATCAGTAGCCATGCACAAAATATTGTGATACTTACAATCGATATCAAGTCTGCCGTAACTCAACGTATGTTTACTTGCAGTTCCCGAATAAGAATACTCATATCCTAAATTTCTAATTGCATCTTCTTCAGAACTCTGAAGATAAACATATCTAATAATAAAATCACTATCTCCTAGCCCATTAACATCAAAGCCGCCCGCAAAACACGTTATAGAAAAGGAAATTAATATTAAAACTAACAGAAAAACTGTTTTTTTCACAAAGTACACTCCTTGAAAAGCCTTCGTTTACAATTCGATGTTGTAATACATTCGACACAATATTTATAAATCCTGCACAATAAACATATATAGATATTTTTTTCCTAATTAAACATTTTATTTAACCGTGATAATATGATCAAAGTTGTGCGACAAATAAATTGTTACTAGCTTTATTCAAGCTGGCGGTTGCATCCTGTACCCATTGTTCTAATTTTGCCAGCGACTCGCGCGAATTCCGTTGATTGACATAGCTGTCTTTGAAGAATTGTTCGCCCAGATATCCAAAAAAGCTCATATCGCTTAAAAAGTTTTCAATTTTCCGGCAAAACTGTTCCGCCTTTAGTTGGAACTCGCGGCGCTCTTCTGGCGATTGTCCGATTAGCTCGGCAATCTTGGCCTGCGAATCACGATCCAGTGCGTATAGTTGCTGAGCCAACTTGTCGGTTTCTGTTGCCTTGGTTTTAAGTATGTAATAATCAAGCGGTTTAGTCTCAATAATCTTAGTTATCTTTTCCGGCTGCATACGCTGAAGTTCTTCAATTCTTCGGTGCTGAATAGTCACGAGATTGTTCAATTGAGCTGAATTGTATTCCGCCACATTTTTTGCCGTAATTGCTTCGTTTAATTCTCTTGTTGTCATGTCGCTAACCAGTTTGGTTTCTCCAGATGACAACAATTGCGGCGTTGCAATGAAATCGTCGCGCAAGTCAACCGGAAGTTCTAGTAGCGAAATTATTTTAGTAGAGTTCAAATCCGCCAGCGCTGGCGGATATTCCCTGGCTAGGTTCATAAACCGCTGAGCAGTTCTCGCCGAAAACCCCACTTTTTCACTCAAATATGGATACCACTCACCGTGCGCGAGCGTCTGCTTGACAGCTATCAGCCGCTTGCCGATTTCGACAATGTTCTGTGCCGTCTGCGCTTTTAATATTAATATTTCGGCAGTGGTCTGATCGATACTAACTATATCGCACATATTTCTTCCTTTTTCGTTACGTATTAATTTTCGTTGTTACGAATTTATATTCGTATAATATCACAAAAACAAAAAATCTACCAGCGAACAAAATTAAAACAACCGCCCGATATTTCTACCAAGCGATCGATTACAACGCAAATTCAGTTTTCACCGCACCTAGCCAATCCACTTTTGAGATAGCGGCTACAACCAGTTTGTAGCCCTCATTTATTGTTTCCAAAAATTCAGTCGAGCTGTTTTCTACCTCATCTCATGCTGTCTTCTGCAACTGCTCATCCGGCACAACTGCCAGTTTCAAGCCTAACGCTCGCAACATTTTTATCAAATTTGACAGTTGCGGTTCGGACTTCATATTCTCATACCGCGCAACAGCAGGTTGTTTCCAGCCGCAGATAGCCGCCATTTCCGCCTGAGTAATACCTTTGCCGTTTCTCGCTTCAATTATCTTGCCGATTATTTCTATTTTTACATCCATTTCAGCAAGTTCTTCTTTAGATAATACGGTTTGCTTTTCTAAAAAATCATCAAATGTTGTATATTTCTCTTTCATTATCCTTTACCCCCATTTCTTTGCAACCAATCCGTCCGCCGTCGTTCAGCCGTGTCGATTTCGCCCTGTGGTGTTTTTTGCGTCCGCTTCTTGAAGTGGTGCAACATAACAAATTTATTCTCTATCCAGCCGAAAAACAATATCCGATTATCCAGCGGACGCAATTCCCATAAGCCGCCGCCTAAATGTTTTGTGATTTCTTCTCCTGCTCTCGTTCCATACTGTTGCAACAATTTTGTAAAATGAACCACTTTGTTGTATTGTATTCGCCCATGCTTGCTCTTTTCAGCTTCAGCCATAAGCTCAAAATAATAATCTTCTACCGGCTTGGTTCCAAATTCATCTTCATAAAACACTACTTCAAACATTTACTATCTCTCGCAAGAATAATTATAACATCATTGTTATATATTACAATAAAAAAATAGCTACCAGTCGCCTGAGCGAAGCGCGATTATTGGATCCTTGACCGCGATAAATCGCCTTCCAAAAATGCGTCACCCTGTTTTACACCGCGCTTACGCATCATCTGTTCAATTTCATCGTGGATTACCCACCAGCTTTCATTCCAGTTGGCGAACACTGCATCGCTTTCCGGCGCGCGGCCGATTAATCGCTGCACTATGATTTTTTCATCAAGATTGCGCAGAAACGCGATTGCCCGTTCAATATAGTCGGCTTTACTCTCCACAACCAACTGCCCGGCCAGGTATGGTTGTTCAAACGTTGAACCGCGGGCGATATACAACGCATGTAATTTTACTTGTTCCACCTGCAGCGCGGACAATATCCGCGCGGTTTCTGTTGTGTCTTCGATATTATCTCCCGGCAGATTGGGGATGATATGCGCGCAGACTTCTATACCGGCGAGTTTGCAACGGCGCAGCGCATCAATAAATTCTGCCAGTCCATGCCCGCGGTTCACAGCTTTCAAAGTATGCCAGTTGGCAGTTTGCAATCCTAATTCAACATAAATATCCATGCCGGTTGTTAACCGGTATTTCTGCAAGAGTTTTAGATAATCGTCTGCCAAACAATCCGGCCGGGTACTGATAATAACGCCGATAACGTCTTTGACATCGTGACATTGCCGCAAATGCGCCGCGAATTCGCCAACCGGCATATGGGTGCTGGTAAATTCCTGAAAATATGCCAGAAACTTCTTTGTGCCATAGCGTCTGCCGATATAATCGCGATTGGTTTCCAATTGCTCCGTAACGGTTAATTTTTCCGAAAGCGTTTCATGTCCGGCACCATTTACGCCGCAGTAAGCACAACCGCCAGTGGCGATTGTGCCGTCGCGGTTGGGACAGCTCACGGCAAGTTTAACCGGCAACTTATAGACTTTTTCGCCATAGCGCTTTTTTAAGAAGTCTGAATATTTGTTGTATAACATATTTCTCCAAAATCAGCTGCATCAATTTCGGTTGCAATCGTCGGCTGCGTGCGATAATCAAACAACGTTGCAGCCACGCGCGCGTCAAAAGCAAATATCCCGATTTCAAAATTGTTGCGCAAATTCCGCCAGCTTGCCATTGCAAACCCCGGACAATATTTTTCGCGCAACTCGGCGTTTCGAAAAAACCGGTCTTTTTGTTCACGCAATTCGTTGCCGTCAAACCACAACCGGTTACCTGCAAGAACAGTCCGCTCAGTCCGATAAATATCTTGTTTGAGTAACTGCGCGAATTTCGGCGCCTGGTCTCTAAATTTTTCTCTGACCGCCGCCAGTAAATTATTATAAATCATCTCCAGCTTATGCGGCTGCAGATACAGTCGGTGTTCGCGCCAGTAATCGCCTAGTGCTTCGTAAACCGAAAATACCGAACCGGTGCTTTCTGCCAAATAATCAAGGGCAAACGTTGCCCGGCCGGCGTTTTTAAAAGTTTCCAGCACTGCTTCAATAGCTTTTAACCGCAACACTTCTGCCGCACTCAGGTAGTTGTTGGCGATTACTTCGTAAGGCGGTTTAGTATGATACAAATAACCATGTTCGGCAATTTGTTGACTAATCGGCGCACCTTTGAGCAGCTTTAGAAAACCCAACTGTAACATATCGGCACGAATGGCGTAGGCTTTGTCAAACGAGCGGGCAAAGTCTTGATAACGCTCGTAAGGCAACCCGGCAATCAAATCAACATGCAAGTGGCTTTTCCCGCAACAGCGCAACCGATTTAAGCGTTCACAAATCGTTGCATAATTGTTGGTGCGGTTAATTGCGCGCAGTGTTTCTGAGTTGAACGATTGCAATCCCGCTTCAAATTGAAACCGCCCGTTTGGCGCCGTCGCAACAATTTCCAACAGTTCGTCGGTTATCAATTCGGCAACAACCTCAAAATGAAAATTGGCCGGTGTGTCAACGTTTGCCAGAAATCGCATAATCGGCAGATAATGTTCCGGCTTGGCGTTAAAAGTCCGGTCGACAAATTTTATCTGTTTTGGTTTGCGTTCAATCAACCATTGCAATTCCGCAATTACTGCCGGATTGTCCCGATAACGCACGCCGCGCCCTGCCGCCGACAGGCAGTAACTGCAATTGTAAGGACAGCCGCGCGAACTCTCGTAGTAGATTATTTGATTGCTCATTTTAAAATCGTCTAATATATAAGGAAAGCCGCAATCAAAATTTTGCTTAACAACCGCGCTGTCGTTAATAATTACTTTTTCAGCGGAACGATAACATAAATTCGGAATCTCGCGATAATTTTCATTAGTGCCTATTGCTGTCAACAATAGCGACAGTTGATTTTCAACCTCGCCAACCAAAATAAAATCCGCCGCCGGATTAGCGCGCAACAATTCAACCGCATCAAAACTGACTTCCGGGCCGCCGAGAATAATCCGGCAGCTCGGCAAATATTTTTTCAAATCATCAATCAATTCGAGAATTGGCTGAATATTCCAGATATATACGGAAAAAGCGACTACATCCGGGCAGCGCCCGACCAAATCGCGCAGAATCAGCTCATTCCGGGTGTTAATGGTATATTCAACCAACTGCGTCAATATTCCATCTGCGCTGGCTTGCGCGCGTAAATAACGCAGCGCCAGATTAGAATGCACATAACTGCTGTTTAATGTTGCTAATATAATATTCATAGTTGAGCTTCTTTTTTATACAGTAAGAAATAAGCCGCAGCCGATAACACCATCACCACGCCGCCGTAAATTATTGTCCATTCAACACCGATGTATTCGGCAGATAAACCATACAACAAGTTACCAAACGGGCTGATTCCGTTCCAGATAAGTGCATAAATCCCCATGACCCGGCCCCGCATTTCATTATCTGTAGTTGTTTGCACAAAGGTATTGCTGCCCGCCATCTGAAACGTCAGCGATAAACCGATAAACGGCATAATCGTAAACGCAATCCAGAGATTACCACAGGCCGCAAGCGCCGCCTCAGCAATACCGGCGATTAACACGGCGATACCAATCAGATAATCCAGTCCGTTAATGTTGCGCCGGAACGCCAAATAGATTGCACTGAATATCGCGCCGACGCCGGTCATCGCCATCAAGAAACCCATTTCCTGTGCAGTACCATGCAACGTATCACTAACCAGTATTGGTAGTAACGTTATATAGGAAGTCCCGATAAAACTGGCAACCAGTAACATCGACAACACGGCCCGGATGGAACGGTGCCGTCCGACATAATTAAACCCGCTCTTGATGCTTGCCCAGCGGCTGATGGCAGGCATTTTCCCAAAGGTGCCCGGTTCGATTTTCATCATCAATAATGCAACCAGCGCACCTACATAGCTCAGTGAATTAAAAGCAAAACACCAGCCCTCACCAAATTTTGCGACAATCAAACCGGCGAGCGACGGGCCAATAATCCGTGCGGCATTGACTACCAGCGAATTTAGCGCGATGGCATTTGGAATATGCGCCCGGTCATCAAGCATATCCGGCACCAGCGATTGACGAAACGGAAAATCATAAGCGGTTATCAGGCCTTGCACCAGCGCCATGCCTAATATCAACGGCGCGTTAATATGCCCGGTTAGCGTAAGTAGTGCCAGCGCACCGGTTTGCAGCAAAAACGCCGCCTGAATGATTATGACGCCTTTGCGTTTGTCAACCTTATCCGCACGCGCCCCGGCAAACGGCGAGAGAAATAGTGACGGCGCCTGGGTAAGAAACATCGCCAGACCCATAAGCGCCGGCGAGCCGGTTAGTCGGTAAGTCAGCCAGCTCAGCGCCAGTTGCTGCATCCATGTGCCGCACAACGATATCAGCTGACCGGTAAAAAAATATTTATAATTTCGGCTTTTTAACGCTACAAAAGAATCAGCAATACTCACTAATTATCATCCTTTGTTGTTTAGATTTTTGGATCATGTTATACTTTTTGCTGTCAATAAAGGGGGTTGCACAATGAAAAAAACAATGTTGTGGCTGGTTATTATTTCATTGCTTCTATTTCAAACGGCAATTTTTGCGGCAACGGAGCTGCCGGAACGTTCGCAAATCGCCGCGCAATACAAATGGAATCTCAACGATATTTATACCGACCAAGCTGCCTGGGAAGCGGATTTCAGCAAAGTCGATCAATTAGCCAATGAGTACGCCAAATATCGGGGCAAACTCAACCAATCCGCAACTATGCTCTACGATTGCCTGACGCTTAACGATACAATCGGAATGACTTTTAACAAAGTCTATCAGTATGCAAAATTGAAAAGCGACGAAAACATTGCTGACAACATTACGCTTGAAATGACCGGACGTGCGCAACAGTTGGGCGCTAAACTGGACGCCGCTGGTTCGTTCATCACTCCGGAAATTTCGGCAATGACCGATGAAACGGTTAAATCATTTGTAAACCAGCAACCCAAACTAAAAATTTATGATTTTTATTTTACCAGTATCGCCCGACAAAAACCACATATTCTTGACCCCAAGAGTGAGCAACTGGTTGCCCAATTAGCAGAAACCGCCGCCAGTCCGGCAAATGTTTATAACGTGTTGTCCGGCTCTGATATCCGGTTTCCGACAATCAAGGACGAGCAAGGCAACGAAATCGTTTTGAGTGCCGGACGTTATGGAATGCTCATGCAATCTGCTAACCGCGAGGTGCGAAAGAACGCTTTTTTTGCTTATAGCGGCGCTTATCAGCAATATCGCAATACTATGGCGCAAACCCTCAATGATTTCGTGCGCGCCAACTGCATCAATGCCAAAATTCACAATTACCCTTCGGCAATGGCCGCAGCGCTCGACCCCAACCTTATTCCGGTCGCGGTCTACGACAATCTGGTAACGGCGGTTGACAACAACCTTGACGTTCTGCACCGGTACATGAAGCTCCGGAAAACTACTTTGGGACTGTCGGAACTGCATATCTACGACTTGTTTACGCCGCTGCTGCCCAGCGTTGACCGGCAATACAGTTATGAGCAAGCCCGCCCGCTGATTGTGCAGGCGCTTCAACCGCTCGGCGCCGATTACGCCAAACACTTAAACACTGCCTTCGACAGTCGCTGGATTGACGTTTACGAAACCATGAACAAGCGTTCCGGCGCTTATTCATGGGGGCCATACGGCGTACATCCGTATATTCTGCTTAATTATCAAAACAAATATGACGATGTTTCAACGGCTGCACACGAACTTGGTCATTCCATGCACAGTTATTACAGTAACCACGCCCAGCCATTCTGCAGCTCTGGCTACGCCACTTTCACTGCCGAAACCGCTTCAACAGTTAATGAAGTGCTGCTAGCCGATTATATGTTGCAGCATACTGACGATATAAATGTTAAGGCTTCAATATTGAACGAAATTCTTGAACAGATTCGCGGCACAGTTTTCACCCAGGTAATGTTTGCCGAGTTTGAAAAGCAAATTTATGCCGCATCAGAGCAGGGACAGGTTCTCACTGCTGATTTTCTCGATCAGACCTATCATAAACTGCTGGTGAAATATTACGGTAATGAAGTTATAATTGACAAAGAAGCCGATGGCAGTTGGGCGCGTATCCCGCATTTTTACCGTTATTTCTATGTGTATCAGTACGCCACCGGTTATTCGGCAGCTACGGCTTTTGCTGAGCGAATTCAAACGTCACCCCAAAACGCTGAAATTTATATTAACAAATTCTTAAAAGCCGGCGGCTCGGATTCCCCGGTCATAATCTTGAAAAATGCCGGTGTTGATATGACCGGCCCGCAACCAGTCGATGCCGTAATGACAAAATTCGCCAGCGTCATGGATGGTTTGTCCTCAATATTGGCGCCTGAAGCAAAATAATTTAGCCTAAACACAAGTATTTTCGATTATTTTGTTGACAATGTTAGCAAAGTAAAGTACAATGTGTTCTGTTAACGAATAAGACTACTCCGAGATTGTTGAGACTCCTTAACGCCTCAGGACAAAGTTCATTCGTAAAAAATTTAAGGAGACCTAACAACAATGTACACAGACAAAGAATTAACCTGCAGAGATTGCGGAGTACAATTCGCTTTTACTGCTCGTGAGCAAGATTTCTACGCAGAGAAAGGCTTTCAAAATGAGCCGACTCGTTGCCCGGATTGCCGTCGTGCCCGCAAGCAACAAAACAATGGTGGCGCTGGCGCTGGCCAACGTCGCGAAATGTTCAACGTTACTTGCTCGGAATGTGGATGCGATACTCAAGTTCCTTTCCGTCCGTCTAACGACAAACCGGTTTACTGCCGCGATTGCTTCCAAGCAAAGCGCTAATCTAGCGAAACAGTAATAATTTAGCCGCAGATTTATCTGCGGCTTTTTTGTGTCTATAAACAAATAAACAACCGCTGTTTTCGCCACTCTCAATAAAGAGCGGATAAAACAGCGGTTGTTTATGTTGTCAATCCAACAATATTGCGTTTACTATTTCTTTCATTTCCTCGCGCGCACAATAGCTGCCATGCAACACCGGGCGCTTATCTAACCCCTGTAATGGCTGAGGTATCGGCCAGCCGGTTCCTTTGGCTAAAATATCCAGCATTTGAAATTCATCTTTGTCATGCAAAACATCCATGCCGCCGATTGCGCCAAGAACTGCCGCGCTGAATTTGAACGGACTGGCAGTCGAAACGATAACCGACGGAGTGACATCGCCGGTCTGCTTCCGGTATCGCTCCAATGACCGCCAGGCAACCGCAGTATGCGGATCGAGCAAATAACCCCGCTCAAAATAAACTTTATTTATCGTACGCAGGGTGTCTTCTTCATTAATCCAGTCGGCCCAAAAGACTTCTTTAATGTCCGCTGCTGTTTTTGAATCAATACAATATTCACCATTGGTTGCCAATTGGTTCATCCAGGAGCTGACGCGCTCACTGTCACCGTTACTTACAAGATACAACAGCCGTTCCAGGTTGCTGGAAACAATGATATCCATCGACGGCGATACAGTTTTCATAAAATTGCGTTTACGGTTGTATTTTCCGGTAGTAAAAAACTCTGCCAGCACATTGTTACTATTGGACGCACAAATGAGTTTATTTATCGGCAACCCCATGGCTTTGGCATAATAGCCGGCTAAAATATTGCCAAAATTGCCGCTCGGTACAACGAAGTTCAATTTTTCACTCAAACCGATTTGCTTATGGTTCTGCATTTCGGCATAAGCACTGAAATAATAAGCGATTTGCGGCAGCAGCCGCCCCCAGTTGATCGAATTGGCCGAAGATAATTTGATGTTTTTTGCTAAAAGTTCTTGCGCCAGTTCTTTATCGGCAAAAATATTTTTCACACCGGTTTGCGCATCATCAAAATTACCGCTGCAACCGATTACATACGTATTTTTTCCTTCGGTGGTAACCATCTGCTGTTTTTGCACTGCACTCACGCCGTCAAACGGATAGAATACGATTATTTTCGTACCGGGAACATCTTTGAACCCTTCAAGCGCCGCCTTACCGGTATCTCCGGAAGTAGCAGTCAAAATTGCGATTTTTGATTTATCTTTAGTTTTCTTCATGGACAATTTTAGTAATTGCGGCAACAGCTGCAACGCCATATCTTTAAATGCGGCAGTCGGTCCGTGCCATAATTCCAGCACTGCGGTGCCGTCTTCCAACAACACAACCGGCGCAATTTCTTTCACCGAAAAATTCTTCTGATTATAAGCCGCAGCCACCGCCTTATCAATTTCTTTTTCGCTGAATTCCGGCAAAAACTGTTCGATAATAACTGCCACCCGTTCCTGAAATGTGCACGATGGTAATATTCCCATCATGGTCAAATCAAACTGCGGCGTTATTTCCGGAACATATAATCCGCCATCCGGCGCTATTCCCTTAATGATTACTTCGGCTGCAGTTAATTTATCTTCATGGTTTCTGGTACTAACGTATTTCATATCAAATTCCTTATCAAACTTCCACCAGCTCGTATTCAATTGAGCCCATGCCGATTTTTTCAGCGTGGATAAGTTGTGCCTTGTAATTTAAGGTTTCGTGTGATAACTGAGCCAGATTTTTACCGGCAAATTTTGCCGTAATATCCAACGTTGCCTGATCCAATGCCACCGGGTCGCTGGATGCCATAATTCCGATATCACGCATGCACTTGTGCTGTGCTTCACCCATACAGTCACATTCTTTAGTCATGTTTACCAGCACGTTAAAGTAAAAAACTTTGCCAATCTTGTCTTTGACAGCACCGTAAGCATGCTCCGCCATATTTTGCTGCATAAGGTCGGTATCCACTTCCCAACTGTGTTTGATAGCGTTAAACTTGCAAACGGCCAGACATTCGCCACAGCCGATACAGGTAACTGAATCAATGCGTGCGCCGGATTCAAGCATAACGATGGCATCTTTTGGACACCACTTGACACAACGGCCGCATTTCTTACAACTTTCTTCGATTATTACCGGTTTAACGTCACTGTGCTGGCGCATTTTGCCCTGGCGGCTGGCCAAACCCATGCCGAGGTTTTTTATCGCAGCACCGATACCGGCCATCATATGTCCGGTCGGATGAGAAACAATCAGCAAAGAATCAGCGGATACCGCGTCGCGCGCGACCTTCACGCTCTTATTAATGACTCCGTCGATTTCAACTTCAACTTCGCTGTTTCCAAGCAATCCATCTGCGCAAATAAACGGTGCCCCAACTGCATCAAACGTGAAACCGTGTTCATTCGCCAACGTGATATGTTTTATCGCATTGTCGCGTTCACCACGATATAATGTCGATGTTTCGGTCAAAAACGGCATCGCCTCACAATTTTTGGCAAAATCGACGACTTCACGGATTACTGCCGGTTTAATATAGGTAACATTATTTTTTTCACCAACATGAATTTTCACGCCGGTGAGATCGCCTTTTGCGAGTACTTGTGCCGCACCGGATGCGGGAATTATCTTGCGCATCGCCGCACATTGTTCGTCGATTGTGGCGTTTTCAGCCAATGGTACGAAAAATACTTTTGCTTTCATAATATTTACTCCAAAAAAATTCGCGCGGTTAACCGCGCAAAATTGTTATTTATGAAATATCGCCGGACTCTGTCTAAAACTCCATCACCATATATTTCATTTTTACTCCATGGATCCGATTTAGCTCGGTCTCCATAACCGTAGTGTCGAAATCGCCAAACATCTGCAACAATATCATGCCGGTGTCAGCGCAATAATTGTCCGATACATCGTGCAAGCCAAGCCGGGTTCGGATGTTGCAACCATATTTGGTCAACACTTCCTGAACAGCCGTCGACGTTTCGCGGCGATTTGATTGCAATATTGCAACAATGGTCGTAGATTGCTCCATAACTACCTCCAAAAATATTCTTTAACTATTTTATCAATTTTTTACGTTGCAAACAAGGATTTTCAGGTTTTGTATTGAATATATATTGATGCAGTGATTTTTACCATATCTAAAAAATTAATTTTGAGGTGAATTATGCAATCAATTTATCAACAAGTGTTAGCACAGCATCGCGGCAAGCTGTTTTCCAACCTTTATCCGGCGCAGCTGGTCGAAGAAGCGCTCCGGCGTAACGAAGCAACACTAAGCGCTACCGGTGCACTGCGCGTTTCCACCGGCAAATATACCGGCCGTTCCCCCAACGACAAATTCGTAGTCGCTTACCCGCAACTCGAAGCTGAAATTTGGTGGGAAAATAATAAGCGCATTACCCCGGAAAAATTCGATAAACTTTATCAAAAAGCGCTTAACCATTTAACAGAAAAAGATTTGTTCGTTTTTGAAGGCTTTGGCGGCGCGGATATTAACAATCGCTTTGCTATGCGCGTCATCACAGAATTTGCCTGGCAAAATTTATTTATCCATCAATTACTGATTCGTCAATACGACACCGGCTGGGAATTCCCCGCTGACGCCGATTTTACCATTATCGATTTGCCAACGCTTAAAGCCGACCCGGAAATCGACGGCACCAATTCTGAAGCCTTTATTCTCGTCAATTTTGAAAAGAAAATTGTGTTAATCGGTGGCACCCACTACGCCGGCGAAATCAAAAAATCCGTCTTTACAATCATGAATTATTATTTACCGAAACGCAATATCCTGTCGATGCACTGCGCGGCCAATAAGAACCACCATAACGAAACATCGTTATTTTTTGGTTTATCCGGCACCGGTAAAACGACATTGTCGGCTGACCCCGAATTAATCTTGCTGGGCGATGATGAACACGGCTGGACGGATGACGGAGTGTTCAATATCGAAGGCGGCTGTTACGCAAAATGTATAAATCTGTCCCAAGAAAATGAGCCGCAAATTTGGGATGCGGTAAAATTTGGCGCCGTGCTGGAAAATGTTGTACTCAACGAAAACACCCGTGTTCCGGATTACGCAGACGAGTCGTTGACTGAAAACACCCGCGCCGGTTACCCGGTCAGCTATATTCCCAATTGCGTCTATCCCGGCATTGGCGGCCATCCGAAAACGATAATATTTTTGACCGCTGACGCTTTTGGTGTATTGCCGCCGATTTCAAAATTAACTCCTGAACAAGCAATGTATTACTTCCTGTCCGGCTTTACCAGCAAACTTGCCGGCACCGAACGCGGCATTACCGAACCGCAAGCTACATTCTCTTCCTGCTTCGGTCAACCATTTTTGCCGCTGCGTCCGCAAGTCTACGCTGAATTATTGCGCGACAAGATTACTCAGCATGGCGCAACTGTTTATCTGGTTAATACCGGCTGGCAAGGCGGACAATACGGTGTTGGAAAACGCATTTCAATCAAAATTACCCGCGCGCTGGTCGAGGCTGCTGTGAATGGCGAGCTGGCAACTGTTGATTATGTTGAGCATCCGATATTCGGGTTGATGATGCCAACCAGCTGTCCGATGGTTCCGGCAAGTGCCTTAAATCCGCGCAACTCTTGGACAGATAAGGCTGAATATGACAGAATGGCCGAAAAACTGCAAAAAATGTTTGACGAAAACTACACCAAGCGCTTTGCCTGATTATGAAAATAACTATCGCGCAAATGAAAGTCGTTCCCGGACGGCCGGATTTGAACTTCACCCGGATGTCCGAGATTATTGTTCAGGCAAAAGCTGAGCATTCCGAGTTGCTGATTTTTCCGGAAATGGCTATTCCTGGTTACTTAATCGGCGATCTCTGGGAGCAGGACGCTTATTTACGCGAATGCGAGCACTATGGCCAGCAGATTGTCGCCCAATCAGCTAACTTGTGTATCATCTTCGGCAACGTGGCCATCGACTGGAATAAAATCGGTGACGATGGCCGCGCGCGTAAATATAACGCCTGTTTTGTCGCCAATAACGGCGAATTATGCGGTACTGATAATTTCCCCTATCCGTACCGCATAAAATCATTGTTACCCAATTACCGCGAATTTGAAGAAACCCGCCATTTCTACTGCACCAGAAAATTAGCAATCGAAACCGGCGTTCAGCCAGACGAACTGATAAAACCCGTTAACATTGACATCAATGGCCGTGCTTATTCACTTGGGCTGATTATTTGTGAGGACGGCTGGGATGAAAACTATTCGCTCAAACCGGTTGATTTGTTGTGTGCAAACCAAAATATTGATTTTGTCATTAATATTTCCTGTTCACCGTACACTTACGGCAAAAACGATAAACGGCACCGGATTTTTTCCGAGCATGCCGCGAAACACCAGTTGCCGTTAATATATCTTAACGCTTGCGGCATCCAAAACAACGGCAAAACCCTTTATACTTTTGACGGTTCATCTGCCATATATGACGCTAAAGGTATTTTGTGTTATTCTGCTGAAAAATATGCAGATTCCGTTTTCACCATTGACAGCAATGATTTTTCCAAGCTCCCGCATGTTGAGTATTCACCGGATAAAATCGACGATATCTACGCCGCAATTAAGTATGGCGCAAGCGAATTTCTCCACTCAATCGGTATGAACCGTGTAGTAATCGGCGCATCCGGCGGCATCGATTCAGCCGTGTCTGCGGCGCTGTACGTTGATGTCCTCGGCGCTGACAATGTTTTGCTGGTAAATATGCCCACCCGATTTAACAGTCAAACAACAAAAACGCTTGCCCGTGAGCTCGCCGTAGCGCTAGGCTGCAATTATGCAGCCATTTCTGTGCAAGACTCAGCCGAACACACTATGAAGCAACTGGAAACAGCCATTTTCGAGCAGCTTGGCAACAATTCCAGCTTTTCCGTAACTCCTAATTTGTTGGTTTACGAAAACATTCAAGCCCGTGACCGTTCGTCGCGAATTCTTGCCGCGGTTGCCGCTTCCTGGAATGCCGGATTTACCTGTAATGCCAATAAGGCTGAAACAACTGTTGGCTACTCTACACTTTATGGCGACCATGCCGGATTTCTGGCAGCGCTCGCCGATCTGTGGAAACATCAAATTTACGCACTTGCCGAATATATCAACGGGCAGGTTTTCCGACGCGAAGTAGTGCCGCGCGGGTCAATCGACATTGTTCCGAGCGCCGAACTATCTACTGCGCAAAACGTTGACGAAGGCAAGGGCGATCCAATCGTATATCCTTATCACGATTATCTTTTTAAGTCGTTTGTTGAAAACTGGAACCGCACCACCCCGGAAGATATCCTAAACTGGTATCACGACGGTGTTCTCGAAAACGAGCTTGGTTGCCAACCCGGTATTGTTGCAACACTTTTCCCGACCGCAGCCGACTTCATCTGTGATTTGGAACGCTGGTGGAAACAATTTTCCGGAATGGGGCTGGCAAAGCGCATCCAAGCGCCACCGATCATCGCAATCAGCCGCCGGGCCTACGGCTTCGATTTACGTGAATCTCAGTGCGGAATCTATTACACGCAAAAGTATTTGCAGTTAAAAAACTCACTGTTGAAAAACTCATAACAATGCACAAAACCGCTTGTGAAAATAATTTTCACAAGCGGTTTTGTGGTTATTTTTTTTCAGTCCAAAACTGATTGAGCACCGTCTGCGTCTCGTTAGGTGCGGAATTTATCAACTCGTTCCAGGACATGCCCTTTTCCGCCTGTAACTGCGCCATTGTCTGAATAAGACTGTTTACCTGCGCCGCCAGTAATTGCCTGCCATTACCGGACTGGATGGTTTCAACTTTATTGCTGTCGTTTTTATACCAATCCTTGACCGTTACCTGATCGGTTGCACCCGACGTCGACAATACCAAATCGTCATTAAGCCTGTTCATCATCAATTGTAAATCAGTCGCTCCGAACGCCGCCGTGTCGTTGCCGTCGGTATCCGAAATAACGTCTTGTCCGTCGCCGACAGTGAACCGGTAAACGTCATTTCCTGCTCCGCCGGAAAGCGTGTCATTACCTTTACCACCAATCAGTAAATCGTTGCCAATACCGGCAAGATTATCCGCACCGTCGGTTCCGGTAACGAGGTTGAGATAATTTGCGGCGATATAGGCTTTGTCTAATTGACTGCCGTCGGCAAATATTAGACGTTCGATCTGCGAACCCGTATCAACAAAGTGTCTTTTGACCGTTATGCTGTCTTCGGTACCTTTGATTGTGATCAGCAAATCGCCGTTAGATTGCCGCACAAACTCCAAATCAGTTTTCGCTATCCCGGCTCCGAACTGGATTATGTCGTTGTCTTCGCCCTGATAAAACGTGTAGATCTCGTTTATTTCGTCTTTGCCGTCGCCGCGGTCGAAAACATATGTGTCCCGCCCATAACCGCCATATAGTTTGTCATTGCCTTTGCCTCCAATTAGTGTGTCACCGGCCACCATGCTATTGGCGTACACTTCTTCCTCGCCAAACAACGTGTCATCGCCGTCGCCGCCATATAGAGTGTCTGCAAAACCATTACCTTCTATTATGTCGTTTCCTGCGCCACCCTCAATATAATCACAGCCCATTCCACCGGCTATCCGGTCGTTGCCTTCGCCTCCGTACAACACGTCGTTCCCGTTAAGTCCCTGAATAATATCGTCACCCGCATTTCCGCGAATAATGTCATCTACGTTATCATAGCCTATAAGATTATCGTCGGTCAACGTTCCATTCAATGACCGTCCGTACAAATACAATTCATCCTTCTCGATACTGCTTCCATCAAAAAACACTATCCGCTCGACTCGCGCCTCAATATTTTGTGCATAACTTTTCACCGTGATCTGGTCTTCCGTTCCCTTGATCGTAATCAGTAAATCGCCATTAGCTTGTCGGTCGATTTCCAAATCAGTTTTCGCTATCCCGGCTCCGAACTGGATTATGTCGTTGTCTTCGCCCTGATAAACCGTATAGATTTCGTTTATTTCGTCTTTGCCGTCGCCGCGGTCGAAAACATATGTGTCCCGCCCATAACCGCCATATAGTTTGTCTGCAAAACCATTACCTTCTATTATGTCGTTTCCTGCGCCACCTTCAATATAATCACAGCCCATTCCACCGGCTATCCGATCATCGCCAGCTAATCCATAAATCTTATCGTTACCACTGGTACCAGTCAAAACATCGGCATCAGCGCCGCCAACAATAGATTCTCTTGAAGAAAACAATAGTAACGTCTTCTGATATTCAGTGCCCTTTGCAGAATAATTGTTATAGAAATCCAAATACTTCTGGTAATCAGCATTTGTTGCATCGGCATAACCATACGCCTTAACTACGCGCCAGTAGTTGCCGAGCAGTTCCAGCCCTGCATCTTTGTCGATTGCGATTATTCCGTCTAGCATCTGTTTGGCGTAGTCGAGGTTGTAGCCGGTAGTTTTGCCGCTGGCGTCAACTATCGGCTGGATGATGAATTGTAATGCGGTGGACTTAATCAGCAATTCACAATACAGCTCATCGCTTAACTTATTAAAAATCTCTTTCAGAATCGGTGCTTGCGCATGTGCAGGATTTGCTCCGTGATTGCCCATATAGGCTTCACCAAACAAATTCTCCAGCGCCACAAGTTGGCGGGCATCCATTTGTCCGCCGCGACTCGCCGGATCAACCTTGTCGGTTCCGCACCATTTCAACATAATCTTTTCCGCCAGCTGCTCGCGCTCGGTTTTCCCGGTAGCATTAGTAAAACTTATCACCAGCGCTTTCAATTCGCCGCTCGCATCGCGAACAATCGCCTGCTGCAGCGAATGTACATTCCCCCAGCCGCGAATGTCCGGCAACGCCTTAACATCATCCGGCACCGGCAGAAGCTCGGTTTCTTTGCTGTCCACCGCATCGCGCGACAGCCCGTATTCATTCAGCGCGCTAGTCGCGCCATTTTCCCAGACAAACGTCCCCTGCTTACGCAGAGCCTCTCCGGTTGCATTAACAACATTGTTCCCGGCAGTATTGCCTAAGTTTAGTTGCTTGATTCCTAATTCAGATAAGGTTTTCAGTTCGCCGTCATCGGTAATCCCATCACCATCGGCATCAACCCAGACTTTTAGTTTGGAATAAATCTCATCGTTGGCATCAATTTTTCCATCTTTGTTTATATCATAATCCGCTAAAGCGTCAAATCCGTCTTTTGCAAACGTGCCGTCTTTCTTTCGCATCGCGTCGCCAAATAATTCGCTGCCGTTATTTATTTTTCCGTCGTCATTCTTGTCCAGCGCCAGCAAACCGTCGCCTTTGCCAATCCATGTCGCCCGTTCGGCAAACCCGTCGGTTCCCAAATCAAAATATGCGCTGTTTTTTGTGAAACTGATCCCATTGCCATCTAAGTCGAGTGCCAACGGATCAGGAATCCATCTCGAGCCTTCCCAATGACCTTTTTGACCGCCGGGACCAGGACCGTTGCCACCGCCACCGTTCGTATCATCTTTTTTACACAGCACATCAATAATTGCACCGAGCCCCAGTCCAATTGCTAGCTTGACTACACCGGGAAGTTTATTACCGAAAATATCAAGAAATTTACCAACAGCAACCTCTTTCGCAGTTCCATACGCCGTTGAACCAAAATCCAGTTCGCCATCAATAACAAGCCCCACTACTCCGCAAATCAACGGAACGCCAAACCCTATCATAAGACCTACGGTTAATCCCGGACAAAGAAGCATTATTCCCGCAGCAAACGATCCCAAAAGGATATCTAACATTATTGTCGCAGCAGTACCGGGCGAAACTTTACCGTCCAGTTCTGGCGCATTCATCACCCTTACATTTTGCTCACTCATATTCCTGTACCTCTCAAATTAATTTTTCAACAATATTGACATAACAAGGATAACAACATATAGACAGTCAAGTATTACTGCCTGCGCAATACTTCTATATTTTCCGTAAAGCCAGAATATTCCTCCAGCCACTACCCAGTGAACCATCCAAATTATTCCCCAGAAAAACAGTAAATATACACCGGCTGATAATGCAAGAATTATTTGCACTGCCCACATAAAAGTATACGCTTCCATCGTAACTGGCTCTAATTTTGTAGTAACAATCCCTGTTAGTCCATCAAAAGCGTAAGAAAACAAAAAAAAGCCTACAATTATCCGCAGGCAAACCATATATACAATTAATTCTAAGGCGACCACAATTTCGTTTCCAATTGAATCCGATACACCGGGTCCAGTATGTCGATTTAAATACCAACAAAGAATTGCAACAAGACATATGCAGCAACCAATTATTAAATTTAACCGCGTTGAGCCTTTAGCTTTTTGAAAATTCAGTTGTTCTCGTTTTATAAATGAATTGATATTTCTATGAATCCCATCTTTGATAACCCAGCCAATAATCACTCTGAGTGTTACCACCGAACACAAAACAAATGATAGTACACAAAAAAAAGTGTCAAATGTTGTTCGCTGCGCTCCCGGCAACGGCAACCTCGATAACGCTAATTTCTCATACATCACTGCCGCGATGATAGAAATAAAATCACTAATATATATTCCGCCCACAAGCATTAATATTGTCAAAAATAATCTCCAAATAACACGCCGGACTTTCACCCTGCATGCGGCAAAATTTTCTTCCGACGCGTTTTCTTGCCCGCTCTTACCGATAACATACTGCATGAATAATTTTTTTCCTAAAAATAACCGTAATAATGATACTTTATGCTCACCAATTGTTGATTTTGCTTCTTCATCCATTAGACAACCTCCGGATATTTTTTATTATCAGAAAATTTATTAGTCAAATTATACCATCATTTTCACTCCTTCCGAACATTTTCCCACCGTTTCATAGTGCGCATTACGGCGAGCCACAATATTGTTCTTTGCGTAGCTCGCGATCAGCAAAGCGGCATGTCCGAGGACGTAGTCCGAGTTTGCCGTTTGCCGCGAGCAAGCATTAGAACAATTGGCGCAGCCGTACCGCGCTTGATTTTTTTGCTTCCTTTTTGTATCAAGACAAAAAGCAAGACGCGATGAGAGGAAAAACCGTTCTCTGTTCGTTAAACGGCGATGCCATGGTATCCGGCGACCAGAATTAAGGCGGCAAGGCCGCTGTCAATTGGTTGTGGTTGTTCGTTCATGTATTTTCTTTCTCCTATGGATTTAAAACAAAAAAGCTCTGCCCAAAACAGCTCCCATTAACGCAAAACAACGCCCGGCACAATGCCGCACGCTGCTTTTAATGAGCTCTGTCAAATGACGGAGCTTGTGTATTTAGTTGTTGAATTTTTGGACGGACACTAACGTAAATTTACCACTGCCGGGAACAGCGCATGCGAACGGACGAACGCGTGAATCAATACCGATTGAAGCCAAAATATCCGCATTCGCTTTTACGACGCAAAGAAACACCACCCAGCTCAAAACAAGCAAGTTGACAAACCCGGCCATATCAAATTGAAAACCAAACTGACCCGCTAACGCATCGTCGAGCATTTCGGTAATATCGACTACATCGACCACCGAAACCGCGACACACAGCGCAAACATAACCAATGCCAGCAAGGCCACGCGGACGCACTTCGTTTTGAAAATGGACATATTCATCACTTCGTCCAAAATTTACTTTACAGTGATAATACCGCACAATATGTATTATGTCAAGAAATTCAACTTTGCCGTGAATATCTAAAGCCGTTTATGAAATACCTCTCATAAACGGCTTAACAATTTTATCTGTCTTCTTCGTCATTAGCTGGTTGCTGTTGCGGTTTTCCAGCTTGTTTCGGTTCTTCAAGTGTCACCTTAAGCGTTAATATTTTTTCGCCCCGCTTAACAACTACATCAATTTTCGTTCCGGCCGAATATGTCGCAATTATCGATTTGATCTCGGCGGTGCTGTTGACTTCTTTTCCTGCGACTTTGGTAATGATGTCACCTTTGTGCATTCCTGCGGCATAAGCCGGACCATTTTCTTCTACTTTTGCAACATAGACACCCTGTTCAACCAAGTCCAACCCATAGGCTTCCAACATTTTTTTGTCATACAAGCCTACGCCAAGATAACCACGTGAGATTTTGCCATTGCTGATTAGCTGATCAGTTATCTGCTTGACAGTGTTTATCGGAATGGCAAAACCCAATCCCTCAACGCCCTGCATAGCCACTTTAACAGTATTAATACCGATTACTTCGCCATTAGCATTTACCAAAGCTCCGCCGGAATTTCCCGGGTTAATCGCGGCATCGGTCTGAATGAACGTCGCTGTGGCATCACCCACATCCAATTTACGATCAACAGCGCTGATAACACCTGCGGTAACACTGTTGCGAAAATCCATTCCCAGCGGGCTACCGATAGCAATCGCCGGTTCTCCAACCATTAAGTCATCCGAGTTACCAAGCTTTGCCACCGCGAGTTTGGTATCTTTAATTTTAACTACTGCAATGTCAGTCAAGCCATCGGCTCCGACTATTGTCCCGTCAACTGTCCGGCCATCCGACAACAAAATTTTTAAACTCTGTGAGCCTTTGACAACGTGATTATTAGTTACCAGATACGAATAACCGTCTTTTTGCATAATAATCACCCCGGAACCGCTGGTACGATCAACAAGCGCTTTCGTGCCGCTCCAAAAATCCTGCACATAAGCTTTGTTGACAATCCCTACTACTGCCGGTGAAACTTCTTTGGCAGCACGGACAATCGGCGTGTTGCGATAATCCTTGCCATCCGGCGCAACTGACGGCGCCGCTGACGCGGTCGTAGTCTTGATACCGTTACTGTAATGAGCTCCGGCCAAAAAGCTGCCGGTGATAACCACGATCATCAATGAAAACGCTAGTACGTAGACAATCTTACTCTTTTTCATTTTTCCCCCAATGATTGATGTTTTGCTAGTATCATCTAAATAAATTATAGCCTCTATTTGTGACAATTCTGTGTTAGATTTGCAAACTTTCTGCAAATCCCTGCTATTCTACGGTCACGCTCTTGGCGAGATTCCGGGGTTTATCAACATCACAGCCGCGGGCAATCGCAGAATAGTATGCATACAGCTGCAACGGAATTACCGCCAAAATCGGCGCCAAATATTCAGTACAATCCGGAATAGTTATCTTATGATCAACATACTTATCAATTTCGGTGTTGCTCTGCAGCGCGATACCGATTACTTTGGCCCCCCGGGCCTTGACTTCTTTTATATTACCCATCATTTTGCCAAATACTGCCGACTGGGTTGCCAACGCAAACACCGGTACACCATCTTCAATCAATGCCAGAGTTCCGTGTTTTAATTCACCGGCTGCATAGGCTTCGGCATGAATATAAGAAATCTCTTTTAATTTCAGTGCGCCTTCCAAAGCAACCGCATAATCTAATAACCGTCCTAAAAAGAACAAATCACGGGCATTGGCATACAGTGCGGCAAAATTTTTGATTGGCTCAACATTATCTAAAGTCTCATGCAACAGCGCCGGCAAGTTGCGCAATCCGGCAATAATTTCTTCAATCACTACTTGATTGCGATCATTTTTGAGCCCGGCACAATACAGCGCGAACATACACAATGTTACCAGCTGAGTCGTATAAGCTTTGGTAGATGCGACAGCTATTTCCGGCCCGGCCCAGGTGTAGATTACCGAATCGGCTTCACGAGCCGCTGTTGAGCTAAGTACGTTGGTAATCGCCAAAGTTTTTGAACCCAAACGCTTACTTTCGCGTAATGCCGCCAAGGTGTCTGATGTTTCGCCGCTCTGACTGACGATAATAGTCAACGTCCGCTCATTAACCATCGGATTACGATAACGATATTCCGACGCCAAATCAATCTCGACCGGTATTCGTACCAATTGCTCGAGGTAGTATTTGCCAACAACACCGGCGTAATAAGCTGTTCCGCAGGCCGTAATTACAATTTTATCAAACTTGGCAAAATACTCCGGTGTCCATTTCAACTCGTCAAAATTAACGCCGCTTCCGTCGGCATTGATTCTTCCCCGTAGTGTTTCGCGAATGGCTTTTGGCTGTTCGTAAATTTCTTTGAGCATAAAATGTTCGTAACCGCCTTTCTCAGCGGCTTCGGCGCTCCAGGTAACCTCAAAAACTTTTTTCGTTATCAATTTTCCGGCAAGATCAGTGATTTTTACTGCTTCAGCCGTTATTTCTGCCAACTCGCCATCATTCATAATATAAGTGCGTTTGGTGTGGTTAATAATCGCCGGAATATCTGATGCGACAAAGTTCTCGTGTTTTCCCAAGCCAATTACCATTGGATTGTCTTTTTTGATACAAAACAATTTGTCGGGATCGTTCGCGCTCATAAATACCAGCGCATACGAGCCTTCAAGCTGTCCGATTGCGGCTACCACTGCTGCGCGAAAGTCACCCTGATAATATTTCTCGACAAGATGCGGTACAACTTCAGTGTCGGTTTCCGATTCAAACTTGTGTCCTTCACGAATCAATTGCTCTTTTAATACCAGGTAATTCTCGATTATCCCGTTATGAACAACGACAAACTTGCCGCTGCAATCCGCATGCGGATGCGAATTTTCATCGCTCGGACGACCATGCGTAGCCCAGCGTGAATGACCGATACCGATTTTGCCTTTAGGCATGTCTTTTGCCAATTTTGCCTGTAACGCGTTCAGGCGTCCGACACTCTTAGAGATATTCAAGGCGTTATCGCTCATTACTGCAATCCCGGCCGAATCATAGCCACGGTATTCCAGTTTGGTTAATCCTTCCAATAAAATCGGAGCTGCGTTTTTTTTGCCAATATAACCGATTATTCCACACATACTATACTTTCTCCTTGGTGATTACTGCGACAATATGATTAATTAATTCACTGAGCCGCTCTTTGTCCGGCCCTTCGGCCATAACTCTGATTAGCGGTTCAGTGCCGGAAGCACGCACCAGTACCCGGCCGTCCTCGCCTAATTCAGCCTCGGCAGATTCAATAGCTGCTTTGATTGCCGCATTGTCTTGCCAGCCGGTCCGTGATTTTACCCGCAGATTCTTCAATATCTGCGGATACTGAATCATTAACGCCGCTAATTCACTCATTTTTTTACCGGACCGCTTCAAAACGCAAAGCAATTGTACCGCCGTGAGCACCCCGTCTCCGGTCGTTGAATGATTGGCAAAAATCAAATGTCCGGACTGTTCGCCGCCAATAACTATTTTCTTCTCAACCATCCGCTCCAGTACGTAACGGTCGCCTACCGGAGTTATTTCCAATTTTCCGCCGGCTTTTGTAAATGCTTTTTTCATTCCCAGGTTGCTCATGACGGTTGTAACTATCGCGTTATCAGGCAACTTTCCCTGACGCATCAGGTCGAGCGCACAAATCAACATAATCCGGTCGCCGTCAACCATGTTCCCAAGTTCATCTACCGCCAGACAACGATCAGCATCGCCGTCATTGGCGATACCAATATCAGCTTTATGGGTAATAACCGACTGTCTGAGTGATTCCATATGTGTAGACCCGCACTTGGCGTTAATGTTAATGCCATCAGGCCGGTCATGAATTACGATTACTTCAGCACCAAGCTGACGCAATACTTCCGGCGCGACCATATAAGATGCGCCATTAGAACAATCTATAACCACTTTTAGCCCTTTTAGCCGAACATCGGCTGTGCCGACTATGTAACCAATGTACTGTTCAATCAAACCGGTGTTCGTTGAAAAAGTACCGACTTTTTCACCGGTCGGGTATGGCAAGTCCCGGTAATTGTTGATTAATTCTTCTAATTCATCTTCGACAGCGTCGGCAAGTTTATAACCGTCCCCAGCAAAATATTTTATACCGTTATCGCCAAACGGATTATGCGATGCCGATATAACCACTCCGGCATCAGCGCCCATTTTTTGCGCGAGATATGCGACAGCCGGTGTGGGCACAACTCCAAGGCTGAGAGCATCGCCCCCGGCGGAACAAATCCCTGCAGCTAACGCCGCCTCCAGCATACTGCCCGACAACCGGGTATCCCGTCCAATCAGCACCAATGGTTTACCGTCATGTTTTGCGCCAAAATATTGCGTAGCCGCTTTGCCCATCTTATAAGCAATTTCCGGCGTAACTTCTGAATTGGCAACACCGCGCACTCCGTCAGTACCAAATAATCTTGCACTCATAAAATACCATCCTCGTACCAAAATTTAGTTATTGTTTATCAGTTGTCATTGTTTGTTCATAAAAGCTTTTACCGCATTGATTCCATCCAGTGCCGCACTCATAATTCCACCGGCATAGCCCGCCCCTTCGCCAATCGGATACAAACCACACGTTGACGAGGATTGAAAATCAGCATTGCGCACAATCCGGCAAGGCGCACTGGTACGCGTCTCGACTGCGGTCATAACCGCCCCAGGATTGTCATAGCCATTAATCTTACGGCCAAAATCAACCAGCGCACGCGCTAGTGTATCAGCCACAAACTGCGGTAAAACACTTCGCAAATCACAGTCAACAGTACCCGGTAAATATGATGGTTCGACGATCTTTGACGCCTGCTCGCCAAACAAGAAACTACCCACCGTCTGTATTGGAGCATAATAATTTTCGCCACCAGCCAAAAAAGCGGCTTGCTCCAGCTGACGTTGAAAAGCAATACCGTCCAGCGGCTGACTGCCAAAATCGCGCTCATCTACAGTGACAACTAGTGCCGAATTAGCGATACCACTATCGCGGCGATAATTACTCATACCGTTAACTACAACAGAATTTTGCTCACTGGTTGCCGCTATCACTTGTCCGCCCGGACACATACAAAACGAATACACCGTGCGGCCGCTGGTTTTATCATGATATACCAGCGCATAATCAGCAGAACCTAAGCGCGGATGACCGGCAAATGCCCCAAATTGCGCTTTGTCAATCATTGTCTGCGGATGCTCAATCCGAACACCGACGGAAAACGGTTTGGTCACAATCGCCACGCCGCACTTATGCAACATTTCATAAGTGTCACGGGCGCTGTGGCCAATACCAAGAAAAACTGTATTCGAAGAAAATTTTTCGTTATTGACAACAATTCCGGCTATAGCACCGTCAATAATATTCAGCGATTGCAGCGATGAATCAAAATTAATTTCGCCACCTAAAGCGAGAATTTTGGAGCGTAAATTTTTTACTACCGTTCTTAAAACATCAGTACCAATATGCGGTTTTTGCAACCAAATAATTTCTTCAGGCGCGCCGCACTCAACAAACAATCGCAATATCTCATTAATTGCCGGATCATTTAACCGGCAAGTCAGTTTTCCGTCGGAAAAAGTTCCGGCACCGCCTTCACCAAATTGCACATTGCAGTTGTTGTCTAGCTGACCGGTTTTCCAAAATTCAGCAATTTTTTCTGCGCGGGTATCGACATCGCTGCCACGTTCGTAAATAATTGGCCGATAGCCGTTTTTCGCCAGGTAATATGCGGCAAACATGCCCGCCGGCCCAAAACCAACCACCACCGGCCGCGCCACACTATTAACTTCGCCAACCAGCGCTTGTACGTCTGTCTCCGGCAAGGCATTTTTCTTAACGAGCTTATTATTTAATAATTTTCGTTGCAACTGTATATCGTAAACAGCGAAAACTATTGAATAAACGAAACAAATATTTTTCTTGTCGCGCGCATCAAGTGAGCGCTTTATAATTCTAAGATCATTAATAGCAGCCGGTTTAACAGCTATTTTTTTACTTACAACTGCAATAATATCGCGCGAATTATCAAAGGCTATCCGAAGGTTATCATAACGAAACTCCATCAGCCATTTCCTTTTAATGAACAATACACTTCTGAAACATTTGCCACAGTGCGGACAGTGCCAGGAATTAGCAGTTTACACGCTATTCTTCTGCCATTCATCAATTCGTTGACATTTATTCTGACCGTTGATATTGAATTTATTTTGGCGAGATCTTCATTGTTGCCAAAGATTTTTATCCGCGCTGGTGTTAAAACTACCGAATAATTACCAACACCTCCGCCAACGTCAGGTATCAGCGTAACTTCCTTTTCCTCATACATATTCACAATTACTGCTACTTTAGGCGGGTTGATCAAAACACCATCGGTCACAGCGTCACCGGCTGCAGTAAACAACTTCGGGGTAATATCATAAGTAGTAGAGGCGGTTATTTTTTCAAGTTCAACTTGCGCAACCGCTTTGGCAACGGAATATACATTTTCTTTAGCACCTTTTATAGTAATAAAATCCGGCATAATGATATCTTTTATCAAATAAGACTTTTCATTTTCGTTAATTCGTCTCAATTCAAGCAACACTTGTTTCTCAACCGTTTGCTCTAATCGGACATTCTGTTCTCCGCCATCATCGATTACTTCAACTTTTTCCGGCGCAACAATATTGGCACGCAAGCTGTGATTACCCTCGTGCATCCCTTTCAAATCAACAAACGCATCAAAATCTGCGTTCCGGATATTGCTAATCCGGTCACGTGTAGCACGAACCGTGATTGTTATTCCGTCTTTATGATCAACTACTGTCAAACCATCACCAACATTTTTATATTGCAGCGGTACATCAATTTTTTTTTCAACCAGTGGATTATCGTCACTGATAACAAAAAACCACATAACAATAGCGGCAACAAAAATCACGGCCCACTCAGTAACTTGCCGCATTCGTTTATTTTTCATTTTTTCTTTGCCTCCGCTTGATAAATCCGCTCAATCCCCGAGCTTTTATAATGAGCGAACTTGTCAAAAATTTGCGCAGTTCGTCAACCGATACCCCGCGGAGTAATCGTCCGTCTTCAACAAGAGAAATTTTACCGTTTTCTTCACTAACAACTATTGCAATAGCATCAGTTTCCTCGGTAATGCCAATGGCTGCACGGTGGCGGGTCCCCAAATCACTGCTTAAGCGGCGCTGCGACAATGGCAAATAACAGCCGGCGGCCAACACGATATTTCCACGGATAACAACCGCGCCATCATGCAACGGCGCGTTTTTGAAAAAAATATTTTTTATCAATTCCTTGGTTACAATTCCATTAATTTTTATGCCGCGATCAAAAATATCCGCCAATCCGGTTTCTCTCTGGATAATTATCAAGGCACCAATTTTCTCCGGCGCCAAATCAGCTACCGCAGCAACTATTTCTTCAATAAATTCCTCGGCTTGGCGGCTGCTTTCAAAGTGCTCAGACCCGGGAAATTTTTTTCCGAGTTTTTCGAGCGCACTCCGTAATTCCGGTTGAAAAATCACCGGCATGGCCAACAACAAAATTGTGATTGATTTTGAAAGTACCCAATACATAGTATTCAGGCTGAATTCTTTGCAAATAGGCGCCAAAACAGCCAGAAGAAGCATTCCTTTCAGGAGTTGCATCGCTCTGGTGTTTTTTATGGTACTATATAACACTTTAAACAGTATCGCTACTAGCACAATATCTATTAAATCAGTGAATGAAACGGTAAACAACAGCAGCTTAAACTTTTCGAGTATCAACATTTCCGCTCCAAAGATAAATATCCATTTCATTTTACCGCAAAACCGTAAAATAATAAAGCCTTTTGCGGTCAGGCAAAAGGCTTAAACTGTTAAATTATTTTCGTACCATCCCAGATAGTCCGGCTGCGGAACATTTCCAGCAGTCGTCGGCTCAACGGACCAGCTTTATTTTCACCAAGTATTCGGCCATCAATCGACACTACCGGAATTACTTCTGAAGCTGTACCGGTTAAGAAACACTCATCGGCATTGTATAAATCAAACTGGGTAAACAACTCTTCTTTCACGGAAATACCGGCGTCCCGCGCCAGTTCAATAATAGTGTTACGCGTTATTCCTTCAAGAAGTCCGACGGATTTCGGCGGAGTAATCAACTCGCCTTTTTTTACAATAAATACATTGGCCACACTGGCTTCAGTAACATATCCGGCAGCATTGAGCATGATACCATCAGCCAATCCTTGACGATTCATTTCGATTTTTGTCATCACATTGCTCAAATAATTCAGTGATTTTATTCGCGGCGACAACATATCATCCCGCATACGCCGCGTTGACGCGATAGCAACTGCCAACCCGGTTTCATACAATTCCGGTGGATAAATATTGATTTGAGTCACGATAATAACGACTGTAGCCTTCGAACATTTACGCGGGTCAACACCCATGTCGCCGTATCCGCGTGATACCACCAGCCGTATATAACAACTTGGCAGTTTATTGAGACGAACTGTTTCTATTATCGCCCGTTCCATTTCCTCAATAGAAATTGGTATTTCCAAAGCAATTGTTTTCGCCGATTCATACAATCGCAATAAATGATCGTTTAACCTGAAAACTAGGTTGTTATATACTCTGATCCCTTCAAATATTCCATCCCCATATAAAAAGCCGTGATCAAAAACTGATATTTTTGCGTTTTCTTTTTCAAAATATTCGCCATTAACATAAATCATAATTCATTTCTCTCCATGAACAAACTTGCGCACTTGCGTTCGAAGTATAGCACATTCGAAATAAAAAAGAAAGCCGCGGCACTCGCCGCGGCTAACAACTACATAATCAACCCGGTATTCAAATTAATCAAACTTATGGTGTTTTTTTCTTCTACCAAAGTGATATCGAAACATTTTTCCAACTTACGCTTAACCCGTTGTAAAGCGTTATCAATAGATTTTACATGACGATCGAGATCAGCAGCGATTTCTTGATAAGTTTTTCCGTCCAAATATGAACGTAGCACCTGACATTCCAATTCACTCAAAACTTTGCCGATTGTACGCTCAACTTCCTGCAATCCCTCGCGATAAATCATCAATTCTTCAGGATTAACATTTTTAGCACGCGGTATCACATCCATCAGGGTCCGATCGTCATCATCATACATTTGCTTATTTAGCGAGATATATGAATTCAGCGGCATATGCTTTTGCCTGGTAGCGGTTTTGATTGCAGTAATAATTTGCCGCGTAATACATAATTCAGCAAATGCACGAAAAGAGGCTTGCTTATCGCGGCGAAAATCACGCACCGCCTTGTATAAACCAATCATGCCCTCTTGCAGGATGTCTTCCTTATCAGCACCGATAAGAAAATACGCGCGCGACTTGTTCTTGACGAAATTCCGGTATTTGAAAATCAAATACTCATACGCTAAGCTATTGTTACCCTCATGCGCTTCGGCAACTAGTTCCTCGTCCGTCAAACACTCAAAAGTTACTGTCTGCATGGGATAAGTTGAGGAATACTGCATTGGCTGCCTCCTGAAAAGAAATAGCTGAATCAGTTAAGCACTATTATATTTATTCAACAAAAAAACTTCAACATATTTTAATAGATTTTAAACTTTTTTTTATTCTTTACGTACGTTTGCGTACTATTTCAAAAATCATTAATGCTGTCGCCACAGAAGCGTTTAGCGAATTGATTTTTCCAAGCATGGGAATACTGACTACATAGTCACATTCTGTCTTGGTTAACCGACCAACACCCTTGCTTTCACCACCAATAACCAACACCACCGGAAAATCAAAACTGATTTTTGAAGTCCACAACGACTCACCATCCATATCGGCGGCAACAATCCAAAAACCACTGTCTTTCAACTTCTTTATCAGTTGGGAAATATTCCCGACCCGGGCAATTGGCATATGCTCGATAGCTCCGCAAGACGATTTCGACACAACCTCGGTAATCGGACAACTACGCCGTTGCGGAATAATTATTCCGTTGACGCCGGCAGCTTCGCAGGATCGAATTATTGCGCCAAAATTATGCGGATCCTGCACTTCTTCCAGTACCACAATAAGCGGTTGCCGCGCACTTTGTTTGGAAAGTGCAATTATCGTTTCAACTTCCGCGTATTCCACTGGCGAAACATAAGCAATAACTCCCTGATGTTTTTGGCCTTCGGCGATTTTTTCAAGTACTTGTCCCTCAGCTTCCTGAACTGTAACCTTCTGTTGTCGCGCCAAGAGAAAAATATCTTTTAAATGATTGTTGTGTTTATTACGCTCAATGATGATCTTGTTTATCGGACGTCCAGCCTTCAACGCTTCAATAACACTGTTATTGCCTAAAATAATATTCGACATTTAATCCATCCAGAGGAATACTTCAAATAGTCCGTCAGAATTTGCGCCGCCCCGGAACAATACATCTGAGTTACAAGAGTAAGCGATGTTCCCGTCTTTATCGACCGCAATCAATCCGCCATCATCCGGACGTAATCTCCGGCGGTGAATAACCTCGTCAGCCGCCTGCTGCACGGACATATTACGATAATAAATCAAATTATGGACGTCTTTTGCCACGCCATAACGAATAAACTCTTCACCGTTACCGGTACAGCTGACGGCGACCGTTTCGTTGTTGGCATAAGTACCAGCACCAATAATCGGTGTGTCGCCCACACGTCCGAATTTCTTGTTTGTCAAACCGCCGGTTGACGTTCCGGAAGCCAGGTTTCCATGCATATCTAAAGCTGCACAACCAACCGTGCCTTTTTTCATTCTCGGCTCATGGTCAACAAACATACAATCCGCAATAGCCGCGGTTATATTCTCGCCTTCATTCAAAGCTTGCTGCCATTGTTTATAGCGATGTTCGGTGTAAAAATAACTCTGCTCAACTAATTCCATACCCATCGATTCAGCAAATTTTTCTGCACCGTGCGAAATCATCATGACGTGCGGCGAATGCTCCATAATCAGACGTGCCAGTTGTATTGGATTTTTTATCCGCTGCAGGCCGGTTGCCGCACCGCACCCAAATGTTGCGCCGTTCATAATAGAAGTATCTAATTCATGCAATCCGGAATTGCTAAATACCGCGCCCTTGCCACAATTAAATATCGGATCATCTTCCATTGTCGATATAGCGGCAACTACCGCTTCAACACTCGTTCCACCAGCCTTCAATACGTCTTCGCCGGCTTTTAACGCAGCGGCACAACTATTATTCCACATATCTATTGTTTCCTGCGAAGAGTCACGCGGCAAAACACCTGCTCCGCCATGAATTGCAATTGAATACTTTTTGTTCATTAAATCACCTGCTTTCAAAATAATTCAAATACTCAGGGTCGTGTGAATATTATAGCAGATAGCGCTTTTGTTTTGTAAATAAATCTGTCAGAAAACAAACAAAAAACGTCAGATTTTTCTGACGTTCTATTTTAATAGAGCCGCACCACAATTCTATGCAATACGTCCACAACAATATCGACGTGCTCAGCAACATCACGTAACTCACGATAAATCTCGCGCCGCTTCAGAGTGTCCGAACTTATCTCCAGCTTAAACATTTCGGCAAGCGCTTCACGATACTGTATTACTATCAAATATTTTTCTTGGCGCATATTATCAATCAGCCGTTCGGCGTGACGCGGATTCTTTTCCAGCATTGAGGTTGCATCAGACAGCGATTTTGCGCCCCGGCTAAGTGCCAAAGACATCCCTAAAATTACATTATCTGTTGGGCAATCATAAACTTTGCAGGAAAACATCGTCGATTTAGCTGCTTCAATGATACGGTTCATCCTGACCGAAAATATGTAAATATCTTGTCGGGAAAAGGGCGTAAGAAAGGCTTCACTCAAATCAGCTTCCATTTTAAATCGAACCCGGTCAGCTTCTTCAGCTAAGCTGAGCATCCGGTCATAATTCCGATCTGAGCGGTCAACCAACCATTTTTCCAAACGCCGCACACCTTCAGATGTAAATTCAGCCTGGCGGCGAAGCGTTTCAAAAAAATCATATTTAGGCGGAAATAACCGGTTAAACAGTTTTTTTGTATCCATATAAGCCTCTCGTCTTTATATATTAAAGCAGATTAAACAGTTTAAACAATATTGCTCCGAATACAGCCGTAGCCGGCATTGTGACACACCAGGAAAGCAACATTTCGCCACCGATCTGCCAATTAACTCCGCGCGGACTTTCTGCAGCACCAACACCGACAACCGAGCCGGCAATTACTTGCGTAGCCGATATCGGCATGCCAAAATAATTTGCGCTTGCCAACACGCCGAAGGAAGCAAGATCTGAATTGAAACTATTCAAATTGTTCATTTTGCATACTTTGTTGCCTAATGTTTTTATTATTGCCCAACTGCCAACAAGCACGCCTAATCCCATGCAACAACCACAAATTAAGCGCAACCATAGAGGTACTTGTTCGGCTAAAAAAATCTGACTGCCATGATGCTGTCCATGCACAACAAAAACCAACATTATCAGTCCGGCTACTTTTTGACTGTCATTTGCACCGTGATTATAAGCAAGTAAACCTGTAAACAACCACTGACAGCTTGACAAGTTTTTATTTAGCCCGCAGCCAGCTGAACGAAAAACAAGCGAAGCGAATTTTTGCATAACAAAAGCAACAATAATCCCGATTATCGGCGAAAAAATCAGACCGCATACAATTTTAAAAATTCCGTCAATTTTGCCGTGCTCCAGCAAATCAATTATTCCCCAGTTAACTGCGGCAAAACCGTCTGAACAAATTGCACAACCAACCAAACCGCCGACCAATGCATGCGTAGAACTGGAAGGCAATCCAATTTTCCCGGAAAAGAAATTCCATCCAAGCGCTGCAATGAACGCTGCACAAACAATCAACAGTACATCGCCTTTTATTCCAACATTAAGTAACCCAACCATACTAAACGCAACACCACTGGCGCCAGTAATCGATCCTAAAAATTCACAACCAGCCGCCAATGTAACAGCTCGTATCGGTGCTGCAGTATTACTCGCGATTATCGCAGCTATCACTGAACTAGAATCATTTGAACTGTTAGTTAACAAGAAAGCAATCGCGACTAACAGAGTAAGCGCAAAAAGGATCTCATATTCCATTTTCACCCGCACAAATCCAGCTATTGCTTAATTAGCTACTGTTAATTGATTATATTTTTTTTATCGGTGCAAATTTTGCCATCAATGATTTAATTCCTAGTCCCGGAAAAACCGCCTTCATCAACATTTTCTCGCCTTCACCCTTAACTTCGACTACAGTACCGTTACCAAATTCATTATGAACGATTTTATCACCGCAACGCCAGGCAGAAGTCGCTGTCGAATTAGTTTTTTTAAGCAGCGCTTCTTTACCGTCGAAATGTGTACGGGTACTTACAGCATAAGCAGTTATCGGCATAGTATGCAAGCGTTTGTCTTTTGACCACGAAACACCTTGTCCTTCGGATTCCTCAAGATGAACACTGTCAATTTCATCAATAAATCGCGAACAAGTATTAACCGAAATTTGACCGAATATTGAACGAACGCGCGACCTCAGTAAATACAATCTTTTCATCGCCCGGGTAATTCCAACGTAACATAAGCGCCGTTCTTCTTCAATTTCTCTTTCATTCATCAATGTGCGGGCGTGAGGAAACAGACCTTCTTCCATCCCCGCAATAAAAACATACGGAAACTCCAGTCCTTTTGCGGAATGCATCGTCATCAACTTAACACGATCATCTTCGCTTTCGGCTTTATCTAAATCAGTAACTAAAGCGATGTGCGTCAGAAATTCAGCAACACTGCCGTCAGTGTCGGATTTAACAAAATCCTGGGCAACACCGATAAATTCTTTGAGATTTTCAACACGAGCATCGTTCTCAGGTGTTTTTGCAAGCTCCAATTCAGCCAGGCAACCAGTCTCACGCAAAATATAATCGATGAAATCCGGAAGCTCGCGCTTTCCTTGTTCGCCCGCCAATTTGAACATCAACAACGAAAATTCCGAAAACGCTGTGCGGGCCTTGCCGGTCAATTGGTTGATTTCATCAGCACGACTCGACGCTTCAAACAACGAAATGTTGTTGTTAATTGCGTATTCCCGTAAATATTTCATACTGGTGCCGCCGATACCGCGTCGCGGAACATTAATTACTCGTTGTAAACTTATCGAATCGCTCTGATTATACAGTAATTTTAAATATGCAATTACGTCCTTAATTTCCTTGCGTTCATAAAACTTGTATCCGCCAACTATTGAATAAGGAATACCGGCACGCAAAAAACCTTCCTCAATTGCACGCGATTGCGAATTAGCGCGATACAGTACCGCGCAGTCCGAATATTTTTCGTTGAGTTCGTGCAATTCACGAATGTGACGGACAATGAAATCCGCTTCATCACGCTCGTCAATTGCATTATAGCTAATAACTTTTTCACCGGAATGGTTTTCCGTCCAAAGATTTTTGGGCCGTCGCTCATTATTGTTTTTTATTACGCAGTTTGCCGCGTCTAAAATTATCTGCGTCGAACGATAATTTTGCTCGAGATTAATGATTTTGACTTCAGGATAATCCTTCTCAAAATCAAGGATGTTTTTAATATCGGCTCCACGCCAACCGTAAATACTTTGATCTACATCGCCCACAACAAATATATTATGGTGAACTTTCGCCAACATTTTAGTTAACAAATATTGTACATGATTTGTATCTTGATATTCATCAACTAAAATATATTTGAATTTGCTTTGATATTTTTTTAACACCTCGGTGTTCTTCTTTAATAACTCAACGGTTATTAGCAGCAAATCATCAAAATCAAGCGCATTATTCTCAATCAATTTTTTCGTATATAATTCAAAAATCTCACCGACATTTTTTTCAAACGGATCAACAGCCAGTTCCTGAAATTTCTTGTACGTTTGCATCTCGTTTTTAGAACGAGAAATAATTCCGCGAACGTAAGACGGTTTAAACCGCTTGTCATCAAAATTTAATTCGCGCAAACATTCTTTAATAATTATTTCGCATTCCGATTCATCGTATATTACAAAATTGCGCGAATAAACACCGCCTGCGTCAATTTCTTGACGCAGCAATCTTACACAGAAAGAATGAAATGTGCTTATCCAAATCATCCGCCCGTAATTACCAACGATTTGCTGAACTCGTGTTTTCATTTCTCCAGCAGCTTTATTTGTGAAAGTAATCGCCAGTATCGAATCAATCGGCACACCACTGTCAATTAAATGCGCAATTCTTGCGGTTAACACGGATGTTTTTCCCGAACCGGCACCGGCAATAACCAACACTGGCCCTTCTGTCTGCAGAACAGCCTTTTTTTGAACAGCATTAAGTTTTTTCAAATATTCTCGCATTGCTACCTCTATCAAATCATGTCTCTATAGTATATGTTATTTTCGGCGGCTGCTCAAGAAATTTATGCATAAACACTGTATGTTGCGAATATTTCTAAAATATTATTGTATTTAATAACATTTGACAAAGGATATTTAGTTGAGTAGAATTTTAATTGCGCCAACTTTTAAGGAGAATAAATGCTCAAAATCTTCCGTAAAAAGTCTATTACTGAAATGATCGCAAATTCCGAAAAAACCGACTTGACACGATCGCTGACTTATGTTGATTTGATTTTGATGGGTGTCGGCGTCATCGTCGGTACTGGAATATTTGTTTTCACCGGTATCGGTGCAGCACAATATGCTGGTCCGGCTTTAATGTTGTCTTTTGTAATTTCCGGAGCGACCTGTGCATTTGCAGCGCTGGCTTATGCCGAACTTGCCGCTATGGTTCCGATTGCCGGCAGTGCCTACACTTATACCTACACCGTGTTAGGCGAACTGATAGCCTGGATTGTCGGTTGGGCGCTTGTGCTGGAATATTCTATTGCTGCCGCGGCTGTTGCTTCAGGCTGGTCGCAGTATGTTGTTTCAGTTTTCGGATCTTACTTATTTACAATACCGGAGCAATTACAGAAACCACCGGGAGATGGCGGAATATTGAATCTTCCGGCTGTACTGCTTGTTTTATTTTTGACTTTCGTTCTTTACAGAGGAACAAAGGAAAGCGCAAGACTAACTCGGATTTTAGTGTTCGTCAAACTTGCCGTCGTTTTCATTTTTATTGTTCTGGCGGCACCACACATCAATGTGGCTAACTGGACACCTTTTATGCCGTTTGGTATTAAGGGCGTAATCACCGGCGCTTCATTTGCGTTTTTTGCTTATCTGGGCTTTGATTTAATCGCCAATGCTTCTGAGGAATGCAAAAACCCGAAACGTGACCTCCCCATTGGCATTCTCGGCTCACTGGTTGTTGTTACAATACTGTATATTGCCGTTACCGCGATAATGACTGGTGTACTGCCGTATACTGAACTTAACACCGGAGCACCAATAACCGCGGTACTTGATTCAATCGGTTATCGATTCGGATCGGCATTACTTGGTTGCGGGATAATATTTGGTTTAACCGCAGTGGTTCTGGTGTTGTTATATTCACAGACCCGCTTGTTTCTCGCGATGGCACGCGACGGATTGCTCCCGGTTTATATTGCAAAAATTCATCCAAAGTACAAAATACCATCGTTGCTCACTGCAATAACCGGAATATTGATTGCAGGCGTTGTAGGTCTGGTTCGGTTAGAAATTCTTGCGGAATTAGTAAACATCGGAACGCTGTTCGCGTTTATTGCCGCCTCAGCCGGTGTATTGATACTTCGTATAAAAAGCCCGAATGCCCCCCGCCCTTTCAAATGTCCTTTCCCTTATGTGATAACGCCTCTGGCAATCCTCAGTTGTGGTTTTCTGGTTATGAATTTGCGCCCCGAAACTTGGCATTTTTTTATTGTTTGGGTCATAGTCGGTTTGATTATATACTCATTCTACGGCTATCACCACAGCAAGCTTGGCAAAGAAAATTAGTTTATTTAATATTAATTAAAAAGGCGACCAAGATTATTTTTCTTGGTCGTCTTTTAATTTTGCAAAAATAATTTCAAAGGCGCCGGTCATGAGTTTAAGCTTTCGATCATTTTCCGCTTCAAGATGTAAATAACCAATCAGGGTTTCGAACCCGGTTGCTGCCCGATATTCAGATACCGTAGCGCTTTTTGGAACTGCTGAACTCGTGTTTCGACCCCGTAAAAAAATTTGTTGCTCACTCTCGCTAAAATCCGTCATTAGTCTGCGCACAGCGTAAGCTTGCAATTTTGCCGAAACAATCGTGCGGCAAAACTCATGCAGTTCGCGGACTTTTTCACAGCCGACCAACAATAATTGTTCGCGCACAAACAATGAAAATACTGCATCACCGATGTAAGCAAGTGTCAGTGGATGTTTTACTGCAGCTTCCACTTAACACCATCTTTACCATCCTCTAGAACAACACCAATTTCCGCCAGTCGGTCCCTGATAGCATCAGAAGCTGCCCAATCTTTTTTTACACGTGCTTCCTGACGAAGCGCTATCACCAAATCCAATAATTTTTCAACCAAAACATCATTTGAACCTGATGTTTCTTTTTTTTGTTCGAGAATGCCAAAAATCACAGTAATATCCTCAAATAATTGTGTCATTACGTCAAGATGATTCACCGGAATTGCGATACCCAAACTATGTTGCTGCATACATATATTAATCTCTTTGATTAGCGCGTACATAACCGAAAACGCCAACGCGGTGTTGAAATCATCGTCCATCGCTTCATAGAACTCGGCCCGCAACAAAGCTATTCGTTCAATCGCGGCACTATCAGCGTCTGTTGTGACCGCAATCTTTGCCAAGCTAAGCAAACTTTCCCGTGCATTAACAATTTTTTCAAGATTTTTTTTCGCTTCAATCAACCGTTCGTCGGAAAAATCTAACGGGCTGCGATAATGAGTGTTAGCAATAAACAATCGCAGCACTTCCCCGGAATAGTGTTGCAGAATGTCTGAGACTAACGAAAAATTCCCTAATGATTTTGACATTTTTTCCTGATCAATCGTAATGAAACCATTATGTAGCCAATAATTAACAAATGGTTTGCCAGTAAAAGCTTCTGTTTGCGCAATTTCATTTTCATGATGCGGAAATATCAGATCGCTGCCACCGCCATGAAAATCAAATGTATCACCCAAATATTTTATCGACATTGCCGAACATTCAATATGCCACCCCGGCCGGCCTTTGCCCCACGGACTTTCCCAATATGGTTCACCCGGTTTCGCGGTTTTCCATAGCGCAAAATCCATAGGATGATTTTTCCGCTCATCGATATCTACTCGCGCTCCAGCCTGCATATCCTCGAGATTTCTGCCACTTAATTTACCGTAGCCAGCGAATTTTTCAACGGCAAAATAAACATCTCCGTCAACGACATAAGCAAAACCTTTTGCGACCAGAGTCTCCACCATCCCGATAATTTCCGGCATGTGCTCCGACACCCGCGGATAATTGTCTGCGCGCCGTACATTTAATTTATCCATAACAACATAATAGGCAGCAATATAACGGTCAGCAACAGTTTTCCAGTCAACTTTTTCCGCTAATGCAGTATTAATAATTTTATCGTCAACATCGGTAAAATTTGATACATAAAAAACATTCATGCCGCGATGTTCCAAATACCGGCGAATTACATCCCAAACCACCGGTGGACGGGCGTTGCCAATATGCGGATGATTATAAGGCGTAACTCCGCAGACATACATCCGAATATTCCCGTCAACAATCGGAACAAAATCATCCTTGTGTTTTGTCAGTGTATTATATACCCTTAGTTTCACTGTTTTTCTCCTTCTCCAACTGCTCTATACGTTGTTCCATATGACTAATTTGGCGATGCATACAAACCATCATCTCTGCAACCGGATCGGGCATGTTATCGTGATCCAATCCGTCTTTCATTAACCGTTTGCCATCGCGCATTACGATTTGTCCGGGTATTCCTACAACGGTAGAATTGGGCGGAACTTGTTTTAAGACTACCGAGCCGGCACCTATTTTAGAATTATCACCAACGGTAAACGAACCCAATACTTTGGCTCCGCTGGCTACAACTACATTATTACCAATCGTAGGATGCCGTTTACCTTTTTCCTTGCCAGTACCGCCCAGTGTAACGCCTTGGTAAAGCGTAACGTCATCACCTATTTCTGTAGTTTCACCAATAACAACTCCGGTTCCGTGATCGATAAAAAAATTGTTACCAATAGTAGCACCCGGATGGATTTCAATTCCCGTGAAAAACCGTGCCGTTTGAGATAACAGCCTGGCAATAACTATCATATTATGTTTAAACAACCAATGTGAAATTCGGTGCGCCCAAATAGCATGCAGGCCAGGGTAACAAAGAATGACTTCTAACACTGAATTCGCAGCCGGATCACGCTCTAACACCACATCTATATCTCGTTTTATCCTGCTAAACATACAACCACCTATCACGATAATTTGCTTATCGCCACTTCAATTCGCCGCACGCTCTCAGCTTTACCTAGAACATCAGCTAACTCTGAGGCTCCGCCGGGCGACGATTCCATTCCCGACAACGCGGTACGCACCGGCCAAAGAACTTGACTGTTTTTCATGTTGTTTTCAACAACAATAGTCATGAGGCAATTATTAATGCTTTCTGCTGACCAACAAGCAATACCATTCAACGCTGGCAAAACCTTCCTCAATACATTCAATGAGCTTTCTGAATCAGTTTTCATTTTTTTGTGCGAAAATAACGCAATATCGTATTGCGGTAAATTTTTGACAAATGCCACTTTTTCAGTAATTTCAGAAAATATTTCTGTGCGGTTTTTTAACAATTCACTTAGCTTCAGCAGATCAAAGGTTTCCAGTCCAGCGGAAATAAAATAAGGTTTGGCGTGCTCAAAATACTCTTCAACACTAAGCCGTTTAATATATTCCGAATTCATCCAGCGCAATTTTTGTACATCAAAAATTGCCGGAGATTTACTCAATCCCTGCACATCAAAACAAGCTTTCAATTCATCCATACTAAAAAACTCTTGTTCAGTGCCGGGATTCCATCCCAACAACACAATATAATTAACAATCGCTTCTTTCAGAAATCCTCGATTGATAAAGTCTTCAAACGACGCATCGCCTTCGCGCTTACTTAGCTTCTTGTCCTTGGTTTTCATAATCGGCGGCAAATGAATATATATTGGCAACTCCCAGCCAAAAGCGTTATATAAAACATTATATTTCGGTGTTGACGATAAATATTCAGAACCACGAATAACATGGGTTATTTTCATCAGATGGTCATCAACAACGTTAGCAAAATTATATGTTGGCAAGCCATCAGCTTTAAGTAATATACCTTCTTCTAATTCAGAATTGTCAACGGTTATGGTTCCATAAACAACATCTTCAAAAGTAGTATTGCCATTTTCCGGGATGACTTGACGCACTACATGGCTTTCCCCACGCTTCACACGCTCGAGTGCAATTGCTTTGTCAATCCTCTTGCAACAGCCATCATAGCGGTACATCTTTCCTTCTGCTTCGCACTTAGTTCGAAGCTCATCCAAACGATCCTTACCGCAAAAACAATAATATGCCCCGCCTAACTCAACAAGCTTATCGGCATACTTTCGGTATATCTGTCGTCGTTCGCTCTGAATATACGGTCCAAATTCTCCGCCTTTACCCGGCCCTTCATCGTATTCCATACCAACAGTTTTTAATGTTTCAAAAATTACATCTGTCGCGCCATCGACAAAGCGGCCTTGGTCGGTATCTTCAATCCGTAAAATAAATTGGCCATGCTGATTTTTGGCAATAAGATATTCGTATATCGCAGTCCGTAAATTACCAATATGCATATACCCAGTCGGACTGGGAGCAAAACGTGTTCTTACAGTCATGTTAATTACCTTTCTAAATTCGTAGCTAGTATTATACCTGAATTATATTATACTCGCCACCGCATACGCCGATATCCCCTCTTTTCGTCCGACAAAGCCCAACTCTTCTGTAGTAGTTGCTTTAACGTTAACCGCGCAAATATCAATTCCACAGGCTGCAGCAATATTCTCGCGCATGATCGGAATAAAGGGTGCCAGCTTGGGTTGCTGTGCCGCAACCGTCGCATCAATGTTATTTATTGAAAAACCATTTTGCAGCAGCAAACAAACAACTTGCTCCAATAACTTGATGCTGGACGCGTTTTTGTAACGCTCATCTGTATCCGGAAAGCGTTTGCCAATATCACCTAATGCCGCCGCGCCCAATAATGCATCTTTTATTGCATGCAACAAAACATCAGCATCGCTATGACCAAGCAAACCCTGCTCATAGGGTATATCCACCCCTCCTAAAACAAGCTTGCGCTCACGTACTAATTGATGAACATCATAGCCAAAGCCGATTCTGGGAACTTTCATGCGTGTCAATACTCCATTTCTTCGTCGCAATAATTCGATTCCAACAATGATATCTTCGGGTGTAGTAATCTTAATATTTTCATAGCTGCCGGGTACTACTCGCACTGATTTGCCAAAGTATTCAACTATCGACGCATCGTCAGTACCAACATAATTATTCGCTGCCGCGTGATCATACGCATTAATAAGCAGGTCTTTCTCAAATCCTTGCGGTGTCTGGACTGCCACAAGCGTAGCTCGTTTCGGAGTAGTAACAACCAGTTCATTAATATCGACCACTTTGATTGTATCTTTAACCGGAACGGCAAGAATTGCAGCATTACAGTCCATTACATTTTCGATTAGGTTTAACACCTTAGCTTTTTCAACAAACGGACGCGCGCCATCGTGAATCAAAACATAACTCGAAGCACTATCCACTTCTTTAAGGGCATTAAATATAGAATCTTGGCGTTCTGCTCCGCCAACGACTACTTTTGCAGAACAGCTCGTTTGTTTAATAATATTTCTGACTTCGTCAACATCCTCATAACCGGTAACAACAATAATTTCACCAACAGCAACAATGTCCGAGAACAGTTCCAAAGAATATTGCAAAATCGGTTTGCCGCATAGTTCATGCAGTATCTTATTTTTGTCAAGTTCCATCCGGGTACCGCGGCCAGCCGCAGCAATGATAACTGAAAACATAGTTTCACTCCAGATTCGAAGTTTGTTTTGTGCGGGCAAATATCAATCGGCCAGCTGCAGTTTGAAAAACTGAATGTACAAGTACTTCAATACTCTTTCCAATATAATTTTTGCCGTCTTCCACGATAATCATTGTGCCATCATCCAAATATGACACCGCCTGACCTGGTTCTTTACCCTCTTTAACGAGATTCACAGTCAATACTTCGCCATTTGCGACATTTGATTTTATTGCACCAGCCAATTCATTAATATTCAAAACAAATATTCCGTGTAACATCGCCACTTTATTCAAGTTATAATCGACAGTTAATATTTTCCCGCCTATTTCTTGAGCGAGACGTAATAACTTCAAATCCACTTCACGGATATTATGATAATCAGTATCGTCAATTCTGATCATGTTAGCATAATCTACGCGTAATCGATTTAAAGTATCCAACGCGCGCCGGCCTTTCGCACGCTTAATTTCATCAGTTGAATCAGCGAGCAATTGCAATTCTTTTATGACAAAATGGGGAACAACCAAAGTTCCATCAATGAAACCCGTTTTAAATATCTCCTCAATTCGCCCATCAATAATTACGCTGGTATCAACAATTTTATTGACACCCAAATATTTATCTGCCAACTCAGCTTTCAACGTACCGATTTTTTTAAAAACATTCAACATTTCATAATTCTTGGTTTTACACACCGAACCACCGACGTACGCCGCAAACACACTAAAAACAATCGGCAAATATTTCCCAATATAGGGAATATTCCATAACGTCAAGGCAAACAGGTTTGCAATAATCAAACCAACGATAACGCCAAATGCGCCACCAAGTAATCCTTCTGAAGATTCGATAGTTAGCTGTTTCTCAACTCTGTCGGAAAATTTTTTAACGAATTTTATGGCACGCTTCTGAAATAGCCATCCGAAACCAGTAAACATTAGTCCACCAAAAAAAACCCATAAAAACGCTTCAACTGCTTCCGAAATTGGATGATGTTGCATAAAAGTTAAATTGATAAATGGCATTAGCTGATCCATTAACAGTACACCAAATACTCCGCAGCTAATTATTATTACCCATTTCATTATATAGTCAGTGGTGGCATTAATAACGTTATCCATTACAACCTCCATTTTTCATGTTTGAATTATATCACACAACCTATGTTACAAACAAAACAACCTCGTCAAAAGACGAGGTTGTATGAAACCGGCAGCGACATACTCTCCCGGGCCGTTACCAGCCAAGTACCATCAGCGCAAGAGGGCTTAACTACTGTGTTCGGAATGGGAACAGGTGGAACCCCTCCGCCTAACCACCGGATATCCTCAGTGCTTTACGCCCTGAAAACTGGATAGAGAAAATGTGATAAACATCGAGTAAATGTTTGAGATTTGTATTCGAGCGCTTGATAAGTCAAGCCCT
>JBAYGT010000017.1:0-45056 GCA_041666525.1 Negativicutes bacterium
GCGTCCGTTTAGCGCCTGAACCGAATCCGTAGCACCCAGATTGTTGAATATCCCGGTTGTTCCAACATTTATCATTAGCGTCGCAACCGTTGTTCCGGATGCTGTTGCGGTCGAAATGACCGTTCCGCCGCTGTTTATCGTTACTCCAGCCGTATCGCTGACGCTTACCGGTCCGCTGCCGTTAATATTGGCAATAGCCAACGCTGTTCCGGCGGCTACGGCAATCGTTCCGCCGGTAGCTGTCAATGTTCCCAAATTGTTGGAGGTGTTAGTCAGTGTGATCCCGCCGCTGCCAGCGTTGACTATCGTCGTTCCGCTGATGGTCAATACCCCGTTTTGCCCGACGCTACCAGTAGCCGTCACTGTCAGCCCGCCAACACTGACGGTGGAAGCGCCAAGCGTTAGTGTTGATTCGCTGGTTTGAGTAATTGTGGCATTAGTGCCAGTCAGCGCTACTGTTATCGCGCTACCACTGCCGGTTTTATAGCCAATGTTGATACCGCCATCGACAATAACAGCATGGGTATCAGCGTATGTACCTGGACTACCATCATACCCCGCCACTCCGCCAGCGTAAACACTTCCAATGCTTGTATTGCTGCCGCTGATTGTTGTTCCGTTTATAACCACGTTGTCAATCACGTTGTCATTCTCTCCGGCGATTCCACCGACATATACAGCCGCGCCTTTGCCAAAACAATCTGTGCCGTTGGCGATAATTGTTGCGCCGTTTACAAAAGCTCCGGTTATGCTGCCAGCATTAATCCCGGCAATTCCGCCAATAAGAATCGAACCATGGCTCAAATTGCTGCCAGACAGCGTCACGCTGCTGGTAGTACTGTTTGTTACCGCATCATTGTTCATCCCGACTACTCCGCCGACACAAACTGTTCCGTCCGTGGCGCTACCACCAACAAAGCCGCCACTAACTCTAGCTCCGCTTATAAGCCCTGCCGCGTTGTAGCCGGCTATTCCACCAAGATTAACGCTAACGCCACTACCGCCGGCAGCTATTGTCGTGTTAGTTACCGTTACACCGGAAACCGTGCCTAAAGAACCAGCTACAGTGCCGTTCCCCCCAACTACTCCACCAATGTATACGGAACTGCCGCTTGCGCCACTACCGCTGATTGTGCCGCCGCTGACAACGCTTACAGTTATTGTTCCATCGTTCTGCCCGGCAATACCGCCGATATAAATATCACCACTCGCGCTACTACCGGTTATCGAAGGAGTGCTTAATGTCAAGTTGCTTACTGTTGCTCCGCTGGAAAGCTGCTGGAACATACCGACATAGGCTTCAGTGCTATCAATAGACAAGCCAGTTAACGTATGTCCGCCGCCGGAGAATTTTCCCATAAACGATGTTCCCACGCCAGCACCAATCGGAGTAAATGTTCCAATAGCGGTAATGTCGGCGTTCATGGCATATGTGGCGTATTGCGATATTTCGTTATTCACCCGGGTCAAATCGGTATAGTCATTAACAGTATACGTACCAACAATACCGTCGGAGGCAATGAGCCAGCCGGAATCGGCCAGCGGACGAGCGCTTAATGTCGCCTGCCCGGAAGATATTTGCGTTGATGATGGACCACTGTGGGTAATATATCCGGGTGTTCCACCGCTGCCATAAGCGTTAAATTTTACACTACTAACCACACGGGTATTCCCGAAGTTATGAATATTTGAAGCACCGGCAGTAAGACTGCCTATGTTGCTAGTACCGATGGTTATGTTGTTTTTGTCATACACTGAAACCGTAGCACCAGTCGTCGAGAAAGTGCCGAAATCATTTTCGGGGTTATCCAACGTTATCACGTTACCAACGGCATTGATAGTTGTAGCGCCGGTGATGTTCAACGCTCCACTCTGCGTCACCAAGCCCGTTGCAGTTACCGACAGTCCGCCGGCGCTGATGGTAGATGTTCCGAGCGTCAGTGTTGATTCACTAACCTGCGTAATTGACGCGCTGGCGCCTGTCAACGAAACGCCAATCGTTCCGCCGCTGCTATAATTCAGGCCAACATCTCCACCGCCAACTACAGCTATCCGCGTATTAGCGCCGCTGACACCTTCGTTACCGCCCGCCACGCTGCCGACATAAACCGTGCCGCTCGTACTACTGCCACTGATTGTCCCACCGTTCACTGTAACAGTGGTAATCGTTCCGCTATTTTTCCCCGCTATCCCGCCGACATAACCTGCTCCGCCAGTGCTGCGGCCCTCTATCGCCCCGCCGCTCAATGCGGCAGCAGTAATTATCCCGTGATTGTCTCCGGCAATTCCGCCAATAAGGACTGCTGCGTATTGATTATTTGTGTTGCTGCCCGCTATCGTTCCGCTGTTCACTGTGACATCTGTAATCATTCCATAATTTAATCCTGCAATTCCGCCAATACAAACTTGTTCTTCTTCGCTACTGCACCTAATCGTTGCACCGCTCACGGAACTTCCGGCAATCGTTCCGCCATTTTGACCGGCAATTCCGCCAACACGGTAATCTGTATACGCACCGCTGCTTTCAATCGTCCACCCATCCACCGTGCTACCAGTAATTGTTCCTTGATTGTCTCCTGCAATTCCGCCAATATAGAGGTCGTATTCTAAACTTCCACCAACATGCGCCGCAGCCAACGTCAGGTCGCTGACGGTGGCATTTGATCCGCTAATACGGCTGAATAGACCTATACATTGCAAGGAAGTTCCATTGATCGTCAACCCTCCGAGGGTATGACTCTGTCCATAGAATTTCCCGGCAAAGCTGTCTGTATCGTTTCCTATCGGCGTAAATCCGGACAATCCCGTATCGATGTCATTATTTAAATAATATTGAGCATTTTCTGACAAATCATTATGCACGTTGTTCAAATCAGCGCTGTCATATAATGAATATGTTCCAACAAGAGAGCTGTATCCGGATATTAAGCTAGTTGCAGTAGCAGCCAATGGTCTTGCATTGATAGTTGCCGTCCCAGTTGCTCCAGCGATGGTTTTGCCGCTTGCGAAAGTTATCTGCCCGGCGCTACCGCTGCTACCAAAAGCGTTAAGCGTCACACCGTTGATCGCGGTGACGTTGTCACTGACGTTAAAAGTCGTCGCGCTGGCAATAAGCCTGGCAACATTGCTGGCACCAAGAGTTATATTGTTCATATCGTATATTCTTGCCGTCCCGCCTGTCAACGAAACTGTGCCGAAGTCATTTGACGTGTCGTCAAGCGTTATCGTGTTAGCTCCGGCATTAATAGTCGTAACACCCGTGACATTCAACACTCCGCTTTGCCCGACACTGCCGGTAGCCGTCACCGTCAGTCCACCGGCGCTGATGGTGGATAATCCAATCGTGAACACCGTTCCGGCTGTTTGAACAATACTTGCGCTCGTACCGGTCACAAGAACAGTGTTGCTAGCTGGCTGTAGGGTTACTGCTCCATTAAGTAAATGACCATGCAGGTTGTTGGTGCCTGAACCTCCCCCGACAATATCACCGACAGTAACGGCATTATTCAAGCTGCTGGCACTAATTGTGCCTTCGGTCACAGCAATTCCTGTGATTGTACCACCATCATTGTATCCAGCCACGTCACCAACATACACCTCTGTACTACTCGAACTGCCGGTTATCGATGGACTACTCAAAGTCAGATTGCCAATCGTTGCACCGCTACCACGGACATAACCGAACAAACCCACATATTGAGCAGTCTGATTAATGGTTAGATTAATGATAGTATTACTCAGTCCGTAGAACTTTCCTAAAAACGGTGTCGAGCTATCGCCAATCGGCACAAAATTCGCGATACCGGAAGCATCTAACGTCGCAGCGCTAAGATTGTATGTCGCGTTGGCTGACAAGTCATTGCGTACGTTGTTCAAATCGGTACTGTCATACAGTGAATATGTTCCAACAATGGAGCTGTATCCTGATATTAGGCTGGTCGCTGTAGCAGCCAACGGTCTCGCAGTAATACTTGCCATACCGGTTGTTCCGGTTATCGTTTTACCGCTCGCAAAAGTTATCTGTCCGGCCGTACCGTTGCTGCCGAAAGCATTAAGTGTTACACCGCTGATCGCGGTGACGTTGTCACTGACGTTAAAAGTCGTCGCGCTGGCAGTAAGGCTTGCCAGATTGCTTGCGCCGAACGTCAATTCGTCCTTGTCATATATTGTTGCCGTTCCACCGGTAAGAGACACTGTGTCAAAATCGTTGGTTGTTCTGTCCAGTGTTATCGCGCTGCTGCCGGCATTGATTGTTACTGTGCCTGCGGTTAACGCCTCGGTCTGGGTTACTGCACCGTTGGCAGTAATGTTTAAACTAGTCTGGATACCGCCTGTTAAAGCTACCGGCCCGGTAACGGCAACACCAACTGTATCGCCGGTAAACGACATTGCCCCGAAGCTATTTGCCGGGCCAGTCAGGTTAATATTACTACCGTCGGCATTAAACGTTGCTGTTCCGGCAGTTATCGGCGCGGTTTGGGTAATGTTACCGGTCGCTGTTATCGTCATCGCAACCGCGGATAGTGGCAGACTACCAAAACTGCCTGTACCGAATTCGATAGCCTTGTTTAGGTCTAAAGACAGCGTGTCGAGCGTGGATCCGGACGCCCATGTCCCGACGTTCAGCCCGACGTTGGTGACGCTGTCACGCAAGCCGACGTCGTGGACGCCGCCCGCGGCGAAGTTATATGTCACCGCGCCAGTCAGCACATTGGCGTAACTGCTCAAATCGATTGAGCTGCCGCTGCCGTTATTGTTAATTGTCGTTGTACCGCTGACTGTTAACGCGCCACTTTGGCGAACATCTCCGTTAGCAGTTACATCTAACTGCGTCAGGCTGCTTCCAGCTAACGTTACGCCGTTAATGTCCTTAACCAATGCCGTGGCACCAGTCAGTCCGAGAGTTGTGAAGTTGTTGCTGTATGACGCATCGTTCAACACAATACTAGAACTACCGGCGTTAAGTGTTGCCGTATCGGCGGTTATCGACCCGCTCTGGGTTACCGCACCGTTGACCGTCAATCCCAGCGTCGTCAAGCTGCTCGCTGCCAGAGCTATTCCGTTACTATCCACTATCGAAGCAGTGCCGCCGGTTAAGCCCATCGTCGATATATTGTTGCCGGTATTGGTCAGGGTTATGAGATTGCTGCCGGCATTTATTGTTGCGGTTCCGGCAGTTATTGCCGCAGTCTGAGATACTGAACCGCCAGCACGAACATTGATAGTAGTGGCGGTGTTACTACCGCTGATCTCCGACAAATTCACACCGGCGTTACTATATGTTAATGTAACACTGGTCAGCGCTCCAGTTGTCGCACGTACAGCAACCTCGCCCGCGGTCGTTGAATTATTTTTCAGCGAGAAAGTATGATTGCCGGCGCCGCTAAAGTTTGAATTAATCGTCCCGTTGATGATGTTGGCGTTGTTCAGAGTGATCCCGTACCCGCTGCCACTATTGCCAACGGTAATACCACCCGCGGTTATCGTTCCGGTCTGTGATATTTGTCCATAATTTTGCAACGTCAGGTTGCCGCTACCAAGCAGCATATTACCAATCGCAACTCCGTAAGAACCGGCATTAATGTTAGCACTGGCTCCGGTAACGCTAACCGTATTTTCAATAAAGTTTGCCCGCGACAAATCGACAGCAAATCCCAGCGCCGATACCGTGATGCCGCCCTTCAGACTACTAGAAACACTCTGGCTGACATTGCCGCCAGCCGTCAGCAAGAAACTGCCCGAAATCTGGCAGGAACCCAAGGTAACCGGACCAGCGGCAAGAATTTCCACTTTCAAAGGCCCTTGATCGGACGGGTAGCCGCTGACTGAAAGTGTACCGCCAAAGTTATTTCCGGTATTGAGCAGTGAAATTGTACCTGTGGGATTATTGAATCCGGCCCAACTGGTAATATCAAGGTTGGTTCCTGGCGCCTGACTGATTGTTTTGCTTGATGCATATATTGCCAGGCCGTTGTCGATACCTGCGCCGGTGATCGTTGCTGATCCCAATGTCAAATTCCTGTTATCCTGCTGGCGTACCCGCGCGGCGGCAGCAGTTAAACAGAGTATGCCGTTGAAGTCGTTGAACGAGCTTTCTAGACCGATCGAGCCAGCCGCCGTAAGAGTTACAGCGCCACCAAGGATTTGCTCGCCGTCATTGGTACCCTGTGTCAAGTCTCCGCCAGTAGTAATTTGCAGGGAACCAGCGCTGCCAACATCAGCGCCAGCAAGATAGAGAGCATTGCCGTCGCGTATTACAGCGCTAGCAGCCGTCAGATTCAAATGATTAAAATTGTTGCTGACGTTATCCAGCGCTATCGTATTACCGCTATCCATCAATGTCGTCTTGCCGCTGACTATCAGCGCTCCAGACTGTGTGATATTGCCGTTTGCCGTCACTGTCAGGCCGAAATAATTAGTTACATCGGTCAACGTCGATGTTGCCAGTGTCAATCCGTTGATATCGGTAATTGCCGCTTGTCCGCCGCTCAAGCTTAATATTGAAAAATCATTAGCTGCGTTCGTTGCGGTTATATGGCCGCTGCCGGTATTAATCGTGAGTGTCTGTCCAACAGCGTTGATTATTCCGTCAACATTGATTGCGCCACCGGTAGTGATAATATTCAGCGGCGCAACAGTCGCCGTCAGATTGCCCGCGAAGTTTATCCCGCCGCTGTTAAGCGCTGCCAGCGTCGCCGCCGATATCGCCGTCACCGCGCCGCTATAAGTCTGTCCGGCGGCGGTTATCGTGATATTACCGTCCACTATAAACTGTGAACTGTCGGCCGTTAAGCCCACGCCGGGTTGCAGGAAAATATTGTTGCCGGTATAACTAAACGGCATGTTGCCGACCGAGTAATTATTTAGCGCTATCGTCCGCAAATCGCTCATGGCAGCGACGTTGCTATTCAACACATTTTTGCTGATATTGTAGCTGCTGCCGCTGACGAACGTCGCCGCCGCATTACCGCCGTAGTCGAAATTTTTCACATAAACCATAAACGGGGAAGTTAGTTCGCCGTCATAGTTGATTGAATAGTTACTGCCACCTGGCGCTGTTGTCGTGCCAAGTAAGCTGCCGCTACTCAACAAATCAATAGTGTACGTTGTAAGAACGGACAGATTTGCCAACGACCCGCTAATAACGATGCTACTAGCCATCGCATACATTACATAATTGCCGTTGTGGCTGGTCCAATAAGCATTTGCAGGCGGATACGTCGTATATGTTCCAAGCGTACTTGCCGACGTCGGTGTCAACCCATTTAATATAGTATCAGTCTTCTTGTTCGACCAAAGAATATAGCGCCCGCTACCCATCTCAATCGCAGTCGCGCCCAGCGTCGAGTTATTGATAATATTACCAAAGGTTGCCGCCAGATACAGATTATCGGCTCCGGCAACTGCCAGTTTGCCGGATGTCGTAAAGGTCAAATCGCCGTTATTGGCAAGAATAGTGCCGTTGCCAGCGCTAATTGTGGTTGCACCATTAATAATTACCGCGCCGGTCGCCGTCACCGCGAGTCCCCCTACGCTGATGGTGGACGCACCCAACGTCAACGTCGCCTCGCTGATCTGATTAATTGTTGCTGCAGTCCCTGTTATACCTGCGGTTATTGATCCGCCGCCGGTATAATCCAGGGCAATGTTACCGCCAGTCAAAACCGTTCTGGTATCGGCGCCGGTAAACGAACTGCCGCCATAAATGCCGAAGCTTCCGCCGGCATACACTTTTCCGCTGCTGCTATCGGCGCTGATGTTCAGTCCGTTGACCGAAGCAGAGGTAAGCACATCATAATAGTTACCGGCAATTCCACCGGTTCTGATTGTCCCGCCGGCGGTCCTGCTATCCAGCGTAATACCGGTAATGGTCACGCCGCTGACCGTTGCGCCACGACTTCCCCGCCACACATCGCTTCCGCCGATAATACCCGCTACGCTGAGCGTACTGTTTATGCTGGCGGCCGATATAGTTGCGCCGGTAATCGTTACGTTATTAATATGGCTATTATTAGAATCGTCTTTGCCGACTACCCCGCCAACAAAAACAGTAGCGCCCGGGCAACCGCTACCGGTCAAAGCGCCGCGCATTATTCCGCCGGTCACTGCTACGTCGGTGATTAGCGCACCATCACCGTTTATTCCAGCTATGCCGCCAACAAAAGAATCCTGGCCCCAATCAGATACTAATACATTTTCCGTTGCGCTGACTGTCGATCCGGAAAGCTGCACGCCGGAAATTGTACTGTCATTTCGTCCGGCGATACCGCCAGCAAAGGCAAAGCAAGTAATGTTGCTGCTGCTGACGGTTATTCCGCTACCAGTAGCGTAAGTTATCAACCCGTAATTGTGGCCGGCAATACCGCCGGCATAAACATTGTAATAAAAACCGGTACCATCACCAATGACAGTAACGCCGCTGGCAGTAACTCCGCTAACAACAGCTCCGGCCTCATTCATTCCGACAAATCCGCCGGCATAAAGGTTGCTGCTGTAATAATCCGATCCAAAGTCCTGGGCTTTTGTCAACCCGGCGCTGACCAATCCTCCGGTTATCAGCCCCCAATTATCCCCGGCAATCCCGCCGACACAAACATTGCCGTCACTGACGTTGCTGCCGCTGAGGGTAGCGCCGCTGACAGTACCGCCAACCAGCGTGCTTCCGACAGCGTTAACACCGGCGATGCCGCCGACATATACCACGCCAGTAGTGCTGCTGCCAGTTACACTACCGCCGTTAAGAATAGTATTATTTATCGCACCAAGATTTTTCCCTGCGATACCGCCGATACAAAGCTCCGTGTTTGAAGAACTGGCGCTAATATTCGGGCTGTTCAAGACCAGACTGCTAACTATCGCGCCGCTGCCGACATAACCAAACAAACCGACATATTGGACATTGGTGGTGTTGATGGTCAGATTGCTGATGGTGTTATTTAAGCCGTCGAATTTTCCGGAGAAAGACGTGGCAGCATTACCTATCGGCGTATATGTAACTCCGGTCATATCAATATCATTACCGAGGGCAAAACCATCGCCCCACCAGCTGGTATTGTTGCCAATCGCAGCGAGGTTGGCTGCGGTATTTACCAGCATGTAACCGATACTGGTACCGCCGGTGATGTTAAACGAAGTCGCAGTGCCGAAAGTCGCCGGGTTGTAATAAACTTTCGCGGTTGCTAATGTCCCCAACGTTACTGCGTTGGCATCGGTTGCATTGAACGTCCCGACACCTGTTCCGCTGTTATCGCAACGCAAAGTCAAAGTGCCAGTACCGCCGTACTGGATTTGCTGACCGCTCACGATGGTAATGTCCCGATAGGCAGAGAGCGTCAAGTCGTGATTACTAGTTCCGGCAGCGTAATCTATTGTCGAGTTTACAAGGATATCACCATTACCAGCGATCTCTCCGTCTGTTGCAACTGTTACGTTGCTGCTGGTTAAGGCCAAGCTTATCGCTGCAGCACTGGTGCTATCAATGACTATATCCGTCGGGTCAACAAGCCACGAACCGGCTGAACCATTTGCCGCTCCGGCATTTACCATTGCTCCGCCAAACAACACGCTCTTGCCGCTGGTCTCGATAAACCCGCCGGCGCCAACGCTATCGCCGCCGCGGGCGAGCAAGGTGGCACCGGTAACAGCCAAGGTTCCGGTTGCTTTGTCGGCGATAATTTCAATCGTACCGCCGTTGCCGGTTGCTCCGGCATTGGCGTTTAATGTGCCGCTAACGGTGATATTATTGGCATTATTCAGAGTAATTGCCCCGCCATTGCCGTTAAGCGTTGTTGCTTTTATTATTCCGCCGACATTGATTGCCGTTGCCCCCTTGATTTCTACCAGCCCGCCGGATGCAAAGATACTGCCCTGGATATTGATTGTGCCATTGCGTTCGCTGGTGTTAATCGTACCGTTCTGCATGAATGCCAGCGGGTCAACGTGGGAAGTGGTCGCAATTAATCCGGCAACATTGACCTGGGCGCCGGGTGCGAAATACATGCCGTTGGGATTAGCTAAATATACTATACCGTTGGCGTTCAGCTGTCCGTATATAGCGCTTGGGTTATTCCCAACAATCCGGTTGAGCGCCACCGCGCTGGCGTTCGGTTGCTGGAAATTGACAGTTTCGTGTTTGGCAATATCAAAGCTGCTCCAGTCGATTGCCGCGCGCTGGCTGGCTTGGGCAATATTCGTCACATCACCAGCCTGAGTAATTGTCGCCCGCCCGCCAACGACTACTCCGTCCTGCGGCGCAGCATCCACCATATATGGCGAAACGAATAAACCGGCGGCCAATGCCGCCGCCGCCCATTCTTTAGTGTGCGCACGGATGCCGTCGCCAATTTGTGAAATTTGTGTTTGGATATTTTTATGAAGACAGTTAAATCCCTTGACAACTCTGCGGCTTTGTGTCTTTGCAGCTTTAAGAACCGACCGGCAAAAACACCTCATCCACTGAGGAATTTCCCGCAACCAGCTCCGGCGGATTTTTCTCGACTGTTTCATAAAACTCTCCTGTTGTTTATTGGTTTTATAAATAAATATAAAAAAACACCAACAAACAAGCCGTCGCTATGACTGCATATTTATTAGCGCAATAATGAATTTTTTTATACAACAAATATTTTTCGCCATGTTTCGACCTCCAATTGCTTGCAGGTTTACGCTGTATGGCACATAACATTTTACTCAATTGCTATTCATTTGTCAAACAAACGACCACCAGTTATCTCCACTAAATATATAAGTGCTCAGTCGGCTTTACAAATAGTTGGCGAATTTTGAGCACTATGGTATTATTTGGGAATAATGTTTTTTCGCGGAGGACAATTAATGCGGTTTTTATTAATATTAACAATACTGCTATTGATTATTTTTGTTACAAACCCTGGCGCTAGCGCGGCGGTTGTGACAACAGACGAAAAATGGCAGAGTTTTGACAAAGAGATTGCACCACGGCTGGAGTACTTCAAAACACCCGGTGCCGCAATCGCCATTGTCGATAATGGTAAACTGGTGTTGTGTAAGGGCTATGGCTGGCGCGATATCGACCAAAAACTGCCGGTCGACGAAAATACCTGCTTTCAACTGGCGAGTATTAGTAAGTTTGTTTTGGCGCTTACTGCCGGAGCCTTGGTGGATAACGGTACATTAGCTTGGAACAATCCGGCGAAATGCTATTACCCGCAACTGAATTTTTCGGACAGCATGGTTGAAAACAAAGTGACACTTACCGACTTGCTTAGCCACCAGTCGGGGTTAAAAAGCTTCGATGGCGATGACTTAACAGTTTTTGGTTATGACAAAGCAGAAATCCTGGCGCGGGTAAAATATCTGCAACTCAACAATTTTCGTGAACGCGCCCAATATTCCAATGTCGGTTTTTTGTTAGCTGGCGCGGTCGTCGGCGGCGCCTATGGTTCCACTTGGGAACAAGCGGTACAAGACAAGCTGTTTGAGCCGTTGAAAATGACTGATTCTACTACTCATTCAACCGACAGTTCTTTTATTGCCGCCCATTCTGATTATGCCAAACCTTATAGTTATGATTTTTGTCAAAAAACAAATCTGTCTGTATCAATGACCAACTACGACCCGCTCGGCCCGGCCGGCACCATGGCATCGACCGCCAATGATATGAGCAAATTGCTGCTGATGTTGACCAACGGCGGTAGCTTCGATGACCGGCAAATAATTTCGCCAAGTTCGATAACAGATGTATTCACACCAACTATAATCAACAACTACGGCGGCCCGGATGGTTTTGACCACGGCAATAACTGCCTGGGCTGCAACAGCTTTCTTTTCAACAACCAAACGGTCGTTGAGAAAGATGGCCTGTTAAACGGAATGTGTTCGGTCATAACGCTGATACCGTCAACAAATTCCGGTATCGTTATTCTCTGCAACACCGACATGATTGACTTTCGCGGCGCAGTTCGTGAATTGTTTTTGGAATATATCCTCGGTTCCACCGGCAAGGATTTGCAAAAACTAAATTATTTTGAACCCTGGCGTGAAGAGTGCGGCGACACAAACTCCTATCAACCACCGACAACTCCGGCGGGCGCGGCTCCGCCGCCGCTAGCACTAAAAGACTATTGCGGCACCTATCAAAACGACTGTTACGGCGCCTTTGCCATTGCCAAAACCGACGGTAAATTAACCGTCACTGCCGCGCACAATAAAAAAACCGGCTACCTTGTTCCTCAGAACGGCAACCGGTTTATCTGGTTTTGGCCACAAAACGACGATCGGTTCAGCATGACTTTTAAAGTCGAAAACGGCAAAGCTACCGCCGCCTACGGCGAGTGGTTGGGGATTTTGAAAAAGCGCTAGGCTTACATTCCTGACAAATCCCATAACAAAACCGTTTCCAGCCCACTACTGCTCGCCAAATATTCACCATTCGGGCTAAAAGCTATTGCGCTAAAAAATCTGCCGTAACCGGCCAGTGTCGCTATACATTTATTATCGGACACCGTCCAAAGTTTAATTTCATCCTGGCTGCTACCCGCTAAATATTTGCCATTCGCACTAAATGCTACCGAAGCAATATAATTATTATAGCCGGAAAATGTCGCAATACACAGCCGGTCAGCGACATTCCATAATTTTACGGTTTTGTCATCACTGCCGCTCGCCAAATATTTACTATCCGGACTAAAGGCAATTGTATCTACATAATCATCATGCCCAATTAGTGTTGCAGCACAACTATCGTCCGCCAAATCCCACAGCTTGATTGTCTTATCACCACTACCGCTCGCCAGATAGCGACCGTCCGGGCTAAACGCCACCGCCGTAATTCCACCGCTATGCTCAGCAAACGTTGCAACACATTGCCGACTTGCGACTTCCCACAGCTTTACCCTGCCGTCCCAGCTGCCACTCGCCAGATAACGGCTGTCCGGACTAAATGCTACTGAAGTAACTGCCTCTTCGTGTTCGGTTAGCGTTGCAACGCATTGCTCGCTTGCCATACTCCACAGCTTGACTGTTTTATCGTTACTTCCGCTCGCCAAATAACGGCCATCTGAACTAACCGCCAATGCTTCGACGTAATCGTCGTGTCCGGACAACGTAGCAACCCGTTCACGACTGGCAACTTCCCATAATATAATTGTCTTGTCGTCGCTGCCGCTCACCAAATATTGACTGTTCGGGCTAAACACTACTGCATTAATGATATCAGTATGGCCATTTATAACCGCATTACCCGCCGCTAACCAAATTTTATCAGTAATACTAAACGCGTTGTTATCTATCGAACGGGCATTTTCTATGTAAACTGCAGCTTCAGCTTTTTGGCCAAGCGCCATCTTGTTCCGTGCCGACAAAACATAGGACTGGACATCCAGGGGATTGTTTTTTATTAATTGTTCACAAATCACATCCGAATCGGCATATTCCTGGCGGTTATTTTGCATCTGGGCCCGCTGAAACAACACTGCTTCGTTATTCGGCGCATATTTCAACGCAAAGTCGATATCGTAGGTTGCCGCAGCAAACTTACCCTTGTTCTCCAACGCCTGCGCGCGCAGCAAATAATCGCTATAGTTTTTTGAGCCTTTAGCAATTCCCTGATTGGGTTGCGGCGCATAAACCGAACCGTACAACTGCAACGCATCATAATAACGGGCATTGTCCCAGGCATAATCCGCATGCTCAATTACATACTTATCATCGTTAGTTAGTTTTGCGAGCAAATTATAGTCAGCGACAACTGCATCGTATTGATCCAGCGTCCGCTCCAAATATAACCGCTGAACGACCAGGTCGGGGTTTTCCGGATCATTTTTGATCATCTGGTTAAAATAGCCCAGCTTCTGCTGGTCCGTGGCGTTTGCCAACACCTTGTCCCAAATCGCATTGTCTTTGGGGTTAATCGACAACGCTTTTAAATAATCTTTGGTTGCCTCTTCGTAAGTGGCATCGGATAATTCCTCGATTTTCGCCCGTTCGATATAGGCGTCATAATAGTTAACATCAAGACTGATTGCCTTGTCCAAACACTTAAGTGTAAGATTATTGTTGCCAGCCGTCTTAAACTCCAGCGCTTTGTTGTACCAGGCTTGAGCGGAAATATTGTATTGTTTGTTGGATAATGCAATAACTTGCTGCTCGGATTTGGCAATTTTCTCCACCACCACTTTTTTTTGTTCAACAGTGGTCGCCGCCGCAAATTCAGCTTTTAACTGCGTGATGCTGGCAAACAAATCTTTCACCTGCGCCTGCATTTGCGCATATTCTTTAGACGAGTCAACCGGCGGCAACTGGTTGGCTTTTTTGCTGCGCAACAAATCAATGTTTCCGGTATTAACCTTAGCTTTTATCGTACATACGACTTTCATACCTACCGGCAGTTTTATTTCCTGATAACTCTTGTCCTCGACCTCGACGACGCTCGACGCCAGCACATTTATTTCATCGACAGTAACCTGATAATTTTTAACTTTGGTATAACTCTCCACCAGGACACCAGCCTGCTCCGACGCCGCACGCAACGCCTGACTGAGCGCCAGTTTTTTGGCATTCAATATTGTTTCGTTTTCACCCATCGTATATTCACCAGTTGCCGTAATCTCCTGTACTTCGGCAAACGCGACACAAACAAACAAAAGCAACGCCACAACGACACCAATGAAAACGTTAATTCTTTTCATATCATCTCCAAGAATTTCATTGATTACATTTTACCACAATTCTGCTGAATTAAAACTGCGACGCTAAATAATGACACCCTGATTGCAGGAATTTCATTATTAGTGGCGAATTTAGACTAAGTACCGATTATATATAAGGAGTTTTTCATGACGAATTTAAGAAGAAAACCATTTATTCATGCGCTGCTTGTGTTTGTTCTCAGTTTTAACATTCTCATTACCACGGCGTTTGCGAGTGAGCAACTGGTCATGGTTGTTGCCGTAACCCGCCACGGTGACCGCACACCGTTTGACCAAATCGTAAATTCACCGATCGACTGGAAAAATGAAAGCGCCGAACTCACTCCGACCGGTATGAATCAGTTGTTCAGCGTCGGCAGTCAATACCATCAGAATTACATGGAAAACCAGCGATTATTACCGGAAAAATTCAACAACAAATATATCGCCGTTTATTCCAGCGATACCAACCGGACGATGATGAGCGCGGAAAGTTTGTTGTACGGACTGTATCCGCTCGGCTATGGTTCATTATTGCCGGACGGTCAGGCCGCTTTGCCCAAACGCTTTCAACCGGTTCCGATACGGATGATCGCCGCCGACTCAAGTTTGATTATAACTCCATACACTGATTATCTGCGGATAATGAAGGAAAACGTTTATAGCCAACCCGAATGGCAAAAAACCGAACAGCAAAATCAAGCTAACTTTGCCCGCTGGACGAAAATATTAGGCAATAACATAACCGGGTTAAACGATGTAATGACTGTCGGCGATGTTTTGCTGGTACGCTCCAAAAACAATATTCCTTTACCAGCCGGATTGACCGACAGCGATCAAGCCCAAATATTAAAGCTAACCAGCTGGGCACTGGCTTATGAATACAAGACAAAAAAAGTCTCATCGATTTGCGGCGCAGAATTATTGCAACGCATCGGTAACGATATCAATACCAAAATTGCCAATCAGAACGACCGCCGCTTTGTGTATTATTCCGGCCATGATTTGACAATTTTGCCGCTCATGACATTGATGAATCACCCGCTTAGCCAGGCACCCGGCTACGCCTCACATATTGAATTCGAAGTCTATCAAGATGATGCAAAAAATTATATCGTCCGTCTGGTTTACAATAACGCCGAAGTTGCCCGTTACCCGCTTGCCGATTTTAACAAACTGGTGGCATCAGCAAAATAACCGCTCAACGCCTGTGCACACAAGAACCGTCCGACAAAAATGTCGGACGGTTCTTGTTATATATCACCGCAAACTTTTACCCAAACTTATTTTTGGTCATTTAAATAATGTTTCACGTGAAACATTATTTTCAGAACCTGTAAAAAGATTTTCGAGAGTCACGCTCGTAATTCGATTTTGTAACTATTGACCCGTTGGGCAATGATATCCTGCAACAGCTGATAATTAAACAGTGCGGACCGGGCACCGATGTTTTCACAATAAAATTCTTTACCGCTGTCTGTCGGCTGGCTTAACCGGCTGTTTGGGAAAACCGCCTGCGCTTCATTAATACTTTCGGCATCAAAAACCTGGAAGCCTCTTAGCATGGTCAGCAGACAATAAATTTCCAGCACCAAATCGTAAAATAATTTAACCTGATCGGCGTCACCCGGTTTAGCGCGGTTATAAAAAAAGCGATTGTCTTTAAACTCGTTTATTTCCAAACGCAGCACTGGCCAGTCAATGTCCGCTCCGGCAAAAAATCGCTCCAGTTGGTTGCCCAGCAATTCACACAACCGCAGTTCATTAAAAATCTTTTTTTTGTGTTTGAGATAGGCCGAGTACTCAGTCAGGTTATAATACACAAACCCTGTCGCCAATGCCACACCGACGCCGATAATACTGTCAAGAACCAGCAACGCAAAAACTCCCGGCTGATCTTTGGTCGGCACCAATATTTCGATTACTACCGCCATAATCAACCCCAACCGTTTAGCTTTCGCTTCGCCCAACAAATCGAAAACCAGCGCCACGATAACCACTACGACCATCAGCCGTGCCGCTCCGGCCGGTATATTATTCCAGGGCATTACTAAATTTATGGCACTCACGGCAATTGCCGGCAACAAAAACGCCAATATCGCCGTCTTTGCCATATCCAACATTAACACTAACCGATAATCAGCCACCATCCAAACCGCCAGCACACAGTATAGCACCGCCGTCCCGCCCATGGAAAAGCTGGTGGTAATTTGGACACAAAGCAGCGTGCTGATTGCCAGAATATGGAATTTACTGTCCCGCAATATATGGCTGATTTTTATTTTATTCATATTCCGGCCTCGCCACTTATCAGCCGCGACAACTGTTTCAGAAGTATTTGCCGGCCGACTATCAGCTTTCGGACTGCCAGATTGTTAGTATATACCACCTGCGTCTTTTCAACCGAATCATTTCGGCAAGCAAATTCTTGTACGATCATCGCCCTGGTGTCGTCATCCAATTGTCCCGGCCGATAGCTATTGGCCCACAAATAATACAATGCTACACGCACATCATCCAGTGTAGCAATTGTTTCTGCCGCAACAGCGATTCCGGCGGCCGGTTTTTTTCGGATTATGTGTTCGGCTTGCAAAAAACTATGCAATTTATCAATTTCGACAATATCCCGTTTTAGTTTCTCTAAATCGCTTTCCAGAATCCGGCGGTTGTTGACCAAAATTTTTTTGACCAGCGCCAACAATCCGTCCGCTGTTGCCGTGATTTTCAACGACAATTGCCGGTGGCCGCTGATATCGTTTTTTAGATACCAGCGGCTAAGCAACAAAATTATGACGATACCAATCAAAGTATGCAGTAACCGCCATCCGGAATATACAAACACATTTTCGTGATTGGTGATATTGTGATAAAAGTAGACAACCAGAAACATCGAACCACCGGCATTGATGTATTCTTGCCAGTTGAACCGCTCAGCGATAAAAAAAATTAACAGATAACCGACAATCGCAATCCAGGGGTTCATCGGCAAAGTGTAAGCGGCAACCGTACCGATGCCCAGTCCGAAACAAGTTGCCCAAATCCGGCTGCGCGCGCTCTGATAAGTATCGGAGATTCCGCTGCCAACGCAAACAATAATTGTCAACGCCTGATAAAAATAATAATGGCTACCCGAATGCCAGGGAATTATCAGCGCCTCTACCAGCGTGATAATAATTCCCAGCATTATCAGATGTAGTTTTTTGTCCGCAAGCGTGGTTTTCATAATGTTCAAAGTGCGCATATTTGCCTCAATGAATTCTACAATTATAATCCGAAATACAACCCTGCCTGATAGACAACAAAACATACCACCCACGCCAACACAAAATTATAAGCCGCGCTGAAACCTAACCATTTCCAGCCAATTTCAGCTCTTATAGCTGCCAGCGCTGCAAAACAGGGTACGTTAATTAGTGTAAACAACATCAGAATATAAGCAATCAACGGCGAGAAATTTCTGTCCTTTTTCAAGGCTTCGCCCAGACTCTGGCCGGCATTGACGTCCGCGTCATTGCTTTCAACTTTGTAGAGCACGCCCAAAGTTGAAACCACTACTTCCTTTGCCGCAAACCCGGTAATAACCGCAATTCCGACTTTCCAGTCAAAACCTATCGGCCGCAACACCGGTTCGATAACCTTGCCAATCTGCCCGGCATAACTGTCTTCCATTTGAATCTCGGCCTGACTTTCGGAGGCATGTTTCGCCGGATCGGCAACCGTTCGCGGAAAAGTCGTTATCGCCCATACCAAAACCGATGCCAGCAAAATAATCGTGCCGGCCTTACGGAAATAATGACAGGTCTTGTCCCAGACGTGCCAAAGGATACCGCGTACCGTCGGTACGCGATAGGTCGGAAGTTCCATTACAAACGGCGTGGATTTGCCTTTATACACCGTTCGTTTGAAAACCATTGCCGAAACCAATCCCAGCGCAATGCCAATCAGATAAATTGACATGACTACATTACCGGCATTGTTCGGAAAAAAGGCTGCCGCCAGCAACACATAGACCGGCAGTTTCGCGCCGCAACTCATCAGCGGCACCACCATAATTGTCATGATTCGGTCCCGGACGCTGCGCATGGTGCGCGTCGCCATAATCGCCGGAACCGAGCAACCAAAACCCAGCATCATCGGCAAAAAAGATTGTCCGTGCAATCCGAAGATATGCAGAAATTTATCCATAATAAACGCGGCGCGGGACATATAACCGGTGTCTTCCAGCACCGAAATCAACAAAAACAGTATAATAATCAACGGTACAAAGGATAACACCGAACCGACACCGCCAATGATTCCATCGACCACTAACGAACGCAGCAAGCCCTCCGGCAGCAGTCCGGAAAGTGCGACACTCAGCCAGCCAAATCCGGCTTGAATCCAATCTTTGGGGAATTCACCGATTATAAACGTGAACTGAAAAATCGCCCACAGAAAAAACAAAAATATCGGCAGCCCTAAAAATCGGTTGAGCAAAATTGAGTCGATTTTTTCAGACAGCGAAACATGCGTACGTTCTTCACTGAACACCGCTTCGGCAACAGCACCGTTTACATAGGCATAACGCTGTTCCGAGACGATGATTTCCGAGTCGCGGCCAAAATGCTTCTCCAAATGCTGGATATGGCGCCGGGTTTCTTTTTCAATAAGCGCATAATCCTTATGCTCGCGCAACTTCTTGTTGGCATCTTTATCTTTTTCGATTAGTTTAATTGCCATCCAGCGTGCCGGATAAATTGCGGTGAACTTCTCGTCTTGTTTGACCAGTGTCTCAATACGTTCAATCTCGCGCTCTAACTCGTCGCCATAATAAACTTTTATTTCCGAAGGATTAAGGACGCCGGCAATTTTTGCGGCATCGGCAACCTGCACCACAATATCCAGAAGTTCATCCAAACCCTGTTTTTTTGCACCCACGGTTTTTACCAACGGCAGCTGCAACAATTCACTCAGCAGCTCTTCATCAATATCCAGACCCATGCTCTCGGCCTGATCAATAATGTTCAAAGCGCCGACCACCGGAACGCCCAATTCCTGTAATTGCAGACAAAAATACAGATTGCGCTCGATATTCGTGGAGTCAATAACATCAATGATAATGTCCGGTTTTTCTTCAAGAATAAAATCCCGCGCCACAACTTCGTCCGCTGAATAAGCCGTTAAGCTGTAAGTACCGGGCAAATCAAAAATTATCAACTCCCGGCCCTTGTACTGCCTGCGCCCCTCTTTTTTTTCTACGGTCACACCGGCATAGTTGCCTACTTTTTGGTGCGAACCGGTAATCGCGTTAAACAAAGTCGTTTTCCCGGCATTCGGGTTGCCTGCAAGACCGATGCGAATTACTGTTTCAATTTTATTTTCCGGCATATTATCCTTATCCCTTCTCCAATCGTGCTTTACAACTGCGACGGCGTTTACATACACAAGTCAGTTCCGGAATTTTTTCGATTTCAATCCCGTCGGCTTCGGATTTGCGCAACGAAACATTATAGCGTAATATGCAAATTTCAATCGGGTCGCCCAGCAGCGCCCTGCGGACAACTTTCCCCTCGGTTCCCTGCGTAAAGCCCATTTCAGAAATTCGTTTTCCGATTTCGCCGGCTAAAGTTACTTTTATGACCTTAAAGCAATCGCCGTTGCTTAATTCTGACATCAACATTATCTGTGCCTCCGTTTCTCGTTTACCACTCTTCTGTTACCTTAAAATTATAGCGCCTCACGCCTGACTATTCTATATTTTTTATAGCTTTTACCTGATATCCTGCGAATTTTTGAAAAAAATATCCCGCACGACGATAGGTTTTACCGTCGTGCGGGATATTAGAATATATCAGAACCGGTTTTATTTTTTTCGTTGCAACATCACAACAACACAACCCGGCCCAAAATGTACCGCCAGCGATGCTCCCAACTCTGCCACTTCAACATTTTCTATACCGATGTTTTCCCGGACCAAGGCAATTACTTCCGCCAACGGTTGCGGGCGTTCGGTGTGCGTGATACCAATCCATTCGATTTCCTCCGCCGGCGGCAATTCCTCCATAATCCGCAACAGCGCCTTGCTGCGGGTTCGCACCTTGTCCAGTACGGCGATTTTACCGTTCTCAACGGTCAAAATCGGTTTAATCTGCAGCAAGCTGCCAAACAGCGCGGCTGCGCCGCCGATTCGTCCGCCTTTGTGTAAATATTCAAGCGTTCCCGGAAGAATATAAATATCATTGCGTGCCACCGCGGTTTCTAACAACTCGGCAATTTCTTTGGCACTCTTGCCGGTTTGTGCCAACGCCAGCCCCTGCCGCACTAAATTCAGCAACCCCACGCCTGCCGAGCACGAATCTACAACCAACACCTGATTTTTGGCATATTGTCTGGCAACACTGCCGGCACATTGCCAGGTACCGCTCACACCAGCGGAAACAGTTACGACCACGGCATAATCACCCGCCGCCGTTATTTTATCAAATACCGCGGCAAATTCACCCGGTGCCGGCTGGCTGGTCGTAGCATCCATCTCTTTTGACTCGACATACTCAAATATCTCATCCGCCGTCAGCTCCGGCTCATCGATTACCTGCTCGCCGATAATAATCTTAATCGGCACGACGTGCAAATTTTCGTTTTCCCGCAAAAAATCTTGCGGAATGTTCGCCGTACTATCAACTACGATGTGTACTTTATTCATTATCTTACCTCATTTTTTTGTTTTTTGCATTTTCTGTTTTTTTTGAACAAACGCTTTGCAAAATTATGGTGATACCGCACCACGCTCCTGCATGCGGCGTATTATAATCCTTTACGTCAATTATTGCAACTTGTGTAATTTTACAAAATTAAGAAACCCCTCTCCGTCAACCAGAGAGGGGCGCAAACGCATTTATGCATTTTTATTATAACTTGTTCTTTTCGTCAAGATTCCAAATCAGCTTGCAATAATCGCGGATTGCCCGGTCGGAACTAAATTTCCCCATGCGGGCAACATTTAAAATCGATTTTCGCAACCAGGTTTCACGCTCCAGATACTCCCGCTCAACCTGCCGCTGGCAACGCAGATAATCGGCAAAATCCGCGCATAGCAAATACTGGTCATACTCACGTAAGTGTTTGACAATCGGTGCAAACAACCCGCAATCACCGTCCGAGTACCTGCCGCATTCAATCTGCGTCAACGCTTCCTGCAGTTCCGGGCAGGCATCAATATATTCCCGGGGATTGTAACAATCGCAGCGCAGCGCTTCGACCTGTTCAACCGTGTTGCCAAATAAATAAAAGTTGTCTTCGCCCACTTCTTCGCGAATTTCCACATTGGCGCCATCCAAGGTGCCAATGGTCAGCGCACCATTCATCGCCATCTTCATGTTGCCGGTGCCGGACGCTTCCATGCCGGCAGTAGAAATTTGCTCGGACAGGTCCGCCGCCGGGAAAATCAAACTGCCATTTTTGACATTATAATTCGGAAAGAATACGACTTTTAACAATCCATTAGTCTCTGGATCGTTGTTTACCACTTTTGCCACCGAAGTTATCAGCCGGATAATCAGTTTAGCGGTGTAATAGCCCGGCGCCGCTTTGCCGCCGAATATTACCGTGCGTGGCGGTACGTTGGCGCAGTCCCCGCGTTTCAACCGGTTATATAACGCGATAACATGTAAAATATTCATTTGCTGGCGTTTGTATTCATGAATCCGTTTGACCTGCACGTCAAACAGCGAATCGGGGTTGACCTTAACGCCTGTGCGCTCTTCGATTACTGCGGCCAATCGTTTTTTGTTGGCAAGCTTTGCTTCATGCCAGCGGCTGCGAAAATCGGCATCGTCAGCATACGGTTCCAGCTTGCGCAGTTCAGATAAGTCACTCAGCCAGGCACCGTCAATTTTTTCTTCTATCAACTCGGTCATTCCCGGATTAATCAACGCAATAAACCGCCGCGGCGTTACCCCGTTGGTTATATTATGAAATTTTTCCGGCCACAATGCGTAGAAATCTTTTAGCACTGTTGATTTCAACAGTTCCGAATGCAACCGGGCCACGCCATTGATTGCATGACTGCCAACACAAGCCAGATAGGCCATCCGCACATAGCGTTCGCCACATTCCTCAATAATCGATACCCGGGACACCAGTTCTTCGTCGCCGGGAAATTTTTCACGCACTGTAAGCAAAAAGCGCCGGTTGATTTCCAAAATTATTTCCAAATGCCGCGGCAATAGTTCGCCGAACATCGCAACCGTCCACTTCTCCAGCGCTTCCGGAAGCAGAGTATGATTGGTGTAGGCAAAGGTTCGGACAACATTTGCCCAGGCAACATCCCAGGACACCCGATGATCATCCACGAGAATTCGCATAAGTTCAGCAACGGCAATTGCCGGATGGGTATCATTCAATTGCACAACAAAATGGTCGGCAAACTTATCTGCCGGTTCGTTGCTTTCATACGCATCCTCAATGATACTCAGCATCTCCTGCAAAGCGCAGGAAACAAAAAAGTATTGCTGCTTCAGCCGCAATTGCTTGCCTTCGCTGCGTTCATCGTTTGGATACAACACTTTAGAAATGTTTTCCGACAGCACCTTGGCATTAACGGCGCGGTAATAATCGCCGGTGTTAAATGCTTCAAAATCCAAATCCTTAGTTGCCGCAGCCTTAAATAACCGTAAAATGCTTATCGCTTTGGAGCCATACGCCGGAACGACAATCTCGCAGGGGATGCCGGTAATTGTTTTTGCCGGTTCCCAATTCCGGTAGTTGCCGCCTTTTGCGTCAGAAAAATCGCTGACACGGCCACCAACACCTACCAAATATGCCGAACGCGGCCGCTGAATCTCCCAGGGGAAACCGTTGGTCAACCACATATCAGCATTTTCAACCTGACTGCCGTTCCTGATTTCCTGCTCAAACAAGCCAAACTCGTAACGAATACCGTAACCAATTGCCGGAGTCTTCGTCGTGGCAAATGAATCCATATAGCACGCCGCCAACCGGCCCAAGCCACCGTTGCCTAACCCCGGTTCCGGCTCACAGTCCAATAACAAATCAAAATTCAAACCCAGTTCGGCAACCGCCTGCCGCGCAGTGTCAGTAATGCCTAACGCCAGCAAATTGTTCCCCAGTTGCGGCCCCATCAGGTATTCGGCCGAAAAATAACAGACCACGCGATTTTCATTATTCAGCAACATGTGCGGCAGGCTATAACTAAAATTAATCATCAACTGGTCACGCACCGCATAGGCCAGCGCCTGGTAATAATCTTCGTGTGTGGCAAATTCGGGAATAATTCCGACACTGGTGGACAGATGCCGTTCAATAGCGTCTTTGAATGCTCTTACGGTAACTTGTGCCTGGTTTTTCATAGCGACCCACCTCTCAATTGTTCTAGCTCCGTTTTGCGGGGGTAGAAGCCAAATTTTGCGTAAAAATCAAACACCTGCTCGTTGCCATAAGCGACACTTAGTGTTTTCTTTATCGAACCCTGTTCGTCGAGCCAGTTAAGCGCATTGTGCATCAGCTGTTCGCCGATACCCTGCCTGCGGTATTCAGGTTTAATATAAAGCGACTCCACATCACCGATTTTATCATCATCAATGCTGCTCACACAATAGCCTGCTACTTCACCGCTATCAGCATTTTTGGCAAATTCTACCCGCAATTTACCGGAAACCGTTTTTTTCAAAAACCGGGCTTTTCGGTCGGCATATTGCACCGCGGCAAAATGCTGCTTAAAATACACCGATTTTTCCTGGTGATGTGCTGTTAGCATTTCCCAAAACGGTTGCAGCTCGTCCAATAGTTCTTCACTTCCGGTTGTGTAAATAACTTTCATAAACAAAACCTCACAGTTAATTGCCGATTTTGCTGCCGCAAAATCAATAAGAGTTTTTGCAACAGTCAGGTTGCTTTTTTCCTGTTCAGCGCCATCCAATCGCCGATATCGTAAAACCCTAATTTGCGGTAAATATTTCCGGCCGCCGGATTGTCAAAAAACAAGCACAGCTTCTTGCCTTCACTTAACAACGCTTCGCACAACATCCGCATACAGGCGGTTGCATAGCCGCGACCGCGGTGATTTTTAGCGCAGGCTACCGCAACAATCATCGCTGAATGCGGATTTTCGGCTACTGTTGCCGCATTTGCGACCACCTGCCCGGCTTCGCGCACGATATAATACCGGCTTTCGCCACGGATTATTGCCGATGCAATCCGCTCGGCGCCCGCCGGTTGGGCAAATTCGGTTATTGTCGCAAGCAATGCCGCAACCGCTTGAGCATCCGCAGCAGTGGCACATTCTACCTTAACATCGTTCTTTCCGAATTCCGTCAACACATCCATTTGCGCAAAGCAGAACTTGCGCGGCGTCGTCAAATCCAGGAGCGGCCGATAATCGGCGACATTTTCTGAGGTACCGGCAATATTTATAAATTGCGGATAAGACCGGATAATTTCCGCGAAGCCCTGCCGGTCATGCTCGCCGTTCGCCGCAATCATAAAATGCTGGTGGTAGAACAACAGCATCGCCCGCAACGTGCCATCCGGCATAAAATCACCCCAGCATTCCTGAAATTCACGAGAATAGCCGTTGTTATAAATATCGCCAATAATAAATAAATTTTTTGCCGGTTCCCGTAACAAAAACGGCATGACAACATCGTTATCAGCGTCACTAAGTTTTCTTATCATTATTTCCAACCTGACTGCAGTTTTTTGTTATTCAAAAACTCACGCACATCAATGACAAAATCCGCACGGCGCTCGCCGTGATGCAGGTGCGATGCATTCTTATAGACAACATACTGTGAATTTGGCAACAAGGATGCGTAATACATTGTTGCTACCGGTGTGGCTTCATCAAACTCGCCGCAAGTCAACAGTACCGGAATTTTTAACAGCGGAAGCTTTGGCGTGGCATCAAAGTTTTTCAAAATACCGGTTGCCGTAAATTCACTTGGCCCCCACATATAACTATATTGCGCCATCCCCATTTTACCAAGCGCCCGCAGCACATAATCCGGCCAGGGAATCCGGCAGACGTGCAGTGAATAAAACAACTGCAGCGCCTCTTGATACTGCGGATTCTCATAGTCGCCGCGCCGCTCACAGTCGCTGATAATTGCACGGGTAGTTGGCGGCAAAGCCTCGACTAGGGTTTTGGTGTCATTGATAAAGCGCGGCGCCGACAGCGCCGGACCGGCAAAAATCACCGCTTCCACTCCGGCGGGCGTTTTATCCTGCGTAAGATAAGCTGCCGCGAGCATACTGCCCCAAGATTGCCCAAGCAGATAACAGCGGTCAATTCCCAGTTGCTGCCGCAGTATGTCCAGTTCAACAATAAACCGCTCGACCTGCCACAAAGAAGTCTCCGTCGGAATATCCGAATTGCCGCAGCCCAGTTGATCATAAAAAATTACCGGCCGCTCATCGGCAAGATCTTCGAGCGGTTCCAGATAGTCATGCGGCATCCCCGGCCCGCCGTGGATACAAATCAACGGCACTCCTTTGGCAGCCGGATTAACAATTTTATACCAGATATTGCCACCCGGCACAGCGATTTTTCCCTCGCGTTCGGGGAAGCGGTTAGCCGCTCCGGCTTCCGCCTCACGTGCTGACAACAAAAATATTCCAATACAGACCAACAGCAATATGCCTCTTAACATTGTAATTCTCCCGAATTTATCAATCGCATTTTAACCAGATGCAGCCATTCAAATCGTTACAATATAATGATAGCATGGCAAAGCGGTATTCACAATTGCTCTTTAAACATAAAAAAGGCTGCACTAAAACTTACATTTCAGCGCTGCCTTTTTCGTTGAATTTGCCTTAATGTTATTTCATTCATCGGCAATTTCCGGCAATATTTTCCATTTTTTTTGAATAGGCAGCCAGCATATTGCTCGCCAGGGTGTTTGCCTGATTATAGGTTTGCATCAGTTGCTTATCCTCCGCCGTTCATTGCCCCAGTTGTTGTGCCAGTTTTTTTATAGTATTAAACACAGTCGACGCAGCACCGCCGATACTATCTCTGATACTTTGTTTGGCTTGAACAACCATTCCGTCAGTAGTAAGCTTTGCGGTGCTAACCGTGCCAGCGCCGGTATTTGGTGTTGAAGCGTCGGCAGTCATTTTGTTTACAGCAAGGTCAAATTGTTCGGCAGAATTTTTGTAAAAATTTACTATTCCGGTAGTTATGTCTCCCTGTAATTCCGGGGTTGCGTCACCACCATTGGCTTGTTCCAGTTCTTCCAGCTTCAGGTCGGCTTTGGTTTCTTTGCTGTCCATAGCTGTCTCCTTTCAGGCTGTTTTTATTAAAAAACAATCACCAAGCGGACTATTTGATACCCAAATCATTTTTTGTAGCAGCAAGAAGACCTGAAATGTAGTGCGCTTGAGAGCTGTTGCCCAATACGGTCGCACGGGCAACTTCTTTCTCCATCGCGCCCAACCAGTTTTTATCCGCGCTGACAAGCTCCTTGCACTTTGCCAAATCGCGAGAAAATTCGTCCATGGCGCCCCAGCCGCGTGAAAGGGTGAAAATTGCCATATCATAGCCTTTCCCTGCATCATGCGTTGCGATGACAGTTCCGCCATTAATCTGGTCGAGTTCCTCAAAACTCAGTTTTGCGTCATTTACTTTAACACTCACAATTATTCTCCCCTTCTGTCTATGACCCGAGTATCTTCTTGGTTGCTCCACTGCTTACGTCAGTTTCAACAGATAGTAACGTACTCACTCCCATCGCTGTCGCGGCTTGCGCCGTAATAGTGGCTTGTTGTTGCGCGGTTGTGGCATTGTGAGCGGCATTGGCGAGTGCTTGCGCGGTCGCCTGATACAAGTTTCCCAATGCAATTGCCGGAGAATCACCCAATACTTTGACATTGGCCTGAGTAACGCTATCGGTGATCTGACTATTTACACCGGCAAAAGCGCCACCGGTAGCTTGTTCTAATTCTACTGTCGCCAACTCGGATGTTACTGCTGTTTTTTTACTCATAACCGCCTCCGGTTTTAAATTTGACTTTGGCTATAGTATAGCAACCAATTATGGATTTTTTGTGGAGACGGCGGTGCTTGTGTCCGGATTAAAATCATATTTAGTGATTTCTGCTGCCAAATAATCCACCATTTTTTCGGCGGCGTTATTATCTTTATAGACAACATTAATCGGCAGCACGGCCACATAACTGCCGTTGGCGACATTTTCTTTGCGTGCTTGCTTACCGTTTATTGACAGGATGTCAACCGCGTAATAATAGCCGTTCATCTGCTGCAATAACGGCGCTTCCATATAAGAAATCGAACCGTCGATTTTTTCGACCTTATCCGGCAACGCCCAGGAAGAGTCAGCATACAACGGTTGACCGGTGAATTCGGCACCGTGTAAAAATATCCGGCGTACGGCCTCCGGCAAGGCAGTGTTATAATTCGGGTGCAAAATTACAATCGGTAAATCCTTGCCACCCAATTGCCGCCAATTAGTATATTTGTTACTAAAGATACCGGCAATCTGCTCTGAGGATAAATTACTAATCTTTGCGGCATAATTAACGATGAACACAAACGGCATCACGCCGATTTGGCGAACTTTGAAACCAGCTTTTGCAACGGCCGGATAGAACGTCACTGCAGCGTTCATGGACCGCTCTTCAACCATAGTAACTGCTATAGCGCTGTTGTTTTCCCTTAATATGAACTTGCTGTTGTCGTGGCTTTTTTCATAATCAGCCGCAATTGTTTGCATCTCTGGTTCGATTGCACCGGGAATGCTGATAATATAGTCTTCGCTGGCGGTTTTCCCAAACAGTGTACAGCCGGCAAGACTGGCAATCAAGTATAAAAAACCGGCAATAATTATCAGTTTCTTCATATATTTCTCCGTCTTTTAGATTCAGCCGCCGGCTGGCGGAAATGCGGACTATTTCGCTGCGTTTACTACAATGACTTTCATTCCCGGATATATGCTTTCATGGCCGACGGTAATCACTCTTTCACCCAATTTTAATCCGCCGGTAACTTCGACATAGTCATCACCGAAATTACCGCCGAGTTTAATAAACCGCTGGCAGGCGATATTGTGGTCATCAACTATGTAAACAAATGGCTCGCCGTTCTTATACATAATTGCATAGCGCGGTACAACTTTTGCCGACTGTTGATAAGGCAAAAACAAGGTGAATCCACCCGAAAACGCCCGGGACAGGTTTTTCAGCGCGGTGTAGCCACTGCCGCCTTCATTACCGTTGTCACCGCTCTTCACCAAAAATCCGGCAATGTTTTTCAGCCGGATTTTAACCGATTCGTACTCGCCCTGGGCATGCGCTTCCTTGTACTTTTCGGCAAGTACGCCGTTGAAAATATATTTACCGTTCATGCCGTTATTGGCTTCTATCCGCAGTTCCATACCTGCTTTTAAATTTTGCGCAAACGATTTGTTAGTCAGAAATTTCAACTCGATATTGTTTGGATCAGCTATTTCAAACAACTGGGCGCCGCGACCAACCATACTGCCGGACGTTACATAGCAGTGCATGATTATGCCGTTCATCGTTGCCACAACGGTTTGTTTTCCCAAATTACGTTCGGCAATACCGGCAGTTGCCGTTTCAATACGCAAATTTTCCTTTGCGATTGTAACCATCTCCCGGGCCTTATCGTATTTTTCCCGGGGAGTAGCATCACCGGCGAGCAGATCACGTTGCTGGTTTAGTTCACGCTCGGCCTGAATGAGCTGGGCATCGGCGACCGCAACTTTGGCCTCCGCTTGCAAGCGTTGGGCGATTAAATCCTGGTTATCATACGCTGCCAGCGTTTCACCGTCGGTTACAGCATCACCGGCAGTTTTTTTTATGCTGATAATCCGGCCGTCAAGTTGCGCATATACCGTTGCGGCCGAGCCAACCGCCGGTTCAACCCGGATTCGCGAATCCGTATAGATATTGAAGGTTAAATAATCTTTCATTTCGAAAACCGGCGCCACACGGACAACGGCGGTGTTATCTTTCAGCAGCCGGTTCAACCGTTCGGTATTGAGCAGATTGGCAGCAATCCCGGCAATTGCCGCAACAACAACAACCAGCGCAATAGTGCCGGCGATGATTGCCCGCTTGTTCTGCATATCAATCGCCTCCCAAAAATTTTTTCAGCCAGTCGAATACCAGTTCAATCGGCCGTCGCTGTTCCACTACGCAGGCGGCAGCAAGCGGGGTGCCGGGACTGAGCTGCTCCGGTGCACCGTTGGTTGTCGACCAGACATAGCCGCTCTTGGTAAGCGCGTCAGGAATTAATTCGATATCAACTGAAAAAATCGGTTGTATTTGTTGCCCGCTGCCGATTAACCACTTTGCCAATGAATCATTGCCGACGGTTTCAGCAACATTAAGCTCATTAACCGGGTAACTGGAAACATTGCCAATCCGTCCCATCAAGTAACCATACTTATCCGCACGAACATTGCCCAGCTCAATCCGCACCGGCATATTTACTTTGAGCCGCTTGGCCGCCGCCCCGGACACAAAGGTCACGGCATGCAGATTGTCTTTTTTGTTCCCTGAAGAAATATAGGCCAGGGTTTCGCCTTCACGAACGGCCTCCTTGATATTTTTGGCAATCATTACCACTGTACCGTCAACCGGCGAGGTTATTGTCGCGACCGTGTTCATCTTATTGGTCAGCGCCGCCAACTCGTTTTGTGCCTGAATATATTGCGTAGTATTTTGCGCGGCATTATTTAATTCATTCTTTATTCGGGTAATTTGCAACTCCAGTTCCTGAGAATATACCGCGGCGATTTGTTGGCCAGCAGTGACTGCTTCACCGTCTTTGACCTGCCATTTCTGCATCACGCCGTTTAGCGGTGCGTTGATGCGCGTTATACCGCCCGCGCTCATCAAAAGGCCATTACCGCTGATGGTCATCGATATTTGTCCGAGAAACGCCCAGACCAGCAACGCCGAAAGCAATACAAATACGGTCAGCAAACTAATCCAGCCAACCGGAGTTGTAACTCTTGGCAACGAATCAGTGTCGTCAGGCGCAAACATTTTATTTATGACTTTTTCGCGAAATTGCATAGTTACCTCGCTTCAAATTTCAAATTTATAAATTTCGCGATTAATTTTCCTGCGAAGCGGCAAATTTGGCAAACAAACCGTTTTGTGCCATAAGTTCGTGATAAGTACCGCTCTCGGCAATCCGCCCCTTCTCCAGCACAATAATCCGGTCGGCGTTTTTTACGGTGCTCAGGCGGTGAGCGATAACAATCCGGGTTGCCGCCAGCCGTTCCAGCGAATGCATTACAACGGCTTGGGAGATGTTATCCAGTGCGCTGGTCGCTTCGTCGAAAAAAACATAATGAGGTTTTTTTATCAATGCCCTGGCAATCAGCAGCCGCTGGCGTTGTCCGCCGGAAATCGTCGCTGCACCCTCAGGAATCATCGTGTGCATTTTCATCGGCATCTTGCGGATGTCCTCGGCAATTCCCGCAGCTTCCGCCGCAGTCCAGGCGTCATCGACCGAATAATTATACACCCCGACGATATTCTGGAAAATTGATCCGGGCAGCAGCTGGCCGGTCTGCAGCACCGTACCGCATTGCCGGCGCACCGAGCGGAGATCGAGCGTCGATAACTCGCTGGTATCATAAAACAGCGCCCCGCCGGAAGGTTTAACGAAACCGAGCAACAAGCGGAGCAACGTTGTCTTGCCGCAGCCGGAACTGCCAACAATAGCTACAAACTCGCCGGGAGTAACTTCCAAACTGAAATCTTCGAGAACATTTTTTCCGTCTTCGTATGCGAAACTGACGTTATCGACCTTCAAACCGCCGCGCAAGTCAATGTTTTTGCCGCCGCCCGTCGTTTCCGGCAAGGTTTCCAGCAGCGGCGTAATCCGTTTATACACCGGCACGATGTGCAACAGACCGCTCAGCGAACCGACAATCGAGGTGAAGCTCGCGGAAAATATCCCGTAGGCCGCTATAAACGCGATGAACGCTGAAAACGGCAGCGCCTCTTTGCCGCCAACCCGTTCACTAATAAACCAGTAAATCAGCACCGACGAGCTAACCTGCACCGCAGTAAGAATCGTTCCTGCCCAAGTGCCCCAGTTGGTTTCGCGGCGGTCAACATTGAGCTGACGTGCCAGCACCTCTGCCCACATCGCAAATGCCCGTTTTTCAGCGCGCAGTACCTTCAATTTGGCAATACCGCCGATTATTTGCAGAACTTTGGAAGACAAATCACTGCCAAGCGCTAAATGTTGTTTATAAAAATACATCTGGCGCCAGGAAATCAACGCCAGCAGCCCGCTATACAATAATGTACTGACAACTACAATCCAGGCCAGGCTGCCGCCGTAGACAAACATCAGGTACCCATTTAAAAACACCGTGAACAACGCGGTTGCAATTCCGATTGCGGTATTCGCCAGTGTCGAGCGAATCGTGTTGATGTCGTTTAGCCGCGACAAAATATCGCCGGTGGTCATTTTTTTGAAAAAGCTTTCCGGCATACTGAATAACCGCTCAATAACTGCCGCGTGAATCGACATATCGATATTGATTTCGATATTACTCATGGCAAAACCCTTGACGATACCGGTATACGCACCGCCAAGCGCCAATAAAAACAGCGTACAACCAACCACAATCAGCAACGGCGCATCACTGGCCGGAACAATGTCGCCGAAGATTTTTCCGCTTATTACCGGCGTGACCGAACTTAAACCGGCGCTGATTAAAATTGCCGCGCCAAACGTCAGGGCATTTTTCCAGGTATAAAAAATCGCGCTGAATTCCAGAATATCACGAATTTTAAGTTGTTTTTTCGGAAACAAACGATAAATTGTCACCGCTTTGGGATAAAGTTCGCGGGCAAAATCGGCATCTACGGTTTTGCTTTCAGGCGTATCGACAAAATGCGCCTGGTACGCCTGGTCACCGGACGGGATTAACGCACAGGGCGCGCCATCGGCCAAAAATGCCAGCAGCGGCCCGCTGTTGAGTTTGTACCAGTCCGCTTTCAGCGCCACACTGCGCATACCGATGTGTGAACTTTCGCAAACCTGGGTAACATAAGTAAGCATACTGGCAAACGAGAAACTCTCCCAGTTGATACCATAAAAATGTTCCGGTTCCTTGACAGCTTCCGGATTCATGCCAATGCAGCCAACAAGCTTCTTAAGCACCTGGGTTATCTGACCTTCAGGCGCGGCATTAAGCCGGGCGGGAACTTCTGCCCGGCCCAGCAGTCCGTCCATCGCCTGGCTTAGAATGTTATCATCAGCTTGTTGTCTGATTTCCCAATCACGTAATCCGGTTTGCTTCATATCCACCTATCTGGGGGTCAGGGGCTGGGATTTGGGGGTTAGGATATAGGACTTAGGATAAACCCCAATCCCCAATCCCTGAATCCCAACCCCTAATCCCTATCCCCTAATCCCTAACTCCCCGTTAATTGCCGGTAGAATCCGTCTGCCTGCATCAGTTGTTCGTGCGTGCCGCGTTCAGCGATCTTTCCGTCATTTACGACGATGATTTCGTCACAGTTACGAACGGCGCTCAGGCGGTGCGCGATGACCAGCATTGTGCGGCCCAGGTTTTTTATATTCGTGATTATTTTCTCTTCAGTAAGGGTATCGAGCGCACTGGTTGCTTCGTCGAGTAACAGCAGCCGCACATCCCGGCAGAGTGCCCGGGCAATCTCCAGGCGCTGGCGCTGGCCGCCGCTCAGATTTGCGCCCCCTTCGAGCACCTGGGTGTGATAGCCTTCCGGCATTGACAAGATGTGCTCGTGAATGCAGGCGAGTTCGGCAGCCCGCACCACTTGTTCAAAGGCAATTGTTTTGTCAAACATCGTGATATTTTCCGCAATCGTTCCGCTAAAAAAGCAGCTATCCTGGTCAACGGTACCAATGCGCGCGAATAACTGATCACGATTCCAATCGTCAAACGGCAATCCGTCAAACGCAATCACTCCGCTCCATGGCTGGTACAAACCGCTGCAGAGTTTGAGCAACGTTGATTTGCCGCAGCCGGTTACGCCGACCAGTGCGACACTTTTTCCCGGCTCCACCGCAAAATTAATCTGCGTCAACAACGGCTTTTCAACCGGGCTGTAACCAAACTCCACGTCCGTAAACGACAACGCGCCGGTATACTCGGTAGCGGCCGGCGCGATATAGCGATCATCACGCATCGGATAATACATGACATCATCCACCCGGTTAAGGTTTGCCGTAAGCTGTTGGAAGCTTCCGGCATAGCCGGCAAGCGCCGAGACCGGGCCGTAAAAGCTGCCGACCAGCGCCTGAAACGCCATGAACGAGCCAAGTGAAAACCCATCATACATAACCATCCAGGCGCCGACAACCAACACCGTGGATGAGATTAATGATTGCAGCACCGTCGGCACCATGTTGATGAAAACATTGTTCAGCTCACTGGTACGCAGCGTTGTTGCAAGTAAGGCATATTGACCGACGACCCGGTTGAAAACCTCGCCCTCGCCGCCTTCGGCTTTAATTGTTTCAGCAGTTTTGATGCTGTTGGCCATGATTGCGGAAAATTTGCCGGTGTCTTTTTGCAAACTCATGCTGATGCGCTTATTGCGTTTGGACATCAAGAAAATAAACAGCACATTCAGCGCCGCGCTGACAATTGCGAGCGCCGTTAGCTGAATGTTATAGAAAAACAACAGCGCCAGAAAAAACACCGCAGTAAATACACTGAGGATGAGCGAAACAATTTGTCCGGCAAACAAATGCGCGACACTCGCGGCGATACTCACCCGTCCGGCAATCTCGCCGGCGTAGCGTTGGTAGAAAAATTCGATTGGCAACCGCAGTACTTTCCAAAAAAACTTACCGCTGTTCGCGGCCGCCAAATTGCGTTCCCAAATGGTCAGATACCATTTCTGCCAGCCGGATATCAGCAATTGCATAACAGTCATTGCAATCAGTAAAAACAGAAAAAAACTAATCCAGTCTTTGCGGCCGTTTTGCAAAATCTGATCGACAAAAATCTGTTGCAATGACGGATTGACCATGCCGGGCAAGACCAATAACAGCCCGGACAGTAATAGAAAGAAAAACACGTCTTTGGGCGGATGAAAATATTTCTTGAACAACTGCCGGTAGCCGGACTGCTCACCCAGCGTACCTTCAATTTCTCCGTTGGACGGTTCGAAGGTCAGGGCAATACCGGTAAATGACTCATCCAGCTCCTGCCAGGTTATTTCGCGCGGCCCGGTCGCCGGGTCGTTGATGTAAACCCGGTTGGCCTTTTTATTAAAACCTTCGAGCACGACAAAGTGATTCATATTCCAGTGCATGATTAACGGAAATGATTTTGTCAGCAAATCTTCCGGTTCGGCCTGAACGCCTTGTCCGGTTAAACCATATTTTTTTGCAGCACGGACAACATTACCGGCGTTGGTACCGTTGCGCGAAACGCCGCAATCAATCCGCAACCGTTCAAGCGGTACATAGCGTTTAAAATAATCCAAGACGATAGCGAGCGACGCCGCGCCGCACTCCACCGCCTCCAGTTGTAAAATTGTCGAGGTTTTAACTCTGCTCATAGAAGATACCCCGATATTCTTGTTTGGTTAGTATATTCGCCATTGAACAACAAAACTCCTGCAAGCGCACCGTGGTTTGCCGACTGCTGCACAATAATTGTCATTTCGCTCACGCCTAAATTGTGATATAGTTATTTCAGCGAGTTGTCTACAAAATATTTGCGGGGTACCGATGTTGACTTCAGTATTATGTATCGGCCGAATGGACGCGGTTTTTCAAAAAGCACTGCCGGGGTACAATATCGTCAATTTAACAGATAGCGGCAACCTGGATTTTGAAACAGCAATCAATGAGAACCGGCCACAACTGATAATTATCGACAGTGTGCATGGTTTAAAGCGAAACTGTGAAATCTGCCGCCGCTTGCGCCCAAAAACAACCCTGGCGCTTGTCGTCGCTACCAGCTACCGAGACGAATCAGACGAAATTACCGCGCTTGAAGCCGGCGCGGACGGATATGTTTCTCGTACGGCGGATTTACGGTTGTTGCGTGCACAATTGGCGGTATTCGGCCGCCGGGCACAGTTGCCGCCAATTGCAGAACGGCCGCCAACTACCGGCGATTATCTTTCGCTGGAAGAGCTGACGGTTAATACTGTTAACGCGACTGCGCAAATCTCGGACCGTGAACTCCAACTAACCACCATGGAATATAGCATTCTCCATTTGTTCATTAAAAACATCGGCCGTACCTTTAGCCGTCAACAGATTATTGATTCCGTTTGCGGCGATAACTTTGACGGATTTGACCGGACCATTGATTCACACGTCAAGAATTTGCGCAAGAAAATTAATGATGCAGCACCGGGGCAATCCTATATTAAAACAATCTACGGCCTGGGCTATAAAATCGCTGCGCCGACGAAAATTTGCCAATAACTACATATTTTCTCCACAATCGTCAGTTACAATGAGAGCAAACCAAATTTCCCAAAGGAGCTGATTGTTATGTCTATAGTTGCCGCGCGCGAGTTTCTTGCCCGCATGAATACCGATTTCGCATTTAGAAATAATGTTGAAAACCTTGAGCTTGATGAACAAACGCACTATGTTGCCCAGGCGGGTTATGTTTTTTCGGTCGAAGAACTGCGGGCCGCTGTTGAGCCGCAGGATTTTTTGGAACAAGTTATCGGCGGAGCGAGCGAACCGCAGCTGATGCGTTTTGAAGATGAACTTATCCGTTCGTTCCAAGACGTTCTTCGTAAAGACTAATGTTCCCAACTAATCAGATAACGCAGTTGCAACCATAAAAAAGCCCGCGATTAAATCGCGGGCTTTTTCGTTGCAGACTATCTTAATACTTCTTCTAATACCAGCGCGGCATTAGTTTTGGTATCGCGGTATTTTACGATGATTGCACAATTCAAACTCAGTCCTTCGCTCTGCGCCCAGGCACTGCTTTTTATTTGCCGGCTGCCGGGTACAACAACGGCATTCGCCGGTATTTCGCCTTTGACAATCGTTTCGTTGACGACATCGTATATCGGCACCGCTGCCGACAGCGTCACTCCGGGTGCAACGACTGCGCCCTGCCGCACCAAAATTCCTTCCATCAGTATCGCACCGGCACCAATAAAGCAGTCATCTTCGACAATGACCGGACGGTTGCCGACCGGTTCGAGTACCCCGCCAATCTGCACCCCGGCTGCAAGATGTACGCGTTTACCAACCTGTGCGCAAGAACCGACCAAAACATGGCTATCAACCATTGAATCCTCGTCGATAAAAGCACCGATATTGACATAAGACGGCGGCATTATTACAACATTTGCGCCGATATGTGCGCCGCTGCGTACCGCGCTGCCACCCGGTACCATGCGGATTTTATCCGCTTCCGTAAATACCTGCGGCGCCAGCGGCTGCTTGTCGCGAAAACCGCCGGGCATATCAACAACCGGCGTGTTCCGAAATACTTCCAGAATCTGTTGTTTCACTTCGGCATTAACCTGCCAGTGGTTCCCGGTTTTGGCCGCAACACGTACCGCGCCGCTTTCTAACTCCGCAAGAAACCCTCTATAATTCACACGCTGCCTCCCAGTTTACAATGCGTTCGCAATAATCAAGCAGTGGCTGCCGTGACGGCAAATCTTCCATGCTAAGAGGCAATCGGACAGTGTCATTAGTAATTATTCCCATATCTTTCATCAGCGCTTTTACGGGAATAGGATTGCTGGCCGTAAACATCGCCTTGCAAGCGTGCCACCAGATTCGGGACGGAATTTTCCCGCCCTTCAAACAATGCTTTACATAACGTCTGGTTGCTTCAGGCCAGGGGTTGGCGATTACCGATATCAATCCGCAACTGCCCTCGGCGGCTGTTGCCGACATCATATAATCATCACCGCAATACACCGCTATTTCCGGCGCTACGGTTTTATATTCCACAATGCTGTCTACAACACCGCTGGAATCTTTTATCGCTTGAAAGCGTTCATGTCCGCGCAAATTTCTGACTGTTTCCGGATGCAACCGCACCGCGGCTCGTCCGGGAATATTATACAGGATTGCCGGATGCGCTGCTTTATTGAGCATCGCCTCATACCAGCGGGTTTGGCCCATGACACCCGGTTTAGTATAAATCGGGGTTGTTAATAAATACCCGTCCAAAGGCAAATCTTTGCAAAAATCCAACCACTCCAGCGCCGCGTAATAATTGTGGCTGGACACCCCAACAACCAGTTGGGTTTTTAAATTCAAGCCGCAAGCAAATTCAAGGACCGCGCGCCGCTCTTTGTCAGTAAAAGACAAACCTTCACCAGTGCTGCCCATCAACACTATACCATTGCCGCTTTGTTCCTGGCGGCGTAAACAATTTTCCAGGCTTGGGTAATCAACCGCGCTTCCATCCGCGGTAAACGGGGTGACTGTAGCTGTCCATAAAATCTGTTCTAACATAAAAATCCTCCTATAGATTATCAATACATTTCATGAATTGGCCGCGAATACGATTGGTGAGTTCGCCCGGTTTGAATCGCCAGGTCTTACCAAAACCGGAAATAGAACCAACCGGCAATATTTCAATTGCCGTTCCGGTCAGGAATGCTTCTTGCATACTTCCTAAATCCTCCCATTTTATTTTTGTTTCAAGGACCTCAATGCCCAAACTTCTTGCGATGTCAACGCATGTCAGTCGCGTGATACCGTTAAGAAAACAGTCCGGTTGCGGAGTATACAACTTTCCGTTGCCGACAAAAAAGATATTGGAACTGGATGCTTCAGCGATATAATCAGCATAATCCAGCATCAGCGCGTCATCATAACCGGCAATTTCCGAAGCCCGTTTACTCATCGCCGAGATTCCGTACAAACAAGCCGCTTTGCTGTGCACCGGTGCCGTACGCGGATCCGGACGGCGCCAGTCGGCGACGGTCAGTCTCATACCTTCGGTAAAATAGCGCTCAACAAGTACCGGCGGGCGTTCCCAGATGCCGATTGCTGTGTGTACATCAGCGCCGTCATGCGATACCGTCATCTTTTGACTGCCAATCCAAACCAGTGCGCGCACATAACCCTGTTTATAGCCGCCCAGTTCGATAACACGGTCGGTAGCCTGTACCAGTTCTTCTGCCGTATAGGGTATCTTATAACCCATATAATCCGCCGAAACATGCAGACGCTCATAGTGTTCCAGCGCCTTAAACACCTTGCCGTCATAAGTGCGTAACCCTTCAAAAATACTGCTGGCATAATGCAGCGAATGTGTCATTATATGAACACGGGCCTCCGCCCACGGAACAATCCGGCCATCAATCCAAATGTGGCCGGGCATATTGTCAAACATTTTTACCTCGCTTAATACCTGATTAATGAAACATTATCCCTTCATGATAAATTACTGCAGGCCGCTCGTCAAGAAGTTTATTGCAAGTCGAGCACCTCCGCCATGCCGTAAATACCCGGACGCGGCTCGGTCTCGTTCAACCAGCGCACGATCCGCACTGCGCCTTTGGCAAAAAGTTTACGGTCAAACGCGACGTGTTGAACAGTTATCATTTCTTCCAGACTGGTAAAACTCACGGCGTGGTCGCCCGGTAAATTGCCGCTGCGAACCACTTCCATCCCGACATAGTTATCCGGCCGCGGGCCTTCCTGCAACGGATGTGTACAGTAATCGGCCGCGAAAATTGCGTGCTTAACCCGTTTTATCTCGTTAAACATCGTCATTGCTGTACCCGATGGGCAATCAATCTTGTTGCGGTGATGCTTTTCAATAATATCGATATCGTAATCAGCCGCCAGTACTCCGGCCAATTTGCGTACTAAGTACCGTTGCAAGAAGGCACCGACACTGGTATTGGTCGCGATTACTACCGGTACTGTGGCACTAAGTTGGGAAAGCTCATCACTATAATCTTCGCTCGACCAGCCGGTAGTACAGATAACCAGCGGCTTAGGGTTGGCAATCGCTGCCTTCAACAGTTCAGCAATCAAACTGGCATTAGAAAAATCTACCACGAAATCATTCGTTTGAAAAACCGTCGAAAGTGCAACCGGCGGCTCTTGTCCCAGCCCGTAGCCCGTCCCGGCCGCAAATTCGCTTTTACTTATAACATCCGCCAGCACTCCGCCCATCCGGCCGGTGCTGCCGATTATTCCAATCGTTTTTTTCATGTGCACTCCTTTTTTTTATCAGGTTATTACCACGGCGACAAGCCTGCGCCATACGACTATAATAAACTAATCACGCATTATTGTAAATAGTGTACAATAGCCAGCCGGCTCTAGCCAACCAGTCTTTCTGTTCATTTTTGCATAATAAAAAGCGGTACAGAAGATTTCAACATCTGTACCGCTTCAATGGTTAATTGTAATCAGTTTAAAACCTTTACGGCAAAATCACCGTCAGCGTCTTTTGCAACACCATGAATATCCGTCTCAAACCCCGGCAGTGCTTTACCGATTTGTTCGAGCAACAACAGATAATCAAGAATCACCTTGGACTGAGCGGTTATTTTTTCACCCGGCATAATCAGCGGCACCCCCGGCGGATAAGGAAGTACCATTACGGCACTGGTCTTGTTCAGCAGCTCTTTGAGTTTAACAATTTTCGTCTGGCCTTTAATTAACCGTTGGAACGCCTGATGCGGCGTAACATCCTGTTCCGGCAGGATATCGAATGCGTTATACATCAAGCTTGGCAAATCATGCTGCTTCATCATATCGTGAATACGGTCGCATAGTTCCTGAATCTTCATCCCGGCATAAGTTCCCGGATGCGCGGCATAAAGATTAGGCAACACTTCTTTGACCGTGCGGTTGGCATCATACGCGGCTTTAAATTCGTTCAACGCCGACAATAAATGCATGGACTTGGCCTTGTTAATGCCGATGCTAAACAGAAACAGCATCACATAGGGGCCGGTCTTTTCGACAATAACCCCGGCATCATCGAGAAACATCGTAACTACGCTCGCCGGAATCCCCCGGTCCGCCATTTTGTTGTTTTCAATTCCCGGCAAAATTACTGTTACTTTAATCGGGTCAAGGAAATTGTGATCGTCATCCTGATCGGCGAAACCGTGCCATTTATCATTTTTCTTCAATTCCCAGCATTCAGCCTGGTCAATACTTTCCGGCTGCCAGACGTCAAAATACCAGTCATCGGCATCATGCCGCAGTTTCTTTATTTCTTTTCTAAACGCCGTGGCGCGGTTAATGGCTTTTTCCATCAGATTAAAGCCGCCGGCGCCTTCCATCATTGCCGCAGACAGTTCGCAGGTGGCAACAATCGGATAAAACGGACTGGTCGATGTATGCATCATATAAGCTTCGTCAATCACTTCAAAATCAAAATCGCCTTTCAAGTGAATCATCGATGCTTGTGAAAACGCCGCCAACAGCTTGTGTGTTGATTGCGTTTCCACTACCACCTGCCCGGCTTTGGCATCACCGGACATTCCGTACAAGCCCTTATAAATCGGATGAAAATTAGTGTACGGTACCCAGGCACTGTCAAAATGCATGGTCTTGACCGGCAGCACCTGTTTTATGTAATCGGTTTTATAAAACAAACCATCGTAGGTTGAATTTGTGACTACAGCATAAACCGGCAATTTAGCGGCAAACGGTGATTTTTCAATTTTCTTGTTAATGCTGGCCGGCGAAAACTCGCTCTTGGGTATGCCGCCCAAAATTCCATAAGCGTTGCGCGTCGGTTTTAAATAGATTGGAACAACATTGGTCATCGACATAAATTGGCAAATTGATTTATGGCAGTTGCGATCCACAAGAATTGTATCTCCGTCGCCAGCCGCAAACATTCCGATAATTTTATTGGAAGTCGAGGTGCCGTTAGTAACCATCAACGACCGGTCAGCGCCAAACACCTTGGCAATCAGTTCTTCGGCGTCCAAATGCGGCCCGCTGTGATCGAGCAAACTGCCCAATTCCGCCACCGAGATGGAAATGTCGGCTTTGAAAATTTCTGGGCCAAAAAAATCATAGAATCTTGCACCCGCCGGTGAACGGGTAAACGCCGTGCCGCCAAGATGGCCGGGAGTGCAGAAAGTATATTTGTTTTCTTCGGCATAAGCCATCAGTTTACTGGTAAAAACCGGCATAATTCCAGTTTCATAGCGGCCGATTGCCTGAACAATCCGGCAAAAATCTTCGGCTACCAGATGCTGGTCATATTGCAGAAAATCGATATCCAGCTTGAAATATTCCAGTTTCAAATCCCATTCTTCGGTACTGTTGGCAATCGCAAACACCGGCAACTTCGGATTGATGTTCTCCAGCTCCCGAAACGAATCAAGCGAAAAATTATCCCAGTCAAACAGCAAGCTGACAATCCGGGCGTTGCTTTTTAACATGCTGATAGTGTCGTCGAGTTCATCGGTAACTATTACATTGTAACCGCCGGTTGTCAGCTTGTCTTTCAGATTATTCATGAAAATCAGTTTTTGCCGGCAAATTTTTTCACCATGGACCATTAATATATCGCGCATACTTCCTCCTAATCCTAATGAATAACTTATAATTACCCGCTACAAACCGCTTTGCAACTTTGCGGCTTTGCAGCCTACTTAGCTGGCGGCAACTTTGCCGGATGGCCCTTGGCATAAAATACCAATACGCCCAAAGAAAGTACCAGCGTACCAATCAGCGCGCCGCTTGAACCGCCAAAGAATGCGGCGAAGCAGAACATAACCGTAATCGCCGCTGCCAAAAAGCGTATAAACCCACGGCGGTTGTGTTCGGTAATTTCAATCAGATACAGCGCCGAATAAAAATACGGCAACACCGTTAACAATACAGCAATTGAAATAATTTCACTAAACACCGCCTGCGTACTCTGATGATATAAAGTAAGAATTATCATCAAAACGGTCATAAGTATTCCGGTCAGAACCATCCCTTTTACCGGCACTTCTTTGGCATTGGTTTCGCCAAAGATTTTTGGCAGGTTGCCGTCTTTGGCCGCGCGCACGCCAATCTGTGCCACCAGCATTATCCACGACCCAAACGAGCAGAAACAGGCAACGGCAGTAAACAGCGCTACCAAGTTTCCCAGCAGCGGCATATTGAATATTGTCGTGACCGCCAACGAAAACGGCGCGTTTGAAGTGGCAATGTCAGCCGCCGGAAACAGCCCCATGATTACCGTACAGGATAAAATGTATAAGATTGCCGCCAGTAGCGTACCACCGATTGTGGAAATCGGTATGGTGCGATTCGGATTTTCCACGACATCGGTGTCGACTGAAGCGCTTTCGATGCCGATGAAACTCCAGATACACAGCAACACCCCGGCAATCATCGCCTGAAAGTCCGGTTGCTTGCTGGTGTTCCAGTTCGCATTAAATATTGCGTGATCGAAATGCCACCAGCCGAAAATCGCGGTAGCCGCTACCGGCAGGATAACAAAAATTACCCCGATACTGGCGAGCCGGCCAATCCAGTGTGCGCCCATTAAGTTTATTAAAATCAACACCCAGGTCATAACAATAACGGCGACGCCGCTGGCCACCGGCCCTTGCAGCGCCGGAATAATGTGGCTAAGATAACTTACCGAAGTTACGCCGACCGCAACATTGCCAATCCAGTTGGCGTGAAAATATAGCGTCTGCGCCTGAAATCCCAGAATTGGCGCAACTTTTTGCGAATATGCTACCGGCCCGCCGCCCTGTGGATCTTCCAACCCCAACTTGGCAAATACGTAGGCCAGCCCCAACGCCCCGATAATAGTAATAATCCAGCTGTAAACCGTTATTGACCCGACCGCCGCCAGCGTCGACGGCAACATCGCGATACCGGAACTCATCATATTACCGGCAACAATTGCTGTGCAGGCCATGAGGCCGATTTTTTTCGGTGCATTCATAAATTGCGCGCCCTCCCGTTAATTACTGGAATCATTGTAGCATTAATAACCCGGCTTGTATATCAAACTGAACTTCACAGCTTTCCTTGTACAGCAAATTGTTCAAGCGGCCCTGTCGCCCTTAGTTTAACCACTAACCATTTATAACAGCGCTCGCAACATCAGAAATTGTAAAGCGCCAAATAAACAAAAATGTCTTCTTCTGACACGAATATTATGGTATAATGTACTCAGTTTTTTGAAATCACCATTTTATAGAAAAATTTGAGGAAAAATGATGACCAGCAGTATTTTAGGCGAGTTAAAAATCGGAAACCTGACCGCCCGCTTGCCGATAATCCAGGGCGGCATGGGTATCGGTGTGTCTTTGTCCGGATTGGCGGCAGCCGTTGCCAACGAAGGCGGCATCGGAATTATTGCTGCTGCAGGTATTGGTACGTTGGAAAGCGATTATTCAACAAACTGGTTTGAAGCTAACAGCCGGGCGTTGAAACGGGAAATCAACAAGGCTCGTGAGTTAACCAAGGGAATTATCGGCGTAAATATCATGGTTGCGCTCTCCGACTATGTCGATCTGGTAAAAACCGCTATCGCCGAAAAAATCGATATCATTTTTTCCGGTGCCGGGATGCCGCTTGATTTGCCATCATTTTTACACGAGGGCGATCAGACCAAACTGGTGCCGATTGTTTCCTCAGCCCGTGCAGCCGGTCTTATCTGCAAAAAATGGTTGGATAAATTCAACTATTTGCCGGACGCAATAGTAGTGGAAGGCCCAAGAGCCGGCGGCCATCTTGGCTTTAAGGAAGACCAGCTTAACGACCCGGCTTTTTCTTTGGAAAAACTGGTTACCGACGTTATCAATACCGTTAAGCCCTATATTGACAAATATCTGAAACCGATTCCCGTCATTGCCGCGGGCGGCATTTACACCGGAGCGGACATTCGCAAGTTTTTGCAACTGGGCGCGTCCGGTGTGCAGATGGCAACCCGTTTTGTTACAACGCATGAATGTGATGCGTCAACCAAATTTAAGCAGGCCTATATTGACGCCAGGCAAGACGATATTATTATTATCAAAAGCCCGGTCGGAATGCCGGGACGCGCCATTCGCAGCCCCTTTACTGATTCAGTAAGCAGCGGTACAAAAGTTCCCTACCATTGTTCCAGTCACTGCCTCAAAACCTGCGACAACGTCCACAGCCCCTATTGCATAACCTGGGCGTTAGTCAGCGCCAAACGCGGCGATTTTAACCACGGTTTCGCCTTCGCCGGTGAAAATGCCTGGCGCGCGACCGAAATTGTTTCGGTTAAACAAGTAGTGGACAACATTAAGGCCGAATACCGCGAGCTAGCCTAACCCAATCGAATATTAAACAAAAAGGGGCTGTGTAAAAAGCCGTAGCGCAATAACGATACAAAAGAATACAAAACACAAAACCAAGGAAAGCCGGTTAGTAGCGCTGAAAAGAAGAGCGATACTAACCGGTTTTTGGTATAA
>JBAYGT010000018.1:0-44838 GCA_041666525.1 Negativicutes bacterium
TATGCCGTTATTCCCGACCTGATCACCGGCATGTGATCCGACCAGGCTGTTCGCGGCCGAAACTTCACCGGTTACCCCGGCTGTACCGCTGCCCCAGGTAACGGCGCCAGCATCGGTCGCGCTGCCATTGTCCCAATTACCCGAGCGCACGATGTAATTTCCACTATTCAACATAGTTATGCCAGAATTGCCGATATAATCGTTGGCGTGCGATCCGACCAGGCTGTTCGCGGCCGAAACTTCACCGGATACGCCGGTGGTACCGCTGCCCCAGGTAACGGCGCCAGCATCGGTCGCGCTGCCGTTGTCCCAATTGCCCGAGCGCACGATGTAATTTCCACTATTCAACACAGTGGTACCGTTGTTGCCGACGTTGTCACCGGCAGTTGTCCCAATCAGACTGTTGGCGGCAGATACCACCGTCACGCCAGACACAACCGCCGGATTGACGAAAGATACCGCGCCCTTACTACTATCCCAGTTGGTGTTTGTGAAGACATAATTTCCGGTAACAACATTGTTGTTTCGCAATATTGTGCAATTGTTGCTGTTTATTCTATCATCGTCATGCGAGCCGGTCAGAGTAGCTTTTAACGCGCCGGAAGTCTTGTCGAACAGAAAGATTGCGCCGCCAGCCACGCCGCCTACCGAATAACCGCCGTCACCGATAAGATAGTCGCCGGTCGTTGTAGTTATCAAGCTCGTTCCAAAATTAGTTGACAACATTCCGCCTGCCACATTGGTTTGATCAATAACCAGCGGTGTGTTTGAGAACGGGGTAATAATATCATCAACAGTAATATTCTTCGGGTCGAGCAGCAGTTTACCGCCGGAACCGGCGTTGACTTCGCCCGCGTAGAGCAAATCACCCAAGCCTGAGACTTCAACCGCTCCGCCCTGCCCGGCTGCGCCAAAGGCCTTGATGGTGCCGAAATACCCGGTATTGTTATCCGACCAGATTACCGCGGTTCCTCCCTGACCGAGGGCCGATGATACATCCAGCACGGTTGTGGAATTGACATAAGTATCAGTCGCATGCCGGCGTTCGCCGTTGCCCTGCCAGTCGCCGCCAATGTTTATCTGTCCGCCGTTATTGTTTCCTGCCGCACTTATTGCTGCGGCTTGCAGATCAATACTGCCGCCCAGTACTTCGACCTGTCCGCCTTGCACGCCGTTCGCCTGAACCGAGCCGGACATCAACACCATCTCATCTGCCCAATAGCTGATGTTTCCACCGTTGGCAGTTCCGTTCGCCTGAATATCCGCCTTGTTTGTCTGCATAATGGTCGACGCGCTTACTTGTAACGAACCACCATTGTCGGCGTTCAGTTTAATTACACCACCCAGTCCGGCGAGGTCGGCATCAATCGTTACCGCGCCGGCAGCGGCGGCAAGTGTACCGTTGATGCTGGCAACGCCATATTCGTCAGCCACATTACTGCGGGCAGAAATATCAATCATTCCGCCCGCGCCGCTGTCCAATGTACCATCGTTTGCGACGATTTGCGCACCGCCGAGAACGATTCTTCCGCCAACATTGTTGATTCCTTTAGCCTGGATCAGGCCGCTGTTGTTAATTGCCGTTGCCCCTTTGATTTCTACCAACCCGCCCGATGCAAAGATGCTGCCCTGGATATTGATTGCCGCGTTACGTTCGCCGGTACTAATCAGCCCGGTTTGCATAAATGCCAGCGGGTCAACATGGGACGTGGTAGCTATTAATCCGGCAACATTTACCTGCGCGCCGGGGGCAAAGTACATACCGTTAGGGTTTGCTAAATATATTATACCATTGGCGTTCAGTTGCCCGTAAATAGCGCTGGGGTTATTTCCCACTATCCGGTTGAGCGCCACGGAACTGGCGTTCGGTTGCTGGAAATTAACCGTTTCCCGTGCGGCGACATTAAAACTTGTCCAGTCGATGGCGGCGCGGGCTGAGGTCTGGCTGATTGTTGTAACATTACCAGCAGCACTAATTTGTGCATTACCACCAACCACTACTCCTCCCTCAGGGGCAGCCAAACAGTTCTGAGTCCTGAATTCAGAGTGCAGTGTTGCAGGAGAAATATCCACAGTGAAAGGCGCGGCGATTAAGCCAGCAGTTAATGCCGCCGCCGCCCATTCTTTGGTATGCGACTTGAGCGCTGCGCAAAATTTTGCGTTATGAGTTCTTAGTTCTGAGTTAACGGAACGCGCCAAAGCACTGCACTTCTCGCCAACAGCCCTTACCGCCTTTGCGGCTTTGCGGCTTTGCGACTTCGCAGCCTTCATAACCGACCGGCAAAAACACCTCATCCACTGAGGAATTTCCCGCAGCCAGTTCCGGCGGATTTTTCGTGTCTGTTTCATAAACTTTCTCCCACAACTTTTTTCAGCTACGTTTAGCTGATATTTTGTTAACGTCAAAATTTCTTATATAAAAAAAACACCAAAGAATAAGCCGTCACGTGACCGCTTATTCTTTGATGTTATGATTAAACTTCCCTTTACAATATATAACTTGCGCCATGTTTCGACCTCCAAATATTGGCGGCTTACGGGGGATGGCAAGTATATTTTACTTAATTACTATTCCTTTGTCAAATTCCGGCCGTTGTCCAGCTCGTCAATACATTTTCGCACACCGGCCACCACGTTGGTGTTCAACAATTCATAGGCCTTTTCCGGCGCTGCAAACTGAAAATCAACAATCTCCTGCCCGTCAATCGCAATCATTGCTATCTGTCCGGCAGTCAAAACACCGCCAAAAAAAGTAAAATGAATCCGTTCAGGATATTCCTCGTTAGCCGGAAACCACTCCACATCTGCCAATTCGGGATTGATGTTCAGACCAGTTTCCTCGAACACCTCGCGAATACCAGCCGCCAGCGGCGATTCATTGGCTTCGACCAACCCGCCCGGCAAGCTCCAATACGGTTTGTAACCCGGCTTGACCAGCAGCAATTCACCGACATCGTTAAACAACAGAACCTTTGCCGCAATTAGCTTTTTGGGCTGACGATCATAATAGTTCTTACTCATACTGCCGCCGGGCGGTACTTTCCGCTGCGCTGTTTGATTGCTATTTTATACACAAGCGTCCGTCCGCCAGCAGCTTTAATGTACTCCCGTCCCCGTTCCAACTGTTCCGGCGAATATTTCAGCAAAAGCAATTCCAGTGCCGCAGCTTTCTCTTGTTCAAAAAGTTCTTCAGCCGTTCCGAAAACAATTACACTTTGATAGGCCATGCTGAATTTTTCCGGCAACGGTTCGGCTTCGCCGACCACACAAAAAGAAACTTTGGGCGCCGCGCGCAGCAATTCCAGTTTCAAACCGGCAACCGCCATGTGCAGATAGATATCGTCACCCTTGAATGCATAACTAAGCGGCACGCCATAGGGATAATCTGTCCCCTGAACCGACAGCACTCCGTATTTGCCGTTCTGTAATATTTCTTCAATCGTTACCGCGTCCATGCAGCGTTCTTGCCTGCGCATCTTTCTAAACAAAATTTTCACCTCTGCTTCATTTTTTTAATTAAAACAGCAATTCCATTATCATCACATCGACAAAATTGCCCTCAATAATTCCTTGCCGGTGATAAACACCGACTTCGCGAAAGCCGATTTTTTTATACAGCTGCTGCGCGCGCAGGTTTATGGCAAGGGTTGCCAGAACCAGTTTGTGAAAATCATTGTCTTTGGCAATATCAATTATCCTTCGCATCAGTTGTTCGCCAATACCCTTGCCGCGCTGATTGCGGCGCACATATACCGACGGATCGCCGACACCGGCATAGGCGCAGCGCTGATTATAGGGATTGAGCGCGCACCAACCGACAACGTAGCCGGCTTCTTTGGCAACAATCACCGCATAGCGGTTTTCCCGCTGGTTAAACCAATCGGTCATGTACTGCAAGGTTTTTTGGTCGGTGTCCAGCGTCGCAATCCGGTCCTCAATCCCCTGATTGTAAATTTCTAAAATACCACCGATATCCTCAGCTGTTGCGTGTAATATTTCCATCGTTCCTCCGGTCAGAGATTTTATTAAAATCAAGCCGGCTCCGGCAAAATGCCCGCACGTTGACCGCCGTGTGTGCCAGGCAGTCTTTCATCCGCAATTGAAATTCGTCGATATCGACCCGGTTCGCATTTCGCACGCAGTCAAATACATCATATTCACCGGTTGCATCCAGATTGTAAATATTATCGAACACCGCGCGGTCTGTTATCATCCGGCGCATCGCCGCGGCAATTCCTTCGGCGTGCGAAAAAGCGTATTCCGCTGCCTGGCGGTACACAAAGTCACCGCGGTAATCTATTACCTGTTCGCCCGTCCGCCCGGCCAGCGCCGCCAAAAAGCCAAAGTCCGCCTGCTTGCTGTATTCCTGCAACAGGTAACTTGTCAGCAGTTTTTCCTGCAGCAGATGGTAGTTGCCAATATCCTGCAAGGCTTGCTCATACCAGCCGGAGATACCGATTTGTGCCAGCACAAATTTCCCGACCATCAGCGGCAACGAAAAACCCGGCATGGGTTTGACGTGATACGGCTGACAGGCATCACAGATATAGTGTGCCGCCCAGCCAAACAGCCGTAACCCCCAATATTCATGTCCGGTCGCAAAAGCCAGTTGCGATAACTGCGAATACAATCTGATCCGGTAATGCAATAACGACCGGCGCCACGCTTTGCTCAACGAACACAGCAAAGTTTCATTGGCAAAATCCGTGTGAATCGGCACCTGGGTAGCTACGAGAAATTTCGGGCCGTAGGGTTGGTTGCCAAATCCGTATTTTCTGCCAAATTGCGTACCGCTGTCTTCCCACAACAATATATCCAAGCCATAATCCGGCTCGTCGCAGGCCGAAGAAACAACCCGCCGTGCGGCAACCGCTTCACCCGGCGCCAGTTCAACGAACGGCAGCAAGCCGTTGTCGTTATACATGACAAAACCCACCCGTTCGAAATCCATCCAGGTCCGGCCGCAATAGCTGTCGCCCGGAAAAGTCTGCACAAAATTATTCAGCGGCATAAACGGGTTTATCCGAATGGCCGTCGCAAAACTTTTCCGGGCGTTATTGCAGTCAACTTTTTCCGGATTTAACCGCACCAGCGCCGATGCCGGCCGGTAATCAGGAAAATTGGCGCGGCAATATTTGTCTTCGTCCGCCAGTAACGCGGCGATTTTAAATTTTTCCTCAACCACGAAATCTGCGAGCGGTTCCGCGCTTACTTCGCGATCCAGTTCGGGTACGGCTTTCAGCGCCTGTTCGGCAATCAGGGCGTGGTTCAGCCAGGCCGAACACTTTCGTCCCAGCAACAACACCAGTAATAAGACTATACCGCTTACAATAATCACAACTACTCTCCAACAACCATTTATCATATTATACACAACCCAAACCGATTGTTGTTTAAAAAAATAAACCACCCGCCAGCGCTGTCGTGCCGTGCGGGTGGTTTGGCAATTATTTTAGCTGGCCAGCCAGGCGGCCATTTGCCGCGCCTCGGCGACAACCGGTTCCTGTTTGCTGACATCGGCAAGCTCCATAAACCCGCCGGCGATGAAAATTTTCCCTTCGCCAAAACCCATCATTTGTAATACCTTGACTGATTTTTCAAAATTCGGCCGGAAAATATTAACATCCGGCTGGCCTTGAGTAACTACCCAAAGAAATTTTTTACCGGGAATGAGTTTGCTGGAAAAATCCAGATTCATAAACGCAAACAAGCGGTCAACCATTAGTTTTAGCTGGCCGGTCATATCCCACATAAAGACCGGCGTGGCGAAAATCACGGCATCGGCCGCCGCAATGTTTTCAAGAATCTCTTTGGCGTCATCTTTTATTACGCATTCAGCTTGTTTCTTGCAAACGTAACAACTTTGACAGCCGCGGATATTTAATTGATTGAGGTTATACCATTTGATTTCGGCATTTTTGGCTTCTAACGGTTTAATAACTTCTTTTGCCAACTGGGCGGTATTCCCGTTAACTCGCGGACTGCCTTGCAACACTACTATTTTCATAACTTTCAACTCCTGTTTATTCTTTGCTTGTATAAGCATGGATATTCTATCACTAAACCTGCTGGTTGTCCGCAAAAAAAAGCAATCGCGACAAACCAGCCGCGATTGCTTTTACCGGGTAATGCGTTGTTTTGACCAGCTACCGCCAAATTGGTTTGGCCTGCGCCCGATGCTCCCGATAAATTTTGTGAACTTTTGCAACAAAATCAACTTCATCTTCGCTCAATTCCGCGCTAAACCGCACCGCTAATTTTATTAACAATTTCACAACCAGATACACCATACCATGCCCGCTCCTTTCATTCTTCGTCATTTAAACAGCGCCGCTTGTTGCTCTGTTTTCTAATACGCCCATTTTACTACAAACTTTTGTTCGTTTCAAGATAAAATTTTTTTTGCGGCAATTATTGTGCGGAACTGTTCCTGCGATATTTTGCCGGATGCTGAATGAAGCGGGCGGTACCATAGCAGTTATTCTTTCCTGATGCTGTTTCTAATTTTAATGTAGCCAATAATGATGGAGAGGATACCGATACAAAAGGTTCCGGCACTCTTGAGAAATTCCAGCAGCGATTGCGTATCTGTCTGCTCATGTCTGTCAAAACCGCGCACCAATTCTTCGAGTTGCTTTTCGTTGCGCCGACCGGTTTCTGCTTGCGCGGCAATCCGGCGCTCATGATCAAGCAGCGTCTTGTCTAAATTGTCCGGGCTGACAGCTGCGGCGGTAGCAAACAGGATCGCAACTGCTGCGCCAATGACGAGCAACCGTTTCACGGTTCACATAACCCGTCGGCGATTGCCTGGGCAACTGCCACTTGGCCGAGAATGCCGAGTAAAAATTTTTCCTCGTCCGGATTGGTGATAAATCCGCATTCCACTAATACCGCCGGACAATTGGTTTCACGCAACACCTGAAAATCAGCCGGTTTGATGCCGCGATTCGCAAAAACGAGCTGGTTGTCCAGTTGCTGACAGATTTTACCAGCCAGAATGTTGCCCATTCTGGATCCATTGAAATAATATACTTCAAAACCATGCGCGGCTGTTGTAGTTGCGGCATTGCAGTGAATACTGACAAAATAATCGCTTTCGTAGTTGTTGGAAATTTCGGCACGCCGCGCGAGATCATCGAGTGCCGGCTGATAATACAAAGCGCGTGTCATTATTACCGAACAACCGCGGGCTTCGAGTTTGTCGCGCAAAATTTGCGCGATGCGCAGATTTATATCACTCTCGTGCGTACCACGCGCACCAACCGCTCCCGGATCAACGCCGGTATGACCGGCATCGATGCAGATTTTCATCGCGTACCTCGATGAAGTTCGGACCCCTGAGTTTTGAGTTCAGAGTTAGCGGGAGCAGTGTCGATCGAATCAGCAACTTGTTTGATTACTTGAAAGGTTTTGTTGTCTTTGAGTTCAGTGTCCTCGACTAATGCGAAGATTAGTTTAATTATTTTGATGATATCGAAATTCATTATTCTCCTTATGCTTCGAATATTTGTAATATTTTCATTTGAATTTGCCCGCCGATGTGAAGTCCGGCGATATCATGGATCAGTTTGCTGAGAAATTTCACTTCGCCGTTAGCTTCTGTATATTCCAACACCGCGAATTCTTTGTCAAAGCGGTTTATCCGCGCCGGAACAATGGCGTTGGCGATAGTAATAACGACTTCGTCAGCTTCTTTCAGATCACAGATTTCAAAAATATCCCGCTCATCGTGATTGCCGGCTTCGTCAATCAATTTTACCGTACTACCTTTAAATCCGGTAATTGTTAATTTCATTTTACACTCCTTTATTTTTTACCTTGGTAAGTTCTGCCACGCCGCCGGTGGAAACGGCGTGGCAGATTTTGGCGGTTTAATTGTTAGGCGAAATCAGTTTTTGTGGTCTGAACTAATTGCGCGCCGGTGTAAGCGGCAAAATCCGAACCTTTTACTAAAAATATTCCGCTGTCGACAATCGCGCCAGCCTGAGTACGAATCTGTGCCGCATCCAAACCGGGCTTCGGTTGGGTGACAGGAAGCCGGCTGGCTGAACCGTCGTGGTGACGGAAATAGAGATTAAGGGTAGTGGACATGTTTTATTCCTCCTTTCATAAATATTCGCTGATTCTTCCTTGTAGCTTCACTACTTTGAATCTTTGTAACTCACGGGTTACTCGTTGACGATTTTGTTTTCGACGATTGTGCCCAGTTCAAACATTGCTTCGTCTTTAAGCGCGAAGATTGCTGAACCGGCAGCTTGTATGCTTACTGGTGTCGCGTCAATTTTCAAATTAGCAAAAATTGAACGGCGGTGCGCGACTTTTCCGGCATCATTAGTATATGAAGTAACACAAACTAACGATTTGCTTTGCGGGGTTTCTGTTGCAGCCATTATTTCATCCTCCTTTTTGCGAACATTTATTCCACCTGTTTGAAAGTATATCTTATAAAGATTAATTCTGTAAATTGGTTTTTATGTGTTTTCTTTCGTATTGTTTTTTCATAAAATAATGCCGGTTTACTTGCAGATAGCTGTCATTTTCAATATAACCAGTTTAAAATAAATAACATTAGTTTTACACTCTTACTAAAAATGTTGATAACTTATCAACATTCTGTTAATATATAACCAATATAAGCGGAAGCCGCTTTTTATTTTTGCTTTTTTGGATATTTCAACAAGCTTATCCACATTATTAACACATTATCAACACCCCGGAAATAATTATGCATTTGCTGTTTTGCCAAAATTTTGGCGGGTAGCAGGATTTTTTTTATTTTTGGCGAATACTAGGTTTTGTGATTTTTTCATATTAACGGAGGCTGCCCATGCAACAAACGAGCGCTAAAGCTCACATGATTTGGAGTGAAATTACTGATTCCTTACGGGAAGAAGTTTCAGATATTGTTTACAAAAATTATCTCAGACCAACTTTTGGCGTTGATGTCGTCAATAACACTCATTTATTAGTTAGTGTTCCACACGAAATTGCCAAAACCCGTTTCGAGCAACAGTATCTACCGATGATTAAGGAATTGATAAAAAAACTGGCTCCGGACATTGAACACATTGTTTTCTCGGCGCGTAACGATGAAACGGAATCAATAGCCGGCGAACCAAACTTTTTTAAAGTAACAAATCTAAATCCAAAACAAAATTTGCCGGTTGAAAAAAATCAACCGAAAATTTTACTTAACCCTAACTACACTTTTGACCGGTTTGTTGTCGGCAATTCTAATCGTTTTGCTTTTTCTGCGGCTTCGGCAGTCGGTGAAAAACCTGGATTTGCTTATAACCCCTTGTTTCTTTATAGTCCGGTTGGTTTGGGAAAAACACATTTGATGCATGCAATCGGCCACAAGATTTTAAGTGATCACCCAAATTTAAAAGTACTATATATATCTTCGGAAACATTTGTAAACGAGTTGGTTGAATCTATCCAAAATCGAAAGACAGATGCCTTTCGAAATAAGTATCGTTCCATCGATGTTCTATTAATCGACGATGTCCAGTTTTTGCAAAATAAACCGCAAACTCAGGAAGAATTTTTCCACACTTTTAACGCCCTGCGCGAACTGAATAAGCAAATAGTAGTGAGCAGCGACCGTCCGCCAAAAGAAATTTCACTACTTGAAGAACGCATCCGCTCGCGTTTTGAAAGTGGTTTGGTAGCTGATATTTCAACTCCGGATTTAGAAACCCGGATTGCAATATTACGCAACAAAGCGTCCCGGGAAACGATCCAAATTCCCCATGAAGTAATTGTTTACATTGCTGACAACATTTCTAACAACATCCGTGAACTGGAAGGCGCACTCACCCGGGTTCTGGCGGTTGCTTCAATGTCGGGTGCTGAGTTGACACTAAGTGTTGCGGAATCAGCGTTAAAAGACATCATAAAAAAACCTAAACAGAAAATGATTACGATGAATTCTATAAAAGCTGCTGTGTGTGAGTATTTCAAGGTTAAAATAACTGATTTGGAGTCTAATAAGCGGCCACGAAATATTGCTTTTCCCCGGCAAATTGCCATGTATCTCTGCCGGGAGATGACTAATGAGTCGTTACCATCAATCGGCACTTGTTTTAATCGTGATCACTCAACAGTTATTCATGCCTACGACAAAATCTGCAACGAAATCAACATAGACTCTTCATTGCGGGAAAATATAAAACGATTGGCAGAAAAGATAATTGAAGGATGATAACTTGTTCGCTAGTATGTTTATAAACTGTTAAGCGGTGTTGATAAAAACCCAACTCACTAATATGTTAATAACCCGAAAATTATTCATTAACAGTTTCAACAGTTTATCCACGCGTGCTTTAGCAGTGTTAATATAGCCAAACGACGATTTTCAACAGTACCAACAACCCCTACTACTATTACGACTAAGTTTAAACTATTATAGTATTATAGAGAGGATGAGAAATTATGATTTTTCAATGTTTGAAACAGGACTTAGCCAGCGCACTAATGACTGTACAGAAGGCAATTTCTACCAAACCGGCTTCAACACCGATATTAAGTGGCATTTATTTATCAGCTGAAGAAGGTAATGTTTTAACTATTCAAGCTACTGACTATGAATTAGCTATCGTAACAAAAATCAAAGCTAATGTTGAGCAACCTGGAAAGACGGTTATATCAGGCAAATTTTTCACCGAGATAATTAAAAAAATTAGCGGTAACAGTATAAATATTGAAATGGACGAAGAAACAAAAAAAGTTAAGATCAGTTCAGAACATGCTCAATTCACATTGGTAACTATGCCGCACGAAGAATTTCCGACAATCAAACCCTTGATAGGAACAAATTTCATCAAATTAAACAGTAATCAGTTCAAAGATATCATCAGAAAAACAACATTTGCCTGTTCAATGGATGAAGGTCGTCCGTTGTTTACTGGTTGCTTGTTTGAAATAACCGATGGCATATTTAATATGGTTGCAACCGATACCCATCGTATGGCAATAAAAACTATGGATTTCACTAATTTAACCGAGAATGTCAAAATAGTTATTCCGGCTAAAATACTTAATGAAATCGTGCGAATAATCGGTAATGATGAAAACAGTGAAATAACAATTTTGTGGCAAAAAAATGAAATTTCTTTTGCTTTTGAAGACATATATATAAAATCTCGCCTGATTGACGGTCAATTCCCAAATTACCGGAATGTTGTGCCGGCTAATCACACTTTGGAAATCAAAATTAACCGCGCTAATCTTGCTGACGTTATTGAACGGGTATCTTTGTTGTCATCAGGATTGTACAATGTAATGAAAATGTCTTGCTCTGGTGATAATATTATTTTCTCAACCAGCAACCCGGACATTGGCCGGGCAACAGAAGTAATCAGCGCTGAAATTACCGGCCCGGAAATGGAAGTTATTTTTAACTCACGGTATATCTTGGATATCGTAAAACATTTGGAAAGCGATGAAATCGTTATGAAACTTAACGGACCCAATTCTGCTGCGTTAATTGAAAACCCGCTGGATAAAGATTATAAATACGTCATTACACCGGTACGTACTAATAACATGTAACTTTTTATAAAACTAAAAGCTGAAATATAGTAGTTTAAGCTTCTATTATTTAGTGTTTTAGTTCTTGCTAGTTTGAAAGTAGGAAAAAAATGGATTTTGAATTAAAGACGGAGTTTATCCAATTGGATAAACTTTTAAAAGTAACTGGTATCGCCGATAGCGGTGGTATGGCACATGCTTTGGTCAAAGATGGTAATGTTATATTAAATGGCGATGTTGTTACAGAAAAACGCCGAAAAATTCAAATTGGTGACGTAGTTAGTTTTACAATCTCTGATCTTGGAGATAATATCACTGTGAGATAAAATGAATATCAGCAAATTAAAGCTCTTTAATTTTCGTAACTACAAATTGCAGACAGTCGAATTTTCTGATACGGTTAATGTTATTTTTGGTGCTAACGCCCAAGGAAAAACCAATATTCTTGAAGCAATTTATATTGCGTCGAATGGTTTTTCACATCGGACTGCTGATATTCGTGAATGTTTACGCTGGAAAGAAAATAATTCCGCAGTTGCTGTGGCGTTATATCGTCGGAATGTTGAATTTTCTATTCGTTACCAGTTGTCGCGGTTAAATAGTAAAAAATTTACCATAAATGATAGTCCGGTACGACCATCGGAATTAGCAGAAACCTTTAATGTCGTTTTATTTTGTCCAGAAGATTTGTGGATGATTAAAGGGGCGCCAAAATTGCGCCGAACTTTTCTGGATCAGGAAATTTCTCAAGCCAGCCGGGTGTATGCTAAAACTTTATTAAAATTTAACCGGGTGTTGCAACAACGGAACAGTTTATTAAAAAATATCAACGCCCGGATTTGCCCGCTAGAACTATTAGCAGATTGGGATGAACAATTTGCGGTGCTGGCTTCAAGAATTATTGAAAAACGGTTTGAAGCGCTGAAGCGGATTTCGATGTTAGCGAATCTGGCGCAGCGAAAGCTGTCATCTGAGCAAGAAAATCTGCAGATTGTTTATAATATTTACGGTATGACCGAAAATATTATTCCCGGTAAAGATTGGTATCTCGAACAGTTAAAGCGCAATGTTGCAACTGATATAGCCCGTATGAGCACTACGATAGGCCCGCAGCGCGATGATTTTGATGTTTTGATTAATGATTACGATTGTAAGCATTACGGCTCGCAAGGGCAGCAGCGCAGCAGTATTTTGGCGTTAAAACTTGCTGAGCTCGAATATATTAAATCCGAAACCGGTGATTATCCGGTAATGTTACTCGATGACGTTATGAGTGAGTTGGATCACAGCCGCCAACAACAATTGCTTAATAATCTGGCCGGTAAGGTACAGACTTTTATTACTACAACCGACAGCAGTTGTTTAGACAGACGAGATAATATCAGAATGCATAGAGTTGCTAACGGTGAAATTTTTGAATAACAAAAAAACAGTGAAAAAAATTAATAATATTGATAACGAAATCGAGAAGATAATTAATCGGTTGGGATTGAAAGATCGTTATTTACTATTTCGCATCCAGCATTATTGGCAGGAAATTGTTGGCGCTTATCTGGCGAACCATACTTTGCCGCAACGATTTTTTAATAACGAACTGACAATTCATACTGATAGCGCCGGAATCAGCAGTGAAATTCATTTTTTTCAAACCGAGATTAGAAAAAAGCTTAAACAATTGTTCGATATTGATTCAATAACCAAGATTCACGCCCGGATTGGTACCAGAAAACCACTGGCTGAGCAAACAGAAGATGATTTTGCGCAATTACCGGACCGATTTGTTTATAATGAGAGCATTGAGTTGCAAGATGATGATATAATATTTATCGGACTGTTTTGTAAACAATTTGAAAACACGGCTATCTATAAACATGCCCGGAAAATTGCCCATAGTTATGCCAAAATTACCCGGCAAAAAACAATTGAGGGTTGGAGTCATTGTGAACACTGTCAGGCGTTGGTGAAGGCTGATACAATTTGCGCAGTGTGTGTGTTGAATTTGCAATTGGAGTTACGCACGAAGTTACGTGAGTTGCTGCATCTCAGCCCGTGGGCTGATTATCAGGAAATTCGCAATAAATTGATTGTCACAGAGAAGTTTTTTAATCAGGAAAAGCAGACATTAATCAGTGATTTGTTTGATAATAAATTCCGCGACAAACAGGCGGATGAAAAATTGGTAATGCTGTTGCGGACTATCAAACCAGAAGAAGTTACCGCTGAAATGCTGAAACAAGTGGCGTACAACAGAGTGAGAGGTAAAGAATGACTGAAGAAAATATACTTGCTGACGAAACAAAAGTTGAAGGAAACTACGATGCCGGACAGATTGAGATACTCGAAGGGTTGGAAGCTGTCCGTCGCCGTCCGGGAATGTATATCGGCAGCACATCAGCCCGCGGATTGCACCATTTGGTTTATGAAGTGGTTGATAATAGTATTGATGAGGCGTTAGCCGGTTATTGTAACAAAATTGAAATCACAATAACCGCTAACAATGAAATAATCGTCAAAGACAATGGCCGTGGTATTCCGATTGATATGCATGAATCAGGAATAACAGCATTGGAAGCCGTTATGACGGTGCTGCACGCCGGCGGTAAGTTTGGCGGCGGCGGTTATAAAGTTTCCGGCGGATTGCATGGTGTGGGCGCTTCAGTTGTAAATGCTTTGTCGGAATGGTGTGAAGTTGAAGTCCGCCGCGACGGTAAAATATATGCAATTCGTTTTGAACGCGGGATTACTGTTGAACCGATTCATGTCGTGGGAAAATGTAAAGATACCGGTACTTTAACCCGTTTCAAACCCGATTCGTCAATTTTTGAAGAAGTGATATTTGATTTTGATTTGTTAAAGGCCCGGTTGCGGGAAATGGCGTTTCTCAATCGTGGCGTGCAAATTTTGTTTATTGACGAACGCAACGGCGACCGGCGCGATTTCAATTATGCCGGTGGCATAATTGAATTTGTGGCTTACTTAAACCGCAACAAGCAGGCGTTGTTTGAAAAACCAATCTACATCAGCGGAATCAAAGATGAAACGGTTGTGGAATGCAGTATCCAGTATAATGATTCTTACAACGAAAACTCTTTATCGTTTGTCAATAATATCAACACCCAGGAAGGCGGTTCTCATTTAACCGGGTTTAAAGGCGCACTTACCCGTTGCATGAATGACTACGCCCGCAAGCGTAATTTACTGAAAGAGAACGACGAAAACTTTAGCGGCGAGGATACCCGCGAAGGTATGACTATGGTTTTGTCGGTAAAAGTGCGCGAACCGCAATTTGAAGGACAGACCAAAACCAAACTTGGTAACAGCGAAGTAAAAGGTATTGTCGAAACTATTATTGGCGATGGGATAAATACTTTTCTTGAGGAAAACCCCGCTCAGGCAAAAAAGATTTTTGAAAAAATTGTTATGGCAGCCCGTGCCCGTGATGCTGCCCGTAAAGCACGTGAGCTTACCCGGCGCAAAAATCCGCTTGAAATCAGTTCGTTGCCGGGAAAACTCGCTGATTGTTCATCCAAAGATACTACGCTGACTGAAATTTATCTGGTCGAGGGTGACTCAGCGGGTGGATCAGCGAAACAGGGCCGCGACCGCCGTTATCAGGCAATATTGCCGTTGCGTGGTAAAATATTAAACGTTGAAAAAGCCCGCATTGACAAGATTTTGCACAACGAAGAAATCCGGACAATGATAACAGCTTTTGGTTGCGGTATCGGTGAAGATTTTGACGTTGAAAAAGCCCGCTATGGAAAGATTATTATCATGACCGATGCCGACGTTGACGGCGCACACATTCGTACATTGCTGCTGACGTTTTTTTATCGCTATATGTATACATTGGTCGAAGCCGGAAAAGTGTTTATTGCCCAGCCGCCGCTGTTTTTAGTTAAAAAAGGCAAACAGCAATGGTACACCTATAATGACCATGAGCAGGAAAAGTTGATGAAGGAAATCGGCAAAGACGGTATCGCAGTTCAACGCTACAAAGGCTTGGGCGAAATGAATCCCGAGCAATTGTGGGAAACGACAATGAATGCAGAAAACCGGACGCTGTTAAAGGTAACGATTGAATCTGCTGCCGATGCCAACGAAATATTTACAACACTTATGGGCGATCAAGTTGAACCGCGCCGGCATTTTATTGAAAAACATGCCCGCGACGTGCGCAATCTGGATATCTAATAAATAAAAAAATACTCCGATAGGCAAAACTATCGGGGTATTTTTGATTATTATTGTGATGGGAGAATATGTTGAATATTAAGAAAACATTGATTATTGTTGTTTATTTATTGATGCTGGTCAGTTTATGTCAGGCGGCTGATTTTGCGCCGCTTGTTTACTATCCAGCCCCGCTTAATAATCTTGTGACAGTGCCGGAGTTCCCTGATGTTACCTGGAGCATGAAGCAACCGGATTATTGGATTGATAAAACCATTAGTCCGCGGACGCTCATGTTTGATGATGCACAAATCAAGTTATTAAATGCAAAACTACGGGCTGACAAAGATGCCTATCTCGCGGATTTTGATAAATATCCGACGCAAATCAGTGGTTCCAAGCTGCAGGCGTTGGTAAAGCGGATGAGCATTCCGTCTGAATTAAAATATGTAGAGGGTAAACGGGTAAGTTACGATTACTACAAGGCGCTGGATTATAATCGCAATCTTGATAATATTAAAAATCCGGTAGTGATAAAATATGGGTTCACTGTGCGTCAGACTGACATGCGTGCTCAACCGACCGCCGACCGGATTTATAATAATGCTGCTAACGATCTGCTAGACCGGTTTCAGGAAACCCGTCTGGATCCGGCTGAACCTGTCATAGTATTGCATACCAGCCGTGATGGCAAGTGGTACTTTGTGCAGAGTTTTTGTTATGCGGCATGGGTAAAAGTCAATGATATAGCGATTGCGGCTAATCGCTATGATTGGGATGATTTTCGGACAAAGAAATTTTTGTCAATAAAAATACCTAATTTTTGTCTCAAAAACACTGTGACTGGTGAATTACTCGTGTGGGAAATGGGCGCCAAGTTGTTTTTGAGTGATAATCAATCAGTAGCGGTTAATTCAGAACCCGGAGCGCTGCAGCGTGAATATTATGTGGTGGTGCTCCCGGCCCGGGATAAAAATGGGGCATTATATTTTGAACGAGTTTTACTGGATAAAACCACCGAAGGTATTCGTGAAGGATTTTTGCCCTGCAGTTATCAAAACATTCTGTATCAGGCGTTCAAAATGTATGGTATGAAATTTGGCTGGGGCGGATTGTATGATAGTGTGGATTGTTCATCGTTCGCGCAAAACGTGTACCGCAGCTTTGGCATCTATATACCGCGAAATAGCGGCCAGCAGTCAAGAATGCCGGTTACAACGAAAGAATTTTACGGTATCGGCGGCCAGCGGTATGAAGAATTATCTGAGGTGAAGCCTGGCTCGATTCTTTATATGCCGGGACACGTCATGATTTATCTGGGCGAGGACAAAGGTAAGCACTATATCATTCACGCGTTTTCATCTTTCGGAGTGCTCGACAAAAAGCGTGGTATTGAAGAAAACCCGGTGTACGCTGTTGCAGTAACCAGTATGAATATTTACCGGATGAGTGGCCGGACGTTTCAGGACGCCATAAATGTCGGTAAGACGATCCAGTAAATAATTAATGTTGTTTAAAATGAAAATAGTTGCGTAAATTTTACAAAATGTTATAATATCATTCTGCGATTCTGTTTTGTGCGCCGTATTATCACAAAAACAGAAAACTGAAATAATTTAACATGAATATTTTTGTTTTTGATTTTCAAACAAATATTCATCAGAGGGGGTTGTAGTTATATGAGCAGCAGAACAAATGAATGCTCAAGGAAAAAACCTTGCTTTGCTGTGTTTGGGCAAGTCGGAAGAGAATAGTAATGTTGAATTAATTATCGATAGCCTTGATTAACTATTCTTTTCGTGACTAGTCATGTTACCCGCAAGCAGTTTGTGAGTAACGTAATGAAAACGAGGAGGGGTTATCTATTGAAACCTATAGGAACACATTTTCTGATTGATATGTACGGTTGCTCGTTTGAGAAACTGAATAATTTGGCAGATGCCAAACAAGTTATTATTGATGCCGTGAAAAGCGCGGGTATGACATTTTTGGAATTTTCGTCGTTTAAGTTTGAGCCACAGGGTTTTACCGCGGTGGCGTTGTTGGCAGAAAGCCATCTTAGCATTCATACTTACCCGGAAAGCGGGTACGCGGCAATTGATGTGTTTACTTGCGGCGATGCCAGTAAACCGGAACGGGCAGTCGAAGTACTGACGAAGTTTTTTACACCACAGGGAGTGGATACACACGTGGCTTCACGCGGTTATATTCAACCGGTATAATATGAGCAAAACTCCCGCTGTGAGGCGGGAGTTTTAGTAATTTGGAGTATGAGTATGAATCAATGGTTAAGCGAAAAGCAAACTGATAATTTACAACTTGGCACTAAAATTATCAATGAATTGTTCAGCGACAAGTCGTTGTTTCAAGATGTTGCGGTGGTTGAGTCTGCAGAATTTGGCCGGATGCTGGTATTAGACGGAATTTTTCAGACGTCGCTGAAAGACGAATTTGTCTATCATGAAATGATAGTCCATGTTCCGCTGCTTACCCACCCGAAGCCCAAAAAAGTTCTGATAATCGGCGGCGGCGATGGCGGTTCGGCGCGGGAAGCGTTGAAACACCAATCAATTGAGCAACTGGATATGGTCGAGATTGACGGCATGGTGGTCGATGTCTGCAAGCAGTATCTGCCGGAAATTGCCGCGGCGTTGATCAACGCTGATGAACGGTTCAATTTGATTATTGGCGACGGTATTGCGCATGTTGTTGCGCATAAAAATTACTACGATGTTATTATTGTGGATTGTTCTGATCCGGTTGGTCCCGGTGAGGGGTTATTTACCACTGCGTTTTATCAGTCATTGCAGGCGGCGCTAGCGCCGGACGGGTTGTTTGTTCAACAGACTGAGTCACCTTGGTACCACCAGCAGCTAATCCGCTATATTCACAGAGAAATTAAAACAATTTTTCCGGTAACAAAAATGTATTTAGCGCACATTCCGCTGTACCCGGGCGGTATGCATTCATTTATTATCGGCAGCAAACAGTATGATCCGGCTGCGGCAAATACCTGCAGTTTGAACGAATTACGCCTGAGATACTTAAATTGTGCGTATTTCTCGGCAGCATTTGCGTTGCCAGAGTTTGTAAGTGAAATGCTAAAATATAGTTAGCAATCATTTTGTAAGAAGTTTTATTTGACTTGTTTATAAATAATAGTTAAAATGATACCGAAGTTGTTCAACAATAATTTCTCGAAAAGTGTCGTCCACAGAAGTGGAACGGCATTTTTTTCGTTTTATCGGATAGTTTTCCGGCCGTATATTACAGCTTGATTTAGGCTGGCCTTATAAGGGTTGTCGTACTCCGGGCAAATTCGCGAATAGTTGCTGCTGAAAAACTTGGTGCTGGTCTCGGCAACTCCGCCGTCGTTTAGACCGTCAAGATAGTGTGAAAGTGGTTGAATGAGGTTGTCCAACACTATCCGGGATTCGTTGCCTAATTCAATTTTGACGGTATGCTGTAACAATTCCTGTTCCGGCTGTGCCGCCGGGTTTTCTACGGTCAAGATGTTAGTGATGATCATCATTTCGCCGCCAGGGTTGAGCAACGCCGCGATAGTTGTTAACAGTTCCCGGATGTGTACAAAATACATCAGGCTAAAAGATGAAAAAATAAAATCAAACCTATGTTTGTTGTGTTTTTCTAAATACTCTTCAATGCCGATTTGCAATAGCAACATTCGTTGTAAGCAATTCGTTTTTTTACGCTCTGCGGCAAGCTGGTACATCGCCGGGCTTTTGTCCAGATAAACCACTTCTTTGGCGTTGCGTTCATGGAAGAGCTCAGACCATGCGCCGTTGCCGCCACCAATATCAAGTACCCGCTTTCCTGAAAAATCTGCTGGCATCGCCGCGAGGGCGGCACTAAAATAGCTTTCTTTTTGTAAAGCATCATCTCGTCCGGCAGCTTCAACAACAGAGTAATAAAGGCAGACCTTAGCTTCATCGTCAAAATGTCCGATTCGTTGGCTCATGTGTGATTACCCCTCAATTTCATCCGGAGCGATTTATGTCTGTGTGCCAGACAGTTTTCGACAGCAGTGGTTTTCAATTCTTAGTTTGTTTTTTTTTCGGCTGTTTTTTCAAAAACTCGTGCGCCTCTTTCAGTTTGTCTGCAATCGCCAACTGCTGCGGGCAATGATGTTCGCAAGCCCGGCAGCCGATACAGGCGTCGGCTTTTACTGCAAGCGAGTCATAGTTTTCTCTGGCTTCGGCAACTTGTTTACCCAAAATCGGATTCTTGGCGACGTTGTAAATTGAGAAAATCTCGGGTATATCAATCTTCATCGGACAGATGATGCAGTAGCGGCAAGCGGTGCAGTGAACAGCGTTGCGTTGTTTCATAACAGACTGGGCTGCTTCCAGCGCGTGTTGCTCTGGTATGGTAAGGGTGCCGATACCAGACCGCCCGGCGTACTGAATGTTATCTTGTACTTGCTGCAGATTATTCATGCCGCTTAGCACAACGGATATCTCCGGTTTATTCCATAGCCAGCGGAGCGCTGTTTCGACCTGTGAACTACCATCGGAAAAGCAGTTGGCGGTGGCGCGCAGTGTGGCAAGTGTGCCGCCGAGTAGTGGTTCCATAACCACTACCGGTATCCCTTTGGCGTGAGCATAATTTACGCCGTTGGTTCCCGCTTGCACTGTCTCATTCATATAATTATACTGCAGTTGACAAAATTCCCAGTCAAAACTGTCGATAATATCTTTGAATACTGTATAGCCGTCATGAAACGAAAAACCGATATGTTTGATGAATCCCTGCTGTTTTTTGTCTGCCAGCCACTCCAGCGCTTTGAACTTCAGCGCATCTTCCCAGTTTTCGCTGTTCAATCCATGCAGCAAATAGAAATCAATGTACGAAGTGTCCAGGCGTTTAAGTTGCACTGCAAACAGTTTGTCCAAATCCTGTGGTTTTTTTGCCAGCCAAATCGGCATTTTATCGGCGAGGTAAACTTTTTCCCGGTAGCCGTTTTTCAATGACTGACCGACAGTTTCTTCGCTTTCGCCGTTATTATAAATATAAGCAGTGTCCACATAATTGACGCCTTGATCGTAGGCGTAGCGCAATAGCTGTACGGCATTTTTTTCATCAATATTCTGACTGGTCTTTGCCGCGCCGGGCTCCGGCATAAACCGCATTGCGCCAAAGCCGAGACAAGATATTTTTTTACCGGTCTTTCCGAAGTCTACATAGCGCATATTATCCAGCTCCTTTATTATAATGTGATTATTAGGGAAAGACAAAACATAACTACTTTAATCAAAAAACTGTTCATCTTCGATAATTATCTCGGTCAGCTCTTCTTCGCCGGTGTAGAAGTTACTCTCATTTTTCAACCAGTCCACCGCCATCAAAAACCGGGTATTCCAGGCAGCTTCGCTGTGCGCGGTGTTAACCGTGTCTAGCACTAGAACACTGGGCATGCCGGATTTTTTCTTCATCAATTGTGCCAGCTTCTCTGCGCGCCTGACGAAGCCGTCATCGTCCAGTTCCTCACATTCTTGTGAAGAGCCTTCACCGGTGCCGAAGTCGAAATATAGCTTGCAGGGTTTGGGAAACTTCAGTTGTTCGACCATTTTTATGGTTTTGTCATAGTCTACTTCGACTGCCGGCGAAAAAAAGTAAAGCTGCGAATCAGGTCCTGATGGTTGGCAATAAATTCCAGCAAGATCGTAGCGCCCAGTGAGCTGCCGCCAAAACCGGTGCGTTCCCGTTGCAAGGACACCCGGAAATTGCGGCAAATGAACGGATAAATTGTCTCACGCCAATCCAGCGCGTAAGCCCGGCCTTTTTTCCAGGGCAGGTATTCGTCGAGCCTTTCTTCGCCGCCGTTATCAATGCCGACAATGATTTGGGTTCGACCGGTTTCAGTATAGTATTCATCCAGCCGTTCATCCAGTTTCCAGTTGCCGATGCCGGAGTCATCAAACAGGTTTTGCCCGTCGTTCATGTACATTACCGGAAACCGCAGTTTTTTGTTGGTATAGTAGTTCGGTGGCAGATATATCCAGATGTTACGCTTGCAGCCGAGGTGCGGTAGAAACAGATTTTCTTCGATTAATACTTTACTGCCGGAATTGTTTTTCTTAAATAATTTCATTAATTCTCCATAATCATGCTGCGTAAAACCCCCCCTAACAAACTTATTGCATAATGTTTAAATAATGTTTCACGTGAAACATTATTTAAACATCGTGTAAAATGTTAGCGGATCATATTTGTCAGAATTTCGCGGTTGTTTACTGGTGCCGGTATGCTGTTTTTCGCAGCGTCGATACATTTTATCAACCAGGCCATATTTTTTCCAAGGTTATGCATTGTCTGCAACCCTTCGGCGTCTTGCAACACCTCACCCGGGTTCATGCCAAAACCGTTGTTCCAATACGACGAACCGACTACCACCATCTGGGTTATGGTAAAAAAATTGTTTATTGAATGAAAGGTGTGGACTGAACCGGCGCGCCGTACGGCAACAACTGCTGCGGCAACTTTGCGCTGGAGAATATTATTAGCGCAGGCGACCATGCTCACCCGGTCAATGAAGGCTTTAGTCTGAGCCGAGAGATCGGCGCAATAGACCGGCGAGCCGATGATAATTCCGTCAGCGGCAATCATTTTTTCCAGATAATTATTGACTTCATCGTTTGCAAGAATACATTTGTTGTTTTGATTTTCAAAGCATTTCATGCAACCGATGCAGCCTTGTAACTGTTTGCTGCCGACATTAATGTGTTCAGTGGTAATTCCTTGTTGCTGCAACTCGTTTAATACTGTGTCAATTAGTATTGAAGTGTTTCCGTTCTTGCGCGGGCTGCCGTTAAAAGCGATAATTTTCATTTGGTTTCTCCAATCTTATTTTAGTGTAAACACTGCGCCAACCGGACCGATAAAGCTTATATAGCTGCCTTTGGTCACTACGACCGGTTTTAGGCCATTGAACAGACTATCATAGACAATATCGCCGGTAGCGGAAGCGACTAGCAGCCGTGATTTTGCTGGCGTCTTGCAACTTAATATCAAATCATTCTCGGCGACTCGCCATTCGTTATAACCGGCTGCGCCGATGATGATTTTTTCCGAAGGGTTCAAATAATCAGTGTGAATACTGTCAGAGTATAAAAACGCAAAAACTTTCAGCCAGGGCTTGCCGTTGTTATCAAAGATTGACAGCTCGGCGGTGTCACGGCTGTAGGGTAAATCGGAATTGGCGGTCAGTTCGCCGGTAACCCGGCACAGTGCGCCACCGACATTGATGTAGCCCGGTAAATCTTTAACCGCGATGGTTTTCAGTTCCCCGGCGCACATCAGGTCATAGTAACTTAGGTTGCGCTGCAGCCAGAGTCCGCCGTTAAATACTGTGGTATCGTAGACTGGCTGCTGCGGCGTAAGCATCTGCTCGATGACGATAGTATCCGGCAAGCCATTAAGGTAGACTAACAAATATTTGCCGGTACTGTTGCCGGAAAAGCCGAAACGGGTCGTTGCGTTTACTTCGAACAAGCCGTCTGTTTGATAAGGATAGGCTGCGGTCTCGACAAATTCACCGTCATGTAATTCGAAATATTTCAGCGTGTTGGCAGTCTGGTCAAACTGGACTTTGGCCGAACGGGTGCCGCCGCTATAATAACCTTCGTACGCTAACAGCGACTTGGGAATTGTAGCGCCGGTTAGCGGTAATGACGGCATAGTGGATTTAGTTTTTACCAGACGTTTTTCTTCAAGCAGCGCCTGCATAATTGCGGATGTGATTTTTGCCGGATTAGCCGGACCGGCAATGCTTAGAGCCACGGTAACACCTTGTTTCGGCGCAGTGTACAGTTGGGTATGGAATTGTGAGGTGCCGCCATCTTTGGCAAGCACGATAATACCTTGCGCGGAGAACTCACCTAGCGCCACGGTATCCCAACCCAGGCCAAATTGATAACTGGGTTTACCGGCGAGCACGGTGCGCGGGCCATATTGTGGTTTCTGATACTCGGCAAGGGATTGGGCATTAAGAATTTTTCCGCCCCATAGCTCATGCGCGTACAAACACAGGTCGACAGCCGTTGAAGCGATACCGCCGGAGGCCATGATGCTGACATATTCGGCCGGCAACGCCTGTCCGTCGGCAGCGCTGTAAGTGATGGCGATGTTTTTGTTGCCGTCTTTGAAGAAACAACTGGTGTTGCTCATCTTGGCTTTGCTAAAAATCCGTTTTTGCAGAAAATCGGCAAAAGTCATACCAGAAACTTTTTCGATTACTGCCTGAGCCACGGTGAAACCATCGTTGCAGTACACGCTGACTTCACCGGGATTGGTTTTCAAACCGCTGTCGGCGAGAACAGCTAGTGTCTGACTGATATAGGCCGGATTTTCAATGCTGCCGAAACCATCCCGGCCGTTGGTGCCCGGCATGGCGGAACTGTGGTTGAGCAACATCCGTACCGTGATATTCTTATAGCGCGGGTCAGCCATTTTGAATTCCGGCAGATAGGTTGTTACCGGCTGGTCGAGATTGATTTTTCCGTCCTCGCATAGCAGTAACATGGCGGCTGCGGTGAAAATCTTGCTGGTCGAGCCGATGTTATATTGAGTAGCGGTGTCCGCTGGAACTGAGTTCGCCCGGTCGATCATGCCAAAATTTTCCGAATAGACAATTTTGTCACCGTCCATGATCGCGACAGTTGCCGATGAGGCACCGTTACTCAGCGCCTGCCAAATTTCCGTACGGGCGGCGCTGATTGATTGTGAATAATTATCAGTGGCGTGGGCAATGTTGAATGTTAATAGGATAAATAACGTACAGCTAAGCAAAAATAATCGTTTCACACTAATACCTCCGTGTAAAAATGTTTTTGAATAATTTCCAAAAACTTATTAAAGATAGTTTAAATAATGTTTCACGTGAAACATTATTTAAACGTCATGTATAAAGTTTCGCGGCGTACTTGCCTCTATATGAATACCGGTTGTGTCCACAAATATCTGCCGCTGGTACAGAAACAACGGGCGCGAATCCATTGTTCATTACCGGTAATTGTGTAGCGCGGACTACGTCCGTGAATTTCGGCAAGCACGCCTTGTTTGCCGAAAAAAGTGGTGGTGTAATGGAAATGTGCATAGGGCTCGTTGATGTCAACGAAATATTGTCCGTCCAAAATGCCAAAATCAGACACGCGCGGGCCGCTGGATGCGACAAAGCGGCCAATTTTCAATGCATTTATGACATTGGTTTCAGTTAGCGTTGCACACTCGGTCAGCGTCCAGGCTGTTGCGCCGTTGGCGTTACAATGTTCAGGACACAGTCCGTCATAAGCATGAACATGCGCATCGTCGCTGCCAACTCCGTAGAACAACCGGCCGGTGTTTAGTATCGCATTCCAGATATCGTCAGTTCCCTGTTTACCACCGGCAGCAAACGTATTGCAGTCGGTCGAACCGTTATGAACCTCAAAATGGGCAACGTTGTGCAGCCCCAGCGCTTCGACTGAGTCCCACATATAAGTCCAGTTCGGATGCGCCAGAATCGGCAGACCGTTGTGGGCGTTGACCCAGTCAACGCCACATTGCAGAGCATTGAAGCACGATTCGGTTGCCAGACCTTCGCTGCGGCAGTTCTCCACGACGCCGACGCCGACAACATGGGCGGAGCCGCTGATTTCGCTGCCGGGAATAACCAGGATGCCAAAAATATCGCTCAGCTCTTTAGCAGTACGTCTTGGCAGTCCGCGCCAGTGGTCGGCGATTACCAACCAGTCGAATTTGCGCTTGGCGTACCATTCGACGACATGCTCAAGCGATGAGTCTCCGTCGCTGCGGATGGTGTGGCAGTGGGGGGTGCCTTTGTACCAATTCATCATTCCTTCCTTTACCACTCTGTTGAAAAACGCCCAGCTTCTGCGTTGCAGTTCCGTTTTCTTGCTCGCGTACGTTAAGTACGCCAAACTTCGAAATACTCACTGCGCCTTGAATCTGAACATTTTTGAACAGAGCATAGTTTTGAGTTCGTAAACTGGATTGTGGTTGTTGACTATGTAAACTTTGTTAACGCTTCATCAGTCGTTTGCATACGGCGACTGCTTCAACGGCATCAAAGGCAAATGCGTCGGCACCGACTTCTGTTGCGTATTCAGCGGTTGTAACCGCGCCGCCGATGATGAATTTTGCGGTGCAGCCATTGGCGCGAAGCAACTCGATTGCCGGTTGAATCTCAATCATGGTGGTTGTCATTAGTGACGAGAAACCGATGATGTCCGGCTTGCTTTTTAAATATTCTTTTAAAAATGTTTCACGTGAAACATTTTTTCCAAGATCTGTTATAAGAAAGCCGCTGTTAGCTAATAATGCTGCAACGATGTTTTTTCCAAGATCGTGAATATCGCCATAAACGGTGCCGAGCATTACCTTGCCAATCGGTTTGAGCGGTGTATCGGTTTTGATTGCGTCAAATGCCGCTTTTGCCGCCTCGGCGGCCAGCAAAATTTGTGGCAGATAAAGCGTGCCGGCATTGTATTCGTCACCGGCTTTAACAATCCCGGCGGCGATACCCTGCTCGGATATTTCCAGCAGCGAAAAGTTCGCCACGGCGGCTTTGGCGGTCAGCGCCGCCAGCTCTTTATTGCCGTTATATACTGCTTGAGCGAGCGACTGTAAGGCCGTGCCGTTGCTTGATAATTCTATTTCTGTTGGCAACTTGGTAACTTGGCAACTGGAAAATCTTTTTGTTGCTTCAATATATTCAATCGCACTGTCGTCGCGGCCGCAGATTAATCGTGCTGTTGCCAAGGTCTTTTGCATCGATTCGTCCAACGGATTGAGGATCGGCATGGTCAGTCCGGCGCCGATGGCGGCGAGCAGGAAAGCGGCGTTAAACGCCGGGCGTTCCGGTAATCCGTATGAGGCGTTGCTTAATCCCATGGTAACCGGTAATTTGAGTTCACTACAATAGCGACGGATAGTAGCTAAGGTCACCGCGCAGGCCGTAAGATCGGCAGCAGCCGACAACGCCAACGGGTCGAGAATAAAATCGTTATCACTCAGCCCCAGTTGTTTTCCGGCGGCAATAATTCTTTTGGCAATATCCAAGCGGGTGTCGTCAGTTTCCGGCAGCCCGTCGTCGGTTACTGGCAATACCAATACTGCGGCGCCGTATTTTTTTGCAAGTTTCAGGAATGGTAGCAGACGGTTATGTTCGTAAGAAACCGAGTTGATTAACGCCCGTCCGGGGAAATTTTTCAAACCGGTTTCCAACACCTGTACATCTGTTGTGTCGATAGCAAGCGGAGTATCAACTAAACCGCTTAATTTGCAGATGATATTTTTCATTGTTTCAGCTTGGTTTATTCCAGAAATTCCGACGTTGATATCCAGCACGTCAGCGTGGTGGTTTTTTTGTGCAAGGGCATCGTTGATGACCGTAGCCAGACTACCGGCGCGTAATTCGGCTGCCAGCTGCTTGCGGTTGGTTGGATTGATTCGCTCGCCGATAATCAAGGGCGCACTCTCCGGGCAGACAGTGATGGTTTTTGTGCGACTGCAGAGCTGCAATGAATTTGCAAGATTTACTGATCGCTTTGTGGTTTTGCAGCTTTGCAATTTTCTGACAACCGCAGCAATGTGTTCCGGCGTTGTGCCGCAACAACCGCCGATATAATCGGCGCCGGCTTCATAAAGCCGTGTCGCCCATTCGGCAAATTCGGCGGGTTGCATCGGAAACATGGTATTGCCCTGAAACAAAATTGGCAACCCGGCGTTGGGCAAAGCGCTGATTGGTTTGTTAGTAGCTGTTCTTAAAGTTCGGATTATTTCCAGCATTTCTGCCGGGCCGGTTGAGCAATTGACGCCGATGACATCTGCGCCGAGTTTATCCAGCACTATTGCCGCAGTTTGCGCATCGGTGCCGCTCATGGTCCGGCCGTTGGCGGCAAAGGATAAATGACAGAAAACTGGTTTTTTTGTCACGCTTTTGGCGGCGACTAACGCCGCGCGGGCTTCCTGTAAATCAATCATTGTTTCGATGATGAACAAATCAACCCCGGCGGCATCCAGTACGCTGATTTGTCGTACGAAACAAGTGTAAGCGTCGTCAAACGACAACTCGCCAAGCGGCTGCAGCATTTTTCCGGTCGGGCCAATGGAACCGGCCACAAGCTGATTGCTGCGCAGCGCTGCGCGGGCATTTTGGGCAGCTTTAAGATTAATTTCGTCATGCCGCTCTTCGAGTTGATATTCCTGAAGTTTAATAAAATTTGCACCAAAAGTATTAGTTTCAATAATATCGGCGCCGGCGTCGATATAGGCACGATGTACTGCAGTAATTATTTCCGGTTTGGCAATATTCCAAAGTTCTGGACATTCGCCTGGCGTCAAACCTGCGGCGTGCAGCATTGTTCCCAATCCGCCATCGATTATCTTTAGCATGATTTTTCTGTTCCTTTACCATTTACTATTTGCGCAATTACAATGCACCGGACAGCCAGCCGAGTTTTAAGGAAACGATTACGCAGACTGATACAATAATCCATAATAGTACGGCCTGGAGCAATGGCCGCGGGCCGATGCTTTTTATAGTTTTTAACGAAACGCCGCAACCAATAATAAACAGCGCGGCGATGAATAGTGCTTCACCCAGTTGTTTGATATATTGTCCGAGTTGAGCAATTTGTGGAAACAAACTTACACAAGCCGAAGCCAAAATAAACCAGAGAATAAACCAGGGCTTTTTTGTGTTGCCGTGTGCTGTTCCCTTGGTAGTAAGCTTTACATAGCTGAGCACCATCAGGCTGACCGGAATTATCCACAGCGCCCGCACTAATTTGATCGTCGTACCGACTTCCAGCGCTTTTGGGCCGTAGGTAATACAGCTGCCAACTACCGATGAGGTGTCATGGATTGCCAGTGCCGCGAAGATGCCGAATTGTGTTTGGGTAAAACCGAGCAAATGTCCGATTACCGGAAACAACAACAACCCTATACCATTTAAAATAAAAACCACACCCATCGCGACTGCGGTCTGTTCATGGCGGCTGCGCAATATTGGCGCGACCGCGGCGATCGCGCTTCCGCCGCAAATAGCCGTACCAACGCTGATTAGTATCGATAATATACGATCGGTGCCAAAGAGTTTGCCGATACCGATGCCAGCCGCCAAAGTCAGAACAATGCTGATAACGGTATAGCCGATAGCGTGATAGCCGGCAACCATAATTGAAGTTAAATTGAAGCCGAAACCGAGACAAACGATGGCGTAGCTAAGTACGCGTGAGGATTGTTTTTTGATCAGCTGCAAGTATTGATTACTGCTCCAGCAACTTGCAACAGCAATGCCGCTGAGCAGTGCAATGCCGGGCAGATAAGCCGCGAACGGCGGTTTTAATAAATCGGCGCTGACGAGCGCTGCGATAATAAACCAAATTGTGAATTTTTCAAAAGTCATTTTCGCGCCAACTTTCATTGTGATCACTTACATTATAACATTCTCGTTGTTAAATTATCAGTCGTCAAACTTATTGCAGGATGTGTAAATAATGTTTCACGTGAAACATTTTATGCACAACGTGTAAAATGTTTAGAGAGGATTGTTTGTGAGCCGATAAGAAGGTTGTCGCACTAAAACACGAGCCGAGCTGTGTAATGAATTATATAGACTTTGTTACAGCTAAAGAATATAATGGCGACGATAATCTGTATAAGCGGAGGAGAGATGGTTGACGTTGTTATTACCGGAGTTGCGGCAGCAGGTTTGCTGGTATATTTGTTCTATGTACTCGTTAATCCGGAAAAAATTTAAACTAAATTTGTTGTATCTTTTGTAGTTAACAGGAGGATAAGGTGTTTAATACAATCGTCGTATATGCAATATATCTGGCGCTGTTGCTGGTCTGTGGTTTTTGGCTCGGGCTATATATGGCAAAGGTTTATAATAATGAGAGTACTATGGTGGATAAACTGTTCAATCCGGTCGCGCGGTTATTTTATAAACTGAGTGGTGTTGATCCGTCTGTAGAAATGACTTGGTGGGACTATACCAAAGCGTTGCTTTGGTTTAACGTACTTGGTTTTGCGGCCGAGCTGGTTCTATTGCTTGCACAACAGCTGTTGCCACTCAATCCGGCCGGCATTCCGAATATGAACTTTTGGACCGCGTTTAATACCGCGGTAAGTTTTATGACCAATACCAACTGGCAATCGTACGGTGGCGAAACTTCGGCGAGCTATCTCTCGCAAATGTTGGCGTTGACAGTCCAGAATTTTCTGTCGGCGGCAACCGGTCTGGCCGTGGCGGTAGCGCTTATCCGCGGTTTGTTGCGGCGAACGACAAAATATATCGGAAATTTCTGGAGCGATATGACCCGCAGCGTGTTATGGATATTGTTGCCGCTGTCAATTATAGTAGCGCTATTATTTGTTTCACAGGGAGTCATTCAGAATTTTTCGTCCTATCAGCAAGTAACAACCCTCGAAGGCGCTCAGCAAACTATCGCGATGGGTCCGGTTGCATCACAGGAAGCGATAAAATTGATCGGAACCAACGGCGGCGGTTTTTTCAACACCAACTCAGCGCATCCGTTTGAGAACCCTACCCCGTTTTCCAACTATCTGTCGATTTTTTCGATAATGCTGATCCCGGCGGCGGTGGTCTTCGCCTTTGGCAAAATGGCCAAAGATATGGGACAGGGCAAATCAATAATAATTGCGATGACGATTTTGTTTGTTATCGGATTGGCTGTAGTCTGTTATTCTGAAACTGCCGGTAATCCGTTACTTGCCAAGTTAAATATCGCTCAGCCGACCGCCATGGAAGGCAAAGAAGTTCGTTTTGGTATTGCTGACACAGCGTTGTTTGCCACGGCTACGACTGATGTTTCCTGCGGCGCGGTTAATAGTATGCACGACAGTTATATGCCGCTTGGCGGGATGATGTTAATCTTGAATATGATGTTCGGTGAAGTGGTGTTTGGCGGCGTGGGCGCCGGATTTTACGGTATGATACTGTTTGTGTTGTTGACGGTTTTCATAATCGGCCTGATGGTCGGACGCACGCCGGAATATCTCGGCAAAAAAATCGAAGTGCCGGAAATGAAGCTGGCAATGGTCGGTATTCTTGTTCCCGGTATCGGAATACTATTCAGTAGTGCGCTTGCGGTAGCGTTGCCGGCAGGATTAGCCGGTATCGGCAATCCCGGGCCGCACGGTCTTAGTGAAGTTCTCTATGCTTTTTCTTCAACAGTTGGAAATAATGGCAGCGCCTTTGCCGGATTAAACGCCGCTCTGCCGTTTTATAACATTCTTACCGCCATCTGTATGTTGTTTGGGCGGTTTGCAATAATAATTCCGGTTCTTGCAATCGCTGGAAATATGGCGCAAAAAAAGCATACACCGGCGAATTCCGGCACTTTTCATACCGACGGAGTACTGTTTGCAGTGCTGCTCGCCGGTTCGGTTCTGATAGTTGGTGCATTGACCTTTGTTCCGGCGCTGGCGCTGGGGCCGATCCTCGAACAGCTGTTGCTGACCATTGGTTAGGAGAAGGTTATGAAAAACAAAAAAATAATTGACAGAGCGATAGTTATCGAAGCCTTGCGTGAAACTTTTATCAAGCTCGATCCGCGACTGCAAGTCAAGAATCCGGTTATGTTCGTGGTTTTTATCGGAGCAATTCTCACGACTTATTTTTCGATTCGCGAGTTTGCAACCGGTGACAGTCAGTTGATGTTTACTGTGCAAGTTACATTGTGGCTTTGGTTTACGGTTATCTTCGCCAATTTTGCCGAGGCGATAGCGGAGGGACGAGGCAAGGCTCAGGCCAAATCACTACGCGGCGCCCGCAACAGTTTGCGCGCACAGTTACTAAAAAATGGAAAAACTATTGAGGTCGACGCCGCGCAACTGATTAAAAATGATATTGTTATGATAACAGCCGGTGAGATTATTCCGTCCGACGGCGATGTAATCGAAGGCATGGCATCAGTGGACGAGAGCGCGATCACCGGCGAGTCGGCGCCGGTGATCCGTGAGAGCGGCGGCGACCGATCGGCAGTCACCGGCGGAACCAGAGTACTGTCGGATTGGATCAAGGTCAGAATTACCGCCGGACAAGGCGAAACCTTTTTAGACCGGATGATTAGTTTGGTGGAAGGCGCCAAACGGCGCAAGACGCCGAACGAGCTGGCGTTATCTATTTTGCTGGTTGGCTTGACGATTGTATTTTTGATAGCGGTCGTTACTTTGCCAACCTTTGCCGGATACCTGAAAGTGTTTTTGCCGATACCATCGCTGGTGGCATTGCTGGTGTGTTTGATTCCGACCACAATTGGCGGATTGCTGAGTGCGATCGGGATTGCCGGGATGGACCGGCTGTTGCAGCGCAATGTGCTGGCGATGTCCGGCCGGGCGGTAGAAGCTGCCGGCGATGTTAACGTGCTGATGCTGGATAAAACCGGCACGATAACGCTTGGCAATCGGATGGCATCAGAATTTATTCCGGCGCCGGGCGTTGAAATTTGCAGTCTGGCAGATGCTGCCCAGCTATCGTCTTTGGCGGACGAGACACCGGAAGGTCGGAGCATCGTGGTGCTGGCGAAAACCGAGTGTGATCTCCGCGGTCGCGAATTGGCGGCTGTTCATGCTGAGTTCGTTCCTTTCACCGCTCAAACGCGGATGAGCGGGGTTAATTGGCAGGGGCGTGAGATTCGCAAGGGCGCCGTGGATGCGATAACCAGATATGTTGAAGAGCACGGCGGCAAGGTACCGGCGGAAGTGAAGAGCGCTTGTAATGAGGTGTCACGCTGCGGCGCCACGCCGCTGGTTGTTGCGGACGGCGGTACGGTTCTTGGAACAGTAGTGTTGAAAGATATAGTAAAGGGTGGCATCAAGGAGCGGTTCCGTGAATTGCGGAAAATGGGTATCAAGACAGTAATGATAACCGGCGACAATCCGTTGACGGCGGCAGCTATCGCCGCGGAAGCCGGAGTGGATGATTTTTTGGCAGAGGCAACGCCTGAAGCCAAGCTTGCTTTAATCCGGCAGTACCAGCAACAAGGCCAAATGGTTGCCATGACCGGCGACGGTACTAATGACGCACCGGCGTTGGCGCAAGCCGATGTGGGCGTGGCAATGAATACCGGGACGCAGGCGGCGAAAGAAGCCGGCAATATGGTCGATTTGGATAGCAACCCTACCAAGTTAATCGAAATTGTGGAGATCGGTAAACAACTGTTGATGACGCGCGGGACGCTGACGACTTTCAGCATCGCGAACGATGTTGCCAAATATTTTGCGATCATACCGGCGATGTTTGTTGCGGCTTATCCGGAGATGAATTTATTAAATATCATGCGGTTAGGCAGCAGCAATTCAGCAATATTAAGTGCGGTTATCTTCAACGCCTTGATTATTATCGCGCTTGTGCCGCTGGCATTAAGAGGCGTTGCCTACCGGCCGCTGGGCGCGGCGGCAATCTTGCGGCGCAACTTGTTGATTTATGGGTTGGGCGGATTGCTGTTGCCGTTTGTTTGTATCAAAATAATTGATGTTGTCGTTAATTATTTGCAGCTAATATAACTGGGAGGCAGTATGCGAAATTTTTTGCAGGCACTAAAAATGTTAATAATCATGACGGTGTTTCTTGGTTTGCTCTATCCGCTCGTGGTTTACGGATTGGCGCAAGTAATTTTTCCCGGCAACGCCAACGGATCGTTGATAACTTATAAAGGGAAGATAACAGGATCGGCGCTGATCGGACAGCAGTTCGCGCAAACCAAATATTTTCACGGCCGCCCTTCGGCTTGCAGCTATGATGCGGCCAATTCCTTCGCCAGCAACTTGGGACCAATGAACGATAAATTACTCGACGGCGCAAAAACTGCCGCTGCCGCCTATCGTCAGGAAAACGGACTGGACGGGCAGTGTCCAGTTCCGGCGGATGCGGTGCTGATGTCCGGCAGCGGACTGGACCCGGATATAACGGTCGCTAATGCCCAGGCCCAGGCCGGACGGGTGGCGCAGGCGCGGAAATTATCAAAACAGCAGGTACTAGACTTAATTACCCGGAATACTGTCGAAAAAACCGGCGGCTTGATGGGTGCGCAGCGAATTAATGTATTGTCGTTAAATATCGCACTGGATAACGGAGCGTTGTAGTATGTCAAACGATCAGCAGAAAGAAAATCGTCCGGATCCGGACAAACTTTTGGCGCAACTGCAAAAAAGCACTCGCGGTAAATTAACGATCTTTCTCGGTCCGGCCGCCGGTGTCGGAAAAACTTGGGCGATGTTGCAGGCGGCCCATGAACGGCTCGAAGAAGGTATTGATTTGGAAGTCGGCTGGGTGCAGCTGCATGGACGCCGTGATACCGAAGACATGCTTGAAGATCTGCCGATAATCGAACCGTTGCACCTCGAATATCATGGTAAGTATTATTACGAAATGAATTTGGACGCGATTTTAGTGCGAAAACCGCAAATCGTGGTTGTTGATGAACTGGCACATACCAATATTCAAGGAACCAGACACAAACGCCGCTATCAGGACGTAGAAGAGTTGCTGGCGGCTGGTATCGATGTATATAGTACGCTTAACATTCAGCACATCGAGAGCCTGAACGATTTGGTAGAAACGATAACCGGTATCAAAGTTCGCGAAACGGTGCCGGATTATGTTATTGAACAAGCCGATACCATCCGGTTGATAGATATACCGCCCGAAGAACTTCTGCAGCGGTTAAAAGACGGAAAAATATATGTAGCTGAACAAATTCAACGGGCTGTAGACGGTTTTTTTCGCCCCGGAAATATAAATGCATTACGCGAAATAACCATGCGGTTTGCGGCGCGCCAAGTTGATGTAAAACTGATTGACTACATGCGGGAAAAAGCAATTGAAGGGCCCTGGCCGGCATCCGGCAAGGTAATGGTATGTGTCAGCAGTCAAGTTCACAGCGCGATGTTGTTACGAGCCGGCAAACGGCTGGCGGACGGGACACAGGCGGAGTTGCTGGCTGTGCATATCGAATCCGGACGCTATAAAAAACCATTGGCAGAGCCGGAAAAACTACAATTGCTAAAAAACATGAAGCTGGCTGAAGATTTAGGCGCGGAAACATTGACTGTGGTTGCGGAAGATTTTGTGGAAGAAGTGTTGGAAATAGCGCGCAGCCACAATGTTGCGACGGTAATTTTGGGCAAACCAAAAATTACTTTTTGGGGACAAGTACTGCCCTGGATGATGTCGACAACCGACAAGTTATTGCAACGCGTCAGCAGCTCGCTCAATGTTTGCATCATCAATACCGGGACAGTCGAGCAACAATCGGAAATCAAAATAAAAACTCAGCCTGTACAAGTGCGCTATCGGTTCCGCAGTTATGTTTATTCCCTGCTTATGGTGGGGTTGGCAACATTGATTGGCAGGGTCTTGTTTAATGCTGTTGGTTTTACTAATGTCGCTTTTTTTTATATGTTTCCGATCTTACTTTCGGCATTCTGCTGGGGGAAAAAACAGGTTTATTTATCGGCGGTGCTGAGCGTCTTGGCGTATGACTACTTTTTTGTCGAACCGTTGTTTGAATTTTCGGTAAATGATATCCAGTATCTTTGGACGTTCTTGATAATGCTGTTGCTGGCGCTGGTTATCGCCAGTCGTACCGAAAGCATCCGCAATGAGGCGGTTACGGCGCGCCGCCGTGAAAAAGAGGTCCGGTTGATGTATATGTTCAGCCGGGGATTTACATCCTGGCATTCATCGGAAGAAGTTGTTGAAAATCTGGTTAAATATATTGGTGAGGCCTACAGTCTTGAAACGGTTGCGCTCATACCTAATGCCGATAAAGCACTTAAGGTAGCGGCGATATTTATTCCGGCGCTTGGTGTGGTTTATAAACAATTTAAAATGGACGAAACGGAATTGGCGGTCGCGCATTGGGTTTTTCAAAATGCTGAACCGGCGGGCGCGTATACCGACAACCTGCCCGCGGCCAAATACTTGTTTGTGCCGATGGAGACCGGGAAAAACACTTTAGGGGTGTTGGGTATTAATTTGGAGCGGCAACTAAATCCGGTGGAAAGCAGGCTGTTGTCAGCGCTATCGGGAATGGCAGCGATGGCGTTGGAAGATTTGACGCGAAGGTAGGCTTCTTATCTGCGCTTATTTTTGGTACAATGTATTGTAATATTCTTTCGGAGGTAATTTCGTGGCAAGAATAATAGCTGTCGCCAACCAAAAAGGCGGCGTCGGCAAAACTACGACCGCGGTTAATTTGAGCGCGTGTTTAGCGTTGTTGGGCAAGAAGATATTGCTGGTCGATATTGATCCCCAGGGAAACTCAACCAGCGGCGTGGGCGTGGAAAAGCATAAAATTAAAGAATGCATTTATGATGTTCTGGTTGGCGAAGGCGACCGGGGTTTGCTTGACAATGTGTTGATGCAGACTCAGGTGGAAAATTTGATGTTGTTGCCCGCGACTATTCAGTTGGCGGGTGCGGATATCGAATTGGTATCGCTGATGGCGCGCGAAACGCGGCTGAAACGGGCGTTGGATTCATTGCGCGACCAGTTTGATTATATTATTATTGACTGCCCGCCATCGCTAAGCCTGTTGACGGTTAATGCCTTCACCGCTGCCGATTCAGTGCTCATTCCGATTCAATGCGAGTTTTATGCACTCGAGGGCTTGGCACAGTTACTTCGGACGATAACAATGATAAAAAGCAATCTTAACAGCACATTGGCTGTTGAAGGTGTGTTAATGACGATGTATGATGCCAGGACGAACCTGTCAGCACAAGTAGTGGAAGAAGTTCGTTCGATAAAAGACCATCGTGTTTTTGCTACGGTTATTCCCCGCAGCGTCCGCCTGAGCGAAGCGCCGAGTTTTGGCCAGCCGATTGCCTTGTATGATGCCAAATCGCGCGGTAGTGAAGTCTATTTTGAGCTGGCAAAAGAGCTGTTGAAAGGATAAGTTATGGCTGAGAAAAAACGGGGATTAGGCAAAGGCCTGTCCGCGCTACTGTCTGTTTCGGAAAAACCGGAGTTTGGAGATACGGTGCTGGCTGTCAATTTGATACACCCAAATCGTTATCAGCCGCGCCGGGTGTTTGATGATGTAGCGTTACATGAATTAGCAGAATCAATTAAATTGCACGGGGTGTTGCAACCGGTTATTGTTCGCAGTTCGGCAACCGGATATGAACTGGCAGCCGGTGAACGGCGCTGGCGGGCGGCGCAGCTGGCAGAGCTTACGGAAATTCCGGCAATCGTCAAAGACTATAACGACAAAGAGATGATTGAGATTGCGGTGATTGAGAATATTCAGCGTGAAGATCTCAATCCGATGGAAGAAGCGGCCGCTTATCAACGGTTGATGGATGAGTGCGGCATTATTCAGGAGCAGGTGTCGGTGCGTGTCGGTAAAAGCCGTTCAGCTGTTGCCAACCTTTGCCGGTTACTAGCGCTGCCGCGTGAAGTACAGGATATGGTGTCAACCGGTGAAGTATCGCCCGGCCATGCCCGGGCAATTTTGTCGCTGCCGACGGTCGAGCAACAAACTCAGCTGGCGTGGATAATTGCGCAAAATCAATTGAACGTAAGGCAGGCTGAGGAACAAGCCAAAAAAATACAAGAAATACCGAAGCTGGTGGAAGTTAAGGCGACGCGTTTCAAAAAAAGTGTATATATTACTGACTACGAGCAGCGGTTGGAGCAACAATACGGCACCAAAATCCGGATTGTACCAAAAACGCTGGAGCGGGGTAAAATTGAAATCGATTTTCTCTCGCGTGATGATTTGGAACGGATTTTGGAAGAACTATCCAAACCGGAGCGGAAAGCAACGCAGGGGACGGCTCAGGGCTTCGTAGTATAAAGCTGGTGGAGGGTGGATGAAACAACGAATCTATCTCGATAATGCGGCAACCACTCATCCAAAGCCTGAAACAGTATATAAAACAGCCGACAAAGTTCTGCGCGCCGGCGGTAACGCCGGACGGGGCGGACATAGTTTTAGCCGGGCAGCGGCGGAAGTTGTTTTTGTAGCGCGGTCGCAGGCGGCAGCTTTTTTCGGAATCGGTGATTCTGAGCGGTTGGTATTTACTGCGAACGCGACCCAGGCGCTCAATACAGCGTTGTTTGGCTTAATAAAACCCGGCATGACGGTTGTTACCACCGCGGTCGAACACAACGCGGTAGTGCGCCCGCTGAAAGCGCTGGAGCGGGACCGAGGAATAAAAGTTTTAGTAACGGCCTGTGATGAGGGCGGCCGGATTGATTTGCCGGAGCTTGAACGCAATTGCAAACAGGCGGATATTATCGTTGCGACGCACGCCTCTAATGTCAGCGGACTGGTTTTTCCGCTCAAACAACTGGCGGCGATTGCTGTACGCTATTCCCTGCCTTTTATCGTTGATGCAGCGCAAACGGCAGGTAGCGAATTAATTGAATTTGACAAACTCCAGTTGGCGGCAATGGTTTGCAGCGGACACAAAAATTTGTTTGGCGTGCAAGGCTGCGGCCTGTTGGCGGTAGGCAAAAACTGCAAGATTGCGCCGCTGATTTTTGGCGGAACCGGCAGTCAGTCGGAATCGGCCGAGATGCCTGATTTTTTACCGGATGCGCTGGAGAGCGGCACCCAAAATGCTGCGGCGATAGCAACGCTGGCAGCAGGATTGGAATTTATAGATAAAATCGGACGCGAAACCATCTGGCGTCACAAAATAAAATTGGCAGATTATTTGCGTAGCGAATTAGCGGCTATCATCGGCCTGAACATACATGGCGCGACCGCTGATGATGAGCGCACCAATGTTGTATCCTGTACTGTCAATAATTGTGACAGCGGCGAAATTGCCTGGCGGTTGGATGATGAATACGGCATCGCCGTGCGGCCGGGAATGCATTGTTCCCCTTGGGCACACCGGGCGTTGGGCACCCTTCAGACCGGAACGTTGCGTTTTAGCCCCGGTTGGTTTAACACTGAACTGGAAATGGAACAGGTTGTCGAAGCGGTGCGGAAGTTATCTAATTATCAAGTATTCAAGTAAAAGGAGAGTACAAAAATGTTTACACCAGAAATTATTTCACTAGTTGCTATCGGTGTCAGCGCGTTGATGCTAATTTGGTTGATTGTTATTGCCAAGCGCTTTCAAGATATCCAAACCCGCTATCGCAAAATGTTGCACGGAGCGAACGTCGCTAATATCGAGCAGTTATTGATGAATAACCATGAAAACTACAATAAACTCGTTAAGTATAAAACACAAGTCGAAAAAGAGCTGGCGGCGCTGACCGCTAAAGTCGAGGGCTGCACGCAAAAAATTGCGGTCAAGCGTTATAACCCTTTTGAAGACGTTGGCGGTGATTTGAGCTATTCGGTGGCGCTGCTGGATGATCACAATAGCGGCGTAGTGTTGTCGAGCATTTATTCGCGGCATGAGTCCCGGAGTTATGCCAAATCGGTTACTGACGGAAAAAGTGAATACAGGTTGTCAACGGAAGAGCAGCAGGCTATCGAAGAAGCAAGCCGGTCGTTGACTCAGCCGAGTTTACCGGGATTGACAGACTAACCTGAAAATCAGCGTTTAAAGGAGCCCTATGTACATCAAATTACGTGATTTGCCAAAAATTGACAAATTGCTAGCCGAGGCCGAACGCCAAGAATTGTTTGCGCCGATTGAGCGGCCGCGGTTCACGGATATTTTGCGGGAATTGGTAGATACTGCGCGGGCAAATATTATTGCCGGCAGCGATGAGCAATGGACGGAAGAAGAGCTGCTTCAACTTGCTACCGAGCAAAATGAAATAAGCGATTATAATTTGCGTAGCTGCATCAACTGTACTGGTACAATATTGCATACCAACCTTGGCCGGGCGCCGTTGGGATTGCGCGCGCGCAAACTGATCGAAATGGCAACCTCCGGTTATACGAATCTGGAGTATGATATTGAAACCGGTGAACGCGGCAATCGTTATGATTTGATTACAGATTATCTTGAACAACTGACCGGCGCGGAGACGGCCATTACGGTCAATAACAATGCCGCTGCCGTTCTGGTAACGCTATCGGCACTGTGTGCGGGCAAAGAAGTAATTGTCAGCCGCGGTGAGTTGGTAGAAATTGGCGGATCGTTTCGTATTCCCGAGGTGATTAAGTTAAGCGGAGCCATTCTTGTTGAAGTGGGAACGACGAACAAAACCCATATACAGGATTATGAACAGGCCATCAATGAAAACACCGCGGCAATCTTGAAAGTGCATTGCAGCAATTTTAAAATCAGCGGTTTCACCGCCCGGCCCAGCGACGAAGAACTGACCGAACTTGCACAAAAACATAATATAATCACAATCAATGATGTTGGCAGCGGTTGTTTGCTGCAGGCGGATTATCTCGGCAACGAACCCACAGTACAGACAGTGCTGCGGAGTGGTTATGATGTTGTGACGTTCAGCGGCGACAAACTGCTAGGCGGGCCGCAAGCCGGCCTGATTGCCGGCAGCAACGAATTAATAACTAAAATCAGTCAGCATCAGTTGTTGCGCGCCCTGCGAATTGACAAGTTGTCTTTAGCCGCGCTTGAAGGTACCTTGTATGAATATTTGTATGGAAACGCACAGAAAAACATTCCGGTGCAGCGAATGTTGCACGAAAATCCGGTCGAGAGCAAAAAACGCGCCCAGCGGGTGGTCTCCAAGGTGAATAATAGTCAGCTTAATCTGAAATTGACGCACACCAAAGCCCAAGCCGGTGGTGGATCGTTGCCGGAACGTTTTATACCGGGCTTCGGCGTGCATATTACGTCACCGGTGTGCTCGGCTGATTATGTCAAAGAACTGCTGCGCGAGCAGGCAATGCCGATTATCGGGCGAGTGGAACACGACGCGGTGATATTAGATATGTTGTGTGTTACCGGCAACGAAATCAACAAAATTGTCGATGCCTTGAACAAGATGGATTTTACCGAATGTGAGGAATAAGATAAATTAAGCTAGTGAAGCTGAAGCGCTATTATTTTATGGCGCATTTTGTTGGTGGAAATGAACGAAATACTAAATAACAGCAAAGTTATCGGTGCGGTGTATGCCGTATTTGATAAAGACAAACTAATCGAGGCACGGGCGTTTGGGCGGGCCAACATCGAGCAAAACCGGCCGCTGACCATTGATACGAACATGCGGTTGGCGTCGTTGAGTAAAGTTGTAACAACGGCAGCAATCATGCAGTTATCCGAACGCGGCCAATTGGATATTGACGGAGATATCGGCGACTATCTTGGCTATCAGGTGCGCAATCCCAAACATCCGGCTATTTCAATAACTGTCCGGCGATTGCTTACCCACACGTCATCATTAAATGATGACGGGGGTTATAATGCGCTGTTGGAGCACGATCCCGGGCTGTTGCTGACGATGCCGTTGAGCAACTTGATTGCGTGTAATCATCGGTTGACAGCAAATAGCTGGTATAGCGAGCAGACTTTTTTGAATAAGCGACCGGGTGAATATTTTTTGTATTCCAACCTGGGTTATATAGTATTAGGCAGCATTGTTGAACGAGTGGCGGGGATTAATTTTCGCGACTATTGCCAAACAAATATTTTCGAACCGCTCAAAATGCAAGCAGCGTTTGATGCCGCTGCGGTTGATTGGCAGAGTACCGCGACGCTCTACCGTTATAACGATAATGCTGTTCCCTTCCCGAGTAAAAGCGATTACAAAAACATTGCGCCAAAACCGATAGAAATCAAACTTCCGCTTGGCAACGCTGCCGGATACGGGCCGCAAGGCGGTTTGATGTGCAGTGTTCCCGATTACGCCAGGTTTTTGGGAATGATTGCCAGTTCTGGAACCTATAACGGCGTGCAGGTGTTGTCGAAAGCTTCTTGCGATGTGATGCAACAATTGCAATGGTTTACGCCGCTGACGGATCAGTCTGACAATGCGGGTGTGGGTTATTGGCAAGCGGGGTTAGATCTGCAGGTGACCGATGATTTAGTGAAGAATCTGCGGTTAGCCGGGCATGGCGGCGACGCCTACGGCTTGATCGCCGGTGCATATTATGATCGTATTAGTGGTAAAGGTTTTGTAATGGCTTTTACCGGTGGTCAATATTTGCCGGATCAGAGTTGTCTCGGATATTATAGTGTCGAAACGGATTTTGCGACAGCGATTGTTCGGCGTCACGCCGGTTTTTTTGAAAAATCGCCAATCATTGTCGCGGCTATTGCTGGCAGCCAAACCGTAAGCGTTAATTCGCGAACAATAATACTGCCGGAGAATTTGACTGTCGATAAGGATATGGTTCCGGAAATTACGCTTAACGATGTGTTGGGAACGCCGATAAAAAGTTTGAATGCAGACGCTGAAGAAATTGAACTGACCTGCGGCGCTAAGACGTTGAAGTTTGTCTGCGGAAGCACTGTCGCCGAAACAGGCGAAGGTGCAAAAATTGCGCTCGCAACGGCGCCGTATCGTAAAGCCGGACACTTTTTTCTGCCGCTGGTTGCGGTGCGTGACTATTTTGAAATTACTGCTGAAATAAACGGACGCTAAGGAGAATAATAATGACCAAGGCTGCTTATCCAATATTGGAGTGCCCGGCTAACCGTGTAGCGGTATTGAATGCCAATGCCTTTTTCCCAAATGGAAATTTTGCCAATCGTGCCGTGCTGTGTTTCTTTAAAGAGGTTATTGAACAGCTGGCGGACCTTGGCCAGCTGGAGCGCGTAGGTATCGTTAATTTGGAAAACGGATTGCATCCGATATATACTATGCAATACAACGGCGAAAAACTATTGGTAATGCACCCCGGTGTCGGGGCGCCCTATGCCGCGGCGATGCTCGAAGGATTAATTTCCATGGGTGCCAAAAACGTGGTAGCCTGCGGCGGCGGCGGTGTGCTTAACCGCGATATCGTTGTCGGACATCTGGTAGTGCCGACGGTGGCAGTGCGCGACGAGGGCACATCCTATAAATATCTTCCGGCGGCAGCCGAAGTGCTGCTCAACAAAACGGCGATCGACGCCATTGGCGCGACGCTGAATAAACATAACGTGCCATATATTGCCGGGAAAGTCTGGACCACCGACGCTTTGTTTCGTGAAACACCGGAAGTTATTGCCGAACGTGCCGCCGCGGGTTGCGTTATTGTCGAAATGGAGTGCGCGGCGTTTGCGGCGGTAGCCGAGTTTCGCAACATTCAGTTCGGGCAAATTCTCTACGGCGGTGACGATGTAACTGCAGACAAATGGGATGGCCGCGAGTGGCAAGAACAATCATCAACCCGGGAAAAGCTGTTTTGGCTGGCAGTTGAAGCGGCCTGTGCGCTGTAATTGCTGAAAGTGTTGCTGAAAAACAATTGCAAGGTTATAATGGTAGCAGAGCAGTTGTTTTTGGAACAATCGACAAATAGAAGGTGGTGAGTGAAATGACACAACTAAAACCAGCTAAACCCAACGCAACTACGGAAAAAAATTCCAAATTCCACCAAGCCAAGAATACAAAAACCGGATTTATGGGCGGAGCGCAATCAAAAACCAACGTTAAGAAAACGCATTCGCCGCGCGGAAAATAATCAGTTAATTTCAAAGTATTCGAATACAATTCTCGAAACAGACGGCGAAAGCCGTCTGTTTTTTGTTGTAAACAAAGTTGTGCTATAATCTATAAAAAACAACCTAATATCAATAAACGGGAGAGTTAACCATTGAAACCACTAAAGACCATTATTGCGACAGCCGCAACTGTTTTGCTGCTGTTTACTACAATAGTTTTTGCTGCCGATCCGCTACAAATTGACTCGCAAAGAACTTTAACGGGATTCTTGACAATTCCCTGGTGCGCAGATATTTCGGTTGCAGAAAAAGTCATGCTGGCGCGTCCGAAAACATTATATATCACCCGGTTAGTTAAGCAGGATCTTCCCGATCATTTCGACATTGTCGATCGCGATCTGGGAACCTTTGGCAACCAGACGGCAATCATTGATCTCGAATTTGTCGGAGCTAAAGGCAGTGAAAAGCTTACCGGCGGATCGGCATTCATTCCCGAAGACGAATACAATCTTTTCAAATTATTCCGCGCTATCAGTCAGGCGTTGACCAGCAAATATGGCAAACCCGATATTGCTGATCAATTTAAGTTGCAAGAAATGAAAAGCAAGTGGTATCTGTCAACGAACGGTGTGCCTTCGAGTATTGTTATGACGATAAAGCCTGCAGCAGATTATACCAACGATCCGGACGTTCCCGCTTATCTGAAAAATACCGTTTCCGGCGTAGCTATAGAATACCAATACGCGGACATCAGCGCGCAGCAAATTCAGGATATCAACAGCAGTGATTTGTAATTAATTATTAGATTTATTGATGAACATTGCCGAATAATTATATTGTAGCGCACACGTATATGGACGGCGGTTTGCGACGGTCGTGAAAAAACTTGCGAATTATTTCGAATTATTTTCAAAAACTGCTTGACGGATATTAAAAGTGGTGGTATACTGTATCTCGCCCTCAGGTACAGGTTGCTGACAGTAACCGAAAACCTGAAGGTCGACCAGCGGGTTGAAGCCTTGTAAACATTGTGTTTGTGAGCTGTTCGCTGGAAGTATCCGCTCCGCAACTGCTGTTGGTGATGATAGGTTAATCACTGACATAAGATGATCGTAGCAACGACATCGAACAGCAAGAGCGCACGTGACCAAAAAGTAGCGTGCTGACATCGGGGAAGGGAGCCACTCCGTAATTCAAATTTGAAATTTAAGATTTGAAATTTTGATGCGGAGCTGGTAAAGACCTCGGCAGTGATGAGCGCAAGCGAGTGACTGCAAAGCGAGGCGGCAACACCGACGAGACTTGAGATAGTAACGTCGAAGGCAGACACGGACAGCGAAAGCGCGTGCGCCTTGGTTTCTCAGAAAAAGCGTGGCTGTGCAAACGGTCGGGTTGTGAGAAATAAGCGTGTTGCGACAATCTTAGCTAGGGATTGGGATATAGGGCATAGGGATTGGAGAGAACCTCCAAATCCTGAATCCGATACCCTAAACCCGAGAGAGATTAACGCCCCGGAACGGCAGAAGAGTGGCTGACATAGCCTTCTGCAGAACGAGCTCCATATGGTAAGCGAGTATGGAGGAGACCACGGGGGACTGA
>JBAYGT010000019.1:0-31481 GCA_041666525.1 Negativicutes bacterium
GCTTTCGCTCGTACAGCCGAGGTCTTTACCTGTCGCTGCAATCCGGTTTCTTTACCCGAACTGCGCTTCGCACCGTCAGCCTACGTTTCTCGTCTGCCGGTGGTTGCAGGTTCCTTTCCCCGACGCTAACTCGCTGCCTTTTTGTTCACGAGCGCTCTTGCTGTTCAGCGTCGTTGCTACGATCGCTTTATATTGATGAATTAACTTGTATTCATCAACAGCAGTTGCGGGGCGGATACTTCCAGCGAACAGCTCGCAAACGCAATGTTTACAAGGCTTCAACCCGCTGGTCGACCTTCAGGTTTTCGGTTACTGTGAGCAACCCGTCCCTGAGGGCGATATATAGTTTACCACTACTTCTTATTCCTGTCAAGCAATTTTAAAAATAATATTTTTTGAAATTCACCTGAAATTCTTTTCACGGTGCCAGTTGTCAACAGACTGCCGAACTACTTGCGGAGCTTCATAATATTTCCATTTCCGCTAAATCTGTTGCCCTCATTATGAAGCAGTTCGGTATTCCTTTGCCTCATACCCGTAAATCTCTAAAAAAACATCGTTCCCGTGAACGTATGCCTCGCGAAGGGATTCTTTCGCAAATTGACGCCAGTTCTCACGCTTGGTTCGAAAACCGTGCTCCGAAATCTTGTTTGCATGGCTGCATTGACGATGCTACCAGCAAGGTGCAGAGTTTATTCTTCACTGAAAATGAGTGCCTGATATCTCTTCTGTCGAAGCTGCCAACTCATTCTTGCCTCGCTTCATCGAAAGGTTCAACAATCGTTTCGCCGTTGCGGCTGCTGATCCTTATCTTGGTCGGTTCTATTACTCCGACAAATAAACATGTAAATAATATTCTATTGTAATGATTAAAAAATCACAATTAACACGTTCATTTAATCTATTTGTTTAGTTGTCGCCGTGCTTATCAATTCCCTACAGCAAAAAATAGTGTAAAGGCATTGAAATAAGTATCGACAACACACTTACGAACACCACATCAGCAACAAGCCAAGGCGCACAATTGTATTTAGTTGCAAATATCGGCGTTACAAGCGCCGCCGGTGTAAGTGACAATATTTTTACTATCGGTTCTTCGGTAGCGCTAAGACTGACAGCTTTAGACACCAAAATCGCCAACAGCGGTTGCATTATATCCTGAATCAGCAAAGCCACCAGTATCAGGACAACGGACTTTTTGCTTATCGTTCCGCTTATCGACAGTCCAATCAGAACCAGTGGTAGAAATAGCAGCCCGCTCCCCGCGATATTAAGAACCTTCTTGATGAAAACCGTCTCAACAATGCCGCCAATGCCGGTTTGCGAAATAACCAACGCCAACATTATTGAACAGGATATCGGTGATTTCAAATAATTGACAATTGATTGACGCATAAGTTGAGTATTGGACAATTCGTTCTGGTTTTCTCCGAAGACACTGGCGATTATCGGACCGATTACCAAAGCAGGGATTACCATTCCAAATTCACTTGCGACAATGGCATCCGAAACCATTTGAGGGTTGTCCGGAAAAATAATTTTAATCAGCGGCAATCCAACCAGCGCTGTTGCCGAAAAACCACATACCAGCATCAGCGCACCTCTTTCAGCTCGTGTGCAGCGCAGTAGACGGCCGGCATAATTTGCCAAAATCACGTTGACAGCACAGATTATCCAGAAAATTATTACCATTTTTAGATGCCCGAATCTGAGTTGCGAACGTCCCAATTCAAACAAAATATTAGCCGGCAATACAATATTCAATACAAGATTGCTTATCGGCCGGGCATGCGAACGCTCCAGTTTTCCATAACGTCGCAACACATACACCAATAAAACCACTACAGCAAAAGCAAACACAGATATTATTAATTCATTCACCGCTATCGCCCCACCAGAAAATTCTGCAGCTCTCATTATTTTAGCACTGACGATTTTCCGTTTTTTTGATTATACAACAATAATTTCCTACTACTATTGCTGATGTCACTATGATAGTAGAAAAGCTTTTGATTCCTAAAGAATCCTGCAGGGTTTATAACTAGAAAAATTTCACGCACTGAATTGTCTGATTTTTTCCACCGTAAGAGAAGGTCAACATACCCGATTTCACTTATCGGCATTCTTCAGCACATCATATCCGAAAATAATATCAAACAGTTCCTCAGTAATAGAACTCTGGCGTTCCTGGTTGTAATTGATCGTAAATTCATCGAGAAGATCGTCAATGTTTTTTCGGGCACGTTGCATTGCCGTCAGCCGCCCGATGTTTTCGCTGACCAATGATTCGGCACACGCCCAGCACATATTAATAAATAAATGTTCCCGGACGAACGACCCTAACGCTTCGGCGTTTTTTTCAATTACCTGCGGAATCATCTTGGTCGGCCAAGTCATTTCGTGTAAATTTTCAAGCCATTCCGGACTTACCGGTAATAATTGCCTGATGATTGTCTCATAACCCGAACCGCTGGTCGGTTTGTTATAGCAAACCAATAGTTTGCCGATATTTCCTTGCTCTTGTTGTTCAACAACCTTTAATAAAATACTGCCCGCCAGCGCCGCAATTCCGGCGGCTGAATCCGGCGTCCGGTATAACTGTTTGATATCAAGTTTATCGGCCAGCTTCTGGCCAATGCGCTCGCCCACGCACCAAACCGTAGAATTAGCATCATCAGCTAACAATTCTAAAACTTTGTTGCTCAAATAATCATTGAATTGTCCGACCATGCCCTGATCAGTACCAAAAACAACAACCCCGACTCCGTCCGAGTCAGCCGGTGGAATAAGTGAGTGCAGTGAAGAACATTTCCGAAGTATCGCCCGAAATCCCAGTTCGATTATCTGATTATATTCCGCTAATGAGCGGTCAACCTTTTCGTAAATTCCAATATTCACCGCCGCCATTGTTTTCATGGTATCCACAACTTCGCGCAGTTCTTTGGCGATTTTGATCTTACGCTGTAGTATCCCCAATGCTTGCGCCATTATTTCCCTCCAGTTCTGTCAGGCATTTCTCCAGCAACTGCAAAATAACGTCGTTGTCTTCGCGATCAGGCACCCCTCCCGCCAACAGGCGTTCAAGTATTACCGGCGGTATTGTTGCCGCCACCACGATAACGGCACGCTCGGCAGCGGTTATTTTTTCTAGCGGCACTTTATCAAACAGTCCGGCAGTCAGCGCGATTAATACCGCCAGCTGTTCGTGAACTGCCAGCGGATGGTACTGTGGCTGTTTCAGACAAGCGCGGATGCGTTGACCATGCGCAAGAACAGCACGAGTTTTTTCATCCAGCCGGGTTCCGAACCGCGAAAACATTTCCAGCTCTTCAAACTGCGAATAGGCTAGTTTCAGATTCCCGGCAATGGCATGAAATGCCGGCAATTGTGCTTTTCCGCCGACCCGTGAAACTGATTTTCCGACATCAACCGCCGGTAAAATGCCTTTTTGAAACAACTCGGGCGACAGATAAATCTGGCCGTCGGTAATCGATATCAGGTTCGTCGGAATATAGGCGGAAATATTTTGTGCTTCTGTTTGAATTATCGGCAACGCGGTCAGCGACCCGCCGCCGGTTTCCGCATTCAGCCGCGTCGCCCGTTCGAGCAACCGGGAATGAATATAGAAAATATCGCCCGGAAACGCTTCGCGTCCGGGTGGACGCCGTAACAACAGCGATATCTCGCGATAAGTATTCGCGTGATTCGTCAAATCATCATAGACGATAAGTACGTCCTGCCCTTGTTCCATAAAGTGTTCGGCAATCGAAGTGGCAGCATAGGGAGCAATATACCGCAACCCGGGCGCATCACCGCCTTCGGCGAGCACGACCACGGTATTAGCTAACGCGCCGCTTTCTGTTAAATCGGCAATCAACTTCGCCAGCGCCGCACCCCGTTGGCCGATGGCACAATACACGCAAACTACTCCAGCCGCTTGCTGGTTGATAATCGCGTCAATAGCAATTGCCGTCTTGCCGGTTTGACGATCACCGAGGATAAGTTGCCGCTGCCCCCGGCCAATCGGTATCAACGCATCGATTGCCTTGATTCCGGTTTGAATTGGCTGTTGAACCGGCGCCCGATCCAAAATTCGTGGTGCCTCACGCTCAATCGGCAACCGTTTGGTTGCGCCAATTGCGCCTTTGGCATCCAACGGTTTGCCGGTTGGATCAATCACCCGTCCCAACAACGCCCGGCCAACCGGAACATCAGCTACCCGTCCGGTCCGATGCACCTCGACTCCGGCTTCAATCGCTTCGCTGGTTCCCAACAAAACAACACCGGTTTGCCGCTCATCCAGATTAAATACCATTCCCAACACATCACCGGGAAACCGAACCAGTTCTTCAAGTTCGACATCCGGCAACCCGTCGATCCAGGCAACCCCATTCGCAAGCGACCGGACTATGCCGACTTGTTCAATTTTAAAAAAGTCTTCAACCTGGGCGTTTGCCTGCTGCAATGTTTCAAAAACAGTAGCAGCAACTGTCGATAATCTATTATTACCCGACACCATCGGCCTCTTTCTTCCGTTCAAGAATTTTTTCAACGTTCTGCCGCAGCCCTGTCAAATATTGGGTCATCGTCCAGGCAAGTTTTTTTCCGTTGGCAAACAGCTCGATACCGCACAGTAATTCCCGTGACTGCTCAAATGCAACATTAATGTCAGCATTCATTTTTTGATGAATAGCCTCAATAATTAGTTGTTGCAATTTCTTCGGTAAATCGAAGGCACTGCGCACGACAATCCGGTTATCGGCATTTTCAAACAATTCCTGCAGCGCAGCAGCTGCCGGATTAGTATCGGCTAACCGCTTAATGAACGTCATTACCATCCGTTCTTCAAGGTCGGCATCAGCCAGCTCTTGCAAAAACCGTCGTGCAACCAGTTGCACTTCTTGTTGTACCTGTTTGCCAAGTTGCTCAAAAAAAGCTTCCTGTTCCTGCCGCATTGCTTGTTCCCACTCCGTTTGCTGAACTGCTACCTGATTTCTGGCCTTATCCAGCAAACTTTGCCGCTCTTGTTCAGCGCCAAGCTGTGCCGCTGCCAGTAATTCGTTTTTCCGGTGATCGATGTCGAGATTTTTTTGTTGAAATGCTAACCGCTCAGTTTCGGCTTCCGCCTTAGCGTCAGCCGCATTTTTCAAGTTGTCGGCGATTGTCTTTTCCCGCAAATCCAATGCGTCAAGCAGCGGTTTATATAAAAACCGTTTCAATAACCAGATCAATACTGCAAAATTGATAATCTGAGCGCTGACGGTAAACCAGTCTATCAGCATGATCAGCCTCCGGCTTTATGAATGAGATAGTTCCAAAACGGATTGGCAAACAGCAAAATCATGGCAATAACAAAACAATAAATCGCCATCGATTCAATCATCGCCAATCCTACAAACAGCGTTCGCGTAATTGTACCGGCTTCATCCGGCTGCTGGGCAATTGAGGTCAATGCAGCAACGACCGCCTTGCTTTCGCCAATAGCCGGAGCAATTCCCCCGATTGTAATTGTCAGCCCCGCGGTGATAATCGACACTACCGCAACAATAGCTATACCGTCCATAAAACGTTCCTCCCAAATTATTTTTAGCCTTCCTGGCCGCTAACCGCAGCCGCAAGAAACACCATCGCCAGTACCGTAAAAATGTAGGCTTGTACTAAACCGGTCAACAGCCCAAACGCCTGCAACACCACCGGAAAAATCAGCGGCGCAATTGCAAGAATTATCCCGACAATTAAAGAATGACTTACCATGTTGCCAAACAACCGCACCGCCAACGCCAGGGTGCGTGACAAATCGGTAATGACATTAAACGGAAATAATATCCAGGTCGGTTGGATGTATCTTTTGAAATAATTACCCACGCCCCGTTCGGCGATACCATAGGCCGGGACGGCGATAAACACGCATATTGCCAATGCAGTCGTGGTAGAAAGTGAGGCCGTCGGCGGTTCATAGCCCGGAACAATGGTGCAAATTGCTGCAAATGCGTTAAAAACAAATAATGTCACCAAAACACTCAAATACTTATCCGGTTTTGCCAACCCAACCGCAGCTATTTGATTGCGGATAAAAATCACAATTGTCTCCAGCCCGTTCTGCCAGCGGGAGGTTTTGAGATTAGTTGAAATTCTGCGCGTAACCAGCCATGAACCAACAACTAATACAAGCATTATCACCCAAGTTGTTACAATAGTGGCATTGAGTTTGATGAATCCATATTGCCAAAAAACAATCTCATCCGGCGTCAGACTCATTCTGCACTCCTTCTGTTGCGCACGGCGACAATTCGGATGATAAGAAAACCTGCCATATAGCAAGCAATCCGAACGATGTCGTTGCCGCAACTAAAATAAAGAATGATCAGCATAACCGCAGCGCGAATCACAAAACTGGCGAATAAAAACAATGCGACCCGCTTAACCGAAATTACTCTGCGGACTGTCCACCATAACCCGCCAAAGAAGGCGGTACCCGCCAAAATTCCAGCGGCAAAGGAAAGCAGCAAAAAATGAATTTCAGGTATTGCCATCATCATCGTCCTCAAGCTTGTTTATTTTTTTGCGTTCCACTTCCAGCCAGCGCCAGGCGTTGAAACAGCCCAGTGTCAATCCGGCGAGCAATAACATTAGCGTCCAGGATTGCGTCCGCGGATAATTCATATCCAACCACCAGCCCAGCCCAGCGCCCAATATACACGGCAATGCGATCGACCAGCCGATAAGTCCGAATACACTGAAACCAAACCAGATATTCTTGTTTTTGTTGCGCGCGGCTTTGCGTTTTCTGACTGCCTTCTTACCAATTGTTTCACTCAAATTGTCCGTTGGCGGTTTTTCAACTTCCCGTAGCGGGCGTTTGTCATTCATAATGTTTCAACTCCAAAAACCGCCGCACAAAATTACTCTCCAGTTTTGCCAACGCGGTGCGGACGTTTCGTTCTTGTTCATCCACCTTGGTAAGTTGCATTACAACCACTTGTCGAAGATTTTCCAAATCAGCGCCACTAATCGCATTTCCGACGGCTATTGAAACATCCAGCCCGGTCTTTACCAACATCCCGGCACCTAACGCTAAATAATTTTCCCCTTGTGCTGTTTCGTAAATCAATATCCCCGGTACCAGCGGCGCCGCGCAATCCAGACGATGCGGAAGGATTCCCATTGCTCCGGCTGTCGTTTCCACAACAACCCTTTTCACATCGTCTTGCTCCAAAAACAGTTGATGCGGCAAAATAACTTTAAGTCGCATTTTCATCAACTCCTGCGGGCGCAGTTTTTTTAGCTTCAATATCCGCAATTGAACCAATCATATAAAACATGCTTTCCGGCACAGCATCAAACTCGTCGCGTAATATCCGTTCACAACCATCCAGTGTTTCCGCAAGCGTTACGAATTTTCCGGAAAAATTCGAATAGTGTTCAGTCGTAGCAAACGGCTGGGTGAGAAACCGCTCCAATTTTCGCGCCCGGTAAACCGTTTTTTGATTTTCCCGGGAAATTTCTTCAATCCCCAACATGGCAATGATGTCTTTCAATTCTTCGTATTCGGCCAGTGTCCGTCTGATTTCTTGCGCTAACCGGTAGTGTCGCTCACCAACAATATCTGCCGACAACATTTTTGAAGATGACTGCAACGGATCGATTGCCGGGTATAAGCCCTCGCTGGCTTTTTTTCGCGATAATACAATTGAAGCCGAAAGGTGGGCAAAGGTGTTCACTACTGCCGGATCAGTAAAATCATCCGCCGGAACATAAACTGCCTGAATCGAAGTTATCGCACCGGCCGCGGTGCTGGAAATGCGTTCTTCAAACTGAAAGAGTTCAGTACTCATCGTCGGCTGATAGCCGAGTCGCGATGGCATTTGGCCCATTAATCCTGAGATTTCCGAACCAGCCTGAACAAAGCGGAAAATATTGTCAATTAACAACAGCACATCGCGATGCTCATCATCCCGAAAATATTCAGCCATTGTTAATGCTACGTTGCCCACACGAAACCGGCAACCGGGCGGCTCGTTCATCTGCCCGAAAACCATTACAGTGCTGCCTAACACTCCGGCATCCCGCATATCCCGATATAGTTCTTCACCTTCACGGCAGCGTTCGCCGATTCCGCAAAAGATACTTATACCCTGATGCTTGCCCCGCGTATTATGAATCATTTCCGTGAGCAACACCGTCTTTCCAACCCCGGCTCCGCCAAACAGTCCGGTCTTCCCGCCGCGCTCCAGCGGCATAAGCAAATCAATGACTTTTATACCGGTTTCAAAGACTTCAGTTTTCGCCGAGCGTTGACCCAGTGTCGGCGGTTCATTATAAACTGAACGCCATTCTACATCTTTGACCGGTTCCAGTTGATCAATCTGCTGCCCGAAAACGTTGAACATTCTCGACAAAATGTTTTTTCCAACCGGAGCCATTAACGACGACCCGGTATCATACACTTTAACGCCCCGGGCCAGCCCGCCGGTCGGAGTCAGGGCAATCGCCCGCACTTTATTTAAGGACAAATGAGTTAACACTTCAAAAAAAACTTCACCAGCAACGCCCGTCGAAAGTAACGAATTAATTGCCGGTATTCGGTCTGAAAACTGAATATCGACTATCGTCCCCTGCAACGCGGTAATAACCCCATAATTCCCGTGTTGCTCTGACTTGGTTTGTTCATTATCAACAAAAGCTTTCGGCATCGCCACCCCGCTTTGGTTTTTTCGAACCCCGATAATAAATTTATATTATTTATATTCGCCACTAATTACAAAACTCCTGCAACGCGCAACAAACTATCACCTTGCCCGGCAAGCCAGTTTACTATTTTAGTTTTAATTTGTTCACGCACCAATCGTGTGCGCACCAGTTTTTCTGCAAAACTGCCGGTAAATGCCGACGGGTCGTCAAACGACCAGTGCAACCGGCTGGTTTTCCCGGGAAACACCGGACAACCCGCGGCTTGTGATTCATCACAGACAGTAATAACATAATCAAACTCGCGTCCGTTATCGATGAAGTCGTCCACCGATTTTACTCTATTCTGCGAAATGTCGATGCCGATCTCGCGCATCGCTTCGACGACAACCGGATTGAGTTTCCCTGGTTCGATTCCGGCGCTTTCCGCCACGAATCGCTCGCTGCCAAATTGGTTAATAAACGCCTCCGCCATCTGTGACCGCGCCGAATTGTGAACGCATACCACTAAAATCGACTGCTTATTCATTGAACCAGTTCCTCCGGAAATAATAAGCTACATTGACCAGTCCGATCAATACTGGCACCTCGACTAGCGGCCCGATGACCGCCGCGAACGCCACACCGGAATTTATGCCAAACACCGCGACCGATACCGCAATTGCCAGTTCGAAATTATTGCTGGCAGCAGTAAACGACAATGATGCGGTTTTCTTGTAACCGGCGCCTATTTTTTTTCCCATATAGAACGATACCATGAACATTACCACAAAATAGATTAACAACGGTATCGCAATCCGCACAACATCCAGCGGAATCATGACAATGTATTCGCCTTTGAGTGAAAACATCACGAAGATTGTGAATAATAATGCTACCAAAGTAATCGGGCTGATTTTTGGAATAAACTGCTCTTCGTACCATTTTTTGCCGCGCAACCGAATTAATGAGAACCGGCTTATCAATCCGGCTGCAAACGGGATGCCGAGATAAATCGCGACACTTTCGGCGATTTGCCCCATAGTAATATCGACGACAGCGCCCTGTAATCCAAACCATTTCGGTAAAATCGTCACAAATACCCAGGCATACACCGAAAAAAACAAAATTTGAAAAATCGAATTAAACGCCACCAACCCAGCGCAATACTCGGTGTCGCCGTCGGCCAGTTCATTCCAAACGATAACCATCGCGATACAACGTGCCAAGCCGATCATTATCAAGCCAACCATGTATTCCGGATAACCGCTCAAAAACAGTATTGCCAAGAAAAACATCAAGACCGGACCGATTATCCAGTTTTGCACCAATGATAATCCCAGAATTTTTCCGTTTTTGAAAACCTCGCCCAGTTCTTCATATTTAACTTTCGCCAACGGCGGATACATCATTACTATTAAACCGATAGCAATCGGGATATTTGTAGCGCCAACTTGAAAATTGTTCCAAAAACCGGCGATGCTTGGGGAAAAATAGCCCCAGGCTACACCGACAAACATCGCCAAAAAAATCCATAGTGTTAAAAACCGGTCAAGAAAGGCTAATCGTTTTTTCATCGTACTCATATCTCCCTACTATTCAACGCAACTTTTGCGCGGTTCGATTCTGACAATTGTTTTACAGGTAAATGTTTGTAATATTTTTGCCGCATCACAGACAATTTGCGATCTTAGGCTGTACATTATCCATTTGCCCTCACGCACTTCACTCAGCAGCCCGGCTTGTTTTAAAATTTTCAAATGATGAGAAATTGCCGGTTGCGATTTAGCAAAAGCGTCCATTATTTCGCAGACACACATCTCCTTGCCAATCAATAGCCGCACAATACCCAGCCGTGTCGGATCGCCTAGTGCCTTGAACACTTCACACAATTGTAAATCGTTCATTACGCCCCCAATTAATTTACTTTAAGCAAATCAGCCAATTCTTTTTCCGACGGAATCCGCCCGGCAACAACAACTTTTCCATTAACAACTAATGCCGGTGTACTCATGACTTTATATTTCATAATTTCCTGGATCGCGTCGATTTTCTCAATGCTAACGTCTTGTCTTCCGACAGTTGCCGACTTCACCCGCTCCAACAAATCCTGACATTTTTTGCAACCCATTCCCAACACTTTGATTTCCATTTTTTCTCCTCCAAATAATGATTATATTGTTTTCGCAAAATCGTTTTGTTTAAAAACCAATATAGAATAGTATCAGCGAAATCAGCAGCAACAACACACCAAAGCTGATTTTCATGCCGGCTGCCAGCTGTGTTCCGCGTTTGGATTTCATAAATCCGGTGACCGATCCGGCAAACAATCCGGCGACAAAAATCAATGAGCCGCGACCAACGGAATAAACAAACAACAGCAACGCACCGTATGACCAGTCACCTTTAAGCGCCACCAGCGCCAAAATCGCTGCCAGCGCCGGAGTAGCACACGGCGACGAGGCGATTCCCGCTATCAGCCCGGCAATAAAAGCACCATACAAACCATAGCGTTGCATCGGTATGCTACAACTATCCGGCAAAATATTCACCCAGCCGATAATGCTAAATCCCAACAACGCAAAGACCCCTCCCAGCAAAATATACCAATATCTGCCGAAACCGGCGAAAAAAAATCCCAATTGTCCGGCAACTATGCCAAGCACGGTCAGAGAAACTGCCAACCCTAACCAGAAAATCAACGAACTCTTAACCGCCGACAACCGGCCGTTTTCGGATACTGAACCGACATAAGCCACCGATGCCGGTAAAATTGCCAGCGTACACGGACTGGCCGACGATAATACTCCGGCAGCCAATGCAACAATTACCGCAATTCCGCTGCCATTATTTAGATAACCAGCCATACTGTTTAAAATGCCATCCATGCCACATACCCACTTTCTAACGTACACCGGTCTTATTTGCGATTATCTGTCTGAGCTCGGCTTCTGCAATAAATCCTTCGTGTTTCCAAAGTAATCTACCGTCTGCGGCAATCAGCAATTGCACTGGTATCACTCGCAATTGAACATATTTGCCATAGGAATTCGTTTTGTCGGTTTCCATGTCTACGTTTACCAAATCCACAACCAATTTGCCGCTATAATCAGTCCGCAACTTATGCAAAATCGGCTGCATTTGCTTGCACGGTTGACACCAGTCAGCACCCAACTCGGTCAGCACCGGCAACTTGTGTGCAAACACCTGCGCAAAAGTTTCAACCGTTTGCGGCTGGTCTTGAGGCTGAATAACTTCGTCAGCTGCCGGTTTACCGGCAAATTGCTTGAACACAAAAATCCCCATTACAATAATAATGAAAACTGTAATATAAATAGTTTTCTTATTCATTTTACCTCCGGATTCAAAGAATCATATTGAACAAATAGCCGGTGCAAATTATCGCAATTCCGACGATACTGACAAATACTGCGATGAGTTTTGGCTTCATCACCCGCCGCAAAATAATCATCTCCGGCAGACTGAGCGCAGTAACGGACATCATAAACGCCAAAGCCGTTCCCATCGATACGCCTTTTTCTATCAGTACCGCCGCAATCGGCAACGCCCCGGCGCAATTAGCGTACAACGGAATGCCCAGCAACACCGCCAACGGCACCGCGTACCAGATATCCTTTCCGGCATATTTTGCCAAAAAATCTTCCGGTGCATAACCATGAACAAAAGCGCCGATACCGACAGCTACGATAATATACGGCCAGATTTTTCGTAAAATCTCCAGCGTATACTCCCGCGCATAGCTTAGTCGTTCGGCGAACAGCGGTTTTGCGGCATCTTCACAGCCGCAACCACAACTACTCTGTGCCGCTTGCAAGATATAATCTTCAATCAGATATTCCATTTTCATGCGGCCGATAACCCAGCCACCGGCAATCGCTACAACCAACCCGGTCGAAATATACAAAAGCGCAATCTTCCAGCCGAACATTATCCAGAGCAATCCCAGCGCTACCTCATTGACCATCGGCGAACTAATCAAAAAAGTCAGGGTAACGCCAAGCGGAATTCCGGCTTCGACAAAACCGATAAACAACGGTACTGCCGAGCAAGAGCAAAACGGTGTGACAATTCCCAGCAGCGCCGCGATAATATTGCCCAAAAACGTTTTTTTGCCGCCTAACAACTTCCGTGCGCGCTCCGCCGGAAAATAAGAGCGGATTACTGCCACCGCAAACATAATCACTGTGAGCAACAGAAAAATTTTTAACGTATCATACACAAAAAAGTTCAGCGCTGCGCCGAGCGTTTCTTGCGGTGTCAAGCCAATAACATAATAAACTAACCAGTCAGCAAACCATTGCATATAATCCTCCGATAAACATATTCGTATTTGTTTATATGTTACCGCATGCCAACTGCTTTGTCAATTTTATAACCATTCCACATCAAATGTTGCCGTGTCGGCGGCGCAACTGTCGCAAATCGATCGAACGTTTTCAATAACACGCTCCACCGAAGCTTTTTCACAACCGACACAAGCTATTGCCAGTTCGGCATAGCGGCTCAAATTTTGGTTACCTACTTCGGCGACCGACAAATTCAGTTTTTTCAGCTTGTCGATATTGCTGCGAACGATATTTCGTTTATCTGACAGCGTGCAGTTTCCCGGCATGACCAACTCAATATTAACAACCGCTAAATACATCGCAGCTCCTTTGCTATAACCCTTTTTTTATGCTATAATACCAGCTCGCAACTTAAGTTGCAAAGATATGAAGGAAATTAAAAGATGATTAGCACAATAGATCTCGCATTGCAATTTGGAAAACGAATATTATTTAAAGATGTCAGCATCAAATTTACACCCGGCAACTGTTATGGTTTGATTGGCGCCAACGGCTCCGGCAAGTCAACATTTTTGAAAATTTTGGCTGGCGAAATTGAACCAAACAAAGGCGAAGTTGCAATTACTCCCGGCGAGCGCATGGCGGTGCTGAAACAGGACCATTACGCGTTTGACGATTATACTGTAATGCAAACGGTAATTATGGGACACAGCCGATTGTATGAAATAATGACCGAAAAAGATGCGCTCTACGCCAAACCGGATTTCTCTGACGCAGATGGCGAGCGCGCCTCCGAGTTGGAATGTGAATTTGCGGAATTGGAAGGCTGGGATGCCGACACCGAGGCCGCACGGATGTTGACCGGCCTTGGCATTGCTGTAGAATACCACGATAAAAAAATGAGCGAATTGGGCGGAAATGAAAAAGTACGAGTCCTGTTGGCACAAGCGCTGTTCGGCAAACCGGACATCCTGCTGCTGGACGAGCCTACCAACCATCTGGATGTCGAAGCGATAACCTGGCTGGAAGATTTTCTACTGGATTTTCCTAACACCGTTATCGTAGTTTCCCACGACCGCCATTTTTTGAACACCGTTTGCACCCACATTGTGGACATTGATTTTGAACACATTCGTATGTATGTCGGCAACTATGATTTTTGGTTGGAATCCAGCCAATTGGCATTGCAACTGTTAAAAGATCAAAATAAAAAACGTGAAGAAAAAGCCAAAGACCTGATGGAATTCATCGCGCGATTCTCAGCAAATGCTTCCAAATCAAAGCAAGCTACTTCACGTAAAAAACAATTGGAAAAACTAACACTCGAAGATATTCGCCCGTCTACCCGGCGTTATCCGTTTGTCAGTTTCAAACCAAATCGTGAAGTCGGCAACGAACTGCTGGCAATTGATGGTTTGTGCGCATCAATTGACGGCGAACCGGTATTTAAGGATTTAAGCTTCACAGTAAATAAGGGTGATAAAATTGCTTTTATTGGCAATGACAATGTTGCAAAAACTACATTGTTCAAAATACTCATCGGCGAAATGACGCAGGATAGCGGCGAATTTAAGTGGGGCATAACCACTTCGCAAGCTTATTTCCCAAAAGAGAACAACAGTTATTTCGAAGATTGCAATCTCACACTGGTAGACTGGCTGCGGCAATTTTCGGTGGCACAGGAAGAATCCTTTATCCGCGGTTTTTTAGGCCGGATGTTGTTCTCCGGTGAAGAAAGTTTAAAAGAAGCCAAAGTCATTTCCGGAGGTGAACGCGTGCGTTGCATGCTATCACGAATGATGTTGAGCGGCGCCAATGTCTTGCTGATGGACGAACCGACCAACCATTTAGATTTGGAATCAATCACCGCACTCAACAACGGTTTGATTGCTTTTGAAGGAACGTTACTGTTCGTATCCCATGACCATCAATTTGTGCAAACCATCGCCAACCGCATCATCGAAATCACACCTACCGGCCTGATCGACAAACTTATGACTTACGACGAGTATCTCGACTGGAAAAAAGCTGAAAAGAATAAATAATTAAGAAATCCCGTTCCCGGAATTTTTCCGGAAACGGGATTTTATTCAATCTGGTTACTTAATCAGTAAAACTTCATCACACCGTTACCACTGGTTTACGACACTTCCGTCGGGCAATTTCCGCAAACACTTCCAGCTGCTCAGCTGACAGGTGGTGCTGGTTGGCAATTTCGCCACGCACGCCGAAATTTCTGAAACCAATGATTTTCCACTGGGCGGTACCTGGTAATTCATCAATAAATTCAGCACAACGCTCAATTTCTTCAATGTTGTCATTGAACCCCGGTACGATAACCGTACGAACTTCGACCAATTTAGAATATTCAGCAAGCAGTTTGATATTAGCTAACACAACACTATTAGCGCAACCCACCAATTTTTGATGCACCTCGCTATCAAAACATTTTAGGTCTGCAATAAAACCATCGGCATGACGTGCCAGTTTTTGCAAAACCGCAGTTGTCATTACACCGTTAGTATCAACCAATACGCTTAACGCACTATGACTGCGGACAATTTTGGCGAACTCAATTATACTGTCTGCCTGCAGACTGCATTCACCGCCGGAAAAAGTAACTCCGTCGATGAACAGCGCATTTGTAGCAACTTCGTTGAATAACTGCTGCGGTGAAAGCGTTCGGGTTTTTGGTGAAGAATAATTAGGGCAGCGTTTGATACATTCATCACAACCAGCACAATTATCCGGCAAATAATGCACCTGTTCGTTTTCAAAACGCAATGCACCAGTCCGACAACATGCAACACACTTGCCGCAATTAAAACACTTGCGCTGAGTTTCCGGATTGTGGCAGTACAGGCAATGCACATTGCAGCCTTGCAAGAACACCGCCGTCCGGCAACCCGGCCCGTCCACAAAACTCATCGGCAGGATTTTGTTAACCAAAAACCTATTCCCCATCGTTCAGTTTTCGCACCTTCCGATTCAACAAATTCTGACCATCAACTGCCTGTTGTCCGAGACCGGCGGTGTCGCTTAAAGTCACCTGCTGGTTACGGGCTTTGTCCAGATCACTGCGTTTGACGAGATAACCGCTCACACGTACCAAGTCTGATTCATCAGAATTAAAGGCAAACAGTTTCAAACCAAGCTTAAACGCCGCGCGAATTATTCGCAAAACACCGGCGCAATTGTTTTTTGCAGTGCGGTCAAAAACAAAAATATCACTCACTCCGCCGTTGAAATAATGCTGCATTTTAGCCGCTACTTTAATGTGTTCAAACAATTCCGGTTCACTGCCGACTTTGATCCTTGCGCCCGCAGTCTCAAGCACATCATCGCCAATACCGGACTGGGCATGAAACATAAACCGGTTCTCAAAACAATTCGGGTTACGGTGTGAATCAATCAGTGCACGCATCCGCGCCAATATTTTCTCGGCGATGATCAAAGCGTCAGCATCAACGCCCAGCTTCAAACCGCCGCTCAAATGCTCCACGCACTGGTACAAACCAAACGCGCCACACATCGCAGTAAACCGTTCACGACTGATCAAGCCCTCATTATTCAAAAACGATCCCTCAAAAAAATGAGCCTGGTTGATAATGTAGTCTACCCGCTTATCCATAATTTCGAATAACGCTTTCATAACATCGGGTAACCGGATTTCCAGAAAATCTTCGACACTTTCGGCAAGCAAAGCGGCTTTGCGCAAGTTAACCCGCACCAGGGTGTAGCTGCCGCCACCACGCGGCAGCGAGTTGTAGCAACTGGCAATCCCATAGAATTCGTCCCACTCTTGCAACTCACGCTCATGGTTAACCAGATAAGGTTTGCCGGTTTCCAGTGCCGTCGCAACTGCCGAAAGCAGATAGTCTTCCGGCGTTGCATCATCAACTTTCATTGAAAGATTGGGTTCGGACTGTTTAAGCTCACGTTCCAGTTCGAGAATAATTCTCCCGACCCGGGTAGCACACGGCCCGATATTGTAATGCACAAAACTGTTAGGCATCGTACGCGAAACATTTATCACAAACATCCGCAGCAGACTGCACAGGACACCATCATCCACACTAACGGCAAACGGCTCCAACAACTCATCTATTTGTCCAAGATACACCGGATACAGCGTGATCGATGGTACATAGCGGTAAATAATCAACAGTGCATTTATCGCATCAAAAATATCTTTTGGCGCTTCCAGTTGCAAATACTCACTGCCCTGCCTAAAAAACTTTTCATAATCTGGCAGAACATAGCGTGGACGATAAGGGGCGTTGCCCTCAAACAATCCGCAGATTACACCATTATCAATATAATTACGCGCCACTTCACCAACGGTAATCTCTGGTACACTGGCTTCCGCAGCAAGAAACAATTGTTCACGTTTACGATAGTATTCAAGATTCGGATTATTAATTATCGCTCGAAATTTATCGTTCGACATCTCCACCCATCCCTTCACCTAGCCACAGTTAAATTCATTCATCGTTGCCATAATTCCATTTTCTAACCAGTATTCCGCTGCTGCTGCTGCACGCCGGATTATCGGCTCTACTAGTTTCCAGTTATCAGAATCAAATCCGCCCAGTACCCAGTCTGCGCCCCGCCATTTCGCGGGCGCTTTTCCGATGCCGATTTTCAGCCGCGCAAACTCCTGACTGCCCAAGTGCTGAATTATTGATTTGATTCCGTTATGACCACCGGCGGAACCACTCTGCCGCGCCTTGAGTCCCCCCGGCGGCAAATCCAAATCATCGAAGATCACCAAAACATCTTCGCGCGCAATCTTGTAAAAGTCACAAACCTCGCGTACCGCTTCACCGCTCAGGTTCATAAACGTCTGCGGTTTTAGCAACAAGATTTTGTTCACACCGCTACGCTCGGCAATTCTGCAGTTGCCCTTGCTTTTCCAGATCCCCCCCCAGTTGTCAGCCAACAAATCCACTGCCATAAATCCGACATTGTGCTTTGTGGTTTCATAACGTTTACCGGGATTACCTAAGCCCACTATCAGTTTAACCATACCCTCGTTTCTCCATTATGTTTTACGTTAATCATATCATATCCCTGTCTAATTATGTATGTAACGCAATCAATTTTCACCATTTCCCGGCGGGATTTTCGGTTGCATTTGCCCGGAACGCAGGTTATACTTTTTAAAAACTCCCGGAGCAGCAAGCAATGAACAAACCTAAACTTTTTGATTTATTCAAACTTTTTCTATGCATCGGTGCCACCGGTTTTGGCGGCGTGGCAATGTTACCAGTCATCCGCGCCAAACTGGTCGACCAAAAAAAGTATCTTAGCGGCGAACAATACGACTATGGTATCGCGCTGGCACAAATGCTGCCTGGGCCAACAATAGTACAGGTTGCCGCTTTTACCGGATACTCATTATACGGCTATGTCGGCGGATTGCTGTGTTCACTAGGCATCTTCGCACCGGCCGCGATCATGATGTATATTTTGACAGTACTGTATTTTGCGTTTCAAAATGCCGCAATAATCGCACACATTGTTGCCGGCATGAGCGCGGTAATAATCGTTATTGTACTGCAAGCAACCTGTAACGCTGCACGTACCAGTTTGACCATTCCGCGGGATTATGTATTGGCAATTATCGGGTTTACGTTGTTTTTTTTGAAACAAAACGCTGTTATGATTTTGATTTTGTCGGCAATATTAGGAATGCTGTTCTGCCGTAATCGCAAACCACTCGAAAAAACCACACGCATTACCCATTATCCGTTATGGCAAATTATTCTCATGTTTATTGTAACTGTCGCGATTTTTGCAACGACTTTTCTAATAAACCCCCAGCTTGGCAAACTCGCTTATTACATGACAAAAACATCCTTTCTGGCTTTTGGCGGCGGCTATGCGGCAATTCCGATTTTTATCCATGACGTGGTCAACAGCGAACATTGGCAAACATTGCAACAATTCATGGTCGGCATTATGCTCGGACAAATCACGCCCGGACCCGTCATCGTTACCGCAACTTATATCGGTTACGATCTGCTGGGTTCTTGGGGTGCACTGATTGCTACGTTTTTTGTATTCGCACCGGCCTACCTGCTCGCGATGTTTGTAACACCGGTTTTCAACAAACTGATTAACAATAAATATTTCTTTCGCGCCGTTTTGGGAATTCTCTGTGCCTTTCCCGGCATGCTGCTTTCAGTATCAGTAACGATGCTGACGGAACTGCAATACAGCTATCTTACCTTTGCGCTGTTATTCTTTTCAGCAGTTATGCTTGTTTTGAAAAAAATGTCACCTTACAAAGTCATACTACTCGCCGCTACTGTCGAAATCGCTGCCTTCTACATAAAATAAGACCGGCAACGACTGCTACTGCAGTTTTCGCCGGTCTTGTTTTATTTTTTTGCTGCTTGACAATTCACTTCACAGACGGTTGTTTCTGCTGTTCGCCACGCGCCCGTTTCAAAGCCAAATCTACCAGTTCGTCGAGCAAATGGCTGTAGCTCAATCCGGTCGCCTCCCACATTTTCGGATACATACTGATTTTGGTAAAACCCGGCAATGTGTTAATTTCATTGACTAATATTCGTCCGTCCTTAGTATAAAAAAAGTCCATTCGCCCCAAACCTTCACAGAACAACGCCTTGTACGCCTTTACCGCCAATTTGCGGATTGCGGCAGTCACTGCCTCGTCCAACGGTGCCGGTATCAATAATTTTGCACCATCAGCGCTCAGATATTTGGCATCATAAGAATAGAATTCTTTACTAACGGCAATTTCTCCCGGCAACGATGCCCGCGGATATTCATTTCCGAGAACCGAACATTCAATTTCCCGGCCGTCAATAAATTCTTCCACCAGAATCTTTCGATCATACTTAAATGCATCATGAATTGCAAACCAGAACGAATCTTCGTCGGTAGCCTTATTGACGCCAACCGATGATCCCATATTCGCCGGTTTGATAAACAGCGGTAATCCGAGCTTTTCGACTATTTGCTCATAAACAATCTTGTCGCCTTTATTAAAAGCCACATAAGCGCTCACCGGAACGTTATCCGCTTCCAGCAATTTTTTCATCGCTACTTTGTCCATCCCGACTGCCGAGCCCAATACATCGGCGCCGACAAAGGGTATTTCTGAAATTTTCAACAAGCCCTGAACAGTACCATCTTCACCAAACGGTCCGTGCAATACCGGAAACGCCACATCAATCTCAATCTCGGTTATTGAATCGTCGAGAATTTCTAAAATCTGCCCGTCGCCCGGTTGAATTGCGAGATGCCGGCCCTTGATGTTAATGCAAATCTTTGCCGGATCATCACTATACAAAAACGGTTTATTGTTATCCAGATGATACCAATGACCGTCTTTGTCGATACCAATTATCGTAATAATATATTTATCTTTGTCGAGCGCTGCGATAACGCTTTTTGCCGACAACAGTGACACTTCATGTTCAGCCGACTTACCGCCGCAGAACACTCCCAACCGAATTTTTCCCGACATACTTCCCTCTTTCCGGCCACGCAAACATATTGCCTGTCAGCCGCTAATAGTATATAATTAGTGAAAAATATTTTGGAGGTAATAATGGTAACAAAAGACATTAATATAATTGAATTAGTGCAAAATCATCCTGAAGCAATCGAAGTTCTGCAGGCAGCAGGAATGGGTTGTATCGGTTGTATGGCGGCCCGGTTCGAGTCATTGGAACAAGGCGCACACGCTCATGGAATTGACATTGACAAAATGGTCGAAGATATCAACGCTGCAATCGCAAAAGCTTAATCAAGCTGACAAACCACCCGCACGGGTGGTTTTTTTATTGTACGGCGCTCGCTCCGTCGACATCCATGTATAATATTTTATAACAAGCCGTCTTTCCTGCTTCATTAAATCCGCCCACCATCGCCGCACCGATTGCAGCACAATCAGCATTACCAGCAGCAATAGCCAACATCGTCGGCCCGGCGCCGCTTATTACCGCGCCAACTGCTCCGGCTTGTTTGGCAGCAGCAAAAACCTGTTTCATCCCCGGCATCAAATAGGCGCGATGCGGTTGGTGTAATTTATCATCCAACGCCGCCGCCAAACTTTCCAAATCGCCGGTAAACAACGCCGCTGTCAACAGTGCGGCACGCGCCGCGTTGAATACCCCGTCTGAATGGGCGATATATTTTGGCAACGCCGCTCTGGCCAATCGCGTCGGCACCTCGTAATCCGGAATCGCCACGATAAATTTCAAATCGGCCTTGGGCAAAAATCGCACGCTGTTGATTCGCGCACCGCTTTGCGCCGACACTGTCACCCCGCCGAGTACTGCCGGTGCAACATTGTCCGGATGCCCTTCGATTTTTGCAGCTATTTCCACCATCTCGTGTTTGGACAACCCGCCGTTCAAGAGTAAATTGGCGCTCAAGATACCACTGACAATCGCCGCCGAACTCGACCCTAATCCATGATTAAGCGGAATATTGTTCTGACAGTAAAATTTTACACCGGTAAATTTCGTTCCGATCAATACCGCCGTGCTGGCAAACGCCTTATAAATAATGTTTTTGCTATTAGCAGGCAATTTCCCGGCGCCAACCCCGGTAATGTTGAAACTAATATCGCTGTCCGTTAATTCACATTGCATATAATTATAATAATTCAGGGCAATTCCCATACAATCAAACGCCGGTCCTACATTGGCCGTCGTCGCCGGTACGCGAATAGAAATTTTGGAATGATTCAAGATACGCCTCCGCAGCTATATTGCTTTTGCAATCTCCATGATATCGCCGACCACCGCGCTGCCGGTTGGCAAAGCACCGGCGCCACGGCCATAAAACATCAAACTTCCGCAGGCATTGCCTTCGACAAACACTGCATTGAAAGTATCATTTACAACTGCCAGCGGATGATCGAACGGCAACCGCCGGGGCTCAACCGAGAGGTTTATCACCCGGTCGTCGCACTCAGCCTGAGCAATTAATTTATAAACGCAACCAGCCGCTTTGGCATCACTAATGCTCGCCGCGGAAATATGACGAATGCCGGTTGTTTGTACCTCATCCAGCGTTTTCCAAACCCCAAAAGCTTTCGCTGCCAAAATGATTATTTTGCGTGCCGCATCCAATCCGTCGATATCGCTCTCCGGATCAGCTTCGGCAAAACCCAAACGTTGTGCCTCGGCTAATGTTTCATAAAAATCGGCACCATCACTGGTCATTTTGGATAAAATATAGTTGGAAGTACCATTGACAATACCGCTGATCTTCGTAAATTTGTTAGCGGAAAGCGATTCAGTCAACGCTTTCATTACCGGAATTGCACCACATACACTGGCTTCATACATTAACCGGACACCACGATCGCGTGCCATTGTTTCAAGTTCGCAACCGTGTAATGCCATAACATCTTTGTTGGCGGTAACAACATGTTTGCCGTTTTGCAGCGCCGTAACAATGAATTCGTACGCCGGATGCTCTTTCCCGGCAAGTTCCACCACAATGTCAATCGATGGATTCATTACCACGTCGCGAATATCATACGTTGCGCGATCTTCCACAAACGGTTCACGGTGCTTGCGATGATTTTTGAAAAATATTTTTTCAATCTCAATCCGCGCGCCACAACGCTCGGCAATCAAATCTGCGTTCATTCGTAATATTTCTACTACACCACTGCCAACTGTACCGCAACCAAGCAAACCAATTTTAACTGTTTTCATAATACCCCCAAGCTCAATTTGTAATTTTTATCTAGTTATCGCTGAACTCTGGACTTCTTCAGTTTTTTCTTTTGGCATTCCCCGGTTTGACTTTATTTTCTGTGCCGCTTAATAAGCGTTTAATGTTCGCGCGATGACGCAGCACAATAAATATAGCTACAACAATACCGAAAATCTTGATTTCCAGCGGATAATTAAAATACCACATCAAGAACGGTACCAATACACCACCGGTTATTGAACCCAGTGATACATAACGCGTCAAACCAACCAAAATAATAAATACTATCAGCACAACGCCGACTACTTTCGGCGCCAACATCAGCAACACGCCGACACTGGTCGCCACACCACGGCCCCCCTTGAATTTCATCCACATCGACCAATTATGTCCGCAAATTGCTGCAATACCGGCAACTACCATAATCAACGGATTCGCCGAAAACAGCTGCGCAAAATACACTGCCAGCAATCCCTTTAACATATCCGGAACGCCGACAAGCAAAGCGGCTTTTGGCCCCAACACCCGAAAAGCATTGGTGGCGCCGGTGTTGTTGCTGCCATGCTCGCGCAAGTCTATACCGTAAAATTTCTTACCAACAATAAGTCCGAACGGTATCGATCCGAGCAAATAACCAATTGCTATTATCAGAACGTCCATGTTTCACCTCTTTAATCTTCATCCTCTTGGCGTGCTCTAACAACCATATTCAGCGGTGTGCCTTCAAAACCAAACGCCTCGCGCAATTTGTTTTCGAGAAAACGCAGATAGGAAAAATGCATTACTTCCGGTTCATTTACAAAAAACACAAATGTCGGTGGTTTTACACTCGCCTGTGTAGCATAAAATATCTTTAACCGGCGACCTTTATCGTTCGGCGGCGGATTTATGGCTTTTGCGTCTTCGATAACCTGATTAAGCACACTTGTCTGCACCCGCAACGAGTGTTGCTCGGCAACGAATTTTACAATTTCTGTAATCCGGCTGACCCGCTGGCCGGTAAGCGCAGAAATAAATATTACCGGAGCATATTGCATAAACGGCAGTTCATAACGAATCTCTTCCTGATAACGCAATGTTGACTTGCTATCTTTTTCATAAAGATCCCATTTATTCACAACAATAATGCACCCACGCTTGGCGTCGTGCGCAAATCCGGCAATTTTTTTATCCTGTTCGGTAACCCCGGTTGTCGCGTCGATCAAAATCAGCACGACATCAGCGCGTTCGATGGCGCGCAACGACCGCATAACGCTATAACGTTCAATCGGCAACTCAACTTTGGCTTTGCGGCGCATTCCGGCAGTATCAATCAACAAATATTTCTGACCGTCGCACTCGAATGGCGTGTCAATAGCGTCACGCGTTGTTCCCGGAATATCACTGACAATAACCCGGTCCTCACCAAGCATCCGGTTAACCAAAGACGACTTTCCCACATTCGGCCGGCCAACAAAAGCCACGCGAATAATGTCGTCTTCCAAATCTTCGCCGACCGCCTGCTTCGGCAAAACAGCTATTATTGCATCCAACAAATCGCCGAGATTGCGGGCATTAGTCGTTGAAATCGGAATCGGTTCGCCCAGTCCGAGATTATAAAATTCATATACGTCATTTTCCTGTTTTTTGCTGTCAATTTTATTAACCGCCAGCACCACCGGCTTGCGGCTGGTACGCAGCATCGAGGCCACTTCTTCGTCATCAGCGGTCATTCCGATCTTGGCATCAACCATAAATAAAATTGCGTCCGCTTCATTAATCGCCAACATTGCCTGAGCGCGCATTTGTTTCAGCAACACGTCAGAAATGTCAAATTCAATCCCTCCGGTATCTACCATGGTAAATTCACGGCCGCTCCATTCCGTATCCATATATATCCGGTCACGGGTAACGCCGGGTGTATCTTCGACAATTGATACCCGTGCCCGTCCCAAATAATTAAACAAAGATGATTTCCCGACATTAGGCCGTCCGACAATTGCTAAAATAGGTTTTGCCACAATTACTCCTCTATATTCCAGTAATACAATAGTTTTTTTAATTCAACCGCGCCATCGGCGATTTGGATTTTTGTGTCCAAACATTGTTCGAGTTGCTCCGGCGTCATATCATCCAGGAAAACGCTTTCACCTTTACGCAAGGTGACCGCCGGGATAATAACGCCATCCCGTTGGCCCGGCAAGGCTTGCAAGGCTGTCTGGATATCTTCACCGGTTAATAATCCGGTTACAGTTATACTTTCGCCAAAAAAATTATTCCGAACTACAACTAACCGTACATTCAAGTTATCAATATTCAACTCTGCCAGCAACGGACGAATAATTGATTCAGCCAAAACACCGCAAACCACATCAATATGCAGCGTTTGTTTATTCTTCGCCGGCAGCATCGCACAACTTTTCCAGTCCTCAATAAATGCCCGGGAAATACCCACTCCGTTTTCCAGCTGCGGATAATCTTCATATTCAGCTACAGCCGGGAACTCCTGTCCGGCTAAAATATAAAATTCATCCGATAAAAAAATGTAATTACCAAACAAATTACCGAATTTGGCTTTGTCTTGCCACTTTTTAACCTGTTTAATCACCATCTGGGCAATTTCTTTAGTAACCGGCTGGAGCTGTGGCAATTTAGTGCGAAATTTGGTCATTCCGACCGGTACAATTGACAGCGACAAGATCTTGTCGCGATAAACATACAAATCACGCAGCGTACGCTCCAATGCAAAGCCATCATTCCAACCCGGGCAAAGCACAATCTGCATATGCAATTCCGTATCCAGCGCAAATAATTTTTCCAGCTGGGCGTTAATATCAGCCGCTTTAGGTTGTCCAAGCATTTTCGACCGTAACTCCGGATCAGTAGTATGCACTGAAACGTACAGCGGTGAAATGTTCAGGCGCTCAATCCGGGCAAAATCACTCTTGGTCATGTTGCTCAGTGTTACATAGCTCGAACTCAGGAACGACAACCGGTAATCATCGTCTTTAATGTACAAACTGCTGCGCATGTTCTTGGGCATTTGATCTACAAAACAGAATACACATTTGTTTTTGCAAACGCGGATTTTATCAAACACCGCACTTTGCATGACAACACCAAGTGTTTCATCGTAATCTTTTTCGATTTCAAACAGTTTCTCTTCTCCGGCTGCAGTTTTAACAAGCATTTCAATATATTCATCAGCAAATACGATTTGCATATCAATCAAATCTTCCATGACATAACCGTTGACTTGCATTATCTCGTCGCCTGGTTGCAATTCAAGCTCTGCCGCAATACTATCCGGCAGAATTTTTTCAATAATCGCGCGTTTATTTTTACTCATAACTCTCCGCTATATAATATAGCGCCGCCAGACGCTCAAAATCATACGAAATCATTTGGCACGCCCCATAGTATAACATATTACTGCCAAAAACAAAAACACGCCCCGGCATTAATCCGGAACGTGATTGAAACTAAAATTGGCTACTGTTAAAGGTGTTTATAACGGTCATGCTCCTCTGCTTTCTTTGCAGCATTAAAATTTTCCACTTCGGAAAGATAGCCGGTAATCCGGCGCAGACGGCGAATATCCGACTGTGGTTTGGCGGTAAGTTCTACTTCTTCGTCACTGACACGGACAATTTCTAACGAAGATAACTTCTGATTGCGTTCAAGCTTCATCCGCTCGCATTCACCATTTACCAAAAATTCAATATCCTGCATGCTCAAAGTATTATCTGCCTTGACGTTAATTCCGTTAACTACACACTCAATCATGACCATTATCTCCTGATTTTAATAAATTATTTCAGTAACAGTAGTGTACAAAAATTTGACAATTCGGGTAAAAAATTGCCGCCAATTAATCGCATCGATATTGTAGCACCACTTTAAACTAAACACAACATCTAGTGTGTAAATAATTAATTAATTCTATATACTGTTATTTCTTTACAACTTTAGCATATAACGCAAGCACAAAAAAAATACCGCTGGCTGTCACAACGATAGTCGCGCCACTGGCAAAATCACAATAATATGACAGAACTAACCCGCCAATAATCGACAGCTCGGCGAACGCGACCGCATAAACCATCGTTTTTATAAAACCCAATCTTAGCAACAGCGCCGCCGCTACCGGCAAAATCATCAACGCACCGACCAGCAACACTCCGAGCACAGTCATGCCAACCACTACAGTAATTGCCGTGGCCAAACCAAAACCAAAATTCAACCGGTTAGTGTTGATTCCCATCGTCAAGGCAACATCCTCGTCAAACACAGTGATCATAAGTTGTTTGAAATTCCGTAATACAAAAACCGCAACAAGAAATGAACATACCCCCACGATTAAAATGTCGCTATACGAAACAGTGAGAATACTCCCGAACAAATAGGCAAAAACACCACCACCACCTGGTTTAGCCAATCCCATAAAAATCACCGCAAGCGCCATACCGATATAGAACATAATCGCCAGCGCCATATCCGCATGATTCGGCAATTTGCGCCGTACCAGTTCAATAACCACCGCGCCGGTTACCGCCGCCACCACCGCTGAAAATAACGGCGCGGCATGGAAAAATATCCCGATCATTACTCCGGCAAAAGCGATATGGCCGATACCGTCGCCGATCAGCGACTGCCGCCGTACCACGATGAACAAGCCCAACATCGGGCAAAGTACAGCCGTAATCGCGCCGACCAGCAGTGCCTTAATCATAAACGAATGTTGAAATAGTTCCATAATCAGTTATTCCTTCACTTACAAATACACACAAACAACAACAGGGCGTATACAATACGCCCTGTTGTTTCATGCAATTATTCCGCTGGATCGAAAAGTCTTTCCAAGCTGTCAATAAACAAACTTGCCGTGACCAGCCACCTTCCAACCTGCTCAACTTCAAAATTGTCCACATCGCCATAATCTGCTTTTTGCCGATACTCAAACATTCTTCCAAAAAACCGACCCAAATCGACATCCACAAGACCGGAGTTTACAAATTCACGATTAAACAAACCCATAATACCACCGTGTTTTGACGAAGAAAGATTGTGGGTTAAAAGCAAAGCCACTACTTCATAAAAACAGCCATAATAAATTCTGTTGACTGCTGAGCGATATTTTCCATGTTCATATAATAGTCTCGCGTCATCTAAAGTTTCTTTAGCACAAATTCGTCTATAACTGATCAAGTCACTAAGCGTATTCATAAGGTGATTCCCTCACGATCAATATTCTGCTTGAGTGGATGAAAATCCATTTTCCTCCATTCAACGATGTTCTTTACTATTATCCCAAAAACGACATCGAATCTTAATCCAACATCATAAGCCAGGTCGAAAATTCCTTCTTCAACTTCATTTGTTGCATTCTGGTTAACCAAAGATAACACATCAATATCCGACTCTCTCGAATCGTCACTACGTGCCTTGGAGCCAAACAATATCATACTGTCCATATCGTATTTCTCTACTATCCTCGTCTTCAATTCCGCTATTGCCAAGGACTCGTTTGCAGTTAACATTGTCGCATATCCTCCTTCAGTATGACTACATTCTATCATTACTGCAATATGCAAGCAAACAAAAACCGCCGCCGGAAAATCCGGCAGCGATTTACTCACTATCTTAACACAACCGCGTTGCTGACTAAAAATACCATCTCAACCAACATGACAGTTGCGACTGTGGCGCAAGCAGCGCGAACTGGTCTGCGCTTGTTCCAACGCTGTAATTATAGGTATAGTCAGCAACAACGCCGGTGTCTTTGGCAACCATCCACTCCAGTCCGGCTGATATTGGGAAAAACAGAGCTGTCGTACCGGAATTTGGCAAGTCGGAGTTCCTCGTCCCGTAAGTATTAGCTAGTACTGTTGTCGTGATATTCGCTCCGGCGCCAAAACCGATATAGGGCTTTATTTCACCAAACGGACACGCCGCGATTAGTTGTGCGGCGATTTTGTATGAATCGACATTAATACTGCCGTTACTCAACCACATCGTCTCATACTGCGCGTAAACATCGCCTTTGCTTGCAAAATAACTGAAATTCGCGCGCGCGCTGAAATAATCATTGAATTTGACACCGCCCTCTAACGCCAATCCAGCCAATTCGCCGCGTTGAAAATTGTTGGCATAGCTGCGGTTACCGGCAGTCGGACTCGTCCAATAAATCGTTGAATTGCTGCCAGCGATCAAACCATAACCTATCCCCAGCCAACCTTCAATACGTCGCCCGGACGTATCATAAGTATTATACTGCACTGGCTGCTCAATCGCCCTGCCCGACACTTGATTCTGTGTCGGAAAAACAACTGGCGAATTGGCAGCGACGTTTCTATAAGGATTGTAATCACTGGTATTTTGCACCAACAGCCTTACGCTGACACAGTATTTGCCATAATCGCCGTTGGGCTGAAACTGCGTTTTGCCATAATTACCGCTGGTATCCTGCCTGAGTATTTCAGCATGAACCCGCGCCTTAATTTCATCTTTGGTCACCTGATTGTTTTCAACTACCGTGACCGAGCTGATGAATATTCCGCCGGCTTTTTCAATGGCATCGCGCCGCGCGGCTTGAACGGCGGCGTTTTCGCAGTCAGCGTGCGAAGTGGTCTTGGTCATCACCGCTTCGCCGTAACCATCCACCCACACCGGTGTTTTAAATTCAATATCAAACAGCTCAGCTTTGGCGGCATTGATTTCCGTTATCAGCCGCTGACGTTCGGAGCTATAATCGTTGCGCTGCTTCTCCAATGCTGATACTTTGCTGCGCGCGATATTGGAGTCGCTTTGCGCCTGCAGATAATTCTGCCATGCAATGTTTTTCTGTTGCTGCAACCGGCTGACCGCCACCGGGTCGGAGTAATGCGACTGCATAGCATTATCCAGCTCAGCAGAAGCTTTGTCATATTCATTTTTACCAGTTTGCTCGTTGGCAACAGCATTGCTTAGCGATTCATTCGCTGCCAGCAAGTCCCGCGTTACACCGCTATTTAGTTTTTCCACAACTTGCAGCTGGCTTCCCGACTGAGTCAACTTGGCATTAAGTTGTGCAATCTCCACAGTAGTGTCTGTAGCAAGACAAATTACCGAACAGGACAAAATCAACAAACCAATTAGCAATACAATAATAAATTTCGGTTTCATATACATCACTTTCTTATGAAATTTGAGTTTTCACAGAATAAACCAGCTAAATAATTATGATTAACCAAATTTTACCCAAGCAAAGAAATATAATATACAATAAGCTGCAAGCAATAGAAACACAAGACACAATAAATTATCCCAAAAATCCCATTTTAATTTGGCACCACAATTCGGACAAGTACTTGCCGATTTTGCCACTTGCTTGCCACAGGTTCCACAATTGGTTAAGCCCATGTTCACTCCCCCATTTTCATTCATCAGCAAATTTATTGTTTGGTAATATTCAGTCCACAGTTCTCAGTAGAAATATAATATAAGACTCCTCCACGCCTGATTGTCCAAATCATAGCACCGTATTGGTTATATTTATAATCACTACCTAGTAATTGAACAAAATATTCATTAAATTTGCTTTTCTCAGTATCGGAAAAAGCGCCTACAGGATAAAAAGAAGCCCCACTAAATGCGCCATCAAAAATATTTACTATACAGCAAGCTTTTACATTATAGTTCTTAATATTGTACCAAGCTTCATATTGTGTGAGTTCTTTTGACTGTTCTGTTATATCGATTTTTTGATCAAACTCTGCGCGGATTGATTTCTCGTCTACAAGCCCCTTTGCCCACACTGAATATACTTTGCTGGCGTAAATAAGCGGATCCCCGTTCACTTCATAAGTTTTCACTTCATGTTTTTCTTCTGAGTTCCCAGAAGAGCTTGTATCTTTTATAGTCTCTACTTTGCTACTTGGTACCGTTTCCACTTGTTCAGTTGCCTTATGTGGCGAATCGTTTTTTTTGTTACTTGGTGTAGTTGCATAATTAATCAATAAAAACGCAATCCAAACCACGAAAATCGAACCTGCCCACATTTTTCCTTTCTCACTCTTTCCGTTGAAAGTGAAATAAAAAGCCATAAAAATACCAACTATAGTATAAAGAACTATGAACACTGCAAAAATTCCCAGCATAATATCCTTTCCATTGTAAATATCAATTACATAAGCGACGTAAAGAAAATTAACAAGTCCACGCTAATAAGTAGAAACGTCACCTGAAAAGCTGCATATTGGCAATCAAAATCCCACAGTCTCCGACAGAAATTGAATACTGAACACCATCGTGTCTAACAACCCATTCTTTTCCTGTTTTTGTGAACTCAAAATCATCTCCGAGAATTCCCGTAAAGTAATCATTAAACTTGCGCTTTTCCTCGCCTGTAAAAACACCAATCGGCGCAAAAGCAGTTATCGCGACTCTTCCGTCCTGAATTACTACATAGCATCTTGCTTTTGCATCGTAGTCTTTCATGTTATACCAAGCTGAATAGCTAACTCGATTTTCAGTTCGTTCAGTGATTGAAGTTTTCTGATCTAGCGCGCTGAATATTGATGCCTCGTCATATTTACCGTTTTCAAAAATTCTCAGAATTTTATTTGCGTAAACAATAGGCTCGCCGGTGATATTGAAGGTTTTTTCTTCAAAATCTTTTTTTGGCTTCTCGGTACCCTTATCTTCTTTATTTTCAGTGGATAGGCTACAATAAACTGGACAAAAAAGATAAGGACATGTAAGAATAATATCAAAAAAGTAAGGGGAAGAAAAACATGTCCGAAAGAAGAGAAAAACGAACTTTCACCGAGGAATTCA
>JBAYGT010000020.1:0-27568 GCA_041666525.1 Negativicutes bacterium
GCCCTGAATCCTAACTCCTGATCTAAGATTGTCGCAACACTCTTATTCCACACAACCCGACCGTTTGCACAGCCCAGCTTTTTCTGTGGAACCAAGGCGCACGCCGCTCTCACGGTCCGTGTCTGCCTTCGACGTTACTATCTCAAGTCTCGTCGGTGTTGCCGCCTCTGTTTATAACCACGCTCGCTTTCGCTCACGCAGCCGAGGTCTTTACCTGTCGCTGCAATCCGGTTTCTTTACCCGAACTGCGCTTCGCACCGTCAGCCTACGTTTCTCGTCTGCCGGTGGTTGCAGGTTCCTTTACCCGATGCTAACTCGCTGCCTTTTTGTTCACGAGCGCTCTTGCTGTTCAGCGTCGGCTACGATCGCTTTATATTGATGAACTAACTTGTATTCATCAACAGCAGTTGCGGGGCGGATACTTCCAGCGAACAGCTTACAAACACAAGGTTTATAAGGCTTCAACCCGCTGGTCGGCACCCAAGTTTTCAGTTGTAGTTAGCAACCTGTCCCTGAGGGCGAGACATAGTTTACCACTCATTTCCATTCCTGTCAAGCGATTTAAAAAATAATTCGAAATAATTCACAAGTTTTTTTTCATAGCCACCGTAAAATGCCTCACGTACACGTGTGCGCTACAATACAATATAAATGTACCAAATGACAATAACGCTCTAGTAACATCTGCTCAATTGTGTCCGGCTTTCATACGATCCAGCGCGATGATAATCGGCATCAGACCAGAATTAACCGAGTCATCTACCTGAATTATATTCAAAGGATATTTCTGCCAATCACCCTGCAGTTTTTGCGCTATCAACGCGTTTGTATCGACTGCGTTCTGCACCTTGCGACCGGCCGTTTGCATCGCCTGCAGTATCCGCAATTTTTCGGCGCAATCGCCTCTCGCCCAGCCGCGCAACACCTTACGCTGCAATCTGTCGCAAAGAACCTTCGCCCCCTTGACATTCATCCACTTGCTATCCACATGACAATCATCCCAGATAATCTGACGACTGGTATGATCATCATCTACATTGCCTATAACAATTATCCGGCCAGCTGTTTGCCATATTTGCCCAAGCGTCATTGTGGAAAAATTACCACGCGGTACCAATAGATTACCAAATTTTTCATTAACAAGATTATAAAAATCCGAAGTTTCCAAATCATTCATCGGCTCGGTATCTGAATATAACTCATTAAGATTCAAGATGATTATTTCGCCGGGATGGCTTTTCACAAAATCCAAAAACTGGGTAAATACGCCGCCGGAACCTAACAACGGCGTCGACAACCACATATGACAGCCCCAGTATTCGCCATTCTGATAAGCTATCCGCATATCAAAATAGCGCACGCCGTAATTCAGTTGAGCGGTAATTGAAGCCGACTGGCATACACCGGATTCTACATCTTTGGCACGGGCGTAGCGACTTATATGTTTGTCGTGATGTGTAAGATAACCAGTGACCGGCGGGCTGTCCACATGAATATCGCAGGAAGCTGCATCGTGGCTGCCCAGCAGAACAACATTATTCAACGTAAGTCCCCGTAAAACCGTTATGTTTTGCTTCATCCAATCCGATGAACCTTCATCAGCACAAGCGCATTTCGCCAAAAACAAAACACCCGCTATAAGTACGATTATTGTAAGAAAATGCCTTTGTCTTCTCATACTGCGTACCTCCAACCAGTAAAATACCATTCGACAACGCCATTATACGGGATATAACGCCTATCTGTAAAGCCAGATACTAATGATATTCGTCGCGGCATTTTTTCTACATTTCAGCAAAACGTAACCCAAAAAATATATACATAATTAATTCAATTGACGCCTAGTCGATTACCTGAACGCATCTGGTAACTTTCCAATCCTTAATTCCAATTAACACACAATTATGGACAAAATATGAATTATTCACGCGCCAGTTCGAGGAGAAATTATGAATGACAATTGTTCATCTCAAATTTGCATTGTTTCCGGCAAGCTAATTAATCGAGAAAACACCCGATAGTTGCCGCCATTTTGCGCGGATACTGATACATCAGTCCATGTCCGCCGCCCGCAATCGGAATATACCAGGCTGTAGTCAACTTTTCGGCAATTATCCGTGAATTGTCAAGTGGAACAACTACATCCTCGGTACCGCTGATGAGCAACACTTCACATATTAGCTGGTTCAGGCGGCTGTAGCTGCCACTCCAGCTCATCAGCGCACGAAGCTGCGGCTCCATGACCGCAGGAGTTGCAGCAATCTCGGGTATCGGAAAATATTCTGACACACAGGGATTTTGCATAAGCCAATCTGCCGGAAACAAACTTGCAAAAGCGCGCGCCTCGCGCTCTTCCATCGTTCCGCTGGTGTCGGCAAGCGCTGCACTGGCTGCCGGTTCCGGCGGTATCGCTTCTTCCCCGCCCGGTCCGCCGGCATGCAGTATCAACTTGTCCACCACCAACGGATAATTCAATGCCAGCTCTTGCGCAATATATGTGCCCATTGACCAACCGAGAACATGCGCACGCTTAATCCCCAGTCCATCCAACAATTTCGCCGCGTCATCAGCGAACAAGCGGATGGAAAATGCGCTCGTCTCGTCTGAAGTACTGCAGGCAATGCCGCGATTATCAAATAAAATCAACTGGTATTTTTCCGCCAAGTCCCGCAACAACTCTGGTGCCCACATATCCATCGTTGCCCCGTAACCGGTTATAAGCAATAACGGCTGGCCGCTGCCGATTTTCCGATAACCGATTTGTGCTCCATTGATATTCATTTTTTGCAAAGGATATTTTTTGATGTCAAAAGTGTCAAATACATTGCTCATCAGCTTACAAATACCTCATTTTTTATTAACCAGGCAACGATAATTTTCCAAGCAACCACAATATTCTTGTCACTTCAAGGCAGCCAGTGCTGCCTGTTCATCAGCTACAATCGGAAACACATCGGTAAACCCGGTTATGTCGAAAACTTCGTAGACAATTTCGCTTAAACCGAAAATTGCCATTTTCCCGCCCTTTTCTTCAATGGCGTTATAGGCTTCCATAAACGCGCGCAAACCGGCGCTGGACACGTAAGTGTTATCGGCGAGATCACAGGCTAATTTGCCAACGCCACCTTTAATAAGCGCGACCAGTTCGGTTTCAACGGCTCCGGCGTTAGCATTATCCACCGACTCAGGTATTTTCACGATTGTGATTTCACCGATTTTTCTGTTTTCCACTTGCTTTACCTCCGCTTATTCTTTCTAATCATATTTTGGTGTTTAGTGCCATCGAGATCACGTTTTTTCCGTCGCGATGTTCGTAGTCAACCTTTTCGGCAAATCGTTGCACCAGCTTTATCCCCCAACCGCCGACCGTGTTCTTCTGCCGTGGTGCTTCGATTTTGTCGGTTAACGGATTGAACGCCTGACCGGTATCGGCGACCGTAATCAGCAAGTACACATCTTCCAATCGTAGCCGGATTTCAATTTTGTCTTGTACGGAACTACCGTTCGGAAAACCATATTTAATGATGTTTACCGTAAGTTCTTCGAGCACCAACCGCGCGGCGACCGTCAGTTTCTCGGACATTGCCTGTTGCTTTGCAAATTTGGCCAGCCACGATTCCAACCGCGCGGTCTCCGTTAAGTCAATTGCTAATGTGAGCATTGCTTCTGGTGAATGAAATCTAATCGTCAGCAACGTTTCGCTGGCGGACAAATCAGTGGTTGTACTATCACTGTTGCTGCCGACAACCAAGCGTTCGCCGGGGCGCAATACAGTTTTTGTCGCACTACTATTTATTAATCTACAGTCAATGCCGTTGTCACTAAAGATAGCTGCAAAGAGATTATTCGCTGCCATATCAACCAGCTCGCCGCTATCGACAGCAATCACTCCGGCAAACCAGCAACTATGTCCGACCTCTGCCCTTACAGCTTTGAGCTCATACTGCAAATCACTAATAATATCCGGCAACGATGCCGTGTGCTTGGCCTTAGCCCTAAACAATGTTTTACATACCAATGCCGCCATAGTTGCCGAAGCGCTCAACTCCGATAGCGTAAAAACCGCGAAGTATAGCCGGCGAGTATCGGCACAAAAGTAATGCTCAAAAATAGCGTTACCGGTTTTTCCCGCTGTAACAGTTCCTATAACCAAATCAAAATTAGGCACCATGCTGTTATCAATCGCAGGTTTCTTCGCCAATAACACTTGCGCGGCTTTTACTGCCGATAATTCCCCGTTCATGCGCCCCGTTTCTATTAGCGCTTTTTGCTCCTGTAGCAAGTTTCTGATAACGACGATCATCATTACCATACCGGCCGAAGTCGCCAAAATCAAATCGGCGAAATAGCGCCACGAGCCGCGTAATGTTATGGCACCGGCATTAGAAAACAACAACACCAGCGGCAATTCAATTGCTAAAATAAACGCAGTGCAAAAGACTAACGCACACCATATTTTTGGCAATTTATTATTTAACCGGGAATGCCACAATCCGCCCAAAAAACCTGCCAAGACTGCCGCAATTGCCGTCGGGAAATAATTACTGACTAACAGTTGTACTCCGGAATAGTAATCGAGCTCAGCTTTTGCGGCAATGGCCACGACGCCAAACACACTAGTTAATAATCCGTAGCGCCAACCGGCGATTGTTCCGACAAACAGCGGCCCCAACGCCACTGCTGAAGCTCCGGCTGCTGTTACGATGAATGCAGTATAAATCGCAAACACGCCGTACCAGATGGCAAACCACAATTTACGCCCCAAAACAATTTCGCTGTAGTGTCCGGGAGTTTGTTGTTTACCGAATTGATATTTGAAATAAATATAGGCAAATAAAGCGCTGGTAATACCGTTGATAAGTACCAGTGAAAAATTGTGGTTGCTCATGTTTTTTCACCATCGGCTGCGTATTTAACCGCCAACACTGTGATATCGTCACTCTGCTCGTTCCCCGCCGAAAAGTTATTCACAGTAGCGACGATTGCCCGACACAGCGCGGCCGGGGTTGCGATGTCAGTCGCAGCCAAGAAAGTTTCCAGCCGCTGACTGCCGAACAGCTCCCTTTGGTGGGTTTGCGCTTCGGTTACACCATCAGTATATAACAAAAATTGATCACCCCCATATAATTGTATACTGTTGTTGCAATAGGCCTTGTTGCGGAAACAACCCAGCAACCCTTTATTAGTTACCGGCAAATCGACTAAGTTACCTCCGGCTTTTTTCACATATACCCGCGGATGACCGACATTGCAATAGACTAACTCGCCGGTTGCGACATCCAAAATCGCACAAACCGCTGTGATAAAAAGTTTGGCGCCATTGTTGTCACACAGATCAGCATTGACCTGCTCCATAATTTTCGCCGGATCGGCAGCGAGAGCCGATGATTTAAGCGCCCGAAACAACATACAACCGACAACCATAAACAACGCCGCCGATACGCCCTTACCAGAAACATCGGCCACGACAAAACAGTATTTGTCTGCTCCCAGTGCGAAATAATCATACCAGTCTCCACCAACTTCTTTTGCAGGATACAACGCACCGGCAACTTGTAACCGCGGATCAGCAGCGGTTTGCTCCGGATGCGTTACAATATCCAGCTGTAGCTGGCGCGCCAGCCGCATTTCACCAGCCAACAGGTCGTAGCCAGCAAGGTGTTCGCGTTCGATTATAATCCGTTGAACCAGGAACAGTAACACTAAAAATCCAGTCATCTTCCAGACACTAAAGTTCAGTTCTTCAACGAAAACAGTCCGACCTGCTTCCATATACATGGCTGTATCAATCGACAACAACGCTCCGGTGAACAACACCAGCGCGACAATCAATGTTTTGGTTCTGCCGACCCAGATGTTGCCATAGCGCTCCTTGTAGCACGCTGCTAAAAAACCGCTTAAAGTAGCAACAACAACCACCGTCAATCGGACTGTCATCGATTCAGCTCCCTGGCTCAATACCAGCAGCCCGCCTAACAATCCTGTCAACCAGCCGGAACTGTACCCGAACAACAGTCCGGCCAACAGGCTGTTGCGAATGACGGTCGCGCTTACCAACAGCTGCTCGCCTAACGGGTTATAGTAGCAAGTAAGTTCGGCTTCCATGAGTGCAACTACTACAACTACCGCCGCTTGACGGATGTTAATCCGACTGACCAAAAACTTGTAGACTGCACGGCTGCGCAGAATTACATAAAAGATAAACAACGGCAGCACATTGAGATTTATCAGTGTTATGAACTCATTGATTTTGGTTTTTAACATCTATCCTACCCCAAACTTACTACCAGTCGTGACAATTTGTCGACACGGTCGTTCATTACCTTGAGCATACCCAGCAACAACTGCGGATTGGTTTCGCCATATTCCCGCAGCAAGTCCCGTGGCAGCGCCAGTACCAACGTATCGCCCATGGTAGCTTCTGCAGAAAGAATTGCCCGGTCTGAAACGCTCGCCAGTTCCAAGCCGACAATTTCGTTTTTCTTCGCCATGCCGACCATGCCCTGCCAACCGCCGACTGACGAGCGCAATAATTGGGCAAAACCGTGAATTATCAAATATACCACCGGGCTGGCTTGGCCTTCCCAGAGAATTTCCGACCGGCGTTTCCATAACAGCATCCGTGAGCTGCCGGCCAATTCCAGCAACAACTGGCGCTCAAGCGTTGCAAATATAGTATTACCGGCCAGCAGCTGCACCCGTTCAGCCAAAGCGTGCTCAACCATCGGCTGTAATTTTCCGGCGGCAAACGTCGGCCAGCTGAATCCAACTTTTTCCAGCATCATCAGCGTTTTGTCCATCTTGATTGTGGTTGCTGTAGTAATTGTACTTTCTTCGCCCATCAGCCCCATACGGGTAAGAATATTTTCGACATGCTCCCTAAATCCCGGCCGCTCGCTATTCTCATAGAGATAATCGAAAAATTCTGTGACTGATACCGCCCGGACATTCAGCCCCAGACAGGGGGCGGTCAGCGCCTGCGACAGTTTCATGAGTTGCGGATTTTGCATGTGATATATCTGATTATGTGCGCCAGGGCGTTCGCTCAACCGGACTATCGCCTCCGCCAACCGGTCGACATAAGAAAATTCTTCGCTATCCAGCTTGTTCGGCACCATACCAACATTGATAAAACCCTGCATGTACCGGTAGAAAGCGTTTGAATCAATATTCTCCTGATACAACCCGGTGCTTTCCTGGAACGCGATGTTTCCGGCACGGTAAATGTTGGTGTTCAACCCGTCTTGCCGGGCAGCAACAACCAGTTCTTCCGCAGCCAGTTTCGTTTCCACATAATAATTCCCGGATTTTTGTCCGATATCCGTTTGATTTTCCGTGAAAACGTGATATTCACAGCCGTTGATTTCACCAACCGCTACCGACATCGTGGAAATATGATGGAAATCTTTTTTGCGGCCGGTTTTTGCGAGCGCTAATAATTCGCTGGTGGCCTGAACATTGGCTTCGAAAAACTCACTATAATGTCCGTAATGACGAACATTCGCGGCGCTGTGGATGATGGCATCCAGTTCCGTGCACAACCGGTTATAGAGATCATCCGACAATCCCAGCCGTGGCTGATGCAATTCACCGCATAACACTACTAATCGTTCGTCAAGATGCGCGTTGTTCCAAAACTCTTTGCCGAAATAGTAGTCGAATTTAGCTCTCACCCGGCTGGTTGCGTCATCAGCGTCTCGGCCCCGAACAATCGCATAAACGGTGCCGCTGCGGTTGGCAACGAGATACTGTACGATATGCACACCCAAATAGCCCGTAGCGCCGGTAACGAGTATGTTTCTGTAGTCAAGCGCTTCGCCTAGCTCTAAGCCGCGCAGTTCTTCGATAGATCGCTGATATTCGATCATACTCGCATCATGAACTGCTTTAAAGCGCGGATTATCCGTAAGCGGTGTATCCAGCGTGGCTTCTTGCTGGCTTAATTCTGCTAACCGCAATTTCAACGTATCCTCAGCCGGTTTAATGTTTTCCGCCAGAGTGCGCAATACCGGATAGTTAAACAAATCGTTGATACTGATTGTGAATAGCTTTTGTAATTTAGCTACAGCCGAAATCGCCTTAATAGAATTACCCCCGATACAGAAAAAACTATCGGTAGCACTGACGGCATTAACTCCCAGCACCTCTTGCCAAACACAGGCAAGCTTTCGCTCAATTTCGCCCGTTGGCTCGATAAATTCACCAGCTGTAGTTGTGCTTCCGGCTTCAGGTAACGCTTTCTTGTCGATTTTTCCGTTCGCGTTCAGCGGCATCACGTCGATTTGCATCATGAAGGCCGGTATCATATAGCCAGGCAGATCCTTTGCCATAAATTCCTGCAGCTGTTCCATCTCTATAGCGGTATCAGCCGTGAAATAACCACAAAGGAATTTGTTGCCGCCAGCGTCATCGCGGGCAACAACTACGGCTTCGTTTACCGACTGGTAACTCATGATCTCCTGTTCGATTTCGCCGATTTCAATCCGGAAGCCGCGAATTTTTACCTGCTGGTCGATGCGGCTCAAAAATTCCAAATTGCCATCGGGTAGCCAGCGCACCAAATCACCGGTACGGTACATCCGCGAGTATATCTCGTCGTTTGCAAACGGATTGTCAATGAACTTTTCCGCTGTCAAGTCTTCGCGGTTTCGGTAGCCGCGCGCCAACTGCGGGCCGGCGATGCACAATTCACCCGGCGCTCCGAGCGGCTGCAGCTGAAAGTCTTTGTCAACAACATACACCCGGGCATTGGCGAGCGGTTTACCGATTGGAATATTATCGTAATTCTTGTCGATTACAAAGCGAGTAGTATATACCGTGTACTCGGTAGGACCGTAACCGTTGACAACCTTGTAGTTTGTCTGCCGGTAAGTCTTATATTTTTCGCCACCAGTCGCCAGTATCCGCAGCGTCTTGTTGTCCACAAGATCAGTAAATTGTTCACAGAGCTGCGTAGTCATAAAGGTAATCGTCGCCCGCCGCTCTTCGATGAACTTGTTCAAATCAACCAGCGACAACATGATTTCCTCGGGAACAATATGCACCGTCGCGCCCGCCAGCAGCGGCGCGAAATTCGACCACATCGCGGCATCGAAACTAAAACTGGCGTAGGATGCCATGATATCATCCGCCGTCACTGCATTATCGCGATTCTCACTGAAACACATATTCACGATATTGCGGTGCATAATCATCGTACCTTTGGGTAACCCGGTCGAACCGGAAGTGTAGATGATCGCCGCCAGGTCACTACCCTGGTTAACATCGGTAACATTTGTGTTCTCCGCCCCAGCGCAGTCATAGAGCGCCGCAGCGGTCACATCAATGTACTCGCCATTGAATTCAGCAAATTTTTCCTTTAATGACGGCTGGCTCAAAATCAGCGCGGACGCGCTGTCTTCCAGCATGTAATCCAATCGCGCCTGCGGATATTTAATATCCAGCGGTAAATAAGCGCCGCCGGCTTTCATGACCGCAATTGCCGCGATAATCATTTCTGCCGACCGTTCGAGCATGATCGGCACAATCGCTTCGCGCACAACTCCGCGTTGCCGCAGACAGCCGGCAAGAATATCGGTTTTATGGTCAAGCTGGCGATAGGTCAGGACCGTATCCTTAAATACCAATGCTGCTTTGTCCGGCGTTCGCGCTACCTGCTCGCGGAACAGCCGTTGATAAGAACTGTCCAGCGGCACCGGTAGAACATTGGCATTAAAGCCCTGCAACAACAGCTCCCGCTCGGTCTCCGAAATAAAATCGATGCTCCCCAACCGGCATTCCATATTGTCTGAGAGCACTTGCAGCAAATTCAGATAGTGTCCGATAAGCCGGTCGGCGGTCTCCGCTTTGAACAGATTGCGGTCGTACTCCAGAAACAGTGACAGCCCCTGCTTGTTTTCCATCACGTACAGCAATACGTCGAAATGCGCCACACCGGCATCATAATTGTAACGCTGCAGTGATAAATCCTCGGATTCAAATAAAAACTCTTCGACAAAGTACGCAAATACCACATCAAAAACTGGATTGCGGCTGGCATCGCGAGTAATCCCCAAGTCGTTAACAATATTCTCGAACGGATAAGCCTGGTTTTCACCGGCAGCGAGCAGAATTCCATTAACTTCCTGAAGATAATCGCCAAACAGCTTATCGCGCTGCGGATAAGTCCGGAGTGGCAGCGTGTTAACAAACATGCCGATTATGCTGTCAATATCCGGATGGGTACGATTGGCAAACGGCGAACCGACAACAATATCGTCTTGGCCGCTGTAGCGTGCCAGCATGATATTAAATGCCGCCAGCAACAACGCGAAGAAGGATACACCGCGCGCCTCGGCCAGAGCTTTCAACTTATCTGCCACCGATTTATCAAGATCGGCGAAAACATTTCCGCCCTGGTATTTTTTGTTTGCCGCCCGCGGAAAATCGGTCGCCAGATTTAACACCGGCAATTCGCCGGCTAACTGCTCTTGCCAAAACGCAGCATTGGCGGCGAACGCTCCCTGCGCCAGTTTTTTATTATACCAGTCGGCGTAGTCGTAATAATTCACGGTCAGCGGTGGCAACTGCTGATTTTGGTATAGCGCCATCAATTCTTTGACAAACACCACTACCGAGATGCCGTCCATAACGATGTGATGCGCATCCAGCACCAGCAAATGCTTGTTAGCCGATAGTTCAAACAGCGCTACCCGCAGCAGCGGTGCGGACTGCAAATCGAACTGCTGGATAAAATCGGCAATCGCTTTGTCAACTGTCTGTTCGTCCACCGCCTTAATGGTCTTCTTCAATCGCACACCGGTATGTATTGTCTGCCGGACTTCGCCGTCAATTACGGAAAACGTCGTGCGCAGCCCGGGATGCCGTTCGACCATTTTGTCCAGCGCCACGCCCAACCGCTCTTTGTTCAACCGGCCCTGGAGCACAATCGGCTGCACCACGTGATAGGTGTTGCCGATATCCGCCATCTGGTCAATAATGAACATTCCCTTCTGGGCTGATGCCGCCGGATAACTAGCCGCCTCCGGCAGCTCAGGAATGACTTCATAACTGCCAACTTCGCTGCGGCTGTTCGCCAGCCGTTCGGCCAATAGTTTCACCGTGGGAATTTTCGCCAGTTCGGCAACCGGCACTGTTTTGGAAAACATTTTTTGCAATTTAGCGCCCAGCACAACCAGTTTCAACGACGTGCCGCCAAGACTATTAAAGCGGTCATTGATTCCTACTTGCTTCACGCCGAGAATATCCTGCCACAAGTCACATAATGCTTTTTCAACATCACTACGCGGCGCGGCATACTCGACATTTGTGACAGTTGACGACGGTTCCGGCAGCGCGCGCTTGTCAACTTTACCATTGGCGTTTAGCGGTAAGTCCTTAAGCTGCATTATGGTCTGGGGAATCATAAAATCCGGCAGACCTTCCAGCATGAAGGCTTGCAATTCGCCTATGTCAATTGCCCGATCGGCAGCAAAATAGCCGCACAAATAAGTGTTGCCGCCGCTGTCACTACGGGCAATTACTACTGCCTGCTTTACACCGTCGTACTGCATAATTTTCTGTTCGATTTCGCCGATTTCGATTCTGAAGCCGCGAATTTTGACCTGCTGATCAATCCGCGCCAAATACTCGAGATTGCCGTCCGCGGTCCAACGCACCAAATCACCGGTGCGGTACAACTTGTCGTATCGACAATTATCAGTTGCCCACTCGCAGTGGAACGGATTATCGATAAATTTTTCCGCAGTAAGCTCCGGCCGGTTACGATAGCCGCGTGCCATCTGCGCGCCGGCAATACACAGTTCACCCGGCACTCCCGGCGGTTGCAACTGCAAATTGGCATCCAGCACATAGACACAGGTATTCGCCAGCGGTTTGCCGATTGGCATATTCTCGTAATTTTTGTCAATCACAAACCGGGTAGTGTAGATGGTATATTCGGTTGGGCCGTAAGCGTTGACAATCTGATATGGCGTCTGGCGGTAGGTCTTGTATTTCTCGCCGCCGGTAGTCAGCAGCCGCAAACTGTGGTTTTCCACCAGTTCGGCGAATTGTTCCGCCAATTGCGTAGTCATGAAAGTCAGACTAATCTTGTTGTCTTCATAAAACTGGTTGAGTTCCGGCAACGACAGCATTATTTCTGCCGGCACAATATATACCGCAGCACCGGCGAGCAACGGCGCAAAGTTCGACCACATCGACGCATCAAAACTGAAACTCGCGTACGAACCCAGCCGGTCAGTCGCGCTCAGCCCTGTAGCCTGGTTTTCGCTATAGAACATGTTAACCATGCCGCCGTGCGTGATCATCGTCCCCTTCGGCAGTCCGGTTGTGCCTGATGTATAGATTATCGCCGACAAATTGCTGCCATTGCTGATATCTGCCGGCGCACACTGTACCGCCGGATAATTCGCAGCATCTTGCAAATCGAAAACTTTCCCCTTGAAGTTACTGAACTTGTCGCGGAGGGATAACTGGCTAAGGATTATCGTCGCGTTACTGTCTTCCAGCATATAGTCCAGTCGCGCCTGCGGATACTTAATATCCAGCGGCAGATAGGCGCCGCCGGCCTTCATGACGGCGATAGCGGCAATCACCATTTCCGCCGACCGCTCGAGCATAATCGGCACGATGGTTTCTATACCCACACCATTGGCACGCAACACCGTTGCAAGACTGTCGGTTTTCTCGTCCAGCTGGCGGTATGTATAGCTTTCATTCTTGAACTGCAACGCCAAATTGTCCGGTGTCCGGGCAACTTGTTCCCTGAACAGTCCGTGATATGACCGACTAAAAGGGATATCCATTTTGTTGTCGTTGAAATCGACCAGCAGCTGTTCGCGTTCACTCGCTGTAACCATCGGCAACAGACAAATTTCGCCGTCCGGATTCGCCAGTGCTGCAGCCAGGACCGTCAGCAAGCGACTGTAGATCGCGTCAACTTCGGCGGCGCTATATTTCGCCGTCTGATATTCAATAGCGATTGTCCGCAGCCCGTTTTCATCAGTAATCCCCTGATTAAGAAATACTGCCATCGGTTCAGGCGCTGCCGGGCGCGGCACCACTGTTGCTGGAAAACTGCCGGTTGCACATTTTCCGAAACTGCTCTGCACCAGATAATATTCTATCATTTGGTCCGTGCCGCTGTGACCGGTTTTCAGCTCTTGCAGCAACAAATCAAACGGATAGCGCTGGTGAACAATTGCCTCTTTGATTGCATTTCGAACGTAAGCTAATGATTCCCTGACCGTTGACTGCCCGGTCAGCGTTAACCGCACCGGCATGGTGCTGACAAAATGACCGAAACTGTCGCCGCTGCCTTCGGCCTGCCGGTTGTGATAAGGCACTCCGAGTACCATGTCGTAACGCCCGGTACAGCGTGCCAGCCAAATAGCAAACACCACCGTAAACACACTGAAATAACTTGCCTTGTTGGCACTGCAGAACTCTTGCAGCTGGCGGGCTGTTTCAACCGGCAGGGAATAGTCAATCCGTTCGGTGGAGATATCAGCAACAGTCTTTTCTTTGCCAAACAGACAACTGTATTCCGGCAACTCGGCGTACTTTGCCAGCCAGAATTCCCTGTCCGCCTGATATTCAACCGACTGCAGATATATAGTTTCGCTGTCTAAAAATTCTCTATAGGATTGACCGGCAATAGTCGGACTGCCAACTTTGATGCTGGCATAATTTTCAGCTACCTGCCGGACAAAATTCGCCAGTGTCCGGTTGTCACAAATTGCGTGATGAATTACCACCAACATCGTTATCTGGCTCTGACAGCGCGCCAGGAGAATCCGATACAACGGCTGATTGTATAATACAAAACCGGTAGCGTTATTAAGCTTGATCCATTCCTGCAGTTTCGCCTGTTCGTCGCCAAAATCTTCAACGGTGAAACTCTGCGGTGAATAGTCTGCGATGTACTGGCGGTCGACACCGTCCGCGGTCTGCTCAAGCTGCAACCGCAACGCATCGTTGCCGGAAATAACCGCATTAATACTGCGGGCCAATGTATCCGAATCCAAATCTGCGGGTATGCGAACTGCCACAGCACAATTGGCAAAACCGGTTCCCGGGTAAAATTTTTCACCATACATTATCCGTTGCTGGGCATGCGTCAAGCGATATGTTTTCCGGTCTTCCATTATTCGCACCTCAACTAATTAAAATCAGGCAATATCTCATATTTGGTAGTTCTCTAAAAACAGCAAAACTCCTGTTTCAAAATAAACCTGCTATATATTCTACTCATCCCAAACTTACTACCAGCCGCGCCAGCTTGTCGACACGGTCGTTCATTACCTTGAGCATTCCCAGCAACAACTGTGGATTGCTTCTGCCATATTCCCGCAACAAGTCCTGCGGTAACGCCAGCACCAGCGTATCACCCATTGTCGCATCAACAGTAAAACTCGATTTGTCAACAGCGCCGGCAAGTTCCATGCCGATCATTTCGTTTTTCTTCACCAAACCGACCATGCCTTGCCAGCCGCCGACTGACGAACGTAGTAACTGGGCATAACCGTTAAGTATTAAATATACGTCCGCACACGACTCCCCTTCGCGGATGATTTCCGAACGCCGTTTCCAAAGTTTCATCTGTGCCTTGCCTGCCAACGCCGACAACGACTGCTGCTCAAGTGTGCCTAACACGGCATTATCACGCATGATTTGTACCCGCTCTGACAGCGCCCGTTCAACCAACGGCCGCATCATCCGAACATCAAATACCGGCCAACTGAAACCGATTTTTGCAAGTACTGCCAACGTCATATCCATTACGACCGTGACTACGGTACTATCTTTTGCTTTTTCATCCATCAATTCCATGTGCGTAAGAACATTTTCAACATGCGGTTTAAATCCCGGCTGATCAAGGTTTTCGTACAAATAGTCGAAAAATTCACCCAATCCTGCCGCCCGAACACTCAGGCCAAGTTCCGGAGCAGTTAATATCTTTGATAGTTTGACCAGCTGGGGATTCTGCATATGATAAGTACGATTAAGCGCCGCCGGACGTTCAGCAAGCCTAACTATTGCTTCGGCTAACCGGTCGACGTAAGCATACTCGTCGGCATCCAGTTTGTCAGGTACCATACCGATATTGATGAAGCCTTGCACCTTCTGATAATAGGCATTGGTTTCAATATTCTCCTGATACAATCCGGTTCGTTCCTGGAACGCGATATTTCCGGCACGGTAAATATTGGTGTTCAAGCCTTCAGCGCGCGCCGCTTCAACTGCCGTTTCCGCAATAAGTTTTGTTTCGGCATAATAACTGCCGAATTTTTGGCCGATATCAGTTTGATATTCAGTGAACACTTGATAATCGCAACCGGCAATATCGCCATAGACCACCGACATCGTTGAAATATGATGAAAATCCTTTTTGATTCCGGTTTTCGCAAAAGTCAGTAATTCCAGCGTTGCCTGTACGTTTCCTTCGTAGAGTTCGCTATAGCGGCCATAGTGACTGACATTAGCCGCGCTGTGAAACACCGCTTCCACATCCGCACACAACCTGCCATAAACAACTTCATCCAGACCAAACTGCGGCTGATGCAATTCACCGCAGATTACAACCAACCGCTCGTCAAGATTGTTAGCTTGCCAAAATTCTTCTCCGAAATAATATGCAAATTTGGCGCGCAATCTTGTCTTTGCAATACTAGCATCCGCTCCGCGCACTATAACATAGACCTGACAATTACGTTCGACAAGCAAATATTGCGTGATATGCACACCGAGAAAACCGGTAGCACCAGTAACTAACACGCAGCGATACTGCCTAATCACACTAAAGTCAGCGGCCTCAAACCACGTGTTTTTTCGTTCATACTCGGCCATGCTGCTAATGTAGCGTTCCAGATAACGCGGATCGGCAGCTGGCGGCTTGTCAAATTCCGCCACTTGCAGCGCAATCTCTGCCAACCGGACTTTTAGCGTGTCCGCCGCCGGTTTGATGTTTGCGGCCAGCGTTCGCAGACAAGGATAATTGAAGAAGTCATTAATACTAATTACAAAAAACTTCTGTAACCGGGCGACTGCCGAAATTGCTTTAATTGAGTTACCACCGATTGCAAAAAAATCATCCGTAGCGCTAATTCTTGCCACACCCAGTACTTCCTGCCAGACCTGGGCAATTTTTTTCTCAATATCAGTAGCCGGTTCCACGCCTGCGCCGGCATCCGGATTGCTGCCGATATCAGGTAACGCTTTTTTGTCGATTTTGCCATTCGCATTGATCGGCATGGCATCAATCTGTGTGATAAACGCCGGTATCATGTACCCGGGTAAATCATTGGCCATGAATTCCTTGAGCTGTTCCAGCTCCACCATAGTTTCGGCGGTAAAATAGCCGCACAAATATTTATTACCGGCAGAGTCTTCCCTGGCAACCACCACTGCTTCTTTCACCGCCGGGTACTCCATGATTTTCTGTTCGATTTCACCGATCTCAATTCGAAAACCGCGAATTTTCACTTGCTGGTCGATGCGGCCAAGATATTCCAGATTTCCATCCGGCAACCAGCGCGCCAAATCACCAGTGCGGTACATCTTGCTGAAATTTGAATTATCCTGTGATAACTCGACAACTTGACAAACCTCTACGAACGGGTTATTGATAAACTTCTCTGCGGTCAATTCCGGGCGATTGCGATAACCGCGTGCCAGCTGTGCCCCGGAAACACACAACTCGCCCGGCACACCTAATGGCTGCAGCTGAAAATCCTGATCGACAATGTATACTTTAGTGTTTGCCAACGGCTTACCAATAGGTATATTGTCATAATTTTTATCGATGGTGAACCGGGTTACTAGTACCGTCGCTTCGGTCGGGCCATAGGAATTGACAATCCGGTAATGCGCCGGACGAAAAGTTTTGTATTTTTCGCCGCCGGTACTCATTTGCCGTAACGAATTGTTGGTCACCAGTTCGGCAAATTGTTCACACAGCTGAGTTGTCATCAACGTCAGGGTGACTTTGTGTTTTTCAAAATAACCATTCAAGTCAACAAATGACATCATGATTTCATCAGGCACAATATCAACTGCCGCGCCTGCCAACAATGGCGGAAAATTGGACCAGATCGACCCGTCAAAGCTAAAGCTGGCGTACGACGCCACAACGTCCGTATCACACATGGCATTGTCACGGTTTTCGCTATAGCACATATTTATCAGGCCGCGATGCGTTAGCATCGTGCCTTTGGGCAGGCCGGTCGAACCGGAAGTATAGATGATTGCCACCAAATCACTTCCCTGATTAATATCCGAAACATCGATATTATCAACCGTACTGTCTGTGTAAATCACCGCGTCGGTCACATCGATAAATTCGCCGCCAAATCGGGCAAATTTATCCCGTAGTGACGGTTGACTAAGAATAATCGCTGCGTTGCTGTCTTCCAGCATATAGTCCAGCCGGGCTTGCGGATACTTGATATCCAGCGGCAGATAAGCGCCGCCGGCCTTCATTACCGCCAAAACCGCAACCAGCATTTCCGCTGACCGTTCCAACATAATCGGAACAATAACCTCGCGCGACACGCCTCTTTGGCGCAATATCTCAGCCAGCCGGTCGGTTTTTTCATCCAGTTGCCGATAGGATAACGCGCTGTTTTTGAAAACCAGCGCTGTATTATCCGGAGTTCGTTTGACTTGTTCACGGAACAATCCATGAAACGAACGCTCAAGCGGCGCTGCTAATTCATTTGCATTGAACTCATTCAACAGCAACTCCCGTTCAGCCGCCGGAATAAAATCGATTGTTCCAAGTTTCTGCTCAACACCACCATTAATCAGCGCCTCAAGCAGGCAGAGATAATGTTGGGCAAAGCGCCGCGCACTAGCGGCTGTGTAGAGATTACAGTCATATCGCAGTTGCAAAGACCAGCCTTGCTGTTTTTTTACCACTTCAAGCGCCAGATCATAGCGCGCGGTTTGCGGGTCATATTCATAATATTCCAATATCAAGCCAGCCGGGTTCGTGATTTCCACGTTCTGACCAATATCAAATACCGTGTCATAGATTGGATTACGGCTGCCATCGCGGACAACTCCGAGCTTTTCAACAATATTGTCAAATAAATATTCCTGGTTCTCTGCCATTGACCGCACTGACAAATCCAATTCGCGTAAATATTCGGAAAATAATTTGCTGCGATCCGGTTTGGTCCGCAGCGGCAACATATTTTCCAAAAAACCAACCATTTTTTCCAACTCTGACCCGGAACGATTGGCAAACGGCAACCCGACAATCAGATCGTCCTGACCGCTGTAACGCGCCAACAAAACTTTGTAAGCTGCCAACAACAGCACCTCTGCAGATACACCCTGCCGATCGGCGATTGCTTCCAGTTTCACAACTGTTTCCATTGCAATTGTCTCAACCAGTTTTGCACCTTGATATTTCCGGTTTGACGGACGCGGATGATCAGTCGCAAGATTCAGCACCGGTAACTCGTCGTGTAATTGCTCCCGCCAAAACGTTTCCTGCTGAACCAGCACGCCCGTTGAAATCCTTTGGCTATACCAGTCCGCGTAATCGCTATAACACAGCGCTGGTGGCGTTAGCTGCGTATTGTCATAAATTTCAAACAATTCCTGAACTAAAATCTTTACTGATGCTTGGTCGGCTACGATTTGATGCACGTCCAGCACAAGCACATGCCGTGTGCTTGTTATTTCCAACAGCGCCACCCGTATCAACGGCGCAACATCCAAATCAAAGGGCTGCACAAAATCGGCTATTGCTGTATCAATCGCTAGCTCATCCACGGATTTAAACACTTTTTTCAAGCGTGCTTCGGCATTGATTTTTGACTGCACTTCACCGTCAACCATACAAAACGAAGTTCCCAGCGCCGGATGACGCGCTACCACTTCGTCTATCGCCCAGCCCAGCCGCTCCTTGTTAAGCCGGCCGTCAATAACAACTGGCACGACAATATGCCAGGCATTGCCGGCATTGGCCATTCGTTCAACAATATACAACCCTCTTTGTGCCGGTGAAACAGTATATGTATCCACCGCTGATGCTGCAGGAATTATTCCGCTGTTTTCCGTAGTACGAGTTTCTTCATTAAGATAACACTTAAGCATTTTGCCCCCCATTTTCACTTGGTAACCAACCAGCGCATAACCCCAACGGCGGCTAGCCAATAATCATTATTTAAGACAAGGTGCTCTACACTTTGCCAAACCGACTTTGCATTTATTATATTCGCTATAAACAAAAATAATCCTGCACGCAGATAATTATGTTAAAACAACATAATAAAAACGCCCCGGCAACAGCCGAGGCGATTTTGAGAGGAGAAAGTCTATGTTGTATTCAGTTTTACATCTTCAAGCGGCCAGTTCATCTTGACCACATGTTAATTATAACTGGCATTCGTGACATTTCTGTGACGTAAATACAAATTGTTTGTGAAATAAAAAAACGACGAACCGTTTATTTATTCGTTACATTCTCTGATTTGAGCCTCAATGCTGGCGTAGTTTTGGTTGTCTGAGCTATAGCAGCAACGAATCACTGCGTTCATAATATGGCCACATCACCATTTGCACGTTTACTCATAGTTCATCTGCTTACGGCTTGACAAGTATTTTGTTGATTAGCTTAAATAAAAAACATCTGTTCTATTCGGTTATGTTGGCTGCCTTATTTGATGAAATCATACCGCCAGAATTAAAAATATTTTGACTCTTCATCAGCGCGGAAATTTAAAATGACCCGTAACAAAAACGCCGTCAGAATGATTAATTTCGTAAGGACGGCGTTTTCTATTTGTACATCAAGATTATTTATTTCATTCATATTTTCACACAGCAAGTTCGCAAAAATTTCACTCTTCCTCATCCACATACTCGTCTTCAAAATCGTCCGGATGGTTGCTGCGGTGCTTTTCCCGGCAACGATCACTGCAAAAATGCGGATGATCGCCGAGCGATTTATGTCTATCAGCGTCAGCAATGGTAATAGACTTGCCACAGTTGGAGCATTTTACTTTTGTTGACATAAATTCCGTCTCCACAATTACAGCTCCAACTCAATCAACAATTTCTTCAACGCAATAGCCTCGTCTTTACTGAGAGTAACACCCTTGCCCATTTTCTCATGCGTTTCGTCCCACTCGCGGATGTCATATTTCGCCGGCCGGTCGTTCCAGCTGACAAGGTTAAGTTCTTTTGTCCAGCCTTTAGCGCCGCTGGACAAGGTTCCAATATTCTCGATGATTTCGTATTTGATTGGTGTTTTTTCTGCCATGATCGCCCTCCAAATATACTCTATTTCAACGACAAATAAAATTCCTCTACACTGTTTATTTCTTCATCACTTAGACCATAAAGCGAATAAATAATACGGTCAATACCACTGATTACGGCTTCAATATCAGACACACTATTATTAATAATCGTATTTACCATACCTACTAGCTGACCGCTGACACTGTCTATACAAGTCATTATTGGAAAGCTCCTTAGCTTCTCAACACCAATATCAACACCAACACCCCTTCTTTTTCCGTTTTCATAAAACCATTTTAGAGCATATTTTGAATTCAAAATAGCCAATATGTACTTTAGGTCGTATTTCTCGTTTTTCGAAATTACTATAGAAAAGGACATTCCTACAAAATTATTTTCTACATCTAACGCAAATTCATTTATCTTAAACATGCTTTTAACCAATATTTTAGGGTTGGAAAAATACTTATAATCCCTTGGTCTATGCAAACCGTAAGGGCCATTCGAAGAAGTAATAAATTCCCTAACATTATCAAGATGTCTTTTCAAATTACGATAACCTTCATCTGATGCAATCTTTTTCTTTGTTTCCTTATCAGAATATATCAGGTATCTATCAGCAAATACAATGTTGTATTTGCTAACATTAATGCCATCTATGTATGTTTTTATGCAACCTAATTCTTGTTCAGACAATGCTAATTCATCAAGCTCATCTCGAGATATTACAAATACTCCATCTCCAATAGAAACATCAGTACGTTTCGAACTATGAAATTGCTTTTTACTTATTTTATCTGAAGCTTCCACTACTCCTTGAGAGATGTCACAAATATCACCTAGTTTAGCAATTTGGTCGCTTTTCTTTGAATTAGATTGAAATATTATTTCATACTTATCAGTTATAATGTCAGTATTCGATAATTTTGTAATATTAATGTTTTCTGTGTTGTACATTTTTGCAATATCTTCAATATTATTGGTTATCTTCTTGTATGAAAAATCTCGATTTCCTGCGGAAGTCTTTTTGTAGCAGGAAACCATATGGTAACCCACTACATTATCAAACACTTTTATTTTTCCAATATCTACAACGTCAACGAATGAGAGCTCTTTACTAATTCTTTTTATCAAAAACTGAGCTCCGGCGCTATTCAGCCAATATCTTGGCGTGATATATGTGATTATTGCTTCTTTTTTCGCTAAATCAATAGCTTTATGCAAAAAATAGTACCAGTAATCCATCTTACCCTGATGATACATTTTCCCCCATGAAGAGTCATTAACTTTCTCAAAAACATCTTTATTATCCCGCTCTCGTAAGTATGGCGGATTCCCAATTACAATATCAAAACCGCCCTTATCCCTGAATATCAGAGCAAAATCTAACCGCCACAAAACATAGGGTTTTGTTTTTTCTTTGAGCTGTGCACGAAACTTATCTAACCCGATATTGTTATTGTCACGAACCAGTTTTTGTTCAACAAGCCAGGTGATTTCTTGTTCGATATTGCGTTTTATTGCTTTTTTCTTGTCCGTATCAGCTTCTGAAAACAACTGATCTTGTAAAAATCTGAGATTGTTAATATGATTGTCAACGGCATCTTCGAATAAGTTAATCATCATATCTTTTTGTTTTTCTTTGCGATCCTCGAACAGTTGTATTCCTTCAAATTCCTCCAGCAGACTGTTGCCGCAGACAATATTGTAATCAAGGTTCGGCAACGGTTTTGGATCTTCACCGGCCTCAACGTGTTCGTCAACAATCAACGCCAGCCATAACCGCAGTTTTGCAATATCGACTGCGGACGGATCAATATCGGCGCCGAACAACGATGCTCTCATTGTCCGTAATTTCAAATCGTAAGCTGTACGAGATTTTATGAATAAATCTCGTTGACCGATTGGATATTTTGCCGCCATATACTCGGTGATATTATTTCGCGCTTTGACTATTTCACTCATCATCCCTAGCGGAAATGCACCAGAACCAATTGCCGGATCACATACTGCGACAGTTGCTAATGCTTTATCAACGCTATCCAAATTCATCAATATCTGTTCCGGCAAAGCAGAGTGATCCAATCGTGCTTTGTTAGTGAACGCGCGACTATCTGCATCTCGCATGATATCGCTGTAGTTGATAAACATACGCAAATTATCTGCTGGCAAGGCTGTCGCATTAACAAGGTACTGCGTCAACGATTCGCGACACATATAGTGGACTATTTCACGCGGCGTGTAGAACGCGCCTTTGCTCTTTCGATCATGAACTTCGAGCAAATTCTCAAATATTTTCCCCAACATTTCCGGATCGATAGCCACTTCTTTTTCCAATGGTTCGTCTTCATTGATTGTAAAATTAAAACGATCAAAAATATCGAGAATCCCGTCTGCATCGCGACCTTTATCCTGCTGGTTGGAAAACAACTCATCCGGTATTTTGAAATCATTGTTTTTCCAGTCATAGTTATCCAGTGGTTCAAATAGTCCGCCATTTAAGAACGGAATTTTGCAGTTAAATCTATCAAAATAATTGTATTCTCGCCGCTTATTTAGCGCGTCATAAAATAGCGGCTCCAGATAATCATCGAAGAAGTTTTTGTTCGAGCGGCCACTGTTCTTGGCGCAATTATTGAATAGATGACGGATAAATTCACGCTCGCCATTTCCCCACGGTTGATTATGTTCAGTTTTCAAAAACATCGCTGCAAGACCTTCCCGGTCTTTGAATGCTAACTGAACGAAATCAGTATATATCAAATTTCGCTCAGTTCCGCTGCGACGATAGACTTTATCAGCAATATCAGTAAATTCCGGGCGCTGTGCTTTCACTCGCTGGAATTCAACTTCCGATAATACCTGCGGAACAATCTTGACACCCAGCCAACCTTTTTTTTGAAGAAAATATAGAAATGCTATTTGACCGAGCATTTTTTTTGCAAATTGCTCGGCTGTGAAGCCACATTTCCCAGCCTGTTGCATAAATGCGCTATTCTCCGTCAAATGCTCAACCGTCTGGAGATATTTCTCCTTGTATTTATCGTAAAACTCCTTCGTAACTTTTTCAACGCCAAATGCCGACTCCAGATCATCAGCAGTCGGCAAACGGGTATCATCCGCAAAGATCGGCAATAGTTGTTTTTCTGCAGTATGATGCGGCTCACCAACGCCGAGCAAGAAAGAATAACGCTTTGCCGGGGTTAGCTCCAAATTGAGTCCAGTACTCTCAAAGCTATAATCAAGTCGAATGAATGATAATCGCCAAGTATTATCTCCGGGTGAATAAAACGCAGCAACGGCGGCGGCATAACCAGTATGCTCCAACATTCTAGCAACGAAATTCCGCTGCATCGCGCGGGCGCGAACAACACTTTGGCTACGTTTAACATTGACCGCAAGAATGTTGATTTTGTTGCCGTCCGAATCAGTGAACTTTGCTATCTGCTGGTAGAAATTAATCGAATCACTGTATTCCTTCCAAATAGCTGCTGTCTGAATATCTTTGCCTTTGTCAGCGCCGGTAAACATTTCAAAAATAAATTTCCGATAATCATCCAAATGAAAGGCACTTGAAAACAATTTTTCAATTAACACACGTTTCATATCATTCTCCCTGAATATACATGGACAGCAACACTTCGACCGGAGCATCGGTTGACTTATGTTTGTTTTGGCGTTCGACTAAATATTCACTTGATATCTCCGCACGTAAAACCCGGAATACACTTAGACCATCATTTGCGTTTTTAATCTTCTTCAGTATCTCTTTGGATACATTCGGCGGTATCCGTCCTTCTTCATAAGCCTTGTTTATCCGAGCTATGAGCGATTCATCATCATCCGTCAACCGCGAATCGCGTTTCACGGCGCTAAGATATTTGATGATGGTTTTCTCATTTTTACTGCGCACTGATATTGTACTGTCTCCGAAAGCCGCTGCGAGGTTATGGGTAAACGCAGCCTTATTGGCTGCAAGATGTTGATAAAACTCTGACGGAGGTTTTATACGCGGCTCTTCGGGCGCACAAACTAGCTGCGCCATTACATCTTCTAACACCAATTCTCTTGCTGTCTCTATAGTCCCGCTCTGAAAGAATTTCTTCAAAGCGCCCTTACGTAAAAATGATACAGTTCTATTTATCCCGGAAGCTAACTTCCTGCCAGTCTTCGCTTTTTTAGGTAGTTTTTTGATTTTACCAAACAAATTTGGATTTTCATCCCGGATTTTTCTGATGAGTTGGAGATAATGTAATTCTGAATCCGTTTCCTCTTCACCGTACAATTCATCTGTTGTCAACTTGCGATATAGTTGATGCGCCCCAACTTCTTCATCGTCGGATAAATATTTATAATCTTCTCCCAAAGCATCGTGAAACGCTTGAATTTTATTAATTATCGTCTCTTCAAGCGACAAATGTCCTTTGGTTTGTGAGGCTGGAAAGAAATTATAGACATGAATAGAGTCGAAAATCGTGCCTACACGATTAATTCGTCCTACTCGCTGCATAATTCGTGTTGGATTCCAAGGCAAATCATAATTGATCAGACAATTTGCTCTATGCAAATTTATTCCTTCTGCAAGGATATCGGTTGTTATCAAGTATTGAAGTTCATCTTCGTGCTCAACTGCGTTAGGATTAAAATTTCGTTCAATTTTTTCACGCAGCTTTTTGCTGCCGCCACCAGCAAACTTCACAACTTTTCCAGGGTAGATTTCACTTAACTCCTCGTCCAAATAATCTGCCGTCTCGGATGATTCAGTGAAAATCACAACCTTATTGCTACTCAACTTTGTATCTAATTTCAATAGCAATTTCAATTCTGCGATTTTCGGATCGCTCTTGATGCTTTCCCAGACTGAAAGCATTTCCTTCAAAGCTTCAAAATCTTTTTGCAAGGCTACACGATATTCTGGACGAAAGTCAGAAGAGGCAAATGCGATGCCACCTTCTTGTTCAATCGCCTGTTCAAGTTCTTCAATGCTCCCCGATTCGAGAAGATCATAAACATCAACACGCTTGCTAATATATATCTTACCGTTGTTAAACATTTTTATAAACTGCTCGTAGGAAGCGATGAAACGTGACAACGACAACCTGAACGCATACACGCTGCTTTCAAGCCGCTTTAGTAGCATTGTCTTCATAAAACCGCCGAGATTTACTTCACCAACGATTTTGTCTTGCAATTTTTCCCGAATCAATGCGTTCTTTTCAAGATATTTCAGAGGTGTATAGCGGGCATAAGTCAATTCGCGAATCAGTAGCAGTGACTTGTCGAATGCAATTTCACCGGCTGCATCAAAACAATATGCTACCGGTTCCGGTTTGGACAGTTTTGGGAAGACCAGTTTTTGACGCTCTAAATCGTCCCGATAAAACTTCTCCACCTCGCGCCGCGTGCGTCTGATCATTATATGCCGTAATACCTGATCACGAATCATCTTGGAGTTTTTTCGCTGTTGCTCCTTGTATTCCTTGCTGTTTTTAGGGTGCACCTTCAACTCAGCTTCGAGCTCTTTAAAAAAACCTTCTATGTCGCGCCGATTAGGTATTATTTCGCTGTTGTTTCTCGGTTGAAACAGAAATATTTGATTGGCTATATCCGCCGAGTAATTATTTTGTGGCGTTGCAGTTATCAAGACAACTTTTTTGTTCTGGCAAATCTTATGTAATTGTGAATAAGTATCGTTTGTAGCATTTCTGAACCTATGAGCCTCATCAACAAAAATCGCTTTGAAGTCATATTCCTTTAAATGTTTGTCAATAACCGTATCCAATTTCCCCAATGATTCTACGACTACACCACCGACTTCAAAGTGTCTCAGGACACTCTCCCAATATTCTTTAAGAACCGGCGGACATATTACAAGCTTTTTGCCTTTTATCCGCTTGGCTAGCATCGCACATATGTAAGTTTTCCCCAGACCAACAACGTCGGAAATGAATACGCCACCATAAGCATCCAATATTTTTTTTGCCTGCATAACTGCATCTGTCTGGTAGCGCAAGTGCATAAACCCTTGCGGGAGTTCATAAAAACTATCGTCATCAACATCGTCATTAATCTCTTCTTTAAAAAACTCGTAGATTGTTTTCAAATAAAGCTCATAAGGTGTGATTTCGTCATTCAGCCAAGTGCTGGTATTAACAGTTTCAATAAAATCCTGGCTGACATCGACACTCTGCGCCCACAATTCCTCGAATTTATCCAAGGCAAACTGAACATCTCTTCCGTCTTTTAACTCAACATTAAATTCAAGATTGTTTTTTAAGCCAGCTTGAGAAAAATTACTCGAACCGGTTATAACGCTCCCACGATAGTCAGGAGACAGTTCCGGATTTTTACGAACAATGTATATTTTCGCGTGAATAAGAGCATCAGGATATACCTTTAGCTCAATTTTCCCATCTCTAATCCACCGAATAAAAAGCTGGGTTGCACTCTCAACATCTGGTTTGTCTTCGGAATCTGAAAACTCTGTTTCGACATTTCTGGAAAACATCGTCTTCGTATTGGCAATCGTCGAAAAAAGCACACCCTCGTCTCTTGATGCTTCGATAACTTGCATGGTTCTAATATCGGCGTTAATACCAATAAGTATTCGAATTTTTTCGACATGCTCCAACGCATCCTTCATCAAATAAAACCCACTCGCGCGGAAATATCCAACGAGCACATCAAAATACTGAGTGTTAGTTTTGAGCATAGCATTAAAACGATCGGACAAAGTCCGCTCAGGTTCGTTTGTGAAAAAAGTTAGATCGGTGTTATACATAGACTTTGCCCTCATAGATATTGAAAAGCGTTTATTATCTTAACTATTCGACATATGGTAAAAATTATCCTGCACACCCGCCAAACAAAAAACAGCGACCATCAAAAACGTCGCTGCTATAAACTCAATATGTCCCCATAAACAAAAAATCCCCCAACACGTTTTCACGCATCGCGGGTTCTTCGCATTCCTGCGGGGGTTACCTTGACCTAAGCTTGCGCTTTAGTCAAGATACGCTCCGAGGTCTTGATGTATCCTCAGTGTCTACACAACCCGTCGCTAGGTCGTGTTCCGTTGTCACCGCCGGACGCTTATCTCTCGGTCGGTTCTGCTCATCTACTGCTTTCTTTGCTCGCTTCATAGATGGTCGCGGGACTTTCGTTGCCACAGTCCTTACTTTAGCGGTACTGGATAGGCTACAATAAACTGGACAAAAAAGATAAGGACATGTAAGAATAATATCAAAAAAGTAAGGGGAAGAAAAACATGTCCGAAAGAAGAGAAAAACGAACTTTCACCGAGGAATTCAAA
>JBAYGT010000021.1:0-26151 GCA_041666525.1 Negativicutes bacterium
AAAGACTGGTCGAAAGTGTATGGTGAACTAACAATTATGCACGGCGACAGAATCGAATAGCATCAATCCTATCTTCCATTTGTTACTTCTTGCTATTTACAGAGTTTATTTCACACACCCCAATATCAAACAAAAAATCCCGCCTCAACGTTTATCACGCTGTGCGGGTTCTTCGTTTCCCTCCGGTGCTACCTTGTCCAGAGCCAAAGCCCTGGGCAAGATATACGCTTGAGGTTCTTGATACGTCTCGTTCACATCAAGCCAGACGGTTGTTCGTCTAAACTTACGTTGTCTCCGGTTGGTGCCACCCCAATCCAGATCTACTCACCGTTCACTTTGCTCGCTCGTGTTTACGGTGGTCGCGTGACTTCCGTTGCCGCATCCCTTGTCTTAGAGGGTCTGCTCTACTTTGCAATGACTACTCTTCACCATCATCGCCTGTCCCGAAAGCCGGGCCGGTTTTGCTTCCGGCTGGATACTTCCCTTTTCTGCTTCTACACTTTCGTATAGCCTAAGTGTCCGATGTTTCGCTCGTATCTTCGTGTCCGGCATCTGTCCGCTTGCGCCAACCGCCTTCGACACGCTCGTCTTGTGCTACCGTTGAGTTTCTTCGCTCTCATTCCGGCGCTACTCTCTGCTACAGCTTTGCCTCTCGCTGTAACCAGGTTCAGACTCAGTCCTCCGTGGCTCTTCCGTGATCGCTTACCTCACGGCGCTCTTCAATAGCCGGCTATGTCAGCCACCGTACTATCGTTGCGGAGCGTTAATCAGATCTTCTTTCATTCCTGCGGGTTAGTCTGTTTCCTCACAGTCATCTGATTGTCGCAACACTCTTATTCTACACAACCCGACCGTTTGCACAGCCCAGTTTTTTCTGTGGAACCAAGGCGCACGCCGCTCTCACGGTCCGTGTCTGCCTTCGACGTTACTATCTCAAGTCTCGTCGGTGTTGCCGCCTCACTTTGTTTCGTAAACTTGCATTTACTCAACCGAGGTCTTTACCTGTCGCTGCAATCCGGTTTCTTTACCCGAACTGCGCTTCGCACCGTCAGCCTACGTTTCTCGTCTGCCGGTGGTTGCAGGTTCCTTTTCCCCGATGCTAACTCGCTGCCTTTTTGTTCACGAGCGCTCTTGCTGTTCAACGTCGTTGCTACGATCGCTTTATATTGATGAACTAACTTGTATTCATCAACAGCAGTTGCGGGGCGGACACTTCCAGCGAACAGCTCGCAAACGCAATGTTTACAAGGCTTCAACCCGCTGGTCGGCCTTCAAGTTTTCAGTTACTGTTAGCAACCTGTCCCTGAGGGCGAGATATAGTTTACCACTCATTTCTATTCTTGTCAAGCGATTAAACGAAAATAATTTAAATATTCTCGTTTTTTTGAAACAAGCACCATTGCAGCGGCTTAGTATATGATATAATGTGACCTGCTAACCAATTTAATATTTTGAATTATTTAAGGAGCTATTATGTACGATGTTATAATCATCGGTGCCGGTCCGGCTGGATTAACCGCGGCGCTATATGCTGGCCGGGCAAAATTAAATACTTTAGTAATCAGCTTCGGCGCTACCGGCGGTCAATTGTCTTCGACCGCCGAAATAGAAAACTTCCCCGGTGTTAACGACGATCCGACTGGAGTGGTGCTAGCCGAGCGATTTGAACGGCAAGCACTAAAATTTGGTATGCAAAAAATTACTGCGCAGGTGCTTGGACTAATTACCGAAAACGACAAACGTGGCGTGCAGACCGATACCGGCTCATATTTTGCAAAAACGATCATAATCGCCAGTGGTGCTATGCCGCGCAGTCTAAACTGCCCCGGTGAAAAAGAATTTTATGGTATGGGAGTTTCGTTTTGTGCAATATGTGACGCAGCGTTCTACGAAGGCGCGTCGAACGTAATAGTCGTCGGTGGCGGTGATGCCGCGGTCGAAGAAGCTATCTATCTGACAAAATTTACCAAAAAAGTCACTATCGTACATCGCCGCAACGAACTACGTGCAACAAAAACGATCCAGGACAGAGCTTTCGCCAATCCAAAAATAAGTTTCGTTTTTAACAGCGTAGTTGAGACGATTAACGGTAATGGTATAGTGGAAGCGATAACGCTAAAAAACGTGCAAACCAACGAACTTACAACTCTCGCTACCGAAGGGGTGTTTTTGTATGTCGGAATGGATCCGAACACTAAATTTGCAAGTAACATAATCACTATTAATAACGCTGGTTATATCGTGGCAGAGGAAAACACTGTAACCAACGTCCCTGGTATATTTGCCGCCGGAGATTGCCGTGTAAAACAATTGCGTCAAGTCGTAACAGCCGCAGCCGATGGTGCAGTCGCCGCGATCATGGCCGAAAAATACATTTCTGATCACTATTAAATCATTCGTCAAAATATTTTCCAACCACCGCGTAGCCGATGTTAGCTTCATCGCTACCACCGCTAATATTATAACCATAACTGTTTAACCAAGCGTGGGCAATTAATTTGCCGTTCTTGTCTTTTTTAACACCAAGATACAACTCATTGGGATAATAAAAAATTCGCAATAATGTTTTTGCGACGAGTGCACACACCAAACATTTACTCTCCCATGGTGTTTTAGTCGCTACAACATCAATTATCCGCGCGATTGTTAAGCAATTTCTTTTAATTATTTCTGAAGAATCAATCGCTTTACATTTATTTTCTTTTACCATATACCGCACCAAATAACGAAACGGGATACACAACAACATAAATCGGAACAAACCACATAAAGCAAAAGCCAGCAGCAGCAGTGCTTGTTCATTATGCGGCAATTTCGTCAACCGGCAAAACCGTTGAAAGATGGTCGTTAAAATTCTCACTATATTCCTCAAAACAAATATCGCGGCAGTTTTACCTGCCGCGATATCTTTATTTTCCGCAATAACTATTCTTCGTCGTGGTGCAAGTGCTTTTGATATTCAGCAATAATCTGATCGGCGATAGCATGCGGTACTTCCTCATAGTGTGCAAAATTCATATCAAACCACCCGCGTCCTTGGGTCATCGAACGCAAATCGATTGAATAGCGAAACATCTCAGCAAGCGGTGCTTGCGCCTTGACACAAGTAATCCCGTTACCAACGGCTTCCATTCCCATCGGCCGACCGCGTTTACTGGACAAATCCCCCATAACATCACCGGCAAACCGTTCCGGTACATAAATTTCAATATCATGAACCGGTTCCAGCAACACTGGCCGCGCCAGCGGCACACCTTTTTTTAGTGCATTAGACGTTGCCAAGATAAACGCCAACTCTGACGAATCAACATCATGATACGAACCGTCATATAACACAACTTTTATGTCAACCATCGGATAACCGGCAATAATGCCTTCTGCTAGTTTTTTACGCGCACCTTTTTCTACTGCCGGAATATAGTTAACAGGAACCGAACCGCCGAAAATCTCTTTATCAAACTCAACTCCGGCTCCAAGCGGCAGCGGCTCTAATCGCAGCCACACGTGACCATATTGTCCACGACCGCCGGATTGTTTTTTATGCTTACCTTCAACTTGTATTTTTTGACGAATGGTTTCGCGAAAAGCGACACGTGGATCATGCAATACTACATCAGCACCAAACTTCGCAAGCATTTTATTAGTCAACATCGCTAAATGCTGCTCGCCCAACCCATAAGCAATCGTTTGATTGGTTTCAATGTTCTTTTGTGTTTTAAATGTCGGATCTTCGTCACGAATACGGGTCAACGCTGCACCAATTTTATCTTCATCACCTTTTTTGCGCGGCTCAATCGCCCGCATAAACATAGGTTTAGGATACTTGATCGCGCTAAATTGCACAGCTGCTGCTTTATCACATAATGTATTACCGGTACAAACGTCGTTAAGTTTGGGAATAACAACAATATCTCCGGCATGAGCAACTGTCAATGGTTCAATTTTCTTGCCAATCAAGGTATTGACAGCACCAATTTTTTCCATTTTTTCTTTGGAAACATTATAAACTTGCATGTCCGGTTTAAGCGTACCACTAAATATTCGTAAATAGCTCAACCTGCCAATGTGCGGATCAGCGGTAGTTTTGAATACTAACGCCGAGAATGGATCCTTGACAGTACGTTCAATCATAGCGTCGTCGTTACCGGGTTTAAATCCGGAAATAATTCGATCAGCCGAAGATGGAATATATTTTACAATAGCATCTAACAGTGTTCGCACGCCGATATTTTTTGAAGCCGACCCGCAAAGCACCAACGTAGCTTTTGCAGCACGCACCGCAGCGAGCAAACCACGATGAATTTCTGCATCTGTAAACTCTTCACCTTCGAGGTACTTCAGCATCAATTCATCATCACCCTCAGCCGCAGCCTCGACCAACATAACACGGGCAAGTTCTACGTCATCGGCCATTTCTGCAGGAAGCGGCCCGGCGGTTATCTGTGTTCCCTGAGCATTAGCCGGAAAATATGCTTTCTTATCAATTAAATCAACCAGACCTTTAAAACTTGATTCACTGCCAATCGGCAAAACCACCGGAGCAAAAACTCCGCCGAATTTCGCTTTCAACTGATCCATACATTTATTAAAATCAGCATTTTCGCGATCCATTTTATTGATAAATACAATTTTGGGAAGATTTAATTCTTCTGCCATTTGCCAGACTTTTTCCGTCATAACTTCGACGCCGCTGGCCGCACAAACCGTAATAACCACACCATCAACGGCGCGCATCGCTCCACAAACATCACCGATAAAATCCGAGAAACCCGGTGTGTCGATTACATTGACTTTGCAATCGTTCCACTCGACCGGAGCCAATGATGCCGAAATCGTCATTTTACGCTTTTTCTCTTCATCTTCGTAATCCATCAAAGAGGATCCGTCATCAACGCGGCCTTGACGACTATTGGCACCGGTGTTGAATAAAACAGCTTCAGCGAGTGATGTTTTTCCGGCTCCGCCATGAGAAACTAGTGCAACATTTCTTAAAAATTCGCTCTTGTACTCTTTCAAAACAATACCCTCCTAAGTTTGTGTTGCTTTTAGCAATAATACTCGTCCTCATATCGCGCCAATACAAAGCACAAATCGGACAATCGATTAAGATAAACAACTACATTCTTATCCAGCATATTCGCAAACATCAACCTGACCGCAATACGCTCGGCGCGCCTGACAACTGTACGGGCAAAGTGCAAATACGCTGAACCATTTTTGCCGCCGGGAATAATCAATTGTGTCAGAGGTGTCAAATTATTGGAAAGTTCATCAATGATAGCTTCCATTTTTTCAATCTCAACCGACGCATTTTCAAACCAACCGCCTTTAAAACTCGCAGTTTCAGCCATAATTGTCTTGAGCTGCAATTGAACCAAAACAATTATTTCGATAGTACGATGATGCACGCAATTAATTTTTGCTAAACCTAACACGCTGTCGGCTTCATCGATAGTACCGTAAGCTTCGACACGAAGATCGTCTTTCTGGACAACTCCATCTACCAATCGCGTAGTGCCACCGTCACCGGTCTTTGTGTATACCTTAATCATTATTACACCTTACCTAATTCGCCACGTTTTTCAAAATTCCTGCTAAAACTAAAAAATTTCACTACTATTAAAGAAATTGGTAATTTCACGCTTTGCGCTTTCCGGGCTATCTGAAGCGTGAATGATATTCTGTTGTTTAAACAATGATAAGTCGCCACGAATTGTGCCCGGCAATGCCTCCGCTGAATTAGTTGCACCAACCATCAGGCGGATAACCTTGATAGCATTTGCACCTTCGATAATCATCGCAACTATCGGGCCACTGGTAATAAATTCTTCCAGTTCCGGATAAAACGATTTTTCGGCATGTTCGTAATAATGTTTTTTTGACAACGTCGTATCAGCCTTGAGCATTTTCAAAGCTGCCACTCGCAAACCTTTCTGTTCAAATCGCTTGACGACTTCGCCAATCAATCGACGCTCAACACCATCTGGTTTTATTAACACTAATGATTGTTCCATAGTTTTTCTCCTTAATTTATTGTAAATTATTATAGATACAGTAAATACTCAATCGTATCACTTTATTTATACTCTTTTGCATAATTCAAATAATTATATGCAGCTTGTTTTAACATCAACTGCTCTTCGTCAGATAAATTACGGATAAATTTCGCCGGTACACCGGCGTACAAAGTACCAGACGGCACTTCTTTCCGCTCTCCCAGTACTGCGCCGGCCGCCACAATACTATTTTCACCAATTATTGCCCCTGATAAAATTGTTGCATTCATTCCGATAAGACAATTATCACCAACTTTGCAAGCGTGAACCACGGCATTGTGTCCGACAGTAACATTCTCACCCAGCATACAAGGTACTCCCTTATCAGTATGTAACGTACAATTGTCCTGAATATTCGTATTGGCACCGACAACAACTTGACCAGAATCACCACGAATTACCGTATTAAACCAAACACTTACATTTTCTTGTAGAACAACGTCGCCGACAATCCTCGCTCCGGCAGCAACAAAACAGCTCTTCGCTATTACCGGCTTTTTATCTTTATACACATAAGTTTTCATAATATTGCCTCCAAAACTCAAAAAGCCCTATGTCGCAAAACATAAGGCTCCTGATTGATTATTCTTGTTCGTTACGAGTTTCTTTTGGAAGCGTATCTTTGTGAGAAAGATTAACACGACCCATTTTGTCAATTTCAGTAACCTTAACCATGATTTCGTCACCAACTTTGACAACATCTTCAACTGCCCGAACACGTTCACGTGCTAATTGTGAGATGTGCACCAAGCCCTCTTTGCCTGGCAACACTGCTACAAAAGCACCAAACTGCATCAGGCGAGTGACTTTTCCACGGTAGATTTTGCCGACTTCAACCTCAGCAACTAATCCCTCAATAATGCTACGGGCTTTTTCACCCATAGCCGGATCAACAGCAGCAATAAATACTCGACCGTCATCTTCAATGTCGATTTTAACGCCAGTGTCTTCGACAATTTTTTTGATAATCTTTCCACCTGGTCCGATTACATCACGAATCTTATCCGGATTAATCAGGAAGGAGAATATTCGCGGCGCAAACGGCGAAAGTTCAGCGCGCGGTTTGTCAAGCACTTCCAGCATTTTACCAAGAATATGCATCCGGCCTTTTTTGGCTTGTTCCAACGCGGACTGCAATATTTCGCGGCTCAGACCATCAGTTTTTATATCCATTTGAATAGCTGTGATACCTTTAGCGGTTCCGGCAACTTTGAAGTCCATGTCGCCCAGCGCGTCTTCTAATCCTTGAATATCGGTAAGGATTGAATAGTGATCACCATCTTTTACCAATCCCATCGCAACGCCGGAAACCGGAGCTTTTATCGGCACGCCGGCATCCATCAGCGACAATGTGCTGCCGCATACGCTGCCCATAGAGCTCGAACCGTTAGATTCAATTACTTCAGATACCAGACGAATAGTGTACGGAAAATCTTCCTCGCTCGGAATAACCGGCACTAACGCCCGTTCAGCAAGCGCTCCATGACCGATTTCACGACGACCCGGACCGCGCATCGGGCGGGTTTCACCAACTGAGAACGGCGGAAAGTTATAATGATGCATATAATGTTTCGAGTCTTCCAAACCAACACCGTCGATTCGTTGACCTTCGCTCACGCAGCCCAAAGTAGTAATGGTCATTACTTGCGTTTGACCACGAGTAAATAGTCCGGAACCATGTGTGCGATGAAACAACCCAGCCTCACAGCTGATTTGCCGAACTTCATCAAGCGCGCGCCCGTCCGGTCGAATTTTATCAACAGTGATCATCCGGCGTACAATTTCTTTGGTTACTGCCGAAATCACGTAGGAAACATCCTTGGGGTTGTCCGGATAGATATCTGCAAAATGTTCTTTTGCTGCTTTTACGCAAGCTGCAGTGTTTTCCTCACGTTGTAACTTATCAGAATTCATCATCGCAGCTTTTATGTCTTCAGTTACAAAAGCCCTGACAGCTTCGTTGATCTCCGGCGCTGGAGCATATAATGGCGCTAGTTTTTTTGTTTTTCCGATTTGTGCAACGATATCGTTTTGGAAGTTAATAATTTTTTTAATTTCTTCATGAGCACGCAGAATACCATCCAAAACCACTTCTTCGGACAATTCATTAGCGCTGCTTTCAACCATCAATATTGCGTCGCTGGTACCAGCAACAACCATATTCATCAGGCTGGCTTCCAATTCTTTTATTGTCGGATTTATCGAATAATTCGTTCCGTCAAAACCAATCCGTACTCCGGCAATCGGACCATCAAAAACAATATCGGAAATACACAACGCGGCTGACGCGCCAATCATCGCTGCGATTTCAGGGCTGCAATCGGCATCAATTGAAATTACAGTTGCAACGATTTGAACATCGTTACGCATTCCGTCTTTGAATAACGGACGAAGCGGACGGTCAATCAACCGGCATGTCAGAATAGCTGTTTCCGGCGGACGACCTTCACGTTTGATGAAACCACCCGGAATTTTACCGACCGAGTAGAGTTTTTCTTCATAATCAACCGACAACGGGAAAAAATCGATGCCCGGACGCGGTTGTTTGGATTGAGTGGCCGTAACAAGAACAGCAGTGTCACCATAGCGAGCAAGAACAGCGCCGTTGGCCTGTTTTGCCATTTTGCCGGTTTCAAGCGTGAATTCCCGACCACCAATCATTGTTTTAAAAACCTGATACATTGATCCTCCTGATTTTCTACAAATCGATCGAGCTGTTATTGGACTTTGGACGAAACAAGCAGTTTGCTCCCTCCAAAATCCAACACTCAATCATTTGCGAAATATTAATAAAAAAGCGGGGAAAATTCCCCGCTTTGATTATTTGCGCAAGTTAAGTTTCTCAAGAATCGCGCGGTAACGTTCAAGAGCGGTCTCTTTGAGGTAATTCAACAAATTACGACGTCGACCAACCATTTTCAGCAAACCGCGACGACTGTGATGATCTTTCTTGTGCTCTTTAAGATGTTCAGTTAGATAAGTTATGCGTTCGGTAAGCATAGCAATCTGTACTTCCGGCGATCCGGTATCGCCCTCATGACGGGCATGAGCGGCCATAATGACTTGTTTTTTCTCAGTAGTTAACATGGGATTCCTCCAATTAATTTATACCACTCGCGTTGCCAAGTAATCCGTCGAGGTGTCGGAGAACCGAGCAAGCGTTTAGACTAGTGTATTCTAGCACATTGTAGTCGATTTAGCAAATGTTTTCGTACTAGTTTTGACTAACCTGGCGGCCACATCATCCTTCTGCCGCCCAACAGGTGCCAATGCAGATGATGTACCGTTTGACCACCATCATCGTTAGTATTAGCAACTATTCTGAATCCAGATTTATCGATACCAAGTTGTGCGGCAATTACACGTGCAGCATTTGTCAACGCACAAAGGTACCTACTATCTTCATCCGTCATATCTGCCATACTGTTAATGTGTTTTTTTGGAATAATTAGCACATGCACCGGCGCAACCGGATTGATATCATGAAATGCCAATACAAATTCATCTTCAAAAATCGATGATATCTTAATTTCATTTTTTAACATTTTGCAAAAAATACAGTCAGACATTATCTTTCTCCTAAACGAACGAAGAGTCATTTCGCAACAACGGTAATCAACGTACCTTTATCGACGATTGTAAATGCAGGAATGCTCTGACTAACAACAAACCCGCTACCACTTACCGAAAAAGTTAATCCCGCTTTGGTAATTTGTTCACCCGCATTACGAATAGTTATACCGATAACATTTGGGATTAATATTTTCCCGGGTGGCACTACGATCGGTTTCACAGTATTCGACTGCGTCTCAGGCAAAACAGCCTTCCGCTGTGGAATATCCGCCTTTTTAGCCGGTACGGTTTGTGGAACGCCGCTATAACGCATAATCTGTGTCATTATTTCAGCAAACACCGGTGCTGAAATTTGCCCCCCATAATACACTCCCTGGGGATCATCAATTACAATTAGCGCAATATATTTTGGATTTTCAACCGGACCAAACCCTACAAAAGAGGAAATATAATGACCGCTGGCGTAGCCACCATTCGGTGACAGTTTTTCGGCCGTGCCGGTCTTACCACCAAAATGATATCCGGACACTGCAGCTTTTGAGCCACCGCCTTCAGAAACATCCTTTTCAAATAAAAGCGCCATTCCCTGCGCAGCTTCATTATTAAGAATTTTTGTTCCTTTAAAAGTCTGATCATCACGATAAACGCTACCGTCACCATTCAATATTTTTTGGACAATATGCGGTTTTATAGTCGTACCACCATTGCACATTGCGGAAGTTGCAGTTATCAATTGAATCGGCGTCACCGCCATGCCCTGCCCTATAGAAATGCTTGCTAAATCGGAATTGGTCATGTCTTTTAAATCAAATAATATTCCTTGTTCTTCGCCAGGCAAATCAATGCCGGTTTTTTTCCCGAATCCAAATTTATCGACATAGCTAGCCGCCCGCTCTCTGCCTACTCGTTGCCCAACTTGCACGAAAACCGTATTGATGGACTGACCAAAAGCCTGAATAAAATTCATATCACCCCAACTTCCGCCATCCCAGTTTTGGAGCGTCCGGCCATCGATAGTAATATGACCGCTGTCGCTAAACATTTCCGTCGGCTTCAACAGTCCTTCATTTAATGCTGCCGCGGTAACGACCGGCTTAAAAGTTGATCCTGGTTCGTATACCATCCCGGTTCCCCGATTAAGTAACTGTTGTTGGGTTGCCTTGGAAAACAAATTCGGGTTAAAAGTTGGGCGACTGGCCATTGCCAAAATTTCGCCGTTCATCGGATTCATAACGATAACTGCCATTGCAGTCGCTTTTGTTGCCGCTAACGACTTATCCATGGCTTGCTCGACAACAAATTGCATCTTGGAATCAAGTGTCAAAAATATTTTTTTCCCTTGCTTAAGCGGTTCATAATCAATAGTTGAACCAAGGATTGGAGTACCGCGTTGATCAGTGGAAACTTTTTGTTGTGTTAACGCACCCTTCAGCACATCGTCAAATTGATATTCCAAACCGGCAAGTCCATTGTCATCAATACCAACAAACCCTAATACTTGTGCTGCCAAACAGTCGTTGGGATAATACCGTTTGCTTTCTTCAACGAAATACAATCCGCAATAGTCATATATTTTATTATTCTTGAGGTAACGCTCAACTTCAGTATAAACATCCGGGTCAAGCGCGCGCTCAATCCAAATAAAACCTTTATCCGACAATAGCAGTGTTTTTATACGTTTAGGGTCCTTGTTTAATATTTTTCCTAAGTCAGTTGCCAGTTTATCAACGTCGAGATTTTTAATTCGTTTTAACTCATAACAATTAGCGTAGAGCGACTTAGTCATCAAACTTACTGCAAGCTCTTTACCGTTGGCATCAAAAATTCCTCCACGCGGATTTTTGATGTCCATAATATCACGAACTTGTCCGTATAATCTGTCAGTCAAATAACCGCCTCTGATAATTTGCAAATATGCCAATTGCCCGACAATTACTAAAAAAGCCAATATCATTATAGTGAAAAGTTGTTTTGCACGAACATTCATTGAGCGAAGATGCTTTAACACTATTTCTCCTTGTTCTATAGCAATTGTTTAAATCTTTCTACCATGGTACGTAAAACTTTTATGCGAGCAAACAACTTGGAATTGGCTTCGACCAACGTCCAAGGCGCATAACCGGTATCAGTACGTACAATCATTTCATCCAACGCAATTTTATATGAGTCCCACTTCTCGCGATTGCGCCAATCTTCATCGGTAATTTTTGCCATCTTATAAACATCAATTTCCCTCGCCCGAAAACGACGTAATTGTTCGTCCTTATCAATCTGCATCCAGAATTTGAAAACTATCGTACCAAAAGTAGACCATTGCAGCTCCATGTCGTTTATCTCGGAATATGCGCGCCGCCATTCAGCTTCGCTGCAATAACCTTCAATCCGTTCAACCATTACCCTGCCGTACCAAGTACGATCAAAAACCGCAATATGTCCGGCCTTGGGAAACGGCTGCCAAAATCGCCAGAGATAATGATGAGCTTTTTCCACATCGTTTGGCGCCGCCACGGGGTTAACATCATAGCCACGCGGATCAAGATTCTCACACAAACGTTTAATCACACCGCCTTTTCCGGCCGCATCCCACCCTTCAAAGGCTACAACTACCGGCACCCGTTTGGTGAATAATTCATGCTGGTATTCGCGTAGTTTAGTTTGTAACTCACGCATTTCTTTTTTATAGTCATCTTTGCTAATATCCAGCGTCAAATTCATCCGGTCAACCATTGATGCAACATTTGTTGTCGTAATTCCTGCATCTTTGGTCGGCATGTTTACCAAACGTTGTTTTTCTTGTTCAATTCGTCGTTTAAAAGTATTAATTAACGTTCTGAAGATTTTTATTGTAGCAAACCGATCATCTTCCGCTTCGACAATTGTCCACTGTGCATGTTGTGTATCGGTTTTAGCAAACATTTCGTCATAAACACGTACATAATCATCATATTGCCGATGATGCCGCCAATCTTCCTCGGTTACCCGCCAAGTTTCCGATGTGTTTTTTTGAATTTCTTCAAAACGCTTCTTTTGCGTTTTTTTGCTAATATGCAGAAATAGTTTTATCAGAACCATGCCACCATCGGTCTGTAATTTCTCAAAATTATTAATTTCGTTATAGGCAGTCGTCCATTCACCAACCAATTGGTCGATTCGTTCGTTAGTTACCCTACGATACCAACTGCGGTCAAAAAATGTTGTTTTCCCCTGCTCCGGCAACTTGCGCCAAAACCGCCACAAGAACGGTCGGTAATATTCATCTTCATTCAACACTGCTTTTATGTTTTGGACATTGAAACCACGCGCGTCCATGCTTTGCAACACCCGATTAAGCATCGTTCCTTTTCCGGCAGCATTCCAGCCTTCAAAAATAACTGCAACCGGAATTTTCAAATCTTTCATTTCCCGCTGCAATTCACCAAGCTCCAAGCCAAGCTGCTTAAATTCTCTTTTATACTCATCCTTAGATATTGTCAATGATAAATCGATTTTTGAAAGCATCATTCCTCCTAATCAAATAAAGTGACAAAATATTGAATGAACGGATAACGAAAATAAATACCTTTATAACTTTTCACTGCTGCCACTATCGAGCTTACAAACAAAACAACACCCAGCATCGCCATAATTGGAATTAACATAAAACCAATCAACACCAAACATAGAACGCCGGTAATCACAGCCATTACTGAAAATACAACATGCGCTACCAATGCCTGTTTGGCGTTGAATCTGACAAATTCATCTTTATCCCACAATAAATAGATAATTAGTGGCGCAATGATAAATCCGATTCCACCAAAAAAATATGACAAATGCGCTAATACAACCAAAAATTTTTGTTTCCCATCCAGCACTACAGTTTCTTCCACTGCCCCTCCTCGCATGCTTAATTATATACATACAACCAACATTTTACATTTTTCAAAGCGTTTGAGCAATAAAAAAACACCCAAAATGCTCCGGGTGTTTATTATTCAGACGGTCAATTCGCCGTTCTTAACGCAAAGTTCGATGCTATCACCTTCTGCTACTGCGCCACTGATAATTTTTTTTGACAGTCCGGTCTCGATTTTTTGTTGAATTAACCGTTTTAACGGCCGAGCGCCAAACTGCGGATCAAACCCTTCGTCAGCAAGAACGCTCAACACTTCATCATTCCAGGTCAGTGTTAAACCAAGTTGCTTGTTCAACCGAACTGCGAGTTTCTTCAGCATAATTTCAGCAATTTTCTTAGTTTGCACTTGCGTCAAACTACTAAATACAATAATATCGTCGATTCGATTGAGAAATTCCGGACGAAAATGTTTCTTCAAAATTCCGATAACTTCAACTTTAGTTTTTTCCCATTCAACGCTGTTCAATATTTCAAACGAGCCGATATTTGAAGTCATAATGATAACGGTATTTTTGAAGTCGACAGTGCGGCCTTTGCTGTCTGTCAACCGGCCATCATCAAGGATTTGTAGCAGTACATTAAAGACGTCGCTATGAGCCTTCTCAATTTCATCTAATAACAGCACACAATACGGTCGGCGGCGAACGGTTTCGGTCAGTTGCCCTCCTTCGTCGTAACCAACATAGCCTGGAGGCGCACCAATTAATCGCGCAACCGAGTGTTTTTCCATATATTCGCTCATATCCAGACGAACCATTGCCCGTTCATCGTCAAACAATTGCTCGGCAAGCGTTTTAGCTAATTCGGTTTTACCTACTCCGGTAGGTCCGAGAAAAATGAACGAACCAATTGGGCGATTCGGATCCTTAATTCCTGCGCGCGCACGAATAACAGCTTCAGCCACTGCGACTACTGCCTCATCTTGACCGATGACCCGCTCGTGCATCGCTGTTTCCAAACCAAGTAATTTTTGCCGCTCGCCAGATAATAATTTTGTTACCGGAACACCGGTCCAACGACTAACTACACGGGCAATATCGTCTTCGTCTACTTCTTCCTTCAGCAACGCACGTCCTTCGCTTTCCTCTGCCAATCGTCGCTCTTCGGCAGCAAGGCTGCTGTTCAGTTCGGGAATGCGTCCATATTTTAGCTGCGCAGCGCGGTTGAGATCGCCTTCGCGTTCAGCGGCTTCTACTTCACTTTTTGCCGTCTCAATATCAGCTTTTAATCGCCGCAGTCGATCAATAGCGTATTTTTCATTTTGCCATTGATTTTTTAGCGCATCCACTTTGCTTTTAATTTCTGACAATTCTTCCTGTAACTTTGCTAACCGCTCACCAGATGCACTGTCATCTTCTTTTTTTAACGCTTGCTCCTCGATCTCCAATTGCATCAATTCTCGTAATTTTTCGTCGAGTTCAGTCGGCATTGATTCAATTTCGGTCTTGAGCTTCGCCGCTGCTTCATCCATCAAATCTATAGCCTTATCCGGCAAAAACCGATCAGCAATGTAACGGTCAGACAGCGTTGCCGCTGCAATCAACGCGCCATCACGTATTCTTACACCATGGTGAACTTCAAAACGTTCTTTCAGTCCCCGTAAAATTGAAATGGTATCCTCAACATTAGGTTCGTCTACCATAACTGGTTGAAAACGACGTTCAAGTGCCGCATCTTTTTCAATATATTTTCGATATTCATTCAACGTTGTCGCGCCAATACACTTGAGTTCACCGCGCGCCAACAGCGGCTTCAATATATTCCCGGCATCCATCGCTCCTTCGGCTGCTCCGGCGCCAACAACAGTATGTAATTCGTCAATAAACAGAATAATCCGGCCTTCGGATTTGGCAATTTCATTAAGAACATTTTTCAAACGCTCTTCAAATTCACCACGATACTTCGCCCCGGCAATTAATGCTCCCATATCCAGTGCATAGAGAATTTTATTTTTTAAGCTCTCCGGCACGTCACCGGCAATCATCCGTCGCGCCAATCCTTCAGCAATTGCTGTTTTCCCCACTCCAGGTTCACCGATAAGTACCGGATTGTTTTTAGTGCGCCTCGACAAAATCTCGATAACTCGACGAATTTCGTCATCACGCCCAATGACCGGGTCAAGTTTTCCTTGTCGTGCCAACTCAGTAAAATCACGTCCATATTTTTTCAAAACTTCAAACTCCTCTTCGGGGTTGTCAGTTTTGATGTTACGGCCGCCGCGATAGTCGGCAATAACTTTTTCCATTCGATTGCGGAACAATCCAAATTCACGGCATAGTTTTATAACATCACTATCGCCGTCATCAACTAACGCCAACAACAAATGTTCGACACTAATATATTCATCTTGCATAGTATGCGCAATTTTTTCCGCGCTTGCCAGTACCCGCATCAGTGCCGGACTGGTATTCAAGCGATCGTTTCCGCCCTTTACCGATGGGACTTTGCTGATAATTTGCGCAATTCGTGCATTGAATACTTTATTGTCGATACCCGCGCTTTGCAAAATTGCAAGTAAAGTACCTTCGGCCTCTTTTACTAGCGCTGCAAGCAAATGTATTGGTAAAACTTCCTGGTTGTAATTCAAAACTGCCGTCTGTTGCGCTGCTTGGATTGCTGCTAATGACTTTTGCGTAAATTTATCGCTGTCCACGTAGTTCTCACCACCTTAAATATTTAATAATTGACCACTTAATTCAAAATCATTCCGTTATTTTTCATTATGAAGTTCAGCAATTTTTTTGTATAGTTCCTTTTCTTTTTCAGATATTGTTGGCGGAATATCAATAACTAAACGGATAAAAGCATCGCCGTTTTCATTAGCATCACGCTTGAATCCCTGACCACGAACTCTCAGCTTTTGACCAAAACGCGTACCGCTTGGTATATTAAGCTCAACTTTTCCCGTGGGTAAGGAAACAGTTTTCCTGCAGCCAATCACAGCTTGTTCAGGATGCAACACTAATTCGGTTTCAATATCATGCTTTCCGGAAAGTTTCCATTTCCCCCCCGAATGAGCATTTAGTTTCAAAATTAACGATCCACCGTTATTGCCCAAGCCCTTCAACCGTATTTGCGATCCAGGCGCACTTCGCTCCGGAATATTAATATCCACACTCTTTTGTCCACTTTCCGTCTGCATTGAAACATTACGTTTGCCGCCCTTGATCAATTCTTCGATAGTCATTTCAAGTTCTGCGTTAACATTCTCAGCACGTGGCGCATAATTTTGCTGGCCAAATCCTTCAAATGGATTTGCAGTTCGCCGTCCACGGCTAGACTTGCGTTCACCGCCTGCGCCCGCTCCACCAAAGAACTGACTAAAAAAATCGGAAAAATCGCCACCACTAAAGCCGTAATTCGTACCGCCACCGCCAGCCCCGCCGTAGTTGAAATCTTGGCCATTTTGCCAATTTGCGCCAAATGAATCATATTTTTTCCGCTTCTCGGAATCACTTAGTACTTCATAAGCTTCATTTATCTGCTTGAATTTTTCTTCGGCTGACTTTTTTTTATCACCTTGATGTTTGTCGGGATGCCACTCTTTAGCAAGCTTGCGATAGGCGCTTTTCAACTCTTTTCCCGACGCTTCGCGTTTTACGCCAAGTGTTTCATAATAATCTATATATTTCATAAATCGTACCACCTTTTCTCACTTGCAATTATATCATTCTCATTTTCACTTAGCAACGTTTTTTGAGAAAATGCCGTCATGACTGGTGAATCCATCAAATCATCTTACGGCCTCTGAAGCAAATATCAGCTTAATTCCTGACTGTTTAATTTCATCAATCATTTCGCTTAATGCTTTTGCCGTATTGGGACGCGAATGACCAATAGCAATAATCGTTTTGTTACGCGCCATGTCAACTGCTTTATTTATTCGTTCTTTAATATACGACACGCTATCACTGTTATCTAAAAATATCTCATTCTCCGCAGTCGCAACACTATATTCGCGAGCAACATCGCAGGCGACACTTGCCGGATTGGTCATCGAATCGACAAAAAATAACCCATTATTCGCTACAACGCTCATAACTGCACGCATAACTCGACTGTCAGCCGTTGCTTTCGAACCCTGATGATTATTCACCCCGACTGCTCCGGGTACGGCATTAATCGCATTGCGGGTAATCTGCTCAATCTCTGAATCACTCATTGATGTGAGAATTGTTATTTTTTCGGCACTGGCGCCGCTGGCGGACTGCATCGGTAAATGCAACATAATTTGTTTACCACTGGCGTTGGCTTTAGCTATAGCGGCTTTACTGGACGGCAGGTACGGTATCACCGAAAACGTCAACGGACCATCAATTTTCGCCAGTACATCCAGTGACGAAATTGAATAACCACAGTCATCAATTATTATGGCTAATCGCCCTGGCGGCCCCGGCTTGATATTGTAATGTTTGACTGCACCATTGTTACTAGTAGTCGAATTTGTCTGACTATCTGCTTGTTTTTTTTGCTCAACACTTCCCGACGAAGTAGCCGTTTCATTTTTGGGTGTTGTTGTTACATTGCCATCCGACACCTGATTGCTTTCTTTACCAGCAGTATTGTTACTGCCGGAGTTTTCTGATCCACAACCGCCAGCGTAGATAATTTCAACAACAAAAGCTACCACGACAATTGCAATTGTCACCAGTCGCGTCCAATTGGTTTGGGTTGTTTTTTTTCTCGAAACTCTTTTACTAACAGGTTTACTATTCTTCTTTTCCACTCTCCACCTCGTCATCGTATATGATAAATTTGATTATAAATCAGCTGTACGCTAAAATGAATACAAATTTGATTTTTGCATAAAGTGTTTTATTACGGCCTTAACGATTTGCCAACAAATTTCAAAATTCCGTCCATTTTTTTCATCGATTTGGCGTTTTTTTACACATTAATAAACAAAACGTCCTGTTTAACTTTTGTAAGATGTCCGTTTTTTTTATCGTAAAAAGCTATTGGGAAATCATTGGGAAATTGCCAAAGCTCTTCCAAAGCCACGGGATATCGATTTATTGGCTGCAATAAAAACTGTTAGGAAATAGATCCAAATTTAATGCTGAAATTCATTAAAATCATATATCAAGTTCCAAATAATAGCAAAAAAAAGACGGTCAAAGTTTTTAATCTTTGACCGTCATACATTCATCAGTACTACGCCGCATAGAGCAATGGTTTTTCTCTAACAGCAATTCCTTTCAAAGATTCGTTCAGATTTTCAATAGCACGCGTTTTTGCATTTTCGGAAATATGAGAATAATGCATCGACATATTTATAGTTGAATGGCCAAGTAACTCTTGAAGAACTTTGGGATTATCACCTCTTTCTATAACCATTGAAGCAAAAGTATGGCGCAAATCATGGACACGTTTTTCACTTATTCCATTGACCCGAAGAATTCGTTTGTAGATTTTATAGAGCGACCCTGGATGAACGACTTTGCCGTTATCTTGTGTATTAATATACCCCTCGTCTTGATAATAACCGTCCAACTTATGTATGAGACTATCCTGTTTGGCTTGTTGCGCTTTGAGCCTGTCATAAAGTTCCTGCGTTATTGGCAACGACCTCTTTGATTTGTGAGTTTTAGGTTCAGTAATCGCTAAACCAGCGCCTCTTTTTATTCCTATAGTTCTGTTTATACTGAACACCCGCTTATGAAAATCAACATCACTCCACTTTAAACCAACAGCTTCTCCTAATCGCAATCCATATCCAATCATAAAATAATAGCAAAGCCCATATTTTTCGGTGTCGCATGCCGAAATAAATTTTCTAATTTCTTGCTTATTCATTGGAACAATTTCATTTTGTGGTTTTTTAGGCAATTTGATTTTTTTGGCTGGATTCCTGTCAAGAATATCATTTTCTACAGCGTACTCTAAAGCACAATTGATAACAAGCTTAACTAATTCAGCTTTTCTCAGCCCTGGAATTCTTCTATTTACTTCTTTTCCGATAATTGAATTTAAAAACCCTTGGATATCAATTAACTTGATATGATTAATGTCCGCATTGCCAATCCGGTGATTTTCAACACATTTTGCTGCACTCTCATACGACTCGACTGTTTTGTACCTTAAACTGTTTCTGCGAAGATCCAGCCATTTTGTTATCCAAGACGACAATGTGATTATTTCTTCTTTAACTTCGAGACTGGTTTCGTATTCTCGCTTCAATCGCAGCAGCTCCAATTTTGCTTCCTTTTGAGTTTTTCGTGTAACAGACACCACCTTCGCTTCCCCATTCGGTTTTTTACCCAACATTATTCTGCCGTTCCAATTACCATTACTTGTTTTTCTATAGCTGCCATCGCCGTTAGTTTTCTTTGCCATTCGTTATTGCTCCTCGATTCGATATTTTGATTCATTAAATGCATCGCGTTCCTTACTTCTCTTATAACACCGGCGCAGCCTCGTTTTTGCCGATGAATATTTTTTCAATATTTCAGTTATTTTCTCGTTTTAGGATCATTATTAGCTGGCATGATAATTTGGTCGACTAACCGAACCGGTTGACCAACTGGCAGCGCCTGGCAACCATCTGGCAACCCGTTTTCAGTGAGTTTTGGGCGGCGCACCGACCTTATCATAGCTACTGGCAACATTGGCAACCTTTTTGGCAGCCATGAAATTCATGGTCTATTTGAATATATATGTAAATCAAATTAAAAATTATGTTGCCAATCCTGCCAGTAGTAATAAATTAACCTTAGCAGGGATATATATCTGGCAAAATGACCTTGCCAGCAAGTTGCCAGCCCTGCCAGCAACCTATTTATTTCGTCGTAACAGTGTTTTTCCCATTACGTAATTTTCATATCTATTTACCAGCGCTTCTGACATCAAGCCACTTGTCTGCAGCTCTCCGCGATTGTGTATTTCTTGGTTGCGAGCTTTTTCTCATTTTTCACTGGAATTACATATCCTAAGTCAACTAGCACTTTTAAAGCGGCGGTTATTTCTTCTTCTCTTGTGACGGCAGTGAATGACCGTTTCACATCGCGTATTGAAAATTCGCAGAGCTGCTTAGTGTTCATTCTTCCTAAAATCTCTATTGCCAGTTTATGCTCCGGTGTCTCTTGCATCGCGCCAAAGGTAATTAAGGCGTGGCTCTCAAAATAACGGATCAGCTTAACTGCGTTTGCCATTATTTCAGCGGAAATCGGCATATTTGCAAAACTCTTGTCAATGTTTTCAGCAACGTGTAACAATCCGCACAAACGGATTAGCTGTCCATGTGCCTTACCGCCCCAATCTTGCAGGCAATAAAATCTTCCGGTAGGTAATAGGTCGGCTTCCAAATTCTCGCGATACCTGACAAATAATTCCAGAGCGCCTTCACTTAACACCAACTCTTTAGTCTGAGCATCGAACGGCAAGTTCATCATTATCATTATATTTTCTTCATACAGACTTTTGGCTGCTGGATCAATCGGGTAGTCGGTACGTACATCCCGATAACCGATTTTTGATTTCGGATAAGAAAATAGAAATCTGGCATACAGGCCCCGACCTTGAAATTGCGCTTGTTCTTTTTTGCCGCTAGCGTTAATTATTACGGACGGCTGTGCTGCCAACCCCAGAGTAATTGCCGGATTGTTTATTCTCAGTGAATCCCTGCCTTGTCGGTCGACCAAATAGCTTTCGCCGGTATATCCCGATAAATAAATATCGAAATTCGGGCTATTACCATATCTGCCGGCTGCGAGCGAGAATATTATTCCGCCTTCCGCGCTCAAAACAGCTATCCGTTCTCCTCGTTGTTCAGACAATACACTTGCCAGCTTCTCGGCGGTGCAGTCGCTAACAAGCAGTTTTGTCGCTACTGGTTCTGGTAAGGCGGCCAACTGAATCGTTACTGCCTCGAAATCCATCTGAAATTTGGCTCGATCCTCGGCATTGCAATTTATGTCGGCAAGCCGTTTTTCAAGCGTGTCCTTTTTTCGCTTCAGCAAACTTATCTGAGCACGCTGTTTCGCAACTTCGGCTCGTTCCTTGTCCTGGATAATAGCCTCATAACTTTTTACCGGAAAATCCAGCTGGCTCATCACTGCGGATTTCAAGTTGGACGGTTCCAGCAAAGTTACAATATACAAATTCACTTGCTCAAGCCAGTCTTGTTTTGCTCTGACTTTGATTTTCTGGGCGAGCGCTGCGCTAAGTACCGCCAACGCTGCATTGCCTGGCAAATCTACTGGAGTCTGTGTTGCAAGCGCAACCTGTAAAACATATTCCTGCAACCATCCCGGAAAAGCATCTATCGGATACTCAGCCGGTTCAAGACCACGGTAAACTTCGGGCAACATCACGTCTTCATCTAAAAAGTCTGTGCAAACCATTATTGGCAATTCACTCCCGGCACCAGCAGCAATCGCTAGCAATTCTTCTAAAGTATGACCAGCAGCCAGCCAGTCAGAAACATCGGCGCCGTTTTCATCAACTCCTTTCCGCTTGCCCTTTGCGGTTTCAATTTCACTAATACCGGGCAACTCGATATATTTGACGTTTATCCCTGCAGCATTCAAGTCACTCGCGACCTCAGCCACGTATTTGCGGCCCACCGTGTCGTTATCGGCGATAATGTTTACGCATGATACGCCCTTGATGTCGGCAGCAAACGATTCGCTGCGTTTGCTCCAGGTACCTACGCCACCACTGGTCGTGGCAATCAATCCTAACCCGCCTAAGCTGTCGGCGTCTTTCTCGCCTTCGACAAACCAAATTTCTTTGCTCAGTTTTGCCGCCTCTGCGACTTGGTGTAGATTGTAGATAACCTGTTCGGCACCTCCGAGACCGGACACATAACCGCCATCAACGCATCCGAAAAACCGTGCATCCTTACCACCGGTATCGTTGCCATTGACATCAATGTGCTTAAATATGTCTTTGCGGTAAATTATTTCGCCGTCTTTATTATGGAAATAGTGCGACCGCGCATGTTGGCGGGTGTACTCGAACTCAAGTTTTGGAGTGTCCTGAGTTGGCATTATGACTTCCGCAGCCTTTGCAGTAGCAGCTGGTGGTGGTTCATCTGTTTCATCAGTTTGATCACCTTCCAAAAATTCCGTTTTAAGTCGTTTAACTATTTTTACGAAATCCTTGGGTTCTGTCACGTCCAGATCCCACCAGTCACCAGCATAATTAAACACATTGCCGCAGGCGGTGCATACGTCGCAGAAATAGACATTTTCATCGGTGTTTATACGCAGGCTGGGTTTATGATCATCGTGAATATGGCATGTCAGGTAATATTCCTCGCCAATCTGAGTAGCTTTTTCTCCACTGAGATATTCTGCCACTTCAAGCAGTAATTCCTTTAGGTCTTCGATTAACTCGTCGGTTATAATAAATTTTGACATTTCGCGAATCCTTTCATATTTATACCTTTGTTATTGCCTCGACAAACTGTGCCGGGATCAGATGTTTTCCGCCTAGCCTAATAGCTGGTATCTCACCGCGCCGGATGCAGTTGTAGATATGCTGGCGGCTGCATGGTACTAGCTGGAGAAACTCGGTAATGGTGTAGTACATTTTTTTTGGTGTCATGATTAATGCTCCTGATTTTTTCTTTTGAATTTGCGGAATGTCCACTGATGGGGCACTTCAACTCGATTTGAATCATTCTTGTACGGTAACAGCGTGATACAGTTAGTTTTGCATAGCCAACTACTGTATCGACTAGTGGCAGCTTTTCGTTAAGTTGGCAATGACTTTTCCATCAGAGAATCGTGCCAAAATTGCGTTCTAGTCTTAATGACGCATGTATTTGCATTTTATTCTCGATCACCTCTTTTTTTTTTTGTTCTTTCATATATAATTATACGTAGCTTTTATAGGTTTTATTGTATGATTTACGTATGACGGAGAGTGATAATATGCTTAATCCGAAGTTAAAATGGAAGAAATGGCCCAAAGCGAAATATGCCGAATTCGCTCTGGGAAAAAAATCTTTTTCGTCAGGCTATATCATGCTGGGCGCGGCTGTTGAGTATGACCCCACCCATTATGTCGATATAAGCAACGAATTCATTTACACGACTTATTTTGACGGCGTAATCCCGGAAGAACCAGCAACGCCTTGGCTCAGCACAGGTACACGTAAAATTACTTCCACCCGGCAAATACAGCAGAAGCAGTTTCTTCCGGCCAACATCATTGCTGCTTTCAATCTCAGCCCTAACTCGGACTACTCATTGTCCGATGTATTTTCATCACTCAATCCCGAAAGTAAATCCGACATCATAAAGTGGGTAAATCACTTCGGTCTGATGGTTGATAGTAAAGTCCGCTCGACGCAAGGGCTTGCATATGAAATTAAGCTATTTCAATTCGTCGGCTGGGCGCTCAGTTTCCAGACGAGCGCACCGAAACAAAGTGAAATCAACAAGTATTTTTACGATTTAATCCAGTTTATTAATGACGATCTGTTTGTTCCTGCTTCAATCAAAAACAGTCTGTCCCGGCAAATACCCGACAAGCGTGAGATTTACTTCTGGAATATCGCAGCATCTGCCACGGCGGATAACAACCAGCACCCGCTTTATTTCGTTCATGCAGAAAAGAACAGCCGGTCGTCTATGGCAATATTATTCGGGAAATACCTCCGCAGATTAAAAGAAGTGAACGGCTGCTTCGTCTATACGAAATACTCCGATGCTGATCTGTCGGTATTCCTAAATGTTGTTTTCGGGCACTATTTTACCGGGATGACTTTTGAATATGCTCATATCGGAAGGGCGATGTTCAATCTCGATATCAAACTGCACTCGCTTATCAGCCTGTTGTACTTCGACCTGCTGACGAAATATGTCTACACCTTATCATCAGGCAGAGTATGCGCAGCACCCGGATGCAACAGACCGATATTAGGTAAAAAACTTGGGGCGATATATTGCTCCCGGCACTGCGCTCAAAAAACGGCAGCGATGAACTACAGGAGGCGACAGAAGGAAAAAAAGTAAGACCGTCTGCAAAACGCAGCGGCCCATTTTTATGTTCAGTTATTCAGTTTATGCCGATATACGTGACATTCCGGCTACCTGCGTATAATTATATTAAGAACAAATTCCGGAGATGATGCCAACATGAATGAACACAATAATCCAGATGCCATCGACGAAAGCTCATTAATTGCCGTTGATAATCCCTTGCTAGCCACAACGAACCCACCAGCTCACGAGCACCTAAGCCCATTGCAACTGCGAGCCGTCTACCTGTTGGTGACCGGCACCCCACACTCCAAGATTGCACGCGAGTTGGACATTGATCGAAGTACAGTTTCGCGGTGGTTGAAAACTGATCCGCATTTTCTAGCCGAATACAACAAAATAGTCAACGAGATAAGAAGTTCGTCAATTACCCGACTAGAAAATTTGCTTTACGACTCGATAGGCGTACTGGAGAACGAAGTTTCCAAAGGTAGTCTGAAAGCGGCGCTGGCGGTCATCAACTTGCTGTCGAACAACAAGCTGCAACAAAAAAACCTGCCGACTGAAGAAGCTAATGTCTTCAGAGGACAGGTCGAGTCTGTTGCCCGGGAAACGGTTTACCGAGATCCCTTTACCGATGAAATTTGTGATGAACGATTTATTCAAGCTATGCAGGGTGCCGATGCACGCGATGCTTATTGGCGGGGTATTAGTGAATTGGGACTTGATGCTGATCGGCGGGTTGGGGAGATTATGTTTGGGAAAAATTAGTGTTGCGGACTTATCCAGCTCGGATTTTTATTATTCATAGTCTGTAAAGACTTCACCAATTACAGCGAATTCGCCGCCCTCGGCGGCAGGTACATTGATTCAGCGCTCAACTCGCCGAAAGGTAAGCTGCTGGGAAAATAAATAGCTACACCAGCAAAACGCCATCCAAACGATTAATTTCGTCCAGACGGCGTTTTTTGTAGAACTTGCTTAAATGTCGGAAGAAAACGATACTTATTTTTTCTCAGTCCAAAACTGATTGAGTACCGTTTGTGTCTCGTTAGGTGCGGAATTAATCAACTCGTTCCAGGACATTCCCTTTTCCGCCTGTAACTGCGCCATCGTCTGAATAAGACTGTTTACCTGCCCCGCCAGCAGTTGCCTGCCATTACCGGACTGGATTGTTTCTACCTTGTTACCGTCACTCTTGTACCAATCCTTGACCGTTACCTGATCGGTAGCGCCCGCTGTCGATAACACTAAATCGTCATTAAGCCTGTTCATCATCAATTGTAAATCAGTTGCACCAAACGCCGCCGTATCATTGCCGCCGGTATCGGAAATAACATCTTGCCCGTCACCAACCGCAAACCGGTAAACGTCATTCCCGGTTCCGCCGGAAAGCGTGTCGTTACCTTTACCACCAATCAGTAAATCGTTGCCAATACCGGCAAGATTGTCTGCACCGTCGGTTCCGGCAATGCGATTAAGATAATTAGCGGCAATGTAGGTTTTGTCCAGCGCGCTGCCGTCGGCAAACACCAACCGTTCAATCTGTGCACCGGTGTCGATGAAATGTTTTTTGACCGTTATGCTGTCTTCCGTCCCTTTGATTGTGATCAGCAAATCACCGTTGGCTTGCCGCACAAATTCCAAATCAGCTTTCGTTATTCCGGCGCCGAATTTTATGACATCATCCGTAACT
>JBAYGT010000022.1:0-22062 GCA_041666525.1 Negativicutes bacterium
TCAGCCCTCTTCGGCTCTGTCAACCGTTTTTGCGAATTTTATCGGTATTTTTTCGTTTTTTCACAAAAATACGCCCTGCCGACCGGCAGGGCGTACATTATTTGAATATTATGACCCTTAATCGCAATCTTCTTTCGGCTTTGCATTCCATACCAACAACGGTAAAATGCAGGTCACCACCGCGGCGATAACCCAAAACGGTGTAACGTGGGTAAAATCATACATAGTTTTGCCATCAGCGCCTACGTACTTATAGGCATCGACCAGATAACCGTTAAGCATTTGTTGCAAAGACGCACCAGCATAGCTAAACAACCCGATAACTCCCATTACCGCGCCGGTCGCTTTTTTGGAGCATAAATCCACCGCCATCAAACCGCCCAGGTAAGCAATAAGGGCATAGAGCGTGTAACCAAACAGTGCAAGGCTTACATAAACCAACCAAGTAATGTCTTTAGGCCCATATACAAATCCGGCTGTAGATAACACAAAGAACACACCGAATATAAGACAAGGCATATTGCGTTTGTGATGAAAAAATTTATCCGACACCCAGCCGCAAGTGAACGCGCCGAATATTCCGGTTACCTGAGAAATTGCGATCATACTGCTCGCGCCCATCAAACTATAACCTTTGGTGGTCAAGAACAACACTCCCCACATTTCAAAGGCATAACGGGTAATATAGCAAGACGCACTGGCCAACCCCAGTATCCAGACTACCGGATTTTTTATAACCGATAACTGAGCAGCCAATATTTCTTTGCCGCTGACTTTAGGTTTTGCACAAGTTACATCGCCAGAATACAGGCCAATTGATGGCAAACCATAGCACTGCGGCCGATCGTACATAAAAAAGTAAAGTAAAAAAGCTGCTGCCAGACAGACAACACCCGGCACCCAAAATCCCCAGCGCCAACCGTAAGATACCACTATGTACGCAGTAATTACATAAGTCAGCGCCGTACCAATATTATGCGCTGAAAACCAGATGCCATAGAGCGTACCACGCTCTTTATTGGAAAACCATTGATTTAGCGACACAATACAAGGCGCCGCACCATACGTCTGGAACCAGCCGCTCACGCCCCACAACACTGCAAATAAATAAAAGGTTGAACAAAAGCCCATCAACACCAAGGTTGCTGCTGAAACAAATAAACCAAGCGCCAAAAAGCGTTTGATATTCAAACTATCTGCCAGAAATCCATTAAGACATTTACCAATCATATAGGTAAAAAAGAATACTGAGCCAATCGCTCCGATTTGCGTCGCAGTAAAAACGCCTTCGTTTAAAAGCGGTTTTGTTACAACTGCAAAACCTTGACGCAATACATAATATAGCGCGTAACCCAAGGTGATAGATAAGAATACCGAAATACGCTTGCGTTTATAACTGCGCGCTATTTCCGCCTTATCAGTAATAGGCGCTGCATCCGGGCCGGTCTTTAAAAAATTAAACATCTCTTCTCCTTACACTGAATTTAGTCTTTAGCACCATCAAGAAGATCCTTCACTTTAGCAGTCAGCATATTGATTGCTACCAGATTACTGCCACCGCGGGGGATGATAATGTCGGCGTATTGTTTGCTTGGTTCGATAAAATCAAAATGCATTGGCCGCACTGTCTCAAAGTATTGCCGCTCGACACTTTCAAACGACCGTCCGCGCTCCTGCATATCGCGTTTTAACCGACGCATCATCCGTACATCCGCTGCCGCATCGACAAACACTTTAATATCGAACAGCTTCCGAAGTTCAGGAATTGCAAAAATCAAAATGCCTTCAACCACGATAATTCGCCGCGCTTGGACACGCTCTACCTGCGGTACCCGGTTGTAAATTGCGAAATCGTATACCGGAATATCCACGTCTTGTCCGCGCTTGAGCTGTTTGACATTTTCAATCAATAAATCGAAATCCAGTGAAGCCGGGTGGTCGTAGTTGATTTTGCAGCGCTCATCATAAGTTAAATCACTGCGGTCGCGATAATATGAATCAAGCGCAATCAAACTGAGTTGATCGCCAAACTTATCCATAATTTTCTTTACTACCGTTGTTTTTCCTGATGCTGAGCCACCGGCGATACCGATAATAATGACTTCAGAATTCATTGTTGAAAACCTCCCGGAAAATTGAAAGCAGATTTTTTGACAATTCTAATCTATTAATATTTTCGACGCATTTTGGATTTTTCCTTCTATTCTGTGTGATAAATCAAAAACATTTTTAGTTTTGTCAAAATTATTCGCCCATCAATCTCAATAATTCATCGTCATCCGCCACTGTCTTGATAATCGGTTTCTTTGTTTGCACAGTTGATATCGCCTGCTGCACAATTTTTTCACCTACTGCTTGGTTTTGCTGTTTGGGCTGGCTGGTGTGCGCAACAAATTTTCTGATACCATTTTTATTAATCACCGCACCGCCGCCAAAACTTTCCAACCAATCATTATTCGCCCGTTCTTCTTCTGTTTTGCTAATCTGCTGTTGTTTGGTGATCTTGGGTTTAGTTTCTGGTTCGCCAGACGGCAGCGCCGTCCGCAATGTTTTTAACGCTTCAAATCCATTCATGCACTTCTCCATCATTAATTAGTAATCCGCTTGGACCAATCACGCAATACCGGAAACCGGTCGTGCGGTAAACATAATGCCAGCTTATAACCGGCTTGTAATTCATACAACCTAAACTGCCAACCGCAAGTGCTGTCATTTGCCAAAAACTCAATCTGCTCATTTACACGAAATTCAAAACTGTCAAGTGCTATCGACAGACCTTTACCTTCAGCTTTAATATAGCTTTCTTTTAGCGCCCAAAGCGTAAAAAAATAATCCCGCTGCTGAAGCTGCGGTAACTTCCGCAGATCGCCCGCCTCGCTTGTCGAAAAAAATCGCTCAGCAATATCCAGCTCAGTTTTGCGACATACCTCTTGAACATCAACCCCCAGCGGCTGAGGATTAATCGCACACACCACCCATTCTCCGGAATGGGAAAGATTAAAATGAAAATCAGGTAATCCAACAATATGCGGTTTACCATATTCGTTTTCAGCTATTTTTGCTTGCGCGAAGTCTATTTGACAAAATTCGTTTACGACTCTTGCAAGCAACAATGCCGCAGTCAACGCCCGCAGCTTTGCCCGTTTATGACTATAGCGGATTACTTTGGCACGATAATAGTCATTTAATGTGCCGGTTTTTGAAAAAAACAATTGATCTACGTCTTCGCCCGGTAAGCTAGCCACAAATAATTCTGTCAACTTCGCCTCCGTCTTGAAAAATCATTATTAGTCCGCATTGTAACGCAGTTATTTTATCAAAATTGTACTTGGATAACAATAAATGCTTTAGAGTTGTCATTGCATTTATAGTATAATATTCAAAAAATCTGTTGTTTTAGGAGTATTTATGTCCAATATTTTTTCAGCGACTATGAATTCACTGTCAGTTACTGAGGACATTACCGTTATTCAGACGGCGCTAACTGATATCGAACTAACTTTGCCGGATAAAAAAACTACCAACTATCAGGAAGTGTGCGATTTTTGCAAAAATTCGCGACAATCGCTATGCCATTTGTTCGAAACCATTAATCTTCGGCCACACATTCATTCAGCAATCTATGGCAATACAATAGACTTAGGTTCGGAAAATTCCGAATTTCGTGAATTTTCCAGTCGCTCTATATCTGAAAACATTGATTTCGCTTCAGCCATCAACGCTTGCGATCTGATTTTTCACAGTAAATACAAACCTGATTGTTTTCCGCTTGCCCAATCCGCAAGAGCAACTCGTTATCTCACCGCGTTGGAAAAGCTGTTGCGTCAGGCTGAACGTCAAAAAGTCCGGTTGCTGGTCGAAAATGTCAGTGACCCCGACCCGGTTTGGCTCAACTTTCTAATGGAGAAATTTCTTTCTCCCTGTTTTGCGGTCTGTATTGATATTGGTCACATCAATCACTTTGGCAAAAAAAACGTTAATGAAATGATTGCCGGAATTGGTAAGAATATTGCCAGTTACCACATCCACGACAATGATGGTAGCGACGACCAGCATCAACATCCACAGTCCGGCACGGTAAACTGGTTAGAATTTATCGATTCTGTCAAAAACCATACCCCGAATGCGCGATTAAATTTGGAGCTGTTTGCACCTTACACCCCAAAAGATAAATTGATACACATTTCCACATTGAAAAAATGGTTTGAAGTTTCTTGACACCAATAATTTAAACATATACACTCGTTGAATATCTATTTTTTTCGTTTGCTACCACAATTTCAACGAAACGAGAAAATTTGTATAGATTTCATCGCTCTTACTTAAGGAGGAAGCCAATGGATTTTTTTCATTCTATTTTCACGGAAAATCCAATAATTGCGTTAATGCTAAGTGTGGGAATCGGCTCCTGGATTGGCAGATTTAAATTCGGCAAGTTTCAACTCGGCGGTGTTGCGGGCTCGTTACTGGCCGCAGTAGTCGTTAGCCAGACTGGTGTTGTTATCGGTGCCGATGTGAAAAATCTGATGTTTGCATTGTTTATTTATGCAGTCGGATTCCAGAGCGGACCGAAATTTTTTTCAGCGCTTAACAAATCGGCTATCAAGGAAATTATATTAGCAATATTTGTTGCAGTTGCCGGTTTAGTCACAGTCGTCCTCTGTGCCAAAATATTTCATCTCGATCAGGGATTGGCGGCCGGTGTAGCCGCCGGCGCGCTTACGCAATCTTCGATAATCGGTACTGCCGGTGATGCTATTGGCCAGTTAGGCTTGTCCGTCAGCGAGACGGCGCGATTACAAGGAAATGTCGCTATCGGTTACGCGGTCACTTATATTTTCGGTACACTATTGGCGATTATAATGTGTACGGACGTATTGCAGGCGTTGGTGCGTCGGAATATTAAAAACGACGCGTTGGAAATGGAAACACTGCAAAATAAAAGTGTCAGCTTAAAATTGTTTGGTAATAACAGCCAGCATTTTATTCAGGATTTTATGGCGCGTGTTTTTCAGGTAAAAGCAAGTTTAGACGGCAAATCGATTGCTAATCTTGAGTCTGAAGCTAACTATGCATTTATTGTAGAGAAATTAAAACGCGGCGATAAGCTGTTAACAGTTTCGCCCGATATTATTCTGGCTGCCGACGATTTAGTATTATTAACCGGTATCCGCGATTATATCCTGCAGTGTCCGGAAAAAATTGGCAATCTTGTCTACCAAGCTCCTGAAGACATGGACTTTACTTTTGAAACCAAGAAAGTTATTTTTACCAACAAATCCATCCAACAGCAAACATGGCAAGAAATCAAAAAATCACGCACTTCAACACAATATCACGGTGTCTATGTAATCGGTGTCACGCGCATGGATAACGTTATTGAGTTAAAAGACACTACCGTTTTAAAACACGGCGATGTAATCGAATTGTATGGTTCTGCTACCGATATTAATCGCGTTGCCAGCGAAATTGGTTATGTCGTTACCAGCAGCTCGGCTACCGATTATGTTTACTTAGGACTAGGCATGGTGCTCGGTTTATTGGTAGGAATGATCGAGTTTAAGCTCAAAGGTATTCCTATCACTCTGGGTTCCGGTGGCGGCGCGCTGCTAGGCGGCTTGGTTTTTGGCTGGCTACACGCCAAGCGGCCAAAAGCTGGAAACATTCCGATTGGCGGCCTGATCTTCTTAAAAGATTTTGGATTATCGGCTTTCGTTGCCGCGGTAGGACTGTCTGCCGGTTTACAAGCCTACCAAACTATATTGCATAGCGGTATTGAGATTTTCGTTGCCGGATTAATCGTTACTGTCGTGCCGTTACTATTAGCAACACTATTTGGCTGGTATGTTCTGCGTTATCGTAACGTAGCTTTTTTTGCCGGAGCTTTGAGTGGTTCACGCAGTGCCAACCCGGCGTTTGGTTCAGTATTGGAAAAAGCCGGCAACTCTGTTCCAACATTACCGTTTGCCATAACCTACGCAATCGCTAATATACTGCTGACTTTATTGGGACCATTGATAGTAGCTTTTGTATAAAACAGAAGTTATAATACTTGCAAAGTAATTAATAATGAGAGGTTGAAAACAGCTATGAATGTTAATGATTTAGCAAAACTTACAACAATTAGCCCGTTCGAGTTGAAAGATGAATTAATCAAAATTGCGCATAACTCGAAAAACAATACTATGCTAAACGCCGGTCGTGGCAACCCGAATTTTTTGGCTACTATTCCCCGACACGGTTTCTTTCAGTTAGGTCAATTTGCCTTGTTGGAAGCTGAACGCTCGTTTGCATATATGCCTGAGGGGGTTGGCGGATTTCCGTTGCGCGAAGGCATCGAACATCGATTCGAAACTTTTTGTCAAAATAACAAAACTGTTTCCGGGGTAGACTTTATGCACGGAGCAGTAGCGTATGTACGTGATCAGTTAGGTTTGTCAGACGGCGATTTTCTTTATGAAATGTGTGAAGCAATTCTAGCTTGTAATTATCCAGTTCCTGACCGCATGTTGGCGTTGTCGGAAAAAATTGTCAACCAATATATCCGACAAGAAATGATTGATAACAATCCACAATTTAAAGGCGACTTCGATATGTACGCCGTTGAAGGCGGCACTGCGGCCATGACCTATCTGTTCAATACTCTGCGGGAAAATAAATTAGTCTCCCACGGCGACTCTATCGCAATGGGTATGCCAATTTTCACCCCCTACATGGAAATTCCTGATTTGGATGATTATCAACTAAAAAAAGTATATATAAACGCCGATCCAAAACTTGACTGGCAGTATTCTAACGAAGAACTGGATAAATTATTAGATCCGGCAATAAAAGTGTTTTGTTTGGTCAATCCCAGTAATCCGCCATCGGTTAAATTATGCGACGCCAATATGAAACACTTGGTGGAAATTATCAAACAGCGACCGGACTTACTAATCATCACTGATGATGTTTATGCCACGTTTGCCGATAACTATACTTCGATATTTGCTTATTGTCCGGCGAACACTATTTTAGTATATTCCTATTCAAAATATTTTGGCGCTACCGGTTGGCGTTTGGGCGTTATTGCCACGCATCACTCCAATGTCATTGACAATGTATTGCTCAAAAGCTTGTCCGCAGCTAACCAAAGCAGTCTAAACCAACGTTATTCCTCAATTATGACGAATCCTCAGGACTTAAAATTCATTGACCGTTTGGTAGCTGACAGCCGCACCGTCGCGCTCAACCACACCGCCGGGTTGTCCACACCCCAGCAAGTGCAAATGGTATTGTTTTCGCTGTTCTCACTAATGGATCAGCCCGAAGCCTATAAAAACGCCATGAAGCGGCTTATTCGAAGCCGCCGCGCTGCTTTGTACCGCGCGATGAACGTCCAGCCGAAAACCGACGAAAATTTGGTAGGCTACTATGAGCTAATCGACTTAGATATCCTTGGCGAAAACGAATGTGGCACCGAATTTGTCGAATGGATGCGTAAAACCATGAAACCGTTCGAAATATTGTTCTACTTAGCAGAAAAATCCGGTGTTGTGTTATTACCCGGCAAAGGCTTCGGCGCACAACATCGCTCAGCCCGCGTATCGTTAGCTAATTTAAATGAATATGCTTATGTTAAAATTGGTAAGGCTATCCGGGAATTGATGGATAGTTATTATGAAAAATTTAACGCTTTGAGCAAATAACATTAACCGAATAATAACTAAAGGGCTGCGTTGAAACCTATGTTTCAGCACAGCCCTTTTTTACTCGTCAATTATTTTTGTTTTCTCCAATAATACTTAATCTACGCAAGTTTAGCTGTCCCAAAAAACTGTGGGCGATGAAAACTCGGTTGGGGCCAGGTGATTGGACTCCAGCTAATAAAATGTGGCTGTTCGGTTTTGTCACCGCACTTGAAAAAATTAACGAAAAACTTTAATCCTCTGATAATCATTTGCGCTTCAGCAAGCGTCAATAACTCAAACGGAATAAAAACGCTCAATTTCCAGTCAGTAACTCTGTCAATAAGCAACGGTTCAATACTACCATCAGGGTTGACAAAACTCCCCCGCACTTTTATTTTGGCGAGATCGGCCGGTTCTATCCACTCGCCGTAATTAATAAAATTGATTTGTCCCAAAAATGCGCCGATGGGATTGAATTCAAAACTATAATGCCGGGCGCCCGGTTGAAATTGGAAAAAAAACTCCACACAACTATCTTCCCAAACTGCAGAGTTATTATCTGTGTTCATCGCGCGCAACTGTTGTTCATGCACACAATAATCCAGAAAAAAACCAGACGGATTCCAACCCGTTGCAAAAGACACTTTTGGTTTATAAGGGTACTCTTGCTCCCAGTTACAACAGCCGATGTTTTGCCGTGGCAAACTACCGACAAATTTCGGCCAATCATCACCATTTTCAATTAAATCCGGCAACCGGTAAAATATAGTTTCTTGCACACAATCCTCCATTAAGAAGATCAATAGTAATTTACGAAACGTTCCTTCTCCGTGACAATTTTATGATAAACTCCGTCCCAGTGCCAACAGTGCTCTCAACCTTAATTTGACCGTTAAGAACCTCAATTATTTGTTTGGTAATAGCCAATCCCAGTCCGCTGCCGGCAATCGCCTGCGCGAGCGATTTGTCGGCACGATAGAATTCGTCAAATATCCGGTCTACATCGCACTCGGAAATACCCGAACCGTTATCGGCAACGCTGATACGCACGCAATCAATCTCACAAAACATACTGACTACTATTTTACCGCCCCGCGGTGAGTATCTCGCCGCATTGTCGATCAGATTGACAAACGCCTGCCGCAACAATTCAGGATCGCTATCAATCAAACAATCATCGTCATAGTTAAAACGCAGCTCCTGCTGATTCTCGGTTAAACTTATCCGACAGAGCGCAATTGCTTCACGGATTATTTTTGTCAAGTCCACCGGCTGCAGTTCCATATTTTCACGGTATTCTGAACCTTGTAAACGTGCCAGGCTGAACAAATTCTTAGTCATTGTCGCTAACCGTTCAGCGTCATTTTGAATATTCTTCGCAAGTATTTTGGCATCTTCAATGTTTTCGACATAATTAACAATCATATCAGCATTGCTAATAATACCGGTTAATGGTGTTTTTAATTCGTTTGCCGCATTCTTTGTAAATACTTTTTTTCTATTTTCGGTCATGTTCTTGCTCAACAAAATGGCAACCTTTGGATTCTGAATTGGACAAAGCTGAACGGATAATTACCCATGAAGCAGTGACAGCATTATGTAGCTCAATTAATTGCCGGGTGATACGCGCCGAACGATAAAATTGCTCAACCCGGTGATGCAAATAGTTTAAATCAGCCAGCGCCCGGGTCATACGTTTACGGTTGCGAATAATGCCGCAATAATTCCACATAATTTTTCGCACCATAGAAATATCCTGATTTATCAAGACCGGATCAATGGTTTCTTCAATCTTCGGTAATATCCAATCCGGTATGCTGTCACAAAGTTCAGCCGCTATCGAATGTTTTGATTGTGCAATATCGCAACCGGCATTTATTCCCCAAACTACGCCTTCCAACAACGAAACTGACGCCAACCGGTTGGCGCCGTGCACACCGGTACAAGAAACCTCGCCCACTGCCCACAATCCGTCGATTGAAGTTCTACCCACTCCGTCGACTTTTATTCCGCCGCAAAAATAATGCGCCGCCGGTACCACCGGAATCAAATCTTTGCGAATATCAATACCGACTTTAAGGCAGTTGTTAAAAACCTTGGGAAACCGGTCGGCAACGTCGACATGCGTGATATTACGCGCATCTAAAAAAACATAACCGGCATCGTCATTTTCCATTTCACAGTAAATCGCACGTGCCACCTCATCGCGCGGTGCTAAATCTTTTAGCTCCGGCGAATATCTGTCCATAAAATACTCGCCCCGGCGATTACACAACCGGGCGCCTTCACCCCGTAACGCTTCGGTTATCAAAAACCGCTTTAAGTCACGGTGAAATAACACGGTCGGATGAAACTGAATGTACTCGGCATTGATTATTTCCGCCCCCAGGCGCTCGGCAATCGCCAATCCGTCACCAGTCGCTCCGGTAATATTGCTGGTATATGTATATAATCCGCCGACTCCGCCGGTTGCCAGTACCGTTCGCGGCGCAAATATAATCTCCACATCATTGGTTTTACCATTTAGCACATACGCGCCGATAACCCGTTTGGCGTTGTAACGTTCCTGCGGGTCGCGTGATTGATGGGTATTGGTTATCAAATCAATTACCGTATATTCAGTATATACCGTAATATTTTTGAGTTTATCAACGTACGCGATCAACGCTGTTTCAATTGCCTCGCCGCTGCCGTCTTTGACGTGCAGGATTCTCCGCTCCGAATGCGCGCCTTCACGAGTGCGGTCATATTCGCCCGCCGCGTTCTTGCAAAACGGCACTCCCATCTTATCTGCCAAAAACGGCTCAATCAACGGTGCGCCCTGCTCAGAAAGATAGTGCACTGCATCGAGATAATTAGCGTAGTCACCGGCACGCAGAATATCTTTTTCCAGTGCCGCAGCCGTTTCAATCGGATTAGTCGCAACGATTCCGCCTTGCGCGTGATTGGTATTGCAAATATTAAGTTCTGTTTCTTTGCTGAGCACTGCGACCTTCATGCCATTCTCGGCAGCTTTTATCGCCGTGCACAATCCGGCTATTCCCGAACCAATCACCAAACAATCAAAACAACTTCTTTGTGACACTTTCACCCCCGCTTATCGCTCAGTTTCGCTAATCATTTTGTTCAGCGTTAGCAACGCCGTTTGAACATATCTGTTATCAATGTGCGTTTCGAAAGAATCCGCCGCCCCGGATTGGCCATTTTCAACTGCAACCAACGCCTTCAAACAGTCACGCAGCCGCTCAGGCGTAATTTGCGCCATATTGACGCAGGCTGACTGGCGCAGCGCAAACACTTGGACATCGCTCCGTAATTGCGGCAGGCGTTCGACAAATTTCAATTCGGTACCGACAATAATTGTCGCTCCGCTCGGCGCATCCATGAAATATTTCAACAATTGCGAGGTCGATCCGGCATAATCAATAGCCGTAATAACTTCCGGTTCGCACTCCGGATGAGCGATGATTTTTGCGCCCGGATATTTTGCGCGTACTGCCCGAACATCATCGACACTAATCCGCCGATGCGTGATGCAAAAACCATACCAAACGAACAACCGGGCATCCGGATTAATATCTTCGATTTTGCTGTTGCGGTCAACCATACAGATTTCATTTGGAGCTATTCCCAATTCAGCGGCAACATTAATCGCCAGATTTTTATCCGGCAAAAAGAACAATCGTTTTCCTTCAGCTAACAGTTGCCGGGCAATTTTCTTGGCATTGCTGGATGTGCAACACAATCCGCCGGCTTCGCCAACTGCGGCTTTGGTTGCCAAAGTAGAATTTACATACAATACCGGCACCGGAGCAGTTTTTGTACATTCGCATATTTTACCGTAGACACCTCGAAACAAATCCTCATCGATCATCGCCGCCATCGGACAACCCGCCAGCATATCCGGCGAAAATACCCGAACACCGTTTTTGACCAGTAACTTTACGGTATCTGCCATGAAGCTTACGCCGCACATTACTACATATTTTGCAGTTGATTTTGCCGCAGTCACTGCCAATTGATAACTGTCACCGGTAACATCGGCGCTATAATAAACATCATCATGCTGATAATAATGGGCTAACAATAACAACTTGTCACCCAATTGTTGTTTTAGGCTTAAAATTTCTTCTTTATACATACTGTTCTCCTTGGATTTTTATGAATTATTTTATCCGCAGACTGAAATCAAACGCTTCTACCGAATGTGTCAAACTCCCAATCGAAATAAAATCCACCCCGGTTGCACTCACACCGGCAATCCGTTCGATTGTCATATTTCCCGACGCTTCGACCTTGGCACGTCCGTTGATGATTTTAACCGCCTGCCGCATAGTTTCATTATCCATATTATCCAACATAATCCAGTCGGCATGTGCCTCGACAGCTTGACGCACCTCGTCCAGATTCCGCGTCTCCACTTCAATTGCAAAGCGGTTGCCCCAGCGATTGACCGTGGCACCAACCGCCGCCGAGATACCTCCGGCCGCATCGATATGATTATCTTTGAGCATTACCATATCATACAATCCCATACGATGATTGCTGCCGCCACCGCAACGTACCGCATATTTCGAAAGCCGCCGCCAGCCGGGCAATGTTTTTCGGGTATCAAGAATCAATGCGTGGCCGCTGGTTTTTGCCGCTTCGACACATAATGCCGTCTGCGTCGCTATTCCTGACATAAAGGCAATAATATTAATCGCCGTTCGTTCACCCATCAACACCGTCTTAGTACGTCCGGATACTTCGGCAATTACATCACCCTTGAAAATTTTATCGCCATCTTTTTTGTGAAGAACAACATGCGTACTATTGTCAAAAGTTTTAAAAGTCAGCTCAAAAGCCTGAACACCAGCCAGCACTCCGTCAGCTTTGCTTAATAAAACTGCCTGAGTGCAATCCGAATCATTAAATACCGCCTCAACAGAAATATCGCCAAAATCACCAAAATCTTCGTGAAACGAAGTCTGTATCAGCGTTAAATATTCTTTATGTAAATCAATCATCGGTACCTCCTATTTAATCCAAACTGCAGCATACCAGTTAGTCACTTCATCGATATTTTTCAAAGTATCAATCGGTAAACCAAATTTGCTAACAGTAGCAAAAACATCGATTCCAACACTGTGAAATGCCGGACGGGCTTTTTTGACACTGATACATGGCTTATCGGCAAACCCGGCATATTTTTCACAAATTGCACAATCGCTCATCGAAAACGCGAAGTAATAACCATCCAAAAACGCCTGACGTTCAACCTCGAAGGATATTTCCCGGGCTTTTTGTTTATCGGTACTGTGAACGATAATTCCCCACTTATATTCTTTGAGCATCTTCTCATATTCCCAAGGTGAGGGCGAACCGGGTTTAGACGGGCAAGTATTGCCGCTGCCCCAATCCGGGCAACCAAACATACATTTCAACAACGTCCGTGAATCAAACACGATATCATCAACCGAAAAAACCACTGCATCGTCAGCACCCAACGACAGCGCCAATTCAACAAAATCCTGTTTTTTCATCTTGTACCGCCTTCCCAAAACTTCAACTAACAGCACTTTAATATTACTTATATTCTGCGTTTCGCAAAAAAATCCTGCCTGTAAAACAGAAAAGTTGCAGGTTTAATATCGTTTGTGTAGAATGACTGATATTAATGACTGACATCGAAACTGACAATTGGAGATTAGTATGAATATCCTGATACAAAACGGAACAATAATTTGCCCGCAAAATGGCCGGATAACCGGTTGTGATTTATTAATAGAAAACGGCGTTATCAGGCGTATTGCTCCAAACCTCGGCACAACTAATGCAACTACCATTAATGCCGCCGGCAAATATATTTTACCGGGTTTTTTCGATATGCATTGCCATCTGCGTGAGCCGGGTTTTGAACACAAAGAAACGCTGGCGAGCGGGATGCGTGCCGCACTAGCCGGCGGCTTTACTTCGCTTGCCTGTATGCCTAACACCAATCCGGCAATTGATAGTGCCGCGACGGTGCAGTTTATTACCGAACGAGCAAAGCAACTTGATTTGTGCGCACTCTACCCGGTTGGCGCTATCACCAAAGGTCAGTCCGGCAAACAACTTAATGATTTTTTGACACTTAAAGCTGCCGGGGTAATTGCCTTATCCGATGACGGCAAGCCGGTTGCTGATACGGCTTTGATGCGGCAAGCCATACAATCAGCAGCAAAAGCCGGTTTAATAATCCTTTCACATTGTGAAGATCAGTCGCTATCTGCTGACGGTGTGATGAATGAAGGTATAACCGCTACAGACCTCGGTCTGCGCGGCATTCCGGCAGCGGCCGAAGAAACGATCACTGCCCGGGACATAATGATTGCCGAAAATTTGAATTTACCCATTCACATTATGCATGTCAGCACCCGCGGCAGTGTGGCTATAATCCGCGCTGCTAAAGCTCGCGGTACACACGTTACCGCCGAAACCTGCCCACACTATTTCTCGCTGACTGACAGCGCTTGTAGAGGTTTAAATACTGCCGCAAAAGTCAATCCACCCTTACGCACCGCTGACGACGTTACTGCAATCATCGAAGGTTTGTGCGACGGTACCATTGATGTTATTGCGACCGACCACGCGCCGCATCACGCAACTGAAAAATCCTGTGGTTTTGAATCAGCGACATTTGGCATTTCCGGTTTGGAAACGGCGTTTGCCGTAGTAAATACTTTTTTAGTCCAACCCGGACATCTGACTTTGGAAACTGTCGCCAGGAAAATGGCGTTGACTCCGGCAAAAATTATGAACAAACCAACCGGAACAATTGCCGTTGGCACTCCGGCTGATATCACAATCGTCGATACCAATACTCGTTATATGGTTGACAGCGCTTTTTTCCACTCTAAAGGCAAAAACACACCCTTTAACGGTATGAACCTTACCGGCGTAATTGAACACACCATTGTAGGCGGCGTATTAAAATATTCCCGAAATTGACAGCTACAACTGGTTATGCTACAATAAGCTGACAAATTTCGGAGGTAGCGTTATGAAATTAAAGAAATTTCACGACATAGCGTTCTGTAATCCGAATGGTTGTTTTTTGATTTTTGATTTATAATCAGCAAGGATAGTATCCTTGCTTTTTTTTTGCTCAACGTCAATTTAAGGGGTTCGCTATGTTCATTGACAGACTTATTGAAAAAATAAAACAAACTAACAATCCCAGCGTCGTTGGTTTGGATCCGCGACCAGAATTTATTCCTGAACACATCTTGCAACAAGCCCGTGCTCAGGAAGGTAATCCGTTTGATGCGATCGGCCGGGCATTTTTCGAGTTTAACCGCCAAATAATTGATGCAATCGCCGACGTCGTACCCTGTGTAAAACCACAGTTGGCCTGTTATGAAGCAATCGGTTTACCGGGAATGCTGGCCTTTGAAAAAACTGTCCGCTATGCCCAGAAAAACGGATTGCTGGTTATCGCCGACGGTAAACGCAACGACATTGGCAGCAGCGCCGAGGGTTACGCTCAGGGATTCATTGAAAACACGGCATTTGCCTGCGATGCGCTGACCGTTAACCCCTACCTCGGCGTCGACGGAATCGAACCATTTGTGAACTCTTGCAACACCTACCGCACCGGTATTTTTGTTTTGGCAAAAACATCCAACCCCTCCAGCGGCCAACTACAAGATTTGCTGTTGCAATCCGGCGAGAGTGTCGCCGAAAAAGTTGCGGCGCTCATTAACGAATGGGGACATAATCTCATCGGAATTAATAATTATAGCAGTGTCGGTGCAGTAGTTGGCGCGACTTATCCCGAACAAGCAGAAAAACTCCGCGCAATCATGCCCCACGCCTATATTTTGGTGCCGGGTTACGGCGCGCAGGGCGGCTCGGCAAAAAGCATTCTGCCAAATTTTAATCGCGACGGCCTGGGCGCTATTGTAAACGCCAGCCGCAGTATTATGCTGGCTCATAAATCGGCAATATGGCGCAATCAATTCACCGCTGTCCAATTCGCCGCCGCCGCGCGTGCCGAAGCGTTGCGTATGCGCGATGAAATAGTTTTGGCATTGGAGGAACTATGAAAGCAGTACTGGCATTAGAAAACGGTATTATTTTTCGTGGCAACAGTTTTGGCGCATTACGTGAAACTGTTGGCGAAGTCGTATTCAATACCGGCATGACCGGCTATCAGGAGTTACTTACCGACCCCTCCTACTACGGACAAATAGTCACTATGACTTATCCGTTGATCGGTAATTACGGCATCAACACCGAAGACTTGGAATCGCTCAATCCAAAAGTACGCGGATTTGTCGTACGCGAATTATGCAAAGCGCCCAGCAATTGGCGTTCGACACGCACCCTTGATGATTATTTGAAAGAACATGATATCGTCGGCATCGAAGGTATTGACACCCGGGCGCTTACCAAAACAATTCGTGATAACGGTACGCTGCGCGGCATCATCGCACCCTTGGAAGGTTTTGATTTTGACAAAATCTATCCGGCATTTGCCGAATTTTCCGTAACTGACGCGGTTGCAAATGTTACAACTGCTAGTGTAAAGCACTTCCCCGGCAACGGACCGCGGATTGCCGTAATCGACTACGGCATCAAAACCAACATCCTCCGTTCATTACTAAACCGTGATTGTGAAATATATCTGTATCCGGCATTTTCAACTGCTGCCGAAGTTTTGAGTTGCAATCCCGCCGGAATTCTTCTGTCCAACGGTCCCGGCGACCCCAAAGATTGTCAACCGGCCATTCAGACGCTCCGCGATTTGTACGGTAGAAAACCAATCTTCGGCATTTGTCTGGGGCATCAGTTGTTGGCGCTGGCAAAAGCGGCCGACACCGGCCGGTTGAAATACGGACACCGTGGTTGCAATCATCCAGTGAAAGATCTAAAAAAGGACCTGACTTATATCACTTCACAAAATCACGGTTATTCAATCTTGCATGAATCATTATCCGGCAAGCCGATTGAAATAACTCATATCAATCTCAATGACAATTCCATTGAAGGGGTGCGCTACCTCGATGCACCGGTTTTCTCGGTACAGTTTCACCCCGAAGCCGCACCCGGGCCCAAAGACACCGCCTATCTGTTTGACGAATTCATGGCGATGCTGTAGAAGCCGCAAAGCTGCAGAGCTTCAAAGAAACTGAGCCTCATAGCCTTAGAAGATGAACGATAGCCCCAGGAATCTTTTGTCTATTTCTTTTTTTCTCCTTTGCAGCTACTATAAAATTTTGGAAGGTGTTATGCCAAAAAATCCTTTAATAAAAAAGACGCTGGTTATCGGCTCCGGGCCAATAATCATTGGTCAGGCCGCTGAATTTGATTATGCCGGCACCCAGGCCTGCCGGGCGCTAAAAGAAGAAGGCATTGAAGTTGTGCTGCTAAACAGCAATCCGGCAACGATCATGATTGATACCCGGATTGCCGATAAAATATACATCGAACCAATGACCGTAAAAGTACTCGAAAAGATTATTATAAAAGAACGCCCGGACAGCATCCTGCCGACACTCGGCGGCCAGACTGGCCTGAATTTGGCGATGGAGCTTGCCGAAAGCGGGTTTCTCGATCAGCATCATGTGACTATGCTCGGCGCCAACATCGACGCCATCAAAAAAGCCGAGGATCGCCAGACTTTCAAAGACACTATGGAATCAATAAACGAACCCTGTATCAAAAGCAAAGTTGTCGGTTTGGTGGAAGATGCGCTGGAATTTGCCGAGGAAATCGGCTATCCGGTAATTGTCCGTCCGGCATACACGCTTGGCGGCAGCGGCGGCGGTATCGCCGAAACCCGCGAACAGCTTATCGAAATTGCAACTACCGGTTTGCGGCTCAGCCGCGTTACCCAGGCGTTGATTGAAAAATGTATTTCCGGCTGGAAAGAAATCGAATACGAAGTCGTTCGTGACGGTAAAGGCAATGTAATAACCATTTGCAATATGGAAAACATCGATCCGGTCGGCGTCCATACCGGTGACAGCATCGTCGTTGCCCCCTCACAAACATTATCTGACAAAGAATATCAGATGTTGCGGTCGGCAGCTCTCAACATTATCACCGCTATGGGTATCGAAGGCGGTTGTAATGTGCAGTTTGCGCTACACACCGAATCGATGGAATATGCGGTAATCGAAGTTAACCCCCGGGTCAGCCGCTCGTCGGCACTAGCGTCAAAGGCGACCGGCTACCCGATTGCCAAAGTATCGGCAAAAATCGCTATTGGCTACAGCCTTGATGAAATTACCAATGCTGTAACCGGCAAAACCTATGCCTGTTTTGAGCCTTCACTCGATTATGTGGTAGTTAAACTCCCGAAATTCCCGTTTGACAAATTTGTCAGCGCCCGCCGGACGCTCGGCACCCAAATGCAAGCCACCGGCGAAGTAATGGCAATCAGTAATTCGTTTTCCTCGGCGTTGCTGAAAGCCGTGCGCTCATTGGAAATAAATATGCATTCGCTGGAAAAAGTTATCTACAGCGACATGACCGATGAACAATTACACGATAAGCTCAAGACACCGCACGATGAATTACTATTTGCGCTGACCGCCGCGCTCCGGCGCGGCATGGATATTGAATTGTTGCACAATACTACCAAAGTTGATCGCTATTTTTTATCACAGCTAAAAACCATAGTTGCGACCGAAGAATGGTTAAAAACCACCAGCTTTGATTCGATTGATGATGAACGCTTGCGCGAAATAAAACAACTTGGTTTCCCTGACAAAATAATCGGCGAATTAACCGGAAACAGCGAAGATTATATCTCCGCTTCCCGAAAGGCCCGCGGCATCCGCGCAGTCTATAAAATGGTCGACACCTGCGCTGCGGAGTTCGAGGCTCAGACGCCGTATTTTTATTCAACCTATGACGAGCATTGCGAAGCAAATCCAAAACCGGGTAAAAAAGTAATCGTATTTGGTTCCGGCCCGATCCGCATCGGCCAAGGTATCGAATTCGATTTTTGCTCGGTACATTGTATTTGGGCACTCAAAGAACTTGGTTACCAAACGATAATCATAAACAACAACCCGGAAACCGTCAGCACCGATTTCGATACCGCCGACCGGCTGTATTTTGAACCGCTTACTCCGGAAGACGTCGAAAGTATCATCGACATTGAGCAACCTGACGGCGTGTTTGTGCAATTCGGCGGACAAACTGCCATCAAACTGGCTAATTTTATGAAACAACGCGGCATCAAAGTATATGGCACTCAGCCGGATGATATCGAAGCGGCCGAAGACCGCGAATTGTTTGAAAAAATTCTCGAAAAATTAAATATTCTCCGCCCTGCCGGTAAAACTTTTACCAAAATTACCGACGGCATCCGGTTGGCAAACGAACTGGGCTACCCGGTAATAATCCGGCCGTCCTTCGTGCTCGGCGGTCAGGGTATGGAAATCGCCTATACCGACGAAGACCTTGATAAATTTTTCGATATCATCAGCCTCATCAAGCAAGACTATCCGATATTGATCGATAAATATCTGCCGGGTAAAGAATTAGAGGTCGATGCTATTTGCGACGGTGAGAGTATTCTTGTCCCGGGGATTATGGAACACATCGAACGCGCCGGGGTACATTCCGGCGACAGTATCTCGGTATATCCGACCCAGAGCGTATCCATCGAAGTAAAACAAAAAATCTACAGCATAACCCGTAAGCTTGCCAAAGAATTAAACATTGTCGGGCTAATCAACATTCAGTTCGTTTACTATGATGACGAAGTATACATCATCGAAGCCAACCCCCGCTCCAGCCGCACCGTTCCTTATATCAGCAAAGTAACCGGAATTCCGATGATTGAATTGGCCACAAAAGTCTGTATGGGCCACAAATTAAGCGAGTTCAGTTACGGCACCGGCTTATACCCCGAGCCGGACTATGTCAGTGTAAAAGTGCCGGTGTTTAGTTTTGAAAAACTGCACGGTGTTGATACCGCGCTTGGCCCGGAAATGAAATCCACCGGTGAAGCACTCGGCATCGGCAAAAATTTCCCGGAGGCGCTGTTCAAAGGTTTGCTTGGCGCCGGTATGAAAGTTCCGGACATTGACAAAGGCATCCTGATGACGGTCAAGGACAGCGACAAACCGGAATTGGTGGCAATCGCTGAAGGTTATCAGGAACTGGGTTACAAATTGTTTGCAACCACCAAAACCGCCGGACGGCTGAACCGCAGGTTGGTACCAACAATTCCGGTACGCAAAATCAGCGAAGCCCACCCGAATATTCTCGATCTCATCGAGAGCGGCGACATTGGTATGATCATCAACACTCCGTCGCGCGGCCGCCAGCCGTTAAATGACGGCTTTCAAATCCGCCGTAAGGCCGTCGAATTGTCGCTGACTTGTCTGACATCTTTGGACACTGCGCGGGTATTGTTATACTGCCTGCAGAACCGGATGCTGAACAAATCACTGCCAATCTACGATTTAGCGGAGTTAATGAATGTTGAAGAATAATTAGTTGCAGAGCCGCAAAGCTATAAAGGAGTGCCGCTTTAGTAATGAATAAACATCTTGTTGAAATTGTAGAAAAAACACAGCTGAATAGTGACACCTATCAATTCACCATCCATGCGCCAGAGTTGTCCGACAGCGCTCTGCCCGGACAGTTTTTGCATATCAACTGTTCGTCTGATGTTGCCATGTTGCGACGCCCAATCAGCATTTTTGACATTGACAAAGCTAAGTATACCGTCAGTTTTGTTTTTCAAGTGCGCGGACACGGCACAGAGCTACTGGCGAAAAAAAATGTCGGCGATAAACTTGATATACTCGCGCCGCTTGGGAACGGCTTTGCTGTAAACAGCACCTTTAAAAGTGTCTGCATCGCCGGCGGCGGCATCGGTATTTTTCCGTTATTTGCGTTGTTAAAACAGTATCCGGACGCGCACAAAACCAGTATCGTCGGCTTCACTTCAGTTGGCAAATTCGTCATCAATGACGAATTTGCCGCTATATCCGACAAATTTATCTATTGTACCGACGACGGCAGCGGCGGATTTCATGGCAATACCGCGCAAGCTTTAGAATTACAACTTCAAGCGGGAGACTTACCAGACATTATCTACGCTTGCGGTCCTACGATGATGTTGAATGCCATCGCCAAACTATCCATGCAGTTCAATATACCCTGCCAAGTTTCACTCGAAGAGCGGATGGCTTGCGGCATCGGCGCCTGTCTGGTCTGCGCCTGCAAAACCAAAGCCGACTCCCAATCCGGCTGGCAACACAGCCATGTCTGTAAAGACGGACCGGTGTTTTGGGCACAGGATGTTGTGTGGGAGAACTAATAGCCACAAAGTTACAAAGTCATAAAGGAGAGCGAACGTGAATTTATCTGTCAATATCGGCAGTTTGCATTTAAATAATCCGGTAATTGCAGCAAGCGGTTGTTTTGGCTTTGGCCGGGAATACAGCGAGTATGTCGATTTAAATAAGCTTGGCGCAATCTCCGTAAAAGGACTGACGCTCGAACCGCGGCAGGGTAACGCCGCGCCGCGCTGTGCAGAAACACCGGGCGGCATGCTCAATTCAGTCGGCTTGCAAAATCCCGGCGTACATTATTTTATCGAACAGGAAATTCCGTTTTTACGGCAATACAGCGCCAAAATTATCGCCAACATCGCCGGCAACTCCCTCGACGATTATTGCCAGATGGCGGCCATCCTCGATGACACGGATATTGATGCCATTGAACTCAATGTATCTTGCCCGAACGTCAAAGCCGGGTGCATGGCTTTTGGTAGCAGCGTCGACGGCATCAGTGAAGTAGTATCAGCAGTTCGCGCCCGCACCGTGAAAACTTTAATTGTCAAGCTCACACCGAACGTGCGCGACATCAAGGAAATCGCCCTCGCTGCCGAGCGAAACGGTGCCGATGCGGTATCATTGATAAACACTCTGCTGGGAATGGCAATTGACATCAACAAAAAGCGGCCGATTCTGGCTAATAATTATGGCGGTTTATCCGGCGCTGCCGTCAAACCAGTGGCGTTGCGGATGGTGCACGAAGTGACAAATTGTGTAAAAATTCCGGTAATCGGTATGGGCGGAATTTGCTGTTGGCAGGATGCTATCGAGTTTATGCTCGCCGGCGCCAGCGCCGTCATGGTCGGTACTGCTAATTTCATCAATCCATTAATTACCATCGAAATCGCTACAGGCATTGAAGCCTATATGCGCACACAAAACTACTTAAGCATCGAAGAACTCAACCGGGCGTTGAAAATGAATTGAATAACTACGATAAAAAGGGGCTGTGTAAAAAGCCGTAGCGCAATAACGATACAAAAGAATACAAAACACAAAACCAAGGAAAGCCGGTTAGTAGCGCTGAAAAGAAGAGCGATACTAACCGGTTTTTGGTATAA
>JBAYGT010000023.1:0-21499 GCA_041666525.1 Negativicutes bacterium
AAAGACTGGTCGAAAGTGTATGGTGAACTAACAATTATGCACGGCGACAGAATCGAATAGCATCAATCCTATCTTCCATTTGTTACTTCTTGCTATTTACAGAGTTTATTTCACACACCCTTTTATGCGGGGTGGTTGGAGGGAAATTGCAGAATAATTCGATTAATTATGCCAAATGGATGAAGCTGGCGATGCTGACGGTTGGACTTGGGAGCATTTATAAAATTGCTTATGTCACAGATGTTTTATATGTGCCGTTTCAAGATGCCTTTGGCTTGAGCAATTCGCAGATTGCTTTTACACTGACAGTTTATTCAATTGCACAGACGATTGCCTATCTATTATCTACTTATGCGGCAGACCGGGTTCCTGCGAAATTATTGGTGGGTGGATCGCTGGTAATTACCGGAATTTGCGGCTTCGTTATTTCGACGATGCCGGCGTATTCAACGCTGTTGATGGTGTGGATAGTATTAGGTGTTTTTTGTGAAGGAATGTATTGGCCGGCGTTGGCAAAATTGGTGCGCATGCTTGGCCGCGATGACGAGCAGGGGAGATTGTTTGGTATTCTGGCTGGCGGACGCGGAATAATCGATACTTCAGTGGCATTTATCGGCGGAGTAGTGCTGTTTAGTTATTTTGGCAGCGGCATCAGCGGTTTAAAGGCAACATTTGTGTTTTACGCTTGTTGGGACGTTACCATCGGTTTGATTACTTTGATTTTTCTGAAACAATCGACTTTTGCTAACAAGAAAGAAACCGAAGACAAGGTCACTTGGCAGGATACGCTCCAGGTATTGAAGATGCCGGAATCGTGGATGGCAGCTTTTATCGTATTTTTTGCCTATTGCGGGATGGTGACAACGTCGTATTTTAATCCATACCTGGTAAAAATGTATCACATGCCGGTCGCGGTTGCCGCTGTCTATGGAATTATTGCGTCCTATGGTCTGCGTATTGGCGCGGGGCCGCTGAGCGGGTTTATTGTTGACTTTTCATTTAAGGGTGCAGCCAGCAGATTGATGTATATTGGTTTTGCTGCAGCTGCGCTGATTGCGGTGACGTTGCTGATGATTCCGGTGCATGAGGCGATGTTGTGGCCGACGATTATTTTGACGTTGGTATTTTGTTTTATGATTTTATCGATGCGCGCGACCTATACGGTGCTGTTCGAAGAGACAAAAATGCCGCGTAAAACCATGGGAGCGTCGGTAGCGTTTGCCTGTTTTATCGGGTTTACGCCGACAATGTTCGGTTATCCGCTAGCCGGTTGGATTTTGGATACTTACGGCGACGGTGTCGGATTTAACATGCTTTGGGGCATTACCTCAATCTGTATGTTTATGGGTGTAATAATTTCACTGCGAATGCGGATGCATGTGCGTAAACGCTTGCGCGTGTTGCGGCGTAAAGCGGCAGCGGAACAAGCTTTGCAGAATAATGGCGAAGGATGAGGAAACAAGCACAATGACCAGTAAAATTGATCAACTGACTGATGAACAGCAAACCCAACACCGTGAACAGGCGGCGGAGCGTTACGGTGAAAAAATTGTTGAAGATAGCGAAAAACGGATCGAAGCATTAGGCGAAGCGGGTGTTGCCGATTTAAAAAAACAATGGTTCGAAATATGTAATGTGATTTATGAGCGCCGGGATTATGGTGTCAGCGATAAGTTTGTGCAAGAACAGGCGAGAAAGTTGCATGACTGGGTAAATAACTTTTGGGATTGCGATATTAAAGCTTTCCGCGGATTAGGAAACACCTACAACAGCAGTCCGGATTTTCGCGCCAATATCATCAATCAGTTCGGCGGTGAGATGCCGGCGTTTCTCGAACAGGTGATTGCTCATTATTGTGAAAATTCGAGGGATCAATAAATGATCAAAAACACCACTACCCAGATTCGCGAGCGGGCAGTAATAGAAATTGTGCGGTTGATGCGGCAAGGTGAGCTAAAGGCTGAATTGCCAAAACTTACACGCCGGATTTTTCCCGGACCAAACCCGACCTATCGCGAATCGATTTACATGGAACGCGAAATATTGATGCAGCGGATAAAGATCTATCTGGGGCTGGATTACGAGCAAACCAAAAATATTGAACTATATGAATTAGCCGAAAAATTGCCGGAAATTCTTGCAGAAACAAGTGAGTGGCAAGCACAGGATAAAATTATTCAGGTGATCAAAGAAGGTTGTGATGCTTGTCCGTCTTCCGGTTATTACATAACTGAATTGTGCCGCAATTGTTTGGAAAAACGCTGTATTGCTGCCTGCCCGAAGAGTGCCATTGATATTATCGGCAACCGCGCAGTAATTGACAAAAAGAAGTGCGTTAAGTGCGGTTTGTGCATGAAAGCCTGTAATTTTTCAGCCATTGTTAAATTAGAGCGGCCCTGCAAAGCGGCCTGTCCGGTTGGCGCGATAACTGAGGATGAATATGGCAGCGCAGAAATAATTACCGAGAAGTGTATTGTTTGCGGACGTTGTGTACAGGTCTGCCCCTTCGGCGTTATCGAATTTATTGCTGATTTACCAAAAGTTGTCAATCAAATGTTGAACGGCACTCAACTTGTTGCAATCGTGGCGCCGGCGATACTGGGGCAGTTTGGCATGGCAACATCGTTTCATACAATTCGCGAGAGTTTACTGAAAATCGGGTTTGCCGAGGTGCTCGAAGCAGCAAATGGTGCAGATTTAGTGGCACAGGAAGAAGCGAAACATTTTACCGGTGGTGGCGAATTTATGACTACATCCTGCTGCCCGGCTTTTGTTGAATATATTAATAAATATCAGCCGGATTATAGCAAAAATATTTCTTCGGCAGTTTCGCCAATGGTCAAAATGGGGCAGGTGGCACGTGTGGATTATCCAGACGCCAAGACGGTGTTTTTTGGTCCGTGTCTTGCCAAAAAACTTGAAGCCCATCGCAGTGAAGTGATTGATTATTGTATAACTTTTGAGGGCTTAAAAATCCTTTTTGATTTTGCCGAAATCAATTTAGCGGATAACGCAAGCGAGGAAGAGCTAAATGCTACGGTTGATGGTTGGAAATTCGCCTGCGCCGGCGGTGTGGCGAAATATGTTCAGAAAATTGGTGAACACGATTTGCGAGTGTTGACGATGAATGGTATGGAAGAAGCAGCGGAAGCCTTCAAAAAAATCACTGACGGCGGATATGATTTGTTGGAAGGAATGGCCTGCCGCGGCGGATGTATCAATGGACCGGGTATCATTGCCAATCCGAAAATTACGGAAATGCTGATAAAGAAATTGTCGCAAAGCAAAAATTGATTCCAGTCAGCTTTTATGTACAAGCAACTATTTTTCGTTTATAATCTTCCTGATAGTGTGAAAATATTAGGGAGAGCTTATGAGAAAAATAGTTGCTTTTTTATTTTTGGTTATATTTTTCTGTTCAGGAACAGTTGCAGCGAATAAACCGGTTGTCAACCTCGATTGGAACAGCTATGTATTTTTTGCCGGTGATGCTGATAAAATTTATGAGAATTATAAGTTGGCGGCCTTTGATTTTGGTCAAACGGAAGCCACGATAAAGGAGTGGTTGCAATCGGCACAAAAGCGTGGTGTACTACCGTTTATCATCAAAGACACTGCTGACGATGACGTTTATGCAAACAACAACCAATTGCTCCAGACCAGTAATCAGCTGGGAATTATCCTGTTAATGACTTCTGACCGTACGGCTGATGAGGCGTATAAAACACTTGGAGTTATTCGCAGCGATTTTTACTGCACCTACAATATGCTCATTTGCAGCGCCGATAACAGTGATGGCAGTTTAAGGATTTTGTACAGCATCCCGATTAACGCGGTTTCGCAGAACCCACTGCAGTCGCCAATTAACGAACCGCCGACAATTGCCAAAAAAGCAGCAGTATTTCAAGAGCTGCTAAAAAAATCGCTTTACAATCAACTCGAACCTAAGCTTGAAAAAATCAAGCTAAACAATCTGGAAACCAAAACGCTTACCATGAATACTTATCAGGTTGAAACGGTAGACATGAGTTCCAATAAAGCGCGGGCATTATATGGCGATCAGGATAAACAGATTGAAAGTATGGTCTCGGAATGGTACTCTGGTTGGTTAGCAGCTAATGATTTGCTGGTTTATCCGCCGCTTTGTGATGGCAATTGGAAAGGTTCGGCTACTGGTGGAATTTTCTCGATGACGGTTAATAGTCCGAGTGGTAGCAAAATCGTTTCGATGCAAAAAGCCAACCGTGCGATTTCGCTTGATATTAGTGGCATCAATTGCAAAATTGTAAAAACCAATATGGTTGAGCAGCAGATGATCTACAAAGTCTGGCTGTCGGCGCTGTGTATACCGAAATTCTCGCGCGAGAAAGATTTTTCGTTTTATAAATCAGTAATAACCAATGCTCAAGACTATGACGAGCGTGATGTATATTCGATGGGCTTGTTTGTTGCTTGTCAACTGTCGGCGGAGGAGTTGGCGCAGAAAATGCGTTAGGAGCGAACATGAAAACAATCAGAGTATTAGCTTTTTGCGGTATACTGCTGGCCTTGTTGGCGGCAGTCGCTAACGCTGCGGTCATCACTGCACCCTGCGGGCAGATTTCCGGAATTATGGCCGATAATGGAGCAAATGCCTGGCTTGGCATTCCTTACGCGCATGAAACATCCGGGAACTATCGGTTTCGCCCCCCTCAACCGGTCGCCGATTTTATCGGAATATATAATGCAGATAAGTATAGTCCGGCTTGCCTGCAGGTTATTAATCCGGAATTCAAATTGGTTGATACAATATCCGAGAATAGTTTAACGCTTAATATTTGGTCGCCTGCGACAACTAACTCAGAACTCAGGATTCAGAATTCAGGACTGGCTCAGAATTTGCCAGTCTGTGTCTTCATCCATGGCGGCGGTTATACTATTGGTAGCAGTGCGCAGCCGTTATATAATGGTGCGAATTTGGCGAAAAACGGTAATATTATTTTTGTGACAATAAATTATCGGTTGGGCGCTGAAGGATTTTTGTATTTAAATGAGGTTGACGAGAGTTTTGCCGGTAGTGGTAATATCGGATTGCAAGACCAAGTCGCGGCGCTCAAATGGGTACAGCGCAATATCGCAGCGTTCGGTGGTGATCCGGCGCAGGTGACGATCATGGGTGAGTCGGCCGGTGCCGGTTCGGTAGCTTGTTTGATGGTAGCGCCCGCTGCAAAAGGCTTATTTAATAAAGCGATTATTGAAAGCGGCGGATTTCAATTAACCAAGGATAAATCAGATGCTGCGCTAGTTACGAAGAAGTTTATGAAATATGCCAACTGCAAAAACATCGCTGAGTTGCAAAAGCTCAGCGTGGAACAATTTTTAACAGCACAGGCAGTTTTAATGAAAGAATACGGTTGGCTGGCGAACGAGACGCTATTTGCACCGGTGCGCGGGGATGTCTTAATTCCTGAAAATCCGCTGGTTAGTTTGCAAAACGGTGCGGCCAGAAATATCAGTTTGCTGGTCGGCACTAATCAGGATGAAATGGGCTTGTTTAAGCGGTTTGTGCCGCTCAAACCGTTAATGAATATGACCACCTACAGATTGTTTGTCCCAGATGATGCGGTCACACTGGTTGGCAAAATTGATTATCAGGTGCAACAGTTTTATCAAACGACCTATCCGCAACTTTCCGGAATAGATTTACTGTTCAAAGCGGTTGACGATGTTTTTTTTAATGTTAACGCTTATAGATTAGCTGACGCTCAAAGTTATAACGGCAACGTTTATATGTACCGTTTTATCTGGAGTGGTGAATATGGTGCAATCCATGGCTTGGAATTGCCGGCTGTGTTTGGAAATGCGATGCCGGATGCAAAAGTATATTTTGGTAACGTTCCGCTCGATCCGCTGGTAACCAAATTAATTCAACCAGCATGGTTAGCGTTTATTACAACCGGTAATGCATCTAACACGCCGGCAACCGGATTATGGGCGCAGTATGAAACCATTCATCGGCCGATGCTGCAACTGTCAACAACTGCCAAATTACGTTGTGATATCGACAGCGCGGCCCGGCTGTTTTGGTACAACAGATAAACAAACCGCCCGAATCAAATTAATGATTCGGGCGGTTTGTCTATCTGTGAGTTTTTATGGAATAGGCAATAAATAGCAATAATAGCCATAACGGTGCAATGAAAGCGGTTTCCGACATGCCCGGCGTAAACCACATGATTACAAATACCGCGAACAAGAAGAGGTAGCATAAGTAACTGATATAAGGGTAGAAGGGCAAGGGAAAAGTTGATGGCGCAAATTGGCCGATGGCGACTTTTTTGCGAAAATGGGAATGAGTGACAAGGATCATAAACCAATTAATCAGGGCGGCAGCAGTGGCAACTGCCACCACATACATAAACGCCGATTGCGGTGCGATATATAACAAAAATACCGCAGCCATTGAAATTGCGGATGAAAATAAAAGAGCATTACTTGGAACACTCCGGCGATTCAATTTACGAAAAATTCGCGGAGCATTGCCTTGGGCGGATAAATTACAAAGCATGCGGCCGTTAGCGTAGAGTGCGCTATTATAAGCGGATAATGCAGCGGTAATAATGATAAAATTTAAAACGTTAGCTGCCGCCGGTAAACCGTTTGCTGAAAAAACTTCGACGTACGGACTCTGGATGTTGCCGATTTCGTTCCAGGGATAAAGCATCAATACAATGGCTGTTGAGCCGATATAGAAAATAAGTATTCGAAAAATTATACTGTTGACAGCTTTAGGAATCGTTATGCCGGGATTTTCCGCCTCGCCGGCGGTTATTCCGATTAACTCGGTACCGCCGAACGAGAACATCACAATCGTTAAAGACATAAGAAAACCGGTAAAACCGTTTGGATAAAAGCCGCCGTAGGCGCGGAGATTGTGGATGCCGTCGGCAAGACCGTATTGCGCAAAAACCAAATACGCGCCAAAGACAATCATGCCGATGATTGCGGAAACTTTTATTCCTGACAGCCAGTATTCGGTCTCGCCGAAAGTTTTGACATTTACAAGGTTTACAAGAGTTAGTAAAATTGCGCAAGCCAACGCTGATAGCCATTCCGGGACAAAAGGGAACCAAAATTGTATATACACGCCAAGTGCGATTAATTCAGCCATACTTACGATTACATAGTTGAACCAATAATTCCAGCCGGTGACAAAACCAGCGGCCGGCCCCCAGTATTCATAAGCGTAGGCCGAAAACGATCCGGATACAGGATTGTGTACCGACATTTCGGCGAGCGCCCGTACGATAAAATACATAAATATACCACAGACGGCATAGGACAACAGCACGCTGGGTCCGGCCATGGCGATAGTGTTCTTGGAACCAAAAAACAGACCGGTACCGATGGCGCTTCCGAGTGCGATCATTTGGATGTGGCGATTTTTAAGATTGCGTTGCATAATGCCCCCGCTATTGTCAAAAGTTGGCCGGGTAACTTGAAGTTGCAAATTGATGATTTCATAATTCCAAATAGCTATGGTTTGTATGAAAACAACAATGTTTGTAGTATAATGCAATTATAGCAAATTATAAAGGCTTTGGTGTAATTGTGATAAGAGTTTGGATAATATTAATAGTGATAATTTTATTGATCAGAGTGATTCGTGCCAATATTGCGCTTACCCGGAAAATTATTATCAGCACAGTTGCGTTGGCAATATTGACTGGTGGTTATGTTACTTATAGCCAACTGTTTTCGATAGAAGCTGATACCGGACAAATTATTAGTGCCTTGACTCAGGCCGATAAAAGTATCGTTGAATACCGGGTGAAAACCGGAAAATATCCGCTGACAATTGCTGATATAGAATCAACTGGTGTCAAATGGCCGAAAATCTCTGGCGGCTACCGGCTGGCAGACGGTTATAATCTTACTAATGAAGAAGTTGTTATTAACAGGGTGGCTGATCGCAATTGTGGTGCCAACCGCGCGGCGGTGACAATAAACTATCAGCCGTATGATGTGGACCACGTGAAGTTGGTTCTGGGTAATTAGGAGAGATTTATTTACATGGAGATGATTGAAATACTGAATGCAAGTTGCATAGAATATGGCATAGAATTAACCGATAAACAATTACAGCAGTTTAATCGTTATTATGAATTGCTGATTGAGTGGAATGAAAAAATCAATCTTACAGCGATAACTGAGCCTGCTGATGTGGCGGTTAAGCATTTTGTTGATTCGCTGACAGTTGCGGAGTTGTTGCCAACTACTAATAACCAGCCGCTCTGCCTTATCGATGTCGGATCCGGCGCCGGTTTTCCGGGAATTCCGCTCAAAATTATTTATCCGCAGTTAAAACTGACACTATTAGACAGTTTAAACAAGCGGTTGAAGTTTCTCCAAACAATTATTGATGAATTGGAATTGACGGACGTGATCCTTATACATGGTCGTGCTGAAGAAGTTGGCCGTGCCAAAAACCAGCGTGAGTGTTACGATATAGCGGTAGCGCGGGCGGTAGCGCGGTTAAATGTGTTGTGTGAACTGTGTCTGCCATTTGTGAAAAGGCAGGGGTTGTTTATTGCCCAAAAAGGTGCGGCCGCAAACAATGAATTGCTCGAAGCCGAACAGGCGATAAAACTATTGGGTGGAAAATTTGAGCAAAGTGTTGAAGTTAAATTACCCGGCCTAAACGATTTACGGTCATTAATAGTTATAAAAAAGATCAAAAACACACCTGACGCATATCCGCGTCAAGCCGGCACGCCGGAACGAAAGCCGCTTTAATTGTGGATAGTGGCAACTGTGAAGGGGGATGGACAATGCCGGGAAAGATAACTATTAGAAATATTTGCGGAGCGCTGGTGTTGTTGTTGCCGGTGGTGCTTGCATTTACGTTGTCAAACTTTGGATTACAGAAAGCGATCGTCCATAACGGCGTGGCAGATTTTCAAAACGGTATCGATAGCAGTCAGATATATGAATTGAATGGTGATTGGCAATATTTCCCGGACGTTAACGAAGCGTTGAAGTTAGACAGCCAAGGCGAATATATTAATGTTCCCGGTGATTGGACAAGGGCAAGCACTTTAAGAAAACCATTACCGGCTTTTGCTGCGATTGCCTATAAGCTAACTATTCTCATGCCCAAAAAACACTCGAAACAAATGGCGATTGTAACAGATGTGATTCGCAGTGCTAATGAAGTGTATGTCAATGGTAAATTAATGGGAAGTGAAGGCGTTGCAGCGAGCGAAATCGGACAGTTTATCGCGAATAATAAACCCAGACGTTATGAGTTTCCAGCTTCCGACAAAATTGAAATAGTCATAAAAGTTGCGAATTTTATCAACACTTCATCAGCAGGAATTATCACTCCAATGGAATTCGGCAGTGCTAAAGCGGTTGGAGCGGATGGCCGGATTAGCATTCTCGCGGATGGTTTTGTGGTTGCGTCATTTTTCTTGGCGTTGTTGATTTTTATCGGCATGTATTTTCAGCAGATTTATCAACGGGAATTACTATATTTTTCTTTATATTGTTTTTGCTCGACTTTTACGTTCGCTTTGAAAAACGAACGGATATTTTTTGACGTTTTTCCATCAGTATCTTTTAATTTGGGTGTTCGCATAGATTTTGTTGCGACATTGGCGGCGTTTTTCTTTATAATGCTGTACGCTAATGCGGCGCTTAAGCGCCCGACGGACAATGTTGTAAAAATTTTAAGCGGGCTCGGAGTTTTCGGTATATTCTTTGGATTGCTGGCGCCGGTTACGGCACTAATGTATGTCGGACAAATGTTGTTTGTATTTGTTTCAGTTTTTGTGATTTTCTTAATGATTGTGCTGATCATAGCAATTCGCAGCCACGTTGACGGCAGACGTTATTTGTTGTTCGGACTAATTTGTTTTTTTGTTCTAGTCGTATTGATGGCCGGCAACTTTCTCGGAGTGATCAATGACGTTCAGGCAATCGCGGTTGTTATGCCGTTATTTTTGGCCTCACAGTTATTATTTATTAATGAGCGTCACAACAAAAGTTATGTTCGTAAGCGTATGGAGGCGGCGGAGCTTGCTTACTTGCGCGCGCAGGTAAACCCGCATTTTATTTATAACATGCTGGGAACGATATCTTGTCTTGTTGAAGATGCACCGCGTGTCGCACAAGACGCTTTGGTGGATTTTAGTTCCTATCTGCGAAAACTTTTGAAACCATCCGCCGAGGGCGTCATTGCATCCGTCCGGGATGAGCTGGAGTTGGCAGAATACTACTTGCGTTTGGAAAAAATGCGTTTCGGCGAACGGCTGAAGGTTGTTGTCGATGTAGAAGATAGCATCATGGATTTTCAATTGCCACAGCTGAGTTTACAGCCGTTGGTTGAAAATGCGGTAAAGTATGGACTGCTGGCCAGCAGTGAAGGTGGTAAGATAACGATTGCCGGACGATTAATAAATGGCAGGGCATATATTGAAATTGCTGACACCGGGCAGGGCATGAGTCGCGAAAAACTCGCCGAGTTGATTGCTATGCAAAGCAAAGGGATTGGTTTGCAAAACACCCGTGAACGGGTATTGCGCTACGGCGGAGAATTTACTATTAAATCTGATCGGAACGGTACGAGAATTGAGATTGTGACAAAGGAGTGAAACTATGCGCGTGATATTGGTTGACGATGAATCGATGCTGTTAAAAGATTTAGCACGAAAGCTTGGCGAAAATGCCGAGGTGGATATTGTCGAACAGTTCACCCGACCGCTTGAAGCTTATAAATGGTTCGAAAGTGGCAACACTGTTGATGCCGCCTTTCTCGATATTTCGATGCCGGAAATGAACGGATTGACTTTGGCGGAAAATATTATTAGTTTAGCGCCGGCGACACAGATTGTTTTCGTCACTGCGTATAATGAGTATGCGATAAAAGCTTTCGAGCTGAACGCCATTGACTATTTACTCAAGCCGGTCAACCGTGAGCGGTTGGCGAAGACTGTTCTTCGACTGCGGGCGGAACAAATTACGACAATAGTTGAGCCGCCTAAACCAATTGCCGAGGCACCGATAAGTATAAGTTTTTTTAATCGCTTTGATTTGCGGATGAGCGGTCAGCCGGTCAAGTGGCGCAGCAAGAAGGCCGAGGAAGTTTTTGCTTATCTGGCGTATAATCTCGAAAAATATGTGCATAAAGAACAATTGTGTGAGCTATTGTGGCCGGATTTTGACGGCGAGACGGCGTTGATGAATTTGCAAACTTCAGCCTACCGCGCCCGTAAGGCTGTTGCCGTGGCCGGTGATAATATCAAGATTTTTTATTCTAACGACTGTTACCGGATGACGCGTGAACACTGGGACAGCGATTTGGATGCTTTTGAACAGATTATGCACAAAGCCCGGAGCGGTATTACTGCTGCCGACAAAGCCGAACTAAAGAAAATTCACGGTGAAGGCTTTTGCTCGGAAAACGGTTGGTTGTGGGCATATGAAATTGCCGCCAATTTGGAGGAACGGTATTATATGGTTGCAGATGAGTGATTAATGTGCGTGCATCTTTGGTCAGCTTTTGGTCAGTTTTGGAACGTATAATTTTGTACAATTAGTAGAAGGGCTGAGTCGTCAATTTATACTATATTTGAGCATAATGCTGTGAACAGTCCGGCTATTGTGTTATAATTTCCCCGTGTTAGAAAAAAATAAAATAATGAATGGAGAAACTGATGACAAATGCAGCGATGCCTGTAGCGGGCAAAAACAACAAAACCAAAGCATTTTCGGTAATTTTCTTTCTCGAATTCTGGGAGCGGTTTGGCTACTATGGCCTGATGGCAATCCTGACCCTGTTCTTTGTGCAATCGTTGCACATGACCGACGCCGAATCTTTCGCGACCTATGGTGCATTCAGCGCGTTGTGTTATGGATTGATCGCAGTTGGCGGTTTCATTGGTGACAAATATCTTGGCACCAAGCGCACCATCGTTTTGGGTGCAGTAACCTTGGCTGTTGGTTATTTTTTGATGTCGTTTGCCGGTGAAAGCCGGACAATGGTGTTCACCGGCCTTGCAACTATTGCGGTCGGTAACGGATTTTTCAAAGCTAATCCTTCGAGCATGGTTTCGAAAATTTATGCCGGTGACCCGGCGAAAATCGAGAGTGCATTCACGCTGTATTATATGGCGATTAACGTTGGTTCGTTTATTTCAATGTTGATCACGCCTTGGACCTCCGCGGCCTACAGCCACGGTGTTAGTTATATGGTCTGCGCATTAGGTATGGTCGGCGCATTGCTGATATTTATCGGTGGTTACGGTTTGTTGAAAAGTTATGATTCTCCGATCGGATTTCAAAAATTTGATTTCAGCCGTCTTCTGATTGCCATTGTCGGCGGTGTTGTGGCTATTGGTATCTGTACTTTCTTGTTATCCAACCGTTCGTATTGTAACTGGCTGGTTGCCATCGTTGGCATTGCAGCGATTTTGTATTTCCTGAAAGAAATTATTGCCAGCCGCGGCGTTGAACAGCGCAAAATGATTGTGGCGTTGGTGTTGATTGTTGAAGCGGTAATATTCTTCACTTTGTACAATCAAATGCCGACTTCGATTAATTTTTTCTCAATCCGCAATACCAATCATTCGATTTTGGGCGGATTGATAACTATGGATCCATTGCAGTTTCAGTCCTTCAATCCGTTCTGGGTTGTAGCATTAAGCCCGCTTCTGGCTTGGGTTTATACTCACACCGGCAAGAAAGGCACTAACATTTCAATGCCTTGGAAATTTACTTGGGGAATGTTGCTATGCAGTTGCGCATTCTTGATTCTCTCAGTCAGTTCATGGTTTGCCAAAGACGGCATCGTTTCCGGTGACTGGGTGTTTGGCAGTTATTTCTTCCAAAGTTTTGGCGAATTGCTAATCAGCGGTTTGGGTCTGGCGATGGTCGCGCAACTGGTTCCGGCGCGGATGCAGGGCTTTATTATGGGGGTCTGGTTCTTGTCCAATACTGCGGCATCAATCCTCGGTGGCTTGGTTGCCGGCCTTACCAACGTGCCGGAAGGCATAACCAATCCGGTACAAGTATTGGGAATCTATGTTGGCGTGTTCAATAACATTGGTTTTGTCACTCTGGCAATAACGATAGTTATGGCGTTATTCGCTGGCAAACTTACTAAGCTCATCCAAGCTCGTGCTAATGATACTGAAGTAGATGTTTTATTATCTACAGTCGAGCATGATGCAATTGGTAATAAAATGAATTTAGATATTAAAGATACCGGTAAACACGAATAACATAAAAATTTATTTAAAGCGTACCTGCCAGACGGCGGGTACGCTTTTTCGCATGGTCAGCTGTTGGTCAGATTAGTTCGTTATAATGGGCACAAGAGTTGACGAACGCTCATGGCGGGAATTATTTTCATGGCGGGAGAGTTTTGTACGCTTACTATGCTATAATTATTGTGTCAAATATTGATAAGGAGTAGGATAATTATGAAAAAATTTATATGTACTGTATGTGGTTATGTGCACGAGGGGTTGGAAGCACCGGAGTTTTGTCCGCAATGTAAAGCCCCAAAATCGAAATTTATTGAGCAATCAACAGTTGAAATGACTTGGGCCGACGAGCACCGGGTTGGCGTTGCTAAAGCTGTCGATGCGGAAATACTCGAGGGCTTGCGTTTGAATTTCACCGGTGAATGTACCGAGGTCGGAATGTATCTGGCGATGAGCCGTCAGGCTGATCGTGAAGGCTATCCGGAGATTGCCGAAGCCTATAAGCGGATTGCTTTTGAAGAAGCCGAACACGCTGCGAAATTTGCAGAAATGCTCGGTGAAGTATTGGTTGCATCGACTAAAGCCAACCTTGAAGCCCGTGTAGCCGCCGAACATGGTGCCTGCCAGGGTAAGAAGGACATTGCTACCCGCGCTAAACAGCTTAATCTTGATGCTATTCACGATACGGTTCATGAAATGTGTAAAGATGAAGCCCGGCATGGTATGGCTTTCAAAGGTTTGTTACAACGTTATTTCGGAAAATAGAGCAAGAAAGTCACCCTTCAGAGTATGTCAAGTAAGGTAACTGAAACGTCATATTTTGGAGGGGTTCTATAATATTACGGAGAGTGTTAATATGAACTATTCTGACAAAAAAGCGATTAGGGGAATGTACGTCCGGTTCGTGAACAACCCGTTTATTGTCGGTCCGGAGCAGGCGCTAGACAGTTGTTCGGACGGAATCATTGTTTTTGAAGCTGGAAAAATTACAGCAATTGGACCGGCCGATGAAATTATTAACAGCGGCATCCTGAACGACGGAACGCATGTAGAATTCTATCGCGACGCGGTAATTATGCCCGGATTTATTGATTCGCACGTTCATGCAGCTCAGGTTGATGTTGCAGCATCATATGGTGAAAAACTGCTGGATTGGCTGAATAAATACACCTTTCCGGCGGAAATGCGGCTGGAAAATCCGTACTATGCCGCTGAAATTGCGCGGATATTTTTGGGCGAATGCATCGCCAACGGCATTACAATGCCGGTAGCTTTTGCAACCAGTTATCCGAATTTTACCGACGCCGTGTTCACCGAGGCGGAAAAAATCGGAATGCGGATAATCTGCGGTTCGGTATTTATGAATCGTAATGTTCCGGAAAAATTAGCATTGGACAGCAATGTCAATTATGCCGCCTCACAGGCGCTTATTGACAAGTGGCACAACCGTGGGCGAGCACAGTATTCGGTTATTGACCGGTTTGCGATTACCAGTACTCCGGAAGAATTGGAAATTGTCAGCCAGTTATTTAAGCGCAATCCCGGCGTATATTTTCACACACATTTGAGCGAAAACACTGACGAAGTGGCATTCACCAAGTCATTGTTTCCTGACCGCAAGGGTTATTTGGATATTTATGACCATTATGGTTTAATTACCGACAAGAGTATCTTCGCCCATTCCATTCATCTTACCGACGATGAGATCGACCGTCTGGCGGATGCCGGTTCGATTGTTGCACATTCTTCAGGATCCAATTTGTTTTTAGGCAGCGGCTTTATGGATTTGAACAAATATATTCGCCGTGGTGTCAAAGTAAATCTGGCAACCGATTTTGGCGCCGGCAATAAAATGTCAATGCTAATGATGATGGATGCCGCCTATAAAATTGCCCAAGTTCATAATTTCTCATTGCATCCGGCCTACGCCTATTATATTTCGACCGCAGGCGCGGCACAAAACCTGGGATTAGCGGACAAGATCGGTAATCTTGAGGTTGGTTTGGAAGCTGACTTTATGATTCTTGATAACCATGCGACCACACAAACGGCTTGGCGTACAGAGCAATGCGAGAATATTTCTGATTTGTTGTTCGTGCACATGATCCTGGGTGATGAACGGACAACTCGCGCGGTGTACATCAACGGCAAACGGGTGTTTATTGACCATAGCATCCAACTTATTTAGAATCAATCATTGCATATCATTAAGAGAACAAGGAGTACACTCCTTGCTCTCTTTTTCTTTATATTTGTTCTGTGTTATAATTTTCGCAGTTGGAACTAATCATTTGAGGAGCATAGCAGTTTGATTAAAAGTAATTTTTTGGATAAGTTTTTTAAATTGACCGTTAAGGGTACTAATATCAAAACGGAAATGCTCGCCGGCTTGACGACGTTTTTTGCGATGGCGTACATAATTTTCGTTAATCCGGCGATTATGGCTGATGCCGGAGTGCCGAAAGCTGCGGCGTTTGCGGCGACGGTTTATGCTACGGTCTGGGCATCGCTGCTTATGGGATTGTGGGCGAATTATCCGGTTGCAATTGCTCCGGGAATGGGCTTAAATGCGCTTTTTGCTTATTATCTATGCGGCGCTTTGAAATTGCCGTGGACGGTAGCGCTGGTAGTCGTGTTTTTTTCAGGGGTGATTTTTCTGTTGTTGACATTTGGTGGTATTCGCGCCACGATCATCCGTGCTATACCGCACAACCTCAAGAGTGCAATTGGTGTTGGCGTCGGTTTGTTTATTGCGTTCGTTGGTTTGGAGAATGCCGGAATTGTTGTCAGCGACCATGTGACGTTTGTCGCCATGGGCAATATTACCAAACCGGAACCGTTACTTTGTCTGTTCGGAGTGATGATGGCTGCGGCGCTGATGGAACGTGGCGTTAAAGGTTCGATGTTAATCAGTATTTTTGTTGTCACGGCGTTGGGTATGGTTGCGGGCGTTGTGCCGATACCGCACAGCTGGGAACAAATTATAAGTTTTGCCGTTCCTGGTATTTCCACAACTTTTATGAAACTGGATTTTTCCGGATTCTTTAGCCGCGGATTGTTTTCCATAGTGTTTATTTTTGTGATGATAGAACTGTTTGATAATATGGGGACGCTTATTGGTTTGACCAGAAAAACCGGAATGATGAAAGCTAATGGCGAAATTGAAGGACTGGATAAGGCGCTTAATGCTGACGCCGTGGCTACGATTTCCGGTGCCTTGCTTGGAACCACACCGATGAATGCTTATGTTGAAAATGCCGCCGGAATCAGTGAGGGCGGCCGAACCGGATTGACTGCAGTCGTTGTTGCCGTGTTGTTTGCGGTTTCGTTGGTGTTTGCACCACTTGTCGGGCTTGTCCCGGCGTTTGCCACGGCGCCGGCCTTGATTTTGGTCGGCGCTTTGATGATGTCCGAAGTTGAGCATGTTAAGTTTGACGATTTGACTGAAGGAGTGCCGGCGTTTTTGACTATTATTATGATGCCGCTGACGTTTAGTATCGCTGAAGGTTTTGCGTTTGGGTTTATCAGTTATGCGATACTGAAGCTGTTTACCGGTCGGGCGCGTGAAGTTCATTGGATTATCTGGATTATTGCCGTGGCTTTTGCCGCAGCGACTGTACTGAAGCTTATGGGATGATTTTACGGTTGTCAGACTTCGGTCAGCGCGCTATAATATAATACATACATACCGACGCGGTTGAATTGATAAATAAAAATTTGGAGGATATTATGGTTTGGATTTGCACTATCTGTGGATTTGAATACGATGAAAAAACTGGTTATGCTGAAGGCGGCATCGCGGCTGGCACGAAATTTGAAGCGCTCCCGGCGGACTGGGTTTGCCCGTTGTGTGGTGTTGATAAAACTAATTTCGAAAAGAAAGCGTAATTTTCGCTCAAAAATCGTATGTTGATAAATTACAACCTCGCGGTGACGCGGGGTTGTTTTTTCAATAATTGCCGTTAATATTGACATTGACAATATACCTTTGTATAGTTTAATCTATTCGGTAGCGATGACATAAAGAGTTAAGTTGGAATCGCCAAGTTTAAATAGCGTGATGAATAGGGAAAGATAGATGATAACCAACAGGGTAAAATGGATAATAGGGTTAATTTTTGCAGCAATGCTTTGTTCGTGGATTATTCTCGCCGCTGGTGGCGGCAGTCCGGAGTCCGGTAGTCAGGATATGGCGGTAAAAACCCAGGCAGTCGCGCCAGGCAAGGGAAAACTGGCAATAATAATTGATGATTGTGGTTACTCAGGTTCGATAATTGAAAAATTCGCCCAAATTGATGCGCCGCTGACTTTTTCGGTATTGCCGTATGTGTTGTATAGTCAAACGGCGATTGATAGTGCCAAAGCAAGCGGAAAACAAGTTATGGTACATCTGCCGATGCAATCTCCAAGTGAAGCTAATGTGGAGAAAACTACCATACTTTCATCAATGACTGATGCGGAAATAGAACAGACTACGCAAAATGCGATTAATGCAACACCGGGAGCCTTGGGTGTAAATAATCATCAAGGCGACTCGGCAACGACCGACATTCGCATAATGCAGAATGTTATGAGAACTATTGCAAATAATAAAATGTTTTTCATTGACTCCATGACCACTCCGGCCAGTGTGGGCTGCAAAGCGGCTAAGGCATTCGGAGTTGCAACTGCTGAAAACGAGCTGTTTTTGGATAATCGCAATAGTGTTCCCTATATTGAGAATCAGCTGCGGAAGGCAGTAAAGCTGGCGCATAATAAGACTATCATCGCTATCGGCCACGCGCGCGTCAACACTGCCCAGGCAATAAGCAATATGTTAAGTGAAATTCATCAGTCGGGAATCGAACTGGTGTTTGCGTCGCAAATAGTCAGATAAAACGGAATAATGGCAGTGTGATTTCTTGAAATTCGCAAAAAAATTAAACATTGTCCGGAGGATTATTTAATGAATTCAAACATCAGGCTTATTCTTGGTATTAGCTTGCTGGTTATTGGTGTGTTTTTGCCGCTTGCTGTATATCCGGTTGTTCATTCAGACTGGCCGTTAGCGGCAAAAACTGCCGTTAGCGGAATTTTCACTTTTGGTTTTGAAATATTGGCAATTCCCGCGGTCGCTATTATGGGAAAAGAGAACTTCGACCGCCTTATGAAGGGGGTAAAAGGGTGGTTTGGAAAGCTAAAACCAGCGGGAACAGTGGGGCGGACACGCTACAATGTTGGTTTGCTATTGTTCATTATGCCGATTGTGCCTACCTATATTATGGCCTATTTTCCCCGCTGGCTGCCCGATTATTCTTTGGAAAGGCTGATGATAAACATCAGTGCCGATGTAATATTTCTAGTCAGTCTTTTTGTTCTGGGCGGCGATTTTTGGGATAAGTTGCGGTCGCTTTTTGTCAGGGAGTCCAAAGCGGTATTCCCGAAAAAATCCAAATTGTCTTAATAAAGTTTTTGTGTTGGCGTACAAAAATAGAATATCAACCGAGGATAAAAAAATTAAGGAGATAGCCACGTATGTTAAAAATCAACTCAGAATTATGCATTCATTGTGGTTTATGCAGTAAGCACTGTGTCGGCGGACTAATCAGCATGAACCAGGACAACCAACCACTGGTTGCAGCAAATTTCGAACAAGCTTGTTTTAAATGCGGCCAGTGTGCTGCTGTCTGCCCAAAATCTGCTATAGCTTTCTCTGAAAACGATGTTGCAGACTGGGAAAACGTTGATATCAGTGAACAAGCGAACTTGCTACAGTTTAGTTCATTAGTGAAAAACCGTCGTTCTATACGTCACTATCAAGAAAAACTAATTCCGCAAGCTGTTATATTAGAGCTTTTGGATATTGCACGTTATGCGCCTACGGGCGGCAATGCTCAGTCTGTTAAATGGTTGGTCGTTGGTGGCAAAGATAAACTTCGTGATTTAAGTGCGCTTTGTATAGACTGGTTTGTTAGTAAAAAGATTTTACCGGCTTCAGTTCGTACTGATTTTGAAAATGGTAATGATATTGTTCACCGCGGAGCACCGCATTTGCTGATTGCTTATGCCGAAAATCAAGAAACCACTCCCGCAGATGACTGTGTTATTGCACTCAGGACGGTAGAGCTTGCTGCTCAAGCGGCTGATTTAGGTTCGTGCTGGGCGGGATTTTTCAAATGGGCCGCCAACAACCATCAACCGATTGCCCAATTGCTTAAATTGCCGGATAACCACTCCATCCATGGCGCATTAATGCTGGGCTATCCTAAATACAAATATATAAAAATACCCGTACGTAAAGCGGCTGAAGTTACCTTTCTATAATCCGTTTCTGATGTCGAAACGGCGGTGAACGCAGGGTAGGCAAATAATTGATATAAAGAAAACCGGCTGAGCGCTAAAAAGCTTCGGCTGGTTTATTTTTTTTGTACGGACTATAGACAACAACTTTGTTATGATGTATCATTACAACAAGTCGGAAAACGAGGAGGCAGGCAATGAACGAATTTGTAAGTCAACCGGATGACCAGGGCTATTTTGGTAATTATGGCGGCGCTTTTGTACCGGAGCAACTCCGGGCGCATTTGGAACAAATTACGGCAGAATATCAAAAAATTCAGAAAGATGAAGAATTTCAAACAGAGTTGCTGCGGCTTTACAGCGATTATGTCGGTCGGCCCAGTCCGCTGTATTTTGCGGCTAATTTAACAAAACAAGTGGGCGGCGCGCAGATTTATTTAAAACGTGAAGATTTGAATCACACCGGCGCGCATAAAATTAATCATTGTCTGGGCGAAGCGTTATTGGCAAAGCGACTGGGCAAACGTAAGGTGATTGCGGAAACCGGCGCCGGACAGCATGGTGTGGCGCTGGCAACGGCAGCGGCCATTCTCAATCTGGAGTGTGATATTTATATGGGAGCTGTTGATGTTGCCAAGGAACGGCCGAATGTGTTGCGTATGAAGCTGCTGGGCGCGCGGGTTGTCACTGTCACGTCGGGATTGCAGACACTCAAGGAGGCGGTTGACGAGGCCTTTGCGGCTTATCTCGAGGATTTGGACAATCAGTTTTATGCGATTGGTTCGGTCGTTGGGCCGCATCCGTTTCCGCTGATGGTGCGGGACTTTCAATCAATCGTCGGACGCGAGGCGCGGCAACAGATATTGATAAAAACCAACCGGTTACCAGACCATTTAGTAGCCTGTGTCGGTGGCGGCTCAAATGCCATGGGATTATTTACGGCATTTTTGAACGATACCGATGTAGCGATGTACGGCGTGGAGCCGGGCGGGCGCAGCCTGCGAACCGGTGACAATGCCGCCACGTTGACACTTGGAAGTCCGGGTGTCATCCATGGTTTTAAATGTTATCTGTTGCAGGATGAATCCGGACAGCCGCTGCCGGTACATTCGGTAGCCAGCGGCCTGGATTATCCCGGTGTCGGTCCGGAGCACAGCTATCTCAAAGATTGCGGACGGGTTAATTATGTAAGCGTCAATGATGCTGATGCTGTGGCAGCTTTCTTCCAACTGGCGCGTATTGAAGGAATAATTCCGGCGCTGGAAAGTGCGCATGCGGTGGCATTTGCGCTTAAGTTTGCGGCTACCCGGCCGCAACACGAAACGATTATTGTTAATTTATCCGGCCGCGGGGACAAAGATTTGGATTATGTTATTGATAATTATGGCGCGGCTTATGGACTAAGCTGATATAATGAGCTTGTGTTCGAGCTTGAAAAAGTTCGAGAATAAGCACAGGCAACCGCAGAATGAAAGTTATAGTTTTTGCGGCGTGAGCCTACGAAAGGTGTGGGTAGTACTATGGCAAAACCGGAGTGGCGAAGTTTTGTGAAACTCTGCGCGGCACTTTCAGAAGATGAGTTAGATAAAATGCTCAATTTGTTTTTGACCGCGGCCGAGCGTGATGACGTCGCTGATCGTTACATTATCTTGACGACAATGCTCAATAGTGAAAAAACCCATCGCGAGATTGCGGCTGATTACAATATCAGTCTCGCTAAAGTGAGCCGGGGTTCGAATGCAATCAAGACGGCGAGCGAATATTATCCGGAGATAATTGAAAAACTGAAACACGCTATCGGTAAAAAGAAAAAGCTTTAGCAACTTTCTTAAAATTATTTTTAAAAATTACTTGACAGAAATAAGAAGTGGTGGTAAACTATGCTTCGCCCTCAGGGACAGGTTGCTGACAGTAACCGAAAACCTGAGAGCCGACCAGCGGGTTGAAGCCTTGTAAACATTGCGTTTGCGAGC
>JBAYGT010000024.1:0-20255 GCA_041666525.1 Negativicutes bacterium
AATTAATTTATCAGCCGACCTCTCACACCACCGTACGTACCGTTCGGTATACGGCGGTTCAGTAAATTAAGCACAGGTTCTCGTATCGCTTGAGTATATTATCATATCCCAGCGTTTCGAGATATTCACTCGTGAGCGTTCTATGCAGAATAGGGCTACTGGCAATCCGCCAGTAGCCTTTTCTTGTGTTTGCCCATTCCCACGCCCTGTTATCTGGTATTCCGAGTCTTTTCAGGTTGCTAAATCTTGCGCTGGCTTTCTTCCATTGTTTCCAGATATACATCCGCAACCGGCGACGTATCCATTCATTCATCGCCACCAGTCTTTTTCGCAGGTCGGCTGTTGCATAATACCCCAGCCAGCCCATCGTATATTTCTTAAGCTCTCTCAGCACCAAATCTATCGCCCGTCCTCGTTTCCGGCTGGTTATGGCTTTTACTCGTTCCTTGAATTTCTTTAGCGGCTTTTCGTGTACACGTATCCCTGTGATTTTGCTTGTTTTGTATAACGCAAATCCGAGGAACTTCCGCTTCAACGGGCTTCCAGTCTTGCTTTTTGTCGTGTTGACTTTTAGCTTCAACTTGCCTTCAAGGTACTTTATGCATCCGCTCATCACACGGTCAGCCGCGCGTCGGGTTTTGACGTATATGTTACAGTCGTCGGCATACCGAACGAATTTATGTCCACGTTTTTCCATCTCTCTGTCAAATTGCGTCAGATAAATGTTGCTCAACAACGGTGACAAATTACCTCCCTGCGGCGTCCCTTTGTCCGGTGTGCTGATTATTCCGTTTTCCATAATACCGCTTTTCAAATACTTGCGTATCAGCCGTATTACCGCTTCGTCCTTTACTTCGCCGCGTACCATTTCTATCAACAAATCATGGTTTACCTTATCAAAATACTTCTCAAGGTCTATATCTACAACTTTTGTATATCCCTGCTCGTAATATTCCCTGGTTTTCTTGATTGCTTGCCGGGCATTTCTACCCGGTCTGAATCCATAACTGCTGCCGGAAAAGTTTTTCTCAAATAATGGTTGTAGCACCAGCACTAACGCTTGTTGTATCATCCGGTCGATTACCGTTGGTATTCCGAGTTGTCTCGTTCCTCCATCCGGTTTTGGGATGTCCACCCGCCTGACTGGCTGGGGTCTAAAAATATTTACATCTGAATTTTCCTGCGTTACCGCCCACAACATTTTTTTGTCCGGTTTTAATTTGCTTGAAAAATCACCGTTTAGGAAAGAGAACATCCGATCAATAACTAATTTCGGTTACCCGGTCATGTTCCACATATAAACCGGTGTACTGAAAACAACCGCACCGGCATTAAAAATGTTTTTAAAATCTCCCCGGCGTCATCTTAAACTATACAAAAATCCTGTTCTTTGCACCCACAACAGCTGTGTTGTATTGCCATTAATTCTTGAACTGCATTAAACGCTACAACCTTCATCGATTATGCTCCTTGCCCACTTGGAAATTTATTAAAAAACGTACTTCAATTCACAAGCGAGCGCATGACTTTTTGAAAACTCTTTGTAATTTTTGAAAAACTTGCAGTTGTTTTCGAATTATTTGGCTCCTCCGAAACAACAAGCACTTTTTCTCCAAACGCCAAAATTTGTTGCATTGGTATGCAAAATACACTTTCATCTTTTCCATTTACTTCACACCCAGCAATTGTACCATCATCATTGATAAATATTTCGACAACTTGACCTTTTAGTATACCGAGTTCTGACAAAACGTTGGTTCCAATAACTTTTACATTTTCAATCAGTAATTGTTCTAGCTCTTTTGCTGTATTTATATCAATAATATCAGCAGCTTTTCTAATGGTAATCGCATGATCGCCAAAACCAACAATTGCTGAAAATGACAGTAATTTTCCAGAAAGACGTTGACCGTCATTAACCAGAACCAGTAATGCGGCTAATCTTCCGCTTTTTGCGTTAATGACTAAATCCTTGACAGTTCCGGCTTCTTCGCCGTCCATAAGACAGATAATTGGCAAACCAATTATTTGAAAACTCTTTTTCACTGGCAAATTACCTCCTAAACTACACAACCCTGTTAATAGCCCTCACCAATTGCAATTATTCGATTTTGAGGCTCATATATATCAGTCCCCAAGTGCTCTCGTGATATTTCAACACCATTTATTTGGGCAATCCGATATTTTTGCACCAAAAACCCTTTGTGTCCACTATCAATAACTTCAACCGCGCCCGCAGGAAGCCGCGTATTCCTGACATAAGTAACAGTGTTTTCAATAGCTTTTTGATCAGTCAGAATGTTGAAATCCGCAGATTTATCGTTTTTATTTCCTAAAATACGAATTGTGAGAATATAGTTCTCATAATTTGAAACAATATAGATACTATGCTTATAATTATTAGTGAATTTAAAATCAATTAAATTATCGGCCACCGTGGCGTCCTGTCCCGGCGGTACATATTTAGGCACTAATGCATGGGCGGCGCGTTCTTTTACCTGCAGACCAGCCTCTAAAACCGCGTTATATAATGTGCTGGAAACCTGACAAATACCTCCGCCAATACCATCAACAATATCATTGTCAACAACCACGGGCGCATTTTCGAAACCAGCTTCCACCGTGCGTAATCCAACGCTGTTGTTGAAAGAAAAGAATTTGTCCGGCTCTACCAGTGTCTGATTAATTTTCGATGCCGCTAATTCAATGTTTTTGATACGTAAAACATTATTAGGATCTACTTGCGTTTTAGTTTCCGAAAGAATCGAATTTATGTCAACAAAATTTTTTTCAGATATTATCGGTATATCTTTTTGGGTTACTAAATCGATTTTATCATTTAAATTTGTCTTCAATTTTGCAACGCACAAATCCATTGACGAGGCTACATCAACTTTTAGACCAAGGCTTTCCCGATCAACAACAAGCGCTGAATTTTTCATTAAAATTGAAGCACTTTTAGCCGGAACATTGATTTCTAAAGCTATTTTATCGAGTTTTGCTTTGAGCGTATCCATAGAAAACACGGAGTTGAGTTCGCAATTAATAACAGGTTCTGTGAAAAAACAATAATGATAAACCGTTTGCCTGGTATAGATATTTTTCCCGGTAGCATAAGCCTTACTTGCTAATTGATTCGCAGCAGGTAATGAAAAATCTATGTCATCTTTATTTATTTTCCATACCTTGTCTTGACATTTGATTGTCAAAAGCGGCTCGTTTAATTTTTCCTGTAAAAGCGGACGAAATTTTTCTGCCGCTTCGTCCACAGTTAATCCGCCAACATCAACATCTGCTACCGTTACTCCGAATGCAATCTTATCTGTGGCATATAGACCAGAATAAACCGAACCAATAACCAACCCGCTGAAAGTTAACGCTAACAGACATAGAGTGGTAATAACAAGCTGTGTTAAAAATAGCTTTTTCATATATTAATCAACCCCGCTAAAATGAGGAAAGAACAAAATTAGCGATAATTCTTCTGTAGTTCGGTAAATTTGTTAGCCAGCTTCGCTTTTTTAACAATTTCTTCGGTTATTTCTTCGCCACTTTCGACAATAACTATCCCCGTGTCGGTCTTAATGTTGCTTGTCGAATGTTTTCCAACCATATTTTTACTCAAGCTATTCTGCTGAACAACATTACTCTCTGCAACACTGTTGCTGTTTGGTCGGGATTCTGCTTTTTCAGAAAGCGGATGTTTAATATTGCTTTCAGTTATATCATCTAAAACAACGGTAACCTTCTCGCCAAAAGTTATTACTTGTTGAATTGGAATGCTAAAAATACCCCCGTCTAATCTTTCAGCTTCGCAGACAACAATCTTTCCGGTTTCGTCAATAACAAATTGCAAAATACGGCCCTTTAATTGTCCATATTTAGTTAATACTTTACTTCCAATGACTCTTATACTTTCAGACAACGTTTTCTCTAAATTCTTCGAGCCCTCAACATCCAAAACATCTGTTTCTTTTTCAACTGTTATAGCATGCTCACCCAAGCCAATAATTGCTGAAAAAGGTAATAATCGTGCAGAATTATACCAACGGCTACCATCAATCAACAACCCAGCTAATTCTCCGGCTTTTCTGTCAACAACCAACTCCTTAACAATTCCAACTTCCTTTCCGTCGGCAATGCTAATTATGGGTAGACCGATAATTTGGTCGCTTTTTTTCATTAAATATTCCCCTCCTAATATTTTCGAATTATATTCGATTTTTTATACCGTAAGCATATTTTTGATATTCAGCATCAATATTCGTATGAAGTTCGGGAGAAATATCACTGTATCTGACATCGAGATTTCCGGTGCTTTGCATAACTTCACACATTGCTCTCGAATAATAAAACAAATCCAAATACTCCCGAGTTTTTTTCTTATCAACAGTAACTGCTTCATTATTCTTATGCGCCGTTAAACAATCAAACGCTTCCAAATAGAGTGCGCAATTCATAAGAATTTTCGCCTTACACAATATTGATTCAAAAACGTCCTCATTCCCATCCGCATAGCTAATTATTTTGTCAAAAAAATCCATTGCGCTCAAATAATCTTTTTTATCAATATAGCTAACTGCTTGTTTAAATATTTTGCCAAAATACTTTTCTGCTAATATTTCCTTGTCTTTTTGAACAATAACATTAATTCCAAATCGCTCATTCATTAGATTGTCACCAAGTAAAACCGGCTCAATATCGCATTTCAACTTTTTTAATAAAGAAGATGCTGCAAAAAAATTTCCAGATATACCTGTCTTCTTTAAAATCAACATAATGATACACATAGACACAATATATGTAAATATTAAACAACAAAGATACGTTGCAAACCATCCAAATTTGCCAAGCATCAATTTGGGAACGACCAGCAACACAACTATTGCTGCAAAAATAATTATAAAATAATTGGCTTTATCTACTAATTTGCCAAACACTCTTTTTAATATAACATCCATTATCCAAATTGATGTCAGGGTAAGAAATAAAACAGCAGTATAAAAAACAAACATAGCTTCTTTCCGTTTTCAAAACAGTCTGAAATCAACATCAGTAAACATCGAATAAAGGGCATTAAACAACACAAACATTAGCGCCATCGATACAAATGGCGCTAATGTCTTTATCATAACATACACCGATGACAGTATAATGACAAAAAAATAAGCTCTCACTAAATCAGAGCTTATTTACTATTTAATTTTTTTATCACTGCCTGCAATCGTTCTTCTGCTTGTGCCGAGTATTCATAGGCCCACAGCCAGCCATTGTCGTTTAATAGCCCTTCGTCAATTTTCTTTTGCAACTCCCGCCTGGTTACCGTCGCATTGTTGATTTTTTGTTCCAATTCCTGTAAATCCGAACTCCAGTCGCGCAAAATCAGGCGGTAACAGTCATTATAAAAATCGATTTCCATCCGGCCATCTGCACCATTCAACGATTGCCGCGCCCTGAACACTGTTGTCCGTAAGTTTGCTAGTCCTCTATGATTCGCCGGCTCAGACCACAGTGCTTCATAAATTTGCTCGCTGTGCATCGCCGCGCCGTCGTTGACTAATAAATAGGCTACCAGCTCTTCCGCTTTTCGGCTCAGCCATTTTACCGGCTGACCACCCAACAATATATCAAACCGACCAAAATATTTTATCTTAATAAACGCTGGAATAGTTTTGTGCACATGCTCAGTTAAGAAGAAATTTTTCAAGCGCAGTATGGTTTTATAGAGGCGCGTAAATTTCACGGGCTTTAAGATATAATCGAAAGCGGCAACGTCAAACGCCTGCAGAGCGTAGTTTTCATGTCCGGTTATAAACACCAGTTTTACCTTAGCTTGCCTGGTCTGCAGTTCAATGGCAAAACTTAATCCTGACATTTGTGCCATGTTGACATCGAGAAAATAGACATCTGCTGTTTTTAGATCCTCGTCGAGATTAGCTAAGGCATCAAGCGGCGAAAGATATGCATTTACTATTGCCACAGCGGGAATATCTGCCAACAACTGGCAAAGATCGGCCATTGCCCATTTTTCGTCTTCAACCAAAACAATATTAAGCATCCCGCTCCTCCGCTTGAATAATTTTTATCACAAGCGTCATTTTCATAATTCCTGCGCAATAGGTAAAATTTAATCGTCCACCATAAATTCGCAGCCGCTCGCGGATATTGCGCAAGCCGATACCGCGCTCATTGCTTTTATCTAAATCCCGAATTTGTTCCGCCGTCATCCCGATTCCGTTGTCGCAGATTTCGATAAAAAGAATATCTGCCTCACGCCGCACCATTATTGTCAACGTCAGTGTTTGCGTATTATGTTTTTCAAAATTGTGTTTTATCGAATTTTCCACCAGTGGCTGTATCACCAATGCCGGAACTTTTAATCCATACAACCCAACCGGCACGTCAATAGTTGTATTCAAACGCTGTTCGAAACGGACTGCTTCAATATTAAGATAATATTTAGTCAGTTCCAATTCCTCTTGTAATGTTGAATTATAATCATCATGCGCCGGTTTGATCAACTTGCGGAAAAACTGGCTGAAATCTACCAGCGTCCGCCGCGCTGCATTGGGTTCAGTTTTGATCATCCCGGCAATTGATGCCAGTGCATTATAAACAAAATGGGTATTCATCTGCGACCGCAGGGAACGCATTTCACTCGTCCGTAACAATTCTCCCAGCTGTTGCTTTCGATGCCGTTCACTGAGAAACAACAACTGCGAAATCAATATCATCGGCAACAACAATGCTACAGTGTTAGGCGTACTAACATAACCAATAACACGAAAGAATGACTCAATCAACAACGAAAAAAAACCGCTGAAACCAAAAGTCAAATATACTGTCCCATAATTATTTTTAACGTAAGCACAAACCAACAAAACAGCCAAGCAACTGGCAAGCAATACACCCCACACCGATAATATAATCATTACATATAGCGACGCTATCCATTCGACCGGCGCGAGCAGTGCCAATGTTGTTAACAGAAGCCCACAGCACAAATTAAATTGCTTCAACCAAACCTTCGTTTCCAGTGCCAATAAAAAGTATTGAACAGCACAAAGAATTACCAATAAAATCCCGGCAACTTTAATGTGCATTGCAATTTTGTAATTCAATCCGGGTAAAAAATCAAAAATCAGCTTACCGTAGGACAGGCTAATAACCAATACTATAGCCGACAAACACGCCAACCCTAAATACACCAGCTCACGTTGCCGGTTGTGTTGCAAAAACATTCCTAGTAATATAAAAAATACTACACCACCAGAAATTATTATTGTTTCGTCGCTCAATAGTTCCGTATGACGCTGTCCAAATGAGTTAGTCTCGGAAGAAAAGGATGGCGCGGCGATAATTCCAGCAGCGCCATTACAAAAATCTGCTACCTGAATGACTATTTCGTTATCGCCGCGATTAGCAAAAGCCGCTTTCGCCGGACGACTAAAGGCTACAAATTTATCCGGTTTAGTAGCTACTTTACCTTGCTCGACGACGAGTTCACCATTTATAAAAATTTTATCCGCCGAGCGGATCATATAAGTGTCCAGCTCCATCCGCGCAGGCAATTCCGGCAACAACAGCCGCAATCGGTAGGTACCGGCGCTGCCAGTTCGAGAAAAGAAACGTCTGGAAAACACCTCGCCAAGGGCAACGGGAACATCGACAAATTCAGGCGTCAATCCACCAAACTGCCCCGGCGCTAGCAATTTTCCCGGATAATATTCCCATTGACCACGCAAAAAGAACATACTATCCCTATTAAACGTTGTCCGCATATCGGCTACGCCGTATAGCGCAATATCTGGCCGCCACTCTCGGTACATTTGCCAAGCCACAATCAGCATTGGTAACAAAATGGCAACCAAAAGCAGTGCCGTTTTTTTTCGCATCGCGCCTCCGCTAAACTTTTTCTTATCTTAAATTAATTATGGCGCTTGTAAAATTTTTTGTCAACTCTTGCGATATAGCTTTTCCAACGCCCCCCGATTGTCACCTGCGCGCAACGTCAATTTTTGTGTATCAAAGTGCTCCAGAATATTCTTGGCCTGCTCACGATTCAACTGGGCGATGTCGCGAAACTGCGCCAAAGTTATCGTCGGTTGTAACGCAAAATGCTTTCGCAACAGCTCTGTGTATTTCTCAACTTGTTCGAAACTATACCGCACATTGCCGATGGAAATGTCTGTCGGTATTTTTTTCCCCGCAACCGCGATATCTGCCGGACAGATACTATAATCCGACGCTGCCGCAATTTTGGCAGCACCAATAATTGCCCGGCTGTTTAGCGCCCGAAATAAAATGCTCGCGTCTTCATCAACCGGAAATTGCCGGTTACTAATAAACAGCCAGCGTTCCCTGCCAAATTTTCTTATTCGCTTGATTCGTCCGGTTATTTCCAGCGTGCCCAGATACCCGCGCACTGCTCCGGGCTGGATATTGGCAAACGGCTGCAACCAGCACTGTTTATCCACAACTATTTTGCCACAACCGGTCAACAGCGTTTCACGGGCGATTACTTCATGGGCTGACCTGGTAATGTTCAACGCCACACGCGTTCCGGCGCTGGCAACGTCAGCACTTTCGCCAAACACCTGAATCGCCCGCACCCGGACATATTCTTGCTGTGGCAGCAATCGCAGATTATCACCAACCCGAATTTTTCCGGACAGCAAACTACCGGTAACAATCGTACCGATACCATGCTTGGAAAACACCCGGTCAATCCAGATTTTTGCCGCAGTGGTTAGCTTTTTTGGTGGAATGCTGCTGGCAATTTCCATCACCCCGACTTGCAATTCAGCCAACCCGCTTCCGGTAACACTGTCCACACAAAATACTGGCGCCTGCTCAAAAATCGTACCCTGTACTTGCTCCGCCAGCTGATTGCGGCGGAGCGTCAGCAATTCAGTTCCGGCAGTGGCGCACTTACTAAACACAACTGCCGCCGCGGAAATTTTCAACGCCTCCATAACCGCTAAATGTTCCAGTGTCTGTTGGCGGATTCCTTCGTGAACATCAATAACCAGCATGGCAATATCGGCACCAACACAACCGGCGAGCATATTGCGCAATAATTTTTCGTGTCCCGGCACATCGACGAAACCGGCAATCAAGTTGTCGGCCAGTTTCCAGCGGGCATAACCCAATTCAATTGTCATGCCGCGGCGCTGCTCTTCCGGCAACCGGGCGGTATCCGTTCCGGCAAGCGCCTTAACCAGCGCGGTCTTGCCGTGATCAATGTGACCGCAGGTGGTAATTATCAACGAACGTTGACCAACTTTCATTGGTTCCTCCGCCCTAGTGGCCATTATTAATCTGCCGGTATTTGCAAACATTGTTCCAAATTACCCGGCTATAGTTGTCCAGATATTCAATACTTGGAATAGTTATTACGACCCCGCCCGCATATTCCGGGATTGGCCGCGAAATCACACCGGGATCAACTCCCGTTTCTAAATCGGCGGCGTTCTCCAGCCTGCGACTGATTTGCTCAAGACACATCTCCATATCCTGACGAGCTGCATGCTCGCGATAATCGGTTACGGTCAGCGAAAAAGTAAGTCGCACAATCATAACGGTGGCGTAGATTGTTTTTGCAAAACTCGAATAATTGCGCCGCTGTCCGGCTGGTTCGTCCAACATCCGGCGCCATGAATCGTAGACCGCATCCAGATACCGCAACGAGAGTTTGCGCTCGCGGGCATCAATACTGCCATTAATGCTATAAAACCGAATCAATCGAGCTTGCTCACGCCAAGCTTTCGCGAGATCATGCTTGATATAAACAGCTTCCCAGCGCGGAAATACTCCAAGCGTCACAACCAGCGCCAACGCCATACCGATTGCAGTATCTTCAACACGAATCCTTATCAGCCAGTGTATATCTGTTTGCATGAAAGCACAGACAAAAATCGAAAGGGCAAACGTCAGCGCCATATTGAAAACAAGATAATTCCGGCGCAAGTAAACCCGTGCTGCGGCAAGACTAAAAACCACTGCTATTCCGGAAATCAGCGTACCGGGTTGGAGCTGCAGATACCCAAAGGCTAGTGTCAACGCAAGCAGCGTCGAAATCAGACGCCAGCGAAACATTTGCCACGTTCCGGCGGCAAACGGTTTCACCATCAGTAACGCCATCAAGATAATGTAATAATAACGTTCCATATGACAAAACCAGCCAACAGACAGCGCCAGTAGCGCGGTGACTGCCAATTTGACAGCATGATGCATTATCTCTGAATGCCAGTCGAGATTGGTCTTTAACCGGACAATCAGCGGCTCTGTAAAAGCCACAACCGTCAAATCGCTATGCGCTGAGTTCCAGCCTTCAGCCAGCTTATCCAGCTCCACCAGCGCTGCTTCTATGGTAGTGACTTCCTCACTCTCAGAGCTACCCTTGCGGCCAGCATCAGCTGATACTATTTTGGCAACGGGCTTAATTTCTGCCAAACCGGTTTGTTTTTTAAAAAATAATTCACGCTGTTGTAAAAAAAACTGTTCAATTCTTGCCAATGCCGTACGAATATACTCAACGTCAGCCGGAGCAATATTCGCCTTTTTTCCCCGGGCATAGAACAATGCTGAAAGATGATCGGACAGCCGTGTACAACATACAAACAAAATTTTTGCCCGCCTGTCAGCTGAATTTTCCAACAGTCCGGCGAGCTCCAGGCGGATTGTATGCAACTGCCGGACAAGCGCAAACGTCGCGTGCATATTCGGCTGTTTATCATCATTTAAATAGTTTAACTTCATTTGACATAATTTTGCCATAAGCAGCAACATATCCGCAAATACGAACCGCAGTGTCCGCCCTGGCTCTAAAAATGACAACATCAGGTATATTGTCAACGTCAGTAGGGCTCCGCAAAAAAACCAGCCGGCCATTACCAGCCACACATAAATTGACGGATTATTAACGGTCAGCGTCAGATAGCAGTTCAAGAGCGTCAACAAGCCAACCTGCCCTAACTGTGTTCCGTTGATACCGCCAACTGACAGGAACGCAATCAGAAAACAAACTCCGGGTAACACAATAAACTGCGACCAGGAATACGGTACAGCCAGAGTTATCAATGCTATCAACAGCAACATCAAGATTAATGTTGCGGAAAACCATTTTAGTTTACTCCGTGTTCCTGCGACCTGATCCATCCCGCTCGCAGCCATCCCGCCCAAAGCATACAACATTCCTTGAGGAATATGCCCGGCGCAAATAATGCCGATTGCCGGCACCAGCCATATCGAGAGCTTTATCAGGGTGTTCAAATCGCGCCGGTCAAGTTTCATAATATCCGCTATCCTTTATTTGTGGGTGTTTATTTTTTTGATTGCGCGCATATCACACTTCGGTTTGCGGTCATAAGTAAGTAATCCGTTAGTTTCTTGCTCAACATCATATAATTGGGTATAGCAAAATCCGGCAACTACCGGGCTGTCAAATAGTGCCTGTGTAAGACTACGGTAATCTTCCACCAATGCTTTAGCAACATTTTCTTTTCCACCAAATTCGGTCAGCATTATCGGTTGCTTGCCATATTTATAGCCTTGGACGTACATTTTTTTGCCCGCCGGTTTTGCCCGCAGCGCACACAGCCGGGTTCGATAATTCTTTCGCAATGTCTCAGCGGTGTGGTAATTGTGAACACCGAGGATATCCGAGCTAGTATGTTCCCAGCCATCATTAGAAATTACAAACCGAGTGGTATCTAAAGTTTTCGTCATCATATATAGCGACAATGACAAGCTCTGTTGCTCGTCATCAACTCCGATTAACGGCACGCCCCGGCTTGCATTAAGCGGAACCCAAGCCATTATGCAAGGATGATTATAATCACGCCTGAGTACGTTCGCCCACTCGATCATCAAGCGGTAGCTCATATCCGGAGAAAACTCGTGGGCATTAGCCATTTCACCCCAAACAATAAACCCGATTTTATCGGCCCAATACAGATAGCGCGGATCTTCGACCTTCTGATGTTTACGCGCGCCGTTAAAGCCCAAGGTTTTTGCAAGCTCAATATCTTTGACATAATCCAGGTCTTCAGGCGCAGTCAGTAAGCCGGTTGGCCAGTAGCCCTGATCAAGAACCAATTTGGGGAAATAAGGGCGATTATTCAAAAATATCATTCCCTGTTCGGCGTGGAACTTTCGCATGCCAAAATAGCTTTGTATCGCATCAGTAAACAAACCGCCACTATACATCCGGATTTCTGCAGTAAACAAATTAGGCTGCTCCGGCGACCACAGGCATTTTTTACTGTCAAAGTCTTCGAAATCAACCGTCACCCGCAGCAATCGTCCATCGGCGGCGATGGTATCTTTGGCAACGATTTCATTGTGATACTTGATTATTATTTCCAAACTGGCTCCGGCAGCATGGTTGCTCAGCTCAGCGTCCAATTGTACGCTGTTTTCATCAATATTTGCCGTCCAGCGCAGCTCTTCAACATGTGCCTCACGGAGTGGCTCCAACCACACCGATTGCCAAATTCCGGTGGTTCGGGTATGGAATATTCCCTCAGGCTGCTCCTGCCAATATTGTTTGCCGCGCAAAATCGTCCGGTCTTCGGATGAATCCTCGGCACATACCGCGATAAATATATAACCGTCTTCATCAATAAACGAAGAAATGTCTACCGAAAACGGTGTGTGTCCGCCGGTATGTTCCCCCGCCAAATGTCCATTGATATAAATTTTCGCAAAATAATCAACTGCGCCAAAATGCAACACGACGTAGCTGCCATCCCAAGAGGGTGGAATTTCCACTTCCCGCCAATACCAGACTACATCGTGAAATGATTGATCGTTAATCAAGCTTAATCGGGATTGAAAAGGATAAGGTACGATAATTTTCCGGGTATCCTCCGGCATCGTCCGATACCAACTATCCAGCCACCCTCGTTCATCATCGTCAAACGCAAAATCCCATTCACCGTTTATACATAACCAATCTTGACGAACTAATTGGGGGCGGGGATACTCCGGGCGCGGAATAGTTGTTTTCATTATCATCCAATCTATAAGACACTTTTGTGAAAAACAGCCGCAGCGTAAGCTACGGCTGTTTGTACGTTATTTTATTGTCGGTAACTTCCACTTGTCTTTTAACTTTTGCAACTCACCGGATTTTTCCATAGTTTCCAGCGCCTTGTTAATTTTATCCAATTCGCGCGCAGCATCGCTGTCAAAGATTATACCGTATTTTTCCTCGGCAAAAACTTTAGCGTTGATAAAAACAAACTGCGCATCACTGGCTTGTAAAGCGCTTAACATCGGCTGATCCCAGATAATTCCATATATGTCTTTGGCGATAAACGCATTTTTCATATCCACTACTGAGTCAAATACTTGAACATTGGCGCCAGTCAGCTGTCTGGCGAACGCTTCGCCGGTCGTGCCGCGACGCACGCCGATATCTTTGCCGGCATAGTTGTCGATCAAAGCTTCACCCGGACGAACTACCAGAATAACTTGACCGCCATAATATGGTTTGGAAAACGCCATATCTTTGCTGCGATCTTCAGTAATCGAAATCATTCCGACTGCCGCATCTACCTGTTTCGCCTTTACCGCTTGCAGCATAGTTGCAAAATCGTAAGCATTGTATTGGATTTTGTAACCGGCGCCATCAGCAAGTTTTTGCATCAATTCAATCTCAAATCCGGCCCGCGCTCCGTCTTTCTCTTCATACATATAAGGCTTTGTTGTAGCGGTAACCGCTACTTTCAATATCGGCCGTGAATCCGAAACAATTGTTGAAATATATAGCACGCCCAAAAACAACACCGCCACACAAGCCACTATGGTACGGGATTTTACTGCCGGGAAAGCCGGTTTTCCCGATTGATTGCGCATTAAATAGGCATATACCGGCAAGCCGATCAAGGTCAGGACTATTGCCATTACCGCGTTGATCAAACTGGCCTGAACCATTCCGTACAAACAATAGACCGAGCCGACAACAGCAATTATCGGAATAACCGGATACAGAGGAACTTTGTATGTCCGCACGATATGCGCAAATTTTTTACGGGCAATGATTACCGCGATAAACGATAAGGCGTAGAAAATCCAAATCGCAAATACCGCGATATCCGATAGTTTATCCGCATCAAACAACCGGTAATAAAAAAACGAAATGACTATCAACAACGCCGCGCCATATACCGGCGTCCGGCTATCAGAATCCAGTTTGCCAAAATATTTGTAACCCGGCAACTGCTTGCGTTCACCCATCGAATAGACTATTCGCGACAGCGTCATCGTATAACCGTTGATACCGCCCAGAATAGACACCATTATTCCGACCGCAACCAAATTGCCGCCGACTAATCCAAACAGCTTTTGCGAAACAACCGCAGCCGCATCATGACCAAGCGTTACGATTTCCGCCGCACTCAGCACCTTGAACATCGCCATATTAATTCCCAGATACACAATAATCAGGAAGCATAATCCGCCAATAATCGCCCGTGGCAATATTTTTGCCGGATTTTTGATTTCTCCGGCCACCGATGCAACCTGAGCCCAACCGTCATAAGCAAATAGTGTTGCCAAAACTGCCGCCGAAAACGGTCCCATAACCGACATCAGGCCGGTGGACTGCATGAAAATCTTGCCATTACCCCACCACAAACCAAACACCACGATTAAAATCAAGGGAATAAGTTTGCAAAACGTCGCAACAGTCTGCAGATTTCCCGCGCGTTTAACACTCACCGCATTGACAAACAATACAAACGCCAGCACTCCGGCGCCGACCATCGGTGAATAAACATCGGGAATGTTGAATAACAGGCAAAAAACCGAACTGAAATAACCCACCAGCGCACCGATGGTTGCCGGACCATAAATAAATGTCAGCACCCAACCGTACAAGAAAGCGGTTTTTTTGTTATAAACTTCTTCCAGGAAAACAAAAATACCACCCGTGCGCGGGAACATTACTCCCAATTCACACAGCGTCAGGCCGCCGGCCATGCTCAGCAACCCGCCGATAACCCACGCCCAAAGCGCAGTATTGGTGTCGCCGGTAACCGCTAATACTGCTGACGGTTTCATGAATGCGCCAGCCCCCAGCACCATCCCGACGACCAGCGACAACGCCGAAATTAGTCCAAGATCTTTTTTCAAACCGGCTTCTGTAATACTATTTGCCATACACACCCCTTATTTTCTCTTCTTCAGAGCGACCGTGCGCCATACAAATATCAACTATGCAATTAATTTTACTGTGCCGGAGATTTTTCCGCAACAAATATTAACCAAATCCAAATAAAGTTCAAACCATCATTAACTGCATTGGCGAAACGCGGTTTGTGATATATAATTAAACTATTCATAAAATTGTGAAGGGCGTTGCATACTAAGGAGGTTGATTATGAAAAAACCACGTCACGCTGTCTTATTAATATTATTGCTGTTAACTATGGTTGCAACTTCATCTTCGGCAATAGCTATGAACTGGATGACGGTATATACCGGCAACAACGGCTCCGGCGGTTTTGACGCCGACTCATTGGCAGTTGATACCTCAACCGGCAAGGTTTGTACTTCAGCAATCATCAAATTCCAGTATTCTCCAGCAGGTGTATCTGCTGAAATTTCCCGCCGAAAAAAAGCCAACGAATCAGTTGCCGGTTGGAATAATCTTGCCTGCAAAATCTCACACGCAAATTTTCTGCTGTCGCCAAAACAATGTCGTATAGCTTCAATCACCTATTATGATACCAGTGGAAAAGTTCTGGAGCAGGTTGATTTAAAGTCATCATATCACAACATTGCACCCGATAGTTATGAAGATGAGTTACATCGGGGGATATTTATTTTTCTAGGATACGCTGTACAATAAACTGATTATTAACAACACATCACTGTTATACAGCAATGCGTAGCTACTTAATAACAGTAACGCACCTATAAAATCGACTTGCAGATGCGCCGATAATATCTTATTATAGTGATACGTATCTTGCGTAGTGTAATGTAACCGGTAAACCTTGCCAGTTTAACGGCTGCCAAAAGCTGCCAACACGAGGGAGCATCGACATGAAAAAATCGGTTAAAATCGGTTTGATACTTGCAATATGTGTAATCATCGCCACAATATTTATAGTAATCGATATTAACGACAATACTGAAAAAATCATTGTTGCAGTAGAAGAAAACCCGCCGTATACATATACCACGGCGCCAGCATCGGCCTACTTCGAGGAAAACAGCGCCAACGCGGCAAAATCTTCAGCCTCGCTCAAATTTCAGGGCTTTGATATTGATGTACTCAACGAGGTTGCAAAACGCGCCGGGCTGAAGGTCGAATATCGCGACATACCCTTCTCCGAGATGCTTGAACAGATGAAACAAAAACTGCCGCAACCTACAAACTTTTTCCAGCGCTATCTGGCAAAAAAAGTCGAAATTGATTTGGCAGTCGGCGGAATATCAATTACTGATGAACGCAAAAAATTCGCCGAATATACAATTCCCTTTGCTACTGGCGGCGCAGGCTTAGTGACGCTTCGGAGTGCCGATATTAACAGCCCAGACGCACTGAGCGGTAAAACCGTCGGCGTTGAACTTGCAACAACAATGGAAGATCAAGCCAGAATGATCCCGGGAATAAAAATTAAAATTTATCGCGATCAACAAAGCCTGCTAGCCGATCTTCTCAAAGGCGCTATCGATGCAATGGTTATCGACAGAATTGCCGCGGATTTTTACATTAAAGAACAAAAAATGAACCAACTTAAAACTATTAACATAGGCGCCGATGAACAATTCGCCATGCTGGCACGAAAAGGGAATTTCAAGTTGATTGACAAACTCAACAAAGTGCTCGCAGAAATGCAGCAAAGCGGCGAGCTGAAAAAAATTCACGACAAATGGTTCAATAAAACTCAACCTTGAATACTGTAATACTAAAGCCACTGAACGGAAGATTACTTCCGTTCAGTGGCTTTTAACTTTAAACTTTAAAGTTAAAACAATCATTCATTCCCCGAAACAGCTTTTGTCCGGTTCACCAAAAAATACGCTAAGACAAACAATCCTACTATGCCGGACAACGTAAGCAGCCCCAGCCGCATATTAACACTCATAAACCAACCGGCAATTGCCGGGCCGACAGTTTTGGCAATTTGCCCAATTTGCGCATATACACCCGAAGATTCCTCAATTGCGACTCCGAGTTTTGCCGCCCGGTTTACAAATAATTCGTTTACGAAAACCATCCACAGCATCCCGCCTATCCCGCCAATAAGTGCGCCAAGATAGGCAAATCCCAAGCTGAATCCAGCCGCAAAAATCACAAAACTGCCGATATACAAAACTGCCGTAATTGCCAAAATTGTTCGAAAACTGAACCGGTTACGCAACACTCCGGTTAACTGGGTACCGATGATTATAGTCGGAAAACAGGCAAAAATATTTATACTTCCGACATGCTCGATACTGATATTGGCGTTTTTCAAAAACAGCGGTATGGCGAGCGGCATAAATTGGTTGATAATTACAAACGGAACATAAACTGCTGCTACCAGCCAAATTATTTCCCGATGCGCTAATTTGCGTACAACAAACAGAAAATTCCGTTTTCCCGTCTCCGGCTGCCGAACAACCGGCTGCTGCAGCGTGCGCGTTCGGGCGAAAAACACAAACAATACCGCAGCAACTGCTCCGCCAAAGAATATTTGTTGGGCATTGGCGCCGTTATACAACAGCGCTCCGATGGCAACCCCGCACAATCCCCCGGCAACAATTCCCGCTGTTCTATCCGCCAAGCCTCTGACCCGCGACTCGGCATCATTTTCATTGCGCGCCGCCAACCGCAAAGTAAACACCAGCATTGTGGCTCCCATGCCGCTAAAAAACTGTCCGATTAAAAACAGCGTTACACTATTGACACCAGCTAAGAAAAATCCTGCAGCCAGAAGTACAATTCCGACAAGATAAACCGCCCGCCAACCGTAGCGGGCACAACACCGCGACAATTTTGGCGTCAGCAGCAACGGCCCAAGTGAAGTCACTGACAGCGGTAATGCCGCGACAACCGTGGAGTCCGCCCAGTTTCCCTCAACCAGCAGTTGTTTCATCATGAACGGCAGGAACGCCACCGGCAAGCCGTAAATCATACTACCGATAAACGCCAGTTGCCGGATATGCGTATTGCTTTTATCATCGGGATGCTGTTTGGAAAGCCTGCTAATGCCGGCAATGAACAATTCAAACATCATCAGAAATACTACCGACATAAACGCCAGCATTCTAAATAGTGTATGCCAGTACTTATCGTTTTTTATCTTTCTGATATAGTAGGTGTCACAGCCAACTTCAATAGCGCCCACCACCCGGCCGTTTTGGTCACTTATCGCCGTTATCGCATATATCCATTCTCCATAATTGTCACGATACTGATACGTTGCGAATTTGTCTTGCTTTGCAATTACTTTATCTAATTCTGCAACCGGTTTAAAAAACGGGGCTGAATAATCGTTGTTAAGAATAATTCGGATATCATCCTTTTGCCTTTTATACAAAACATAGTAAATTGATTTGTCCTTGATATCGTCAACATCGCGAAACATCTGCTCACAACTGCTATTCAGGCGTTTATATGCCGGTGAATCATAATCATCGACAGAGTTAATTTCGACAAGATCGTTTACAGCTACTGATTTGGATGCCATATGCGCAACCAGTGCGACTTTTTGTTTAAGAGCGTTAATGTTATCCTGTTTGTCAGTCTGGGAAATGAGCGTCGCCGAATATAACGCAGTCAATGAAATAGCCACGAAAATCACCGCGGCAATCCTGATATTGACCGTTTGATAAAAGCCTGCCCGCACGAAGCATTTCCTGACAAAGACCATAAATAGCAAAATCAAAAATGCAACGGCAATCCAGGCACCAACTAATTTTATCCGGCTCAATAAACTAACCGGCAGCATATTTATCCAATGACCGCGTCCGTCTTTTTCAACGAAAATACTGTTATCTGCAAGAATAACCGCCAAATCACCTTCAACAAAAAAATCACAGAATTTTCTTCTGCCGGGATTATCTACTGGCGCAAAACCACCGGCACTATCTAATCTGATAATATCAAAGCGGGTCCCGCTGAAGGCATATAAGCCTCCGGATGGCGGCGCGGTAAGATTATAAACTTCCCCGCCAATTACTGCCTTCTTCATTACACGGGGCTCGCTCTCGCCTACTGCGAGTTTCAGTAAATCATTGTTCACCGCCAAAATATATAATTGTCCGTCATGACGGCCGGTAATTTCGCTTATTTTGCGAACAAATGGCGCCGTATGGTAGGGCTGAACGCCCACTTCACCGCTATGAATATTTATCGCGACATCTTTTATATCGGCATGCGACGAATCAAGAAACCGAATATAGCCATTTTCTGCCGCTATATCAAAAAAGAAACCGTCAGCCACCAGTCCATCGACAAACTTCTGTTCATACAGCGACCTGACATATTCACCACGTGCATCAAGAACAACAATGTTCTGCCTGCGCACCAGTTGCTCATCCTCAGACGGCATACTGTTGACGATATAGATATTTCCGGCTTCGTCGGCAGCAATGTCACGGGCATAGTAAAAACCACCCTCGCTTTTTCCGCCTTCGATATATTTCAGCACCGTAAAATTCGGCGCCATAACCACGATCCGGCGTCTGGCGTAATCGACCATGTAGAAATTGCCGTCAGCACCTTTATTGATTTTCCCCGGACTATCAATTTGGTACTCCGATAATAGCGGCACCGAAAACAGACAATCACGATTAATCCAAACGACCCCCAAGGCAACAATTATTAACAAGAGGCAAACAATTTTTTTCTTCAAGACAATTTTCTCTCCTTGTGTATCAAAAATACTAATATATTAAGTTCGCCAAAAAAAATAGTTTTCCTGCCAATCATCCAAAATGAAAAGCAGCGACCGCCAAAAGCGTCGCTGCCAAATTAATATTTCATCACAGACACAAAAAATCCCGCCAACACGTTTTCACGCATCGCGGGTTCCTGTCCTCCTGGAAGACCTTGGCCAAAGCTTGCGCTTCGCCAAGTTTCCGAGGTTTTGATGTATCCTCAGTCGTCTACACAACCCGTTGTTAAGTTGTGTTCCGTTGTCACCGCCGGACGCTTATCTCTCGGTCGGTTCTACTCGTATGCTGCTTTCTTTGCTCGCTTCACATACGGTTGCGGGACTTTCGTTGCCACAGTCCTTGCTTTAGCGGTA
>JBAYGT010000025.1:0-20007 GCA_041666525.1 Negativicutes bacterium
ATCAGAACAAACCAACTTTTCTTTCTGAAATCTGCTGTTCATCCGAAATTTATCCCGGTTTTTGTCCATACAACCGAAAAAAGAGCCGTGTAGAAAGTTTTCCTTTCTACACGGCCCCTTTTTAGTTTAATGTGATTGGTTAAATTATTCTTTGTATGCGCCTTTGTAATAAATGTTTAGCATTGAATCTGCAACATAGCCTTTCAGCCTCGGGTTAACCGCGTTATTGTTAACATAAAAGTAAATCGGCAGGTCAGCCATATCGTCGGCGATAAACATTTTTTCAGCTTCGTGCATCAAACGCATGCGTTCAGCGTTATCAGACAGTTTTTGTGATTCGGGGTACATTTTTATGAAATTAGAATTTTCCCAGTTTCCATAATTAGAGCCGCCTTTAGGCATTTGACCATCGAAGAAAGTCGAGGCGTCTGGAACACCGGCGATACTGCCCATCCTGGCAATATCAAAATCATGGTTGTCGAGTTCGGTTTGGAATACTGCCCACTCAACATTCACCAACTTCACATTAATACCAAGATTGTCTTTCCACATTTCCTGGATAGCCTCGGCAATTTTTTTGTGCCCCTCGGAAGTATTGTACTTCAAAGAAACTTCAGGGAAGTTCTTTCCGTCCGGATATCCTGCTTCAGCCAATAATTTTTTAGCCGTTTCAACGTCATTATCTTTGAAGAAGTCGCCGCCTACTATGCGGAAGTCTTCGCCGGGGTTTGCGTCCCACATACCGTAAGGAACATATGCCAGTGCTGGTTTTTGGCCACCCTTTAGTACTTTATCGATTAACAACTGACGGTTAACTGACAATGCGAACGCTTTACGGATTCGCACGTCATCAAACGGCTTCTTCTTGCAGTTGAAAATGTAATGATAAACTCCTAATTTCGGCGAAGTGTGAATATAGCCGTCTTTCTTTAGTTTTTCGAAGTCAGACGGTGGATAAACATCGCCAATATAATCTACTTGTCCGGTCAGCAACATAGTTTTAACCGAAGCCGCGTCTTCGGAAATTACAAACACTAGTTTTTCGGGTTTGACATTTACTTTGTCCCAATACTGATCATTGCGAACGCAAGTATATTTTGAATTGTGCACATATTCGGAAATCTTAAAAGGTCCGTTAAACAGCATTGTTTTAGGATCGCCGTAAGCCTTGGAATTGGCTTCACAGGCTTTTTTGCTAACCGGTTTCATTGAAGAGCCGGAACATTCAAACGGGAAAAACGGCCGAGGTGCTTTTAATACAACTTGCAATGTATAATCATCGATAGCTTTTACGCCGACATCTTCAATTTTAGCTTTGCCGGCGTTGTATTCCATTGCGTTTTTGATACCGGTGAAATCCTCGACACGGGTACTGGCAAAATTAGGAGCGATGGCAGATTTCCAGGAATATTCATAGTCGTGAGCAGTAACCAGAGAACCATCAGACCACTTAGCGTTTTTGCGTAGATAAAAGATATAAGTCAAACCATCAGCAGATACATTCCATTTTTCTGCACCTGCCGGAACGGCTTCGGATTTTTCGCTGGAATTGGTCAATCCCTCCCAAACCTGGTCGGCAATATGTATACCAGCCGATTCGCCGATCTTACGTGGGTCAAGTGTTTTCACGGTACCTTCAACCATAGTGATAGTGTTATTGTTTGCGCTTTTGCTGCCGCAACCACTGAATAGTGCTGTAGTTGCAAAAATAATCAATAAAACTAACGCCAGACTCTTCTTGTTGGTCATCCTACGCTCCTAAAACAATTTTAGCGATTGGTTTCGAAATACTTCAAAGCGACATCCGGGAAAATGGCGTATGACAAAACATCGTCAATTCGCGCTTGCGGATAGCCGGCTTCAGCGAGAAAAAATTTGATATTATCCAACTGCGGCACTATCAGGTCGGCCGGACGGCAGGTTATCGGTTTTTCGTTCGGTGCGATTTGATTGAGAAACTCTTCAGAGACCGCAGCCGGAGTTTTACCATATTTTCCAAGCGCCAAATCGCTGAATTCGCGTGGAACTTGCTTGTAACGCCCCAGTGCCACGTTGAGCGCCGCCTGTGTGCCAATGATTTGACTGGTTGGTGTTACTAACGGCGGATAACCGACATCTGCGCGCACTCGCGGCATTTCTTCCAACAGGTTCTGATATTTGTCGGCGATTCCCATCTCTTTTAACTGGTTCATAAAATTGGTAAGCATTCCGCCGGGAATTTGATATTTCAATACTTCAACATCGAAGTCAGGAGTGCCGGGAAGATTAAATTTCTCCAACAGCTCCTTTTTTACATTACGGAAATGTTTGGCAATCGGATAAAGTTTTTCTTCGTCGATGTTGGTGTCGCGGGGTTGGTCTTTCAATGCGGCGACAATAGATTCTGTTGCCGGTTGCGACGATCCGCCGGAAAACGGCGACAGCGCGCAGTCGATGATATCCACTCCGGCTTCAATAGCCTTGAGGTAGGTCATCGAGGCCAATCCGCTGGTGTAGTGAGTGTGCAATTGAATTGGAATGTTTACTGCATCTTTCAGGTCGGTTACCAAAATTTCAGCTGAATAAGGATCGAGCAAACCGGCCATATCTTTAATACAGATAGAGTTGCAGCCCATTTGTGCCAGCCGCTGTGCGGTTTCTACAAACACGGCATCGGTGTGAAACGGGCTGACGGTATAAACAAATGCCCCTTGTACATGCGCCCCTTCACTTTTGGCAACTTTAATCGAAGTTTCAAGATTGCGCAAATCGTTTAACGCGTCGAAAATTCTGATTATCGATACGCCGTTATATACCGAGCGCTTGATAAATTCACTGACGACATCGTCAGCGTAAGGGGAATAACCCAGCAAATTTTGCCCGCGTAACAGCATTTGAATCGGCGTTTTTTTGAGCCTGACCCGCAGTTTTCGCAAGCGATCCCAAGGATCTTCATTTAAGAAGCGTAAGCAACTGTCAAAAGTAGCGCCGCCCCAGGCTTCAATGGAAAAATAGCCGACATTATCTAATTGGTCAAGCATTGGTTCCATATCGGAAAAGCTCATCCGAGTCGCGGCTAACGACTGATGGCCGTCACGTAAAACTGTTTCAGTAATTCTAACTGGATTTGTATTCACAAATTAATCTCCTATAAATAAATAAGCACAGCCTTAATAGCTGCACTTATTATACTCGGAACTTGAAAAATATCAAGTATTCAACTTCTAACCTATACAATATGGCAGGCGCAAAAATGGTTCGGCGCAACTTCGCGCAATTCCGGAATTTCTTCTGCGCAGCGAGCCAGCGCATATTTGCAGCGGGTACGGAATTTACAGCCGCTGGGCGGATTGAGCGGACTGGGAACATCGCCCTCCAAAATAATCCGCTGACGGGTCTGCTCGATTACCGGATCGGGAATTGGTATCGCCGACAGCAGTGCTTTCGTGTATGGATGCTGGGGGCGGGTGTACAAATCGTTGCGGCTGGCAAGTTCTGCGAGCGCGCCTAGATACATAACCGCAACGCGATGGGAGATATGACGAACCATAGACAAATCATGCGCGACAAATAAATAGGTCAGACCTAATTCTTGCTGCAATTCTTGCAACAGGTTCACAACCTGGGCTTGAATGGAAACATCAAGTGCCGAAATTGGTTCGTCGCACACAATGAATTTCGGATCTACGGCCAGCGCGCGTGCAAAACCGATGCGTTGCCGCTGTCCGCCGGAAAATTCATGCGGAAACCGTCCGGCGTGTTCGGGATTGAGTCCGACCTGACGGAGCAGCGAATGCACCCGCTCAGTACGATCGTTTTGGCCGTTACATATCTTATGGATGATTAACGGTTCGGCAATAATATCGCCGACCGTCATGCGCGGATTAAGCGAAGCATAGGGGTCCTGGAAAATCATTTGAATTTTTCGCTTCATCGCTAAATGGTTAGCGCCCTTTAATTCAGCGTGAATGTCCTTGCCTTCGTACACCGCAGTGCCGGCTGTCGGTTCATACAAGCCGACGATAGTGCGGCCAATAGTGGTTTTTCCACAACCGGATTCACCAACCAGCCCGAGCGTTTCACCGCGAAAAATATCGAAGCTAACATTTTCGACAGCTTGGACGATTTTTGTAGGTTTACCGAATAAACTGTACTCAACATTAAAGTGTTTGGTAAGATTGGATAACTTTATTAAGGTATCGCTCATTATTTAGCTACCTCCTTTGCAAACAGCTGTTTCAAATCGTGCGGGCACTCCGGATGAAGCATCCAGCAGGCCGCCTGATGTGAATCGCTGACAGTAAAGAGCGGTGGCTTTTTGTTGCATAAATCCATCGCGAATTTGCAGCGGGGCATGAAGCCGCAACCGCTGGGCGGATTTAATAAATCGGGTGGTTTTCCGGCGATTGTTTGCAATTTATGTTTGGCTTGATCCATGCGCGGAATTGATTGTAATAACGACCAGGTATACGGGTGCTGCGGGTGGGCATACAAATCTTTGACGTTAGCTGATTCAACGATATGTCCGGCATACATCACAAGCACGCGGTCACACATTCCGGCAACCACACCCAAGTCGTGAGTGATTAAGATTACTGCGGTATTTAATTCGCTGTTGAGCTTTTTGATCAAATCCATAATTTGTGCCTGGATAGTCACATCAAGTGCGGTTGTCGGTTCGTCAGCAATAAGAATTTTCGGGTTGCAGCCGAGTGCCATGGCAATCATTACCCGCTGACGCATACCGCCGGATAATTCATGCGGATATTGCTGTACTCGTTGCTCCGGCGCCGGTATGCCAACCCTGCGCAACATGTCGACAGCTTTTTCGCGCGCCTGCTGGTTAGTCATTCCTTGATGGAGAATGTAAGTTTCCATCAATTGTGTACCGACGGTTAGCACCGGGTTTAAACAGGTCATTGGATCTTGGAAAATCATTGCGATTTTGTTGCCGCGGAGATTACGCAATTCGGCTTCATTCATTTTTACGATATCTTTGTTTTCAAATAATATTTGCCCGTTAGCATATTTTCCCGGTGGCATTGGAATGAGTCGCATAATTGAACCGGAGGTAACGGATTTTCCGCAACCAGATTCACCGACCAGACCGATAACTTCACCTTCTTTGAGGTCGAAACTAACATTGTTTACTGCCTGAACTACGCCGGCATAGGTATGAAATTCAATTTTCAGGTCTTTTACTTGTAACACTGTTTTCATCTTCAACCCTCCCTACTATTTACGCATCCGCGGGTCGAGCGCATCGCGCAAACCGTCGCCAAAGAAATTGAACGACAGCATTGTAAGCGAAATAGCGAGAGCCGGGAAAAAGATTTGAAACGGATAACTCTGCAAACTGGAAACACCATCAGATGCCAATGTTCCCCAACTGGCAATCGGTGCTGAAACGCCAAGACCGATATAGCTTAGAAACGCTTCAGTGAAAATTGCGCCCGGAATACCGAAAGTCATGTACACGATAATTATGCCAAGAGCGTTTGGAATAAGATGGCGCATAATAATTCGGAAATGGCCGGCGCCGATAAGTTTGGCGGCCATTACATACTCTAATTCGCGTAGCGCCAAAATCTGTCCGCGCACCTGGCGTGCAATGCCAATCCAGCCAAACAAAACCAACGCGATATAAATATTGATAAGTCCCGGCCCTAACACCACCATCAACAAAATAACTATCAACGTCGATGGAATTGACCAAAGGATATCAATCAGCCGCATCAAAAAGTCATCCAGCTTGCCGCCAAAATATCCAGCCGCACCGCCATATAGAACGCCGATGATTAAATTCAGAAAGCTGACGACAATACCGATGGACATCGAGATGCGAGCGCCGTAAAGTACGCGGGTGAGCAGGTCGCGGCCAAGATTGTCGGTGCCAAACGGGTGCTCCCAGGTCGGAAACTCGTTTACACGCTGCAGCTCCTGGTCGGAATAGGAGAAATGCGACAGCCACGGACCAATGATAGCTGCGATAGAAATTATAATTATGAAAATCAGCCCGGCTACTGCGAACTTATTCATTTTGAGTCGGCGCCAGGCATCTTGCCAATAAGTGGTGCGCCGCTTGGCAATATCAAACGAGGTATCTAATTTGAAGTCCAGGCGCTTAAACAGCACTTGATCGATTTTTGTATAATTATCAGTCATAATTTTGCCATCCTCCTATTTCGAAACTTTAATTCGCGGATCAACGAGGCCGTAAGCAATGTCAACTATGAAGTTGGCAAAAACCAGCAGACAGCCGTCAAAAATCGTCAATCCGAGAATTGCCGTATAATCCCGGTTGAAAATACTGGTAACAAAGTATCTTCCGAGACCGGGGATGGCGAAAATTTGCTCGATAACAAACGAACCGGTTAGAATTCCGAAAATCATCGGCCCCATAAAAGTAATTATGGGAATAAGCGCATTTTTTAACGCGTGTTTATAGATTATACTTAAACGCGACAAGCCTTTGGCACGGGCAGTGCGGATATAGTCCTGACTTAAAATTTCCAACATACTTGAGCGGGTCAGACGGGCAAGCATTGCTGTCGGGCCAAATGCCAAGGCGATTGTCGGCAATACCATGTATTCCGGACCCTCCCACATCGCTGCCGGAAAGAAGGGCAGTTTGTAGGCAAAGAAATAAACTAAAGTTGGCGCTACAATAAAACTGGGTACCGATACTCCGATAACGGCAAAGAACATTGTGAAATAATCGGGAAATTTGTTGTGCCAAACCGCGCAGACGATACCGGCAGGAATTCCGACGATTACTGCAAGCAAGATTGACAGCAAGCCAAGTTCCGCCGAAACCGGGAAACCATCCTCGATAATTTGGTTTACAGTTCGGTCTTCGTATTTAAACGAGGGGCCAAAATCGCCCTGAACTACGTTTTTCAGGTAATCACCATACTGCACATATAACGGGTCGTTTAGATGATAACGGGCTTCCAGGTTTTTGAGCACAGCGTCCGGTAATTTCTTTTCAGCGGTAAACGGGCCGCCAGGAATTGAATGGACGAGTAGAAACGTAACGGTGATAACGATCCATATAACCACTACCATAGAAAAAAATCTTTTAACGGTATATTTGAACAAATTCGACCACTCTCCTTGCAAAATTTACTTTATTATACACATTTCAATGACCATTGAAAGAAAAAAATAAAAATCTATACCTCCAAGGTTTCATTATAGCATATTCGCTGTCGATTAAGAATGAGATCAATAACCTGAAAACAGCACAAATATGCGAAAAATCCGGATAATACCTTTGAGTTTGGTTGACAGCTGAAAAATTGTCGAGTATAATTACTAACGTTCTGCAAGTACGGGGCGTAGCTTAGCTTGGTAGAGCGCCTGGCTTGGGACCAGGAGGCCGCAGGTTCAAATCCTGCCGCTCCGACCACAATTTCATACTGCGGGTGTAGCTCAATGGTAGAGCTCCAGCCTTCCAAGCTGATCATGTGAGTTCGATTCTCATCACCCGCTCCAAAATGACACCTTCTGTTTTAGAAGGTTTTTTTTGTGTATTCGTCTTTGGCGATTATTGCTATGACTAAAAACAGCTATAGAACATTGACGTAATCGATGGCAATAGATACAATATGATTTGAAGATTTTTCTACCGGAGGTGACATGACACCTACATTTGACAATAAAAATCTTGTAAAGCGTAAAATCGGTATACAAGATTTCGTGGTGGTTACTATCGTACTAGCTGTTTTGTATTTAATTGTTGATTTAGGGCAGGGTATGAATATACCATTTTCGCCTGAACACAAAATAGCTATCAGCCTGTCGCCCTGGGAGTTGCCATATTATGCAGCACGGTCATTGTTTAGAATGTTCATTGCCTATTTTTTGGCATTGTTGTTTTCTTTGGTTTATGGTTATATTGCGGCAAAAAACAAAGTTGCTGAACAAATACTGGTGCCAATTCTCGATATCTTGCAATCTATACCCGTGCTTTGTTTTTTGTCAGCTACGATAATCGCATTTATCGCGGCATTTCCCGGACGGTTGTTGGGTGTAGAATGTGCGGCGATTTTTGCGATATTCACCGGTCAGGCTTGGAACATTACTTTCAGTTTTTATAATTCCCTAAAAACCGTTCCTAAGGACTTAACCGAGGCGGCGGCGGTGCTGCGTTTAAATTGGTGGCAACGTTTCCTGAAATTAGAGTTGCCGTTTTCAATGATTGGATTGGTTTGGAACAGCATGATGTCGTTTGGCGGCGCCTGGTTTTTTTTGGCAGCCAGTGAAGCAATCAGCGTGCTTAACGAAAACATTCTTTTGCCGGGCGTAGGTTCATATTTATCAACAGCGATAGACAGCGGAAATATGCCGGCCATTGTTTATTCGGTTATTGCCATGATAATAATGATTGTTGGTGTAGATCAGTTTCTTTGGCGGCCGCTGGTAGTCTGGAGTCAAAAATTTAAAATTGAAATGTCTGAAGCAAGTAGTCAACCGACCAGCTGGGTATATGATTTATTAAATAATTCTAAAGCGGTTGATTGGTTGACTGAATCTGTTTTCGCTCCACTATTGAAATTTTTTAACACTGCCGTTAACCATTTTGCCACTGCTACTGAACAGTCGATGAATGTTATAAAGCGTTCACCGCGTAGCGCGACAATTGACAAAACCGTTAAATATTTTTTTGTGGCAGCGTTCTCCATTCTTTTTCTGCGGGCGTTGTATGTGGATGTGATGTTTGCGCTATCATTAGGAATTGATAAATTGTTTGGTGTGGCGTTACTGGGTTTTTATACGTTTTTGCGAGTGCTGGCCGCGGTTCTGTTGGGAGCGCTGTGGACAATTCCGGTCGGAGTTTGGATTGGCACGAATCCCCGTGCGGCAAAAACTATGCAACCGATTGTTCAAATCGCCGCGTCGTTTCCGTCCAATATGCTGTTTCCGTTTGTTACATTGCTATTCCTGCGGTTCGGCGCCAACTTTGATATTGGCTGTGTCGCCTTGATGATGATGGGAACGCAGTGGTATATTTTGTTTAACGTTATTGCCGGTGCGATGGCAATACCCAATGATCTGCATGAAGCCGGCGCAGTGTTTAAGCTGCGTGGCTGGAGTCGGTGGAAAAAGTTGATTTTACCGAGTATCTTTCCGTTTCTCATAACCGGAGCGATTACCGCTTCCGGTGGAGCCTGGAACGCCAGTATTGTATCGGAGTTGGTTAACTGGCATGATAAAACATTGCAAGCAACCGGTATTGGCGCGTATATAGCTGATGTCACGAACAAAGGCGAGTGGAATGGTATCATCTGGGGAACAACAGTAATGTGTGTGTTTGTGGTTATAACAAATCGATTGTTGTGGCGAAAACTATATTCACTTGCTGAAAGCAAATATCGCTTGGATTAGACGAGGTGAAATGTGAAAGCGCTTATCGAAATTAACGATGTCAGTAAAGAATTCAGCATGCCCGGCGGCGGCAAGTCAAATGTGCTCGAAGGCATTAATTTATCGATTAATGCGGGTGATTTTTTGGCGATTCTTGGGCCGTCTGGGTCCGGAAAGTCAACTTTATTGCGAATAATATCCGGCCTTGTCGAAGCGTCCAAAGGAGAAATTACTTATCTAGGTGACCGGGTGGTTGGAGTTAATCCCGGTGTTGCCATGGTGTTTCAGTCTTTTGCGTTATTTCCCTGGCTTACGGTTTTGGAAAATGTAGTTATGGGATTGGAAGGCAAAAGTTTACTAAAGACTGCTAAAGAAGAGAAGGCGCGGCTGGTCATTGACATGGTTGGTCTTGATGGTTATGAAGGCGCTTATCCAAAAGAGTTATCCGGCGGTATGCGTCAACGGGTTGGTATTGCACGGGCATTGGTAAGCGATCCGGATGTGTTACTCATGGATGAACCGTTCTCGGCATTGGATGTTTTGACCGCGGAAAATTTACGGAGGGATTTACTCGAACTGTGGTTGGATGGAAAAATTCCGACAAAAGCAATAATTCTCGTCACTCATGGTATCGAAGAAGCCGTGTATATGGCCGACCGCGCCGTAATTTTGTCGGCTAATCCGGCGCGAGTACTCGAAGATATTAATATTGACATACCGCGCTGGCGTGAAAAAAAATCACCAGAGTTCATTAGTTTGGTCGACCGCATCTATGGATTAATGACCAAACGTGTGTCCAATGTCGAAGAAAGCACTGTAGCAAAAGCTAAGAAAATATTCGAATTGCCACAGGTAACGGCTGGTGCGTTAACTGGTTTTCTGGAGTTACTTGAAGATGTAAATGTGAAAACGGACTTGTATAAATTGGCGGAAAGGTTTATGATGGATATCGAAGATTTCTTCCCAATCGTAAACGCTGCCGAGATTCTGAGATTTGCCTATGTCGCTGATGGTGATATTGAGCTGTCTGATGAAGGAATCAGATTTGCGCGGGCGAGTTTGCTGGAACGTAAAGAAATTTTTCGGGAGCAATTGCTTAAACATGTTCCGTTTGTTTGGCGGATTTTGACGATCCTCGAATCAAAGTCCAACCACCGTATTGACGCTGATTTCTTCAAGTCAATAATAGCGCGTGTTTTAGGTGATCAAGAAGCTGAGCGGCAAATGGATGTTCTTGTTGCCTGGGGGCGTTATTCAGAGTTGTTTGAATATGACCAAGATGAGGAACACTTATTTTTGCCTGAAGAAGAATCTGTACATAATGAGGCGAATGAATAGTATATGCTTAATCATTTCAAGCGATTGCTGATCGGCCGTCCGCTTAATAACTGGGAGCTCGAAGGCGAGAAATTACCGAAATGGAAAGCTCTGCCAATATTTTCTTCTGACGCAATTTCGTCAGTAGCGTATGGTCCTGAAGCAGCACTAGTGATTTTAACTGGATCGGGGCTGTTAATTTATGGATTCATGAGCTATATTGCAATTGCGATTCTGCTATTGTTGATGATAGTAACGGTATCTTATGTTCAGGTTGCTAAGATTAATCCGGGGGGCGGCGGTTCCTATGCCGTAGCTAAAACCAATCTTGGAGAAGTTCCGGCGCTTACGGCGTCGGCTGCGCTATTTACCGATTACACTATGACGGTCGCCGTTTCAATTTCATCCGGTACCGATGCTTTGGTTTCGGCATTTCAGTTTTTGCTGCCTTATGAAGTAGAAATTGATTTGTTTGTGTTATTTTTTGTTTTGATGCTGGTAAATTTACGCGGTGTTCGTGAATCATCGAATACTTTTGTGTGGCCAACTTACGCTTTTATTACCGGAATTCTTATGTTGATAGCTGCCGGCTTATATAATATTTTTACCGGAACGGCGCCGCTAATCGCACCGCAATCCCTGGAATACAAATTTACCTGGCTGGGATTGTTTTTTGCCCTCAAAGCGTTTGCAAATGGTTGTTCGGCAATGACTGGTGTCGAGGCGATTTCCAATGGTGTGCAGATGTTTAAAAAGCCGTCGGTGTCTAACGCCATTAAAACGACTTTTCTTATGTCCGGAACCCTTGGAGTTTTGTTTGCCGGGATAGCATTGCTGATTTTGCATTTTAATATTCAACCGTTGTATGATGTCACTGCGTGTGCGCAATTAAGTGAAACCGTTTTCGGTCGTGGATTTTTATTTTACTACATTCAGATAACAACAATGCTAGTGTTGTATCTGGCGGCCAACACTTCATATAATGGATTGCCGCCGCTGTTGTCAATTCTGGCGAATGATGGATATATGCCGCGGGCGTTGGGTTCACGCGGTGACCGGTTGAGTTATTCTAATGGTATTGTATTACTGACTGTGTTTGCTGGTATATTAATTCTCATATATAAAGGAAATGTAGAGCATCTTATCGCGTTGTATGCGATTGGCGTGTTCATGTCGTTTACCATTGCCCAAACCGGAATGGTTGTGCACTGGTATCGTGAACGCAAAGAAAACAAACACTGGATTGCCAGTTCGGTACTTAACGGTTTTGGTGCCTTAATCACAATGCTTGTCGTAATAATTATTATGATAACCAAATTTGTTGATGGCGCCTGGATGGTTATTGTTTTTATTCCGGTAATGATTGTTGTGCAGCGGAAAATTCGCAATCATTATCGCGATATGGCTGATGAATTGAACACGCCGCTGTACGATAAATCCGGTAAAAAACTACGTGTCAATACACGAGTGAATAATAAGGTAATTGTTCCGGTTTCTTCAATAAACCGTATCGTCATGGAAAGTGTCTCGTATGCCAAATCACTATCTGAAGATGTTGTGGCGGTTAATGTAGTTACTAGTGATGATGCCGGCAGAAAATTGCGTGCGTCTTGGCAGGAATGGGATCCGGGTATTCCACTGATTACGTTGTATTCGCCATATCGAATGGTTATCAGTCCTTTCTTGGATTATATTGATGAATTGGAGAAAGAGCATAGCCGTGAACATGATTATTTGACGGTAATTATTCCGGAGTTCGAGCCGCAGCGTTGGTGGCACCGGTTATTGCACAATCAAACCGGCTGGATTATGCACACATTGCTTGTGCTTCGGACAAATGTGGTTGTCGTTACTATTCCTTATCACTTGAAAAAATAACGATTTGATGAAAATTAAGACGAAAAAAATAGTAATTGAAGCACTTCGACAAGAATATGCAGATGCACGTACATTGTTGAATTTCAACAACGTTTTTGAATTGCTGGTAGCGGTGGTGTTAAGTGCCCAATGCACGGACGAACGGGTGAACATTATTACTGCCAGGCTTTTTCCAAAACTTGGTAATCCGGAAGCGCTTGCTGCGGTTTCTGTTGAAAACCTCGAAAGTCAAATTCGTGAGGCCGGTTTGTACAAAGCCAAAGCGAAAAATCTCATCAGTACCGCAAAAATTATTCTGAACGATTACAATGGTATTGTTCCGAGTGATTTTGAGCAGTTAATAGCATTACCGGGTGTTGGCCAAAAAACTGCAAATGTAATTTTGAGCGTCGGTTATAATATTCCGGCGCTGGCTGTGGATACGCACGTTTTCAGGGTTGCCAACAGAACCGGTTTGGCGGTTGCCAGTACGCCAGAAATAGTTGAAGAACGACTGAAAAAAATAATCAGCAAAAGTGACTGGTCCAAAGCCCATCACTGGTTGATTTGGCACGGTCGACGCGTTTGCAAAGCACGTAAACCGCTATGCGGAAAATGTTTGATCGTAGACTATTGTGATTTTATCATTAAAGGAATGAAAAAATGAAACAGGCGAGATTTAAAGCTGCGGTGGTGGCAACGGAAATCAACTTCTCGGCGATAGCCGAGCATTTTGGAATTCAGCGTACGTTGAAGTGGGACGATACACTTATTCTGCGTGATAATGAATTAAAGGGAATAATTGGCGAACCGGTCGACAAAAGAGTTTATATTTTCGCGTTTGGTGCGGCGGTTTTTGTCAATTGCCAAAAGCACGAAAAAATGGACGTGCTAAAATATTTACAACGTGTGGACAAGCGTATCAGTACCAACTTTCGCGAATATTTTGATGAATATATGCTGGAGGTGGGGCCGGAGGCTGAGCAGGGGCTGAGTTATGCAAAGATGCAGGTGGAGAAAATTTCGGAATATCAGATGGAAATTATCGCCACTATTCTCGCTAAATCCTGCGCTTTAGAGCGAATTGAGAATTCGATAAATTTGCTGCTTGATCAAAATGAAGAAGTAGTAAGTAATTTGCATGCCGGAAAACTTAAATTCAGTGATTCGCAATTAGCGAAAATGGCGGCAAGTACTCTCGAATTCAAGTTAGATACAGTTTCATTTGTAGCAATTCTCGATAAACCGGAGATTACTTGGAACAATGAAGCAGCCGGTGAGTTATTCGAAAAACTTAGTAAGTGGTTTGAGTTAGATGAGCGTTATCAAAAATGTCATTATAAGATTGATACGCTGCAAGATATTACCAACGTAGTTACATCATTGGCACATACTAAGCACGGCGTTCGATTAGAGTGGGCGGTTATTATCTTGATTGCCGCTGAGCTAGGCGTAACACTGTTTGAAAAAATCATTGAACCTATGATGCGTCATTAGTTGTCCACCTCGCTTTTGCGAGGTTAATTTTTTTGCGATATCATGAAAGGAAATAAATAAATGTCAAAAAACAGAACAGATATCAGGAATATTGCGATTATCGCGCACGTTGATCACGGGAAAACTACCCTTGTCGATGGAATGTTGCGGCAAAGTGGAATTTTCCGTGCAAACGAGGCTGTAATAGAATGTGTGATGGATTCTAACGATTTGGAACGTGAACGCGGAATAACTATTATGGCAAAAACCACCGCGGTACACTATAACGACACTAAAATTAACATCGTGGACACCCCCGGACACGCCGATTTTGGCGGCGAAGTTGAGCGGGTGTTAAATATGGTGGATGGCGTATTATTGCTTGTGGATGCTTTTGAAGGGCCGATGCCGCAAACTAAATATGTATTGCGCAAAGCGCTGGAACAAAAGCTTAAACCGATTGTAGTAATTAATAAAATCGATCGCCACGACCAACGGGTTGAAGAAGTAGTTGACGAAGTACTGGAATTATTTATTGAGCTTGATCCGGAACATGATTTGGATTTTCCGGTAGTTTATGCCACCGCACGCGAGGGCATTGCCAAAGTAGCGATGGAAGACGAAAGTGATTCACTCAAGCCGTTGTTTGAGATCATAATTAAAAATATCCCTTGTCCGCGCGGTGATGATACTTTACCGCTTCAGATGATGGTTACGATGACTGATTATGACGATTATGTTGGCAAAATTGCCGTTGGCCGCGTTGTGCGCGGAACGGTGCGGCCTGGTCAAAACGTTATTATAACCAACGGTGAATTTGAGCGAAAATCCAGAATCGGCAAGTTGTTTCTTTATGACGGATTGCGTCGTGTCGAAGGTGAATCAGCCTCGTTTGGTGACATTATTGCGATAACCGGATTGGGAGAATTTACTGTCGGCGATACCGTTGCGGATTTTGAAAACCCGGAAGCGCTGCCGACCTTTGTTGTTGACGAGCCGACTTTAAGTATGCTGTTTTCGGTAAATAACAGTCCGTTTGCCGGCCGGGAAGGTCAATTTGTTACTTCGCGCCATTTGCGCGACCGACTATTCAGGGAATTAGAAGCTAATGTTAGTCTGCGAGTGATGGAAACTGATTCAGCCGATACTTTTGAAGTCTGTGGCCGGGGCGAGTTGCATTTGGGAATTTTGATTGAGACAATGCGACGTGAAGGCTATGAGTTCCAGGTTGGAAAACCAAAAGTTATTTTCAAGGAAATCGGCGGTAAAAAGTGCGAACCACTCGAATTGCTTTCCATTGATGTTCCGTTGGAATTTATGGGACCGGTAATGGATATTTTAGGCGTGCGAAAGGCCGAAATGATAAACATGATAGAGGTCGCCGGCTATATGCGTCTGGAATTTGTAGTACCGGCACGCGGACTGATCGGTTTCCGGTCGCAGTTTTTGACAAACACCAAAGGAAACGGCATCATGCATCATGTTTTTCATGGCTACGCTCCATATAAAGGCGATATCCAGGAACGTTCACGCGGATCGTTGATTGCCTTTGAAACTGGCGATACTACCAGCTATGGAATAAACAGTGTTCAAGACCGCGGTGTGATGTTCATCGAACCGGCGGAACAGATTTACGCAGGAATGATCGTTGGCGAAAACACCCGTGATTTGGATATGGAAGTTAATCCTTGTAAGAAAAAGCATGTAACTAATATTCGCAATAGTGGCGGCGAAGACGCTATCCGGTTATTTACGCCTAGAAAAATGAGCCTAGAACAGGCTTTGGAATGGATTAACGACGATGAATTGGTAGAAGTTACGCCTAAGAGCATTCGGTTACGCAAGCTAAGGTTGGACAAACATCAGCGATTACGCGAGCGCAAGGCCGCACAAAATATATAACTAGTAGTGTGTTATGGATTACAGAAGAATTGAAATTGCCGATAAGTTAATATTTGATGAGCATTTTGCAAAATGTAACTATGAAATTTCCGAATTTACCTTTACAAATTTGTTCATGTGGCGGCGGGCCTATAATTTGATGTGGCGCCAATACAACGATGTATTATTGGTAAGAGGCATCTGGAACGATAAAGAGTTTTTCTTTTTTCCAATCGGACTATTCGATAATGCGTTGAACGCCGTCAAAGATATAAGTGCTGCGCAGGCAATTCAGTTGCGGTCAGTCCCAAATGTGGCGGTCGACGGCTTAAAAATATCAGTGCCCCAAGCGCTAATTGAACTTGCTGAAGACGATTTTGATTATGTCTATTTAACCGAAGATTTAGTTGAACTCGCGGGGCGGAATTTTGAAAAAAAACGCCATCATATCAACAAATTGCAGCGTACCTATCCGCAAATCGAATATCGCGAGTTTGATGACAATTTATTGGAAAAAATTATTAGTCATACGGAAACTTGGTATGACGACTCACTTAGTGATGATGTGTGGTTGAATTATGAGCAAGTTGCCATAACTGATGTGTTGAGCAATTGGCGTAAACTGAAAGTAAAAGGGGCAGCGCTGATTTTGCACGACCGGGTGGTGGCGTTTACTGTTGGTGAACAATTGAACGATACGACGGCCGTAATACACATTGAAAAAGCCGATTCGTCGATTAACGGCGCTTATCAACTGATAAATCGCGAATTTGTAAAAAACACTTGGCGAAATCTACAGTATATTAACCGGGAGGAAGATATGGGGTTGCCGCAACTGCGGATCGCCAAACAGTCCTATCGCCCGGTGAAAATGATTGAAAAGTACGTTGTTGACATCGGCTAACTTAACAGATTATAATTCTAATATTATTTAGATAGAGAAGGAGCACTAGAAATGGCTATCGAAAAACACAACTATATGACCGCGGACGGCTTTAGAGAGCTTGAGCAAGAGCTGGATTTCAGGAAAAATGTTAAGCGCCGTGATATTAGTGAGCGATTGAACGAAGCTATAGCCTTAGGTGATATTTCTGAAAACGCCGAATACGAAGATTCAAAAAACGAACAAGCCCTCAATGAAGGCCGAGTATTTGAATTGGAGCGAATTTTACAAAGCGCGGAAATAATTATTGTCGATTCTAGTGATAAAGATCATGTTCGTTTGGGAAGTCGTGTTATTCTGCGTGATATGGAATTAAAAGAAGATTATAAATACGAGCTTGTAGGCACTAATGAAGCCGATCCGTTGCGAAATAAAATTTCCAATGAATCACCGGTTGGAGTGGCAGTGCTTGGTAAAAAGAAAGGCAATACGATAATTATTAAAGCTCCGGCTGGAAGCTTGAAATATAAAATTGTTGCTATTGATAATAGCGCAAAAGGTTAATTATTGTAAATAAAAGGAAAAATGATGGACAACGAAAACAATACAATTGCGGATTTTAACGAACAAATGCAAGTTCGTATTGATAAAGCGCAAATACTGGAAAGCCGCGGTTATGAAGTTTGGGCGAGTAAATATAGCCCAACGGAGCACACGAACGACATAATAAATGCTTTTGAAGAATGCGAAGGGAAGTCGGTTTGCATTGCCGGGCGGATTATGGCAACACGTGGCCACGGCAAAGCGACTTTCATACATATCCAGGATATGACCGGAAAAATCCAGGTTTATCTTCGTGCGGATCAGGTTGGTGAACAAGCCTATAGTGATTTTGTTGATTGCGTGGATATCGGCGACATTATTGGTATTGAAGGAGTCGTTTTCAAAACACAAAAGGGTGAAATCAGCATCCGCGTGGCTAAATGGACGTTTTTGTCCAAGTCGCTGCGTCCGTTGCCGGAAAAATGGCATGGCTTGACTGATACCGAAACACGCTATCGTCAGCGCTATTTGGATTTGATATCTAATCCGGACGTGCGTGCTACGTTTGTAACCCGCATTAATATCATAAAAGAAATGCGCCGCTGGCTGGATGATCGCGGTTTTATGGAAGTTGAAACGCCAATGATGCATCCGATCGCCGGTGGCGCCGCAGCCCGGCCGTTCATAACGCATCACAATGCGCTCGATATGCAGCTGTTTCTGCGAATTGCTCCGGAGCTATATTTGAAGCGGCTGATTGTCGGCGGCTTCGAGAAAGTTTATGAGCTCAATCGCAATTTCCGTAATGAGGGAATTTCGATTAAGCACAATCCGGAATTCTCAATGATCGAAATTTATCAGGCCTTTGCTGATTATGAAGACATTATGCGGTTGACCGAAGAACTTATTGCTGATGTAGCGCTGAAAGTGCTTGGTAAGACCACAATTAATTATCAAGGTACCGAGATTGAGTTAAAGGCGCCTTGGCGCCGGCTTACGATGCAAGATGCGATAAAAGAGTATGCTGATATTGATTTTGACGCCATTACATCGCTTGAACAAGCGCGTGAATTGGCAACAAAACATGAAATTGAGTTTGCAAAAAGCGACGGTGTTGGCGGAATTCTTAATTTGTTTTTCGAAAAATATTGCGAACATCATCTTATTCAACCGACCTTTATTATTGGTCATCCGACTGAAATATCGCCGCTGGCCAAAGCCAATCGGGAACAGCCTGAACGAACTGACCGGTTCGAAGCATTTGTTTTTGGACGCGAGATTGCTAATGGCTTTAGTGAGTTAAATGATCCGATTGATCAAAAAAATCGGTTTCTCGCACAGGTGGCCAATCGTGAAGACGGTAATGATGAAGCAATGATGATGGATGACGATTTTGTAACCGCGCTCGAGTATGGTTTGCCGCCTACCGGCGGGTTGGGGATCGGCGTTGACCGGATAGTAATGTTTTTGACTGATAGTCATTCCATTCGTGATGTAATTTTGTTTCCACATATGCGTCACAAACAAAATTAGGAGTGCGCGGCTCTGTTTAGCGTTTGTAGCTCAGGTGGATAGAGCAGCGGTTTCCTAAACCGGAGGTCGGGGGTTCGAATCCCTCCAGGCGCACCAATGAATATAAGGCTTCGTGAATTTTCACGAAGCCTTTTGTATTGCTAGGTATCTAATGTGGTATCCAATCTTTGGACGAGGTTAGTAATTTAAATTATTTTTCAGACGGGTTATGCTAATATAAAGTACTGCCAACATTGCCAACATGACTATATATGGAGGATAGGACGTGCAGAACAAGGAATATTCATTCCATTACGCCGAGATGAATGACATTGATTCGTTAATGAACCTGATTGAAATGGTTCGGGGGAGTTTTCCGGCGCTGGAGACGGCTGAACAAATGAGCGACTGTAAGCAGATAGTCATCACGTGCATGAATTGTCAGACTGCTTTATGTATGAAACATAACGCGGAAATTGTCGGAATACTGTTGTTTTCGGCTGAATCAGCTGAATTGATTTTTCTGGCGGTTCATCCGGGGCATAGGCGAAAGGGAATCGCTGAAGTCTTGATAGAGAAAATGCTGGCTCTGATTCTAGAAGATGCAGAAATATCAGTCTGTACTTTTAGAGAGAATGATATTAAAGGGAAAGGCCCAAGAGCCCTATATAAAAAATTCGGATTTCGAGAAGCAGAGCTGGTGACGCTATATGATTATCCGTTTCAAAAATTAGTCTTGCGGCGCAAGCAGTAAGAACTCAAAATACTGATAATTAATTGTAGCGCACACGTATACGTGAGGCGATTTGCGGTGGTTGCGAAAAAAACTTGCAAATCTTTTGAATTATTTTTTAAAATTGCTTGACAGGAATAGAAATGAGTGGTAAACTATACCTCGCCCTCAGGGACAGGTTGCTAACTACAACTGAAAACCTGAGAGCCGACCAGCGGGTTGAAGCCTTATAAACCTTGTGTTTGTAAGCTGTTCGCTGGAAGTATCCGCCCCGCAAATGCTGTTGGTGAATACAAGTTAGTTCATCAATATAAAGCGATCGTAGCAACGACGTTGAACAGCAAGAGCGCTCGTGAACAAAAAGGCAGCGAGTTAGCATCGGGGAAAGGAACCTGCAACCACCGGCAGACGAGAAACGTAGGCTGACGGTGCGAAGCGCAGTTCGGGTAAAGAAACC
>JBAYGT010000026.1:0-19135 GCA_041666525.1 Negativicutes bacterium
AAGCTCTTGAATTCACAGCTGATCGGCGGGGGAAAGGCGGCCAGCCGGGGGACCGCGGTCTTCTACGACGGGCAATTTGGGACTAACACCGGCGGCTTGATCAGCGGCTGTGATATTAACAATGGCACTTACGGAATCTATCTTTATTATATGACCTCCAACAGCAACGTGACGATCGAAAGCTCAACCATCAGGAGCAATTATTACCATGGGATCTGGCTCGATAGCTGGGGGCAGAGCGGCGGCGGGAAGCTGGTCGATATTCACAACAACGTGATCAGAGACAATAGTACCAGCAACGGTTACGCCGGAGTTTATCTCAATACTTACTACACCGGCAATCCGGTTAAGATAATTAACAATACCATTGTCTTGAATTATGTTGGGTTATATTCGGTTTCCGCCAATAATTCCATCAGTTCCTATAATAATATAATATCAAACAAGCCGGATGGTTCTACCCCTGCCACCGGCAGTTACGGCATTTATCGGACAAATGGAACAGTCAGCTCCACTTACGACGACATCTGGAATAATGTCACCAACTGGTCGCCGGCGACGATTTCCGGGGTCGGGACGATCTCGGCCGATCCGCTGTTTTATGATGTCGCCGGCAGTGATTTTCATTTGACCGGGACTTCCCCTTGTATCGGGACCGGTACCCCGGAAGGGACCGATATGGGAGCTTTTCCGTTTAATGCCCCTTCCATAATCCTTTATTCTCCCAACGGCGGCGAAACCTGGAACGGCTTGAATTATTACAATATAACCTGGGAAACGACCGGCGTGATCGACACCGTCGATCTCTATTATTCCATTGATAACGGGTCGTCCTATAGTTTAATCGCCTCCGGCGAAACAAACGACGGCCTTTATCAGTGGTCCGTTCCGCCCGTTTCCACGACCGAAGCTAAGGTTGAAGTCTTCGGCTTTGGCGCGGCGACGGTCAGCGACGAATCGGATGCCGTTTTTATCCTGACCACGCCGCTGGCTCCGTCGATCGGTTCGATCACGCCCAATATCGGAAATAATAACCAGGCCATCGGGGTGACGATCTATGGCGCCGATTTTGTGAACGGCGCAACCGTTAAATTAGTAAAAGACGGCCAAACCGATATCAATGCGACCGCGGTCAGTGTTGTCAGCGCCGCGCAAATCACCTGTAATTTCGATCTTAACGGTGCGGCGACCGGCGCCTGGACTCTCGTTGTCACCAATCCTGACACCCAGACCGGGACCGGCAGTTTCACTATTAAATACCCGCCGCCGACCGTTTCTTCACTTTCGCCTGATAATGGGCCGGTGGCCGGTGGGATAGGGGTGACGATTAGCGGCGCTAATTTTTTGCCGGGAACATACAGCCGGGCGATCGCCATTAATAATGGCGGGGCAACTTTAACTAACTATCAACTCCTGGTCACCATGGAGACGGATTCGCTGATTGCCGCCAACAAGATGCGCTCCGATCGCGGCGACATCCGCTTCCTGGCCGATGACGAAGCGGTCATTCCGTACTGGTTGGCAACGACGGAAACCGGCGTGTCCAGTTTCTGGGTCAAAGTGGCGTCGATCCCGGCCGGCAGCAGCACGATCCACGTCACGTACGGCGACCTATCGCTGGTCAGCCAGAGCAGCGCCGCCGATACTTTTGACTTTTATGACGATTTTGACTCCGGCGCTCTGGATACCACAACCAAATGGAACTATGACGAGTCGGGGCCGGCAACGGTCGAATCATACGACGGCAGCAATCGGTTGAAGGTTTATCAGCGGACCGCCCTGATCACCAAAACGAGATCCTGGTCGAGTTATATTTACGAAGGAGATATGAGGATAAATACCTTCAGTTATCCGGGGTTGATCTATAATTCCTATCAAACAAATTATTATTATGACGTCTACTGGAGCAACGGCGAAAGGTGGCGGCATTACGGCGGGATCGATTCGCGGGCGTCGGAAACCGGCTATGGTTGGACCCCGACAGGCAACACCTGGTATAACTTTAAGATCTTAAGCAATGGCAACGACGTTACGATCAACTACTATCTAAAATCTACCGGCGCTCTGCAGAAAACGGCCAGCTTTACCTTGAATTCAAGTTATAATTCCGGAGGGGTCGGCTTTATTATGTATGGCAGCGCGCTCGCTTATTTCGACAATATCCGCGTCCGCAAATACGCGGCGACCGAGCCGACTGCGGCTGTCTCGGAAACCGAAACCGGCGCCGGCGGGTTGTTAGCGGTTCGCTTTGGAACAGTTGAGGCGACCAACGTAAGCTATCTGAATTCTACGACAATGGTTGCCACTGCTCCGGCTCACTCTGCCGGAGTGGTCGAGGTTACGATAGTCAATGCGGACGGCCAGATAGCCACCAAAGAAAGCGCCTATACTTACAATCTTCCCCCGACAGTTAATTCGGTCGATCCGGCCATCGGGATCAACTACGGGACCCTGACCGGCGTCACAATCTTGGGAAATGATTTTGTTTCCGGAGCGACGGTCAAGCTGACCAAGTCCGGGCAGTCAGATATCAATGCGACCGACGTTTCCTTTGTGAGCTCTGCCCAGCTCACCTGTAACTTTGATTTGACCGGGGCGGCGGCCGGAGCCTGGACGGTTGTGGTGACCAACCCCGATTTACAAAGCGACAGTTTGCCGGGCGGTTTTACCGTTAAATATCCGCCGCCGACCGTTTCGGCGGTCTCGCCGGAATCAGGCAGGACCTTGGGTGGCACGGCGATCACGGTCAGCGGTCAATATTTTTTCGAGCCGTCCTATTCCCGGGCGGTCGCGATCAATAACAGCGGTTCGGAGCTGACCGATTTCCAGCTTCCGGTCACGTTGGAAACCGCTTCCCTGATCAGCGCCGGGAAGATGCTCTCGGACGGCGGCGATATCCGTTTTAAAGATTCAGATGGATTAACCGTTCTGGACTATTGGCTGGAGTCGGGGATCAATAGCGAAGCAACCCTTCTTTGGGTTAAAGTTCCGACCGTCCCGAACGGGAATAAGACGATCTACCTGACCTATGGTAATCCGGTCCTGACCTCGCAAAGCAATTTGAACAATGTCTTCCCGGTCCTGGCCGGATCGAGCAACCGAATGTGGCTGAAGGCAAATGACGGGACCGGGCAGACAGTCGACGGAACGGCAGTCAGCACTTGGACGGATAAAAGCGGCAATGACAATAATGCCGTCCAAGCCACCGGCTCCAAACAGCCGCTTTACAAAGTTAATATCCTTAACGGCCTGCCGGCAGTGCAATTTTCCGCCGCCACCTACCAAACGATGACCAACAGCACCAATTTTTCTCCCGCTTACACTTTAACTTACGTTTCCCGGCAGACCGGGGGGACTAATGACCGGGTCATCGCCAGCTTGAGCAACAATTGGCTGGCCGGTTATTATGGCGGGAATAAAGATCAATTCTATGCCGAGGGATGGGTCTATAATCCCTCGTCCGCGTCCGATACGAACTGGCATTTATATACCGCCCAGGGGACCGGTTCGTTGTCGACTATTTTCCATAACGGGACCTCCCTGGCCAGCAATGCCAACGGAGTGGCGGGCCCCAACGGGCTCTCGCTTAACGGCTATCAAGGGACCGCCCAATTCTCCAACGCGCAGATCACGGAATTACTGGTTTTTAATTCCGCTTTGTCCACCGACGACCGGCAGCAGGCGGAGCGGTATCTTAACAATAAGTATCGGCTTTACGGCACGGTCCCGACCGTCAGCGTCAGCGGGACCGAGACCGGACAGAGCGGCACGCTGGAGGTCAAGGTCGGCGGGCTGATAGCCGATGGAGTGACCTTTATCAGTTCAACCGAAATCCAGGCTACAACCCCGGCCCACGCGCTCGGAGCGGTTGCCGTTTCCGTGCAAAACCCGGACGGCCAGATCGGGACAAAAGAAAGCGGTTATACTTACACGGAATCGCTTGCCGTTGCCTTAAGAACACCCAACGGCGGGGAGAACTGGCTGGCCGGCGCCTGGCGGAACATCACCTGGGAAGCCAGCGGCACCCCGGAGAGCATTAACTTGTATTATTCGGTCAATAACGGCGGCAGTTACACTACGATCGTGACCGGGGAATCAAATGACGGGAGCTATGCCTGGTTCATCCCAAATATACCGACGACCGAAGCGAAGATCAAGATCGAAGCGGCCAAGTCGGGTGAGATCACGGCCGACGAATCGGCGGCCAAGTTTACCATTGGGCCGCCCTCTGATTATTACGTCGATCCGATCAATGGAAGCAATGCCTATAACGGGTTAACGGCCGAAGTTTTTGGCGCCGGCAACGGCCCGTGGAAAACACTTACCTGGGCGGCGACCCAGGCGGCGAGCGGGACCACGATCAAGGCCGCAGGCGGGACTTACAACGCCGCCGCCGGCGAATCGTTCCCGATCAATGTTCCGTCCAACCGGACCCTGAAGTCGATTGCGGCGCCCACGACTGCGGCGACGATCGACGCGGAGAATGCGGCGGCTAACGCAGTGGTCCTGCGGAGCCCGGCGACGCTGGACGGGTTCAGCATCAGGTCGGCCAATACCAATACTTCATACTATGCCGTGTATACAACGGCAGAGGGCGAAGTTAAAAATAATAAAATAACAGCCGCTTATAACGGGATTTGGCTCTATGGCTCGAACGGCCGAGCCAGCGGCAATACCATAAGCATCTCCGGCAATAATACGTACGGGATTCATTATGGCCACGACAGCGATGGCGATATTTTTCAAAACGCCACGATCACTGGCAACAATATTTCTATCAGCGGGACTGGGGCCAAGGGGATCGGCGCGGCAACTTATGGGATTGGCAGCGGTTGGTTCCCCGGCCTGAATTTGGCGCGAAATAATATCACCATGGAGGGGAATACCAGCACCGCGATCTATCTTTCTTTCGTGAACGGGGCGACCTGCGAAGGGAACACGATCACTTTAAAGAGCGGCGCGACTAGCAGTAACGGGATTAGTTCGGTCGTGGACTGGGCGAGCGGGACCTGTTTAATTAGCAGGAACACGATCGAAGCGCAGGGGAGCGGGAATTATAATTACGGGATATATTACTGCGGCAGCGACGTAGGATTTGTGGTCTCGATCGTTTCCAACGAGGTTTCCGGTCGGTTCGATACCGGCATTCGGCTGGCGAACGAATGGCACTCATATACGGTCAATGTTTTTAATAACACCGTTTCCGGCTTTATTAACTACGGTATTTACGGGTCGCAGGTGTTGACCATGGTGGTCAATATCAAGAATTGCATCGTTTGCGCCAATCCGACCCAGGAGACCAACGCAACCGGCAACGGCATCTATAAAGCCAGCGGAACGTTCACTGTCACTTATTCGGATGTCTACGGTAACGCGACCAATTACTATAACACGACCAGCGGTGTCGGAACGATCGCGGCGGTCGCCCAATTCGCTGATCCGGCCAACAATGATTTTCGCCTGCTCTCCAACTCGCCCTGTATCGGCGCCGGCACCCCGGAAGGAACAAATATGGGGTGTTATGGGGCGATTGCAGTGGCTCCGGCTACGGTAACGCTACGAACTCCCAACGGCGGCGAAACCTGGGAAGCCGGGACATCCCAAACCATAACCTGGGAAACGACCGGGACCGTCAGCTCGATCAATCTCTATTATTCGATCGATGGTGGTTCAACTTATACTTCGATCGTCACCAACGAAACTGATGACGGAACCTATTCCTGGCTGGTTCCCGACACGCCAACAACGGAAGCGAAGGTTAGAATTGAAGCAATCGGGGAAACGACCGCGACCGATGAGTCTGATTCGATCTTTACGATCGCTTCTCCGGCCTACCCGGCGAATGTCGTCTACGTCAATTCGGTCAGCGGCGACAACAGCCGGACGACCGCGGAAGCGAATAATCCGGCGACACCGTGGAAAACGATCACTAACGCCTCAACAATGTCGGCCAGCAGCTCAACTATCTACGTGGCGGCCGGAACCTACAACGCGGCGACCGGCGAATCCTTCCCGATCACCATAAACGGCGGACGTTATTTGATCGCCCAAGTAACCCGTCAGGCGACGATCGAGTGCGGCGCTAATGTGTACACGGTTGCCTTGGGCGCGAATTCCACGGTCGAAGGCTTCTCGATCAGGAATACCGGATCGGTCGCCTGCGTCAATCCGAATGGGGCGAACGCGACTTTTAAAAATTGCGATATCTTCAAGACGCTGAATTCCAATGTCTGCGTTTATTTCACGGCCAGCGGCGGTCGGCTGATCGACAACACGATCTATGGCGGCGATACGACTATATATTTCTCTGGAGCGGGGGTCAACGATTGTTATCTGGAGGGAAATACGATCACCAACGATTCTCACCTGTTCTACCTGAATTCCGGCGCGATCAGCGGCTTGTATCTAAAGAATAACATTATGACCATGCGCAATGGGGCTTCCGATTACGGCATATACTTGCCGAGCTCTTCGAATAATATGACCTTGGAGGGGAACACCCTCACTTCCGACTACGGCTTAGGGATGGCGGCCGCCTGTTCAAATTACAATATATTTAGCAATAAGTTTATTGCTTATGATGCTGCCGGGGTTTATGGCATTTACGCCAACGGCAACGGGTCAATTAGCTCTAATGAGGTCAGGGAATACCTGAACACCAGCTACGGCGGCATTGTTGTTGCGGCTGGCTCTGCGGTTGTTGACCACAACACTATAGTTAAAAATACGGTCGGCATCAGGGCGGGCGCCAATGCAACGATCAAGAACAATATCATCGCCAGCGGGGTAGGGCGTGCTTATCCGCTGACCAGTTACGGCATTTTACAAACAGCCGGTTCGGTTAGCTCCCGCTACAACACGTTCTACAACAACAGCTATCATTACTCGGGGACAGTCACTGATAAGGGCGGAGACGCGATCGCCGATCCATACTTTACCGGAGCGGCCGGTAATGAATATCAATTGTTCAATAACTCGTCCTGCCGCGCTGCCGCCGAGGATGGCGGCAACCGCGGGGCATATGCGGCGGTTGCTGGAAATATGACTGTCACCGCCGAATCATATGTCAGTCCGAACGGGAACGATGTGAGCGGGGTGGGGACATTGGTCAGCCCCTGGCGGACGATAGGTCGGGCGCTATCCTCCACCGAAGGGACGGTCTACGTTATGGCAGGGACTTACAATACCGAGACCTGGCCGATCGTGGTCGACGAACACAAAAAGGTCCGGGCGTATCTAACCGATGTCGCGACGATCGATTCCGGATCGAACGGGAATTATACAGTTATTATATATGCCGGATCCACGATCGAATCATTATATTTGAGAAATACTAACGGCAGCGTTAATACCGCGGTGGTTGTTTTGAACAGCACCGGTGCCCTGGCGCAAAATTGCAACATTTACAAGGCGCTGGATGCCAATGTCTGCGCTTTATTTGCTGCTAGCGGCGGTAAATTGATCGGCAATACTATTTATGGCGGCGACACGACAATCTATTTCTCCGGCGCCGGAATAAATGATTGCTATCTGGAAGGGAATATCATCACTAATGCTTCCCACTTGTTCTACTTGGGTACCGGGGCGATTAGCGGATTGTACTTAAAGAACAATATTATGACCATGACTAACGGGGCTTCCGATTACGGCATACACTTGCCGAGCTCTTCGAATAATATGACCTTGGAGGGGAATACCCTCACTTCCGACTACGGCTTAGGGATGGCGGCCGCCTGTTCAAATTACAATATATTTAGCAATAAGTTTATTGCCTATAATGCCGCCGGGGTATATGGCATTTACGCCAATGGCAACGGGTCAATTACTTCCAATGAAGTCAGAGGCTTTTATGACACCGGCAACGCCGGCATTGTTGTTGCCAGCGGGACGGTTGTCGCGGAGAAGAATACGATAGTCAAAAACTTTGTCGGTATGCGGCTGATCTCCGGCACGCTAAACGCAAAAAACAACATCATTGCTTCAGAGGTCGGCGGCTATTCCGCGACAGGCACGATTGGTTTGTATCGGACCGGCGGAACGCTGAATTCCTCCTATGACAATGATTATTCTAATGATACCAATTGGTCCGGTTGTGTTACGGGGGCGGGGACTAAATCGGCTGATGCAAAATTCCTGAATGCGACTGGTAACGATTACAACCTGATGTTTAATTCCCCCTGTATTGACGCCGGTGACCCGGCTTCAACGCCTGATCCTGACAGCTCCAGGGCGGATATGGGCGCTTATTATTTTAACCAAACAATTTCAGCCACGCCGGCGGTCTACGTTAAGCTGCCTAACGGTGGCGAAAGCCTGACCGGCAACTCCACTTACGAGATCACGTGGTATGCGACCAACGACGGCCGCGCGATCGACACTATCAAGCTGTATTACTCTGTTGATAACGGCGCAACTTACCCCAATTTGATCACGACCGAGGTTAATGACAGCTCCTATGTTTGGACGGTGCCCAATATTGCCACCACTGAAGTCAAGATTAGGATCGAAGCGGTTTCCGGTGAAGCGGTCGGGACGGCTGAGTCTGACAACAAATTCTCGATTACAGTCGGCCTGGCGGCCCCTCCGGTTATTGACTCAATTTCCCCCTCGAATGGACGGAATGATCAATCATTAATCGGGGTAGTGATTGGAGGGGGGGCTTTTTCCAGCGGGGCGACTGTCAAGCTGACAAAAAGCGGCGCGACGGACATTAACGCGACCGGGATTTCGGTTTCCGGCACTACGGAGATCACCTGTAATTTAGATCTGAACGGGGCGGCGGCCGGCAAATGGACGGTCACCGTCACTAACCCGGATACTCAATCGGGTTCTCTGGCTGGCGGTTTTACCGTCCTCTATCCTCCACCGATTGTTACGTCAGTTTCTCCGGAAAGCGGATCGACGGCCGGCGGGGACAGCGTAACCATTTACGGCAGCGGATTCTTGCCGAACGAATATACTCGGGAAGTAATAGTCGATAACACCGGCGGCTCGGCCCTGACCAATTATCAAGTTCTGGTAACCTTGGAGACCGCCTCACTGGTCGCTGGCGGTAAAATGCGTTCGGATTGCGGCGACGTCCGGTTTTATGACGCAGATAATGAAACGCTCCTTTCTTACTGGCTGGAGTCGGGGGCCGACAGCGCGTCGACCAGGTTCTGGGTTAAAGTCCCATCGATCGGCGGCAGTACCAATAAAACGATTTATCTTCATTACGGCGATCAAGCCGCCACATCCGAGAGCGATGGGGCGGCGACCTTCATGTATTATGATGATTTCAGCGACGGAAATTACAACGGCTGGACGGTCAGCAACACTTACGGTTCGGGCTCCAATGTCAGCGTGGCCGCTGGCTGGCTCGATCTGGTTTCCGTTGCCGGCAGCGTATATTATCTGGCTGCCGATTCCACCTCGGCCCTGAATGATTTTATTGCCGAAGCCGACGTTAAACCAGTGACCAATAATACCGTTAACGACATCGGTATGGCCTTCAGGGCTGCACCCGCGGCCGGTTCGGGGACTGGTTATACCGCTGGTTATGATCTTTGGGAATCGGGCGACACCGCGGTTATCGGCCGGCATGATGGCGGCACCAACTACACCCTGTTAAGCAGCGTGTCATTTACCAACGATAATTCCAAAACTTATAAATGGAAAATAGCCGCCGCCGATTCGAGCTTGAAGTTTTATGTGGATGACTCGCTTAAAAATAGCGTTACCGACGGCACTTATGCCAGCGGCAAGATTGGCTATGAAATGGATGGCAATTGGGGGACGCCCGGGACGGAAGTCAAAGTCGACAATGTCCGCGTCAGGAAATACGCGGCAGTTGAGCCGACGGCCGCTGTAGGTACGGAGAACAGCAACCTAATCAACGTTAAATTTGCCGCGTTATCGGCAACTAATATTAGTTATGTTAATTTGACCACTTTAACGGCGACTACGCCGGCCGGCGCTGCCGGTGTTGTCGCGGTGACGGTCGTCAATCCCGACGGCCAGGTCGGCACCAAAGAGAGCGGTTTCACATACCAGGTCCCCATTTCCGCCACTTTAATGACCCCCAACGGCGGTGAAACCTGGGAGGCCGGATCGACGCATAACATCACCTGGGAATCGACCGGTTCGCCGGGTTCATTTAATCTTTATTACACGACCAGTGAAGCGATTGGCTGGCAAACGATCTCGTCCGAAGTTTCGGGCGCGGCAACTTCATACGCCTGGCTGGCGCCGAATATTATCACGACCGAAGCCAGGGTCAGGATCGAAGCGGTTAGCGGAGAGACTTTCGTCACCGACGAATCGAACGCGGTGTTTTCGCTCGCCGATTTAACCGCGCCTTCCGCGCCGACCCTGGTGACGCCGGCTGACGGGGCGGTGATCAGCGGCGCTCTGACCCTGACCTGGGAGGCCGCGACGGACAACCTGTCGGGCATTGCCAGCTACGAAATCCATCTTGATACGACCCTCATCACCCAGGACGCGACAACCTCGTACGCCGCCGGTGTTTTAGCCGATGGCTTGCACGAGTGGGAAGTAAAGGCAAAAGATGGGGCGGGCAACTGGGGAAGCTACAGTGCCGCGCGAACATTTACGGTCGCGACGAATCCTACGGTCACGACCACTGCCGATTCCGGGGTCGGTTCGTTGCGCCAGGCGATCCTGGATGCTAATGCCAGGGCGGGGCGCGACATGATCGTCTTTAACATTCCCAGCGGAGAAGCGACGACCGAAGGCGGCGTGACTTTCTTTAGAATAGCGCCGCTGACGGTCCTGCCGACAATCACCGGAGACGGCGTTTACATTAACGGTGGTTCACAGACAAGCTATACCGGCGACACCAACGCCAGCGGGCCGGAGATCGAACTGCGCGGCCAGGGGACTGGCGGGATCAACGGTCTCGTTTTGGGAAGCGTTGGCAGTACGATCGAAGGGTTGGCGATCAATAACTTCCAATATGGTGTTTTTCTGAACGTGGTGGCCGGAATGCAAAACAATAAAATAAGCGGCTGTTACCTGGGCACAACAGTTACCGGTGAAGTGGCTAAAGCTAATAGTATAGGGATCTATTTTGGGAACGGCGCCAAATATAATATTATTGGCGGCACAACATCCGCCGAACGAAACATAATTTCCGGTAATACTCTCTACGGCGTGTATATCAACGGCGCTAATACAAACTCGAATGAAGTTACGGGCAACTATATCGGGCTGAACGCCGCCGGGTCTGCCGCAATTGCGAATGCTAACGGCGTGTTTATAAATTCCGGGGCGCGGTACAACGTCATAGCGGCAAACATTATCTCCGGTAATACGAGTAATGGCGTGTCTATTACTATTGCTGATACAAACTCCAACAAAGTCAAAGGGAACTATATCGGGCTTAATGCCGCCGGGACGGCCGCCATCGCTAACGGCAATGGGGTGTCTCTAGGTACCGGTGCGCAACATAATATCATCGGCACTGATGGCGACGGGGTGGCTGATACCGATGAACGTAATATCATTTCCGGCAATACGACTGGGGTTTATTTCAGCGGCACTAATACCAACTCTAACGAAGTCAAAGGCAATTATATTGGGCTCAACGCCGCTGGGACAGCCGCTGTGGCCAATTCCACCGGGGTGCTTTTAATTGACGCGGTCCAATACAACATCATTGGCACCGATGGTGATGGGGTGGCCGATGCTGATGAGCGCAATATTATTTCCGGAAATACTAATTACGGGGTTTATTTAAACGGCACTAATACCAATTCCAACGAAGTCAAAGGCAATTATATCGGGCTTAACCCTGACGGGACAGCCGCCGTCGCCAATAATACCGGGATATATTTATACGGCGGACCACAATATAATATCATCGGGACCGATGGGGACGGAGTGGCCGATGCCGCCGAACGAAATGCGATCTCCGGCAATACTAACGGCGTATATATGCGCAGTGTTACTACCAAGTTCAACAAAGTTATGGGGAATTATGTCGGTCTCAACGCCGCCGGGACCGGTGCCGTCGGTAATTCTGTCGGGATATATCTATACGTCGGACCGCAGTACAATATTATTGGCACCGACGGCAATGGAGTGGCCGATGCCGATGAGCGGAACATTATTTCCGGAAACAGTAGCCACGCCATTCAGCTTTACGGTACCGACACTAATTCCAACGAAGTCAAAGGCAACTATATCGGGCTCAATCCCGCCGGGACGGCTGCCGTTGCCAATGCCACCGGGATAGCAATTATGGGCGGTCAGTACAATATTGTTGGTACCAACAGTGACGGGGTGGCCGATGCTGATGAGCGCAATATTATTTCCGGTAATAATAATAATGGTGGAGTGTATATCGTCGGTAATTCAAATTTCAACAAAGTCAAAGGGAATTATATTGGTCTCAACGCCGCCGGGACGGCCGCCGTCGCCAATCTTGAAGGGATGTTAATAGCCGGTGGGGCGCAGTACAACATCATCGGCACTGACGGCGACGGGGTGGCTGATACTGACGAGCGAAACATTATTTCCGGTAATACTAGAAATGGAATATATGTTTACAATACTAATACTAATTCCAATGAAGTCATGGGCAACTATATTGGAGTTGCGCCAGGCGGGGCGGCGCTGGGCAATGGACAGCATGGCATTCGTCTAGCTACCGCTGCTTCATATAATGTTTTAGGCCCGCACAACCATATTGCCAATAACGGCACGGCGGCTTACCAGGGTATCCGCGTCGGCGCCGGATGTAATTATAACCTGATCACCCGGAATACGATGGAAGCCAATGTCGGCAAGGGGATCTCGCTGGAAGCCACCGGCAACAACGATATTCAAAAACCGGTGATCAGCTCGGCAAATTATTTGGCTGGGAATACCACTGTGACCGGGACCGCCGCCGCCGGGTCGGTCATAGAGATATTCAAAACCGAACCAACGCCCGGCGCGGACAACCAGGGTGAGGGAAAAGTTTATCTTGGCTCTACGGAAGCAAATGGGAGCGGAGCCTGGACCGTGGTTGTCAGCGGTCTTTCCCTTAGTGACAAGGTGACGGCAACCCAACACGACAGTTTGGGAGACACTTCGGAATTTGCGCTCAATTTTACGGTGGTTGCCGCCACAACGGCTAAACCTCAAATAATCATAATAAATGAATAAAATGCGTAAGCCATCGTTTAATGATATACTTTTCGGCATAATGGTGGGAAAAGGTAGAATCTTTCTGGCGTTGATAATTATCGGCTGTCTGTTGCTTTCAGAAAATAAAAGCCATTCGCAATATCAAATCACCGCGCGCGCGGTAAGCCTGGGATCCGCCGCGGGGATTTCAGCCTCTTATCGCGTCAGCGGCCTGGCCCGCTTTCTTTATCCGAGAATTCCCGCCGGCTCCGGGTTTTCGATCGGCGAAGGCTTTTTAAGAAGCGTTTACTTTGCCGGCGTAATTTTTAGGCCGATTGTGACCGGCATCATTCCCGATTCGGCGATCAGCGGGATGATTGTCAACATCACCAGCCTGTCGGGCGCTAATTTTCAAAGCGGCGCCGCCGTTAAATTGTCAAAAAGCGGGCATGACCTTGCCGCAACCGGCGTCACCGTCGTTAATTCCGGCAAGATTACCTGCGTCTTTGACCTGTCCGGGGCGACCGCCGGTTTTTGGGATTTGACCGTTACCAATCCCGACGGCCGGGCGGGAACTCTTCCCTCGGCGTTCAAAATATCTTATTCCGCTCCGACGGTAATTTCGATCGCGCCGGCAAGGGGGGTCAACGACCAGCAGTCTATCGATACGAAGATTACTGGCACGGCCTTCAGGTCCGGGCTGACGGTCCGCCTCTCCAAAACAGGCGAAACCGACATCAACGGCGAAGAAGTCGCCGCAACCTCCGCCGAAGAAATCAACTGTCGCTTTAATATTTTTAAAAAAGTGACGGGAATCTGGGACGTGAAAGTCATTAATGACGACGGCCAAAGCGGCCTGCTGGCCGCCGGCTTTAAAATCGAAGCGCCGGAAATTGAACTGACGGCGCCGGTGGAAACAAGGGTCGAACCCAATTCGCAAAATCCCTCTATTAAAATTGTTACCATCAAGTACAATTTAAGCAAGGATACCGATATCATCATCGATATCTTTAATATGCGCGGCGAAAAGATCTGGACGCGAACTTATCCGGCGGCTTCCTCGGGCGGCCAGGTCGGACAGAACGAAGTTGTTTGGAGCGGTATAACCGCTTTCAAATCGGTAGCCGGGGCCGGCGTTTATATTGTTTTCATTACCGCAAAAACGGAGGGCCGGGCTAAATTATTAAGCAAACTGAAATTAGGAATTTTAAAATGAAAACAATCGCAATCCCGCTGATTTGGCTGACAATCGCCGGTTCTTCTTTCGCGGCGACGATCGACGCGCAGACAACCGACGCGCTCCTCATCGGCGGCGGAGCGCGGCCGCTGGGTATGGGCCGGGCGTTTACCGCCGTGGTCGAAGACGCGGACGCCATTTTCATCAATCCGGCCGGGTTGGCCGGCCTAATGGCGCCTGAAGCCATGTCAATGTTTACCAATCTGCTCGGGGACATCTATTATTCGGAATTTTCCGGTATCATTCCTTCACGCTTCGGGACGTTCGGTCTCGGTTATGTAACCACCGGCGTAAACCAGGTTCTGATACCCATCGATCCGCCTGTCGTCACCGATTATTATGATAATCTCCTTATTGCCACCTATAGCGCTCCGCTGGCTTTGTTTTTCGATTACGGACGAGGGATATATTTCGGCCTTAACGCTAAAATTTTCAATCGCGGCTGGGTCGGCCTTTCGGACCAGTCCGCCACCGGATACAGCGCCGATTTTGGGCTTAAATACGTCGTTTCCCCATATTTAAGTTTTGGTTTCAATCGTCAAAATCTTTTGCCGGTCGATCTTGGCGGGGTCATAAAATATCGCAGCGGCGCGGAAGAAACGGTCGCGGGCATCAACAAGCTGGGGATCGCGATTCGGCCGAAGCCCTGGCGCAATGCTCTGCTACTGGCCGGCGACCTTGATATCCCCGCGCAAAGCGGCAGGGCGGTTACCGGCCACCTGGGCGCGGAATGGCAAATAAATAATTTTTTTATTGCCAGAACGGGGCTCGATCAGAGCCTCGATGCCTCAAGCCCGACGCTGACCAGCTGGAATCCGACCTTCGGGGTGTCCGTGCTCCTTTCAGGTTTTCGCGTTGATTACGCTTTTCATCCTTATTATAATAATCCTGATCTCGCGACAACCTATCTCTCCATTTCCTTCCGCGGTGAAAAATGGTCCGCGTTAACGGGAGAAACAATGTGACGAAAAAAATATTTTGCCTGCTTTTGGGCCTGCTTATTATTTCGCCGGCATTTTCAGCCGATAATTTTAACTTGCCGCAATCGAGCGCGCGGCCGAGGACCTATCTGCCCGGAGACCTGGTGCATCTTGTGGTCGGGGCCCCTGCCAACGTCGTTAAAGTTACGGCTTTAATGCCGGACGGAGAAACGCTGACGCTTGATTTTGAACGGCGCACTCATATCTGGCATGGGTTGTGGGAAGTGCCGTACGGTTTTAAAAAAGGGGGATACAGCGCCGGGCTGACAGCCACCGACGTGGAAGGCAAGACCTTTGAAGGCCAAACCAATTCTTTTTTCATCGGGGAACCGGCGCTGGTCACTCTGATCGGGCTGGAAATAACCAGAGAATCAGTCGTCCGGCCGCCTGCGCCGCCGGTGACAACGCTCCAAGAACTGCCGACCGTACGACCGGAACGGACGGTCCAAAAACCGCCGGCCGCGGCGAAAATAAAGCCGGCAAAAGCAAAGGCGCCCCAGCCAAAACGACAAATAAAAGCCAGGAAGCCCGCGGCCCCGGCCATACGGCCCAAACCGCCGGCCCTTAAAAAGGAGGACCTGCTGAAATTAAAGCTCAAGCTTTTCACCATGGCGCGGGTCCATCTGACCACCCAGCAATACGAGAAGGCAAAAGGGGACTTGCGGGAATTGTTGAGGCTCGATCCGAAAAACCGAGAAATCAAAGCGATGCTGGATCGGGTTGAAAAAGTGCTTAAAACCAAAGGAGGCGGCAATGACTAAACGAAGGGTCCTGATCTTATCTTTTATCTTTTTTATGATTTATTTTCAACTTATCTCTTTTGCCGCTAAACCCTCGGCTGTGGAACATTTCAATAAGGCTTCGGTGCAGTACATGTCCGGAAATTTTACGGACGCCTTGAAACAGCTGGAAGCCAGCCTGAAACTCGATCCAAAATATGAACCGGCCCTGGAATTAAAGCGCATTGTGTTGAAAGAAAGAGAAACCCTGCAGTTGATGCTTAAGCAAAAGCTTTCCGCCGGTAAAAATTTATACTATCACGGCGATTACGCGCAGGCCTTCAACTATTTTAATGAAGTTCTGATGATCTCGCCCGACAACCTCGAAGCCGCCTCATACCTCAAGCGGATCGAAGAAAAAGTCCGCGAAGAAAACCGGGCGGCCGAGCGGCGTTTCTGGATGTTTTTCGGCAGTTTGGCGATCGGCCTGGTCAGTCTGGCCTTCTTGCTCCGGCTGATATTCAAACCGATTATCGAGGCCGTTAGAAAAAGGATCTTTTATTCCCAAAACATCGGACACTGCTTTAACTGCCGGACAAAGATCTCGCCCAACACGGACCTTTGCCCGAATTGCGGCGCCTGGATCGGGTCAAAATTACGGGGAGAGATCTCCAAAGAACAAAAAATATGGTATCAGAAGACCGGCTGGCGCAAAAATCCTTTTACCCTGGACATTCATCCGGAATTGTTTACCGGCTATCGCGACGAGGTCAAACAGATCCTTGAAAAAGTGGCGGCAAAAAGCGGCCACATTCTGATCACCGGTCCGCTGGGTGTCGGTAAAACCACGCTTTTGCGCTGGTTGAGCAATTATCTGCGGCTTGAAGCGTATCCGATCTATATTCCCCGGCCGCCGCAATCGATCGTTCAAATCATCAAGGCCATATATTATAAACTCGGCGTAAATTCAACCGACTATGACATTTACAACCTCGATGCTTTAAGGAAAAAGCTGGGAAAAAGCCTGATCCTGCTGCTGGACGAAGCTCATGAATTCAGCGTTGAATTTGAGCGGCCGCTCCGGACCCTGGGCGATCTCGACGAAGTGAAACTGGTTATGGCCGGCCTGCCCGAAACCACCGAAAAGTTCAAAAATGAGATCAAGCCCCTTTATGAGCGCATTGTGCTGAACATCGGCCTGGAACGGCTGAACTTTGAAGATCTGAAAGCGCTGATAATCATCAGAATCGAAAATGCCGGCGGCAAAGGGATCCATCCCTTCACGGTCTCGGCTCTGGAAAAAATCCATGAGTTGTCGCAGGGCATTCCCAGATCGGCAATTAAGTTTTGCGACGCCGCCGTCACCAGAGCGATCGAGGTCGGCGAAGATAAAATTACACCCGAAATTGTCGAAGCGACAAAGAGGTGAAAAAAGTGAAAAAGACAATCATGTCCGTTGCCTGGGGAATATTATTGATCGGGATCGGCTGGGGAGCGGTCCCGGCCCAGATCGCCTATGAAGGCAGGATCACCGATTCCGGAGGCAGTCCCGTTGTCTCCTCCACGGCCTTAAAATTCAGTCTTTATGACGCCGAAACCGCCGGTAATTTGGTCTGGGGACCGGAGGAGCACGCGGTTGTGCCTGACAGCCAGGGAGTTTTTAGCGTTTTGCTCGGCACCTCTTCCGCGCTGAATCCCGCGCTCTTCAGCGGTCCGGTCCGCTATATTGAAATTTCCATCGCGGGCGAAATAATTTCTCCCCGCACGCCGATCGTTTCCGCTGCTTATGCTTTTCGTTCAGGCGTGGCGGAAACGGTCCTGGATAATTCGATCACCAGATCTTCGGCGGCGTCCGGCCAGTTTGTGAAACAAATCGTGGCCGGGTCGGGAGTTTCGGTTTCCGGAGACGAAGGGAGCGGGACCGGCATTGTTACGCTGACCGCCACCGGCACCGGCGGCGGGACCGTCAGCCAGGTCAATACCGGGACCGGTTTGTCAGGCGGGCCGATCACAACTACCGGTACAATTTCACTGGCGACGCCGGTAGCCGAAACCAGCGGCGGAACCGGCCAGACAGCTTATACGACCGGCGATATTATTTACGCGTCCGGAGCGAACACGCTTTCCAAGCTAACGATTGGCGCAAACGGACAAGTCTTACAAGTTAATAGCGGGCTTCCGGCTTGGGGAGCGGGCAGCGGCACCGGAACGGTTACCGAGGTCAATACCGGGAACGGCTTGACCGGCGGGCCGATCACAACCAGTGGCATTCTTTCCGTCGACGCCGGCACTACGGCCAATAAGATAGTTCAGCTCGACGCTTCAGCCAAACTGCCGGCCGTTGATGCGTCAGCCGTGACCGGATTAAACGCGTCTAATATTTCGAGCGGGACGTTAACGGAAGCCAGGGGTGGGACCAATCAGACTACTTACATTAAAGGAGATATTCTTTATTCCTCCAATACCAATACCATTTCTAAACTTTCGATCGGCACAACCGATCAGGTTTTAAAAGTTGATGCCGCCGGTGTTCCGGTCTGGGGGAGTGGAATCGTCGGACCGCAAGGTCCGACCGGTGAGGCCGGGCCTCAAGGAGAACAAGGCCTTCAAGGGCCGCAGGGGATTCAAGGAATCCAAGGTATCCAAGGAGCGACCGGCTCTCAAGGAGAGCAAGGAATTCAGGGAATTCAGGGAACCAAAGGAGATACTGGCGAGGCTGGTGCGACTGGCGCTACCGGTCCTCAAGGAGAGCAGGGCATTCAAGGAATCCAAGGTATCCAAGGAGCAACTGGCTCTACTGGTGCCACTGGACCAACCGGTGAAGCAGGAGCTACCGGCCCTCAAGGTGAGCAAGGTATCCAAGGCATTCAGGGAACTAAAGGAGATACTGGCGAGGCTGGTGCGACTGGCGCTACCGGTCCTCAAGGAGAACAAGGTATCCAGGGAATTCAAGGAGCAACTGGCTCTACTGGTGCGATTGGACCTACCGGTGAAGCAGGCGCTACCGGCCCTCAAGGAGAACAAGGTATTCAGGGGATCCAAGGAACTAAAGGCGACACTGGTGAAGCAGGAGCTACTGGCGCTACCGG
>JBAYGT010000027.1:0-17171 GCA_041666525.1 Negativicutes bacterium
GAGATGCGATGATGTTCTTTTTTCCTTCGCTCATTGGGGTTCTGCGCTTAGCCATAAAAAACCTCCTACGATTATTTAAATTTTATCATAGTTGGCTATTTACAGACTTTTTTTCACAGACCCGCATAAAAGCTAAATCAGCCTTTAGCCAGATCCTTTCCTGCTTGTCTGATCTCGTCATCGTCCGGTTTAGAGATACCCTGGGTTGCACGAAATTTGTCCATATAGTCACCATAAATAGTCAAAAGATCGCTTTGTTCGCTAACCGTCTTTTTTATCGAATAAGCAGTATACAATACTTGTCCGCCGCGAAATATCTTAACAATCCAACTTACATCGGGATCGTTTACCACATTATACGCGTCGTTTACCAGAATTACGGCATCCGGAACAGCTGAAGCATTAATAAGCCAAGCCAAGCCCTTTTGAATTTCGGCGTTGCGTATCGCTGCTTTTAATGCGTCACTGGCCTGTTCATTGTTCTTCTCAGCCTGCTCAACACGGTCTTTTACCTGATCGTTCAAACGCTTGGTTGATTCCAGATATTCGGCTTGCGCGCTGGCGTCATCGGGTTTCTCCCGCGCTTTTTTTGCCGCCAAATCAACCGCGGCAATTTTGTCAGCATCCATATTCCAAGCCCGGGCAACGTCAGTTAACGCCGAGCCAAAAAGTTTGGTCGCAACAGACAGCTTGAACAGCAACATCTGTGAGTGATAAGTAATGCTGTCGCCAGAGGCTGCCGCACCAACGGTGTTGAACAGACCAGCCATCAAATCATTCGTATCTTTTGAACCGGAATTGGCCGGAATTTTTGTGTCCGCCGAGCTGCTATTCGCAGGAACATTGCCAGTAGCAGGCACGCTAGTTGTTGCCGGAACGGGTTTAGCATCTGGAATAGTATTCTTATCGTTGAAATCGTTGAAATCGTTCGTATTCAGCAAAACATAAGTGCCTTTAGCCACATCAACACACAAGGTGAAACGACCGCTAACACCCGGTTGAAAGGTGTCACCTGTACCATGTCTTACCAAATGGTTAATCCAATCCGGCGGATAATTGATATGCAGATTCTGCGGCAATTTATCAATGAAAACTTGAGTGCAAGGTGTATTAATCTGTTTTACCTGTACCTGCCCGGTACCCTTGGCATCGGTTTTGACATTGTAAACTACTGAATCGTCGCCCATAGGCTTGACATTTACGCTGGCATTCGGGGGCGCGCCGGTTACCGCTATTGCCCAGATTTTCCAAGCATAAGCTGCTTCTATTGTTCTAGACATCGCCGTTGCAATCATGATGTTGGTGAAAAAGGCTATTAATACAACCAGAGTCATCAGTTGCATTTTTCTGATCATCATATGCGTCCCCTTATTATTACCGGTTAGTCTTTAATTTCCTGCAAATAATATTCTGTCAAATAGTCTGCCAAACTTCTACTGCCGCTATTAGCGGTTTTTGTTAATATTCCGATTTCGGCAAACTGCATGGTTCGTGCCGAATAACTGTAATTCTCGGTATATTTTTTAATTAGTGTTTGCTTTTTGTTATCATACAAGAACATTTCAACACTAGCCACTGCCTGATAACCGTTTAAGGTATCATTCAAACTAAGATTAATCTGTCCAATATCGAGATATGTCCAACCGGGATTAGCACGCGCCAGCGTCAGAACCTGAGCCTGAAAATCATCCAGCGACTCGGCGGTTTTTGTGATTGCAACAGCGTTTGCCGAGTCAGCGCTTACCACAATTATTCCGCTCGCCCGCAAGTTTTCCAAATAACTGCTCTGCACTAACGCTACCGCTTCGTCCTCACTCATCAGCATCGTGCCGTTAATTCGCAACACCAGCGCGACGTTGGCCTTGGTATTTGCGGAAGCTTTCAACGCTGCATTGATTATCTTTACTTGTTCTTTTACCGCGTGTTGCATACTGTTCGTATCAAGTTGAACATTCGCTACAACATACAGCATTCCACCCGATTGTTCCTGACTCAGTACAACCGGTTTACCGACTACGAACAACTGATAATTATTGGCAAAGTATTCCTTCAACGCCGCCTGATCGTCGTTCTGGTCAACAACCATATTAACAACCTTCATTACAGCGTTTTTTTCTACATCCAAAAGCGCCGCAGCCAATGCAGCTTTTTGATCACCTTTGACAATCATTGACTGACCGCCGGACTTAACTGATTGAACTCCGTCATCAGCGACTGCCGAACCACAAACCAGGATGAGCATCACCAATATCAACATTAACTTCTTAGCAATTAGTTTTTTCATACTATTCCTTAACCGCCATAAGTATATTCTGTGGTCTTGGCGCCCGTTTCATTGCTACCCGCAAGCTCTTTGAGCGGTAAATTTTGTGTCAAAATAGTTTTCACAGCCGGTAATTTTTTGGCGGTCTCAATATAAAACACATAATCTCCGGTTGCCGTAACCGTTTCATTCAATACGGTACAACCGTTTTGGTCAAAAACACTGACAACTGCGTTGCGCTGCGCAATTGATAATGCTTTGAAACGAAACAAGTAGTCATTCATATTATCGCCGTCATATTGATTGTCCTGAACCGTATCCACCACCCGGTTAGCCAGTTCCAGTGCGGCTTTGTTTAATGCCTTTTCCCAAGCCAGCCCTTCGGCTTCATCGGCGCTTCCGGCCGACGCGCTGATGTATTCGCTGAACGGATCAACAACATCACTATCGGTACGGATGATCTGCAGACTTGGGCGCACCACCGCCGTATACCATGTGTCATTGACAGCTTTGCTTATCCTTACTGTTTTTATACTGCCGCGCAAAATTGTCTGGGCTTTAAAATCCTGTTCAGCTAATTTTCGCACTGCGTTATTCAATTGGATATCCGACATATTTCGATAGTTATTATCGATATATTGCATTATTACATCATCGCTCACCACTGCAAATCCTTGCAATCGCAGCTTTTCTGACAAATAATTATTAATATCAAAAACACTCATGCCGCCAGTTGTTGTCCCGGTTACAGCCACAATAATTTTGCTGCGCTCCTGACGGATTTGTGCCAGCCGGGCTGCCAGATCATCCGCTGTTGCCTTAATCTTGTCCGCGGAAAAGTCCGCAGTTAATGTGACATAATAAATACCGCCAGTGCGGTGCTTATTATCAATCGAGATTATCGAAACATATCCGAGCGCTTTGGTTTTAATTTCATCGCTCAACAGCATTCCGTTAACCACCACGCTCTTGCTAGCCACTAACACACCAATTTGCTGCTCCAACCCTTTGCGCAGCGCGTCGGCTTTGGCGTCACTGAAAGCTTGGTCAATATTTTCGTTGCTTATAAGCGCGCAACCTTCTATTTGTAGCTGCTCTGCGTGACCGGTCACTGTAAGCAACATTATCAGTACCACTAGCAATATCAGTTTTCTCATTCTACACGGCCTCTCATCGTTATTATCGATAATTCTACCACATTAATATCCAAAAAAAAACAACAAAGAATAATGAGAAAAATCAGCAACATGCTCCGTCGATTATATAATCCGCGCACTTCCACGGTTGCATCTGCCGCAGATATTCGTCCTCAAGCGGCATCCACTCTTTTTCCCAAAAATCGCGCAACCCTGCGCCATCTCGTTCAATCCCGCGGCGTAACCGCTCGTCACGCGGACAATCCACCCATATTTTAAAATCAAAGCTATCCCGCAATTTGCAATGCAGAGAATAGACGCCTTCAACTACCAATATTTGACCGGCGGCAACTTCATCCCAATTGCCCAGCCGGTCGGTCTGCCAATCATATTTTTGATAACGCACCGGCAGCCCGTGCCGGTAAGGATGAATCACTTCATAAAACAACTTGTCCAGATCATAATTGCCGCCAACCGCAATTTCTGCGGCAACACGATTTTTCCGCTCTTGACTTGGCAGGTAAAGATCATCTACATGAATGACTTTCACCCGCAAATCCAGTGTCGCTATTTGATCAGCCAAGGTGGTTTTCCCGGAACCGCCGCAACCATCGATTGCCAGACACAAACGCCTGCCTTGCGGTATTTTGCAAAAAATCTTTCCAAGCTCCAACAACAGCGTACTATATTCTGTACAATTCATCTTTTCACCTTTGTCATCTTTTAGATATTTTTACAAAAAATAAAGGAAAACACCAACCTGCAGCGAATATTATCATTATAATTAATTTTGAGGTGATTAACCATGAAAAAACTTTTCCTGCTCGTTTTCCTACTCGTTACATTTGTTGCAACTACTGTTTTTGCAGTGCTTCCAACCGGTTTCGATTTGCAGGCGCATCGCGGCGGGCGCGATGCCCGTCCGGAAAACACCCTGCAATCTTTCGCCTACGCTATGGCAATCGGCGTTACCACTTTAGAAATGGATATGCAAATAACTAAAGATGGCGTAATCGTCATTCGTCACGACAATCACATTCAGTATTTTTTGGCGCGTGACAGTTGGGGCGATTTTTTGACGTTCAACGAAATGCCGGATATCCGCACTTGGGATTTTGCTGAACTCAAGAAGTTTGACTTGAGGAGCATGAGCCCTTACGCTCCCTACGGCTATTATGACGCGCACGGAAAAACTCAAAAAGAGTGTCCGGGTGCCCGCCTCTGCTCGCTCGAAGAAGTCTTTCAGCTAGTTCAGGCTTGGGGTAATAAAGATGTCCATCTGAACATCGAAACTAAGTCCTATTGCTATCCGGTCAATCCGCTCAATCCTGATCCCTATGAATGGGTACTCAAGTTTTATGCGCTAGTGCGCAAATACAATATGCAAGACCGGGTAATGCTGCAATCGTTTGACTGGCGCACGATAAAGATAATGAAGGAAATTGATGCAAGTATCCCCACGGTAGCACTCACCGCTGAGCAACCGCAATGGAACGATGAAGGCGACGAAGGCCGCTATCTCTGGCTCAACCGCAAACAACCTTCCCCCTGGATGGCTGGCCTGGACATCAAAACTTTCAAAGGTGATTACGTAAAAGCCGCACACGCTATTAAGGCCGACGTAATTACACCATATTATACCGAACTGACTCCGGAATTGATAAAAGAGGCGCATAGTTTTGGAATGCGCGTTGTTCCCTACACCATAAACAGCCCCGATGCGATGCGAAAAATGGTTACTATGGGCGTAGATGGAATAATCACCGACCGGCCTAGCGTTGCACGCAAAGTTCTTGCAGAAATGGGCATCAAGCTGCCGGCTCCGGACAGTAACCCCAAGAATAAGCCTTGTTATACCGGTACTGACGCAGTTTATGATAATTAATATAAAAACCACTATCGACGCGGCAACGGGACGCACCAAAGCCGATCTGCTCCTGAAAAACGGCAGCGTGTTCAATGTTTTTACTGCCGAATGGATGGCGGTAGATTTGGCCATTGCCGATGGTATGATAATCGGTTGGGGCGACTATGACGCTGAAAACATTATCGACTGTAGCGGCAAATATATCACACCTGGTTTTTGGGATACTCATGTTCATATCGAAAGTTCGACACTCAACCCTGTAGAATTTGCAAAAACCATACTGCCGTTTGGCACTACAACCATTATTTGCGATCCGCACGAAATCGCCAATGTTTCCGGCTTGGACGGCGTAGAATATATGCTTAATTCTACCGCTGGCATTCCGTTGACTACCTACGTTATGTTACCGTCCTGCGTACCGGCATCGGTTTTCGAAGCTTCGGCACATACACTGACGGCCGCTGATTTACAAAAATTAATCGACCATCCGCGGGTGCTCGGGCTGGGCGAATTTATGAACTATCCCGGCGTTCAACAGGCCGACAACGAAGTGTTGGCAAAACTTGAGCTGGCAAAAAATAAAATCGTCGACGGGCACGCGCCGCAGGAACACGGCAAGCTTCTCAACGCCTATCTTTGCGGTGGTGTACGCACCGAACATGAGTGTGTTTCCGCTGGCGAAGCCCGGGAAAAACTCGAGAAAGGCATGTATATTCAAATTCGCGAAGGCACTTTTTGTCACAATCTCCAAGCCCTGTTACCACTTATTAACGATTACAATTTGCGTCGCTGTTTATTCTGCACCGACGACCGCAGTCCGCATCAAATAATTGTCGACGGGCATATTAATAGCATCATGGCACAAGCCGTAGCAATGGGGTTACCCCCGGAACAAGCGCTGATTATTGCCACTTTGAATGCTGCCGATTGCTACCGGCTTGCCCGCCAAGGCGCCTTGGCACCAGGCTATATTGCTGATGTTTTGATCTTGGATGATTTAAAAACTTTCAAACCTGATACAGTAATTAAGAACGGCGATATTGTAGTCCGCTCCGGAAAATTAACAGCAACCATCACCCATTCCCGCGCCGGCAGTAATTTGATGAACACCGTAAACATCGCGCCGCTCAGCCCTGCGCAACTTAACGTTGCCGCTACCCAACCGCTCGCAAAAGTAATCGAAGTCATTCCCTTTCAGGTCTGCACTAAAGAAATATTAGTTGATCTTCCCGTTATTGACGGGCTGTTTCAGCCTGATTTAAGCCTTGATGTTGCTAAAATCGTTGCTGTTGAGAGCCACCGCGCAACCAGCTCGGTTGCTGCCGGATTTTTGCGGGGATTGGGCATAAAAAAAGGCGCTATCGCCCAATCGATAGCGCATGATGCACATAACATAATTGCCTTAGGCATAAGCGACAGCGAAATTATCCACGCCGTCAATGCATTGGCAGCACAACAAGGCGGCATTGTCGTAGTTGAAAACGGCGAAGTAATTGCTTCGTTGCCTTTGCCAATAGCCGGATTAATGTCCGACAAATCTGCCAACGAAATAATCGCCGCGACCACGTTGGTCGAAAATGCAGCCTACTCGTTAGGAATCATTTCCGAATTTAATCCATTTATCAGCCTGAGTTTTATGAGTTTGTCGGTTATTCCGGAATTGAAACTGACGGTTAATGGTTTGTTTGACACCACCAAGTTTTTGTTCACGCACGTCTAATTATAGAATATTGAATAACCGATTTCACCGTAAACATCGTTGTTCATATAATTGGGAAAGAAAAACCGGCCATTCGAAGTATGGGTGATATTAGCTGAGAAACTAATCGATTCCTTCTCTGACAGAAAATAATAGGCACCAGCTCCAAAAACCAGTTCGATATTGAACCCGTTCGACGATGGCTTAGCTTCGGTTAATATTGACGAGTAGTGCGGCCCGATTCCAAAAAAACCAAAACCGGCTACTTTTTCGGTAAATTTATAACGATACTGTACTCCCGCATTTATTCCGGCTTCAAAGTTCGCGCCAACCGCCTGTTGATAAATTGGTTCGAAAAAATAAGAGCTGGTACCGTTTTCTGAGTGGTAAAATTGATTGGCAAAATAGCCGGATACACTACCTGTCATATAGTCATTACGACTGTTATCCCACGGTGTAAGCGCCCAGTTATCTCCGCCATAACCGATTTTTATCCCCACTTCGTCAAAACAATGTTTTTCTATTGTTTCAGCGGCAAAAGTAACCAAGCAGCTGCTGCTAATAAAAACAACTGCAAACATATACCAGATCATTTTTTTCATTTACGCCTCAAGCACTTCAGAATTTATAGGTAACCGACAATTCCGGATACCAGACAGAAATATTATAACAATTGGATAGTGGTCCGGTTTTTGCCACTCCGTTATGAAGAACAACTCCGTTCATCGATATACCCGCAACAAAACGCTCGGCAAGTTTATAGTCACCACCGGCGGTGATGGTCGTCGCACTGCCACTCCAGGAAAAATCGGCATATAAACTGGCGCTGTCCAAATACTCGTAATCAAGCATCAATCCGAATTTTAGCAGACTAAATACATCAACAGCCTGCCGGCTGCCGCCCAGTTGATAATCGCCAAAACCGGTATATAACACAAGAAACGTTGGTTGCGTTAAATGAAATCCCCACAGAAATTCGATATTCTGGTCAGAATATCGACAATTTTGATTTTGGGCATTACCAAACAATGGTTCGTCACCATGGATTCTGAGCGCAAACGGTTTGCCCAACCCTATAGTTGCCGAATACGCCACACCGTAATTACTCCAATACGGACTCAGTAACGCACCGCTCCCATCTTCGTAGGTAGCCGAAATTTGCGGCGCCGTAATTCCTGCATCAATACTGACTTCACCAAATTCATAGATTGTCAACGGCGCCGCAAATCCCGGAACCATAGTCAGACACATAATAAAAGTCAGTAACAATAGTTTCATCTCAATCAACCGCCAATTTCATACAATCACAAAAATTTTGCTATTTTCAGTCGGAAAACCATGAATAACCGGCCATAACATACCAGTCATTATATTGAAGCATCGGCCAATCCAGCCTTCCGTTGGAATTGTGCTTGAGTTTCAGCGCTAAACTTATTGCGGTTTCATCCTGTAAATGATAGTAGGTTCCAACGGTAAACGCATCTAACAAACACCACCCGCTTCCAGGCGGTGCTGTTTCGGTTTGGGTTGATGCATAATACGGACCGCTACTAAAGCTGACAAAACCATCGAATCTATTGTACACCGGCACCCGATATTGAATACCCACACTCAAACCGGCCTCAAACCCTTTATTTATCCCCTGCTCATACCCAGGCTCGAGATAAAATGAGAGTACGCCGGGTATTTTTTTAAAATCCGGGAAAATCCGGCTCAAATCAGCACCAAAATGTCCGGCAACCGCAATCGTCATATATTCGCCACGATAACTGGGCGGGCCGATTCCGCTATCCGCCCAGCGGTCACCACCAAAACCCAAAATTACCGCTTTTTCGGTAATCGCCGGTAGCTTGTCATGTATGGCATAACTTGTCAATTCGGCGCAACAAACGTTGCCCGGCCGCAAATTAACCATCATAAACAAAACAACCAGCAGTAGCGCTTTTATATAAAGGCTCATACCGTTTCCTTAAAACTAAAATTTATAGGTAATACCGACTTTGGGAATCCATGACCGGATTTTGAAAAGATTTGCATCATATTTTTTCACAAATTCATCATTTCCATGCAAAGCGTTATATTCAACTTCAAGATTCAATTCCAAATTTTTATTCAGGCCATAGGCCGCGCCAACAAGCGCTTCAGTATCTAACGAACCCCAAGCCATTTCCAAGTAAGTGGTTACATTATCCACTGGCCGGAAGTTGAACTGCCCCCCCATGTGATAACCCAGTTCACTAAAACAATTGCTACCTGACACTACGTTTTGTAATCCAACAGCATATTCCAGACCACCGGCGTACACTGCAACAAACAGCGGCCATATATCTGATTGAAATCCCAGTAAAACGTCATAGTTTTGTTTGCTAAAATAATAATTCCCGCTGACCGGCCGGCCACCAACCGGTATAAAACTATTGCTTGTACCGATACGAGCCGCTAAATGATATCCCAACCCAACGGTGGCTTCAAGTTCCCCGCCCCAATTAACACCGTACGCGTTGCTTGGAATAACCATGCCGTTGGCATCTGTTGCTTGAATACAAGGAAGCGTTACAAACAAATCTACCGCTGCTCTGCCAAAATTATAATCGGTAAGCGGCGCCGCAAAGGCGCCGCTCGTAATGAGTAAGAGCGAAAAAATTAATACTACTCTCTTCAAAATCCCTCCTGCTTTAACGGCTGAGTAATTTCAGGTGAACAATTATCAATCATAAAACCACGAGTAGCCGGCAATGACCGACCAATCGTTATAAATGTGTATCGGCCAATCCAGCCGGCCGTTAGAATTGTGTTTTAAACGTAATCCCAGATTAATTGCTGAATCATCCTCAAGATGATAATAAGTTCCAAAACTTACCGTGCCGGCAATACACCAGCCATTACCCGGCGGGTTATCATCTTGCAAAGTGGATACATAGGACGGTCCGCCGCCTAAGCCCAAATATCCGTCAAAACGGTCATATACCGGAACCCGGTAAAAAATCCCCATGTTCAACCAGGCTTCAAACCCGCCATGTATTCCTTGATCATAGGTTGGCTCAAAGTAAAACGACAACACACCGGGAATGTTTTTAAAATCCGGAAAAATCCGGCTCATATCAGCCGCAAAGTGTCCTGCTATCATAATCGTCTGATAATCACCTCGGTAGCTGTCCGGACCAATAGAAGTCTGGCTCCACTTGTCTCCGCCATAGCCCAAAAGCAATCCCTTTTCTGTAAATGCCGGCGGCTTGTCTTCTGTCGTAGCTACTACTGACTCGGCGAAACAGTTGCAATTAAATACCAAAATCGCCGCTATCTGCAATAGCGTAAAGAACAATATTGTTTTTTGCTTGATTTTCATTAGTTTCCCCTTGCATCAAGTTTCAGTAATCAGCGACCAAACTTTCGCCGCCCGCTCCTCACCAACGGCCCTAATTGCGAAATCAACATTCCCGCAAGCATCAACGCACAACCAATAATTTCTCGTTCGGTCAGGTGTTCGCCCAATATCAGCCAACCACTCAGCGCCGCAAAGACCGTTTCCAGGCTTAAAATAATCGCCGCGTGCGCTGGTTTGGCATCTTTTTGCGCAATGACCTGAAGTGTGTAGGCAAAACCGACGGAAACAATTCCGGCGAATAATATTGAAGGCAACGCCCCATCCAGCCCGATTAATGTAATGGGTTCAAAAAACAGCGCGGCAATCATACTAAACGTTGCGCACACCGCGAATTGAAGGCAAGACAGCTGAATCGCATCGACTTGCTTGACGTAGTGATCAATTACCAGAATATGTGCCGACCAGACGAACGCACCAAGCAACATCAGAAAATCACCGTAAGAAATAGTAAAGTCGCCTTTTATCGACAACAGATACAATCCAACGACAGCCACAGCACAACCCAGCCAGACACTTTTTCCGGCTTTGTGTTTAAGAAATATGCCAATCAGCGGCACAATTACGATATACAAACAAGTTATAAATCCGGCTTTGCCAATCGTGGTATATTGAATGCCGGTTTGTTGAAACGATGCCGCAACAAACAATACCCCACCAACAACAGCTCCGGCCGTCAAGGTTGTTTTCACGCTCGCGTGCCGGACTCGGCGTTTGAGCAAAAAAGCCGGGATTATCAAAACAAAACTGCCTAACGCAAAGCGTACGCCACCGAATAGAAACGGCCCGATATATTGCATACTGATGCTTTGCGCCACAAATGCCGTTCCCCAAATGGTTGCAGCTATCAGGAGCAAAATATTCGCGCGCATTTGTCTCATAATAAAACTCCTGTGCGTATTTCAACCTTCTTTAGTTCTTGGTCTGGGGCATTAGCATATCCACGGCCAAATAGCCGGTTATTATCGCCATCGCCACACCAAACGTCATCAACGCGCCGCTCATGCCGTGTTCGGGACGATTGTTCATGAAATCCAGCGCCGCACGAAAACCGGTACCGCCCGGCACGAGAATAATTGCGCAGGGAACTTTGATTATCAAATCGCTGCACTTTCGAATTCGTGCATAGATGTTGCCGGTAAACGCGGCAAAAACCGCGGCTATTGCCGTACCCTGTATCGCGCCGTAAGCCTCACCAAAATGTATTACAATTAAAGTTGTCACAACACATGCCAGCACCAGCGCCACCACATGACGGGTGTTGATTTGATAATAAAATACAAAAGCTACCGCTGCCAAAATCGCCGCAACAACCAACTGCAAATAATCCGGCGGAACCGGTGAATAATCTGGTTGCGCAATATGGAAAGCCTGTACCAAAAACGAACCAAATACTACTCCGGCTGCCAACATCAAAAACGTAGTCGCGGCATTCAACAGATGCGACCAGCCGGTAATAACGTGCCGTGCAGCAATTTCATTAAGCGCCCGGGTCGTCGTATACCCCGGCATCAACGGCATCAGTCCGCATATAATTGTCAATGTAACCGATAACGGCTGTAAAATCATCGCCAGAAAAACTGCCATAAAAGATGCCAAAACTGCCGCCAGCGGCTCAAAAGCGCCGACGCTGCCGCGGTCATTAATCCGTCCTTCAAATTTTAAATGCACAACCGCCAAAACAAGCGCAATTATCGCCGCGGCTAGTGCTTCACGCCAATTACCCATAAATATTATTGCAAACGGCCCGGCAATTAATGGCCAGGAAACCAATTCCCAACGCGATGAATATAATTTACGGCGGTTCGATATTTGCCGAAGCGCAAACAAGCTTTGCCCGACATTTGCTTTATCCAGCAGAACATTCTCGACAATTTTTTGCGTCTGCTCCAGCTTATCGACATCGATTGCCGAACCGGCCAAGCGCGTTAAGTTTACCCGTTGCTCAAGTTGCTTGCCAAAGGCGGTAAATAACATATTATTAAAAACTACGAACTGCCCGCGCGACTCTAATTTATCACACAGCAACCGTAGAACATCTTCTGTTTCAAAAACCGTCGCACCGTAACGCGACAACAGTTCCGCTGATAACAGCAAAAACTGCATTTCTAAAGTATCATTATTTTCAACAGCCAAAATTGTCCTCCGTAGCCGCAACAGGAATGGGAATACGGCTCCTGCGATATTTTATCACAAAAGCCGTATTGAGTATATAACCTGAGTATAAAAGGTGAATAATGGCCGAAAGGTTAGAAATAGTAGTTAAGTTCACACTTTGCTACATTGTATGCCGCAGTGGCGTCATTGGTATAGGCTGGCAGTAGCGAACCAGCCACCGGGGTATGCATCGGGAAAGTTTGCGAGAAGCTGAAATGGAAATCTGTATTGTGTATCGGCGCCCAATCGACACCAATTTCATAGCCTTGCGCGCCGAGCACGCGGTTTGGTTGATAAACTTCGTTATCATAATTAGCAGCGTTGGTAAAATCGCCGCCCCAAGTCGCACCGGCACCGATATAGCTACCCTGTCCATACACTCCGACCGAGCCCTGTTTGGTCTGATCAAAACCGCCGTAAGACAACCGTGCAAGCACTCCGGTATTATCCACCCAATTCGGGGTGTACATATTGGCCTGAGAAATTTGAGTAGTTCCGGTTGGCATCGTTGCGTTAGTATTTATCGAATAATTTGTTGAAGCGGAAGCATATACCGCCAACTGAATTTTGTCATTCAGCGCCTGCTCCCAGCCCACTTCGATAAACTGTAACGGGTTACCGTACTGAAACGGGTTGGTCGGAATCGTAGTCTGTCCGTTTACCGAATCATTGCCAGCGTACGGCCAAAACTGATAGTAACCGCCATACAACTGGGTATCATCACACAACGAATAACCAACGTCAAATCCGGTTAAAAACGCTGCATCGGGTATATATTCAGTGGTACTCCCGCCTGTTGTTTTATAATAACCGCTGTAGTTTGCGAAAGATGAATCTTCATAACCGGCAAATATGTCGCCGGTCCATTTGTTACCGGACAACGCAAACCGCACACCGTTCATGCGATTGTCAAGAACAATACCCTGATTGCCGGTGTTATCATTGAACGGTAGTTGATCAGCCATCCGGCCGATATAGCCGGTCACGCCGAAGGCCTGCCCGAAATAATTCTGATTAGGTTGCCCACCCGCCGGCGTTCCGCCGGCATAAGTTGTTTCGCCATACAAATTACCGAAAGCCTCCAACTGGCGCAAATAAACACAACCTTCTGAATTCAACCCGCCATTGGTATAACCGCTGACATTGCCCGGATCAAAACGGATTTCACCGTAATAATACCAGGTTGGGCTGATGCGGCCGTTTAACTGCATCTGCAAATAAACGTCGGGCGCAAACTGCACCGGATAAGCCGGTGTATCTGTTGACCCAACTGCCGATGCCGGATTTTGTGAAAAATGGGTATCCAACTGCACTTCGGCCTCAAAACTGAACTTCGGCATCCAATATGCAGAGTTGACTATTTCCAGCAACGCCGAAGTCTGTGAAACATCTTTAAGTTGCGCCGCTTGAACACCCAAAGTTTTCAGCTCGCCGGTATATGCCGTTGCCAACTTATTTATCAACGTGATATCGGTTGAATTGACTTTGCTTGCATTCTGTTGCACGTATTGCTGCGCATTATGAATAAATTTTGCCATGTCAAACCGGGTAAACACTTTACCACCACTAAACATCGCATCGGAATATCCACCAGTAATACCGTCGTTATAAAGCTTCAGTACCGCATTATAGTCCCACGAATCATGCGGCACAGCTGTGGTCGGACCAACTACCTGCGAGGTCACCGGATTCGACGCCGAATCAGCGGCAAAACCGGGTAAAGAAACACTTGCCAGTAACGTTAGTACTAAAAGAAAGACCAGACTTTTTTTCATTAACTCCTCCTGATAACTGTATATTTTTTAATTATCCCCAAACACCGCAGTCAAGACTCGTTTACAATTGCTGCTGATTTTTTCAGGTAGTTCGGTTATCGGAAACCATTTTAACTCAGTTGACTCATTGTCTAAAATCATTTCAGTTCCGGAAAATTCTGTACACAAATACACGTGATCGACAATAAATACTTCATCACCATTCGGATAAACCACTCGATGCTCCTTGCCGGAAAAAGTTCCAAAAAACTTTAGTGCATCCGCTTGCAACCCCACTTCTTCATACATTTCCCGAATTGCGCATTGCTCAACCGTTTCACCCATTTCCATAAAACCGCCCGGGTAACACCAGTGACCGGTATCAACACGTTTCTGCATCAACGTCAGATTAGCTTTAATTACAATAACGCTTGCTGTGCAGCCGATAAACGGTTTCGTGCCAATCATCGACCGAATATATTTGATATAATCCAATTTCTTCTCCTAAAGTTTCCGCAACTGCCGGTTGCGCAACTTTCTAAAAATAAACACTAACGCCATTATTTCCACAACGAGGATAATGCTCCACTCTTGCAACTGAGCATTGTAATTTGTCGTAAACTGCAACCAAATGTTTATCACTCTATTCGTAGCGTAGCCGCCATAAACATATAGTCCGGCATATCCAGCAAGCACGCCTTCCCACTCATCAATGGTCGGGCGGGCGGATTTTATCAACAGTAACTGTCCGGCGATTGAAAGCGACATCGCCACCAGTTGCGCTCCGATAACCGTCATTAACGCTATTGTAAAATTTTTTGCCGCCAGAAATTTATCGCGGCCAGCCTGAGTATCAAAATAAAACCAAAAAAATAGTCCGCAAAGGACAAACCACACCGCGGTAAACGCCACCGCCCAAGGCAACGCAAAGTTACCAGTCGCATACACTGCATACAAAACAACGTCCTTCACTGCCTGGAACAGAATAAGAATAATTAACCATATTTTAACTTTCATCAAAATCCTCGTAGTGTTATCGGAAAAACATCCCGAAATCCGAATTTATTGATTGTTCTGGTTAGAATTAATAAATTCTTCAAACCGTTCAACTAATTTTGCGTCGAATTGTGAACCCGCACAGAATTTGAGTTCTTTCAATGCTTCAGCTTGAGAAATTGCCGAATAATATGACCGGTCGTTTGTCATCGCGTCAAAAGCGTCAACAATTGCCAGTAATCGCGACAAATAAGGAATACGCTCGCCGCTTAATCCCTGCGGATAGCCCTTGCCATCCCAAGCTTCATGATGAGCATAGACTGCAGCGGCAATATCACTGTCACTTCCATACGCCAAACTGGAAATCTTATAGCTGATTTCCGAATGACGTTTGAGCATCTCCCATTCAACCGGTGTCAATTCATCGCTTTTGTTCAACACTTCATCCGCAACCACGATCTTGCCAACATCGTGCAAACAAGCTATTAACTCAAGTTTCTGTAAGTCTTGGTCAATAAGTTCCAAATGTGTGCCAAATTTGCTGCAAAGCTTGGTTACCCGATTCACATGCGCCTGTGTTTGCGGTTTTTGTTCCGCCAAAACCGCTTGAATACCATTAATAACACTTTGACCAACTTGACTAGAAACAGCCTGCTGGCTCTGCCAAGCACGCTCTTCTGCTTTTATTAACGTCAAGAAAACATCTTCTTCAATCTCGGTTTTTATTGCCACACCTAAAGCAATCGATAACGGGATGTGTTCAAATTCAACCTCAGCCGCCGCTTTCCTAATTGTGTCGCATATCCTTTGCGTAACCACTTCGTCACAGTTTGGCAACAATATCAAAAATATGTCATCACTGTACCGTACAACGATATCTTCCGCACGGCAGACATTTTTCATAACTTGTCCGCCGGCTTTGATCAAATCATCGCCGATTTTGTAACCAAAAGTTTCATTAACTAACCGCGCATTATTGACTACGCCAATGATTATGGCTAACGGTAATTGCCGCTGAACGTCCAACCGGCGAACTTCAGCTTCAAAAAACGCCCGGTTATACAATCCGGTCAATGTGTCGTGAAAAATAAGATGTGTGATCTTTTCATTAGTTAACGCCAATTCGCCACTGATACGCGCAGCTTCATTTTTTGCTGAACTCACTTCGCGGGAACGAACTTCCACCCGGTGTTCCAGTTCAGCGTTAAAATTTGACAGTTCTTTTTCTTTGCTAACCAGCGTTTCCAACATTTTGTTAAAACCTTGGGCGAGCTGACCGATTTCATCAGTAGATTTATCCCGCGCCCTGGCATCACGAGCGCCGTTTGTTACCCTGCGCACAACATCCAACAAATCAGCTAGTTTACGCGTCAAACTATACGCCAAAGCAACGGACACCAATGCGCCGAGGAAAATAGCGATCAACGCAAAAATTATGCCGTTAGTCAATATTTGTTTAAGTTCTTTTTGCATAAAAGTTTTATCGAAAGTCATCCATACCCGGCCAATGACAGCATCGTTTAGCGTAATTGGACGCTCAACCAGCAGCTGTTTTTCATCTTCCTGAACTATTTCATAATCTTTTTGGCTTTCAAAAAAACTCTTGCTGTTTTCGTCGCTCAATAATCTGCCAACTTCACCAGCCTCGGTGTCGGCGAGCACTTTTCCCAAGTTGTCGGTAACAATCGCCCGTGTAACAATTTTACCGCGTTTATAACTATTGACAACATCAGCCAATCCGGGCAGATCATTATGCTGCATCAACAAAGACACGCTAGCCACCAAAGTTTCAGTAGTGGATAGGCTACAATAAACTGGACAAAAAAGATAAGGACATGTAAGAATAATATCAAAAAAGTAAGGGGAAGAAAAACATGTCCGAAAGAAGAGAAAAACGAACTTTCACCGAGGAATTCA
>JBAYGT010000028.1:0-15267 GCA_041666525.1 Negativicutes bacterium
GCTCGCAAACGCAATGTTTACAAGGCTTCAACCCGCTGGTCGGCTCTCAGGTTTTCGGTTACTGTCAGCAACCTGTCCCTGAGGGCGAAGCATAGTTTACCACCACTTCTTATTTCTGTCAAGCAAATTTTAAAAATTTTTTTGAAAATAAATTTAAGAAAGTTGCAAAAAAATTGTATTCACAATGAAATAATCATATAATTCCAAGTACAGAACGGCTATCGTACCAGCGGTTCGCCACACGTCAATGCTTTCGCTGCGTTGGGGCACAACCTTGCAGTACGTTATGATTATGCCTGTCTCGGCGGAAATTTCGTCCGGACAACCAACGGCGGCGATCTTAATTATTCATCAACCTTGAACATCAATGAGATAGCGCTATATTACCGGCCGGCAACAGCTTTTGAAGATGTCCCGGGAAATATCGCCGACGACGTTCATTCCTTGACCAGCTTGAGCGCGCCGCGCACCGAAACAGCCGTCGGCCATAATCTGATCGCATTATTTCGTTCATCAGGGATCAGCTTATTTCGACAACTTCCTTACTCTGGCAATACGCTGTTGCAAACCTTCCTGATGCTGCTCCTCGGTCATCCCCGGATCGCGCAACTCTTCATATTTCTTGCAAGGAAAGTCGTCGCAATGTCCACAATGTGCAAGTTTTTTTTCGCTGCAGCAAGAATACAGCGGACAAACACCCGTTGGCAGATGTGCCGTCCAAAATGGCTTGCCCAGCACTTGAGCGCAGCCGCCGCACTGTTCCCCGAAAAAACGGCACTCATCACACTGGATTCCGCAAATAGAATGTTTCATCTTTCCTCCAAAAAATTAATTTTCACTAACAAAACTAAACTTTCTTGTCTCGCAGGCGGCCACCTGCCCGGCAAATTGCACAATAACAAAATTTTTTGCGATATGATAGGCAGCGATATTGGATAAATCAACTTCAGCGCTTGCTTTTTTTATTTTTTCCGGCAGAAACATAAAGACCGGCCTTATATCTTTCCCGCTAACGCCTGAAAAATCAATATCCTTATTAAATCTGACCGTCAACTCCCATTGAATTTTGTCGCCAACGATTTGTCGATCCAGCTGACAATTCCAATGTGCTGCCGCCTTGGCGATCGCAGAGGGAACTTTTGCCATCCACGCCGGATCTCCATAAACTACGCAGACATCCCGGTCATATTCCATGTCTTTTAATTCATCCGTTACCAGCTTCTGATCGATAGCCAGCAGCAGCGCCTGATTGGCAACAAACATGCTCTCGGCAACATTATAACTACCGCCCCGGTAGAAAAAGTTGTCTGCCATCCCCCAACCCATCATTCCATAATAGGTTTCTACAGTATAACCAAAATATTGATCTACGCCGCCGGAATGGATCCAGGAAAGCGAATAAGCTTTATCTATATCATCGATACGCGCCGTCAAACAATTCCCGATTCCCAAATATATTTTTGGATTACTTGAATCGATGGTTTCTTTTTGTTCACCGTTTATTTCTCCGTATAGCTTTCCCTCTACCGCGACAATTTGTGCCGGACCGTCCGGAAAATAGGTCAGCCAGCTGTCGGCCAGGCCATGACCGCTTGTCCAAATACCGTCCACTTTGTTGCTGTTAATTAAATTAATCATTGGTAATAAGTGATCATCCGGCGCATCATCGCGCTCTTGCACATTCTTGCCTTTTTTCTTTTCCTGCCATTTATTTCTCTGATCATAAAATTCCAGATAAGCTACACCCTCTGGCAATGCATCAATAAAGCCAAACATACCGCCCAAGCCAAAATTTATGCTGACCGGCTTGGATTCGCGCGCAATTCTTAAAGCGTCCTCATAATCATATCCGGTCACAATACCCCAAACCGCAGTTCCATAAGGTTTGTTTTCTAATTCACGGTTTAATTTACTCGCAGCCTTAACAAACTCCGGAGTGGCCTGCTGTGGTTTGCAAACATAGGCAATATAATCCGGCGAAAACGCGGTTAACGGGCCGGTCAAATCATTCAGGTTATCGTAAACAAAAATTTTTGTTATCGGGTATTTTGCCGACAAAACATCGGCAACCTCAAACCAATTTTTATCCTTCGCCGTTTCAGAATTTATGGCTATCGCATAATTAAAGGACGGTCTGGTTTCGGCTTGCGCGACTGGTAAATAACAAAAAATACAAAATATGAAACCGATTAACAAAAGTCCATTTAATTTAACATTTTTCATACGACAATCCTCTTCTGCTTATTTGCTTTTTACCAAAATTGCAGTATGTTAATTATTCGCCATAACTAGCTATTATCCTGCACTGCGCCAAAACAAAAAATAGCGACTTGTTTGAATCATTTTCTTACAAAATGTTTTATATTCCCGAGCTATGTTTTATAATCTATCATGCGGAGGAAATTTTGATGAATAGTTTGCGCGGTTCGCTGGCGAAATGGTCGGCAGTGGTGTCCGGTTGTTTTTTTCTGATAATGCTGTTGATAACCGGAACGTTTTTTTACTTTGCAGTTTATCGTGCGGCTTTAGCTGATATCAGCGCCAAAGGCCAGTGCGCGGCAACAATATATCAACGCCACTTTGCCAGCGATGACGATATGCAGCGCACCTTGCGCAACATTGGCAACCTGATAAACGGGAATATATACGTTTATTCTCTTTCCGGCAACGAATTACCGAACGCCTCGGCGGCAACCAGCGGACGTTACAGTGATTTTGCCCGCCAAGCTGCTGACCGGCATAACGGCGAGTTTCTTGGCAATCTGCCGGAAATACTGATTAGCAAAACTATCGTTTACGCCGCTCCGGTGCAAGATTCAACCGGCAAAATCTATTCGATTATTGTTCTCGAGGTCAAACAATATCCAGAAATCGGTTTTGCCTATAAAATCGTTGGCTGTTTTTTTGTTATCGCCCTGATTGCATCGCTGCTGGCTTTCTATCTCATGCGCCGGTTAGGCGGAAAACTCGCTGGCTATTTTGATTCAGCTGCCAAGCACGCCCGGATTATCGCCGCGGGGGATTATTCGGCGAGATTGCCGCTGTCCGGCTGGAATGAACTCCGGCAGTTTTCTGTCAGTTTCAATGAGCTCGTAGAAACAGTCGAGCGCAATATCGTCGAAATAAACCGGCAAAGCCAACTTTTGCAACAAGCCTCTGACCGGCAGGCGGCCTTTAGCGCCAACATCGCCCACGAATTGCGCACGCCGTTGGCAGGTATCTATAGCAATTCCGAAGTAATTTATCAGTTTGTCGAGAATATCGCTGACGCCAAGAAGTTTGCCGCACTGATTCGCGACGACGCCATGCGGATGAACAGTTTGTGCCACAATCTGCTGCTGCTTGCGAAAATGGAGAGCGCCGATTACGCACTGCAACTGGATAAACACGAAGTGTCATTAAGCGAATTACTTAAAGCTGCGGTTTCTGAAAAACAGCAACGCTATCAGGATAAGCAGCATCAGGTTAGTCTGGCGATTGCTGAAAGCATTGTTGTTTTTTCGGATAGTGAATTATTGCGGCTGGCGGCGGATAATCTGGTCGAAAACGCCTTTAAATATGCGCCAGCCGGGGCGGCAATTACCGTCACAGCGGACCACGACGCGCAGCAGACATTGTTTTTTGTCCATAACACCGGCACTGCCATTCCCGAAGAGAAAATCGCCAAGTTGTTTGACCGGTTTTTTCGCGTTGAGAAATCGCGCTCGCGCAAGATCGGCGGCGCCGGCCTGGGCCTGGCGCTTACCAAACAGATCGTCGAGGTGCTGGGCGGCGCAATCAGCGTCCGTAGCAGCGAGGCCGACGGTACCTTCTTCACAGTTACCTTTCCGGCAGCAGCGGTTTCCAACACGGAAAACTCACTCTCAACATTGCAAGGAGAACTATTATGAAAATTCTTGTCGCCGATGACGAACTAAGCATCCGCGCCGGTATCGTGTTCACACTCAAGGCCGCTGGCTATGAAACCGTCGAGGCGGCGAACGGTCGGCAGGTGCTGGAGCTTGCGGCAACTGAGCAACCGGATTTCTATCTGCTGGATATCATGATGCCTGAACTAGACGGCTTTGAAGTATGCGCCGAGTTAAAAAAATCACCGTACACTGCGGACAAACCGATCATCATGCTGACCGCACGCACCGGTACCAACGATATTGTCGCCGGACTGGCTACCGGTGCCGACGACTACATCGTCAAGCCGTTCAGTCCAATAGAATTACTGGCGCGGGTGCAGGCCGTTGCGCGCCGGACAGTGCTGCAAACCGCAGACGCAACTCATCAAATTCACCGCGGGGCGCTGCTTATTGATATCACCCGCCACACCGTAACCATTGGCGGTAACTCCGTCGTACTCGCCAACAAGGAGTTTGAGCTACTGCGGATTCTCGCGACCGACGCCGGAAAATTGTTCACGCGCGACGAATTGATTGAATTGGTCTGGGGCTTGGACCAATATGGCGATTCGCGGGCACTCGACACCCATCTCAAGACACTGCGCAAAAAACTGGCGGTCTGCCCGGCAGTCGCCGACGCACTGGTCACCATCCGCGGCGTCGGCTGCAAGCTGGATTTATAAATTTTTGCCACTAACTTGCCGTTAACTTCACGCAGACTTCACACAACCCGGTTTTAGATGGAATATAATTACGACAGATAAAGAATCTGGAGGCTACAATGAACAACAAGAAATTATTCACTACAATCATCGTAGCAATATTCCTAATTTCCTTTTGCTGTCCGGCGTTTGCATTCGACTTTAACAACCCGGCGAGCCAGCAACCAGCGGCCACCGGCCTGATGCCCGGTCAAGCTGTGAATAAACCCGGAGTCGCTCCAGTCCAGTGTTACGGAGTTAAATTTATTGTTTACAATTTTACGAGAAAACCTATTGACGCTGTTCATATTACCGGATGGGTTGATATCAGCGATATTCACAGCAAAGGCCAGGAAGGGCACTTTGATTTGTGGACAGGTTCCATGCCTTACGGTAACGGTGATTATCAGGTAGCGACAGTTTATTGCAGCCCAAACCACTCAAAGGGCTATCTTACCTGGGAAGGCAGCCACGCAGAATGCAATATAGGAAATAATGATTACCTGCAAGCATGGGGACTGCACATTAGCGATAACTATGATTTGGAACCAGGTGCAAGCAAGGGACAGGATTATGACATCACAATCTGGGACAACGGCCATCACCGGGGCTACGAATGGTCGATCTTCGGTAGCGATAACTCCTCGTATTCATCGTACTTTGACGCGACCTGTTTTATCAACGACAATTATCCCTGGAGTGTAGTCGTTTTCTGCGTGTACCCGGTCGGCACTCCCGACGGAACAAAAAACCCAGGCCAAAAACCTGACGATAATAACGCCGCAGGTATTTTCATGAATCACATGAATGGCGAATTCGGTTATTGTACAAAAGCTGATGCCAGAGATAACCGCGTCATGTACCCCAATGGTGTATGGGATGCTATCAGCAGCAGTTCATCAGGCAACAATCTGTTCCACAACCAGAGTGGCGCAAACAAACATGGTTTGTTCCAAAACTGAACATAAAAAAATAGCAGTCCGGTTATTCCGGCTGCTATTTTTTTAACCTGTGACGCTTTTTAGTTGTTTTGAATAACTGCAGAATTGTTTTTCGCAGCGGCATTCGCACGCGCCTGCTGCAAAAGATTAGTGTCGCCATCCGCAGCCGGTACGTTGTTATCTATAGGTAGTTCTTTCGGGTTTTTCTCCAGCTTGTCGACAATCTTCTTAATCAGAGTTCCATCCGGATTGATCAGATGAACATTCAACTTCAGGATACCGTACTCGCGCGCGGTGCGGGTGTAATTCTCGCTGAACAGGTATTTCAGCAGCGGAATATCGCGCAGTATCGGGATTCCGGTATTAGCCTTGATCAGCTTGTCGCGCACCAGTCCGGCGACGATATACGTCTGGTCGTTCGCGCGCACAATCCGGGAAGTGTTGGTTTCGCGACTGCCGACAAACGGCAACCCGCCGGCGCCGGTCGAGACATCGCTCACATAACCGAAAGACATATTGATGTCCAGTTTTATCAAACTGTTTGCCGGGTTGTCTTTATCATAAGCTACCATTGTCGGTGTGATTTTTATTTCAGTCGGCACATCTTTATAAGTAACATTCTGGACATCCCATATACCCGTAACATGGAGCGGCAACGACTCTTTGGCCTGGAGAATGCCGCCAATGCCGTTTGGCAACGTCATTTCGCCGGCAGCGGTAATTTGGCCATTGTTCAGTGTTTCCTGCAATTTGATCACCGCAAGATCATCAATTGTGTCCAGCCTTAACATCCAGGTCGGAAAAACATTGCCGAGCTGGTCAACCGTGTTGCTATTCAGATTGACATAGCCATGCGCCGAAATTCCTGATGCCGGTAATATACCAATGTCTTTGATATCGCCCTCATTAAGTGTTTCCATACAGCAATTAACGTATATGAGTTCTTTGAAAGAATCCTGACTGTTAAATTTCTCCAGCAGTTTTTTGACTTCAGCAACCCGCTCCGAATCGCCGGACAACACAATCTTCGGTGTCAGGCTGTTATAGATCATATAGGTCACGTTGATTTTCGCTGCAACATCGGCGAGAAATTTAGTCGCACCGATTATCTTATCCGGCGGCACAACCACGGTAGCATAGCTATTAGCGGCAAAACCGCGCCCGGTGCCGATACAAAGCAATGCAGCTACCAGTAGAATCATAAATCGTTTGTGCATATTCGACCATCCCTTTTCAAAAATCAGGCGTCCACGTAATCAAGGCTACTGATTGATTTTCACCGAACGTAAATACTCTTCGCCGGCCTTCGCCTGAGAGACAAACCGCACTGCCAGTTTCAGCCATGATACTACCCGGGTTTTCACAATTGCTTCTTGGGAAAACAGATATTTCAAACCGGGAATACTTCCCAGTACCGGCAAGCCCTGATTGACTTTGACGTTGTTATCGCGGGTAATCGTCGCGACAATGTTCTCGCTGCCGTCGGCGCTGAGCACGCGCGAAGTTTTTACTGCGCGGGTGTTTACCTCAGGGGTAGTTGTGTACACCAGCGATGCCTCGCTGCTAATGATACTAAGCTGCATTTCGACATCCAATCTGATTTTGCTCTGCTCCGGATGTTCGTGATTATATTCAACAATCGTCGGCGTAATATTGATTATCGTATCAGCATCAAAAAAATTTACCTGCGCCGAGCCATTGGCATTGACCGTGGCATAAGGAACTTGCTCGACATTTTTCAGCGTACCCATCATACCATTGGTCGTGACCACCTGGCCGGCGAGCAGTAGTTTGTCGGTGTTATCACCGGAACGAAACTTCGCCGTCGCCAGCGGATCACCCCACATGTTTCCGGCTTGCGCTTCCCAGCTCAGCGCCGGCGTCTGATTGCTGCTACTGTTTCCATAAGAAAGCGTACCCCCGACCGGGATATTGCTGATATTGACGCCGATGGCGCTATCGTTGGACACAGTCGCCTCTTCCATGCTGGCAGTAATATAAATCAAATCGCCGTGTACCGCCTCCAATGACATTTCACCCATCAGTGCCAGCAACCGCTCAATAACCAGCCGGTTGCCGCACAACACAATCTGTGGTGTATTACCATTATATAGCGACCAGGTAATACCTTCTTTCGCAGCAAACGCCGTCACCAATTGCAGCATCTGCTGCAGTTGCGGCTTTTGTACATCGACGGTCTGAATGACAAACCCATAGCCGCCGGATAAATTGAAGCCGTCCTCCGCCCCGGCAACAACCGGAAACCAAGCCGCCAGCGCTGCTAGCATTACTATCATAAAGATAATCCGGCGCATACACCTTCTCCTTGTATATTGTTACACATCATTATATTATATATTTACATAAAAGTGTCATTATGTAAACCGATTTTCCAAAAACTCCCCTCAGGCTTCACGCAAACTTCACGCCACAGCTCGAGTTACAATATATAATTAAGTCAAACCATTAAGAGTAAATTTATAAACAACACGAAAGGAAGTATCAACCATGAAAAAACTCACAATCGCACTCATAGCTCTTACGGCAGCGCTGTCACTGCTCGGCGTCTCGCCGGCTCTGGCGAATATGGACGGCGTTTATCTCCCGTTTGACAATCGCGCCTGCTTCGAGATGAGCGTTATGAACATCTCGCCCTATGATTTTACATTAATGAATCGCAGTGACTCAGAGCATGACAGCGCTACGGTGTTTTCGCCGGGCATCCCGAAAACATTTAACGCGCCGAATCACGGCGGCCGGCCGGCAAACTTCGCTTTCCTGATTCAGGACTACGGTACTAATTTAATGCACCCGGTGTGGCGCGCCTATAATTCTTCCGACGCTGCAAAAAGTCAGGATTTCGCATTTCAACTGGACATCACTGCCAAGCCGGAGGATACCGGCGACAGCGGCTTCGCTCTTGCCTGGAAGATTATCCAGACCGCGGTCAACGCCTGTGAATTGATCGACCCGGCAGATATCGGTGCCTATACAGATCTGATCAACAACATGAGCGACTTGATCAACTGGAACCCGCAAAACGGTTTCCGTGCGGTGGCAAACGCGGTATATTGCATACCGGCTTCCACCTCTGGTTACAAGCCGCTGAATCCCCAGGGCACTAATTACAAAGATTTTTCCACCTATCTGATATTGAACAGCGCCATCGGCGAAGACGACCAGATTGTCGTCCAGTTTACCGCTTACCGGACTGATGGCAGCAAAGACAACGATGTGACTATCGCAAACGGATATCCGGACAGCAATGAACCGGCGCTGATAGGAAAACAACGTCAACTCAGCCGGATAGGCGCCACGATCATGACCTATGGCCAATTTCGAAAAACTGCGTCAACACTGCTCAAAACCGGCAAGATACCGCCAAAATACGCAGGCTGGGTTAAAGAACTCAACACCCCGGGCAGTACAAAAAGCACCAATTCCAGCAGCAACGGAGGTTTGTTTCAATGATTAATAGATTTACAAAGCGCTTGATCCCGGTTTTCCTGTGTGCATGTTTGCTTGCCGGATCATCTATCGCTTACGCAAACAGCATCGATTTTAGCGATAACGGTAGCAATACTCAGAGCGGCTTGTTCGGCACACAGAACCATTCTTCAACTTCCAAATTCAAAACACTACGCTGGAACAACAACGAATATATTAAACTGGCGGGTAGCGCCAACTCCGACAACGGTATGAATGTCGCAATACTGAATTGCTCTGATCAGACAGTATCTGTTCTGTTACCGCACTGGAATGAGCGGCCTTCCGAAGGTATCATCTGGGATCCGCAGCAACTGACACTACCCAAATACAGCTCAATAGAGTGTATGGACGATGCCGGATATTTTGCTTTTGACGATTCCAACCAACCGCTTGGAGCTGTCAGTGTCGACGGCCACACAATATCAATCTACGGCCACGGCTATGTCCGCAGCGACCGCTACGACAGTGTTTACTGGAACTTCAGTTGCGATGGCAGCCAGCAACTGGACACTCACGGAGATGACGGAAACAACGGTTATCATATCACCTATCTGCTGCGACCAGGCCTCAGCGGTAACAATTATGTCGTGGATTTCTACATCACCGGCCGCAGTGTCACTGGTTCGGGCAAGAGCTCTTCGGTGCTTCGTAACAAAGGCAACCTTAAGAGCTACGAGTATATGACCAGCCTGTATATCGTCATCGGTAAGGCCTTTCCCGGTTTTGACTTTGACAACCCCAGCCAGCATCCGAACCTGAAAGACGGAAGTTCAGGCGAGCCCGGTAAAAGCTCGACGCAGTTTACCCCGGGCAGCGCCGGACAGAGTCAAAACTCCGGAAACAGCGAACTGTTCCATTAAATACCCGTAACAAAACAACCCGCTCGGCTTCGATTGCTGAACGGGTTGTTTCGTTGTTGTATTGTGTTCCGTTGTCACCACAAGAATTTTTAGCCGCACGGCTATTTCAACAATTTCACCATCAGCATAGCAATATCGTCAGACTGCTCGCTGCCATCAACAAATTCGTCGATGAATTGTTGCATATCAAACAGCACCCGCTTGCACTCCTGTGTGCCGTATTTTTCCAAAGCCGAAAGCAACCGTTCGTAGCCCAATAGCTCCCTTTTTGAATTATGTGCCTCATTAACGCCGTCCGTATAGAGGAAAATCGCTTCACCAGGATTGAGCTGCATAACCGCTTCGTTATATTCACGTTTGGCCACAAAACCAATTGGACAGTTTTTATCCGGCCTGATGTAACTACATTTCCCGTCGGCGGTGATCAATACCGGATGTACATGACCGGCATTGGCATAACGCAGACTGCCGGTATCGGTGTCCAGCACCGCACAAAAAGCTGTCGCGAACATAAATGTGTGGTTACCGTCAACTAACAAACTGTTTAAGCGGGTTAACACTTCGCCCGGACAATACAGTTCGTCTTTGAACGCCTTCAAAAACGAATAGGCGCGGGTCATATAGATTGCCGCCGGCACGCCTTTATCGGCAACATCGCCAATGAGGAAAAATATATGCCGGTCATCAATGTTTATGAAATTGTAGAGATCGCCGCCGATTTCCCAGGCCGGTTTCAAATATGCAAAGACATCGACCTTTGCCAGCTTGATAATTTGCGAATAATCGGTCGGCAACAAATTCATCTGGATTTCTGCCGCTACGCGCAGCTGGCCATCAACACGTTCTTTGGCTATCGCGGCCGACTTTTCGCTTTCAACATGGCCGTTTATCGTACTAACCATTTTTTGCAGTGTATTGCTCAAGCTGCTTATTTCATCATTGCCCGGAAACGTCGGAACTTCAACCGTATAATCTCCCGAAGCAACTATCGAACTGACCGCATCCAATTCTTGTATCGGACGAGCAATCGACCGCGCAACAATTTTCATCCAGACAAACAACAAGATAAACGCTATCACACCAATGACAATTATGTTGATCATTATCATACGGACTTGCTTTTGAATTTCGGCGTCCGAAAGAAAAACAGCGAAGGACCAGCCTTCGAATATTGGCGAAAAAGACAGCCAAACTTGTTCACCGGTAACAGGATCTTTTACCCGCGCGATGCTGTCCTCACCGGCTTTCATTCTTTCGATTGCTGCTTTGAAATTGCTGTCATAAATTAATGCTTTCTTATAAACATCTAAAAAGTTGCAGACGTATTTCGCTTGCAGCTCAGGTGGGGTAACATGAAATATTTCACCTGCATTCGATAAATAAAAGCCATGACTGGCAATGTTGGATAGATATTTCACGGTGTAATTGCGGTTCCAGTCAACAATGGTATTCAAACAAATAAACCCGCGCAAATCAGACGATTCGACCTTGCGATTTAGCACCGAAGTATATGTTTCGATTTCTTGGTGGTTCAAATCCGGGTCAAGGCTATTTAAATAGTGTGAATTCCAACCAATTTTGCTGCTTACGTAATAGTTTTCAATTTTTGAGCGGTCTTTTGAATCAACAAAAACAACTTTCTCTCCATTCTTGTAGGCATAAAACCAAATTGGATTATTGTTAACGGTTAAATCAATAGTTAATCCGCTTATTGCTGGCTGGTGCGTCAGAAATTGATCTACACTTTCGTGCAAGCTGGCAAGATTATTCGCATTTTCGACAACTTCGTCGTTCAGCTTGTAACTTGCTGCTTCAACCATGCTGTATTCTTCAGCAATTTTTTTGGATAACAACGCTGATATCATATCGCCCTGTTTTATTGATTCTTTTTCGATAATTTGTCCGGTATACCAGGCAGTGCAAATTACCAGCAACGCAATAACAAAAACTGCCCCGACTGCCGTCGGCCAAAACAATTTCTGTTCAATTGTCAGACTCATTAACAGTTTATTTATTCGCTTTTCCAATACTACTCCTGTCTATGATGCACACCAAGCTCATTAAGCGAGTGAATCATGGTTAACAGCTGCGCGCCGGTTTTTGAAAATAGTATATCAGTAATCCGACTTTAGAGATATAGAATTTGGCTGAAATTGACGCCGACCGCGCCACCGATTAGTTATGCCGGAAATTCGCAACTGAATTTCGTGCCGCGGCCAGCGGTGCTGGAAACGGTAATTATGCCGCCGAGACTCTCGGCGGCTTTTTTCACAATGGCAAGCCCCAGCCCGCTGCCGGGGACGTCAAACGCTGCAGTTGAACGATAGAAACGTTCAAACAGATGAGGCAGGTCGGCGGCGTGAATGCCGGGACCGGTATCGGACACGGTAATGATGTTTTTTCCGTTACCACAAGTGGTGTTGATATGGATTGTTCCATTGGCAGGTGTGAATTTTATGGCGTTATTGATCAGATTTTCCAGAAGCAGGCGTAGCATTGAAGGCGCGCTGGCAAGTATTGGCAGTTTTTTGGTGTCGGTATATACATGCAGGTTCTTGGTACTGATTTCTTCTGCATGGTTCGTGATAATTTCATCAAATAATTCGTCCAGAACAACCTCCAGGTAAACCAACTTTTCGGCCGAATTTTGCACGTCCAGTACTGATAGTGTTTTCAGCGAAGCTATCATTTGTTCGATGCGACGGGTTTCATCTATCAGCTGCGCGGCAACAGCCGCAGCGGAAGCGTCATTACTTTGTCGGGAGATGAATTCTGCGGCAATTTTGATCGAGCTGATCGGATTGTGAATTTCGTGTACGACGTTTGCCGAAAAAGCCGCAAGCGCGGCAGTATTTTCCTGAACTTTGTCTGCCATGCTGTTGAAACTGTCGGCGATGGAAGTGAATTCGTTGGGTTTGTCATAGGACAATCGCTTGGTGTAATTTCCATCAGCGATTTCTTTAGCTTTTGTGGCAGTTGCCGTCACTATGCGATTTATCTGCTGTTGTAGTTTCTTTGACGAAAAATAGATGAATAGAGCCGGCGGAATGATTAAACACAGCAGCTCGAGCAGCAGTAATACCAATAGTGACCGAAATTGAGAGTAATAGCCGTTTGCGACAAAAATAACCCTTCGGCCGTCGGGGAAGTTATGGCGGCCAGCGCCGATGAAATATTCGCCGGTGCACATAAGCGTAAATAGCCGGAATAAGTCCGGATAGTACATGTCGTGCGTTTTCAAATGGTTTAATATCTCCGGGACATTTACGTTTGTTGGAACGCCGCGTACAAAAACCGTTTTTCCGTTTTCGTCAAGAGCCAGGACAAAAGTTGACGCAAACAGGTTGTTTGCTACGGTAAAGATCAAGTCGGCGGTTTTTTCGTCGTGTCCGTTTCCGTCGTACTGATCAAACATCTTGTGCAACATTGGGATCTCGATATCATTTCTGAAAAATATGTTGTTATAGCTGAGTAATAATATCCCTGTCGGCAGCGACAGCAGACAGCACAATAAAAAAAAGCCGGTGATTCGCTTGATTGCTTGGTCAAGAATCATCAGATACCTCAATTAATTCCACGGGAATTTCTGCTGCGCTGTGCACACAATCAAGCTACCCGCACCGGATAGCTGTGCGGCGGCTCAAAGCTGTAACCGATGCCGCGGACAGCTTTGATGGACCCGTTAAGCGGGGAATACGCACAAAGCTTTTTACGCAGATTATTTATGTGTGTGTCGATAGTGCGGGAACAAGAGTTGTTACTGGGGCCAAGCGCCTGATTTGCCAAATATTCGCGTGAAAGTGCGCAACCGAAGTTTTTCGCGAAGACCAACAGCAAATTAAACTCTACCGGAGTCAGCGGCAACCGGTCGCCGTCAACATAAACGGCAACGGCATCTGTAGATATGTGCAATTCGTGTTCGGAACGCAGGTTTGGCAAAACTCCGGCTCTGCGAGTCACCTGCCGAATTGTTGCGTTGACACGGGCGGTGAATTCATCCAGCTCGAATGGTTTGGTGATGTATTCGTCGGCACCAATGTTCAGTCCGTTAATAATGTCCTGCTTATCGGTTTTTGCGGTGAGCAACATTACATAGGTGGTACGCAGGTCGTTATGGTTGCGAATGTTTTTCAGTATTTCCAGCCCGCTGATACGCGGCATGGAGATGTCCAGGATTAGCAGGTCAGGCCGAAAAAGCAGTAGCTGTTCCTGAATGTTTGCTCCGTCATAGTATGTGGCAACCTCGTGTCCAAAGTTTCGTAAAATCTGGCTCAACATGTTACAAAAGAGTCGTTCATCATCCACGAGCATTATTTTTGCCATGCCGTTTCTCTCCCCATACTTTACAGATTGTGGCTGGTTTAACCATTTCATTATAGGTGAAGCTAATGGTTAAATCAAGAATAGAGGTATCAATTTTGCGCAGATATTGTGGAGAAGATGGTATCTTGACAAAATCTCAACGAATCCCGTAAAAATTGACAAACACTTGACAAAAATCGCTGTGTGCGGTGATAAACTGACTATGACAAGAGTATTATTCCGGTGAAGTTGATTCATAAGGAGAGCTGATTATGTTAAATTGTTTTCGCGCGGCCACGCGCAGCCGCAAGGGTTTTACACTGGTGGAATTATTGGTTGTTATTGCCATTCTCGGCATCTTGGCGGCGATTGTCATTCCGAAACTTATGGGACAGAACGATTCGGCGCGGGTGTCAAAGGTCAAAGCCGACTTGGCAACTATGGAGCAAGCTGCCCAGATCTACGCGGCGCAAAGATCTGTTCAGGTCTCGTTGGGGCCGGCTGGTATTCAAGATTTAGTGAACGCTGGATTGCTGGTTGTCGAACCGGTTCCGCCGATGCAAGCGTTCACTGTGAAAAACACAGACGGTACGGTGTCTGGTGTCATTCCTGCAACGCAGGAATATATAATCCTGATGAAAGCCGGGACAGAGACTCATCGACCTATTTTTGGCGATCACACCAATGCTTACTTAATTGAGGACATTTCGAGTTGGAATTAGATTATTTTTTCCATAGCGGCGTGGCAAATCCTTATTGCACTACATTTAAATAATGTTTCCTGAGAAACTCATATAGGTTGTAGAGAAAAACCAAACGAAGCCGCACTTTTAGACGGGTTATCAAGCACACGTTTTTTGGGTCTGTGAAAAAAGTCTGTAAATAGCCAACTATGATAAAATTTAAATAATCGTAGGAGGCTATTTTTATGACTAAACGCAGAGCTCCAATGAACGAAGGAAGTGACACGGCTTTGTTGAAAGCGTTGTATCTCGCAACATTCGAAGCCACCAAAAAATGGACGATGCCTGTAAAAGACTGGTCGAAAGTGTATGGTGAACTAACAATTATGCACGGCGACAGA
>JBAYGT010000029.1:0-14767 GCA_041666525.1 Negativicutes bacterium
GTCCTTTGCCTGCCAATACTTTCGTAATCGCTGCCGTCAACGTCGTCTTACCATGGTCTACGTGGCCAATTGTTCCAATGTTTACATGCGGCTTATTCCGCTCAAATTTCTTCTTTGCCATTTTTTTCCTCTCATTAATGTGTAAAATGCGTTACACAGAATTTTATGCTTTTCCTTTTGTTACAATTTCTTCAGCAATATTTCTCGGAACTTCTGCATAATGATCAAATTCCATTGAATAATTGCCTCGACCCTGTGTTTTCGATCTCAAGTCAGTTGAATAGCCAAACATATCAGCCAATGGCACGAACGCACGCACAACTTGCGCCCCAGCACGTCCTTCCATTCCATCAATCCGTCCGCGTCGAGAGTTTATGTCGCCAATAACGTCGCCCATATACTCTTCGGGAACAACTACTTCAACTTTCATATACGGTTCGAGTAATATCGGCTGAGCTTTTCGACAGCCTTCTTTGAAGCCGATCGATCCAGCAATCTTAAACGCCATCTCGGACGAATCCACTTCATGGAAAGAACCGTCGACCAATATTACTTTCAAATCCACAACCGGAAAACCAGCTAAAACACCGCTCTCCATCGCTTCTTTGATACCGGCTTCTATTGGATTGATATATTCGCGGGGTATTGCGCCACCAACAATTTTGTTTTCAAAAACAAACCCTTTTCCCGGTTCCTGAGGAATAATCTCCATCCAGCAGTGTCCGTATTGGCCACGTCCACCGGATTGTCGGACAAATTTCCCCTCAGATTTAACGCGGTTTTTAATTGTCTCACGATAGGCAACCTGCGGTTTACCGATATCGCACTGAACTTTAAACTCACGCAGTAATCGGTCTACGATAATTTCCAAATGCAATTCGCCCATACCGGAGATTATCGTCTGACCAGTTTCTTCGTCTGAATGAACACGGAAAGTCGGATCCTCATCGGACAATTTTTGCAACGCTATACCAAGCTTATCTTGGTCACCTTTGGTTTTTGGCTCAATTGCAATTGAGATTACCGGTTCGGGAAAAGTCATTGTCTCCAACAATAATTCATGTTTTTCTTCACACAAAGTATCGCCGGTCGTGGTGTCTTTCAATCCTACAACCGCACAAATATCACCGGTTGAAACCATATCAATGTCTTCGCGGTGGTTTGCGTGCATCTTCATCAATCGCCCAATTCGCTCTTTACGACCTTTGTTTGCATTATATACATATGATCCGCTACTTAGTTTTCCGGAATACACCCGAATAAACGTCAATCTCCCTACATAAGGGTCTGTCATAATTTTGAACGCCAACGCAGCAAACGGCTCATCATCGCTTACCTTACACTCAATCTCTTCGTTATTATCCAAATTGATTGCAGTTATTGGCGGTACATCAAGCGGCGATGGTAAATAATTTATTACTGCATCCAACAGCGGTTGAACACCTTTGTTTTTATACGCCGATCCACAGAATACCGGAGTAATCCGGCAAGCAATTGTTGCTTTACGAATTGCTCCTTTGATTTCTTCGACCGTAAGCTCCTCACCATCCAGGTATCTCATCATCAGATTGTCATCACTTTCAGCAACAACATCTAATAATTGTTGACGACAAAACTCAACATTTTCTTTCATGTCTTCAGGAATTTCCGCTTGTTCCGAAGTTTTGCCAAGATCGTCAGTGTAAACTAACGCTTTCATCTCCACTAAATCGACCATACCTAAATATGTCTCTTCACTGCCAATTGGGAGTTGAAGCGGTATCGGAGTCGCGCCTAAACGCGTTTTCATCATATCAATAACGCGTGAAAAATCAGCGCCGGCGATATCCATTTTGTTTACAAAACCAATTCTAGGCACACCATATTTATCCGCTTGACGCCAAACAGTCTCAGACTGTGGCTCAACGCCGCCTTTGGCACAAAAAACTGCGACAGCACCGTCAAGCACGCGCAACGAACGCTCTACTTCGACAGTAAAGTCAACGTGACCGGGTGTGTCGATAATGTTAATGCGATGATCATCCCAGATACAAGTTGTCGCAGCAGAGGTAATCGTAATACCCCGCTCCTGTTCTTGTATCATCCAGTCCATAGTAGCTGCGCCATCATGTACTTCACCAAGTTTATGAACCCGACCGGTATAAAAAAGTATTCGCTCAGTTGTTGTAGTTTTTCCGGCATCTATGTGGGCCATAATGCCGATATTTCGCGAAAGTTCCAATGGAAAACTGTTCTCTTTGGCCACTATTTCACCTCAAGTGCTATTTGTCTAAAAAAGTTTATGCCGCCGGAAGCAAAACTGCCGGCGGCCAATTCACTAAAACCGATAATGGGCAAATGCCTTATTCGCTTCTGCCATTTTGTGTGTATCTTCACGTTTCTTAATCGATGCTCCGGTGTTTTTGGCAGCATCCATAAGTTCGCCGGCGATTTTTTCATACATTGTACGTTCGCCGCGCTTACGCGCATAACTCACTATCCAACGAATTCCCAAACTAAGTTTTCTAGCCTGACGAACTTCAATCGGCACTTGATAGTTAGCGCCACCAACTCGACGGGCTTTTACTTCTACAGCCGGCATTACATTTTTCAGCGCTTCTTCAAACACTTCCAATGGTTCTTTACCGGTTTTTGCTCTAATTGCATCTAGCGCGTCATATACTAACGACTGCGCAACACTCTTTTTTCCGCTATACATAATTTTGTTGATGAACCGGGTTAACAACTTGGAGTTGTAAACCGGATCTGGCAACACGTCACGTTTAGGCGAAGGCCCTTTTCTTGGCATATTGTCCCTCCAATGTTTTTATTTCCAAATTATTTCCGATTATTTTTTTGCACGTTTCGTACCATACTTCGAACGGCTCTGATTGCGTTTTTGTACGCCAGCAGTATCAAGCGAACCGCGTACGATGTGATAACGTACACCTGGCAAGTCCTTAACACGACCACCGCGAATCAAAACGACAGAGTGTTCTTGCAGGTTGTGTCCTACTCCAGGAATATAAGCAGTTACCTCAATTCCATTAGTAAGACGTACTCTTGCGATTTTTCTAAGCGCTGAGTTAGGTTTCTTAGGTGTGGTTGTCGATACTTTTGTGCAAACACCACGCTTTTGCGGGCATTCTTTCAATGCAGGAGAATTAGTTTTGCGAACCTGCTTTTCTCGTCCTTTGCGCACTAATTGACCAATTGTCGGCATTTGTGCACCTCCTCTCGAATAATTCATATCTGATCTTTTATGATAACGCTTACGCGTACCAAAGCAAAAATGATGCTTAGAGATTTTATCATTACAAAATAGCAATGTCAAATAAAAAAATCGCCGTTTTCACGGCGATTTTTGGTTATTTGATTTATTGCGGGCAATCAAACGCTGCTTCAGGACGCGTTTTAATAACCTTAATGCTGCGGTAACGAGTCATTCCCGTACCTGCCGGAATCAATTTACCGATAATAACATTTTCTTTCAAACCAAACAGATAATCTATCTTTCCTTTAATCGCCGCATCAGTTAACACGCGGGACGTTTCTTGGAAAGACGCTGCCGATAAGAACGAATCGGTAGCCAACGATGCTTTGGTAATTCCTAGCAGTAACGGTCTGGACACCGCCGGTTCACCATTATCGCGAATAATCTCACTGACATTGAATTCTTCAAAATCATTAATGTCAATGTTTTCACCAGGTAGAAGTTGCGATGTTCCCGGTTCTTCAATTTTCACCTTACGTAACATCTGCCGAACAATAACCTCGATATGTTTATCGTTAATTTCAACACCCTGGTCACGATAAACTTTTTGCACTTCTTCGAGAATATAATTCTGAGTTGACCGCAAACCGGACACTTTCAAAATATCATGCGGATTAATTGCGCCCTCGGTAAGTTTGTCTCCGGCAACTACCTGCGCACCGGTTTTTACTGCCATGTGCGAACCAACAGGAACGGCATAAATTCTAGTCATTCCATTCTCCGCGGTAATTGTGATTTTTTTCAAATCATTTATATCTTCTACAGTAACAACTCCAGATATTTCCGCAAGCACTGTACAGCGCTTTGGTTTGCGTGCCTCAAACAATTCTTCAATTCTCGGCAAACCCTGGGTAATGTCATCGACCCCGGAAACACCACCGGTGTGGAATGTCCGCATTGTCAATTGAGTACCCGGCTCACCGATAGATTGAGCCGCAATAACTCCGACAGCCTCGCCGATTTCAACTTCCTTACCGTTAGCCAAGTTTCTGCCATAACATTTTGTACAAATGCCATTACGAGATTTACAAGTAAGAATTGTTCTAATCCGCACCCGGTCCCGATACTTGACAATTTCGTCGGCCATCGCCTCTGTAACATCTTCGTTAATAGTGGCAATAACGGCGCCAGTCTCAGGGTTCACAATAGTCTCGGCAATGTTCCGGCCAACAATACGGTCTTTGAGGCTAACAATATCTTTGTGGCTGGACGCAAATTTGCTTTTGTCTTTAATCGCTACAACTTCGATGCCTTTGATATTGTTGTTGCGCACTACAACTTCACGTACATTGTGAATCCAAATCAGCTCAAATTCTGCCTTCGTTAAAACAACGCCTTCATTTATCAGCACATATTCTTTACCGGCCTCATCAAACGCAATTACCGGACTGGCAGTTTTCTTGCCTAACATCTCCCGAATCAGTGTTCCGATTATCAGATCTTTCACACTTTCGCCGATATAAATACCTTCGCCATCCGCAAAAATATCGGTAACATTTGAACGAACGATCATATCGATATGCGCTTCATCCAACATTACGCCGCTTTTGATTAACAATTCACCGGTCTCAGGATGAAAAACGTCTTCATCAAGAATTTTGCTAACGTGCGCGAAATTATCATAGATATATTCGCTTAAAAGATGAGTACGTTCTCTCTGAATACTTAAACCTACAACGTCACAGTCTTCTTCACGGACAATTACGTCTTGAGCCACATCAACCAAACGACGAGTCAGATAGCCCGAATCAGCTGTTCGTAACGCAGTATCTGCCAAACCTTTTCGTGCTCCATGAGTCGAAGTAAAGAACTCCAATACTGTCAATCCTTCACGAAAATTTGCTTTGATTGGCACGTCAATAGTCTTACCAGACGTATCCGCCATCAGCCCGCGCATACCAGCCAACTGTCTGGTTTGGTTAATGCTACCACGCGCACCGGAATTCGCCATCATCATAATCGGATTCATCGGATCAATATTTTTTTGCAACTCATCGGTAACGTCGTCAGTAGCTTTACGCCAAATTTCAACAACATTACGATAACGTTCATCTTCCGTCATCAAACCACGCCGAAACATATTTTCAAATCGCGTTACTTTTTCATCAGCAACTTTCAAAATCGCTTTTTTGGTTTCAGGAATTTTTACGTCATCTATCGCCATCGTTATTCCGGCACGACAAGCAAACGAAAAACCTAAACGTTTGATGTCATCAAGCACAACTGCTGTTCGTTCGCCGCCAAGCTTACGATAACAGTCAAATACCAATCGACCGACTTTTTTCTTGTCAACCAGTATTCCCAAACGCCAATCTGCTTTGATATTGCCAGACTTCTTCTCTTCTTCACTAATCAATTCGTACTGCTGCATCTCAGGCGGCAACGCTTCATTGAATATCAATCGTCCGCAAGTTGTCTTTACATACCCTCTTCCGGGGATTCTCACGGTTATTGTTGCATGGAGCTCAATTTCCTTACTATCGTAAGCCATCAACACTTCATTTGAATCCGAGAAAAAACGACCGTCGCCCTTACGCCCTTCGCGCTCGATAGTTAAATAGTACATTCCCAAAATCATATCCTGGGTCGGCGCGACAATCGGCTTTCCATCTTTTGGCGACAAAATATTATTAGTTGCCATCATCAGCAACCGGGCTTCAGCTTGTGCTTCAACAGAAAGCGGAACGTGTATAGCCATTTGGTCGCCGTCGAAATCAGCGTTATAAGCCGCGCAAACCAATGGGTGAATTTTCAGCGCCCTTCCTTCCGACAACACCGGTTCAAACGCTTGAATTCCCAAGCGGTGCAAAGTCGGAGCACGGTTTAGCATGACCGGATGCTCACGAATTACATCTTCGAGTACGTCCCAAACTTCAGGACGCATACGCTCAACCATACGCTTAGCGCTCTTGATATTATGCGCCAACTCTTTTTGTACCAGTTTACGCATTACAAACGGCTTGAACAATTCCAAAGCCATTTCCTTTGGTACACCACACTGGTTAAGTTTAAGGTTCGGTCCGACAACAATAACCGAACGACCGGAATAATCAACCCGCTTCCCAAGCAAGTTTTGTCGGAAACGACCCTGTTTACCCTTGAGCATGTCACTCAATGATTTCAGTGGCCGGTTACCCGGACCGGTTACCGGACGTCCCCGGCGACCATTGTCAATAAGCGCATCAACTGCTTCTTGCAACATTCGTTTTTCGTTGCGAATAATAATATCCGGCGCGCACAACAACAATAAACGCTTTAAGCGATTATTACGATTGATTACGCGACGATACAAATCATTCAAATCACTTGTGGCAAAACGTCCTCCATCCAACTGCACCATCGGCCGAATTTCTGGCGGAATTACCGGAACAACATCAAGAATCATCCATTCCGGTTTATTACCAGAACGACGGAAAGCTTCGGTTACATCCAACCGCTTTATTGCCCTGTTTTTACGTTGACCGGTTGCTGTTTCAAATTCTTTACGCAATTCTTTGGTCATTTGCTCAAGATCGACTTCAGCAAGCAGTGTTTTTACCGCTTCCGCGCCAATTCCTGCACGAAACGATTCGCCATAGATACGGCGATATTCGCGATATTCCATTTCACTCAACAACTGTTTGCGCACTAACGGGGTTTCACCTGGATCGATAACGACAAACGAAGCAAAATAGAGAATTTTCTCCAATTCGCGCGGTGTCATATCAAGAACCAAGCCCATTCGACTCGGAATGCCTTTGAAATACCAAACATGAGAAACTGGTGCCGCAAGCTCAATATGTCCCATCCGCTCACGCCGTACTTTAGAACGAGTTACCTCGACGCCGCAACGGTCACAGATTATGCCCTTATACCGAATGCGTTTAAATTTTCCGCAGTGACATTCCCAGTCACGCGTCGGGCCAAATATTTTTTCACAAAACAGGCCGTCGCGTTCTGGTTTTAACGTTCGATAGTTAATCGTCTCCGGTTTTACTACCTCACCGTGAGATAGTTTACGAATTCCTTCAGGGGAAGCCAGACCAATTCGCATTGAGTCAAAATTATTTACATCTAACAAGGAGTTGGGCTCCTTTCAATTATTTTATTCTTCGTCAGAAACTGCGTCTTCTTCAACGACCAGATTACTATCCATCAGATCGGCTATATCGTCTTCTTCGTTGATGATATCATCAACAACCAATCCGTCATCAAGCGTTTCTTCGACAACCGCGGCCGCACGCGCCGGGCGATATTGTTCGCGACTGGTCTCATATTCCTCACTGTCGCGTAACGATATCTCATGACCTTCTTCATTCAATATCTTGACATCAAGTGCAATACTCTGCAGCTCTTTCACCAAAACTTTAAATGATTCCGGTACGCTCGGTTCAGGAATGTTTTCGCCTTTGACAATCGCTTCGTAAGTTTTTACCCGTCCGGTAACATCGTCAGATTTTACCGTTAGCAATTCTTGCAAAGTATAGGCCGCTCCATAAGCCTCGAGCGCCCATACCTCCATCTCACCGAAACGTTGTCCACCAAACTGCGCTTTACCTCCGAGTGGTTGTTGCGTTACTAGTGAATATGGCCCGGTTGAGCGAGCGTGAATTTTATCGTCAACCAAATGCGCTAATTTCAAAATATACAAGTAACCAACAGTGACCGGATTGTCAAAACGTTCGCCGGTTCGCCCATCATACAAAACAGTTTTACCAACCGGCGGCAATCCCGATGCTTCGAGGCATTTAAATACTTCTTTCTCAGTCGCACCATCAAAAACTGGCGTCGCAAGATATACTCCGTTGGTTCCTGTTTCAACAGGTTCGTTCGAGCGCAGATCCAATTTCTCGAACAACTCCTTCAATCCGGGATCTTTCGTATCAACCTTCAGCCCAATGGCGTGTGCTGCCCATCCCAAATGTGTTTCTAATATCTGTCCGATATTCATACGTGACGGAACGCCAAGTGGATTCAGCACAATCTGAACCGGTGTTCCATCCGGCAAATAAGGCATATCTTCTTCGGCCATAATTCGCGAAACAACACCTTTATTTCCGTGCCGGCCAGCCATTTTATCGCCCTCAGAAATTTTGCGTTTTTGCGCAATATAAACGCGCACCATTTGCTTTACTCCGGGGGATAAATCGTCACCATTGTCAGCTGTGAATACTTTCACGTCAACAATTTTACCAGCCTCACCATGTGGTACTTCCAATGAAGTATTTCGCACATCGCGAACATTTTTTCCGTAGATTGCCCGCAACAGTTTTTCTTCGGCAGATAATTCAGTTTCACCTTTTGGCGTAACTTTCCCAACAAGAATATCGCCGGGACGAACGTCCGCGCCGATACGAATTATTCCCGTTTCATCAAGATCTTTCAATGCATCTTCTGAAACATTAGGAATGTCCCGAGTTATCTCTTCGGCACCTAACTTAGTATCACGCGCCTCACAATCATATTCTTCAATATGAATGGATGTGAAGATATCTTCTTTTACTAATTTTTCCGATAAGAGAATAGCATCCTCGTAGTTGTAACCTTCCCATGGCATGAAGGCAACAAGAATATTGTATCCCAGCGCCAAATCACCGCGATCGGTAGCCGGACCATCTGCCAACACTTGACCGGCAACAATTTTGTCACCTTTGAACACAATTGGTTTTTGATTGATGCAAGTTCCTTGATTAGATCGGACAAATTTATTCAAATGATACGGATGCAATCCGCCTTTCAGGTCTTTGACAACTATCTCGTGCGCAGTGACACTATTAACAACGCCATCGCATTTTGAAAGCACCAAGACTCCGGAATCATTGGCAATTTTTCCCTCAATACCGGTACCGACCAATGGTGCCTGAGTGCGAACTAACGGAACCGCCTGCCGCTGCATGTTGGCGCCCATCAACGCGCGGTTAGCATCATCGTTCTCCAAAAACGGAATCATTGCCGTAGCAATCGATACCACTTGTTTTGGCGATACGTCCATGTAGTCGACTTGTTCCGCATGCGCGAACAATACATCATGTCCGTGCCGGGAAGACACCCGTGCATTTACAAACCAGTTATTTTCGTCTAGCGGTTCATTTGCCTGCGCGATTATCATTTCTTCTTCTTCATCGGCCGAGAGATAATCAACGCTGTCAGTAACTTTTAGATTTTTTTTGTCGATTTTACGATATGGCGTCTCAATAAAACCATATTTATTAACCTTACCATAGGTTGAAAGTGAACCAATAAGTCCAATGTTTGGCCCCTCTGGTGTCTCAATCGGGCACATTCGGCCATAATGAGAATGATGAACGTCGCGTACTTCGAAACCAGCCCGTTCACGGCTTAATCCCCCCGGTCCAAGCGCGCTCAAACGACGTTTGTGCGTCAATTCACTCAGCGGATTTGTCTGATCCATAAACTGTGACAATTGACTGGAACCGAAGAACTCTTTAACCGTTGCAGCCACCGGCCGGGTATTGATTAACGCCTCCGGAGTAACTGCCTCATGATCTTGTACAGTCGTCATTCGCTCGCGAACTACGCGCTCCATCCGTGCCAAACCTACGCGAAATTGGTTTTGCAACAACTCACCTACTGAACGCAGACGACGGTTACCAAGATGATCAATATCATCGACGTTACCTACACCGTCATTCAAAGCCAACAGATAATTAACTGCAGCAATCAGATCTTCTTTGGTTAATAGTTTTCCGCCGTTTTCACCATCGTTCACCGTACAGAATATTTTCGTCATGATTCCATCCGGAGCAACGACCATGCAACTAAAAAATTGCTTGCCAATTATCAAATTGCTTTTGCGAATTTGCTCAATAGCTTTGTCATCAATAACATGTCCGGCCTCTAATAATACTTCACCGGTTTTTTCATCGAATAATGCTTCAGCTAAAGTTTTTCCGAGTATTCGGCGCTTCCAGTTGAGTTTTTTATTAATCTTGTAACGACCGACCTTGGCTAAATCGTAACGCTTCTCTTCAAAAAACAACTGCTTAAGCAGCGCTTCAGCATTTTCTTCAACCAACGGCTCGCCCGGCTTCATCCGTTTATATATTTCCAGCAGTGCTTCTCCACGATTGGTAGCGGTATCTTTTTCCAGCGTTGCGCGAATACGTTCATCACCGGCAAATAGTTCAAGAATTTCGTCATTGGTTATTCCGTCAATGATCGCCTTCAGAAATATTGTTACCGGGAATTTACGCTCACGATCAATTCGAACGCTGACGATATCAGATGTGTCTTGCTCCAACTCAATCCATGCGCCGCGGTTAGGGATCAATTTAGCATCATAAACAGCCTTTCCGTTAACATCGACAGTGCGGTCAAAATATAACCCTGGCGAACGAACAAGCTGACTAACAATAATACGCTCAGCGCCATTTATGATAAACGTACCATTTTTGGTCATTAGCGGAAAATCGCAAATGAAAATTTCCTTTTCTTTTTCAAGAATTTCATTGTTCTCACCGCGCTTACGCAACTTGATCAAAACCCGTAAAGGCGCTGAATAAGTTGCATCACGCTCTTTACATTCAATTTCGGGGTGCTTTTCTTCGCCTAAAGAAAATTCGCCCAGCTCCAATTCAAAATTGCCGGAAAAATCCTTGATCGGAGATATTTCCTGCATTACTTCGCGCAGGCCTTCCTGCAAAAACAGTGCAAATGAATTTCTCTGCACTTCAATGAGATCGGGCATTTCGATCGGTTCCTTGATCTTAGAGAAACTGTACCGCGTACGGCTTCCAGTTCTTACGGGTGTTAGCATCAGATACATCACCTCATAAACGCTTTTGTTGATAGATAATTAACAAACGAAAATAAGCAAGGCCAAATAACCTTGCTTGCCGTATTAAGTTTCCGCCAAAATTAGCATATCCGCGCCATCGTATAACAACGCTAAATCATTGTATACCACAATTTTGCATACGTCAACCTAACCTGATGTAAAAAATGCAAGCGTGCCGAAACACGCTTGCTCGCAAATTACTTAACTTCGACTTCAGCTCCGGCTTCAACAAGTTTAGCAGCAGCAGCGTCAGCATCAGCTTTGCTCATTTTTTCTTTAACTGCTTTAGGTGCAGCATCAACTAAGTCTTTGGCTTCTTTCAAACCAAGACCAGTCAATTCGCGAACAACTTTAATTACGCCAATTTTACCAGATCCTGCGTTTTTCAAAACTACATCAAACTCTGTTTGCTCTTCTGCAACAGCAGCAGCAGCAACAGGTGCAGCAGCAGCGGCAGCCGGCGCGGCTGCACTAACACCAAATTTTTCCTCAAGCGCCTTCACCAGTTCAGCCAATTCCAATACGGTCATTTTCTCGATAGCTTCGATAAATTGTTCTCTGTTCATTTTTTTCCTCCAAATTTTAGGCAATAGCCATTATTATTAATTTTCTTTTTGTTCACGCACCGCGTTCAACGCATATACCAAGTTACTAATATTACCCTGCAAAGCACGGACGAAACCGGCGATAGGCGCCTGCAACGTTCCGCAAACCATTGCGAGCAATACATCGCGCGGCGGCAAGTTTGATAAAGCTTTTACGCCTTCGATGTTAATGAATTTTCCTTCGAGTATTCCGCCTTTTACCTTGTAAGTCTTCACTTCTTTGATAAAATCTGAAACAACTCTTGCCGGAGCCACTGGATCTGTATAGGATATTGCAATTGCAGTTGTGCCTTCTAACGTAGCCGCCATGCCGCTGATACCTAATTCATCAGCAGCAAGACGAGCCATTGTGTTCTTGACGACACGATACTCGACTCCAGCCTCACGCATTTTGCGCCGCAACTTTGTATCTTGGGCAACAGTTAATCCTTTATAGTCGGTCAGCACAGCGCCTTTAGCGGCGCTGAATTTTTGTTTCAGTTCAGCCACTATTGCTTGTTTTTCCGGTCTAATGATTGCCATAATTTGCACCTCCTTATAAAAAATGAAGCCCGAGGTTTTATCCACGGGCCGAATAGAGTTCTCACTCTTACCATTCCGGCCTCGGCTGGCGGCTAATGCCTTTAAGCGAAATCGCACCTGCTGTCTGGAGCCAATATTTATTTGTAGCCAGAATAGCTTTTGTTTTCAACTTTACTTTGCACTGACTTTTAGCGTGTTCAAACGAATCCCCGGTCCCATCGTAGTGCTGATAACAACACTGCGAATGTATTGTCCTTTCGCGACTGCCGGTTTTGCTTTAATCAGCGTTTCGATAAGTGTGCGGAAATTATCTGCCAATTTAGCGGCATCAAATGATGCTTTGCCAATCGGAGCATGAATGTTTCCGGCTTTATCGGTACGATACTCAATTTTACCAGCTTTGATTTCGTTAAGCGCACGCGCTACATCAGCGGTAACCGTACCTACTTTCGGGTTAGGCATTAATCCGCGCGGACCGAGCACTTTACCCAAGCGGCCAACCAACGCCATCATATCCGGCGTAGCAACAGCCACGTCAAAGTCCAACCATCCACCTTGGATTTTTGCAACCAAATCTTCAGCACCGACTACATCAGCGCCAGCTTCTTCGGCTTCTTTAACTTTTTCGCCTTTTGCGAAAACAACGACACGCTTAGTTTTTCCGGTTCCGTGCGGCAATACTACAGCACCCCGTACTTGTTGGTCAGCGTGTTTTGGATCAACACCTAATTTCACAGCCACTTCAACAGTTTCGTCGAATTTAGCTGTTGCAGTTTTCTTCACGAGATCAAAGGCTTCTTCTATCTCATAAAGCTTATCGCGGTCAAATAACTTGACTGCATCAGTAAATTTCTTTCCCAAATTTCCTCCTAATGTGGTAAACGGTAAAACCTCCCACAGCTACACGGAGTTTTAGGCAACAACTTCGATGCCCATACTACGTGCCGTTCCTTCGATCATTCGTACTGCCGCATCAACATTGGCCGCATTTAAATCGACCATTTTGCTTTCAGCGATTTCACGAACTTGCGCTTGCGTAACTTTACCAACTTTTTTCTTATTCGGTTCTCCTGACGCTGTTTCCAAACCACATGCCTTTTTCAGCAAAATTGCTGCCGGCGGGGTCTTGGTTACAAACGTAAAAGAACGGTCTTCAAAAACAGTAATTTCAACCGGAATAATCAAACCAGCTTGTTTTGCAGTTCGTTCATTGAACTCCTTAACAAACGCCATAATGTTTACACCAGCCTGTCCAAGCGCAGGACCTACGGGTGGAGCTGGAGTGGCTTTTCCGGCAGGACATTGCAACTTAACAATTTTTGTTACCTTCTTTGCCATTTTATCACCTCCTACCGTTAATCGATTTTTCTGATTTGTTTATAATCAAGTTCTGCCGCGGTTTCACGGCCGAACAAGTTAACGTTAACCTTAACTGTGCCATCAACGACTTCCAGCACCTGAGTGCGGATACCGATGAACGGACCTTCGACAATTTCAATCAAATCGCCTGGTTCAAAATTCAACTTTACAGCATTCCCAAGCCCCATAACGCGCAACAGGTTTGACAATTCCTCATCCGACAACGGAATCGGTTTGTTTCCTGATCCCACGAAACCAGTTACTCCGGGAGTGTTTCTGACTACATACCAAGTTTGATCGGTTACTTCCATTTCTATAAGTACATAACCCGGGAAAATCTTTTTCATCGCGGTCTTCGTTTTGTCACCTTTGATTTCCGTTTTTTCTTCCATCGGTACCAATACGCGAACAATTTTGTCCTCTAACCCCAATGCCTTAATTTTCTTTTCCAAATTTGCTTGAACTTTGTTCTCATAGCCTGAGTACGTATGAATAACGTACCATTTTATTTCGCTTTCCATCAACTACGCCTTTCTATTTAAGTATCGGACGAAGAAGAAAACCGAAAATAGCATCAAGTCCCCACAACAATACACAAACAATTGTTATCGCAACACAAACCACGACGAAATAAGATAGCAGCTCTTTTCTCGTAGGCCAAGCTACTTTTTTCAGTTCCGCGCGGATGTCGCGAAAAAATCGAGTTACTCGGGAACTTTTTTTTGTTGTTTCAGCAATATTAGCCATCTGTTCACTTCCCAAAATTTATCTGGCAGGGGCAACAGGACTTGAACCCGTAACCAACGGTTTTGGAGACCGCTACTCTACCAATTGAGCTATACCCCTACAGTAACAGCACTCACAAACAGACTATTTTGTCTCTTTGTGTTCAGTGTGCTTTTTGCAAAATTTGCAATATTTACTCAAAGCAATACGATCAGGATCGTTCCTCTTGTTCTTATTGGTTTGATAATTGCGATTTTTGCACACAGTGCAACCTAAAGTAACTGCATCACGCATGACCGACACCTCGTTTCGAATAGAAAATTACCCGCCAATAACGGCACTAATGTACTTTATCACAAGCATTTTTTTCTGTCAAGAAATATTTCTTGATTTTTGGTTGAAAAAAGCAGGCGGGTTATTACCGCCTGCTTACGGATTATTTATCGAAGATCCGCGATTTAGCGAATTTAGCCAAGGATAACTTTCGCTACCGCTCCGGCTCCTACTGTACGTCCGCCTTCACGA
>JBAYGT010000030.1:0-13933 GCA_041666525.1 Negativicutes bacterium
ACCGTCAGCCTACGTTTCTCGTCTGCCGGTGGTTGCAGGTTCCTTTCCCCGATGCTAACTCGCTGCCTTTTTGTTCACGAGCGCTCTTGCTGTTCAGCGTCGTTGCTACGATCGCTTTATATTGATGAACTAACTTGTATTCATCAACAGCAGTTGCGGGGCGGATACTTCCAGCGAACAGCTTACAAACACAAGGTTTATAAGGCTTCAACCCGCTGGTCGACCGCTTGAGTTTTGAGCCGTTGTCCGGCCTGCTCTCTGGCGGTGAACGAAATTATATCACCCTTCTTCTCACCTGTCAACATAATTTCAAAAATAATTGAAAGTTTTTCACCGGTCACCGGAAAACTCCTCACGTATACGTGTGCGCTACAATAATATATCCGCCACGAAACCTCCGAATTATTTTCTAAACCTCGCGTTCCTTTAGCCCTATTGAATTTACCCGCCGCCGCGATATTGCTGAACGTACTACCCATAGTCATCGGCTATATCGACATCCGTAACAGCATTTATATACTATTGACAAAACCTGTTCTACACATCAGTATAGAATGATCAAACACGGAGGTGCATGATGGAATCTTTACCCGAGAAGTCTTTTGGTCTATTATTTGGAAAGCGCAATACCGTGGTCACATATCACATAATAACTGTGATTCTTGCTGTCGACTATGGCCTAACCATCGTATTTCACAAAAACTTGCTGTCCATCGAGTTGCAGGAAATTACGTTGGGTATCACCGCTGCCTTTATCGTGTCTTATTTATTATTCACAATACTTTCTAGCGTTTGTGTAGGGCTTCTAGAATTTCTAGTAATTAAGAAGCGAGGGTTATCCAGTTCAAAAAACATAAGGTATAAAAGTTTTTCAAAACTAAAACACGAGGCACTAACTGAGCAAAGCGAATTCAAACTAAAGGTACTAAATCTCCATGTAGAAGAACAGAGAAAACTGGCTAAATATAGAAGAAATTTCTTATTGACTGCCTTCGAATTATTTTTTGTGCTAATTCTTGAATTTTTCTACACATCTTCAACGCCCCTTGTTCAGATTGTTTTCAATAAGTTGCCCAAAGAATTAACATGGGCTTTCCTAATAGTGTTATTAATATTGATAGTAGCATGGATAAACTGTCTCTTGGAAAATAATTATGATAAACACATGATAGAATGGCCTGTTGACGACCCGAGTAAACCAGATTTAGGCATTGCGAATCTGTAAAATAAGCCTACTATCAGCAAACATGCGAACTACATTCACAGACGCTTTCAATACTATTTCTTATAATTGCTTCAGTATGTACTCGTAAGTGTTTTTCAATCCTTCTTTTAACTCGACTTTCGATTGCCAACCTAGCGTCGCTTTTGCATAAGTGCAATCCAACGCACTACGTCGAACATCGCCATACGTGCGCTACAATAACTTAAACTTGCTAGATTACCAAGTAACCGGTTTTTTGATTATTTTTTCGCCGCAATCTATTTCAGCCGGTAGTTGCGCGTTGCGAAGATGCTGTTCGTTTATTCTCGAATAGTTAACACCATTATCTTTTGCCCATTTTTTCAAGCGCTCAGCCCTTGAGTCTATCGGTAACAGTATCATGATTTCCTTTGCCGGATACAACTGCTTTGCTTTCTCCAAAGCAGTTGTGAGATCGTTATCGCCGGAAATTATCCATGCGCAATCATGCCTATCTTCTATACACGAGGCTAATAAATCGACAGCAATATTAACGTCAGTATGTTTTTCCTCGTAAGTTTCGAAAGTTTTTCCACATAATCTGCAGCGTTTTTCTTTTTTTGTAAATTTGCCGAGAACGGTTTTTACTGCAGTGGTTTCCAACGCTTTGACATATATTTTGTGCCGGGCTTCTTTATGCTGATCCCATGGTACAAAAGCCGTATAGTAACGCACTTCTTCAATATGTTCATTTCGTCCGAGAAATTGTTCAGCTAGCGCTTTCAAATTCAACCAACGGTATCTTACATACGGACGATAAACTCCAGTTCCATCATTTTTTCTTCTATGACACGCTATTGCGTGATACAAATTAAATCCGTCCACAAACACAACGACTCTTTTCACGCTGATTCCTCCGTCTGAATTAATTACCACCAAAAATTTGTCAAAAACAATTGACAATATCGACTATCTTGGTGTAGAATTTCAATACAAGATCACCATCGAGTTTATCTCGATGGTCCCCGCAGACGAGAGTCGGCGGGTTTTTTGTTATGTGCTTGTAATTATTCTATATCAATTATAAATATCCTGCATGTTTGCAAATAATATTTATCCGGCACAACTATTTCTTCGTATATCCCAACATAATCTTCCTCGCCCGGTTCAGCAAATTCTTTACCGCCTGCGGCGTAATCCGCATCTGCCGGGCGGCTTGCGTCAGCGTCTTTCCTTCCAGCATCAGCCGCCGCTTCGCGGGTTCGCGGCGGCTAGGTTGACAAATCGATTTCACGCGGCTGGTCGGTGCTGCCGGTTCGACAGTTTTGCTTTTCAATCAATATCGCTTCATCTTTAACGGCGGCGTTAGCACGTTGCCGTTTTTGTTTTGTTCGGATTAGCGTCAAAAAGTGCGGAATTTCACGTTCCGGCTCTCATCAAAATCAGCGGTAAGTGGCTTTCTCTTTCAAATATTGAATGGCGCCGTCGCGGCCGATTATTTACTTGCATTTCAGATATTTTGCGCTAAAATATATGCGAGGTGATATTTATATGCTTGGTGGAAAAATTAAGGAGCTGCGTTTAAAACACGACTACACGCAGGTTAAATTGAGTAAGCAGATTGGCGTCGCCCAGACGCAAATAGCGTCCTGGGAAGCCGACCGCACGATGCCCTCACACGAAAACACAATCAAATTATGCATGGCGTTCGGTATTTCGCTGGACACCCTGTTCGATTTTAATATAAACGCTGCGGATATTTGGACGGATTTTATCAAACTCAACGAAGAACAGAAAAAAACGATTTACACGATGATCAAATCACTGGCACGAATAAATGAATATGAAAAAATGGAGAACATCTAGTTTATATGGGTCTTGTTAAGCGCATGATGGAAGAGTATGAATCACGTGGTTATGGCGAAGTACCTGACAAATTTGTTTGTGCCAACTGCGTTAATGATCGCGTGTTAAAAAATTATATTACCACAAATGCAAGCGGAACAACCTGCAGTTATTGTGGAAAAAGAACAAGAAAACCGCGCTCTATCGACATGGACGCTTTCATGGAATTTTTCATGGAAGGACTCCGTTATAAATGGACAGAATTGGATTACAATAATTTTCCGTACGATGATGAAGAGCACAAATATTTGGGCATTCCAAGTGTTTATAGTGTATACGAAATCCTCTGTGCAGAAGAATGGTTGCTGAATAGTGACCTGATTGACGATATTAGCAATATAATAAGCGCCGACGAGTGGTGTAAACATTGTGAAGCACACATCAGCGATAGTGGCAGATCTCTACTAGACTATTGGCATTACTTTTGCTATTACGTAAAACATAACACACGTTACTATTTTCATTCAGACACTGTTATGGACGAGGCGTACAGTTGGGATGAAAGAGACTTTCTTACTGTGCTTGACGACATAACTAACCAAATAAAATATGTTGATGGAATAGAGCGAGTTTTACCTTCTGGCACAACGTTTTTTCGCGGACGAAAAAATAACAATAGAGATGGCTACGAGGAAAAAGATCTCTGTACGCCAAATATAGAGCATAGTAAATATCCAAACAGAATGAGTCCGGCCGGTATCCCCATGTTCTATGGTGCTTTGGATAAAAATACCATGCAATCGGAAATAACGGATACCAACACCAAGTACATAACCTATGGTTGCTTTGTCAGCAATACACCTTTGATAATTTTGGACTTTACAGACATACCTCCTGCACCGAGCTATTTCGACGACAAAAATAGAAATAAAATTGAACCTATTGAATTTCTCAAGCAGTATTCACACACAATTTCTTCACCTGTTCCTTCGAATAAAATTGACAACATTGAGTATGTTCCAACTCAAGTCATGTGCGAATATTTTAGGCATCGTTACAAATCTAAAAACAACGATAAAATCGACGGTATAATATATCCCAGCGCAAAAAGCACCGGAAAAAATATCGTCCTATTTCAACGATACGAAGATTTCATACCGTCATTTGGCAGCCGTACATCAAAAATCAAGCTGGAACCGATGAGTATAGAAACCATAGAAATCACCAAATAATCTATTGTTTACGATATTATAAGGCGGTGTGTTATGAAAAAGCGCTCACGCAACAAATGCTCGATTTACAAAGACACCTACAGCCACATAATGGGCATCCAGAAACAAGAAGTCTCAAATTTTGCGGCAACGATGGTGTGAGGTTTAAATGGAAATTAAAGATCTAGCTGGATTATCTAAACCTGCCAAAAAACTATTAGATATCATCGAAAAATCCGGACGTGGCCTGCTGGCACCGTGGCAAATCCGCAGAATAGCAAAAGCTGAAAAGGATGCGGATCTAATAAAATTTGACGGCGAGCAGAGAAAGTTTGAATTGGCGTTATCGACACTAAATCAATTTGTTGATAGCGAATCAAAGATGCTTGTAAGTTATTCAGGCGGACAATTTCAGTTATCGTTAAATCAAGTTGAGAAGCGCGCATTAGTTAGAACGATCGCTACTGAAGCAGAAAGACAAGCTAATATTGAAAATATCACGTTGCTTGCGTTTAACAATTTAAACAATAAATCTGAGGTTAGCGATGAACCGGTTGACAAAGACTGGGTAAATAGATTCTATGACACCGTAAAAGATATTTCCGATGATGCTTTTCAACTTATCTGGTCTAAAATTCTTGCAGGAGAGGTTGAAAAGCCAGGTTCGTTTTCTTTTAGAACAATCGATACTATGAAAAACCTATCACAAACAGATGCAACATTATTTTTTGAATTATCAAAATATATTTTCGAAATCGAAGATACTGCAATAATACCAAACACTGGTGATGATGATTATACGAATAACGATTATAAATACAACAGTATTCTTGTCTTAGCCGATGCTGGCCTTATTCTATCAGGAGAACATAAGGATTTGTCTACTAGCGCTAATATTATTATTAATGGACAATTTGCCATTGTATGGGAACGCAATGAAGCATCCCCAGAAAGGACAATAGGCGGTTTCCCACTAACACGTGCCGGTATAGAATTGTTGAACATACTAGAACGAAGACCCGCAGACAAAATTTTTATCGAAAAAGTTTTCAAAATTCATGCCGCCTCAGGCGATAAAGTCATTTATTATGATAAATATTCAGTTTCGGAAGGTAATTACTTGATCGATTTTGACAAAGGAATAAATATTGATTTTTGAAAGGTGTGAGGGAGTATGATTGAAGAACTTAAACTAAAGAATTGGAAAAGTTATTATGAAGCCAAACTTTATATTGATCCTCTAACAATTGTCATTGGCACTAATGCTAGCGGTAAATCAAATATGCTTGATGCATTGTTATTTTTACATCGAGTTAGTTCAGGTATAGGCATATCTCAAGCAATAAATGGTGACGTTAACGTGCCAATGCTAAGAGGAGGAATTGAATGGGTTTGTTTAAAACCTAGCAAACAATTTGAAATTGAGGTTTATATTGGTGGAGCAAATGAAAACCAAAGATACCGTTATGAATTGACTGTTCAGGTAAGCGGAACAAAAGCAGAAGTGTTCAAGGAAGAGCTGGAAATACTTTCACGGCGTCCACGAAGTAAAGATTGGACCAAAAAAAGCACTCTTTTTTACACAAAACAAGAAGAGGAGAGCCCTGGATTGCCAACTTACTTTTCAACTGGTACGCAAGGACGCGGAAAGCGCCTTGATTTAAACCGTTCGCATGCAATTATTTTTCAAGCCGAAACTCTAAGCTTGCGAAAAGAAGTTCTTGAGAGCGCAAAGTATGTTCTTTCACAGTTACAGCAAATTTTCGTTTTCGATCCGATCCCTAGCCACATGAGAAATTACACGACGTTTTCGGAGAAACTACTAGCAGATGGATCGAACATTGCAGGGGTTTTGGCTGGATTGGATGACGAAAAGAAGAAGGAGGTTGAAGGAAAAATAACCCACTATTTGCATTCCTTACCTGAAAAAGATATTAAGCGTGTTTGGGCAGAACCTGTAGGAAAGTTTAAAACTGATGCTATGCTATATTGCGAAGAAGGTTGGCAAGGATCTCTGTCACACGAAATTGACGCACGCGGAATGTCAGACGGAACCTTGCGATATTTGGCAATTGTTGCCGCGCTATTAACACGTGAGCCAAAGAGCCTTTTGGTTATTGAAGAAGTGGATAATGGGCTACATCCTTCTAGAGCAAAGATTCTTATCCATATGCTAAAAACACTCGGAAGAGATCGCAACATAGATATTATCGTCACGACACATAATCCTGCTCTACTTGACGCTGCTGGAACATCTATGCTTCCTTTTATAATGGTCACTCACAGAGATGATCAAACAGGCTATAGTAAATTAACCCAACTTGAAGATATTTCTCAACTTCCTAAAATGATGGCTTACGGCAGTATTGGCAAAATTAATACTGAAGGATTAATCGAGGAAGCACTAAAAAGAGAATCGAGTGAATCCTAATGAAAAAAGTGTTAATTTTCGATACCTGTATTTTATGCATTTGGTTGAAATTGCCAAACTTCGACAAATGTGGTCCAAGTACCGATCTCTGGGATTGGCAAAGAGTTAGCGAGAAGATTGATAATGAAACTACAAATAAAACAATTTTCGTCTTGCCATTAGCTTCAATAATCGAAACAGGTAACCATATTACTCATATTCCTCATAGCAAACTGGACTGTGCACAAGCGCTAGCTAGTATTATGCGCCAATGCGCTTTGGAGCAGACGCCTTGGGCAGCATTTTCAGATCAATCAATTCTTTGGTCCTCAGACAAGCTCAATTCATTGTCTAACACATGGCCAGATTTAGCTGTTCAGAATCTATCTCTAGGTGATGCAACCATTAAAAATGTTGCAGAATACTATTCGTCTATGGGATATAATGTTGAGATTTTCACAGCCGATCAAGGGTTGCAAGCGTATGCACCAAATAACCCACCGGAAATTCCAAGAAGACGTAAATAAAGTTAAGTAAGAACAACCTAATAACTGTTTTATGCATCATAAAAACAGTCTCTAATCGTTTCTGAAATTACTAAAGCAATCTTGTAAGCATCCATATCATATTTAAATACACCCACTCAAGTTTTCGTTGCACGAGTAAAATACGTCAAACATATCACATCATAAAAATAGGAGCCAGCCGCAAGAATTTTCGCAATAATTTCGCCAAAAATCAACCCGAATATCGCATATACAAGATACATATCGCAGGAGCCAGAGAGGAGCCAATCGGCCAAAAACTGATGTAAAAAACTCCGTTAATGCACTTTGACACTCGAAAGTAATGTCAACATTGCAGATAACGGAGTTTTATTTGCTTCACTACAAAAAACTGCCGGCCTTTATTTTTGTGCAGTTTTATTGAAAAATTTATTCAGGTCAACGAGCTGCCAATTGTTTAGGGCAGGATATCTAAACCATAGTTTCAGGCTCTCCGGCTGGGTTATGACTTGCCAGACTGTGACTTCGTCATCTTTCGGGTTTTTGTCAATTACGGATACACCTTTACCAATGCTGCCATCACTATTATAGAACGGCACGTTGAGTATCGACATCATCGACTGGGGGTTAACGCTGCGGGCAGGTGTGCTGGTGACCATTTTCAGCAATGCGCTTTCGCGATACGCAGAATACCATGCCGCCGGACTGGGCAGGGACAACAGCCCCCAGGCCGGATCATCAAATTGATTGGCAGCAGCAATAACGTTGTCATTGTTTGCGGCTTCGCGTTTGCGCGAATCCCAGCAGGACAACTCACAAAAACTCGCCGTATTCTGGTCGGCAACCATTAGAATTGCCGAATAACCAAACCGTGTGCTGTTGGCAATAGTGTACAGTTCTTGCGCATCGTCGGCATCAAACAGCAGGTTTATAAGTTGCGAGCCAGTTTGGGTGCGGCCGCTAAACATTACTAACCCTGCGGAATCTGCGGCGTTGTTGACTTCGGTATAAATCCCCTTGCTGTTTATGGCATCAACGAAATAGATGCTTCCAGTCAACCCCAGCCCGGCAACGGAGTTGGATCCGTCGGTTGGGTTAAAAACTACAACGGTTCCGAAATCTTTTAGCATCGAACGGAACAAGTTGGGAAAGTCAAAATTGCGCGCAGTTACAACTTTGCCGTCAGTCGTGTGTTTTCCCCACGCCGCGACCGAGGTGCAAGCAGCAGTGTTACCGCCGAATTTTTTGCGCGCCAGTATCTGCACCATTACCAAATCGCTGGCCAGTATGGTTTTTTCTTTGGACAAGCCGCTCGTAGCTGCCATGCCACGGATAAGTTCCTTCTGTCGCACGGGCATCGTCTTGAAAGAGTTTGCGGCAAAGTTATCCAGTTCTTCCTGGGTGAACATACCACTCTTTATAAATGCGCGATCAATCGCCAAGTCATACAACCTGGCGATGTCCTTCCCAAGCAGAGCGCCGTATTGACGGCCCATTTCGTTGAATGTCCCGGACAAAACCAGCAACCGGACACCATTCATGTCATAGAGCGTGCCGTTACCTGATTGGGCGACTAATTTCGTGGCGCTGTCGGCGTAACCTGCGGCAGGTAGAGAAAATAGCAGACAAATACTGAGCAACAAGTAAAGGCCTAGAGACGAGAGTTTTTTTTTCATAGTAGTTTGTGTGATACAGACAAGCCTGTATTACCTTTCCTCCAAAGCGTTTTTATAGCTATATTGTAACACAAGTAGCAAAACAAACGAACCGGAACCGTTAAGGTAGTGCGAAAATTATCATAGTTGTCAGCGGCTTTTTCTTGACCTGGAGTCAGTGGTACAAGATAATTGTACAGTATCAAACTATAATTGCCGCGGAGGTGTTATTTGAAGAAAATCGATGCTGATCAGGGATTGCGCAGGGACTTGGGTTTTTGGCCGGCGCTTGCCATTGTTGTCGGCACCATAATCGGCGCCGGTGTATTTATGAAACCGGCAGTGGTGTTGCAGTGTGTGGACGGCTCGAAAGAGTTGGGGATGTTGGCCTGGATAATCGGCGGAGTGATGGTGCTGACTGGTGGTTTGACAGTTGCCGAACTCGGTGCGATGATTCCAAAAACCGGTGGCTTGTACGCTTATCTGGAAGAAATTTATGGCGAGACTGTTTCTTATATGTACGGCTGGATGCGTACCGTGGTTTTTGCCCCCGCGAATCTCGCGGCGCTGGCACTGTATGTGGCAGTAATTTTCAATAAGACCTTCGGCTTGCCGCAGGATAAGCTTTGGATTCTGGCAATCGCCTTCGCAACGCTGCTGCTGATGCTGCTGATTAACATTCCCAGCACAAAATACAGCGGTTATTTTCAAACATTGGCGACCGGTGTCAAGCTGATTCCGATTATCGTCATTGCGGTCTGCGGATTAATGTTTGGCAAAGAGACGATGATTCAATCGGCTCCGACAGTTGCTGTTGCCGCCGACCATAATATTATGACCGGCATGGGGCTTGCGGTGCTGGCGACGCTTTTTGCCTATGATGGCTTCACGAACGTCTCTTTTGTGGCTGGCGAGATGAAAAACCCGGCACGGTTGATGCCGCTAACGACGATTATCGGTATCGTTATCGTTATGGTTGCCTACATCGGTGTGAATTTGAGCGTGTATCACGTCCTGAGCAGTAGCGAGATTCTCGGCATGGGTTCTCTGACCTCGGTAAAGGTTGCAGAGAATTTGTTCGGGATTTATGGTGAGCGGTTGATTAATATCGGGATGCTGATTTCGATGTTCGGCAGTATGAATGGTTATATCCTGGCGCTGTCGCGCGTTCCATACGCGATGGCCTGTCGTAATCAACTGCCGTTCTCCGGCGTATTTCGCAAAATCCACACAGCGTTTGGAACGCCGGTCAACAGTCTGATATTGATTTTTGTCCTTTGCTGTCTGGCGTTGCCGTTTAATGCCGATAAATTAACTGATTTGTCGATACTTTCATTATGGATATTCTATATTCTGACCTATTTCGGCGTATTCATCCTGCGCAAGCGCGAACCAGATCGTTTGCGCCCTTTCCGGGTGCCGTTGTATCCGTTTGTGCCGATTTTTGCGCTGCTCGCCGGAGTGTGGGTTTTTGTCAGTACATTTATTGGCGAACCGCTGATTTCACTGGCATCTTGCGGCATCACACTCGCCGGGTTGCCGGTGCTTTGGCTGTGCCGTCGCTATTATGCAAAATATGAATAGGTACGAGAAGAACGGCTGTATTCAAACCGGGTAATAAACAAAAAAGAGGTCGTGTAGAAAGAAAAACTTTCTACACGGCCTCTTTGTTTTTGTAAATTAATTTTCCGATTTAGTTACAGGGTCAATTAACCTTTATACACGCCCTTTTCCATCTCGCGGATAATTCGCATGCCTTCTGTTGCAGCATCGCCAAGTTTTTTACCATATTCGATATCTTCTGCCGAGCCAATGTGGTTTTTGGCATCAGCAGTGACTTTGGCCTTGAATGCGTCCAAAACACCCGGGTAAGTACGCTCATAATTCATCAAGAAGGAACAATCTTCGGAGAATTTGCTGTCGCTGCCTTTTCCATACTTAAAAACGAATCCTTCATTCCCAAAATTCAATACTTCTAACGATCCGCCCTGCACCGCTGATAATGCTTCGATGTCGATAATTTGCTTATTCATAATATTCCTCCATTAGCCTTGTTATTATTTCAAAAAATCTTGCTGCAGTCAACCTTCCGTTGCGCAGAAAATTTTCTTTCTGAACGTATCATAACATGCAAATGTGGAGACTATATGGATTTTTTGTGTTTATACGCGTGATGACAAAATTGCTGCTATCAACACGCTCGTCCGCATTTAGCCATAATCACGCTTATCGAAGCGCCGTTCGCATCCAGCCGCGGAAAGCCGGTATAGCCACCGCGACTGCAATGGCCGGTGCAACACGCGCAGCTGTCGTACATCAGCCGCAGATGGTCAAACGTTAGAAAATTCGCTTCATAGCTTGCGGCAGTGATGTCCGGAAAAAAATGTTTTGCCAGCGCCTGCGTTCGCTCGTCAGGGTGGCTGCGGCAATACTCATCGTCCTCGCAGACGCGCTGCAACCAAGCTTCGGACTTGGCGCGCTCCCAACCGCGATACGGTAGCGTCCGGACTGCGTTCACCCTTTTGGCAAGCAACTTGCACTGTTCAAAAACTTTTCCCGGCGGCGGAAAATATACAGTGCCTGATTCTTTTACCAGTGTCATGAATGCAGCGCGGGCTACTGGTTCGGCAAAGTTGCCGATTAACATAAAATAACTGTTAGCGCCTGCGCTGTGAACTCTCCGACAAGTCCGGCGCAGACATTTTCCTCTCGCTGCACTGCAACGGCTTCTACAATCCCCAAGCTCACGGCTTCGAGTGCTGGTTTTTCGAAAAATCCTACAAAGGCAAATTACTGGCACAAACAATAGCCGACCAACTCAAAGCCAAAACACCGCTTGCCAGCCGCGGCGCCAAAGGCACTTACAATCTCTATGTCCTCAAAAACACCAAAGCACCAGCCGTTCTCGTTGAAATGGGCTTCATCTCCAATCCGTCCGACGAGCAATATCTCATGAGCGCCGCCGGACAACTGGCAATCGCACAGAGCATATGCGACGCGCTCTGCTTGTAGTATTTTTCACACTATTGCTGTTTTCGATTACCGTTCCGGCAATATCCACCGACAGCATTGAACAAACCCTGCGCGATCACGAAAAACGCCTCGCCACCCAGGAAGAGCGCGGCCGCCGCAGCGAAATCGAACTCAGCCGTATCGATGACTGGTATGACAACCGCATCAACAACATGGAGAAATATTACGGCGCCAAAATCGAACAGCAGGAGAAAATCGACACCGAACTGCTCGCCACCATCGATGCCGCCAAAACTTTCATCGCCTTCTTCGCCGGAATCACCTCGCTATTCTTCGGCTGGCTCGGCGTACGGAACATCATGAAAAAACAGCGCAGCTAACGCTGCTATAGCGCTCGCAAGCTCGCTATTAAGTTCGCTGCGCTCACTAATTTAGCCCGCAGGGCGTAATAGCGCCGCAGGCGCGCTATAGCACGAAGTGCGCTATTCCCAAAATCTTAAACAGAAAGGAAAAACAACTTGCTCACCAAATCCTTGACCAGCTGCACGCCGCTTATCGCCACTCTCGGCTACCTCGCATTTCTTTTGGTCAGCATCTACCTCTGCATCACCGAAAAAACATTTCAGTACTATAGCGAATTTTCCGCCCTCACCGCTGGCAGCGGAACCCTCGCCGCAATCTCCGGCAGGTACATCGATTCCGCACTCAATTCGCCGAAAGGCGAAGCACCGGGAAAATAAATAACCATACCGACAAAAACGCCGCTCAGACTATTTCAGTCCGGGCGGCATATTTTTTGTTCAAACAGCACGTTATCTCACATTTTTTTCAGATCATACCAGTTACTCGGAAAACCCATAATTGACTGAATTTCGGCTAACGATACCGCACTAAGTTTTTTGCTTAAATTATCGAACTCTTGGTTCAAATTATCACACAGCTCATCATAGTCTTTTTTTAACAACAATTTTTTCAACGAGATCATAAGCGCGAAAACATCGCGTTTGCCAACAATGTAATTACCGCCTTTATCCATCGAAATACCAAGCGCTGCATGATATTTGCTATTGCCAATACTCTTTTTGGCCAACATAAAATTGTATAAGCGCTCGTCATGCGCGCAAATATTCCGGAAAATTGTCAGCGCGTCAAGAATTGCTTTAAGCTGACTATCGGCAATCATGAAATGTTTTGCCACTTCTTGCTTGTCCTGACTTTTCATAAGTGAGTAAAACACACTAACCGCGCCAAAGGTCATTGCATTGACCAAAACCCACAGCGGAACATAACCATGATTGTCGACATAATGGCTGATTGCGTTCTGCCCCTTATTTAAGCGGCCAGCAATAGTGTGATAGGCAGTAGCAATTAGCCGCGCGATATTTTCGTTCTGACTTTTCCCCGGAATACTCGTTTCGAAGTTACTGATTTTTAAATAATTATCGTGTCCGTATTTCTCGGAAAACTTATACGCGATCAGTGATTTCATAGTATTTTCCACAATCAACAGACCGCTCAGAAACAACTTTCTGATGTTTCTGTCAAACGAGTACAATGCGAATATTTCGTCAAATTTTGCACCAGCCACATACGATTCCGGAGCAACTCTCTTGTTAATAAACGGGTATTTGTACCCGTTAATCAGGTTATAGTAATTTTCACGCTCTAATATTGCTTTAGCACCGGCACAGTCTTCGATATTCAAACCGCGCGCACGCAATATCTCGATCTGCTCATCCAGCGTCTTGAAACATTTTTGGGTCATAAGTCCCCCTGTTAATAAAAAGACCCCGGCGCTCAAAGCTAACCGGAGTACGTTCCGCTGTAATTATATCAACCTCTCAATAAAAAGGCAACTTTTTTTGCTGCGCTAACTGCCAAGTTGAAACTGACAAAATATCCATAATGGCATAGAATGCAGTTAATCCAGTTTACTGGAGGTAGATGGTTTGTCCGTCGGAGGCTTGCGCGAGCAAGTCTCTTTTTCTTTTAAAGCGCCATTCAAAACATCCCAAAAAAAACATTTATTGGATCGTCAACGCTTAATGATACAAAAATTATAAGGACAATGATCTGAATTCAGCCGGTGTTAGATAATTCAGCGACCCGTGAATTCTGCTGTTGTTGAACCAAGTTACATACTCATCCAA
>JBAYGT010000031.1:0-13916 GCA_041666525.1 Negativicutes bacterium
AGGGCTTGACTTATCAAGCGCTCGAATACAAATCTCAAACATTTACTCGATGTTTATCACATTTTCTCTATCCAGTTTTCAGGGCGTAAAGCACTGAGGATATCCGGTGGTTAGGCGGAGGGGCTCCACCTGTTCCCATTCCGAACACAGTAGTTAAGCCCTCTTGCGCTGATGGTACTTGGCTGGTAACGGCCCGGGAGAGTATGTCGCTGCCGGTTTCTAAAAAAGCACACTTCAATAAGAAGTGTGCTTTTTTTTATTTCAAACAGCTAATTCGTTCCGTGATTGTGGTATAATGCCGTAAGAAGTGGAGGGAAAAATGATAAAAAAACTTAGTTTTATGATGTTTGTGCTGATGTTTGTTTTTGTGGCAGTTTTCTCCGGATATTCATCAACTATTGCAGCTGCCGGTACCTTGAATGCCGGAACGCCAGTTTATTGTACGCTCGCTACTGATATTTCTTCCTATGGTTCGAATGACAAGAGCGGTCAATTGATTCGGTTTACGACAAGCCAAGATGTAATTGTCAATGGGGTTGTTGCAATTCCCAGAGGAACTGGCGGTACGTTAAATATCTTACAATCACAACACGCGACGAGCATCGGGCGGCCGGGTGAAATTATTTATACAGGTACTTACATTTTACTTGGAGACAAAACTATTCCGATACAGTATTCTAATTCTGTGCAAGGGTCGAGTAATATGGTGCTGTCTATTGTCAGCATAGTTATTTTGCCTTTCGGAATAATTTGGGGTTGGTTTATTAATGGTGATGAGGCGACTGTGAAGGCCGGTACGCAATTTACGGTAACCGTTGCACAAAATACAGCAATTTAGTTTTGAACTAATTACAATAATAGCCCGGTATGAGCGCCACGCTCACACCGGGCTATTATTATTTACCAATCAAATTACTTTTTGCCGAATTTACTTAGCAACGCGCTGAAATCGGTCTGCTTAGGTTCGGCGGGTTTTAGCGGTTGATTGTTGTTGATTGGACGTGGTTGAAAATTGCGATTATCGCGGTTTGGTTGTTGTTGTGCCGGTTTGGTTTCACGAGCCTGCTTCAGGCTGAGTGCGATACGTTTGCGCGCCTCATCGACACCAAGAACCAGGCATTCAACGATGTCACCGATGCTGACAATGTCTAAGGCGTGATTAAAGCGCTTATAAGACAGTTCACTCTTGTGAATCAGCCCGTTGATTTTAACGCCGATGTCCACGAATACACCAAAATCGGTAATGTTGTGAACAGTGCCGGTAACCAGCGAGCCGGTTTGAATATCACTTAGATTAGTGATATTTTTGCGCGGCTGCGGTGCCGGCATATCTTCGCGCGGATCACGGCCGGGTTTGGAAAATGACTGCAGAATGTCGCGCACTGTTGGTTCACCAGCTGCCAGTTTGTCGGCGATAATTTTGGCCTCAGCGCCAGTAGCAGCCTGCTGAATGGCAGTAATTTTGTCTTTATTTTTCAAATCTTTTAAGCTATAACCCAATTCAACTAATATTGTTTCGGCAAGCTTATAAGATTCCGGATGCACTGAGGTGTTATCAAGCGGATTACCGGATGACGCAACTCTTAGAAATCCCGCGCACTGTACGAAAGCTGCCGGACCCAACCGGGCAACTTTCAACAACTGTTTACGTTCAGAGAACGAGCCGTTTTCAGTGCGGAATTTAACGATATTCTTGGCTACAGCGGAATTGATTCCGGAAACATAAGACAGCAACGCCGATGATGCGGTGTTTAATTCAACACCGACATGGTTAACGCTCGACTCAACGACTGCCTGCAAACTCTGTGCCAGTTCTTTTTGGTTGACATCGTGTTGATATTGACCAACGCCGATGGACTTTGGATCGATTTTTACCAACTCCGCCAACGGGTCCTGAATACGTCGGGCGATTGAAACTGCGCCGCGAATCGAGACATCCAAATCGGGCAATTCTTCTTTGGCAAGCACTGATGCCGAATATACTGATGCACCGGCTTCGTTAACGATTAAATAATGTAATGTTGTCGGACATTCAGCGATACATTCGCTGACAAATTGCTCAGTTTCAAACGATGCTGTTCCATTACCGATAGTAATCAGGCTGACGCCGAACTGGGCAATTAATTTGAGGACTTTGGCTTTAGCCGAAGTTTTTGCATCGTCGCTCATGGTTACATAGATGGTGTCATACGCTAAGACAGCGCCTTGCGGATTAATGACGGCGACCTTGCAACCGGTACGATAACCAGGATCCAGGCCGATTATTGAATGACCAGACAGTGGCGCTTGCAGCAGCAGTTGCCGCAGGTTGCGTGAAAACACATTTATTGCCTGGGCTTCAGCTTTGTCGGTTAATGCACTGCGAATTTCTCTTTCCAGCGCCGGAAAAATCAAACGCTTATAAGCGTCAGCAATAGCTTCGCGGATGGTTGTTTCGAATATTGACGGACGGAGTATCGATTTATTGCAGAGTAATTCAATCAAGGTTTCATGTGCTGTGGAAATTTTCAGTTTAAGCATTTCCTTGGTTTCACCGCGGTTAATCGCCAAAATCCGGTGCGAGGGAATTTGCTTTAGCGGTTCGCTAAATTCTTTGTAATTGAGAAAATCTTTGCCAAGGTCCTCGGCAACAGTCATTTCGGCGGTAATCAGACCGTGCTGCCATAAATAGTCGCGCAGCAGTGAGCGGAAGTTGGCGTTGTCGGAAATCGTTTCGGCGATTATATCCATTGCGCCTTGAATAGCATCCTCAGCACTGTTTACACCAAGTTCCGGATTTATATATGGTTCTGCCAGGGAAACGATGTCGCCAGTGGTGATTTCCTGAGCCAGCATAGTCAAAGCAAAGGGCTCCAAACCGCGTTCGCGAGCAATAATGGCGCGGGTACGTTTTTTTTGTTTATACGGCAGATAGAGATCTTCTAATTCAATCAATTTTGTGCAGGCATTTATTTGTAGCAATAATTCATCGGTCATTTTTCCTTGTTCTTCAATTGACGCAATAATTTCTTCCTGACGTTTGATGAAATTGCGCAAATATTGCAAGCGCTCTTCACAAGTGCGGATTTGCGTTTCGTCTAACTCGCCGGTGGCCTCTTTGCGGTAACGTGCGATAAATGGCATAGTATTTCCTTCGTCGAGTAGTCCGATTACCGCTTCGACCTGATTAATACGAATTGCCAGTTCCTTGGCGATGAGTGCGCTAATATCTTCTTTTTTCAAAGTTGTCCATCCTTATCAATAATTTTGCTTCACAATTATAATCTGTTTACAGCATTTTGGCAAAAGTAAAAAAAATCATTGCGCGGACAGGTGATTACTGGTATTGTGTAGAATAATACTTTCAGAATAACGCTGGGCTGAAAGTTGATGGCGCAATGAATTTGTATATGTGTTTAATTTTGGAGGAGCTATGATAAATAAGACTATTTTACTGCTGACGCTGGTTGTGCTCGGGTTAGTTATGACTGCAGCCGGGGGCTGCGGCAAAAAAAGTGATGATACACTGTTGCGCTGGGCGGTGAGCAATGAGCCGGGAACGCTCGATCCGCGAAAATCCGAAGGCACACCCGAAGGATTGATTCTGTTTCAACTGTTTGAAGGATTGGTAACGGAAAACGCTAAAGGTGAAATAGTACCGGCCGCGGCCGAAACTTGGGACGTATCCGCCGACGGAACGACTTACACCTTTCATTTGCGTGACGGCTTAAAATGGGGGAATGGTGATCCGCTCTCGGCGCACGATTTCGAATGGACTTGGAAATCAACCCTTGATCCGAAAACCGGCAGTAATTACACAGAGACATTATATTTCATCAAGGGCGCAGAAAATTATAATAAAGGTACCGGCACTGCCGGGCAGGTTGGAGTTAAAGCGATTGATGACCGGACGCTGGTGGTGACATTGAATGCCGCGTTACCGTTTTGGTTATACATTGTCGGTACAAATAGCAAATATTTGCCGGTCAACAGCAAGCTCGCGCAAGGCAATCCGAAATGGAGCGATGACATTAGCAAATACGATAGCAATGGGCCATTTTTGTTAACTGAGTGGAAACATAATTCGAAAATCAGCTTCAAGAAAAATCCGAATTATTGGAACAAAGCTGTTGTCAAAATGGAGAAAGTTGATGCCGCGATTATCGAGAACAAGCAGACGGCGCTGACAATGTTTCAGAGTGGAAAACTGGACGCTTCTGAAGCCGGCTTCCCTTCAAGCGAAGCAAAAAAATTGATTGCCAGCGGCGAATATATCAAGTATCCGTTGTTATATACTTATTACATTTCTTTTAACCGGGCAGTAAAGCCATTGGATGATGTCCGGGTGCGTGAAGCATTAGCGCTGGCGCTGGACCGGCAAAAAATCTGTGCTATCAGTCAAACCGGGGCGATGCAGCCGGCGTTTGCCATGGTGTCCCATGGTTGTCTGGATACGAGTACCGGTAAAGATTTCCGTGCGGAAAACGGCGCGCTATTTTCCGAAGATGTGCAGCGGGCGAAAAAGCTGCTAGCCGGGGCGGGCTATCCCGATGGCAAAGGTTTTCCCAAGTTGCAGTATTTGTATCACACTACTGAAACAAATAAACAAATCGCCGAAATTATGCAGGAAATGTGGAAGAAGAATCTTGGCATTGACATCGAGATGACCAATCAGGAATTTAAGGTGTATGTTCAAACCGTGCAAAAAATGGATTATCAGATTGCCCGCTGCGGTTGGTACGGTGATTATCCCGACCCGCTGACATTCCTGAATATTTTTGTAACCGGCAATGGTCAGAACCGTTCGCGGTATAGCAATGACGCTTATGATATGCTGATCAATACTGCGATCACCTCGACTGACGGTGCGGTGCGTTTTGCAGCGATGAAACAAGCCGAAGCAATGCTAATCAAAGACATGCCGGTTGCGCCGATATACTTTGATCAGACGGGAACGCTACGATCACCGCGGGTTAAGGGCATAATTTATGATCCGACCGAGCTGGTGCTGCTGCGTGAAGCGTATTTTGAGTAAACACTAAAAAAAGCGGTCTTGAATTCGATTGAATTCAAGACCGCCTTTTTGTTAGCTTATTTCTTTTTGCTGAAAAATGCGTTAATTCGTTCTATTACCACAAACAGCAACGGTATCAGGAAAATCCCCATCGCGGTCGCGAACAACATCCCGCCAACAACGGCTGTTCCCATAGCCGAGCGTGCTGCCGAACCGGCGCCGGTTGCCACCATCAACGGAACGCAACCGATGATGAACGCCAATGAGGTCATCAATATTGGCCGCAAACGCAGCTTCGAACTTTCAATAGCGGCTTCAATTGCCGGCATTCCTTTGTCAACCCGGATTTTGGCAAATTCGACAATCAGGATTGCATTTTTGGCCGCCAAACCTACAAGCATTATCAGGCCGATCTGCATATAGATGCAGTTCTCGAAGTTTCGCATATATTGAAACGCGAACGCACCCAAAATTCCGGTTGGAACACTCAGTAGTACCGCGAATGGTACACTCCAACTTTCGTATAAGGCTGCAAGGCAAAGGAACACGAAAACTATTGCCAGTGTGAAAATTACCGCCGTTTGGTTGCCGGCCTCTTTTTCTTCGCGACTCTGGCCAGCCCACACATAGGTATATGATCCAGTAAGAGTTTTGGCGGCGGCTTGTTCGAGTGCCGCCATTGCCTGTCCAGTGCTGTAGCCGGGCGCAGGGTTTGCGTTTACCGGCATTGAGCGGGAGCCGTTATAGCGGCTGACCATTGACGGAGCATTGATTTGTTTGGCTTTTAACAATGTATCCAACGATACCAGTCCGCCGGCACTGTTGCGAATAAAGAAGAACCGTGTCGCATCAATATCACTGCGGAATTCCGGTTCGGCTTGCATAACTACTTTGTAATTTCGGTCAAACAAGGTGAAATCGTTTATTTCGAATCCACCCAGATAGGCCTGCATTGTCATAAACACGGCGTTCATCGGCAAATTCAAACTGTTAACTTTGTCGCGGTCAATTTCAAACTCATAGCTTGGGGTGTTCGTTTGAAAAGTTGAATAGACCATGCCGATTTCCGGACATTTGCGGGCCTCCTGGAGAAAGGCCGCAAGAACCGTCTGCATACCAGCCAGCGTATCGCCGCCGGTGTTTTCCAACATCAGCGATAATCCGCCAATTGAGCCCATACCCGGCAGTGCGGGTGGCGGGAACGCCATCAACCGGCCTTGATAGGTGGTGCTGTCCATCATGTTTATTTCGGAAATAATCGATCCAACTTGTGTTTGCGCATTTGTACGATCATGCCAAGGATTTAATCCGATAAATATTGTTCCACCGCTTGATTTCTGACCACTGCTTAATACATCATAACCACCGATGGAAAGGGCAGTATCGACACCCGGAAGCTTATTGATCTGATTCGATACAGTATCGAGGACTTTATTCGTCCGGGAAGTATTAGCCGCTTCCGGCAATGTAAGTGATCCAACCAAATAACCTTGATCTTCATCAGGCACGAAACTTGCCGGAACAAGTTTGTTGAGAACCACTACGCCGATAACCACGATCAGCAGAAAAACAAGGCCTAGTTTGGCAAATTTTATGGTTTTAATTACCCATTGGCCATATTTTTCTATTAGTGTGTCAAAAAATCTGTTGAATCCGTCAAAAAATCGGCCTAACCAACCTTTTGCCGCATTGGCGTCATACGGTTTCAACAACATCGAGCAAAGTGCAGGCGTGAGCGATAGTGCGACCACCGCTGACAGCGCCATAGAAACGGCAATCGTTAACGCAAATTGCCGGTACAGAATACCGGTTGTGCCACCGAGGAACGCGACGGGGATAAATACTGACGCCAACACGAAAGCTATGGCAATAATCGGCGCCGATACTTCTTCCATGGCTCTTAACGCGGCTTCTTTTGGGCCTAATCCTGAATGGCGAATGTGATGTTCAACCGCCTCCACGACCACGATTGCGTCATCTACCACCAGTCCAATCGCCAGTACCATCGCAAAAAGCGTAAGGGTGTTGATTGAAAAACCAAGTATCAGGAAAGCGCCTAATGTTCCAATAAGCGAAACTGGTATGGCCAGCATCGGAATGAGTGTTGCCCGCCAACTATGTAAGAAGATAAAAACTACAATCAGCACCAGCAAAAAAGCGATTGCTAAAGTTTCGACAACTTCCTTGACTGATTCGCGCACGAAATTACTGGAATCGATAATTATTTTTGATTTCATGTCGGCCGGGAAATGTTTCTCGGCATCAGCCATTACTGCTTTTACGTTGCTGATGGTTTCCAAAGCATTCGCATCGCTGGTCAGCAAAATGGAAAATCCGGCAACGGTGTGTCCGTCCATTTTAGGTTGAATGGCATAAGTTCTGTTGCCAAGTTCAACTTTTGCAATATCTTTCATGCGGACAAATGAACCATTGGGGTTAGTGCGCACGATGATGTTTTCAAATTCGAGTTTGTCAACCAACCGGCCTTTGGTACGTGCTGCATACTGAAATTCCTGATTTGGCGCACCCGGTTGCATACCGATAGCGCCTGCCGGAGCCTGCACGTTTTGTTGAGTAACCGAATCGTAGACTTCACCTACAGTCAGCCCGAGTTGTAACATTCTATCCGGTTTCAACCACACCCGCATGGCGTAATCGGAGCCGAACTCCATTACTGAACCTACGCCCTTGACCCGCTTTATGGCATCAACCACATAAATGCTGGCATAGTTTTTAAGAAATTTTAAGTCATAACTGTCGTTGGGTGAATAAAGTGCAAAAACCATGGCAATATCTTGCGATGATTTTTCCGTGGTAACACCGGTTTGCTGCACTTCTTGTGGCAGCGACGAGACTGCCTGAGCCACGCGGTTTTGTACCTGAACGGTTGCCATGTCGGCATTAACTTCAGGGGCAAATTGTACTGTCAAAGAGTAACTGCCCGAATCGGTGCTGAGCGAAGACATCGAAGTCATTCCCTCGATACCGTTTACTTGCTGTTCAATTACCTGAGCAACAGTAGTGTCGACAATCTCGGCATTAGCGCCCATATATAAAGCGCTAACGGTAACTGTTGGTGGAGCTATCTGTGGATATTGCGCGATTGGCAGCTGAGTCAATGCAATAAGTCCGGCAAGCGAAATGATGATTGACAATACTATAGCAAAAACCGGACGGTTGATAAAAAATTTTGCCATCTATCAATTCCCTGCTTTCAAACTATTGTCCAATTCTTTTAAACTCATTGTTATCGTTTTTACAGTCATATCCGGACGCGCTTTGAGTAAGCCTTCAACAATAACAGTGTCGGTTGGCTGCAAACCGCTTTCCACCATCCACAGGTTTCCGATTTTTATGCCAAGAATAATTGGCCGGCTTTGCACTTTGTTGTCGGCCGAAATCGTCATAACAAAGGTTTTGTCGAGTATTTGCTGCACCGCTCGTTGGGGAATCAGCATAGCATTTTTACGAACTTCGCCGGTAACCTCAACTTTGGCAAACATTCCTGGCAACAACATTTTTTTCGGATTGGCAAATTCAGCTTTCAAAACTAGTGCGCCGCTGTTTTGCGCCATTTGCGAGTCAGTCTCAACAACTTTTCCATCCAGAGGATAATTGCCGCCGGAGCTGAGTTTGATACGTACATGGTCGCCCCAGTTACCCATTTTTCCTTCGTTACGTTCTTTATTGAGTCGCAAATATTCGTTTTCACTCATACTGAATTGAACATAGACCGGTTCAAGCGACGAAACAGTAGTCAAGGTGGTTGCACCGGCCTGAACATAGTTGCCGGTACTTATTTCATTGACAGCAACTCTGCCGCTAATCGGAGCAACGACCACGGTGTCGTTCAAATCATTTTTTGCCTGCTGCAATTTAGCCCGATATGCCTCAACGACAGCAGTTTGTTCGCCTTCGGAGGCAATTTGTGTATCCAGTGTTTGTTTTGATATCGCGCCGTTCTGGCCAAGCTGCTGGTTGCGCAAGGTGTCTTCATGAATATTGCTTAGCGTTACTTGCGCTTGTGCCAATTGCGCTTCGGCATTCAAAACAGCGGTTTCATAAATACGCCGGTCGATACGATATAAAGGTTGGCCTTTTTCTACATAGTCGCCGCCCTTAAATAGTTTTTCGACAATCCGTCCGGTGACGTTAGCACGTAAATCAACGCTGTCACGGGCGTAAACTTGCCCGGCATAAGTATAGATTATCGGCGTATCCTGGACGATAACCTTCATAACTTTGACTTCAGGAATGTCAAGGTTCGCCTGTGGTGCGTGACTCCGTCCAAAATAAAACCAGGTGATGACACCCAATAAAATAATAGCCACGATGGCTACAATGGATTTCCGTCGCATTCTTCCAGATTTGATATTCTGCTGCATCGTTTCTCCCTCATTCAAATGCTATGTTGCACTTTTTTTGCAAATGAAATTATATCATATATATTTAAAAAATTGCATAGTTTAACTGGTTTATGCTTTGAAATAAGTGTTTTAGTCACAAACGTGCTTATTTGGCTGGCTGCGTTTTTTGTTTACCAGTGCTATTCCAATGATAATAACCGCGCCGCCAATAAGATTCTGACAGGTTGGTAATTCGCCTAACCACAACCAGGCAATTACAAAAGCCAGAATCGGCGACAGATATAATGTTGAGGCACATTGGTTGGCGGTGAAACGTCTCAATGAATAGGCCCACATTGTATATGCCAATGCTGATGGGAAAATGCCCAGCCAGATGATTGGCAAAAACGATAGGACGGTATTGGTTTCAAGTTCACGAATTAGTAGCGGGGTGTAGGGAAGCAAAAACAATGTTCCAAACCACATACAACAGGCGGTTAGGTCGATTGCCCGGTATTTTGCCAGTAATTTTTTCTGAATAACTGTATAACAGGACGCGGCGATGGTTGCGATGAAAATATATAATATCCCGATGTCAAATCGGTAGTCACCGGCAGATAACAAAATTACACCAATAAATGATATGCCAATGCCGATACGCTGTATCCAGCGTAATCGCTCGCCAAGCAAAAACCGTGCCGATATTGCGATGAGAATGGGTGACAACGAAACAATAACACTGGCAACGCCGGCTTGGACAGTTTCTTCACCGGTGTTTAAACAAAAATGATAAACTGAAATACTTAAAAACCCGCCCCAAAAAGCAACGGTTAACAGATCACGGCCTTTAGGTAATTTTATGCCGCGGACAAACGCAACTGCGGCAAAAATGAGCGAGGCCACAATAAAGCGTCCGAGCGCCACGCTGGTCGGTGAAAAATGTTGCAACCCGGCGCGAATGCCGGCGAACGCCGATGCCCAAAAAACGATTGCGCCTAGCAGCACAAATACCGCGAAACTGAACTTGTTTTTCATAGATGCCCGCTTTCTTGTAAAACCCGTCTTTGATGCATAAATGATAAACGGCTAAACGCAAATTAGCAAGCAGTAATAAAAAAACGGTTTTTTCTTGAAAAAAAAACGCAACTGTTGTTAAATGTAGGTATTATTTTGTTGGAGATTAGCTATGATAAAAATTGCAATAATTGGTACCGGCGGAATGGCGGGATCACACGCCGAACATCTACAGAAAATCCGCGGGGTGAAAATTACCGCCTGTGCCGATATGGATATTCGTCGCGCCGAAACTTTTGCCAAGAAATTTGGCATAAAGAAATTTTACGGTGATTACAAAGAAATGCTTGATAACGAGAAACTGGAAGGCGTAACCAATGTTACCAGTGACCGCGCCCATTACCCGGTAGCTATGGAAATATTGAAACGCAAAATTAATCTGTTGAGCGAAAAACCGCTGGCGGAAACGCTTGAACAGGCGGTCGAGATGCGTGATTTAGCAGTTAAGTCCGACGTAGTAAATATGGTTAATTTTTCTTACCGGAATTCCAGCGGTTTACAAAAAGCGGCTGAAATAATTCGCAGCGGCGTACTCGGTCAAGTGCTGCATGTTGAAGCCAGCTATCTGCAGTCCTGGCTCAAGAGCAAGGCGTGGGGCGACTGGCATGATGCAGACTGGATGTTGTGGCGGTTGTCGTCAGATCAAGGCGGCGCCGGTGCGCTGGGCGATATCGGTTGTCATATTTTTGATTTGACCTGTCTGCTGACCAATGAAAAAATTGTCGACATTTCAACCCGGTTATATACCCATTCGAAAGACCGCGAGCCGGGTTATGAAGTTTGTGGTAAAAAATATGCCCTGGATTGCAACAACAGTTTTGTCAGCCACGTTGAGTTTGGCGGCGGTGGTGTGGGGGTTATTCATGTTTCACACGGCTGTATCGGCCAGAGCAATAGTTTGCGTTGCCGCGTGTATTGCAGCAAAGGTGCGATTGAAATAGATTTAGATAAAGCTTATGATGAGTATCGTATTTGCAGTGGCAAAAATATTGATAAAAATATTTGGAAAACGGTTAAATGCAAGCGGACACCAAATAACTACGAACGGTTTGTCAAGGCGATTAAAACCAACAGCCGTTCGGAAGACGGCAACGATTTTGCTAACGGTTGTGCGATTCAGGGTTATTTGCATTATAGTTTTCTGTCAGCGGCCGAGAAGAAACCGGAAAAAATTGTATTGTGAGTGTATTGAAGATGCGGATTTGCAATAAAGAATTGGCGCAGATAAAAGCGTTGCGGTGTTTTGCGTTAGATATGGACGGAACAGTATATCTTGGTGACAATCTGTTACCGGGGGCGCTGGAATTTTTGCAATACCTGCGTGATACCGGGCGTGAGTATATTTTCCTGACCAATAACTCATCCAAAGACAGCCAGGCCTATGTAGAAAAACTTACCCGTATCGGTGTAGCGGCGGTGGCGGCGGATGTTCTTACCAGCGGTGAGGCTACGGCGATTTACTTAAAAAAACGGAAATCCGGTGCGCGAATTTTTTTACTCGGTACCGAAAATTTGGAGCGCGAGTTTACTAAGGCGGGATTTGTTTTGACCGCTGACAAGCCGGATTTTGTAGTATTAGGGTTTGATATGACGCTGTCATACGCAAAGTTAGTCGAGGCTTGCCATTTGATTCGCGAAGGCGTAGAATATATTGCGACGCATCCGGATATTAATTGTCCGGTTGCTGACCGTACCGGCTATATTCCTGATGTCGGCGCGATGATTGAGCTGATTAAGGCATCGACCGGCGGAGTAGTTCCAAAAATCATCGGTAAACCAAATCGGGAAATTATCGAAGCGCTTCAACTGAAAAAAAGCAAACCGCAGTCAGAGATGGCGATGGTAGGCGACCGGATATACACGGACGTTGCCATGGCGAAGAATGCCGGAATTACCGGAATACTCGTATTGAGCGGTGAGACAACTATCGAAATTGCCGATAGTTCGAGCATTAAGCCGGATGTCATTGTTGATAATCTCGGAGGTTTGCTGGATTTACTAAAAGAAGCAGACAGCAGGTGAGGTTTTGAAGAGAACCACTATTATTTTTTTGGCAGTGACAATTTTAATGACATTATTGTCGGTAAGTGCTGCAGCCAAAGATACCAATGAGTCGGTAATAACAGAAAATAATTCAGGAGGCAACATGAAACAAATTATCAATTCCCAAGGCGCCCCGGCAGCGATCGGACCTTATTCTCAGGCAGTGAAAGCCAACGGATTCCTGTTCGTAAGCGGTCAGGTGCCGTTTGATCCGGCAACTATGCAAATCGTCGAAGGTGGCGTTGAAGCCCAGACCCGCCGGGTAATGGAAAGTCTGAAGGCGATTTTGACCGAGGCCGGCTGTACTTTTGCCAACGTGGTAAAATGCGGCGTATTTATCAAAGACATGAACGATTTTGCGAAAATCAATGCAATTTACGGCGAGTACTTTCCGGAAAACCCACCGGCGCGCTTCTGTGTAGAAGTTGCCCGTTTGCCGCGCGATGTATTCGTCGAAATCGACGTAATTGCGGCTTACTAAAAACTGATTTATCCAGTTATCTGGAAAAAACCTTTGGTTGCCGGAATTTTCCGGCAACCAAAGGTTTTTTGTTTGCTCGCATTGTGCGACGGTGTTAGAATGTACGTGAGATAAAATTTGAGGTAGTCATCGTGAGTATCAAGATACCAACTGAGTGGTTCGATCAAGCGGAATATGATATTGAAACTGCAAAGTGTTTGCTGGATGGCAGGCGTTATATTTACGCGGTGTTTATGTGCCATCTGGCCTTAGAAAAAGCTTTGAAAGGCTTATACACTGCAAAATATGATGCAGTTCCGCCCAAAAGTCATAACTTACTTTTCTTTCTTGAAAAAATAAATTGTGATTTCGAAAAAAACATCTCCGATTTTGTTTACAATATCAATGAGTTGAGTATTCCGACCAGATATCCGGAAGTTTTGCGTGAAATGGCAAAAAAGTATACTGGCGAAAGCGCTGCAGAAATGTTCAAAAACAGCAAGGAAGTATTATTATGTTGCAAGAAAGAATTGCAGAAATTGCAGAATATATCCGAAGACAACTTGAAGAATCCGGAGTCCGGGTCGGCAAATTGATTTTGTTTGGTTCGGCTGTACGAAATTCGATGAATGAAGACAGCGATTTGGATTTTGCTGTTGTGTCTGTAAGTTTTGGTAATGTGGGTAGCGAATCGCGAGCATTGCTTAAAAAGCATGCGTTGATGGGCGCGATTCACAAATATCAGATTCCCATAGATCTGTTTACGTTAACACCGGAGGAATATGAGCAAAGAACACAAACAATAGCTCACTATATAGCCGAGGGGAAAGAATTATACGCTGCTTAGAGACGCAAAGAAAATTCATAATAATAACACAAAGGGGCTGTGTAAAAAGCCGTAGCGCAATAACGATACAAAAGAATACAAAACACAAAACCAAGGAAAGCCGGTTAGTAGCGCTGAAAAGAAGAGCGATACTAACCGGTTTTTGGTATAATA
>JBAYGT010000032.1:0-12252 GCA_041666525.1 Negativicutes bacterium
AAAGACTGGTCGAAAGTGTATGGTGAACTAACAATTATGCACGGCGACAGAATCGAATAGCATCAATCCTATCTTCCATTTGTTACTTCTTGCTATTTACAGAGTTTATTTCACACACCCTTTAAAAGAGTTATAATAAGGTAATATTAAGTTGAGGAGTTTTAAAGATGGTCAATTATGTTTTAGTTCATGGTGGTAACATGTCGGTAGAAACTTGGAACAGGCTTACTGTTGGAAACCATATTTGCACTCAAGACGGTAAAATGGGTGGCAAGATATGGGAGCCTGTTATTCCGGCACTTGAGGAGAGTAATCATAGAACTTTTTCGCCGGATCTTAAAGATGAATATAAATATAACTTGACTGATCATGTTGAGCAGATATGTACGCTTATAGCTGAAAACGATTTGAGAAAGGTGGTCTTGGTCGGACATAGTTATGGCGGAATGATAATCACCGGAGTTGCTGCCAAAATGGCGGACAGGATTAATCATTTGGTATTTGTTGATGCGGCGTTGCCTGAACCGGGACAATCACTTTTTGATATCATTGTTGCCGGCGGCTATGATCCCTTGTCTTTTGCCGGTTTGGAGGCAGTACCGCCTTATTTGGAAAAGCTGCAATTTTGTTCGGAAAAATTAATATCTTTACCCAAAACCTATATTCGCTGTATGGAAAGCGAGTTTGTGATTATTTCCGATGAAGCCAGGAAAAGAATCGCTGCAACCGGAAAAGGATGGGGTGACTACTTTGAGTTACCTACCGGGCATGTGCCGATGGCGTCAATGCCGGAAAGACTGGTGCAGATATTGTTGGAGACGGGCAAGAAAAAATAGTTTAAAGTTGATGTATATTTTGCATGAAGCTGGTATATAGGCAGTGCCGTAGATCAACAAGGACCTGCATAGTGCGATGAGAGGCTGAGGCGGGTTCTTCATTTTTATTTGAGTGTTAGCGCCCACAAAATCACTGGTATTTATGTTTTTTTATCTGCATAATTTCTACACAGTTATATGATACAATGTGAATTGCAAAAGCTGTCATCATAATGATGAGTTAGGAGAAAAAATGAGGATGGTTTGGTTATTATTTATTGCTTTTTTTGTGATCATGTCGGTTGTCGGTAATCAGGTTTTCGCCAGGGAAGCACGCAAGATGTTTACAAACGCGAAGGTTTATACTATGAATAAGAGCAATCCCTGGGCTGATACTGTGGTCGTGGAAGGTAATAAGTTTATTTATGTTGGCAATAAGTCTGGTGCCGAAAAATATATTGATGATAGCGTTGAAATATTCGACCTTCGGGGACGTATGGTATTGCCGGGGTTCATTGAAAGCCATATTCATCCGTCGTTCGGCAGCTTGTTTGACGGAGTAGTTATTCTTAATCAGGACGCAACGAAGGAACAATTACTTGCTGATATCAAGAAAGCTGTCAAGGAACATCAGCAGGACGACATCATCGGCATGATGGGATTTAAAGCGGCGATGTTTGGTCCGATGGGTCCTACTAGCGCAGAGCTAGACGCAATTGAAAAAGAAAAACCGGTAATCATTCTTGATTACGGCGGTCATTCGGCGTGGGTGAATAGCAAGGCGTTGCAAATTGGCGGAATTAATAAAAACACTCCGGATCCGATTCCGGGTGCGCATTTTTACAAGCGGGACAAAGCTGGCAATCCTACCGGCTGGTGTATCGAACCGATGTCTTTTATGCCAATTGTTTACAAAATCGGTATAAAAATTGACGACGTGATAGAAGGCGAGAAAAAACTTTTTCCGACGATATCGGCTTACGGTTTCACTACTTTGTTTGATGCTGGCGGGATAATGCAGGTTGAGATGTATGAATCGTATGCGCGAATGCAAAAATCCGGACAACTGCCTTTCCGGGTGTTTAGCTCTTATATGGTTAGTGACGAGAAAAAGTTGTCTGAGTCTTTGGTGAAGCTGAAACAGTACAGTGAAAAATACAATACTCCACTATTTAAACTCAACACTGTAAAAATTCTTTATGACGGAACACTGGAAGCGCAAAGCTGCGCGATGTTTGAAGACTTTAGAAATGACAAGGGTAACAAGGGATTTGAACTTTTTTCACCTGCTGTGCTGGCTTCAATTGTCGAAGAATCCGATAACGCCGGTTACAATATACATATTCACGCAATAGGCGACCGGGCAATAAGCGATGCGCTTGCCGCGTTTGAAAAACTGAAAAGCAAAAAAGGCTATACCAAGACCCGAAAAACAATTTGTCATACCCAATTTTTTATGCCTGATACAGTTGCACGATTCAAGGCGCTACGCGATGTTGTTGCCCAGACTACACCGGTTTGGATGACGCCGGACAGTAATACGCTTGCAGTTGCTGGTAAGGAATCCTATGAGCGGCAAATGCTATTCAACAGTCTCGACGAGGCTGGGGTAAAAGTTACCTTTGGCAGCGACTATCCCGTGAGCTCGGGATTTGAAGGCCTGAATCCTTTTAATGAGATAGAAACTGGTCACACTCGTCGCAACATCGGCGAAAGTGACAGCAACTATTTGCCGCCGGAATCGGAGAAACTGCCGATAGACACATTGTTGAGAGGATATACGATAAATGGAGCCTTTCAACTTGGAGTGGAAGACGAAATCGGTTCGATTGAAGTCGGAAAACTTGCGGATATGATAGTTGTCGAGAAAAATTTATTTGAACAAAAAGACGACGATATTCATAACAATAGAGTTTTGATGACTATGGTTGATGGCCAAGTTGTGTATTTCAATGATTTGCTGAATAAAGCAGTGAAATAGCCAAGAGTCTTTTTTTGGTCTCGAAAATTATGATATAATGCGCGTAAAACTGAACCTTAGGCATTTGGCTATGATTCCAGTGTTAAAAGCATACATTGATTTTAGCAGCGGCGTTTTGCGACGCCGCTGCTTGTGTTTAAGTGTGCAGGATTATTTGGTTTTGTGACGAATATATATTACGTAAGCGTGGCGAATCTGTAAACTTTGTTGCCAGATAGCGGGCTGTTATTATCAGTAATTCTGACGGCAGCAGGCAAGTGATTAGGGGTTTATGTCGAACTATTTATTACAAGTATTTTGAGGTATTGCCATGAAAAAATGGATTACTGTGATAATAATTATGTTCGTAATCGCTGGCGGAGTAAATTGGTTTAGCCAGCGGCAGGTGACGAAAAAAATTCCTGCGTTGTGACTCATCCCGGCAATTTGCCGCAGTTCAGGAACCCGCGATACGTGAGTGTTGGCGGGATTTTTTGTGTTATCAGACGCATAAAAGCAGTTTCTTCATAATTTGCACATAATTTTATGTTAATATGACAATCAACGGACTACAAACTAAAATATGGCAACATAGTTGTCGAAGAGGAGAATGAAATGAAACAACTTAACTTGGAAGACTTGGAGAAGGTAATCGGCGGAGCGGATTATTTCAATTTCAGTACAAACGGTTGCGGGTTTGAATTTATCGGTGGGCATTCTTCACTAACGACAAATTGGGAGGAAGTTTGGAAAGAAGTTGAAGCCGCTAAGGCGACGGATGGTCTGACTGACACACAGGAGAAAAATCTCAAAAAAATTGCTGTTCAGACTTTTAATGATTTGAGCGAGAGTAAATGCAGTCTGGAAAAGTATAGTGGATCGCTAAGTGCGTTGGATAACCCGAACCTGGACATTGCGACGTTAAGAAAAGTAATTAAATAATTATTGGAACCAGTATTGGAAGTCATACGAATTTTTGCAGCGCCGTTTTAACGTGCGCTGCATTTTTGTTTTATGAATCTGCAGGACTATTCGGTTTTTTGACGAATATAAATTACATAAGCGCGATGGATCCGCAGTCCGTGTTGCTGGGTCTTATTGTTAACGCACTATCAGGAGGAGTTATGAAACGTACAATCTCGATTTTTTTGCTGGCACTGATTTTAATAATTTCAGCGGCTTCATTTAGTAACGCGGCAAACACCGTTTATGTTAATATGAAAACTGATAAAGGTATTATTAGTTTTGTTCTGTGGCCGGAAATAGCGCCTAAGGGTGTGGAAAATTTTATCGCGTTGATTAAGAAGGGGTTTTATAACGGAACCTGTTTTAACAGAGTTGAACCAAACTTCGTTCTGCAATTTGGTGACGTTAACGCCAATCTGCAAGGCGGTGCTTCGATGTGGGGTAAAGACTTTAGCATTGAGGTGCGTCCAGACGTCAAGTTTGACCGGCCATATATCCTGGCTTATGGAAATCAGGGGAATGATCATTCCAATAATACCGAGCTGTTTATTACCTTGCGGCCTGTAGAGCGCCTGAATATGAACTACACGATAATTGGCGAAGTTGTATCGGGAGAAAAAGTTGTCGATGCTATTGGCAACTGCGCTGTAGTGAAGACACTGACACTGGATGGATTTTCCTATAGTAAACCGCTACTGCAACAAAAAATTATTTCAATAGTAGTTGCAGAAACTGATTCAACCGTTAAGTGATCGAGTGCCAAAAAGCAATAATTTACTTGAGGAACTCGAAAGTTTGAACGGATTGGCTAAGCAGATGTTGAAAAAATGGCACCTGTTGTGAATTTGTCACGTAGCGTGAATTCACGTCGGGCGAAAACTTCTATTACTTTGATTTTTGAGACAGTGGGGGGGGAAGATGACCAGGAAATTTTTAATTTCGTTAGCAATTGTAGTATCATTAATGACGGCAGTCTTTGTCGGTGGTTGCGGCAACAGTGATACAAATAAAATAATCGTCGGTGTGGATAATAATCCGCCTTACACGTTCGCTAATCAGCCGCTTGTGGTAATGCCCGACGGAAGCGGTATTGAGATTATTCCTTATGCCAAAGATTCGCAATATCAAGGGTTTGACATTGATGTTATTACAGCTGCGGCAAAAAAAGCTGGACTAACTATTGAATTTCGTGATATCGCCTTTGGAAAAATGTTCGAGCAGATTGAGCAGGGCAAAAACATTGATGTGGCGATTGGCGGCGTATCAATTACCGACGCGCGCAAGAAGCATGTAGATTTTACAATTCCTTATGCTAGGGGTGGCGCGTGTATTGTGGTATTTAAAGGTGATAATATTAACACTTTAACTGATTTGGCCGGAAAAATCGTTGGTGCGGAGCTTAATACTACGATGGTCTCGCAATCGAACGTCATTAAAGATATTAAGCTAAAAGGCTATCAAAACCAGCAGGAAATGTTTGTTGGTTTGTATAACGGAGATATCGACGCAATTGTTATGGACAGGATGGCCGCTGAATATTACTTGAAAGAACGTAATATGAAGCGACTGAAAATTGTAAATATGCTGTCAAATGAAAAATTTGCCATGGTACTGAAAAAAGGCAATACCCAGTTGGCTGATAAGCTGAATAAAGCGCTGATTGAGATGGAGAAGAGTGGTGAGTTGAAAACTATTTATGACAAGTGGTTCGTCAAAAAATGACCGAGGAAATTATAATAGCGATAGCCGTTGTATTGGAATGAGTTGTTTCAATGCTGGCAATTGAATTTAGAGCGGTAAGTTAATAGAGAGCAGATTGCTTAACCATTGAAGGCCGAACAATTCCATAGCGGAGTGAAGATGATAGCTAAACTATCCCTGAAAAAACCGAACACGGTTACATTGTTGATGCTTATTTCTTATGCGACGGTATCGGCGGTGCTATTCGCTCCGGGGTTACCGGATATGAGTGTGTTTTTTGCAGTTTCTGCGGCATCGATTCAGTTTGCAGTTGTGGCCTTTTTGGTTGCCTACTCTGTCGGGCAACTGTTTTATGGAATTCTATCCAACCGTTTTGGCCGGAAAATAACCATCTACGGCGGCTTGCTTACCGGAGTTTTCGGTACGGCCTTGTGTATCCTGTCCGGTTGGTTGTATTCGTTTGGGCTGCTGCTCGCCGGGCGGTTTATCGAGGCGCTTGGCGCCGGGGTTGGATTGGCGTTAACATTCATTATTATTAACGATTACTATTTGCCAGAGCAGGCCGTGAAAATCACTGCTTGGGCAGCGATTGCTTTTGCGATTTCACCGGGAATATCTTCGACCATTGGCGGTATTCTTGTAGCTCATTTGGGCTGGCAATATTGTTTTTGGTTTCTGGCACTATACGGATTGTTGATAATTGCGCTCTGCGTCAAATTGCCGGAGACATTTTCGGCCGGGCAGCGGGCGCCGGTGAATTTCACAAAAATATTTGCTGACTACAAAATCGCCTTTACTAATAAGCAGCTGATGGCTTTTTCAATTTTGGTTGGCGCCACGTCGGCGGTATTGTATGTGTTTCTATCGGTAACGCCGGCAATCGTAATCAATATGCTGGGGGTGCGGCCGGATATTTATGGAATGCTCAATTTGATTTTGACTTTTGGGTTGATTATCGGGAATATAATCGTTTTGCAGGTCGCGGGTAAGATTAAACCGGCAACGCTGATAAAAATCGGCGTGTGTACCCTTAGTGCCGGGATTATCTGGTTTGTTGCCTGCACTTGTCTGGGAATAATCAATTTGCTTACAATTTTCTCGGCAGGGTTTATTGCTTTTTTGGGTATTGCGTTGCTCTATTCCAGCGCGACGACGCTGGCGATGGCTAATATTCATGACAAGGCCTACTGCGCCGCTGCGATGAGCTTTATTAATGTCGGAACAGCTTGTCTAAGCATAATTCTGGTATCGTTGTCGCCGGTTGCGCCGTTAATTACGATGGCGGTTGTGCTGGCGCTGTTTTTACTGGTTATGCTTGGTGCGTACTTTGCCGGAAAACAATAAAGCCTCAAAGCTTTAAAGCAACAAAGGAAACCAACCCGCACTGCGTGAAAACGTGTTGGCGGGATTTTTTGTTTTTGGAATTAACAGTTAAGTAGTGGTCTTTCTAAAGTAAACTATCTCGGCTCTGACATCATTGTATCCCGCTGATGAATAAAAGTCGTGAGTGCCACTCGCTGCACGATTAATATTACTGCTCACTTCGATTGAAGTGCAGCCAGCGCTGTTAATAATTTTCTCAGCGTGTTTTATCAGTGCTTTGCCAATTCCGTGATTTCGCTGGTGCTCATCAACAACTAGCGAAGTAATTCGAGCAAATTTCCTGTCCATGTGAAAGCAGTCAATTATTGTGAAAGAAGCAAGCCCGACCACGTTGTCATCTGAAATGGCTAGAATAGCATAATTGCAATTTGAAGCCAAATAGGTTTCCAATCTTTTGCGCATCAGCTCTGGTGTGATTGGATAGCCCAGTTGTGTTATTAAATCGGACAGCTTGTCAGAATCTTGCAGGGTGGGTGTTCGAAAAACAAGCTCCGTCATGATTTTTATGCACCTCTGATATTTTTCAGTTTATTATAGCAATATCGTTCAACAGTTTCAACACGAGCAATGAGTGGATTTTGCTGCCGAGAAGTTCTTGAGGAAACAATCTAAATGGTGACGGAAATAAGTGTTTTTTGTATTCAAGACAATAGATAACTCATCGCAATGCGCGATATGTGATACTGAGTTTATAATCGTTAGAATAATTAAAAAGAAGACGCGTTATCCGCGTCTTCTTTTTAAGCACTATTTAATGGAATAATTGATCTGGTGTAAGCAGCTTCAATATCTGTTCTTTTGGTGTCGGCATAGTAACAACTGCGTCGCGTGGCGCTACTTTCCAGTTAAACGCCTTAAGGTCGATTATTTCATATCCGTTTTTGATGTTACCCGGTAAAATCGTTTTACCACCCTGATAACTCAAATTAGTCTTCAAATATATAACTTTTTCATCGACGTCTTTGATTATTGTCCATATTGTGCAGGAATTATAACCGCTGTTATTGGCCAAATACGGACGGGTAAGCGACATAATGATGTTATCCGCCTGATATATCGCTTCCTGATGCGATAATGGTTGCGGCATATTGCGGGTGAGAATATAAGCGTGGGCAAATCGTTCCTCGCTGGAATATCCGCCTGGCAATCCATCCATTTTACCATCAGTGCTCTTGACGGTTAGCCCGTCAAAGTTTTTGGCAAGCGCCAACTGTTCCGGATAAGTCGGTTGGTTAGTAAGAACATTGCCGGCATTTTCGTAGACAACAGTTTTTCCGCCGATGAATTCAATAACCGCTGAACGGCCGGTGGCATCGCGCATAATAATATGTATCGGTATATCCCTTACATAGATGCCTTTTGCAGCTTCGACACCCTGACTTACAACTTGTGATTTTTTTAACAGCGACACCGCTTCGCTGACATTACGGCAACTGCCGAGCAAGTATGAGCCAAGGTCATATATTCCGATTACCTGGCGTTTATCGGCCGAATCATATGCCGGATACTGGGTCAGGCCATTCAAATATAGTAAGCTATACGTCAAGCCTTCGGTATTCATTCCGTCTAAAACTTTGGGTGTGTTAAAAGCAGTACGCCCCCAATAGCCATAAGCAACGGTCCATTTGGCTACGCTCTGTTCTGGTATTTTATCTACATCGACAATAATATCGCTGACATTGTTCTGTCCGATGTAGCCCAAAACTGCCTTTTCACCCATGTTCGACCCGAAGTCCATTGTGCGGGCTTCGATGTGGCCAACCGGTTGATTGATGAAGATGTCGCTGCAGGCAAATGCGCTGCCCGACAACAAGAATAGAACAATGATTAACAAACTAATTTTTTTCATAACTTCCCCCTCTATGGCAAGCAATGCTACACCTAGCAAAAAAATATGTCAAGGCGCAGGTTCTTTTGCTATAAATACTTTATTAGCTAATAATAGGGCAATGTCATACACAGCTTATGTTTGAAAAATATTCAAATATATTTGCTATAGCAAAAGCAAGAGTTCTGTGATACCGTGAATATTGATTATCATCTGCTTTTGGCGAAACTATTGTTGTTTCTGTGTTATAATCAAATTGCAATCTATGATCAGATTGAGTGTCTATTAGGAGGAAATTTATGACTACAATTGTAATCGTTGCCAGCAATTATTGGGATGGAGTTGCCGATGCTCCGCTTGGTCCTGTGGAAATTCTTGTCCGGGACGGAGTTATCCAGGAGGTTGCAGCAACCGTTGCAGCACCGCCGGATGCTCAGCGTATCGAGCTTGCTGAAGGGATGGTAATGCCCGGGTTGATTGATTGCCATGTACATATCACCTGCCGTCCGGAAATTACAGCTAATTTCTGGGGTATGAGCGCAGGTTACAAAGCGCTCCTCAGCGCGCAAGCGCTGAATAACCATTTAATGAACGGCTTTACTACAGTTCGTGACTGTGGTGACATGGATATTCATGGTTACACCGTCAGAGATGTTAAAATGGCTTTGGCAAAAGGGATAATTGATGGGTCGCGATTGATTATTTCAGGCCACATGATTTCTGCCAGAGGCGGACATATGGATGCTACACCGATGCTTTCGCCTGAATGTCATTCCGGTATGAACTGCCTTGCCGATGGCCCGGACGAAATTCGCCGGGTCGTTCGTGAAGAAATTAAGTGGGGGGCGGAATGGATCAAGTTCGCTCCTTCCGGTGGTTTTTCCACACCATCTGATGATCCTGTCCAGATAACTTATAATCAGGAAGAGATGAATACACTCGTAGCTGCCGCTGCGCAGCTAGGCCGTCCGGTTAGTGCTCATGTTATGGGTAACGAAGGGGTACGTATGGTGGCGCTTGCCGGTGCTCGTTCCCTTGAGCACGCGGTTATGGCAAAAAAAGAAACCTACAAGATTGTTGAAGACAAAGGCGCTTTCGTCGTGCCGACCACTTACGCCGGTCTAAGGTCGGCGCGGTTTGCAGATGACGAAGATTACTGGGCGTCAAGTGGCATGACGCCTTTTGCCAAAACGAAAGTGCGGAAGTATCGTAAAGAACTTCTTGATGGTGCCGAATATTTGGCGAATAGTAATGTTAAAATTGCCTTTGGCACCGACTTGGGAATTCTTTCTTACAGCGTAAACGGAGCGGTGGAGTTTGCCGAGCTGGTAATGAACGGCATTACGCCGATTCGGGCGTTACGGTCTGCCACCAGCGTCGCAGCCGAATTGCTGCAACGTGACGAGCTCGGAGTAATCGCGGCTGGAAAAGCTGCTGATATCATCGCGGTACCGGGGAATCCTTTTGCCGATATTTCTGTGATGGAAAAAGTCAGTTTTGTAATGAAAGCCGGGAAAATCTATAAAACCACCTGACGCAGGCGGAACACATTAGCTGAAGCCTTCGGGAGTAAGCTGAAATAATTAGGGCAGGTTTTTATGATTACTGAGCGGTCTGATAATAATGACTTGGATTTCACTACTAAAGCCATTTCGTTGCTGGCCAAATACGGAGCATCAGTAATCGAGCTGCAAAAAACTGCCTCCAGACTGATGCTGCGGTTTTTGAAAGACGGCGAATATTTGGTTATGAGCGGAGCGTTTTGTATTAATTACGGTGTACGATTCAATCACAAAACCGTTATGGTACCTTTGACTAATAGTGAACTAAATGTATCCAAGCTACAAGAGCTTACTGGAGTGGTAGAGAAAGTTGCCGATGGTGAATGTTCTTCCGTTGAAGGCCTGATAGAACTGAGTATTGTCGACGCAAAGAAACCTTTATACGGGAAACTACTGACAGTTTTTGGCTGGGCAATGTCATCGTTCGGCGTGGCAATCATTTTCGGCAGTAATTGGCAGGGAGCGATTGTGGCGACGGTGATAAGTGTTGTCGCTGCAATGATAAATCTTAACAATATTGACAAATTAAAAGTGCTGGGTAACCCGCTGGCTGCCTTCTTCGCGGTAATTATCGCCGTGGGATTGACTGATGTTTTCGGTAATTATTCTGTACCGTTGGTAATTGTTTGCGGGCTTATAACATTGATGCCCGGGTTCTCGTTAACTCAGGGGATATCGGAAATTGCTCACAGCCATATCGTTTCCGGTTCAGCCCGGTTGATGAGCGCGCTAATTACATTATTAATGCTGGCCGTTGGTGTATTTATAGGCTATAAAGTTGTTGGTATATACAGCAGTATCCAGCCGGGTACTTTTTCGGTAACGCCCGGCTCGTGGGAAGTTATTGTTATAGCGACAGCGATAGTCATGATTTCCTTGGGAATAATGTTCAATGTGTCCTGTAAGCGTTTTGGGGCAATAGTAGTTGTAGGTATTCTGGCAACACTTACAATGATTTACGGCGGCAAAGTCGGAGGCTGTTATCTTGGTGCCGGAGCAGCCACCTTTGTTCTGATCATTTTGGGAAATGGCTATGCCCGATGGCGCAAATGCGGTGCAGCGATAATTAAGGTTCCCTGTATAATGGTGCTGGTGCCGGGAAGCGTGGGATTCAATGGCGTTATCTCTATGCTGTCAACCAATATGGAAAGCGGTATGGAAACGGGGTTGATGATGATGATGACCGCCGTCAGCCTTGTTGTCGGTGGATTGCTTGCCGACGGCATATTTCCGCAGCACCCCCGGCAGAAATTGACATGAAATAATTGTCGAAGGATATTAATGTGGTAAGGCATTGGAAACAAGAAGAAAAAGCGGTAATCGTGCTGAACTATATGAAATAAACATATGCCGCTAAAAGCAAAACTATTAAAACGCCGTCCAGACGAAATTAATCGCATGGGCGGCGTTTGTTTGTGCTTTTATACATTTTTGGTTGTTCGCCCTTCGGCGAATTCAGCGCGGAATATGGAAAGTTTTCTTGATGTTCAATCTAATTTTTTTTCGGTGGCTCAACTTTAAGGAGCTTGGCGGTGAGTGCATTTGTTGCAGCAGTACTAATTGTTTGCATGTTACTCTGTGTGTTCATGGCGTTTTCCATTGCCAGCGCTGTTGAGTGTGCCAAGCTTTGATAAGCTGTAGCCAGAGATTCCCAAGGCGATTCGCCTACGGTTTTAACATTGACCTGACGCACAGCATCGGTAATTTGTGGATTGACCAAGGTAGGGTCAGCACCGCCAACGACTTTTTCGAGGTCTGGCATCGGAATGGTTTTCTTAACGCTTCGTTTTTTCATGTCTGCCTCCTGTTTTGAGTTTGTTCTTTACCGATATTATACTGCAAGATTGTGGAGAGAGTATGAAGAAGTTTACTTCTGTGTGACGATGATTAGAAATGAATTTTATGTTTTTACGCAAACCTCCATGTTTTCTCCACAATTTGGTTGTATAATCAGGGCATAGTAAATATTATTTTGGGAGGTTGTCGTGAACAAGAAAGAAGAAATTAATCTGGACGAGGTAATTGGCGGGGCTGCAA
>JBAYGT010000033.1:0-10372 GCA_041666525.1 Negativicutes bacterium
ATCCTTAACGAATGCTGATCCGCCGGTCAACGACAAAGCGTCAAAATCATTGCCCGTGTCAGCGAGTGTTATCGCATTAGTTCCGGCGTTGATGGTCGTAGTACCGCTAACGTTCAACGCTCCACTCTGCGTTACCGCGCCGGTCGCAGTTACCGTCAATCCACCGGCGCTAACGGAAGATAGTCCAATAGTAAGCGCCGTTCCAACTGTTTGAATAATACTTGCGCTCGTTCCGGTCATTAAAACGGTATTTCCAGCTGGATGTAAGGTTATTGTCCCGTTACGCAGACATCCATGCAGGTTGTTTATGCCGCCCCCTCCTCCGAAAATATCGCCAACATTCGCTACATTATTCAGGCTACTGGCGCTAATTACTCCGCTGGTGATCGTACTGGCAATTATCGTCCCCGAAGGGTAATATCCCACAACTCCGCCAACATTGACACCGAACGGTCCGTTCGAATTGTAGCCGGTTATTGCCGCATTGGTTATTGTAACACCGGTTATTGTTCCGCCAGCGTTGGTCCCAATCCCGCCACCGACAGCGACGTAGCAGTTTGAACCACTGCCGCCACCAGTTATGGTCCCGCCAGTGATATAACTGTTATTAATTATTCCACCAGAGTTATTCAATCCTATTAATCCACCAACATCCGTACCTCCGTTAATGGCATTGCTTCCGGTTATCATTCCGTTACTTATCGTGATACCGTCAATTGTGCCACCTTCGTTTCCTCCTGCCGCTCCACCGACAAGAATAGACGCTGCCGCCGGGTTACTGGCGCTTACAGTAATCGTACTTAATACGGCTGAACTGATTGTACCGGCATTCAAGCCGGCGATTCCGCCAACATACAGCTTTTCCCACCAACCTGAAACGCTGCTTCCGGTTATCGTCGCAGCAGTTGCTGTCACATTATTGACGACGCCGGTATTTTTTCCAATTACACCGCCCAGAAAAATATCACTATTCGCACTGGTTGCACTAATAGTACCGTTGTTAATCGTAATTCCGGCGATGGTACCACCATCATTATATCCGGCCACGCTACCAATATAAGCAGCACCGCTATTGTAATTATTAGTTATCGTGGGATTGTTGAGGACAAGATTACTAATAGTCGCACTGTTTCCAACAAAACCAAACAGACCGACATATTGGGCAGAGCTGTTGATATACAAGTTGCTCAGTGTATAGTTTCCGCCGCTGAGATTCACGCCGCCGTCGAACTTGCCAACGAAAGGCATGCCATTACCAATCGGCAAGAAACCCGCCGTTACCCCGGCATTAACATTCCAACCGGTCGTTGCCGCCGCGTCGATATCGCGCCCCAAGGCATAATTTTTATCCCAAAGCCCCGGGTTATTACTAATCGCCGCCAGCGAGTGTTCTCCGGCTACGGGAACCTCATTCCCCAACTGGTTTACCAGCATATAGGCAACGCTATTGCCGAGTACTAACGGAGCATAAGGCGTCGGCGCCGTATAATCGGTCGGATTGTAATAAATTTTTACATAACCGGTGCCCGACAACGTAACCGGCATAGCAAGATTAACTGTACCACCGGTGGCGGCAGTAGCGCCGGTTGTATAACCGATACCGGTATTGTCGGCCTGTAAAGTTATATTAGCGCTGGTTGCCGCACTGTTAGTAATCGGCGCCAAAACGTTCACATCATGATACGCCGATAACGTCAGACTGTTGTCCGCGGTCCAGTTGACCGGATCAAGAACATTCACATCACCCAATCCGGCGTTCGCTCCGCTCTGACTGAGAATAATCATATTCTGTGTATTCAAATTATTGCCTAGCTCCACACCGCTCATATCGGAAACACCAGCGCCACCACCGATATTATAGTTCTGCGGGTCAATCAGCCAGGTACCGGCAACTCCGTTATCACTACCGGCATTGACAAGTACATTATCCAACCCGGCTATGACATCACCGGATGTTTCGATAAAACCGCCGTTTCCGGTCGCACCGCTACCGCGTGCCCGCAATGTTCCGCCGGTGAGATTCAAGTTATCGGTATTGCTGATGGTAATATTGCCGCCGTTGCCGTTAAGCGTCGTTGCCTGGATTATCCCGCCGACATTGATTGCCGTGGCCCCTTTGATTTCCACCAACCCGCCGGAGGCAAAGATGCTGCCCTGCATATTTATCGCCGCGTTTCGTTCGCCGGTATTAATCGTACCATTTTGCATAAATGCCAGCGGGTCAACGTGGGATGTAGTCGCGATTAACCCGGCAACATTGACCTGCGCGCCGGGTGCAAAATACATACCGTTGGGATTAGCTAAATATACTATGCCGTTGGCATTCAACTGTCCATATATAGCGCTTGAGTTATTCCCGACGATCCGGTTGAGCGCCACAGCGCTGGCGTTCGGTTGCTGGAAATTGACGGTTTCATGTTTGGCGATATCAAAGCTGGCCCAGTCGATTGCCGCGCGCTGGCTGGCTTGGGCGATATTGGTTACCGCGCCGTTTTGTGCAATCGTCGCTTCGCCACCAACAACTACACCGCCTTGGGGCGCCGCCTCAGCCATGTATGGCGAAATTATTAAACCGGCAGCCAATGCCGCCGCCGCCCACTCTTTGGTATGCGACTTGAGCGCTGCGCACAATTTTGCGTTTTGAGTTCTGAGTCCGGCGTTAACGGCGTGCGCCATAGCGCTGCACTTTTCACCAACAGCCCGTACTGCCTTTGCCGCTTTGCCGCTTTGCGACTTTGCAGCCTTCATAACCGACCGGCAAAAACACCTCATCCACTGAGGAATTTCCCGCAACCAGCTCCGACGGATTTTTCTCGACTGTTTCATAACTCTCTCCTACAACTTTTTTCAGCTACGCTTAGCGGATATTTTGTTAACACCAAAAATTTTTATATAAAAAACACCAACAAACAAGCCGTCACCGTGACCGCTTGCTCTTTGGTGTTTTGATTCAATTTTTCTTTATAATATATACCTTGCGCCATGTTTCGACCTCCAAATTATTGGTGGCTTACGGGAGATGGCACATGTTCATTTCTTTCATTATACAGCACGCCAATGACAGTATAATGACAAAATGATATTTCAATAAATTAACTTATTATCCACAGACAAATACCCGCAGTGGCGCATTACTATTTGATGATCATTTACGATCTGGCTTACCTGTTTGCTGGTTAGTGCGTTTCGCCAGCCGCCAATCCGCCCCTCACGAAAAAAGTTGCTGAGCGCCTCAGGTTTTTCATGAAACGCCGCCGCTTGTTCATGTTTGCGTAATTCTTTGAAATCCGATAACCGGATTGCATTTTCGATAGCACGCTGATCATCAGATAACCCGACGAACCGCGCCGCCAAACTAAAAATTTCCAGCGGCCGCAACTGCATATCCTCATAACGGATAACCAGCACCGGTAAAGCTTTAACGTCCAGCCAGCTTGCGACGTGCGCGCTCCAGCTCAAAAACCGCTGGCGCAACTGCGGTGAATAGCGGTCAGTTTCAAGATTCAGCCCAATGTTGTTATTATTCATAACTTCAATGGTTGAGTCAATACTGCTACCCCGGTGATGGGCAAAAGAAACTGCCACATCCAGCGGATTACGCACAATATGTAACACCCGGCTGCGAAAATTCGGAATAAGCGGTCGGCCATCCGGTAAAGTCAGATAGGCGTCATGCGTTTTGATATATTGGGTATTTTTTTCGACACGGGCAATCTGCTCATAGAGATCCGGCAGCAAATTATCGAGTTCCTCCGCTGTCAAATCCGCCACGTCATAGCCATAATGACTGCTGACCAGTTCTTTAATCATCCAGCCGCTACCCAGATTATTAATATCAAATTCTTTCGCTCCGGTGTTGGTCATATTGGCAACAAAAGCTCTAAACCAGGTATTACCGGATTTTGGATAGGAGGAAATCCAGACGATTCCGCTCATCGGTTTAAATCTCCTTCCAGCACCGCCAATAATTCTTGCAACGACAATTTCCGCCGTTGTTTGTTTATTTTGCGCAAGCTAACCCGGTCAACAACTCTGTCGCATAGTTTCCGGTGTCCGTATTCCATAGCTTCGCTCGCAAAAAAATTATATCGGTAGCTGTTGCCAATCAATAGCATTGCGGCTTCTTTTTGTTCAATATTATCAATACCAACGTTAGCGGCAACAACATTGTCAATGAAATAAATCTTGTCCAACACCAGCGGCTTGGCATAATATTTATCGCCCAGCGGCAGCAAATAACGCTCGAGGCCGTTACGCAACCGCTCAAAACCGGCATTATCCAAATCAAGCATCGTCAACGAATAGCGCCATAGTTTCAAATACGGATACCCCGGCATAATCAGCGGCTGCGCTTTCGCACTGCAGTCAACAATGCCGAACCCGCTGGTCAGGATTTTATAGCCATTTTGCGCTAACGCCGCCATCAAAGTTGTCTTTCCGCAACCGGGCGGCCCACAGACCATTATCCCGCGGCCGTTATATTCAAAAGCCGCTCCGTGCAATACCAATTGCCCGCGTTGCTGCAACAATACCGGCATTACTGAACTCAAAACAAACAAGGCAATGTCCGTTTCTTCCGCAACCGCTTCCGGCGCAATAATAATCTCCCGGCCGTTGACAATATAAAATCGCGCAATGTTGTCAATGGCCAACAAAAATCGTTCATCGGCAATCTGAAATTTATAACCATGCGCAAAGCGGTCAGGCAGCGTAAGCGGCACTGCACCAATACTGATGCTTGCCTCAACCGTCCTGGTATTTTCTTCGGGTATTCCCGGAAACCGAAGTGCCGACATTATCTGCACACCATAGATTTGATAAAAATAATTCATGCGTATTCACCTGTATTAGTTTAGTGTAGCTAATTTATAGCACAAATTCAAAATGATTACGTAAATAATCCAATATTAGTTCAACGCCCGCATCAACCGTCAGCAATTCGCTGTCAATGATTATTTCCGGTTGCTGCGGCGGTTCGTAACAACTGTCAATGCCGGTAAAATTAGCAATTTCACCGCGCCGGGCCTTGGTATATAATGCTTTTTTGTCACGTTGTTCACAGACCGCAAGCGGACAATTTACGAAAACTTCCACAAATTCATCGCTGCATAAACCAGCTCTGACCGCTTTGCGGTCGTCGCTATATGGCGAAATGCAGGCGACGATTACCACCAATCCGGCATCAACCAATATTTTTGCCGTTTCGCCAATCCGGCGAATGTTTTCCCGGCGCCCGTTCTCAGAAAAATCCAAATCCTTATTCAAGCCACAGCGCAAATTGTCGCCATCCAAAACATAAGCATGAACCCCGCTTGTGAATAGCTGTTCATTTAAGCCGTTCGCTATAGTAGTTTTTCCGGCACCGGATAATCCAGTCAACCAGATTACTAGTGAGTGGTGGCCGTTTTGCTGACGCCGCAGTTCCTTGTTAACCGCGCCGGTTACCGGAAACAGTGTCTCGTTACGGCTGGTCGCTGTATTATCTTGCCGGAATGGTTTACTCTCAGCCGCATTTACCGCCGATAACGCCTCAATTATTATGCCACCGCCGGCGATTTGCCAACCATCGACAAGCACAAATCTGCCTGTTGCCGGCAATTCAGCGAACACATCAAATACCAGCGGTTGATCAAGCGCGATTATGCCTTCACCAACGAATCCCGCCGGTACGCAATCCGGACTCGCTTCACCAATATTGCCAATATCAATTACTCGTTCGATTTTTTCCCACCAGGCAAACGATTCCTGGAAGCCGATTTTTATTTTATAGCGTTGTCCGGCGGCCAGCGGTGCGCGCCCCAACCACACCAACCGCACTCGCATGCGCCGGCTGATTAGCGGGGGCCGCGCCGAATCCGCAACCACCATTCCCCGTTCCACAAACAACGGTTTTGTTAATTCAACCGCGACACAGCGGCCTTGGTCAGCCGTGTCGCGTCGTTCTTCCGGCCAACAATCAATCGCTTTAATTTGGGCTTGTTCGCCAGTTGGCCAAACGACTATCGTTTGATTCAGCGCCAATTGCCCGGCTTCAATCCTTCCGGCAAGCAATCGCCGGGAGTCAAACCGATAGAGTGCTTGCACCGGCAACCTTAACGTCCGGCTTTGCTCCGACGGCGGGCAAAATTCAGCAAATTGTCCGGCAACAGTTGCCCCGGTGTACCACGGCATATTAACGGATTTGACCAACACATTATCGCCTTGATAGGCCGACGCCGGTATATAGCCAAGTGCCGTCAGGCCGATTTGTGCCAAAAATTCAGCGAATTCGTTTTTGATTGCTGCAAATACCGCTTGCGACCAACCGCATAAATCCATTTTATTGACAACAACTACCAGTTGCTGAATGCCGAGCAGCGTCAACAACCAGCCATGCCGCCGGGATTGCTCGCTCACCCCTTCAACCGCGTCGATGACCAGAATTGCCGCGTCAGCCTTACTTGCGCCGCTTAACATGTTTTTCAAAAACTCGCGGTGTCCGGGCGCATCGGCGATAATAAACGGCCGGTCGGCCAACGTTATCCGCGTCTGCGTAAAATCAATCGTGATGCCTTGTTCTTGTTCTTCGGACAATCCGTCCAGCAGATAGGCAAATTCCAGTTCACGGCCTTGCTCGGTGGACCGTTGCCGCGCAAATTCAATTTTATCCGCCTGCACTTGCCGGGTGTCAAATAACAAGCGGCCAATTAATGTTGATTTGCCGTGATCAACATGGCCGATTATCACTACTGTCATTTCCGGCTTGTTAATTGTTTCCGCGTTCATCGCTACATATATCCTTTTGCCCGTAATTTTTGCATAGCGTAACGGTCGGCTTGATCCTGTGCCCGCCCGCCCCGCTCCGATTGGCCAATGGTTTTCAATTCAGTTATTATCTCTGCAATATTTGCCGCCTGCGATGCTATCGGGCTGGTGCACGGCCAGCAGCCCAGGCTGCGATAACGTTTGCCGTCACGCGCGAAATACAACGTTACCACCGGAATATTTTCTTGTTCGATATATTGCCAGACATCAATCTCCGTCCAGTCTAGTATCGGATGCACCCTGACATGCGCCCCTTTTGGAACTTCAGTATTGTATTGTTGCCAAAATTCCGGCGGCTGGTCCTTGTATTGCCATTCAAAATTTTCGCCACGCACGCTAAAAATCCGTTCCTTGGAGCGCGAGCGCTCTTCATCCCGTCGGATCCCAAGCATAATCGAATCAAAACCGTATTCAACAACAGTTTTTTGAAAAGCATCGGTTTTTAAAGCACTACAGCATTCTAACCGGCCATTATCCGGCGTCATTCCCTGGTCTAATGCCACTGTGTTTGAACCAACGATCAATTTCAAGCCCCAATCCCGGACAATCCGGTCACGGTGGGTAATCATCTCGGGAATTTTAAAACGGGTGTCGATGTGCACCAGCGGTAGCGGACAATGTCCCATAAACGCTTTGCGCACCAGCCACAACAGTACGGTAGAATCTTTTCCTATCGACCAGAGTAAGCCCGGCCGCTTCGCTTTGGCATAGGCTTCGCGGATTATGAAAATGCTTTGCTGCTCCAGTTTATACAGCCGGTCGTTTCTTGAATCGCTCATCGTTGAATCACTCCAAACTCATCGCGGCTTTGACATCGATTTTCGCTTTCGCGTAGCCGGATTCAACCATTAAATCGGCGTAGTCCTGCAAAATTTGCTGATCGATTTTATCGGTTGCCATTGTACGGGAAAAGGCTTTAATCAAGGTGCTTTCCGGTAATTCTTTGTTAATAATTTTTTTCAATTGACGATTAACCGCCTGTACCGCTTTTTGCGGATTAGCCTGAATATAGCTGATTGCCTCCCGATGGGCGGCTAAAAACGCTGCCATTACTTCCGGATTGTTTTTCCGATAATTGTCGTTGGCAATAACTACGGTTGTGGGATATTGCCCACCGTTCCACACCTGGTTCCATTCCAAAATTACTCGGGCGCCGCCTTGTGCTTCCAGCGTCGTGCCCCACGGTTCCGGCAGCAGCGCCGCGTCCACCTGCTCTTGTTTAAATAACATCAGCACGTCGCTGGGTGCCGCCTGAAGTATTCCTACGTTGCCACCCTTTGCCTTGTCTTTTAACCCGTTGGCAGCGAGAATATGCCGCAATGAAATGTCCTGAGTATTGCCCAGCTGCGGTATCACAACTTTTTTATTGGCAAGATCAATTGATCCGTTAATCTTGGCGGTAGCTGATGCAACCAATATTGCGCCGCCATTATTGGCACCGGCGATGATTTTTATCGGCACTCCGCGCGCAAACCCGGTTAAAGCCGGACCCGGGCCAATATACGCCACATCCAGCTCGCCGGCCGCCATTGCTTCCATCAACTCCGGCCCGGCGTTGAAAACTCTGGTCGTCAGCACCGTTTGGCCTAACTGTTTTTGAAACATCTGCAAATCAAGCCCGACCAGTGCCGGCGCATGGGTCAGGTTTGGAAAATAACCCAGCCGCAGTTGTTTTGGTTGTACTGTTTCCTTGCCGCAACCGGCGGCAACTAATGCAATCGCCACTATAAGCAAAATAACGGCGTGAACAATTTTTGTCATCTTCTATTACCTCATCTTTTGCTGCTATAACCCCGTTTGGCAAAAATCTGGTTTTCCAGCCGTTGAAACAAAAAAAGGTCTATTAATATGCCCAGAGTGGCAATAATAATCATTACCGCAATCACCAGGCTCATATCGCCTAAATTTCTCCCGATCATCAAGGTTTGTCCGAGTCCGGATTCACCGCCCAACAACTCACCGGCAAGCAGCGACCGCCAGGCAAACGCCCACGCCAGGCGCAATCCGACTATCAACTCCGGCAATGCCGCCGGAATAACGATTTTCCAAAATAATGCCCATTTATTATATCCCAGCGTTTTGGCTAGCCGGATATAATCCGGATTGACACCTTTAATGGCCGTTTTTACGCTCATAACCATCGTCCACAACGAACCGATAATAACGACAAAGATGATTGCCCGTTCGTTTAACCCGAACCAGATTAATGCCAACGGCAACCACGCAACGCTTGGAATGGTTTGCACTGCCAATATGAAAAAACCTATTGTTTGATCAAGATATTTCCACTTGATCAGTGCCACACCAAGCGCCAACCCTAATACCACCGCCATGCTGTAGCCGATTACCATTCGCTTTAAGCTTGAAAGCAGCGCAATAACCAGCTGGCCGTCGATAATTCCCTGTAGCAGAGTTTGTTCGACCTGTTCCGGCGTTGGCAACAGATAGGTCGGATACATTGCCGTTTTACAGAAAAGCTGCCACACCAGCACTAATGCGATTATCGTTGCCAACCGTTTATAAAATATACCGCTCACCTAATTCTTCCTCTGTTGCTTTTTCAATTTCGCGTTTCAAATGTAGCAGTATCTCTGCTTCCATGTTAAAAAAATGTTCGCCGCCAACGCGCGGTCGAATATCCGGAATAGCAATTTCACTAATGATCTTTGCCGGATGATGGCTAAGCAGCAGTACCCGGTCCGACAGAAAAATGGCTTCTCTGATATTATGCGTAACAAAAACTATCGTCTTATTGGTTCGCTGCCATATTTGCATCAACTCGTTTTGCAATAACATCCGTGTCTGTTCATCCAATGCCGAAAAAGGTTCGTCCATCAGCAACACCGGCGAATCAGTCGCTAACGCACGGGCTAACGCAACCCGCTGCTTCATCCCCCCTGAGAGCTGGTGCGGATAAGCGCTTTTGAACCGGTTTAACTTCACCATATCAATGTAGTAATCACAGATTTTTTCTTTGCCGGAGTTATCCGAATTTAACGCCATACCGACATTTTCTCGCACAGTCAGCCACGGCAGCAAACAACTGTCTTGAAAAACAACGGCTCTGTCCAATCCCGGCGAATTTATTGTTTTACCGTTTACTAAAACTGTTCCTGAACTGGTTGTAACTAATCCGGCAATAATATTAATCAATGTTGTCTTGCCACAGCCCGACGGGCCCAGAAAACTAACGAATTCACCTTGGCGTATCGAAATAGTAACATTATCAATGACCGGCAATTTCTTCCCAGATTTGTCGATGAACTCTTTTTTTACATTTCTTAATTGCAACAATGCTTTATCCTCAAATATCCGTTAATGAACTGAATCTTGCAAATTTATTTCAAATAATTTTAACACAACGTCAAACAATCTACAATTAAGGCTGGTTATCATTCAATATCTCATAAGTCTTTCCATAATAATAGCTGTACACACGACGAAGATCGAGTAGGAGTCTGACAATTAATTTATCAGCCGACCTCTCACACCACCGTACGTACCGTTCGGTATACGGCGGTTCAGTAAATTAAGCACAGGTTCTCGTATCGCTTGAGTATATTATCAT
>JBAYGT010000034.1:0-8663 GCA_041666525.1 Negativicutes bacterium
AATTAATTTATCAGCCGACCTCTCACACCACCGTACGTACCGTTCGGTATACGGCGGTTCAGTAAATTAAGCACAGGTTCTCGTATCGCTTGAGTATATTATCATATCCCAGCGTTTCGAGATGTTCACTCGTGAGCGTTCTATGCAGAATAGGGCTACTGGCAATCCGCCAGTAGCCTTTTCTTGTGTTTGCCCATTCCCACGCCCTGTTATCTGGTATTCCGAGTCTTTTCAGATTCCGCCTCACGGCGGACACCCTTGCCCTCTGCTAACAGTTCCTACTACCAAGCCTGTAACGGACTTTCACCGTCAAGCTGTTACGCATGCCCGGCACACCAACAGCAAGACCGCTATCCAAGCAAACAGCTTGAGTAGCGGTCTTGTTTGTTTATTAGTTATTTTCCATTAAAGGCAATAACTCTTCCACCAATTTGCGCAAAGTAAGTTTTCCACCTAACAAATCACAATACTCATCAGTTTTTTTCAATTCGCAGCTTATGCTTTCCAGATTTACCGACTGATTATTACGCACAGCTTTTATCAATGAATTTTTATGGCTGTCTTCTTTGTCGACAAATTCAATAATTTGCACGGTATAACCAAAAGCTTTTAAAATATTAGCGCGAACAGCATCGGTTGCCAGTTCACAAAGACGCTGCTTCAACAACGGATACTGGGCGATTTCCGGAAGATAACGGCTATCAAAGCTATGCGCCAGCTCATGATGGCAACAGGGTGAGCAAAGAATTATTTTTGATTTCCAACGCAGAGCATTAAACAACACCATGTCGGTCGCAACATTACAGGCATGTAATGACATTGTAACGTCAACACCTGACCAAGGTGAATTAAAAGTGTTGATATCGCCGTGCACAAAGTCGATCTGCTTCAATTGGGCCTTGGCTACAATTGCCTTACAAGTCTGCACCACATCCGGTTTCAAATCAACACCGATTGTATTGACGGCATAGTTCTGGCTCAAAAAAAAGTTGTGCGCCAATATTGACAAATAAGCTTTGCCGCAGCATAAATCGACAATATTCAACCGTTTTTTAAAGTTTTCGGCAGTCACCATTCCTGCCAACACTTCAATAAATTTGTTAGCCTGATTAAATTTGTGACGACGGCTGGGCAATAAATCACCATGCTCGTCTGCTAAATTTAATCCGCGCAAAATACTAACGCTGTTTGGATGACCACTTATATAATCATACTTACTGGCATCGTGAGCGGCAGGTTGAACGGATACCGCTGCAGATATTTTATTAGTAATAACCAGTTTTCCAGAATCAAATATTTTTATATCGCAATTGCCTGAATTAGTCATAATAACGCAATTGTGATAATCGTCGCTTAACAACCCGATAAACCGCCCGACGGCATTTTTTAACGTCAAGTTTTCGTGTATTGCCTTGTTGTCCGTCAAGTAATGCGTAAGCTGTATGAATGGCTGCTGCTTGTTCAGAAATAACCGCGCCTCAGTTTTTCTATAATTACTGTTAACAGGTTTAGAAAACACGATTTTATTAAAAATTTGCCCGTCAACTACTGCCGACAAAACTTCCGCTAATCTGTTCCTGCTCATTCCCACTCAATCGTCGCCGGTGGTTTTGAAGTAATGTCATAGACCACGCGATTAACTCCCTGCACTTCGTTTATTACTCGCCGGGAAATGCTGTCGAGAACATCGTAGGGTATACGTACCCAGTCCGCCGTCATTCCATCTTCACTAGACACCGCGCGCACACCAAGCGTATAGGCATAAGTCCGCTCATCACCCATAACGCCAACACTCTTTGCACAAATCAACACGGCAAACGACTGCCATATTTCTTTGCGATTAGATGATTTTTGTAATTCCTCGCGCACGATGGCATCCGCCTCACGCAGAATGTGTAATCGTTCCGGCGTGATTGCGCCGATTATGCGAATCGCCAAGCCCGGACCGGGAAACGGCTGCCGCTCAACAATTTCCGGCGGCAATCCAAGTTCGCGTCCAAGCGCACGTACCTCATCTTTGTATAAATCTCGAAGTGGCTCGCACAGCTCAAACTCCATATCTTCGGGAAGTCCGCCCACGTTATGATGACTCTTAATTACTTCTGCAGTATCGGTACCGCTTTCGATTACATCCGGATACAGCGTTCCTTGTACTAAATAATCTATTTGACCAATGTTTTTAGCCTCATCTTCAAACACCCGGATAAACTCTTCGCCAATTAGTTTGCGTTTTGTCTCCGGATCACTGACATCGTTGAGTTTCTCTAAAAACCTGCCAACTGCATCAACATATATCAGATTCATGCCGCGTTCTTCGCGAAAAGTTTTAATAATTTGTTCAGATTCGTTTTTACGCATAAATCCATGGTTAACATACACACAAGTCAGTTGATTGCCAACCGCACGATGAACGAGTGTCGCCGCAACTGCCGAATCCACACCGCCAGACATCGCACAAAGCACTTTTTTGCCGCCAATCTGCTTGCGAACGTTGTTAACCGCAATATCAACAAAGTTGCCCATATTCCAGTCACCGCTGCAACCACAAACATCGAACAAAAACTTGTTCAACATTTTTTGACCATTAATGGAATGAGTAACTTCAGGATGAAACTGCAAACCATAGATTTTTTTATCAATGTTTTCCATTGCTGCAACCGGCGTGCTGGCGGTGTGCGCGGTAACTACATAGCCCGCTGGCGCTTGACTGATATAGTCACCATGGCTCATCCAAACCGTTTGCTTTGTTTCCAACCCGGAAAACAGGCATGATTTTTCAACTGTCAACGCAGTGCTTCCATATTCACGGCTATTTGGCCGCTCAACTTTGCCGCCCAGCAAAAAAGCGGTTAATTGCATACCATAACAAATACCGAGTATTGGAATGGCCAATTCAAAAATTCTTTTATCACAGTGCGGCGCTTTTTCACCGTAGACACTTGACGGTCCACCGGAAAATATTATCCCGCGCGGATTCTTGGCGAGAATTTCTTCTGATGTTAGCTTATAAGAAACTACTTCTGAATACACTCCGCACTCACGTACCCGCCGGCCAATCAACTGCGCATATTGTCCGCCAAAATCCATTACCAAAATTTTCTCTGCTTGCATCACAGCTCCTTATTCACTCGTATTATCATTTTTTCCAATCGGATAATTCGGCACAGCGTTTAAATCCCAACCTGCAGTTTTACCAGCAATCAGGCTATAATAGCCGCGTGATGCCACCATCGCGGCATTGTCGGTACACAGCACGGCTGGCGGCACAAAAAGTTCAATGTCTTTTTGTTTGCAATAAATTTGCAGTGTTTCACGAACTTTATTATTAGCGGCAACACCGCCGGCTAAAACAATTTTGCTATAGCCAAATTGTTTTGAAGCAGAAACCGCGTTAATTGCAAGCGTTTCACAAACCACTCGCTGAAATGACGCTGCGACATCCGCAATAACAATCTCAACTCCGCGTTGCTCACAATTATGCAGATAATTTATAACAGCTGATTTCAATCCACTAAAACTAAAATCAAAATTGGTAACAGGCAATGATTTCAACCGTGCACGCGGAAAATCAATCGCATGCTCATTACCATTCAAAGCTAATTTTTCGACCTCTGGCCCCCCTGGATATGGTAGGCCAAGCACCCGGGCGACCTTATCAAACGCCTCTCCGGCTGCATCATCACGAGTTTGTCCGAGTAACCGGTAGCTATTATAATCATCAACCGCAATCAATGATGTATGTCCGCCAGAAACAACCAAAGCTAAGAAAGATGGATGCAAATCCGGAAAACTGAGAATATTAGCAAATACATGACTCTCGATATGATGTGCGGCAATAAGCGGTTTATCTGCAGCAAATGCCAGTGTCTTCGCCACTGCAACCCCGACAAGTAACGCTCCTACCAATCCAGGTCCGTTAGTTACAGCAATGCCATCAAGTTGCTCAAGGGTAACCGATGCCTCAGTTAATGCTTGGTCAATAATTAGCATGATATTTTCTACATGTTTGCGCGAAGCTATTTCCGGCACCACACCGCCATATATTTTATGTATATCAATCTGCGATGAAATAACATTAGATAACAGTTCGCGGCCTGAACGCACTACTGCGGCACTTGTTTCATCACAACTGGTTTCAATTCCGAGAATTAACATGCCGTTGTGTTCGCCTCCCCTTTATCGCGTTCTATTGCCCTGCTGATATCGTACAGCCACATAATCAGTGCATGTTCACCCGGCGAATAATAATTGAGCCGGACTCCCTCGTCAACAAACCCAAAACTCCGGTATAATTCTACAGCTGCAATGTTCTGGTCGCTTACTTCCAGAGTCATTTTTTCTGCCAACCGTCCCAATCCGTATTCGATAGTCGAACGTAACAAAGCCTTGGCGATGCCAAGCCGGCGGAACTGCGGCAACACTGCGATATTATTCAGGTGAATTTCATCGATTATACACCAAAAACCAGAGTAGCCGACAATTTTACTGTCGACTGTTGCAACGAAATAAATCGCCATTCCTTCAGCGGCCTCTTCAACAAAAGCCGATAACGGCCACATGGCACCATCAAATGACTGTTTTTCAATATTGTATATATCTTCGACTTCGTGTAACAACATTCGTCGTACTACATAATCGGTCTTTTTTTCTGCCACTTACTTACTCCGTTCAAACAACTCCTCGGCTGCTGATTTGCGAATATAAATCGGCTCAAGTGTGTTAATATCACTGAACATTTTTCGCCCATACATATACTGCGCGGCAATACCAGTGAATCCGGCGCGCGGCAAAGTCATTTTCTCCGCCACAAACGACACATTTGCCGTGCCAGCCATTATTTCACGTATTTCAGCAGTAATTTCACCACAAAAACAGTAACTGTCAGCGGTTTTAACTAATTCTGGCAACTTGGTTTTGGCAACAACTGCAATTTCACTGCATTCACCATCAACTCCGTATACCGCCACATAAACGTTTCCCTGCTGGGCATCAATAACCGGGATAGCATACTCAGCACAGTCTTTGGCTTGCAAAAACAGCGTCCGCATCGTCGGCACACCAATCAGTGGAATTTTCAAAGCGTACGCCAAAGCCTTGGCCGTCGCCAACCCGATACGCAAACCAGTGAACGACCCCGGCCCGATACCAACTGCAACCGCATTCACTGCCGCCTTTTCAACACCGGTTTCTACAAACAACTGAACAATATTCGGCAACAGCGCAACTGAATGATTACGTAAATTTTGAGTAGTATGCTCCGCCAACAGCTTGCCGTCTTTTAACAAAGCTACGCTGCAGGAGATTGTCGAAGTTTCAATCGCTAATATCAACATTTTTTGCCTCAATTGTCAATTTGCGTCCCGCTCTGTCGGATAGCCTCTCCATAGTTATCCTAATTGAATGTTCCGGCATCAGGCTGACAAACTTTTCTGCCCATTCAATAATTGCCACTCCATCGCTCTCAATCATTTCGAAGAAACCAATATCATCCAATTCATAACTGTTATGCAATCGGTATAAATCAAGATGGTAAATCGGACAACGGCCGCAATAGATGTTGATTAATGCAAAAGTCGGGCTGGAAACCTCATCATCCGATTCCAACCCTTTAGCAATTCCTTTTGCCAACTGCGTTTTTCCAGCACCTAAATCACCGGTCAATAATAAAACAGCACCACTACGCAGTTTGTTTCCGATTTTAATACCAAAAGCGTATGTATCATCGCATGTTGGTAAATATATCTCTCTAGTCACAAAAATGATTATACCCTCTACTCTTTAATTCGATTATTTGTCCGGCATCGGTCTGCATCCGTACACCAGAAAATTTATCCGTTACTTCGCCAATAACAGTTATTGCCGCTCTCGTAGTTTGGTCGAGTAATGTATAATTGGCCCGGCTCATTGTAAATACCAGTTCATAGTCTTCGCCGCCATATAACGCGTATTGCGTTGGCGATTTATCAAGTAACGATTGAATAGCGAGCGAGATTTTTGCAACCGGAATGAGTTGCTCATCAATCAGGATTCCCGCCAAACTGCTTACCGCGATTTCATTAAGCTCGCTCGCCAATCCATCGCTAATATCGTTCATAGCCGTCGCGCCGTGTTCTGCCAGTTTCTGCCCAAGCTCGACCCGAGCTTGCGGGCGGCAATGCTTAATGAAAAATGCCTCGCTATCAGGTGTCGGAATAATATTTTTTTGAAGCAGTCTCAATCCGATTGACGATAATCCAAGGCTACCGCTAACTAACACTAAATCACCAACACCTGCGCCGCTGCGGTAGACTATTTTGTTGCTGTTAACTATTCCAGTCATCGCAACATTAATGATTATTTCCTTCGGACTGCGCACCGTATCACCGCCGATGATGTTTATCGCATATTGTCGGCAAGCCTGTTTCATACCGAGATAAAGCCGTTCAATTCGATCAACTTCCAGAGTTCCCGGTATACCAAGTGAAATCAGGCAATTCTGTGGCGTGCCACCCATCGCGGCAATATCGCTAACACTGCAAATGATCGCTTTATACCCAACATCCTCGTCCTTCATCAACGTTGTAAAATGCACCGACTCCACCAGCATATCCGTAGTAAAAAGCTGAAAACTATTCTCGTCAGCGGTACGAACCACTGCGCAATCATCGCCGATTCCTTTTACCACATGTAGCCCGTCCGCTATCATATCAGTGTTCACTCGATCAATTAAACCAAATTCGCCAATTTCTGACACAAGTTGTTGCCTGGTGCTCATATTACTCCTATTTATCCGAGTTTAGCGCTGCTGCATCAACAAAAAACTTTTCCAGACCTTTTGCAATACCGCGTGCGACTTTTTCTTGGAATTCACTGTCCAGCAACTTTTTTTCCTCGGCAGCATTACTAATAAAAGCTACTTCAACCAGTATCGAAGGCATTACGGTATGTTTTAGAACATAAAAATTGGCACGACTGACACCGCGATTTTCCAGAGCAGTTTGCTTTAAAACAGCTGTCTGCACTGAGGATGCCAGTAAGCCGTCAAAATTGGTCTTTGGATAATAAAAAGTGCTGGTACCGCCAACGCTATGATCACGAAACGAATCAGCATGAATACAGACAAATACATCCGCCTTATTTACATTAGCAACCTCTGCCCGTGCCTCGAGTTCGTCGGCATCATCGGCATTTGGTGCGAATACATCCCGGTCATCGGCTCTGGAAATAAATACTGTGCTACCGCTTTTTTCCAACAATTCCTTCAATTCCAACGCAATCGGCAAGGTAACGTCGCCCTCGTGCGTACCTTGCAACCCGATTGCGCCCGGATCACTGCCACCATGGCCGGGATCAATACAAATTTTCTTCCCCCTAAGGCCCGCTGTAAATTTCAGATTAGCCACGGGTACTGGTTTTACAATATCTAACACCAATCGCCAAGGTTTATTGTTGACACGGTCTTCGCGTAACACAAAAAAATTGTAACAGTCAGCTTGAACTTTCTGTTGTAACGCAACTGTAAGTTTAAGCGTGTTTTTATCTAATTGTGTCATTTCAATGTTTTTTGCGACCGAATCGCTAAATTTTAGCTGTTTGGACGATTTACTAGTAAATTGAACATTTGCTAAGATTGCCTGTAATTGATTGATTGTACCATCGGCCGGTTGTATCCCCTCTGCCAGCCGATACGGACCACTCAAATCGAATACCACCCGCAATTTTTTTGCGCCATTTACATCTGGTAGTAACGACCAGCGAATATCAGTTATTTGCACCACGCCATAATCAGCCTGTAATCTGGTTTGCGTCATCGCAGGCGCAAAAGTACTCGGATGAATTGGTTTAATAACATCCACTACAATTCGCCAAGGTTTACTATTATTTTTATCTTCCTTCAACACAAATACATTCAAACTGCTGGTATCAGAATTTTCCGGTAAATTGACTAATAGTTTTACTGTGCTACCGCTAGATTGCAATTCAAGGCTTCGCGCAATGTCGTCAGACAGTTTAATAGTCTTTTGCGCACTTGCTGCGATTGACAAATTCTTAAATACTCCGCTTATTAGCAATTGATTTTTTATCGTCTGAGAATACCCACCATTGCGCACATCATACGGACCGTCCAGATCAAACACCATTCGCAAAGTCTGCGCGCTATCTGTATCTGGCATCATTGACCAGCGAACATTAGTAATTTGCGGTCCAGCCGCCAAAACAGAACCGCCCCAAATGGCAAGTAACAATATTAATATGTAAATAATATTTGTTTTGAATTTTCTTACAAACACCGTCAACCCCACTGCCAAAATATTCTCTAGAATTATAACACGATTGCTAATACTAATAAAGAAACTCCCGACAATCGAGTAGGAGTCTGACAATTAATTTATCAGCCGACCTCTCACACCACCTTCGGTATACGGCGGTTCAGTAAATTAAGCACAGGTTCTCGTATCGCTTGAGTATATTATCATATCCCAGCGTTTCGAGATGTTCACTCGTAAGCGTTCTATGCAGAATAGGGCTACTGGCAATCCGCCAGTAGCCTTTTCTTGTGTTTGGATCGTCAACGCTTAATGATACAAAAATTATAAGGACAATGATCTGAATTCAGCCGGTGTTAGATAATTCAGCGACCCGTGAATTCTGCTGTTGTTGAACCAAGTTACATACTCATCCAA
>JBAYGT010000035.1:0-7272 GCA_041666525.1 Negativicutes bacterium
CCTACTCAGTCTCCCGTCTCCAGCTAAAACTCTCGCCTTAACCTTCTTACTTCTTCCCTCGTATCTCCCAGCCTTTACTGGCATGTTTGCATTGTTCAGTTCTCAAGGTGCTGTTTCCGCGCCACCCTCTCGGTCTTACCCTTGAGGAGTGAGCGAAAGTTATTATATCACCGGCGCTTCCGTTCGTCAACATTTTATTCATTATTTATCAGAACTTTTTCGCCTACGTCCTCTACTTCGTTCCCCTCCATCAAGTTCACTCAACAGACAACTCCACGAATTCTACTCAGGCTTGCCTATTGGCTCGTATCACAAATTAACTTACCGGTTGTGCCAATTGCTGATTCCGCTGTTTTTCTTGATATCAAAAATCTCGACATTCACACGCCTAATATACATCGATGTCATAGCCTCTAAATTGTCTTTAATATATTCTTGCAGCAGCTTAATTTTTAGTAATAATTCACAATCAGCATAAGCTGTTACATGAATACAAATATCCACAAATGTTTTATCATCATCGTCTTTGCTGCTGTAGATTTTAACGTCACTAGTGCCAGTAACACAGGTCTCATCTAGCAATAATCGTTTTACTATTTCCACAAGCACAACATCAGCAATAGTGATTTTTCCGAGATAACTGAACTTTGTTTTTACAATAGTCTTCTCATAATGTTTTTTTCTTTTTCCGAGTCCAAAAACAACTTGAAATGTCCTGTCAAAAATATCCGCCCACGTTTCTTGAAGTTCCACATATGGTAGCGGTACTACATGCTCTCCATATATAAAGCGCCGATTATACGCGTATATTCGATCCTGCTTTGTGGTTTCGTTTTCTATGTCAATCCATTTTTCGACAGCCGGCAACTCTAACGCCGCAACGATTCTATTAATCATATTTTCCGAAGTACCTAAAACAAGAATTCCGGATATCGATGGCGTCACTTTTATTTTATTGCGCACTTCTGACAAGTGCTCAGCATCATCAAAAATCGCCCTGCGTACGGCCTTCATTTTGTTCGTTTCTTTTTTTGCAGAACAACCAGCCAGAATTTTCCCCTCAGATATTAGCAATCCGTCATCAATAACTGCGTTTAATCCCTCACGATGCGCAAGTTTTATCGCACGATGACTTTTACCAGTGCCACTTGTTCCGATTAAAGCAACTACTCTCATAATATTCAACCACCTTCGATTAAAAAACAATTAATCGGCTATCTCAACCACCATTTTAGCATTCATTTCTTAAAACGTCATCAATAAAAACAGCGCCGGCAAAATGCCGACGCTGTTTATGCTGAAATTATTTTGCGTAATTAACTGCTCTGGTTTCACGAACAACCGTCACTTTTATTTGACCTGGATATTCAAGTTCCGCTTCAACACGCTGAGCAATTTCTTTAGACATTTTTATCGATGCCAAATCGTCAATTTTATCCGGCATTACAATAATACGAACTTCCCTGCCTGCTTGAATTGCAAACGATTTCTCAACGCCCTCAAATGAGTTCGCTATCTCCTCTAACTTTTGCAACCGCTTTAGATAAAATTCCAATGTCTCGCGTCGAGCGCCAGGCCTAGCCGCAGAAATTGCATCCGCTGCTTGAACCAAAACGGCTTGTATGCTGGTTGCTTCATAATCACCGTGATGTGCTGCAATACAGTTAATAACCGATTGGTGCTCACCAAATTTCTTGGCAAGATTGATTCCAATTTCGATATGAGTACCCTCAACTTCAAAATCAACCGCTTTGCCCAAATCATGCAGCAAACCTCCACGCTTGGCAAGCGCCGGATCCACTCCTAATTCATTGGCCAATAATCCGGCTAATTGAGCAACCTCTACTGTGTGTTTTAAAACGTTTTGACCAAAACTTGTTCGGTATTTCAAACGTCCGAGCAACTTAATAATTTCCGGATGCAGCCCATGTACACCTATTTCATAGGCGGCCTGCTCGCCAGCTTCACGCATCGTTTGTTCAACATCGCGTTGTGCCTTTGCAACCGTTTCTTCGATACGTGCCGGATGAATCCGCCCATCAGATATCAATTTTTCCAACGATAACCGTGCAACCTCTCTGCGAACCGGGTCGAATCCTGAAAGAATAACCGCTTCCGGGGTATCATCAATAATTAGCTCTATTCCGGTAAGATTCTCGAGAGTACGGATATTCCTGCCCTCTCTTCCAATAATGCGTCCCTTCATTTCTTCCGACGGGAGCGCAACAACTGACACGGTAGTTTCTGCAACATGGTCGGCTGCACAACGTTGTATCGCCATTGATATAATTTCACGAGCTTTCTTTTCAGCTTCTTCACGGGTTGAAGCTTCGATACTGCGAATCAGATCGGCCATTTCCTGACGTGTGCCTTTTTCAACTTCAGCCAACAATAACTGACGAGCTTCATCGCTGCTTAATCCGGCAATTTTTTCCAAAATAGTCTTTTGTTGCAAATAAACTGCATTAATTTTTTCTTGAGTACTTTCAATTACAGCCTCTTTTATTGACAAACTCTCTTCTTTACGCGCGATGTTATCGGTTTTTTTGTCGAGATTTTCCTCTTTTTGAACAATCCGACGTTCTTGTTTCTGCAATTCAATGCGTCGTTCCTTGTTCTCTTTGTCTATCTCGCTACGAAGCTTGAAAATTTCATCTTTTGCTTCAAGAAGCGCTTCTTTTTTTCGGGCATCGCCAGTTTTTTTGGCTTCGATAATTATTTTTCCGGCAGCTTCTTCGGCTGACTTGATTTTTGCTTCCGCAAATTTTTTGCGTATGGTATATCCTGCCAGTACTCCTAAACCAATTCCGGCAAGAATGATTAAAATTATGACAATAAGAACTTCTGTTTCAAACAATATTTTCACCTCCTTCTTAATTTATTTCGCCTTCAACAAAAATTCATGATGATAATCCTTCAATATTCTAAAGCCATTAGCAGTTTATGTCAAGAAAAACGGCAGTTTACACTGCCGTTTTATCAATCTATTCTTCTGAATCATTCACAACATTGATTCTTACAATTCCAGTTGCAACCTTCTCTCGAACCTTTGCTTCGATTTCTGCAGCTAACGTCGGATTTTCTTGCAACGCCGCTTTGACGTTTTCCTTGCCCTGTCCAAGTCGTTGCCCGCCGTAAGAGTACCAGGTTCCGCTTTTTTCCAAAATTTCATAGGTTGTACCCAAATCCACCAAACAACCTTCCTTGGAAACTCCTTTTCCGTACATTAAGTCAAAAGTCGCCACTTTAAATGGGGGCGCAACTTTATTTTTAACAACTTTTACTGTGGTTTTGTTGCCAATCGGTTCGGTACCGTTTTTAATCTGCTCACCACGCCGAACATCCATTCTTATGGTCGCATAAAATTTTAATGCCCGCCCACCAGTTGTTGTCTCGGGATTGCCGAACATTATTCCGATTTTTTCACGAATCTGGTTGATAAAAATAACAATCGTACGCGATTTACTAATTATGCTGGTAAGCTTGCGCATTGCCTGTGACATCAACCGGGCATGCAGACCGACGTGTGAATCGCCCATATCGCCATCAAGCTCAGCTTTTGGCACTAAAGCAGCTACAGAGTCGACTACGATAACATCAATTGCACCACTTCTGACCAACGCCTCAACAATTTCCAGTGCCTGTTCACCGCTATCCGGTTGCGATATCAGCAAATTATCTGTATCAACGCCCAACTTAGCTGCATATATTGGATCCAACGCATGCTCAGCATCAATAAATGCTGCAATTCCGCCCAACCGCTGTGCCTCGGCAATAACATGCAATGAAACAGTGGTTTTACCGCTGGACTCCGGCCCATATAACTCAATTATCCGGCCACGCGGCAACCCGCCAATCCCAAGCGCTATATCAAGAGTAAGCATTCCGGTAGAAACAACCTCAAGATTCATCTTTCCTGATCCATCGCCCAACCTCATTATTGAGCCTTTACCGAAGTCTTTTTCTATCTGCTTCATAGCAAGATCAATTGCTTTAAGTCTTTCACCGGTTGCCGGTTGTTTTTCGCTCATTATAATCCTCCCGATAAATATTTTTTCAACGCGATTTGAATAGCTTTTACTGTCCGCTTTCTAATTAATTCACGATCACCACTAAGTCTCAGTTCATTAACTTTACAGCCATTATTATCACTAATCGCAATATAAACCAACCCAATTGGTTTAGTCGGTGTATCACCTGTTGGTCCGGCAATACCAGTAGTTGACAAACCGATATCGCAACCAAATTTTTCTCGTACCTTGTCCGCCATTATCGTTGCAACTTCCGCACTAACAGCACCGTACCGCGCAAGAATTGTATCAGGTACTTCTAGTTGGTTAATTTTCACTGAGTTATCGTAAGCCACAACACCGCCATGAAAGTAACCCGAAGCACCAGGTATCGCCGTGAATTCTGCAGCTAGTAATCCGCCTGTGCAAGATTCGGCAGTACAAAGTGACAGTTGCTTTTCAACTAGTATTTTGTGCAGCTCGTCCGCAATATGACCGTCATCAACAGCAAAAATATACTTGCCAACAACCGCCCTTACCGCAGTTTCATAAATGTCTATCATGCTAATTGCTATTTGCTCACTAGCAGCACTTGCAGTAATTCTGATATGCATTTCGTTTTCTTTTGCCAAAAAAGCAATAGTTGGATTGCTTTGTGACACAACCAACTCATGCAACAACTCTTCCAGAGCCGACTCACCGATACCATAGCATTTCAATACCCGTGATATGATATGTCGATTCCTTTCATAATCACGTTTTAACCGTGGCACCATTTCATCACGAAATACGCCTTTCAACTCGCGCGGTGGTCCGGGTAACTGGATTATCAATTTTTCTTCATTTTCATATTGGCAGTTTAGGTAAACACATGGCGCAGTGCCATAAGCATTTGGAACTATTTCAGTTCCAGCTGGAAAATATGCCTGACGCAAATTACGCTCAGGCATATTCAAATTCCGCGTTCGAAAATAATCCTTTAGCCATCCGGCACTGACTTCGTCAAACACCATCGTCACCTGCAGCACCTCGGCAACCGCCTGTTTGGTAATATCGCCAAGCGTTGGCCCCAAGCCACCGGTAGTAACTACAATATCCGAACGTTTCAATGCCTGTGCAATAACTTCTCTAAGCCGCGCTGGGTTATCACCAACAGTAGCTTGATGGAGCACTGAAAAGCCAAGGCTGTTAAATTCTCTGGCTAAATAAGCTGCCGTAGTATTATCAATTTGACCAAGTAATAATTCAGTACCGGTACTAACAATTTCTACGTTCAAATTACACCTGCAAAGCAAAACTAATTGGACTAAAATTTAACAGTTGGTACAGCCTTTGCGCCTTCATCGGCCTTAAAGTATTGTTTCCCACTAAATCCAAGCATACTGGCAAAAATACTGGTTGGAAATGATTTGATCTTAGTATTGTAAACCTGCACAGTATCATTATAATCCTTACGAGCAACCGCCAAACGGTTTTCCGTACCAGCCAGTTCATCTTGAAGCTGACGGAAATTTGCATCCGCTTTCAACTGTGGGTAGCTCTCACTAATCATGAGCAATCGGCCTAAAGCCGATGTCAATTCGCCATTGGCTTGTGACTTTGCTTCTGGTCCTTGTGCTCCCAACAATTTGCTCCGGGCAGCGGCGACATCACCAAAAACCTTTTGCTCATGCGCGGCATAACCTTTAACCGTATTAACCAGGTTGGGAATAAGATCAGCACGGCGCTGCAGTTGATTCTCTACTTGCGACCACTTTCCGTTAACGTTTTCATTTAAGCTCACCAAGCCATTATATGCTGAAACACCATAGAAACCAAGTAACGCAATAATGACAACAATGACAATTAGTATCTTGTTCATAAAACTAACCTCTCTTATTTTTAATATACTTTACCATGAACGGCTGGACCCGCCGCCGCCGCCTGAACCACCACCAAAGCTATCACCACCCGATCCCCCGCCACCGCCACCACGTCGGAAAATAAGAGCTATAATCAGCCAGGTAAATGTACCTCCAAAAAACACCCAATCAATTATTAGCAAAACAACAATGCCGATTCCTATCAACACCATCATCCACGTCGGTAATTGTTGACCGCTATCGACTTGTTGTTTGGCTGCCGGAGGGTCGCGACCTTGTCCGATGTCGACCTGATATTCTTTTGCTATTGCAACAGCAACTGCTTGATAACCTTGCCAAACACCCTCTGAGTAGTTACCTTTCTTGAAATTCGGCAACATATAATCGTCTTGTATTCGTCCGGTCTTACCATCGGGTAGCGCGCCCTCAAGGCCATAACCAACTTCAATTCGTGATTTTTTGTCCTGTACCGCGACTAAAATCAACACGCCATTATTTTTTGTTTTGTCGCCGATTCCCCAGTCACGCAATACTTGAAGTGAGTATTCGTCAAGCGGAATACCATCTAACGAGTTCACGGTCAATACTACGAGTTGCGCGCCTGTCTTACTATTTAAATCGGTGCTTATTTTGTTAATCTGAGCAACGAGCTTATTATCAAGTACACCAGCAATATCCTGACAATATATGCTACTACTCGGTTTAGGTGGAATAGCTGCAAAACATTGGACAGAATACAAGAAAAACGCAGTGATAAAAACTGTTAGAAAAACATTTTTCTTTCGAACATACTTTTCCATCATAAGTACCTCGACTGTATTATATCACAAATTTTCTGGTTGAATAGAATAGTTTTAAATAAACATACTCCTACATTAAAATATAATTGAATTAAACAAATAAAAAAGCCTCGCAGGAAAAATCCCACGAGACTTATAATTAATATGGTGACCCAAGATGGGCTCGAACCATCGACACCCTGATTAAAAGTCAGGTGCTCTACCGACTGAGCTATTGGGTCATAAATGGCAGGGGCGGGAGGATTCGAACCTACGAATGCTGGAGTCAAAGTCCAGTGCCTTACCGCTTGGCGACGCCCCTAAAGGAAACATGTTTGGGGTGGCTGATGGGGATCGAACCCACGTAATAACGGAACCACAATCCGCCGTGTTAACCACTTCACCACAGCCACCATTTACAGAACAAGCGATATTTTATCACTTGATATCGATCAAGTCAATATCAAATATATATTGAGTGGCAACTATTTGTATATTTGGTGGGCGATGACGGGATCGAACCGCCGACATCCTGCTTGTAAGGCAGGCGCTCTCCCGGCTGAGCTAATCGCCCAGGAATGGTGACCCGTAGGGGATTCGAACCCCTGTAGCCGCCGTGAA
>JBAYGT010000036.1:0-4976 GCA_041666525.1 Negativicutes bacterium
CATCAGAACAAACCAACTTTTCTTTCTGAAATCTGCTGTTCATCCGAAATTTATCCCGGTTTTTGTCCATACAACCGAAAAAAGAGCCGTGTAGAAAGTTTTCCTTTCTACACGGCCCCTTTCTTATTTACAAATATTAATTGTGTGTCATGATATCGAGGATTACTTCGTCAGTTACCTGCATACCCAGCTGGGAAAGTTCACCGATATTGCGAATAGTGGCTTCCACATCACAACCAACAATCCCGTCACCGCATTGCAATGAATGACGATTCTGCGCAAGCATTGCCCCATCAAATGCCGAATAAACGCCGGTGGCGATCTTCATGGCGCAGGAAGCCTTGGCGCCGTCGCAAATCATACCAGCAATGTTGCCCAGGGTATTTATTATGGCATTAGCAACCGTTGGATAATCTTCACCGTCCAGCAGCGCGATGGCGCCGCTCACCGCCGCCGAGGCACAGACAACACCGCAGTGCGCCGATAACCGTCCGACGTTAGTCTTGATGTGCACCGTAGCCAGGTGCGAAAAAAACAGGCCGCGAATCAGTTGTTCACCGTCAATGTTTTTTTCCTGACAGTATTTTATCAGCGGCAACGATGCCGCCATCCCCTGATTGCCGCTGCCGCTGGTCGTCATTACCGGCAGCGGGCAGCCGCTCATGCGTGCGTCGCTGCCGGCCGCGGCAAAACTCGCGCAGACATTTTTACGGTCATAGCCATACACGCCGTCGCGAATGCTTTTGACGATACAACTGCCTAGATTTACGCCCCAGATTTCTTTCAGACCTTCTTCGGCAATCGCACTGTTGAGTTTGATGACTTTTTCAAAAAGCGGGCGAATAAGCTCCAAATTAATATTCTTAGCCAAATTATAAATAAGTTCGATACTAAGAAATTTGCGGTCCGTCAGCGCCGAATTAAAATCAGCGTCCGTACAAACACGGTTGACAAGTATTTTTCCGTCTTTGCTGATTTTGGTAATATTAGTGTGCAGATGTTTCACTTCCACGCTGGCCGTCTGGCTGCCGCTACTCAGCTCCACCCGGATATAGAGTTTGATATCGGTTGGCTCGAGCCGTACTTCAATGGCGCCGGTTTTGAGAAAGGCGACTACATTGGCGAGCGCCTCCGGCGTAATGTCCTGAATGACCATCAACTGCTTTTCCGGCCGGCCGGCAATCGCGCCCATCGCGGCCGACACCTCGATCCCAACCCGGCCACCGCTGTTAGGCACGACAACGCTTTTGACGTTTTTGACGATATTGCCGGACACAAAAATTTTCATGCGCTCCGGCAAGCAGCCCAGTACCTCCCGCGCCTTTGCCGCAACATAAGCCAGCGCGATTGGTTCGGTACAGCCCTCGGCCGGCACGATTTCTTCGTTGAGAACCGCCAACACCTTCGTTATGGTCGCGTTATCAAATTCCACAATCAGTTTCTCCTCTACAAAGCAATGCCCCGTTAATCAAAAGAACAGCACCATAATAAGTTTATGAATAATTCCGCCGATTGCCGCCGTCAACGGTATGGTCAAGAACCAGGCCCGAACCATCGTCTGGCCGATTCCCCAGTTGACCGCCTTAATCCGCCGGGCTGAACCCACGCCCATAATCGACCCGGCCACAACATGAGTAGTGCTGACCGGCAGATGCAACAGTGTCGCCCCCATAATTGTTACCGTCGAGTTCAAATCCGCGGCAAAACCGCTGAGCGGCGTCAACTTGTAGATTTTCCCGCCCATCGTTTTGATTATCCGCCAACCACCGGTCGCCGTTCCAAACGCCATGGCCGCCGCACAGCAAAGCTTTACCCACAGCGGAACATCCAGTGTTGGCAAATGTCCGGCGCTCAACAACGCGAGCGTGATGATTCCCATGGCTTTTTGTGCGTCATTGGCGCCGTGCGAAAACGACATTGTCGCTGCCGCGATGACCTGCAGCGGTTTGAAGGTTTTGTTGATTTTGGTCGGTGACATTTTTCCAAACAAGAACCGGAGAATATGCATCAATAGCGCACCCAATATTCCACCGATAACCGGCGACGCGACTAATGCGACAAATATCGTAAGCACCCCGACCAGTTTTAAACCGTCCAAACCATGCGCCACCAATACCGCGCCGATCAGCCCGCCGATTATGGCATGCGAAGAGCTGCTGGGAATACCGTAATACCACGTGACTAAATTCCAGAATATCGCGGCAATTAACGCGGCAATAATCGTTTGTGAATCAACCATCTTTACCGAACTGACAATATCGCCGCCGATGGTTTTTGCAACGCCGGTGAAACTAAGCGCCCCGACAAAATTAAATACCGCCGACATCCAGACTGCCCGCCGCGGCGACAATGCCCGTGTCGACACCGAAGTCGCGATGGCATTGGCAGTATCGTGAAATCCGTTAATATAATCAAACGCAAGCGCCAGCACTACCAAAACAATCAATAGTGTGTCATGCATACTTCATCACAACACCGCGAAAGAGTTCGGCGATTTTTTCACAATGATTCAACATCGATTCTAATTTTGTTAAAACATCACGGAATTTAATAAGTTCAACGCTGCTCATTTCGTTGCCGGCCAGTTCGAATAATTTGGCAATTTCCCGGTAATACAGCTTGTCGCTCACATCTTCCAGCTCAACAATTTTCACGGCATGGTCAAGCAGTCTTTGTTTGTTGGAGCGTACTGATTTGAGCCATTCCATTGATTTCACAATTTCTGCGGTACATTGTTCAAGCAGTCCGGCCATCGCTTTGGTGCCCTCGGACACTTTGACGAACTTGTAACAGACCATCAATTCAACCACATTTTCATGCATATCAACCAGTTCTTCAACCATATTTGTCAAAGAATAAATGTCTTCCCGGTCAATCGGCGTAACATAAGTTTGATTAAGCCGGTCGATAATTTCCTTATAAACTTCATCGGTCGATTCCTCGATATGGAACATCCGTTTTTCGTGTTCCAGAGAAACCGTCCCGGCGTCCATAATCGTCTTTAATAAACCGGCTGCGTCATAAGCTTTTCTGCTGAGCTTAAGCAGCATTCCAAAAAACGGATCTTCTTTTTTCTTAAACAAACCAAACATTATCTACCTCATCGCAAATATTCGCAGCACAAAAGCATTTTAGCATGTAGCCAATCAATTCGCAAATACAAACCGGCGATTGGCGGTCGGTCACCGATTTTGTTATAATACGATATCATCTTAATCAAGGAATAAGAGCAATATGAACGATAATATTATCCAGGTCAGCAATCTCTGCAAAAATTACGGACCAATCAACGCGGTAAACAGCATTTCATTTAACGTCGGCCGCGGGGAAGCTTTTGCTTTTCTCGGACCAAACGGCGCAGGCAAAAGCACCACGATTAAAATGCTGGTAACCCTGCTTGAGCCAAGCAATGGCGACGCCCTCATCAACGGACTGAGTCTTGCCAATCAAGCTGCGGCAATCCGGCGGCTGATTGGTTATGTGCCTCAACTTATTTCGGTCGACGGAACACTGACCGCTTATGAAAACCTGCTGTTAATGGCAAAACTATATGATATCCCCCGGCAGGAGCGCGTGGCGCGCGCTTGTGAAGTGCTGGAATTTTTGAATCTTGCCGACCAAAAGAACGCGCTGGTAAAGACTTTTTCCGGCGGAATGATTCGCCGCCTGGAAATCGGTCAGGCGATGATCCATCAACCGGAAATAATTTATCTCGACGAACCGACCTCCGGCTTGGATCCGGTAGCACGGCAAAACGTCTGGGACCATATCATGGACTTGCGCGACCGGCTGAACACTACGGTTTTCTTTTCTACCCATCAGATGGAGGAAGCGGAAAACTATAGTGACCGGCTGGCAATAATCCACCACGGCAAAATCGAAGCAATCGGCAGCTCAGCCCAAATCAAAACCGCCACCAACAAAAATAACGCCACGCTCGATGATGCGTTTATTCATTTTACCGGCAGCGAACTAAACACTGCCGGCCGGTTTCGTGACATTCGTCAAACCCGACAAAACGAAAGGCGGCTTGGTTAATATGAATTATCTGTGGCAATCGATTACCAAATCGCTGGTGTTGGCGAATATGGAAACAAAAAAACTCATACGCGACCCGATGGTGCTGGTCTCACGTTCCATCCAACCGGCGCTCTGGCTGGGGATTTTCGGCCAGGCGATGAGCCGGACGCGCGCCATTCCTACCGACGGCTGCAGCTATCTGCAGTTTATTACCCCGGGTATTCTTACCCAGTCGGTAGTGTTTATCGCAATTTTTTACGGTTTGTCGGTCATCTGGGAAAAGGACTTAGGCATCCTGCAAAAATTTTTGATTACACCCACACCGCGCCTGGCGCTGGTCTGGGGCAAGATGCTGGCGTCCGGCATCCGCGGGCTGTGTCAGGTAACAATCGTTTTTATCTTTGCACTGCTGATGGGCATTGAACTGCGAATGAATCTGTTCATTATTCTCTGTACTATTGTTATCGTGTTACTCGGCGCCGCGTTTTTTACCGGCTTATCGATGGTCATGGCCAGTATCGTCAAAACCCGTGAGCGGTTTATGGGTATCGGCCAGGCAATAACGCTGCCGCTGTTCTTTGCCTCCAACGCCATTTACCCAATTAACATCATGCCCTACTGGCTGCAGGTCGTAGCAACGATAAACCCGCTCAGTTATATGGTTGACGGCTTGCGAGCGCTATTGATAAGCGGCAACTATAGCACCCTGCCGCACGATATCCTGTTCCTGACCATCGCTGCATCATTGATGTCGCTATTCAGCGCCAAAATGTATGCGCGGGTAATATAGCAAAAAGGCAGACAGCTTTCGCTGCCTGCTTTTTTGTTGTTTTGGTTGCTAACTAGAACGAATAATTCAGATGAATCAGGAAGTTGTTGTTGCCTTCGCCCTGGTCGTTGTCCGCGCCGTTAACATTGTCCCAGTAGAACATCTTCCACGCGTAATCCACTTCCAG
>JBAYGT010000037.1:0-4878 GCA_041666525.1 Negativicutes bacterium
CAAAGAATATATATACAACGCTTCCTGATACTCGCCGCCTTTTGCCGAATAATTGTTATAAAAATCAAGATACTTCTGGTAATCAGAATTTGTTGCATCGGCATAACCGTACGCCTTAACCACCCGCCAGTAATTACCGAGCAATTCCAACCCGGCGGTCTGATCGATGGCGATTATTCCGTCCAGCATTTGTTTGGCATATTCCAGGTTGTAACCGGTAATGTTGCCCTTGGCATCAGCAGTAGTCTGCATTACGAATAACAATGCAGTCGATTGCACCAGCATGCTGCAACAAAACTTCTCCGCAAATTTATCGAACATTTTTGTCAGTTCAGGTCCCGCGACATTATTCGGGTTAGTACCGCCGACTCCGTTAAAAGTCTCGCCATATAACCGCTCCAACACTGCCAGTTTACGCGCGTCAACATTGCCGCCGCGGCTGGATACAACTATCCCGCTGGCATCGCACCAGGCAATAAGTATTTGTTCGGCAAGCTGTTCTTTTACAGTCTTACCGTCGGCATTTATAAACTGACCAACAAGTTCCTTGAGTTTACCACTGGAATCCCTAACCATCGCCTGCTGCAAAGAATGCAAGCTCCCCCAGCCGCGCACATCCGGCAGCGCTTTTACATCATCCGGCACCGGCAGAAGCTCGGTTTCTTGAGTGTCGGTCATACTGCGTTGCACAAAATAGCTGTTCAGCTGCCCGCTGGCGCCATTTTCCCAGACAAAACTGCTTTTGTTGGTAATCGTCTCGCCATTCGGCTGAACCGTGCCGTTAACAGCCGTCTTTTGCAAATTCAGCTGTTTGATTCCCAATTCGGTCAATGATTTCAGCTCACCAGCATCCGTAACGCCGTTACCGTTGGCATCCTGCCAGACCCGCAGCTGCGAATAGATGGCATCAGACGAATCAATCTTTCCGTCCTTATTGTCATCATATTCCGCCAACGCGTCGAACCCGTCTTTCGCCAGTGTACCGTCCTTTTTCCGCATCGCTTCGCCGAACAACTCCGAGCCGTCGCCGATTTTCCCGTCCCCGTTCTTATCCAGCGCCAGCCAGCCGTCATCCTTGCCAATCCAAGTCGCTTTCTCCGCAAATTTATTGTTGTCATAATCGAAGTATGCTCCATTCTTGATGAACTCGACACCGTCGCCGTCTAAATCAAGAGCAATCGGATCGCGCCGCAACGGCGCCAGCGCAAGAATTCTTTTCCACGCGTCATCGTCATCGGGACTGGGTTCATCCGGTTTCGGACCGCTATGCTTTCCGCAAGCGTCACAATCTTTTGCCGTGCAGGTCGGGTCGCATTTTTCATTAATGTACGCATCATAGGCTTTTCCAACATCAGTCTGATCCATTATATCCGAAAGCTTCTGAACATTTTCATATCCTGTCATAAATGCTTGACAAAAACTTTTGAATTCGCGGGTCCACGTCTTGCTTTTGCCAAATAGCGCAATTGCTCTTTGCATCGCTCTCATAACGATAACAACGACTTTATCTTCAAACCCAGCCTGTGCCAGTGCCAAGTTATATTCATTTACCGCGTTGTTAAACTCTGCATATTTCTGTTTTTTCGATTCGCATGACATATTCTATTCCTCCGCTTACTTAAATATCATTTGGTGAAAACGAAAAGTAGTGTAGCTGAAATAATTATCAAATAATGTGTAATAATAATTGGCAGTATAGCTCTTTTGTTCGTCAACCAATAATAAAAGCAATATAGCAAAAAAGCGAGTATAGTGATGGGGAAAGTGTGATTGAAATAAATTCTCGGCAATAAGCAAATTGTTGCAATCCCCACCAAAACGCTTAGAAACAACATCCATCTTCTATGTGCTTTGCGTTTTTTTTGTTCTGACGATGTGATTGGAACAATTATTGTTATCATTAGGAAGCAAATTACAGCTATTTGCGCAAAAAAAAGCGTGAATGTGTTAACAATCCTGTAAATTAAATCATAATTTGGCCAAGCGAAACAAAAAGAAAGTATGTTTTTTGAACCAAATATGTATTTCATATACACATTACCTACAAAAGCAAGAATTGTAATAACAAGCAATATTTTTGCGTAGTTGCAATAATTTTTAATTGCAGCGAACTCGCGTTTTTCCAAAAAATACTCGCTGTATAGCGAACCAAAGACACTTTTTTTATAGTGTTTCAGAAAAATCACTCTAATCAATACTATGAAAAATATCATTGAAAAAAATGCTTCAAGCAGACTACCCGTCGTTTTAAATAATAACATTTTCATATACAATTCATTTGGAGATATATTTCCGTTTTCGATAATCTTCTGTATTGAACTGACCAACGTGCCTAATATAAGCACGCTCAATATCTTTCCTGTTATTGAAAAAAAATAACTCAATACAATCGGTTTCCAAACTTCAAGTAGTCTCCATAACCGCACTTCATTATTTATCTGAAACTTGCAATTATCACCTAGACGCGCTCTCATTATTTCGATATCTGTGTTACGAAACTTATTATCATTTGCCAACAAATCAAGTTGCTCATTCATTGCAACTATGTCTTGCTTTTTTGCAAATATTTTTGCTTTCCAAAACCGCACACTCGGCCACTTGTACTTGTTATCGATGCCGTCAATTACAGTCAGGGCACCGTCATAATTTCCGGCAACAAATAACTGCTCAACTTCTTCAATCGCTTTGCCGACATTCCAGTTGTTAACCAGTTTCTTGCCCGCGATCATCCTTAAAATTTTATTCCACATTGTTCCTCCTGCTTTTTTTATTAAAAATCTTGCCAAATTCAACTATACCATCATTCTCACCCCTTCTGAATATTTTCTTCCCGTCGTTCCCCCCGCGCATTACGGCGAACCATAATATTGTTCTTTGCGTAGCTCGCGATTAGCAAATCGGCATGTCTAGCTTATTAGTCACCTCAACCCCAAACTTTCATCCGCATATTTGATCAGCGGATCGAGGAAGAAGTCGATCACCCGTTTTTCGTTGGTCTTGATTTCCACCGTCCCCGCCATACCGGGATAAATTTCTATTGCTCTGGGTATTGTCTTCAAATCCAGTGCCACCTTGATTTTGTACACCGGCCCGAGTTTTTCGTCTTCGATGGCATCCGGGCTGACGAAGATCACTTTCCCCTTAACTACCCCGTAACGCTGAAACGGATAGGTGTCAAACTTTATTTCCACCGGGTAGTTTACGTCGATAAAACCGATATCTTTATTGTCCGCGGTCGCTTCGATAATCAGCGGCGTATTCTCCGGCACGATGGTCATCAGCACTTCTGCCGGTTTAACCACACCGCCGATGGTCGTCGTCGCCAGCCCATGCACTTCACCATCTACCGGCGCGGTCAGCTTGGTCATCTCCAGCGCTTTCTTGGCTTTGATAAATTGCGACGTCAATTCGATGATTTGTTTTTCTTTCTCGGCAGTGGCATTCAACAACTCGGCCTGGCGTTCGTATTCTACCAGCTCGTAGCTTTTTGCCGCGCCGAGATATTTCTCGTGTTGCTGTTCCACCGCTTCGCGTTTGGTTTCCAGATCATTCTCGGCACTGAACAGTTCCCGTTCTTTGCGGTTATAATCTTCCCGGGATATTCCGCCGGCTTGTACGAGATTCTTGCGGTCGGCTTCCTCGATCAGGATTATTTCATAATGGCGTTTCGAATCTTTCAGCGACCACTCGGCGCTTTGCTGCCCGTTTTTGGCATCTTCCATATTATGGGCATAGGTTTCGCGTTTAGCCTGATATTGCAATTCGCGGGCTTGTCTGAGATTGGCATACAAGCTTCGCAATTCTTCCGGTAGATCATTGGCGTTGTTCGGTTTGCCGCTTAGTTCATTCTGCAGCTGCTGTTTTTCCGCTTTGGCGATTTGTAATGAATCGTGAACTTTTTCATATTCGGTCTTGGCGGTCAGCGGATCGAGTTCGAGCAGGGTTTGTCCGGCTTTGACTTTCTGGCCTTCGACGACGTTGATGGCTACGATCACCCCTTCATACTCGGACTGGATGACTTTGATCTTGCCGTCGGGAATGAGTTTACCTCTGGCTACCGCAATCTCGTCGATTTTCGCGATACAGGACCAAATCAGGGTTATTGTCAGAATTATGCAGATTCCCCAGATGATTATCCGCCCCGCCGGCGACGGCGGACTTTCTTTTACTTCCAAAGCATCAGGCAAAAATTCGTGTTCGATGTCTTTGCTCTTGAATAGCTTAAACAATTTCATAACTACCCCGCTGCTGGCTGGCAAGATGCCAGAATATTCCTTTGGCGTTATACAATTCTTCCGGTGTACCGGATTCGGCGATTTCGCCTTTTTCAACAGTGATGATCTTGGTTGCGTCTTTTAGTGTCGATAACCGGTGCGCGATGATGATTACCGTCCGACCCTTGCAGATGTTTTTCAGGTTTTCCTGAATGATCCGTTCGGATTCGTAGTCGAGCGCGCTGGTTGCTTCATCGAGGATCAATACTTTGGGGTTATTTAATAGCGCTCTGGCTATCGCAATTCTTTGTCGCTGGCCGCCGGAGAGTGCCGTGCCTTTTTCGCCGACCTGAGTATCGTAGGCTTCGGGCATTTCCAGAATAAATTCGTGGGCTCCGGCGAGGTTGGCAACTTCCATTACCTGCTCGATACTGGCCGCCGGATTGTGAATGGCGATGTTGTCTCTTACAGAACCGTTGAATAAAAAGTTCTCTTGCAGTACTACACCGATGTTGCGTCTCAGCCAGCTGGTATCGGTCGCGGCGATATCGGCACCATCGACCAGTACTCTGCCCGATTCGGGCGCATACAAGCGCTGAATTAACTTGGCAACGGTGCTTTTGCCGGAACCGCTCCTGCCGACGAAGCCAACGACTTCGCCGGG
>JBAYGT010000038.1:0-4864 GCA_041666525.1 Negativicutes bacterium
CAAAGAATATATATACAACGCTTCCTGATACTCGCCGCCTTTTGCCGAATAATTGTTATAAAAATCAAGATACTTCTGGTAATCAGAATTTGTTGCATCGGCATAACCGTACGCCTTAACCACTCGCCAGTAATTGCCGAGCAGTTCCAACCCAGCAGTCTGATCGATGGCGATTATTCCGTCCAGCATTTGTTTGGCATAGTCGAGGTTGTAACCGGTAATATTACCCTTAGCATCAGCAGTAGTCTGCATTACGAATAACAATGCCGTCGATTGCACCAGCATACTACAATAAAACTTTTCCGCAAATTTATCAAACATTTTTGTCAGTTCAGGTCCTGCGACATTATTCGGGTTAGTACCGCCGACTCCGTTAAAGGTCTCACCATATAACCGTTCCAACACCGCCAGTTTACGCGCGTCAACATTGCCGCCGCGGCTGGACGGAACAATACCGCTGGCCTCGCACCATGCGAAAAGTATTTGTTCTGCAAGCTGCTCTTTTACGGTCTTGCCGTCGGCATTAATAAACTGAACAACAAGTTCCTTGAGTTTGCCACTGGAATCCCTAACCATCGCCTGCTGCAAAGAATGCAAGCTCCCCCAGCCGCGCACATCCGGTAATGCTTTTATGTCGTCCGGCACCGGCAAAAGCTCGGTTTCTTGAGTGTCGGTCATACTGCGCTGCACAAAATAGCTGTTCAGCTGCCCGCTGGTGCCATTTTCCCAAACAAAGCTGCTTCTGTTGGTAATCGTCTCGCCGTTCGACTGCGCGGTTCCGTTAACAGCCGTCTTTTGCAAATTCAGCTGTTTGATTCCCAATTCGGTCAATGATTTCAACTCGCCAGCATCAGTAACACCGTTACCGTTGGCATCCTGCCACACCCGCAGCTGCGAATAGATGGCATCAGACGAATCAATCTTTCCGTCCTTATTGTCATCAAATTCCGCCAGCGCGTCGAACCCGTCCTTCGCCAGTGTACCGTCTTTTTTCCGCATCGCTTCGCCGAACAACTCCGAACCGTCGCCGATTTTCCCGTCCCCGTTCTTATCCAGCGCCAGCCAGCCGTCATCCTTACCAATCCAGGTTGCTTTCTCGGCGAACTTATTGTTGTCATAATCGAAATATGCGCCGTTCTTAACAAACTCAACACCGTCACCGTCCAAGTCCAACGCAATCGGGTCGCGGCGTAGCGGTAATAATCCTAGAAGCCATTTCCACTTGTCATCGTCTTCGGGACCGGGTTGTGGTGGTCGCGGACCGCCGTCATCGTCACCGTCAGCTTTTAGCCAATCACTGTAGGCTGAATACAAATCGCATGTGGATTTTAATTTCGAAACATACCCCTCAATATCCAGCGCCTTAATCACTAAGCCAAATGTCGCCATAACCACAGCGACCCCATAGCCGCTTCCCGAACCCGGTAATTTTAGCAATATCGTTATCATTGTGGCTACAATTCCCGCTGTAACTGCACCAGTAACCTGTGCCTCTACAACAACATTGATATACCAATTTTTCATTGATTGCTTAAATTTCTCGTTGGCTTCCTGTTTTGTCATAATCTCACTTTTCTCCTTCAACATTAACTGAATTTAGTGAATCGCTACCAAAATTTCTGCCGCAAACAGTAGAAAAAAATGAATCAATGCGATCAGTAAAAAGCTCCTGTGTTTATACCATAGGTACTGATATAAAAAAAACGCCAATATCATTGTCATGAAATTCGAAGAATAATATTGGGGAATAAGGCAGATCGCAACAACGCACAAAATCGTATTCGCAATTTTCTCAAAAATTCTAAACCGAGTACTTTTCGAACAGACAGTTGTATTGTTACTCATTACTCGCAACGTCAAAAAGAAAAAATATGCTACCTGTACAACAAAATAAGTTACAGCGAAGATCAGGCAAATCAGTTTGTCAGAAAAGCTTTTTATTGGGAAATTGAAAATAAATAGTTGAGGAATATTACTAGCATTTCCCAACACAAATTCCTCGAACGAATACTCCCACCATATCAAGGGAAGAACCACGACTAAAATAATAATAATTGTAGTTGGGTTAAGCGAATTCCGCAAATTTGCTGTCTGCGCACGAGCTTGAGATTTTAATGAGTTTTCCTGAAAAGTTGAATATGTTTTTTCAACCGTGTATCTGAAAATGAAAAGAGCCAATATCAGCGCAAACACCATATCCGTTCCAAAATAGGCAATCGCCGCAATATCTTTACTAAAGAAAGTAATTATTTTCGTAAGAGTCAAAATATGTGTTGCCAAGCTTTGCACTAATACTCCACATAAGCAAACCATGCTCCCAACGATAGAAAGTGCCATCGCTTCTATTAGCTTTCGTATTAGGACGCTTTTAGCATTAAGTTTTTCTAACGAAACGCTACAATTATCGATATTTTCCAACTTCTGCTCTATACGCATTTTCCAAGTTTTTGCTGAAGAGCATCCATCGCCACTTTCGAATATTGTTGAAACGACAGCTAGTGCTTCCGAGTAATTTTCTTCGTAATAGAGTTTTTTCACTATATCGAGTCGTTCGCTGGCTCTCCAATTTGCTAATATTTCTTTTCCAACCAAAAACCTAATTACTTTATTCAATCAACACCCCCACAATTAATTCGAAATTTATTTATAAACCATGAATTTGTCTAACCATTATTTTCAGCAATAGCTCCATCTACTTAAAATGTTTTTTCGTCGCTCTTATCCGCGCATTGCTGAAAACATTAGTTGTTCTTGGTGAAATTTGCGTTAAGCAAAGCGGCATGTTTGAGGTAGTACTCAATCTGACAGTGTTGAGTACTACCGAGTTTGCCGTTTGTAGCAAATGAGCCATTAGAACAACTTTGTTTGTAGCACGACGCTTGATTTTTTTGCTTCCTTTTTGTATCAAGACAAAAAGCAAGACGCTATGAGCGGAAAACGTTAATATTTCCTATATTACCCGCCCGAACATCCGGCAATAATGCCGCACATTCGGCCACGCAACAGAAGAAAACCATAGAGCCGAACAACTCCGAACCGTCGCCGATTCTCCCGTCATTATTCTTGTCCAGCGCCAACCAGCCGTCATCCTTACCAATCCAGGTTGCTTTCTCCGCGAACTTGTTGTTGTCATAATCGAAATATGCGCCGTTCTTAACAAACTCAACACCGTCACCGTCCAAGTCCAACGCAATCGGATCGCGGCGTTGCTCTTGTAGTAGCTGTGATGATATCCATTTGTTCATATCTATCTCGGTTCCGTCTGGAAGCGTTATCGAGTAATCGCCGCCTGCGGCGCGGTCAATAATGCTGCCCAACAATTCCGCCAACAAGGCCTTGAATACACCCGGCAGCGGCAAAGCGTCAAGAGCAAGACTTATAATTGAGTTTTTCGCAGTTTGAAATGCCGCTGATTTCGGATCTAAAGCTCCGTCAATAACTTGACTGACCACGACACTGATTTTTGCAACAACAATCGTGGAAATTATGGCCAATCCATCTACAGCCTTTCTTTCAGCTTCCGTACTGTTAGGTCGGTTTGCTACCCAGGCCGCAGCAAACGAGCCAAATAAAATTCCGACTGAACAGGCTGCAAAATCGCCGCCTGAATAGACCCGTTTTCTGTCACCATTCGTAGATTTCTGAATTGTTAGTTCATTCATATTAATCACCTTCCTATCACAATATTTACGATTATGCTAATTATCACGAAATTAAAAATAGTAGTAGTGTCCAATATTGAATCAGAAACCGAAAAATACTTTTTGTCTGGGTCATCTGTAAAATATTTTTCCTCAAGCATGCACATTCCCGTTTTGTGTCGGGAATATATCAGCACCAAAACTAACAGCAGCTTCGGAATAAAAGTTCCCAAAAACAATGCCAGTGTTAAGGCTTCTAGAAGCAGTACTTTTGCTTCTGTATTTTTAGGATTTTCTCTGTTTCTTGCAAAGAACAATCTATCCGGCAATAGTCCCCTGAATACTATTTCATGAGCGATCACGAAACTATATCCACAGATTATTGTTGTAATTAATACCTTCAAACCGAGCGTTTCGGCATCAAGGGGTACTAAATAATATATTACCAAAACACTAATAATCACAAGAGGTATTCCCAAGTGCTTGAATGCCTTGGTATTTCGGACAATAAGGCTTCGCGCTAGCTGCATGTAACCCTGTTGTCTCCCAAAATATGTCCGATAGCTGACCATCGCCGATAAAAAACAAATCAGCATCACGGCTACCGTTACCCTTACATCACCCCATTGACTCTCCATGTGAGTTAACCAAACCAATGAACTCAGATTAATTAAGTATGACACTGTAACCAGAATTTTCTTGTAACCGGGAAAAGACTTCGCGAAAACACTTCGCTGCTCATTGTGACTTAACTCGGTATTACTGTTCATATTCTATACCTTCCTTTCAAAATAAATTATTTAACTTCAAGGAATTAAAAAAACCTACACCAATTCCTTTTTCATCTTACTATTGACCAAATAGTTTTCGGATCAACTCCCCTATTTCATCGTTACCATAGCGCATTACGGCGAGCCAAATATTGTTTTTTGCGCAGCTCGCGATTAGTAAAGCGGCATGTCTGAGGACATAGTCCGAGTTTGCCGTTTGCCGCGAGCAAGCATTAGAACAATTGGCGCAGCCGTACCGCGCTTGATTTTTTTGCTTCCTTTTTGTATCAAGACAAAAAGCAAGACGCGCGAGCGGAATAAACCGTTTTCTGCTTTCGCAGCATACTTTTGGCTTGACCCAAAAGTAGCCAAAAGGTCAAGCGCTGTACTCCTGGCAAACTTGTTCTACCGACGTAGCGTCAGCGTAACCCCAAACTCTCATCCGCATACTTG
>JBAYGT010000039.1:0-4171 GCA_041666525.1 Negativicutes bacterium
CAAGTGGTTTGAAGACGCCGCGCAAATTGGCTTTAACTGGGCATGGCGGCCGTATTTTTATCAATTGCTGGCGCTTGAATCGGAAAAAGACTGCCATCGCATTGTAACGTCGGAACGCTATCGGGACTTTAGCACGGATGTGCTTTGCAAAACCCTGTCACTTAGACTGGATGATGACGAACGCGTCTTATTAATTGATATTGCCGCCGAGTGGCTATGATTTTGAATATTCAATACCTATTGAGATTCGGCATAAACAGTCCAAGTTTTACCGCATATTAACCAGATAAACCCTGATAAATAGCCATGAATATCGCCATTACAACACCCGCCCTTTTATTTCCAGCCATTTCAGTCTTGTTTCTGGCTTACTCCAACCGTTTCCTGGCGATTGCCAACCGGATCAGGGAACAGCATAACCTGTTTAACAAAACCAGAAGCCCGGTCACTAAAAAACAGATTAATAGCTTGAGATACCGAATCCGATTTATTGTCGCTATGCAGTTATTCGCAGTCATCGGTATTATCTGCTGCATACTCGCCATGGGACTGATCTTTTTCGGCCTGCAAAATTACGGCGACATTACTTTTGTATTCAGCATGGCCTTTATCGTTTTATCGTTGCTGGCCTCGGTAAGCGAGTTGTTGCTTTCAACCAGAGCGCTCAATATCGAGCTTGAAGACATGGAAAAATAGCCAATCGACATATCGATTTGCGCCGGTTTAGACAGCTGTATTAAGTAATCACACACTGCACATAATAGATATCAATTGGTGCAATACATCGGGAAATTGCACACATTCGATGCGTTGTTTTCAAAAACTAAAACAACCTTGCTTCAAACGCATACCTTATAACCAGTTGTATTTACTTAATAATGCAAATACAAGACCCATATATCAATCTTGGTACAACGATTGCTTTTAACACTGTAGAGACTCCAATGGCGGAGCGCTAAAAATATTGGTTCAACGGCGGATCATATTGACAAAGGCGTCACCAGATTGAATGCGTCGGGCATTCCGTTTGGAGACGCTTTTTTTTGTCCGATTTAAGGAACAGTAAAACATGACAATGGATTAATTCAAACTTGAGGAACGGAAACAAACTGCGGATCAACTGAAAATGATGCTTACCACACCTTAAGAAAACTAGCGATGAATCGCAAATATAGAAGGAAATGGCAAAAAACGTTATTTCCATGACCGAACACCTTAAGTGAACACCCAAATATGAACCCGGAAAAGAAACTATTCTCTTATTCTCAGCCTATTGTTAACTCTGTTAACGGCACTGTCAGCAGTTATAAAGCATTAGCCCGGCAATGCGAATATATGACGCCAGAAATGGAACTATTCCCCTATTTTCAACCTATTGTTGGAGCGGCCAGCGGTACTATTATCGGTTATGAGGCATTAGCCCGGCAACACGATACAAATGGCCGGGTTATTTCGGCAGGCGAATTATTTTCTGATCCGGATATTGCAACCAATCAGCTGATTGCATGGGATCGCATGGTTCGACGTCAGGCGCTGAAGCAATTCAGTCAATCGCATTACAACGGTTATTTGACCATCAATATCTCAGCCACCTGGATCGACCGGATCGCTGATTTTAATTCACTGCCGACCTTGCTGATGTTGGACGAGTTTAATGTTGACAGAAGCCGCATTATTATCGAAATCACCGAATCAAAAGGCGATCTGGACAAACTCGTTGAAATTGCCGGCGTGTATCGTAAGCACGGCCTGAAAATAGCCATTGATGACTTTGGCGCCGGATTTTCTCAGCTGGAAAGGGTCATGTCCATACAACCTGACCTCATCAAACTGGATATGCAGTTATTCCAGAATGCAAGCAAAGGCGGCATCGCCAGCGATGTAGTGCATTTGTTATCTCGTCTGGCGAAACGCACCGGTTGCCGTATCGTTTGCGAGGGCGTAGAAACGGCTGATGACTTTCATTTCGGCTTGAGCTGCGGCGCCCAATATATGCAAGGCTATTTGTTTTCGCCCGCCACACCGGAATTTAAAGAGCCGATACATTATCGCCAACAAATCAACTCACTAAGAAAAACCTTTCTGAAAAAAACCTTAACCAAAGAAAGACACAAGATACAGTTTATCGCCAATATTAAGGGGTTGATTAAACTCCTGAAAAAAGCCCTGGAAAACGACTTCAATCTGAATACATTATCAGCACACCCGTTTGAAAACAGCGGTATTCTCCGGTTTTATTTATGCAATAACAACGGAGAGCAAATCTCATCGAACTTTAATTTTGCCGATGGCACGTGGTTTGAGGACACCACACAAATTGGCTTTAACTGGGCATGCCGACCGTATTTTTATCAATTGCTGGCGTTTGAGTCCGAACAAGACAGTTATCACATTGTGGAGTCGGAACACTATCGGGACTTTAACACGGACGTGCTTTGCAAAACGCTATCGCTCAGGCTGGATGATGAACGCGTCCTGTTAATTGGTATTGCTGCCGAATGGATATAATTAATGAATCAGGACGCAAAGTAGTGGATATTATCTTAATGATAGACCGTAACTCGCGCAATATTCTGGAGCGGCCTTCGGGGGCATCATTGAAGCATAGATAAATACCCGGAATTCAGCGAAAACAAAACGTGTAGATAGTTAGATATAGCAACAAAGGGAAATAGGCAACCTTACCTTTACCAAAACCACAGCAGCTACGGCCTTGTGGTGGCGATTGAGACGAAGTTATTGAACAACATATTTATACGCTACAGCAGGGAAATTGGGGACTTAAACATCTATGGACCATAAAGCTTGAGGCTAAGGTTTTAATTACTCGTGATGCAATAAAATCTAGTCTCTGTAGAGTGATGTGATTGGGCGTCTTATAGGTATATACAACAACTCCTATCCTGGGGAAGCACCAATGAAAACACTATTCTCTCCCGCTATTGCCATGATGAACAGGCTGAGTTACACATGGAAATTCACGGTACTGTGGCTAATATACCTAATCGCCATTACAGTAGTCATGTACAGCTTCTATGAAAGCCTTAGTCAGGTTAAACGCACATCACAACTAGAGCTGAAAGGCATCGCCTTAATTAAGCCAATTTCCAAAACTGTTCAGCTTATGCAACAGCATCGTGGCCTGTCGGCTGGGGTCTTGGGAGGCATCAAAGATTTTCGCGCCGCGCGCACCAAAAAGTTAATTGAAACAACGGCAGCCTTTTACACCTTAAAAAGTCAGCTCCCTACTCGTTTAGTCTTGGGCGAGGAATGGAGGCACATTGAAACTATCTGGAATAGATTGCAAGCTGATGGCCTCAACTGGACGGTAGACGAGAACTTTGCCACGCATACCCGTTTAATTGATGAGTTGTTGGACTTCGAGATGACTGTTGCGGATGAATATGCCTTGACCATTGACCCTGATCTCGATTCTTCTTACCTGATTGATACTGCCATTTGGAAGCTTCCGAGAGCACTTGAGCGACTGGGGCAGGTTCGCGCATTCGGCGCCGGCATTTTGGGCAAGAAACAGCTTTCAGAGCACAAAAAAAACACGTTGATTATTCTGATTGCCCAACTTGATGACACGCTCAAGACGCTCGTAATTAACTTCGATAAAACGGGCCAATACAATGCTCAAACATGGCCTCAGCTTTCAGAAACAAGCAAAGACATCATCAATTCGTCGCATAAAATTACCGACCTCGTGCGCTCGGATATCATGACCGGCCATTTTTCCGAATCCCCTAAAGAGTTCTTCAAGATCACAACAGATGCAATCAATAGAAACTACACGCAGATATATGAGGTTCTGCTACCAACAGCCCAGATGCTGGTCAATGCGCGCATTGAACGCGCAAACCATAAGCTTCTCATCAGTATCGGCACCATTAGCCTACTATTGTTGGTAGCGTACTATTTCTTCATCGGTAGCTATTACGCCATGAAGGGCAGTATTGAGTCGCTTGCCCGTTCGGCGCGAGTATTTGCCGGTGGTGATCTGCACGAGCGAGTTAATCTTGGCACAAATGATGAGCTTGGTCAGGTAGCTGACAGTTTCAACGAAATGGCCGATGGATTCCAGGCGCTGCTTACGACTCATATTGAAGACGAAAATCGTTTACGCGCCATCACGGATAATGCCCTCACAATAATATTCATGAAGGAC
>JBAYGT010000040.1:0-3469 GCA_041666525.1 Negativicutes bacterium
GCATACGGTGTTTCCGGCAGTGGTAAATTTACGTTAGTGTCCGTCCAAAAATTCAATAACTAAATATTCAGGCTCCGTCATTTGACAGAGCTCATTAAAAGCAGCGTTGCGGCATTGTGCCGGGCGTTGTTTTGCGTTAATGGGGGCTGTTTTGGGCGGAGTTTTTTGTTTTAAATCCATAGGAGAAAAAAATACATGAACGAACAACCACAACCAATTGACAGCGGCCTCGCCGCCTTAATTCTGGTCGCCGGATATCACGGTATCGCCGTTGACGCCGGTAAAATCATCCACGAACAGGCGGCGCTGGGTGAGCGGTTTGATAACCGCAAACAGGAGTATGGCGTCTGACCTTTTGGCTACTTTTGGGGCAAGCCAAAAGTATGCTGCGAAAGCAAGAAACGGTTTTTTCGCTCGCGCGCCCTCTTTTTCCTTGATGAAAAATGAGGCAAAAAATCAAGCGCGGTACGGCTGCGCCAATTGTTCTAATGCTTGCTCGCGGCAAACGGCAAACTCGGGAATACTCAACACTGTCAGATTGAGTATTCCCTCAAACATGCCGCTTTGCTAATCGCGAGCTTCGTAAACAACAATTTATGGCTCGCCGTAATGCGCGTTATTAGAAACGACGAGAAATTTTGGCTGAATTACGTTTTTTGGTTAGAGTACCAGCAATATTCGGTGTTGTAATGGAAACACGAAAAAATCGGTGGTATAAGCAATATTGGTTTCACACAAGACGGTTATTGGAATAAATGTTTTAAATTTATAAAATAAACAAGGAGGATTATTTTGGAAGAACGTGAATTGATTTCAGAAAACTCAAAAAACAGCAATTTGGCCAAAAGTACGAAAGAGTGGTTTGCATTAATAATCTGCCATTTTGTCGGATGTATTTTGGTTTGGTTGCTAACACCGCGAGATGTTCTTAACTACGTTTGTGTACGGGAGATGACTGACTATATTGCTGGATACATGCCGCTAATCGCCTTAATCGGAAAATATGCTCCGAAACCGATTATAGAATTTATTGCGGTGTGCGAATTATTTATTTCTCTCGGTTCTGCGATTTGGGCAACTATTCTTTGCGTTAAATATTTTGAAATTAGCTTAAAAAGAACAATGATGCTTGAGAATTTTAGAAAAAAAATACTTACGCATCTAGTCTATGAGCCAGTAATCGCAGGAATGTTTTGGGTTTTTCTCTTCTATTCACCCAAACAGCATCTTGCGCATTATAATGTTAATATTGGCTGGAGAATGTGGGGCTTCATGGGTTCCGAAGTTGGCATTGTTTTTATTGGTGGTGCGTTGTTTTTGGTTTTGTTTTTGATACCAGTTCTTTTTTTAAATGGCTATTGCATAGATATTATGATTCTGACAAGAAAAATAACAGATAGGAGAAAATAAAATGGCACAAATTACTACAATTGACGTAGTGTGGTCGATGTATGGTTCTTACAACGACGGAATGAAACGTATAATGGATACAGCAATCGAAAAAGGAATCATTGAGGATAGCCTTGCGGTTAAAGGATGTAAGGTGAAATTCGGAGTAGCTGGTTTTATCGGTGACGGTATTAGTATTTCTGTCGCCTTGTATGAAGGCGATAGTGATGCATTTGGGAGAGCTGTATCTAGAGCTATTGGAGGATATATTGGTTCATATATCCTTGGTGGGTGGTTGGCTGCGCAGGGAGCGAAGGTTAACCCGTGGTTAGGAGTTGTCGGCGGAGCGTTGGGCGTTGGCGCCGGAAGTTTGGTGGGAGCGACAAGTGGCGAGATGGCTTGGGATATGTTGACTGATGAGCAAAAAGACAAATTGTTAGCAGTTGTTAATTTGCAAGTTCATTGCAATAAATCAGGTGATCCTATCCCTAATCCTCACGAATCACCCGGATACGATGACAACTATAAGAATTATTTCAATTGTAAGCAGCTTGCGAAAGAATATAGCAATACCGGTTACATCCGTCCGTCGCACGACCCGATAGCTTTGGATTTGGACGGCGACGGAGTTGAGTTTGTGAAGAGCGGCGCATATTTTGATTACGATGGCAACAAGTTTGCAGAACGCGCTACTTGGCTTGGTAAAGACGATGGTTGGCTGACGCGGGATGTTAATGGCGACGGAGCCATTAATGACGGTACCGAATTATTCGGCGACAGTATGAAGAAAAAAGATGGTACATTGGCGAAAAATGGGTTTGATGCGTTAGCCGAGTTTGATGATAACAAAGATGGGGTTATCGACGACAAAGACGCAGTGTATTCACAGCTACGGGTTTGGCAGGACGCGAATGGCAACGGAATTTCAGATGCCGGAGAACTTAAGACCCTTGCGGAAGTAGGAATAAAACAACTCAATCTGAACAAGACTGATGTTACTGGCGCTGAGCAAGCAAATGGCGAGTCAGTGCGACAGCAGGGGTCATTTGTCTGGAATAGTGGCGTTATCGGACAGATGAATGGGTATGTTGTAAACCGTAATGTTGTCAACTCTAAAGAACTGGAAATTCTGCCAGTACCGGATGATATAAAGACGTTGCCGGATGTACGCGGCTGGGGGAATGTACATTCCTTGCAGCAAGCGATTGTTCGCGATGCAAGCGGAGAGTTGAAAAAACTTGTCACAGCCTTTATTAACACTACAGGCAAGACTGAGCGAGAAGACTTTGCTAATCAAATAATACTCAAATGGTGTGGCGTCGAAAACATTGATCCTAAAACTCGCGGACCTGAGATGGATGCGCGAAAGCTTGCAGCATTGGAAAAACTGTTCGCTGAGGGCTTTTGGAGCAAGGTTTCCGGCCACGGCGCAAACCCGCACGCTGAACAGGTAGCGGAACTAAACAAAATCTATGATAGCCTCATTGACAATTTGTATTGTGAATTGCTGGTCAAGTCAACCGCGCTGCAATTCATCATCCAGCCGACCGTTGATGCCAGCGGCAAAACGACCGGCTACAATCTCGACTACGCCAAACAAATGCTGGACGGAATAATTGCCATCGACCAGAACGCCGGGCTGGAATTGCTCGGCAATTACTGCCGGGTTGTAAAAACATATGGTTACATGGATAATACCTACGCCGACCATCAGAAGTATTTGGATTTTTATAACAATTACTCGGCAAAAGGCGGTGACTACGAAGAAGCACTGGTCAAGTTTTCTAAGGATGCGATCACAGGTGGCATTGGCGCAGATAATTTGACTGGAACCAGCGGCAATGACAAGATATTTGGATTAGCTGGTGATGACGCTATTGATGGCGGACTTGGCAACGATACAATTTACGGCGGTGAAGGCAATGACTGGATAGTATCTGGAAGTGGTGACGATTATGCAGAAGGCGGAGCCGGAAATGATGTAATATATGGTGGTGCCGGTAATGATGCGTTGAAAGGTGGAGATGGAGGCGATTGGATAGAAGCCGGAATCGGATCAGATTATATTGAAGGCGGAGCC
>JBAYGT010000041.1:0-3402 GCA_041666525.1 Negativicutes bacterium
TTGCAGCCCCGCCAATTACCTCGTCCAGATTAATTTCTTCTTTCTTGTTCACGACAACCTCCCAAAATAATATTTACTATGCCCTGATTATACAACCAAATTGTGGAGAAAACATGGAGGTTTTAGGAAAATATGAAACAGATTCCATCACCAATAACATACAACTTTTTCAAGCGTCTTATCTTTCAAATTTTTATTATGCTCCCGTTTACCAAACAGCTCATCATTTCTAGCCACTATCGGATCGAACCAATCAGCTTTTTTCATTGCCCAGTCAACCCAAACTGCAGTTTCATCATCCAATCCGTTTTGACCGCGAGAAGTCACAACAGCCTTGACATAAGCCCGGATTCTGTCTGCAGTCTCAAAATCCAGCGATGCATTCTCCAACGCTCTAATACGCTCCACTTCCCTATTATAGCGCTCGCGACGTTCTTCCCTCAACCTGGCTTTTTCTGCTTGATTTCGGGCGTCTTCCTCCTGTTTTTCTCTGGCGCTGCGGACCTCTTCGGATTTTTCATATAGTTCTATCAACATATCACAAAGCCGAGATTCAACATTAACGCTATCTGTTTCTCGAAAATATCTGCCTTGACGAATCTTTATTCTTAGCCGTCCATTGAATATATAGTCATACTGGCGAATTTGAGGTTTTGCCGCCCACCTATAACGTTGCTTCGCATCTTCATACAAAAGCATTGCTTGTGTTTCTTGTTTCGTGATTACATGTTTAACTTTATCTTGAGCCTCTTCAATTTCAAAACTTACATGTTCATTTCTAATTTGAAGAGAGAGATCGTCATTAACAGAACACCCTAATTTTTCTAACTGGCAAAACAATACGCTTAATATCCGGTAAACACGGGGAAGCGACTCTTTTGAAATAACCCCGGCCATGAACGGTAGCCTTCGAGAAAAGTTTCCGAACTTCCTTTGCGCCATTTCTGGTTTTCTGTCTTTTTCATTCCATTCTTTTATCACTGACTTGTATGCAACAATTTTTTTATGCACCCGCACATTTTTAGCAGACATGTTGATTGACCGCGCAGCCAGTAACACTCTGCTTCTTTCACTTTCAGTCAAAAAATTGAGCTTTGGCAATAACGCATTCACGGCTTTAACTCCTTCAAAAGTTCTGGAACCGAGAACCTCAAGCGCTACCTTGGTTTTCGGAAGCGGTGCTTTTTCAAGTTTTGCGCCAGCCCTAACTCTAGCCCAATAGCCACGCGGAGGCGTCGGTATGTTCAAAGTTTTGCAAATTTTGTGTATTGCAACATTTGACACTCCGTATTTAATCGCAACAGCTACAACCGGTTGTTCCCATACTTCCTCGTATAATATTCCCCGGTTGTAAGTATTGTGTTTACCCTTCACTATACGATATTCTAAATTCAAATTTTCATTCACAAAAATATTTTCTCGCATTAATCAAATAATAAACTATCATCACGCCACATTCTTCGAATACAAATGCTTCTGGAACGAAATAAACAAATTGCGAATCTTGTCGGAGCCGCCAAGAACACGGGCCGCGTCAATTTGCGTATGATATTTCAACTTGAGCAGGTCTTTCAATTTTTCCTGTCCGATTTCTTCGACGCCAGTGGCAATATAATGCGTCAGCACAAAATCGAGGAACTCCGCCTGCTCTTTGCCCAGTGACTGAAATATCCGCGGCCGGGCAATGGCGACGCGTTGCTCACGGGTTATCGGCGGCACGGCATATGATATATATTCCAGCACGTCGAAGATATCACTTTTCTCGGCGTTAATCAATTTCTGTAGCTCCGTCAGCACACTCTTGCCATAACCGGCATCTGCCAACCGCTCCAGAAAGGCTTTACGGGTCAGCGGGTCGGACCACAGCTCGCGCAGCTCAGCTTCACTTTTGAAAAATTCCGGCAATGTGCCATAGAGGTTATTCAAGAACTCTGCTGCCGACAGCGGTTTACCGTCGGCGCTCCAGAACGAAGTGTGAATCATGTGCTGAATCTCACGCTCTTTGCCGTCCGCCAGCTTGATTTTGACTTTCTTCTTGCAAACACACGGCTGCTGTCCACAGTATGGACACGGATGCGGTTCGCGCACGCAAAGGCAAGGAATGTTGCCACACAATTGTCGAGCGATATTAACAATTTGTTGTGTGTCCAACTCAATTGCGTCCGCAGCGCGGACGCAATTGGGAACATCCTGTAGAATTGACGACAACGTTCCAATTGTCTGATGGAAAAAATGGTGCCATAATCCGGCTGCAATATTACTGATAAGTTTTTTATAAGATATGTGCCATATTCCGCACGTTCAGAGCCACGCTGCTCTTCTTCAAAAATCTCCCTGCCGATATTCCAATACATCAGCACCCGTTGAAAGTCCACTGCGCGTAACGCATTGGCTTGCACATCCATAATTATTGTTTTAATTCGTCCAATGACTTCGACATCCATTACTTCATATTTCATAATATTACCTGCAATTTCGCCAATATCGCCGCGCTCTCCGCGTCTAACCGCCGCATTTCGGCGATAATACCCGGAACGGCTGTTCGACATAATCCAGTTCGCTGGAACAACCGGCATCTTTATGTAATAAATCGTCAATATTTTTAAAAGTTTATTCAAACATCTATTGTAACTCCCGCCATAAACAATACATTTCTGTTAATATTCGCCACAAATAAAAATAATCCTGCACATCAGAAAAACAAAAAAAGCAGCGACGCTACCGAACTGTATTTTTTGTCAGCACCTATTTTATACCAAAAACCGATTCAGAACGCTCGATATTTACGCGTTCCAAACCAGCTTTTTGGTTAGTTCCATGTTCCGTTATGTCGTTATTGTACTATGGCTTTTTACACAGCCCCTTTATCATTGTCATTAATCTTCTGTTTACTAATCACGTTTGATTTGCGGGGGCTTTATATGCGGTGGTGTTATATGCGGTGGCTTTATAACCGGCGGTCTGATCGTCGGCGGTGTTAAATGCGGAGGCGTTACCAACGGTGGTGCAATATGCGGTGGCTCTACAGAAGGTGGCGTTATGTGTGGCAACTCTATCGACGACGGGATTATATTCTGTCCGCCACTAACCTCTTCCAACGACACTTCTTCTTGCGTTTTTTTCATAACAATCACCCTTTATGTTTATTCCGAAAACTCGCGCGAAGCGGATATGCGAAAATTTCTAGCGCACTGGTGACGGATCAGACGGTGGCAAAATTTCGTTCAACGAAAATTTCGACGTGTTTTTTTCTCCAGTTTTTTGCGTTTCCTGGTCAACAATCTCTATGATTGCAGCCCCGCCAATTACCTCGTCCAGATTAATTTCTTCTTTCTTGTTCACGACAACCTCCCAAAATAATATTTACTATGCCCTGATTATACAACCAAATTGTGGAGAAAA